>NZ_JADPIT010000005.1:0-3636 GCF_023073035.1 Bradyrhizobium sp. 62
ATCGAGACGGCGCCGAAGGACGGCACCAGCATCCTAGTTTGCCACGACGATACGATCGTCTCAGAAGCGGAATTCGACATCCAGGATGATGGCTGGTGGCTCGCTCAAACCGGCCCGCATGACTTCGATCCGTCGAACGCAATCTATCCGACGCTATGGCAGCCCATGCCTACTCCGCCACTGTCGCGCCCACATGGCGAGATTGAAGACTGTGATTGCATCGGAGCCGTGATTGGCCAGCACGACCGCTCCTGCCCATTGGCTTCGCATCAACGATCAGGAGAAATTTCATGAGCGAGCTAAAGCGAAATGAGGTTCTTTGTTTTGATGACGGAATACTGACCATCAAAATAGCCGGCCATGGCGCGGCGAACGGATGGGCGACACTCGCATTCCAAGAAAAGCAATTTGAGCTTGATGCCGACGGCTATCAGGTCGTCGAGATCCCGCCGTCTGAATTGCGAGAGCTGCGCGACTTCCTGAATCGCGTCACCCCCGTTTCTGTGGGAGGATCTGGGACGTGAGCGAACAGATGGAATTCACCGTGAAGGATCTGGTCGAGTGGATCGGCAAGCAGCCGCCTGACAAGAGATACGACTGGACGACGGCAGGCAGTTGTCTCTTAGGGCAATGGTGCAAGTCAAAGGGCATGAAGGGACCGGCGCTCAGGAATAAGAGCATCGAACTCGGCCACGACGACGACTTTTACCGCATCGCCCTCGCCGGCTATCCATTCACTTTCGGCGCCGCCATGGATCGCGCGCGATCTCTTACTCTGCCTTCAGAACACCATTCATGACGAACATCACACAGGAGGAGAAATGAACGCAAATATGCCGACCATGGCGAGTGCAGCTCATACGCACTCGACCTATTCCGCCGATGCTCTGTTTGCCAATGCGCTTGCTCTTGGAGCGCCGGTCGGCGGCATAGCTGGCGCGGCCAAAGCCCTCGGAAATCCTATCGCTCAGTTTCAACAGGAGAAGAAGCCCATGACTACCCGCCGCGTCGTTCAGGTTTTCGTTGCTGATCCTAACGACAATATCCCGCTCGATGACTGCCTGCTTTTCAAGGGAGACGAGAAGCTGACCGACGCCACCGACCAAGAGCTGTTCTTCGAGTTGGATATCAAGGATCTACTCGAAAAGCACAACGAGAAGCGGATCAAGGTCATCGACAAGAAGGTGAAGGACCGCACCGAGTACCTGGAGCCGGCGAAGGTCCGCGACCTCAAGATGGTCGTCGTCACCGTGGCGAATCTGTGAGGGGTTTCCCCTCACTTTCGCAGACCTCAAACAAGTGAGCATGTGAATTTTGCCCGCTTACTATAACGAGATCGATCCCTATGCAGCGCAATGGCTCCGAAACCTCATCGACGCAGGACACATCGCCGCCGGCGAAGTCGATACCCGTTCAATTGTCGATGTTCGAGCCAGCGACCTCGCCGGATTCGGGCAGTGTCATTTTTTCGCGGGGCTTGGTGGGTGGTCTCTCGCCCTCCGTCTCGCCGGTTGGGAGGATGCTCGGTCAGCTTGGACAGGAAGTTGTCCCTGCCAGCCATTCAGCGCCGCTGGCGACCAGCGGGGATTCGAAGATCCCCGACACCTATGGCCCGATTGGTTTAGGCTCATCCAACAGCATCGCCCTGCAACAGTCTTTGGAGAGCAGGTTGCGAGCGCATCCCTTTGGATCGATCGAGTGTGCGCTGACATGGAAAGCGAAGGCTTTTCCATCGGGTCGGCAATCATCCCAGCTTGCGGCGTCAACGCGCCCCATAAACGTGACCGTCTCTGGTTTGTGGCCCACGCCGACGAGCTTGGCACCGGCGAAGGACGGCTACAACGGCGCGGGGAATTCGGCTGGCCTGGTAGCGATCAGGAAGCACGCTCTCTGGGCGACCCCGAGAGCCTCGGAGGCCGGGCCGGACTTCGCGAAGTTGACACGCTCGAACACTGGAATGGCGTTACCGGCACAAGCGGCGCTGTCGTCACCGGCCACGACGGGAAATCCAGGAGGATTAAACCCGGCGTTCATCTGCTGGCTAATGGGGTTTCCGCCCGAATGGGAAAACTGCGCGCCTACGGAAATGCCATCGTCCCGCAGGTCGCCGCGGCGTTCATCGGTGCAGCTATGACCACATCCTCAGTGTCGTCGAACAAGTGAAACTGAAAGGAGACCACCATGCCTAAGTGCCTGCTCTGTTTCTCTGAGAACGTCTACGAAATCACCGACGATCAGGATTCCGAATGGACCTGCTCCGACTGCGGCGCGTTCGGTGCTACCGAGGATGACATCTCAAGCCCAGCCATCGATCTCGATCAGGGCTACCGTAACGGTCAGGTTGAACGCGTCCTGACGGATGACCCGGAAGACGTCTACGTGCCGGGTTGGGCATGACGCAGGACGACGACACTATCACCCTAAAGGATGCAGCCGGCCACTTCGGTTTCTCGGTGTATACCCTGCGCACCGAGGCTGATCGCGGGCGCCTGACGATCTATAAGATCGGAAAGCGGTACTACACAACGCCCGCCGATGTGAAGGAAATGGTTCGTCAATGCCGCGTCGATCAAAAGGTGCCCGACTCTATCTCGATCAGAAGCGCGATCAATTCGTCATCCGAGACGGAACGCGTTTCGTCCGCACTGGCTGCGGCGAGGGAGAGCGCGCTAAGGCTGAAAAATTCCTCGCGCAATACCTTGGGCAAAAGCATCGACCTACCCCGTCGAGTTCGCCCATGATTGCCGAGGTGCTGGCCGCATATGGAAGCGAGGTCGCGCCGGATAAGCCGAGCGCCCGCAATATCGGCTATCACATCTCCAACGTCCTGAAGTGGTGGGGCGAGAAGCGCGTTTCCGACATCAGCGGCAAGAGCTGCAAGGAATACGTGAAGACCAAGACGGCTGCCGGCGCCTGGGGCGACCTGAAGGTTCTGAAGGCTGCCGTCAAATACTGGCACGGCGAATATGGCCCGCTCGACGCAATCCCGCTGTTCTGGAAGCCTGGGCTCAATCCGCCGAAGGAACGATGGCTGACGCGATCAGAGGCTGCTCGCCTGCTATGGGCTGCGCGGCGCTACCAGCATTTGCGCCGCATGATCCTGATCGGGGCTCTACACCGGGTCGCGGCCGGGCGTCATCCTGGCGCTGCGCTGGTCACAGATCGATTTCAATGCCGGCATGATGTCGAGGACGCCCGAGGGCAAGGCGCAGGACAAGAAGAAACGGGCGCCGAAGGTCAGGCTAGGCCGCCGCATCATGGCGCACCTGAAGCGCTGGAAGCGGCTTGATGGCGATGAAAAGCTGGTCTGCTACTTCACAGGGCCGAACCACCCCGGCGCTCGACAGGTTGAAGATCCGCACGGCGCTTGGCGCAAGGTCATCAAGGCGGCGAACCTGGCCGGCGTCACGAAGCACACGCTGCGGCACACCCGCGCGACATGGATGATGCAGGCTGGCGTCCCGATCTGGGAGGCTGCCGGGTTCTTGGGAATGACGGTCAAGACGCTTGAAAACGTGTACGGGCACCACTCGCCCGACCATCAGGAGAACGCGGCGAATATCTGATCCTGTGCCGTGGCACAGTTATTCAGGTATTTTTCGTAATGGAATCAAGTCCTGCTTGTTTCCATCCCAG
>NZ_JADPIT010000036.1:0-8432 GCF_023073035.1 Bradyrhizobium sp. 62
CCTCGACGTCGATCGCGTCCTCGAGCTCGCGCCCGAGATGATGGCGGCCTGATACGCCGGCACATCCGCCGACGTATCTGCAATTGGAAGTGCCCCCGCAAAAGGGGGAGAAGCAGAGGTTCACATGCGAACTTGTCTCGTCGTTGATGATTCCAGCGTCATCCGCAAGGTTGCGCGCCGGATCCTGGAAGGCCTCGACTTCCAGATCCTCGAAGCCGAGGACGGTGAGAAGGCGCTGGAGGCCTGCAAGCGCGGCTTGCCCGATGCGGTCCTGCTCGACTGGAACATGCCGGTGATGGACGGCTACGAGTTCCTCGGCCATCTCCGGCGCATGCCTGGTGGCGACCAGCCCAAGGTCGTGTTCTGCACCACCGAGAACGACGTCGCGCATATCGCGCGCGCGCTGCACGCGGGCGCCAACGAGTACATCATGAAGCCTTTCGACAAGGACATCGTGACGGCGAAATTCCAGGAAGTCGGCCTTATCTGAGCGATCGCCCGGAGGCTGAACGGCTCCTTCGGCGTTTGTTTTCAACTGACCGTTTCAGTCTGAGTTGGTGAGTAATGAGTGTTGCGTTCGCAGGTAATTCGACCCCGGGCTCGTCGCGGGAAGCCGGACCGTTGCGGGTGATGGTCGTCGATGACTCCGTCGTCATCCGTGGTCTGATCTCGCGCTGGATCGGTGCCGAGCATGACATGGAGGTCGCGGCGTCGCTGCGTACCGGGCTCGAGGCGGTCAACCAGATCGAACGCATCAACCCCGACGTTGCCGTGCTCGATATCGAAATGCCCGAGCTCGACGGCATCTCCGCGCTGCCGCAACTGCTGGCGAAGAAGCGCGATCTCGTCATCATCATGGCCTCGACGCTGACCCGCCGCAACGCGGAGATCAGTTTCAAGGCGCTGTCGCTCGGCGCGGCCGACTATATCCCGAAGCCGGAATCGACGCGCGAGGCGTCGGCTGCGGACATCTTCCATCACGACCTGATCCAGAAAATCCGCCACCTCGGTGCACGGCTGCGCCGCAAGCCCGCGGTTGCGAGCCCGCCGCTCGCGCCCGCAAGCCCGGCTCCGGCTGCACGTGGACCGCTTGTCGCGCGGCCTGCCGCGTCCGCGGCGGCTCCGGCCCTGCATGCGCCGTCGTCGTCCTCGCCGCTGTCCACGCGTCCGTTCTCGACCCAGGCACCGAAGGTGCTGCTGATCGGCTCATCGACCGGCGGTCCTCAGGCGCTGATGGCGCTCGTCGCCGAGCTCGGTCCCGTGATCGACCGCGTCCCGGTGCTGATCACCCAGCACATGCCGCCCACCTTCACCACCATTCTCGCGGAGCATCTGGCACGCACGAGCCGCAAGCCGGCAGCCGAAGCCGTCGACGGCGAGCCGGTGAAGCCGGGTCGCATCTATCTTGCGCCGGGCGGCAAGCACATGCGCGTCGTGCGTAGTGGCGCCGACGTGGCGATCGCGCTCGACGACGGTCCCGCAGTCAATTTCTGCAAGCCCGCGGTCGATCCGCTGTTCACCTCCGCCATCGATATCTGGCACGGCGCCATCCTCTCCGTGATCCTGACGGGCATGGGCTCGGACGGCATGCGCGGCGGCAAGGACATCGTCGCCGCCGGCGGTAGCGTGATCGCGCAGGACGAAGCTTCCAGCGTGGTCTGGGGCATGCCGGGCGCGGCGGCCAATGCCGGCATCTGCGCGGCGATCCTGCCGCTCAACCAGATCGGCAGCCGGGTCAATCGCCTGTTCGCGGGTGACCGCTCGTGACGCCGGTTGACTACGACTATCTGCGCAAATTCCTGAAAGAGCGCTCCGGCCTCGATCTCTCGCCGGACAAGCAGTATCTGGTCGAGAGCCGGCTTCTGCCGCTGGCCCGCAAGGCGAGCCTCGCCGGAATCCCCGATCTCGTGCTGAAGATCAGGAACGGCGACGGGCGGCTTGCGAGCGACGTGGTCGAGGCGATGACCACCAACGAGACCTTCTTCTACCGGGACAAGATCCCGTTCGATCATTTGCGCGAAACGATCCTGCCGGGGCTGCTTCGGGCGCGCGCGGCGCGCAAGTCGCTGCGCATCTGGTCGGCGGCCTCGTCGACGGGACAAGAGCCCTATTCGATCGCGATGTGCGTGAAGGAGATGGGCGCAGCCTTCGCCGGCTGGCGCATCGAGATCGTCGCCACCGATCTGTCGCAGGAGGTGCTGGAGAAATCCAAGGCCGGCGTCTACAGCCAGTTCGAGGTGCAGCGCGGCCTGCCGATCCAGCATCTGATGAAATACTTCACGCAAGCGGGGGAGGTCTGGCAGCTCAATGCCGACATCCGCGCGATGGTGCAGTTTCGTCAGCTCAATCTGTTGCAGGACTTCTCCCATCTCGGCACGTTCGACGTGATCTTCTGCCGCAATGTGCTGATCTATTTCGACCAGGACACCAAGGCCGTGATCTTCGAGCGCATGGCGAAGGTTTTGGAAGCCGACGGTACGCTGCTGTTGGGCGCCGCCGAATCCGTCGTCGGCATCACCGACGCGTTCCGCCCGATCGCCGAGCGTCGTGGTCTCTATCAGCTCAACCCGACGCGCTCCGGCCGCCCGATGGGCGGATTGATGCCGCCGTCGTTGAAGGTCGCCGCGGCGCGGTGAGATGCGTTCTTCCCCAGGGGAGAAGGGAAGAAGAGCGCACCTCACAGAATCGCATGGGGCAGAAACCGCGAGCCGTTGCCGGTGATCGGGCTCTCGTCCTCGCGGATCGACAGGCCGCAGGGTTCGTGATCGACCAGCCAGCTTCCCACCACCGGATAGAAGTCTGAGAAGTTCGGCAGCGGCGCGAGCGCTTGCCGCACGAATCCTTCGGCGCCGTAGGGGCCTGCCTGCTCGTCGAGCGGCATTCCGCCTGATACCAGCGTGACATTGGCGCCTTCGCGCGACAGCAGTGGCTTGCGCACATAGGAGCTGCCGAGCTCGGCTGCCCGCGGATCGTCCTCGAAGAACGCCGGCAGCAGATTGGGATGGTTCGGAAACATCTCCCAGAGCAGCGGCAGGATTCCCTTGTTGGAGAGCACCGCCTTCCACGGCGGTTCGATCCAGCGTGTCGATGCGTCCTTGAGCTTTGCGCCGAAGCTGTCGTGGAACATCCATTCCCAGGGATAGAGCTTGAAAGCGAGCCCGATATCGCGGTCGTCGAGATCGACGAAGCCGCCGGCGTCATTGCGCCAGCCGATCGCCTCGATGTCGAGCAGCGTGGTCGCCAGTCCGGCTTGGCGCGCTGTGTCTTCGAGATAAGCGAGCGTGCCGGCGTCCTCCTCATTGCCCGTGGTGCCGGTGAGATGGACATGGCGGCTAGCTGCAATCTGCTTCCAGGCTTCGATCAGCCGTTCGTGGATGGAGTTGAACTGGTCGGCGCGCGACGGAATGATGCGCCGTTCAATCGCTTGTTCGAGCCAGGTCCATTGAAACACAGCGGCTTCGAAAATCGAGGTCGGCGTGTCGGCGTTGTATTCGAGCAGCTTTGCCGGTCCCTTGCCGTCGAATTTCAGATCGAGCCGGCCATAGAGGCTGCGGTCGTCTCGTGCCCAGCTCTCGGCAATCAGGCTCCAGAACGCGTCCGGTATCTTCAAGCGCTGCAGATGGCGCTCGTCGCCGATGACCCGGCCGGCGAGCTCCAGGCACATCGCGTCGATCTCGCCGGTCGGCGTCTCGATGCCGCGCTCGATCTCGTCGAGCGTGAAGGCATAGTAGGCGCGCTCGTCCCAATAGCGCTCGCCGTCGATGGTGTGGAAGGCGAAGCCGCATTGTTCGGCGGTCTGCCGCCAGTCGTCGCGCTCGGGGCAGACGATGCGTTGCATGGGTCAGCCGCCGCCAGAGAAGCCATGGCCAAACGAGCCGAAGCCGCCGCGGCTCACGCCGCCGGAGCCTGAATCGGATGGCGTTCCGGACGAGGAATGGTTCGAGGAGTCGCTGCTGAAGAAACTTGATCGCGACGACCAGCGCGAGCTGCCGCCGCCGCCCGACGAGCTGCTTCTGCTGCTGCAGGCGGTGCTCGCCTGCACCGGCGCGGCTCCGGGGACCGTGGCGCCGGGGACTATCGCAGCGGTAGCGGAGGGCTCGCAATTGTGCCGCGGCATCAGCGTGTAGGCGGTGGTGCCGACCGCAATCGTGCCCATCACCAGCAGCGCGACATGGCGGGAGCGCTTCACCGGCTGTTGTGCAGGCGGCGGTCCGGCCGCCGGCCGGCGCTTGCCGAACTCCTGTTTGGAGGGCTTGTCGGCCATGTCAGTAGATCATGCAGGCGGCGTTGAGCAGGCCCGCAGCAAGCGAGGACAGCCCGAGCCAGATCGCGGGCGCGAGCTCGCCGGCCGCGATCCGCGCCGGCAGATTCGGCACCGGCACCCTCACCAGAAAGAGCACGATGATCTGCACGATCAGCGCGATGAGCGCCCAAATCAGGCAATCCAGCACATTGGCCGAATGCGCGATGGCGCTGACCAGCGGCGCCACGAAGCCGAGCAGGCTGAGGCCGAGTGCGATCGCCGCGGCCGGCTCGTTGTCCCGGATCAGCTGGAATTCGTTATACGGAGTGATGCGGGTGTAGACGAACAGATACGTCACGATCGTGATCAGCCCGGTGCAGAAATAGACCAGGAAGGCGGGCAGGCCGGCGAGTGATTGCAGGATCATCGTTCCCCCATCGTGCAGCGACCATTCGTCGGCGGGGGAAGGATAGCGGTTCAAGGGCGGCAGGACGATGAGGCCGCGTTCGCGTCCCCAAAAAACAAAACCCCGCCATTCGCGGCGGGGTCCAGGCTGGGAGGAGCAAGCCCCGAAGGGCTCGCGGGTAAACCCAGGATCAGGCGGGGATGCGCTCTTCGACCTCGTGCGGCTCGCGCAGCACGTAGCCGCGGCCCCAAACGGTCTCGATGAAGTTGCGGCCTTCCGAGGCATTCGCGAGCTTCTTGCGGAGCTTGCAGATGAAGACGTCGATGATCTTCAGCTCGGGCTCATCCATGCCGCCATAGAGGTGGTTAAGGAACATTTCCTTGGTGAGGGTCGTGCCCTTGCGGAGCGAGAGCAGCTCCAGCATCTGGTATTCCTTGCCGGTCAGATGCACGCGCTGGCCGCCGACCTCCACCGTCTTGGTGTCGAGGTTGACGACGAGGTCACCGGTCTGGATGACCGACTGGGCATGACCCTTGGAGCGGCGCACGATCGCGTGGATGCGGGCAACCAGCTCGTCCTTGTGGAAGGGCTTGGTCATGTAGTCGTCGGCGCCGACGCCGAGACCCTTGACCTTGTCCTCGATGCCGGCGAGGCCGGAGAGGATCAGAATGGGTGTCTTGATCTTGGAGACCCGGAGCTGCTTGAGCACGTCGTAGCCGGACATGTCGGGCAGGTTGAGGTCGAGAAGGATAATGTCGTAATCGTATAATTTACCGAGATCGACGCCTTCTTCCCCCAAATCGGTCGTGTAGACGTTGAAGCTCTCAGACTTCAACATCAGCTCGATCGACTGCGCGACGGCGCTGTCATCTTCAATCAGCAAAACGCGCATGCCAGTTCCCCATAGTCGCCGCTCCTGGGCGTCAGGTCGGCCGCATTCGCGGCACACAACAAAACGCCTTTGAACAACTGATTCGGATCCTGACAACAAATGGTTAACAAATTCTGATTCTGGAACGCAAGCCCTGTAGATGCAATTTTCGTCGAATCGCCCTAAGGTCTTGTGTGCGAAGCAGCTTTCGTTATTCGGTTGCGTTCAAGTTCCACTTTAAGAGACGGGCCTAACCGACTCCCGCGACTCAGCCTTCTTCTGAAGGGGAGCCACGCTCAGTCACAAAGACAGTGACGCAATGATTAACGATGCGGGTAAACACGAAGTTAAGCGCCGTTCAGAAATATGGCGAAACTTAAGGTTTTCGCCACGAAGCCCCGGATTATGAAGGCGATCATCTCATGAAGGCCCTCTAATGAAGGCTCTTGCCGAACAGATCGGCGATATTGACGGCATCAATATTTATGGCCGTGTGGTTGGCGTGCGCGGCCTGATGGTCGAGGTGGCCGGCCCGATCCATGCGATGTCGGTCGGCGCGCGGCTCGTGATCGAGACCGGCGGCAATCGTTCCATTCCCTGCGAGGTGATCGGCTTCTCCGGCAACAACGCCGTCGTGATGCCGTTCGCCGGCCTCGACGGCGTGCGGCGCGGCTGCAAGGCCGTCATCGCCAATGCCGCAAATCAGGTGCGGCCTTGCGCGGCCTGGCTTGGCCGCGTCGTTAATGCGCTGGGTGAGCCGATCGACGGCAAGGGGCCGCTGCCGCAGGGCCCGGCGCCGATGCCGTACCGCAATTCGCCGCCGCCGGCGCACTCGCGCAAGCGCGTCGGCGCGCCGCTCGATCTCGGCGTGCGCGCGATGAACACCTTCCTGACCTGCTGCCGCGGCCAGCGCATGGGCATCTTCGCAGGCTCCGGCGTCGGCAAGTCGGTGCTGCTGTCGATGCTTGCGCGCAACGTCGATGCCGCCGTCAGCGTCATCGGGCTGATCGGCGAACGCGGCCGCGAGGTGCAGGAATTCTTGCAGGACGACCTCGGCGAGGAGGGCCTTGCGCGTTCCGTGGTCGTGGTCGCGACCTCCGACGAGCCGGCGCTGATGCGCCGCCAGGCCGCGTATCTGACGCTCGCGGTCGCCGAATATTTTCGCGACGAAGAGCAAGACGTCCTTTGCCTGATGGATTCGGTGACGCGCTTTGCCATGGCCCAGCGCGAGATCGGCCTGTCCGCAGGCGAGCCGCCGACCGCCAAGGGTTACACGCCGACCGTGTTCACCGAGCTGCCGAAGCTTCTGGAGCGCGCCGGCCCGGGCTTGGGCGAGGGCGCCATCACCGCGATCTTCACGGTGCTGGTCGATGGCGACGACCATAACGAGCCGATCGCGGATGCCGTCCGCGGCATCCTTGACGGCCACATCGTGATGCAGCGCTCGATCGCCGAGCGCGGCCGCTACCCCGCCATCAACATCCTCAAATCCGTCTCCCGCACCATGCCGAAATCGGCCGACCCGCAGTTCTGGCCGACCATCCAGAAGGCGCGGACGGTGATGGCGACCTATGCCGACATGGAGGAATTGATCCGTCTGGGCGCCTACCGCGCCGGCTCCAGCCCCGAGGTCGACGAGGCGATCCGCCTGCACGAGCCGCTGGAAGCCTTCCTGCGCCAACGCAAGGACGAAAATGCATCGCTGGCGGACGGCTACCGCCAGTTGGCGCAAATCCTCGGCAATTTGGAAACGGAACGCTAACTTTGTCCCGTCATCATCCCATCCCACAGAGTAGCAGAGCCGGTCTTGGCCCCCGTCGGGCCTGTGGGGAGACCGGTGTTGTCCCAATGTGTGTGTTTCTTGCAGCCAAGGGACTTCTGGGGAGTACGAGTCGATGAAGTCACGTGATACCCTCATCCGCCTGAAGAAGTTTCAGGTCGACGAGAAGCGCCGCCGGGTCAGCCAGATCGAGACCATGATCGCCGACTTCCAGCGGATGTCGACCGATCTTGAACGCGAGATCTCGACCGAGCAGGAGCGCGCCGGGATCAACGATCCCTCGCACTTCGCCTATCCGACCTATGCCAAGGCTGCCATCCAGCGTCGCGAGAACCTGACCCGCTCGGCCGACGAGCTGAAGGGCCAGCTCGACGAAGCCAAGGCTGCACTGGCCGAAGCCTTCGAGGAGCTGAAGAAGGTCGAGCTCCTCGACGAGCGCGATCAAGCCCGCGAACGCGCCGAGGAAAACGCCCGCGAGCAGGCCGATCTCGACAGCATCGGCCTGATGCGTGCCCGCATGGGCGCCGTCGCCTGAGACGCTAGCCGCCAGACCTGCGAGAATTTGCAGAACCCGGACCCCATGGGTCCGGGTTTTTGCATGTGCTGTCCACAGTGTGCCGCCGCGCCCCCTTGGTGGTCGGCTTTGTCGCGCGCTATGGTGGCGGAGTGCCAGGGCCTGCGCGGAACGCGACGGGCTGCGCATTTGGGGGGCTGAATGCTGACGCCAGCAGAGCTGGTCGGGCTGATTGGGGCGGTGGCGCAGGGCGATCAGGCCGCGTTCGAGCGCCTCTACGTCGCCACGCGCGCGAAACTCTATGGCGTCGTGCTCCGTATCTTGCGCCGACAGGATCTCGCAGAGGAGGTCATTCAGGAGACCTACGTCAAGATCTGGAACAGCGCCGGCCAGTTCAATCCCGCTCTCGCGTCGCCGATCACTTGGATGGCGTCGATCGCGCGCAACCGCGCCATCGACATCGTGCGCAAGAAGACGGAAGTCTCCATCGAGGAAGAGCCGCAGGCGATGGAAGTCGCAAGCGACAGCCCCGATCCGCTGGCGCGGCGGGAGATGACTGAGGAATTGAGACGGCTGCTCGAATGTATCGGCCGGCTCGAGCCGGACCGTCAGAGGCTC
>NZ_JADPIT010000036.1:8488-17826 GCF_023073035.1 Bradyrhizobium sp. 62
GCAACTGGCGGAGAAATTCGCGGCGCCCGTCAACACGGTGAAGACGTGGCTTCGGCGCAGCATGTTGGATATTCGCGAATGTCTCGGGTTATGAGATTCGGACTATGAGAGCTCATACGGTGAGGGTGGGTCTGGACCGCAAGTGATGGCCTATACGGAGGACCATATCGCGCTCGCCGCGGAATATGCGCTCGGCACGCTCGACGCCGGCGAGCGCGCGCAGGTCGAGACCATGATGGCGGTGGACAAGGGGTTCGCCGATCTGGTGCAGGCGTGGGCATTCCGCCTCGGCGTCCTCAACCAGATGGTCGGCTCGATCGAGCCGCGTCCGATCGTGTGGGAGAACATCAGTTCCGAGCTCGCGCGGACCGGCTTTGCGCAGGATCCGCCAGCGCTGCCGGACGCAGCACCGCCGCCACTCGTGCCGGAGTTTTCCTCGCCCGAAACCATGCCTCCGCAGGTGCCGTCGGAGACTATGCAGCAACCGCCGCCGCAGCCTCCCGAAGTGGAGCAGCCCGCCGCGGCGCGACTTGAGTCCGATGCGATACCCGACGTCGTGCCGATCTTCATGCCGCAGGTCCACGCGCCGAACCCGGATGTCGTGCGTGCGCCACCGCCGCCGGTTGCCGACAACAGCAACGTGATCCGGCTCGAGGGCCGCGTGAAGCGCTGGCGCACCATCGCATCCGCCGTCGGCGCGCTCGCGGCCGCGCTGCTCGTGACGCTGTCGCTTCAGATCTTCCTGCCCGACGCGCTGCCGGGCGGCTTGCGACCGCCAGCGCGCATCCAGACGGTCGAGGTGAAGACACCGGCGCCGCTCCCGGTATCGTCGCAATATGTCGCGCTGTTGCAGGGCCAGGGCGGAGGTCCCGCCTTCATCCTCACCATCGACGGTGCGACCAAGAACTTTACGGTGCGCAAGGTCGGCGCGACACCGGAGCCCGGCAAGAGCTTCGAGCTCTGGCTGATCTCCGACAAGCTGCCGCGTCCGCGCTCGCTCGGCGTGATCGGCGCCGGCGATTTCACCGCACGGCCGGTGCTCGGTTCGTACGATGCCGACGTCGTCAACGGCGCGACCTACGCCGTCACCGTCGAGCAGGCGGGCGGTTCGCCCAACGGCCAGCCGACCTCGGCGCCGGTGTTTTCCGGCAAGCTGATCGAAACCGTGCCGCCGTCACAGCCGCAGGCGCCCGCCAAGAAGTAATCGTCGTAGCTCGGATGGAGCGCAGCGCAATCCGGGACCACTGCCCTGCATTCCGCTTTGCTCCATGGGGCCTATAAGTGCGTAAACCTGTCGCCACGGTCCGTCCCACCGTCGTCTTCCGACAAATCCTGCCAAATCCGCCCCCGATTTGAACCTCTCCGCGTTTCGCGGCGTCAAATGCCCGGAATTTGCAGTCGGCGCCCCAATCATGGTGCCGGAGAGGGGCGAGAAATCAGATGGATGCAGCGAAAACGTCGGGCATCTTCATTCACCAATACGCGGGATTGCCACACGGCCAGGCCTTCGAACATTGGCGCGAGCGGACTTTCGGGGCCTGCGGCCTGGATATCGGGCCGAGCCGGGGCGACAGCATCGATTGCCGGCTCCAGGTCAGCGTGGTCGACAATATCGCGCTTGCCATTCCCGAAGGCGCCTCCGCGCAATATTCACGCACCCAAAGCCACCTTGCCGACGGCAGCGACGATCTCGTCCTGATCGCGGCGCATGCGGGTCTCGTCCGCGTCGGGCAGAACGGCCATGCGGTGGAGCTTGCGCCGGCGCAGATGGTGCTCGTCGACATGGGCATCACCGGCACCGTCGGTCACACCGAGGAAGATCGCTTCACCACCATCCGCATGCCGCGCCGCGCGCTGCTCGACATCAACCCGCGTGCCGAGGACAAGCTGTCGCAAGTCCTCTCGGACGGCGCGGTCGCCGAAACGATCTTGCGCTACCACTCCCTTGCCGCCCATCATGCGCCGCATCTCGACGCCGTCGGCCAGCGCCTCACCGCGCAGCACATGGTCGATCTCGTCGGCCTCCTGCTCGGCACCGACGCCGAGCATGCAAGTCTCGCGCGCGGACGAGGTCATGCGGCGGCCCGTCTCGATCTCATGCGCGCCGACGTGATGGCTGCGCTTGGCCGCAACGATCTCTGCCTGTCCGAGATTGCCACGCGCTCCGGCCTGAGCCCGCGCCAGGCCCAGCGCCTGTTCGAGCAGGCCGGAACGACCTTCACCGAGTTCGTGCTGGAACAGCGCCTGCTGCAGGCGCGCAAGCTGCTCGGCGATCCCCGCGCCAGGACCCGCAAGATCAGCGACATCGCGCATTCGTCGGGTTTCTCCGATCTGTCCTATTTCAACCGCGCTTTCCGCAAGCGCTTTGCCGCGACGCCGTCGGAACTGCGCGAGGCCTGAGCGCGCCGAGAATTTGTGCGGCGCGCCGGTGCCACCGCAGTTGGTCCGCCCGGCCGGATGAGTTATATCCCTCTGCGCGGTCAGACGGCTCGATCGTTCGTCGCTTCCTCGTCGCTCTCTTGGGAAATGCAGTCAACGGACATGGCGCGTATCGTCGTGCTCGGCGCCGGGTTTGCAGGTCTGTGGGCGGCCATCGGTGCCGCACGCAAGCGCGAAGAGATCGGCGCGTCCGGCGGTGACATCGAGATTCGTGTCATCGATCGCAATCCGTATCACAACATCCGCGTCCGCAATTACGAGGCCGATCTCAGCGAGGTCGCGCTTCCGCTGCCGCAACTGCTCGATCCGATCGGCGTCAGTCACGGGATCGGCGAGGTCGAAGCCATCGATCCGGCACGGCGCGAGATTTCGCTGGTCACGGGTGGCGGCGACGAGACGCTGGCTTATGACCGGCTGGTGCTGGCGCTCGGCAGCGAAGTGATGCGTCCCGACATTCCCGGCCTTGCCGAGCATGCTTTCGACGTCGACACTTATGCAGCAGCGCTGCACCTCGAGGATCATCTCACCTGGCTCGGACGCAGCGTGCCCGCACCGGGGCGCTCGACGATCGTCGTGGTCGGCGCCGGCTTCACCGGCATCGAGGTCGCGGCCGAGATGCCCGACAGGCTGGCGCGCGCCGGCATCACGGGCAGCCGCCGCATTATCCTGGTCGATCCCAATCCTGTGGTGGGCGCCACGATCGGCGCGCATGCGCGTCCCGTCATCGAGACGGCGCTGGCCTCGCTCGACGTCGAGACACGGCTTGGCGTCCGCGTCGTCTCCGTCGAGGCCGCCGGCCTGCGCCTGAGCTCGGGCGAGTTCATTCCGACGCGGACGGTGATCTGGTGTGCGGGGATGCGCGCGAGCCCTTTGGCCGCGAGCTTCCCGGACGCACGCGATCGCCTTGGACGGCTTCTGGTCGATCCCATGATGCGGGTCGCGGATGTCGGCGGCGTGTTCGCGGCCGGCGACGTCGCCTCGAGCGTGGTCGACGGCTTGCATCCGACCGTGATGTCCTGCCAGTTCGCGCGTCCCATGGGCCGCTTCGCCGGCCACAATGTGGTCGCCGATCTCGCGGGCCTGCCGATGCTGCCGCTCCGGATCGACTGGTACGTGACCGTGCTCGATCTCGGCGGCTGGGGCGCACTCTATACGGAAGGGTGGGACCGCGAAGTCCGCGCCACTGGCGCCGCCGCGAAGGCAACCAAGCAGACCATCAACCGCAGGCGCATCTATCCGCCGCTCTCGGGGCGCAAGGACGAGCTGTTCGCGGCAGCTGCGCCAACCGTGCAGGCGCCGCCGCCGAGTTATGGGGCGCGGTAGTATCGGTGCCCGTTGGGGGGTGACTGCGGTACGTTTTCCTTCGTCATTGCGAGCGTAGCGAAGCAATCCAGAATGTCTCTGCGGAGGGGTTTTGGATTGCTTCATCGCAAGAGCTCCTCGCAATGACGGAGCTGGACGCGCGTGCGCTCACGATGACGGCATACCCCGGACATGAGAAAGCGCCCGTGGGGGGCGGGCGCTTTCTGTAGTCGACTTGGGGTTGGGGTCGTCTACATATCCACGTGGCGACTTTGGGGGGCTGATAAAGAGCCGCGTGAATTCCTGAAACTCAAATCTCCTTAGCGAACGAGGGACACGTTCGAACTGGTGATAGCGATCGGCTTGCCGGCCTTCATGACGCGAGCGGTCTGGGTCAGGCCTTCATCTGAACTCGTACGCGCGGTGATCCCAAGACCCGCCACCGCGATGCCGGCAACGAGCGCGACAACCACGATCTTGAGGTGGGTCGAGCGATCTGCGCTGTAAATCGAGTGGTTCATGGAAGGCTCCTGCCGCCATCTACCCGAAGTAGTCGCCTGCGTGTTTGGGCAGGTTCATGCTTCCGGTGCCCAACAACCTAGTATTGGGAGGATTCGTTCCCAAGAGGCGATCACAAGAGCGTGACAGGACGTGAGAAGTCGCGATCAAAAGCGACTCCAGATCGTGCAATTTTGCAATTATTTCAAAGCTGTAATGTGTCTGTCAGGCGCCTTCCCGACCGTGGATCGGCAAAGCGCCAAAAGCTTAAAAACCATTTGCATGTGGCCAAAAAACACACGGCTTCTTAAGGCAAATCAGATGCTTCCGACCGTTTTCAGTCTCGCCCTGGGGTGGATTTCAGCCTGCGACAGCACTGTCGTCTGGGCCCGGAACCGCTCGACCAGGGAACGCACGAAGGGACGAATTGCCGCAGAGGTGACCAGCACCGGGGCCTCGCCTTCGCGGGCGGCGCGCTCGAAGGCCTCGCGCACGCCGGTCATGAACTCCGACAGCTTCGAGGGCTGCATCGCGAGGCTGCGCTCCTCGCCCTGGCCGATAATGGATTCGGCGAAGGCTTGTTCCCACCGCGCCGACAGCGCGATCAGCGGCAGATACCCGCTGTAAGAGGTGTTCTGCGCACAGATCTGCCGTGCCAGGCGGGCGCGGACGTGCTCGACCATGGTAGCCGGATTGCGCGAGAAGGCGAGCGAGTCGGCGATGCCTTCGAGGATGGTCGAGAGGTCGCGGATCGAGATGCGCTCGGCGAGCAGCAGCTGCAGCACACGCTGGATGCCGGAGACGGTGACCTGTCCCGGCACGATGTCCTTGACCAGCTCGCCTTGCTCCTTCGGCAGCTCCTTGAGCAGCTTCTGCACCTCGCCATAGGAGAGCAGGTCCGACATGTTGGCCTTGAGCAGCTCGGTGAGGTGGGTCGAGAGCACGGTCGCGGCGTCGACGACGGTGTAGCCCTTGAGCGAGGCCTCCTCCTTGAGGCTGGCATCGACCCAGGTCGCGGGCAGGCCGAAGGTCGGCTCGGTGGTGTGGATGCCGGGCACCTGCACCTGGCTACCGCCGGGGTCCATGACCATGAACTGGCTCGGCCAGATCTTGCCGGTGCCGGCGTCGACCTCCTTGATCTTGATGATGTAGGTGTTGGCTTCGAGCTGGACGTTGTCGAGGATGCGCACGGCGGGCATCACGAAACCCATCTCGATCGCGAGCGAGCGGCGCAGCGCCTTGATCTGCTCGGTGAGGCGATCGGTGCCGTCGGGACCGTTGACCAGCGGCAGCAAGGCATAGCCGAGCTCGATCTTGAGGTCGTCGATCTTCAACGCCGCGGAGATCGGCTCCTCCGCCGCAGCGGAGCCGGCTGCACCCGGCGTTCCCGGCGCAGGTGCGGTCTTCGCAACTTCCTCAGCCCTGGCAGTTGCCCGGTTGCGGTTGCGGGCGTGCCAGGCGAGCGCACCGGCGCCGGAGCCGAGCGCCAGGAAGGGGAGGGTCGGGATGCCCGGCAGGGCCGCCAGCACCAGCATGACCGCCGCGGACATCGCCAGCGCCTGCGGATATCCGGAGAACTGCTTCATCAGCGCCTTGTCGGCGGCGCCGGACACGCCGGCCTTGGAGACCAGCAGGCCGGCCGCGGTCGAAACGATCAGCGCCGGCACCTGGGTGACGAGGCCGTCACCGACGGTCAGCAGCGTGTAGCTGCGGCCGGCGTCGGCAAAGGACAGGCCCTGCTGCGCCACGCCGATGATCATGCCGCCGACGACGTTGATGAAGACGATCAGGAGGCCGGCGATGGCGTCGCCGCGGACGAATTTGGAGGCACCGTCCATGGCGCCGAAGAAGCCGCTCTCGTCCTCCAAATCCTTGCGCCGCTGCTTGGCGACCGCCTCGTCGATCAGTCCGGCGGAGAGGTCGGCGTCGATCGCCATCTGCTTGCCGGGCATGGCGTCGAGGTGGAAGCGCGCCGCGACTTCGGCGATGCGGCCCGAACCCTTGGTGATGACGACGAAGTTGACGATGATCAGGATGGCGAAGACGATGATGCCGATGACGAAATTGCCGCCCATCACGAAGCTGCCGAAGGCCTCGATGACGTGACCGGCGGCATCCGTGCCCTCGTGCCCGTGCGACAGGATCAGCCGGGTCGAGGCCATGTTCAGCGACAGCCGCAGCATGGTCGAGATCAGCAGGACGGTCGGGAAAGCGGAGAATTCCAGCGGCGCCTGGATGAACAGCGACGTCATCAGGATCAGGATCGAGAGCGTGATCGAAATCGCCAGGAACAGGTCCAGCACGATCGCGGGCAGGGGAAGGATCAGCACCACCAGGATGGTGAGGACGCCGAGCGCCAGCGCGATATCGCCGCGCTTGAGGATGTTGCCGATCTCGGCGAGGGTGGGGAAACCGGCGTTTGTGCCGCCTACGCCCTGTCCAGCGGTGACGTCGACCATGGTAGCTGCCCCTCCGCGCGACTGCCGTCCGCGCGCCCCAAATGTCTGCGCGGCGGCCGAAGGGCCGCCGTTCCGAAAGTGAGGCACCGCACTGGCGTCCACAGGGCATTCCCCGTTCTACGCGGCTGACGACACTCGACTCCACTGGGCAATTCTTGCCGGGTGTATGGTTAGCAAACGGTTAATAAAGGCTGCGGCATGGGGGCTGACCGGGGTATTTCGGCCATCTGGCAGGCAAGCAGTCGTCATGCCCGGCTTGTCTCGCCGAAGGCGTGGATGGCCGGGACGAGCCCGGCCATGACTTGTGGAAGCGTCTGGGAGCGAAATCGGCGGACGGAGCAAGTAGCCCTACTTCGCCTTCTCCATCCGGGTCACCGTATAGCCCGAAGTCGCCTCCTCGGCTTCGAAGGTCACCTTGTCGCCGACCTTCACCTGCTTGAGCACGGCCGGGTCCTTGACGCGGTAGACCATGGTCATGGGTTCATCCATGCCGAGGTTCTTCGCGGCCCCGTGCTTGAGCGTGATCTTGCCGGCGGCCTCGTCGATCTTCTTGACCTCGCCGCTGATGGCGGCGCCCTGGGCTGCCAGGGCACCTGTGGCAAGGCCGACGGCCAGCGACAGTGCGGCGGCGATGCGGATGATGCGATTCATGGGGACCTCCCTTGCGTTATTTCACGGTGACGTGGCCGACCATGCCGTAGTCGCGGTGGTCGGGTATCAGGCAGGAAAATTCGAACGTGCCGGCCTTGCTGAACTTCCAGAGGATCTCGGCTGTCTTGCTCGGTGCGAGCCTGACACCGTTGGGATCGTCGTGCTCCATGTGCGGATGCTTCTTCATCTCCACCGCATGCGCGAGATTCTCTTTGGTGGTGGCGAGCAGGAATTCATGGTCCTCCTTGCCGACGTTGCGCAGCACGAAGCGGATCTGCTCGCCGCGTTTGACCTCGATCCTGGCGGGGGCATAGTCCATCTCGTTCAGCAGGATCTCGATCGTGCGCGCGGGCTTGTTGGGATCGCCGGGCTCGCCGGCCGAAAAGGTGCCGTGCCCGTGCTGGTCGTGGGCAAAGGCCGGCGCGGTCGAAAGCGCGGCCAGCGTGAGACCGAGCTTGATCGTCGTCTTCATTGGTGTCTCCAGTTGGTGGTGGTTCATCGAAACGCTCACATCTTCATGTTCTTCATCGGCGGTCCGCCTGGTTGTTGCCGCACGGGCTCCGGGGCCGGCGGCGTGACTTCGTAGGCGACGGTGCCTTTCGGGAATCGGTAGGGGCCCGGATCCCGATAATCGTCGCGCGAGAGGCCCTCGCGGATTTTCATCACGGTGAACATGCCGCCCATTTCGATCGGGCCGAACTGACCGGTGCCGGTCATCATCGGCAGCGTGTTGTCGGGCGCGGGCATCTCCATGTTGCCCATCGCCATGCCGGTCGAGCCCATTGCCATGCCGTCAGGCGCGAGCTTGCCGACGGCCTTGGCGAGATCCTTGCGCGACACCCCGATCATGTTGCGCATGTCGTGTCCCATCGCATTCATGGTGTGATGCGACTTGTGGCAGTGAAACGCCCAGTCGCCGGGGTTGTCGGCGAGCACGTCGAACACTCTGACAGCGCCGACCGGTACGTCCGTCGTCGTCTCCGGATATTGCGCGCTCTCCGGAATCCAGCCGCCGTCGGTGCAGGTCACCGCAAAGCTGTGGCCGTGCAAATGGATCGGATGGTTGGTCATGCTGAGATTGCCGATGCGCACGCGCACCTTGTCGCCGAGCCTGACCGGCAGCGGATCGATGCCGGGAAACACCCGCGCATTCCAGGTCCACATGTTGAAGTCAGTCATCTCGTTGACGCGCGGCAGATAAGTGCCGGGATCGACGCGATAGGTGCTCATGACGAAGACGAAGTCGCGGTCGACCGGGCGAAAGTTCGGGTCGCGCGGATGCACGACGACCATGCCCATCATACCCATCGCCATCTGCACCATCTCGTCGGAATGCGGGTGGTACATGAAGGTCCCGCTCTTCCTCATCTCGAACTCGTAGACGAAGGTTTTCCCGGGCTGGATGTGCGGCTGCGTCAATCCGCCGACACCGTCCATGCCGCTGGGAATGATCATGCCGTGCCAGTGCACGGTGGTGTATTCGGGCAGTCTGTTGCTCACGAAGATGCGGACCTTGTCGCCCTCGACGGCCTCGATCGTCGGGCCCGGCGACTGGCCGTTATAGCCCCACAGATTCACCTTCATGCCCTCGGCGAATTCGCGCACTACGGGCTCGGCGACGAGATGGAATTCCTTCCAGTCGCCGTTCATCCGGAACGGCAGCGACCAGCCGTTCAGCGTGACGACGGGGCGATAGTCCGGCCCACTGATCGGGTGCAGCGGCGGCTGCATCACGACCTTGTCCATGTGCGGGGCTTCCGGAATGGAGGCGGCCTGTGTGCGGCCGCTGACGACGGATGCGCCGGCGAGCGCGGCGCTACCCAAAAATCCTCGGCGGGAAAACATGTTGGCCTCCATGTCAGTGACCGCCATCGGCAGGCGCTGCCGCGGCGAGAGTGGTTGAACTGTCGCCGTCAGCGGGCGCGCCGCCGCCGTTCACGGCGGTCTGCAAGTCGCATTGGGCAAGGAAAAATCTTTGCTTCGCATCGA
>NZ_JADPIT010000036.1:17858-92251 GCF_023073035.1 Bradyrhizobium sp. 62
CGCGCAGCGACGCGAGCCGCTGTCGCGCCTCGGTGAGCAGCGCGAAAATGTCGACCTGCATGCTGGAGAAGCGGAGCTGCATCTCCTCGGTGATGATCTTTCGCAAGGGGATGATCTCGCGCTGATAGTGGCTGGCGATGTCGTAGCCGGAGCGATAGATCCGGTAAGCATCGCGCGCCTCGGAGCGTACATTCACGGCGCGTTCGGTCAGCCGGTTGAAGGCGAAATTGTAGGTCTCCGCCGCCTGCCGCACCCGCACCTCGCCGCCGTCGAAGATGGGGATCTGAAACTGCACGTCGAAGCCGCGCTCGCGGAACGGCGCGCCTTCCGGATCCCGGGTGCGGCGGGAGATGCCGGCGAGATCGAGCAGTGTCACGAAGCGCGTCGCCTCGGTGAGGTTCAGCGACTTCGCCAGCGCCGTCAGCTCAAGCCGCGCGATCTGCAGGTCGATGCGATGGGCGACCGCGTCGGCTTCAATCGACGGCAAAGCCTGCGGCCGGCGCGGCAGCGGCGGCAGTTGATTGGGCAGCCGGAAGTCGAGGCCGCCGTCCCACAGCCCCATCAGGCGCGCCAGCTTTTCGCGCGCGCTCGTCGCCGTCTGTCGCGCGGTGGCGAGGTCGGCGGTGGTTTCGGCGTAAAACACCTGTTCACGGGCCTGATCGAGCTTGTTGATCGAGCCGGTTTCGCCGAGCTTGACCGCGAGCTGTGCGGTCGATTCCGCCGTCGCCTTCGCATCCGTCAGCAACGCCACCATCTCGTTGCCGCCAACGGCGCGCCAATAGACGCGGCGGACATCGGCGGCAAGCCGCAACGTCGCGAGGCTAGCTCGCAATTGCGCCTGGCGGAAACGGTCGCGGGCGATCTCCGAGCGGAACGGCAGGCTGGCGAGCGCGAGGATGTCGCCGACAATTTGACGTTCGATTTCGCTGGCGCCATTGCCCGAGATCCGCGAGACCGAGAACACGGGGTTGGGCGGCAGGCTCTGCTCGACGAGATCGGTCTCGGCCAGCGCGAGCTCGTTATAGGCGGCTTGAAGCCCCTTGTTGTTGAGCAGTGCGATCTGCACGGCGGTCTCGACGCTGAGTGTTCGGGACAGCAGCTGGCGAACGCGCGCGTCGACCGCGCCGGCTCCCTCGGCCGTTCGCACGAAGGCGACATCCTTGTTGATGGTCTGGCTCGTCAGCTCCGAGACGGCATTCATGCCGCTGTCGGGCGAGAAGGCCGCACAGCCCGACAAGCCGAGCGAGGCAAGAACGAGCAGGCTTGGCGCGAGACGGTGTGTCATGGCGCGCTCCTACCGGTCTTGTTTGGGTTGCGGCGCGACGCTCTCGTTGCGCTCGCGCCAGGGTGCCGGCGTCGCGGGCCGCAGGCTGGTGTAGGGCGCAATCGTCGAACGATAGCCGGCGCGCGCGACCTTGGCCGTGGGATCGGCAGGATCAGCGCCGGCGACTTGTGTCGTTGCCGGCATGCAGCCGGATACCGCCAATGCAGTCGCGGCCAGCAGCGGCCAATTGAATCGAAAGTGTCGTCCCCGCGCCGCGAATGCAGCGGCGGACTTCGCCCCGGAAAGCGTAAGCATGAGTCATCCCTGATCTGTCTGGAGACCACAGGCTCGCGCGCGCGGATGCGCGCTCGGCCTGACGTCGTCGCGTGTCAGATCAGGCGATGGGAGGGCGGTAGTGCAGGGGCGCCGCCGCGCTGTGCAGGCTGGCCACGATCTCGGGCGAGCAGGCGGAAACCGGCTGAAGCGGCTTTGCGACGCTGGGCAGGTCGGCCGGCAACGCGCTCACGCACATCATCGCGCAGCACGGTCCCGCCGTACCCTTGCCGCCGTGATGATGAGGGGCCGGGGGCGCGTCCTGCGCGGCGGCCTGGTGATGCGCATGCGGCCCGGCGTGGTCATGCGAGGCGCCGTCATGCGTGTGGCCGGCCTGCATCTGGTGATGCACCGGCACGCGGTCGGCGACAAGCGCATCGTCGAGGCACGGTGCTGGAGCGCTACCCCAGGCGAGGCTTGCGGCCGGCGCGAGCACGCAGAACAGATAGGCGAGGGCAATGAAGCGCCCCACCTTGATCCGCATCGATCGTGTCAATCGCAGCAACATTCCGCCGACATGCTCTCCGCGCCGCCATGTTGCATGCGCTCATTTGCAAAATAATGGCAAAACGCGCGTTCGCCAAGCTCCATCTTACCGCAGTGCACCGTGCATGCCCAATATCGCGCCACAATGGTTGACCCTGTGGTGATCCGCGGGCCATGGTCCCGCCCGTGCACGCGCCAAATCAATCAGGACAAACACCCGAAGCATTCACCCCTGATTCGCGTCAGGCCTGGGTGCGCCTCGTCATTGCGCTTCTGATCGGCTCGATCGGCGGCGTCGGCATGTGGGCGATCGTCGTCATGATTCCTGCGGTGCAGGCCGAATTCTCCGCGACGCGCGGTGCGGTGTCGCTGGCTTTCACCCTGATGATGTTCGGCTTCGGGCTTGGCGGCGTCATCGCCGGCAGGATCACCGACCGGTTCGGCATCGTGGCGGCGATGGCGATCAGCATCGCCTTCCTCGGGGTCGCCAATGTGCTGGCGGGTCTGTCCACCCAGCTCTGGCAGTTCGTGGCGGCGTATTTCCTGATCGGGCTCGGCACCTCCGCGACCTTCGCGCCGCTGATGGCGGAGGCCTCGCACTGGTTCGAGCGCTATCGCGGCCTGGCCGTGACCATCGTCGCGAGCGGCAATTATGTCGCCGGCACGATGTGGCCGCCGCTCGTGAGCACGGGCATGCAGACGATCGGCTGGCGCTTCACTCATATCGGCATCGGCCTCGTCTGCGTCAGCCTGATGACCATCCTGGTGCTGGTCCTGCGCGCGCAGATGGGCCACGACAAGGTCAACGATCATGCCAATGCAGCGCCGCCGCGGGTCGACCTCAAGCTCTCGACCAACACGCTGACGGTGCTGCTCTCGATCGCCAGCATTTCCTGTTGCGTCGCCATGGCAATGCCGCAAGTGCATATCGTCGCCTATTGCGGCGATCTCGGATATGGCGTGGCGCGCGGCGCCGAGATGCTGTCGCTGATGATGGCCTGCGGCATCGTCAGCCGGATCGGCTCGGGCTATCTCGCCGACAAGATCGGCGGCATCCCGACGCTTCTGATCGGTGCGCTGGCGCAGGGCTTCGCGCTCGTATTCTACCTGTTCTTTGACAGCCTGACCTCGCTCTATCTGATCTCCGCGATGTTCGGCCTGTTCCAGGGCGGCATCGTGCCGAGCTATGCCATCATCGTGCGCGAGGCGATGCCTGCAAGCGAGGCCGCAACCCGAGTCGGCATCGTGATCTTCGCGTCCGTGTTCGGCATGTCGTTCGGCGGCTGGGTCTCGGGCGTCATCTTCGACGCCACGGGCTCCTACGCAGCGGCGTTCACCAACGGCGTGGCGTGGAACGCACTCAATATCGGCATCGTGTTGACGCTGCTGATCCGCTCGCGGATGAATGCCGTCAGGACCGGCCCGGGTTTTGCGACCTAGACTGCCTGTCCCGCCTTCAGCAGCGAACAACCCGTGATCTTGTAGCTGCCGTCCGCCTGCTGCTCGAGCGTGTAGAGCGCTTCCCAGGCTTCGCCATTGGCATCGATGATATGGACGTGCTGGGCAATGCGGCTGCCCTCGCTCTTGCTGTCGCCAAATTCAAAGCTCTTGTGCCGATAGACCGACGGGTAGCCGTTTTGCACCATGGACATGAAGATGTCGGGCGCGGGGAAGATCTCCCGGATCGCCGGCGCGGCGTAGGAATAGGCCGCGCGCGCGTCGTCGCGGCCGAATGCCTGCTCCTGGGCGCGGATGATATCCTGTGCCGTCGCGACATCGTCGGCGCGTGCGGAGATGGGACCGAAGGCGACACTAAGAAAGGCCAGCAAGGCGGCGATGCGCATGACAGGCTCCGCGTTGAAATCCCGGCGCCGCCGATCCTAGCACATCTCGCCGGCTATCGGTTCCGCTTTGCAGCCGGCTTCGCGGGTTTTGCGGCCGCGCGGACCTTAGCCTTCACGACAGGCTGCACCCGCAAGCCGTCGACGAACACGTCGAGCATCCGCAGCACCGAGGATTGCCAGCCGGGCTGGTCGTGCATGTAGCACATGCCGAAGAACGCGCGCAGCAAGTCCTCGGGACTTATGTCTGCGCGCATCGCGCCGGCCGCGGCTGCGCGATCGAGCAGCGAGCCGATCGCCTTGGTCAGGCGCTCAAAGGAAAAGGCATGCAACTCCGACCCGCTCTGCACCGCCAGTGCCAAGGCTGCGACCATGCCCTTCTTGGTGGCAACGAACTCGACGCCTGAGTGCAGCCAGCGCCTGAGCGCATCGACCGGGTCCCCGTTCTTCAACTGCTCGGCGAGCTCGCTGAGCTGTTCGACCTCGCGCCGGTACACCGCCTCGAACAAATCCTCGCGCGTCGGGAAATGCCGATAGAGCGTGCCGATGCCGACGCCGGCACGTTTTGCCACCGCCTCCAGGCTCGCCTCGGGACCACCCGCGTTGAACACGGCCTTTGCCGCCTCAAGCACGCGCTCGCGATTGCGCACGGCATCGGCGCGGGGCTTCCGGGTCTGGTCGGTGGTGTGGTCGTCCATCCACGCAATGTAGATCACGAATTGGTTAGATTGAACCCTTACGGGGCTGCATCGCGTTGATGCGCACGGGCTTTTGACGAATTCCAAATATTTCCCGCCGGCCCTTGTTAAGCGGAGGCTGCCTCCGTATCTTCGCTGAAGTCGTTGCCGATGTTCGGAGCGCATGTCGACGGCGGCCACGGCGGTGGCGCGCTGCGCGATCACTCATGTCCATATCTGATCGGAGCCTTATATGAACCACTCCATCAGCCTCACCGTGAACGGTGCGCGGCGCGACTTCGTCCTCGACGATCCGCGCGTCACGCTGCTCGATCTCCTGCGTGAGCGCCTCCATCTGACCGGAACCAAGAAGGGATGCGACCGCGGCCAATGCGGCGCCTGCACCATTCTCGTCGACGGCAAGCGCATCAACTCCTGCCTCGCGCTCGCGATCAGTCATGACGGCGCCGACATCCTCACAATCGAAGGCATCGCGCGCGGCGACCAACTTCACCCCGTGCAGGCCGCCTTCATCGCCCATGACGGATTTCAGTGCGGCTTCTGCACGCCCGGCCAGATCATGAGCGCGATCGGCATGATGAGCGAGGCGCAGGCCGGCAACGATCCCGAGCGCATTCGCGAATGCATGAGCGGCAATCTGTGCCGCTGCGGCGCCTATGCCGGCATCGTCGATGCCGTGCTCGACGCGCAGGCCCGCATGGACGAATCCAACCAGAGGCGCTCCGCATGAAGCAGTTTGATTACGTCAGGCCGGCCACGGTCGCCGAGGCCGTCGCCGCCGCCGCGCAGCCGGGCGCCGCCTATCTCGCAGCCGGCACTAATCTGCTCGATCTGATGAAGGGCGGCGTCAGCCGTCCGGATCGTCTGGTTGACGTCACCCATCTCGACGGCCTCGATCGGATCGAGCGTCTCGCCGACGGTGGTATGCGTATCGGCGCACTGGTGAGCAACGCCGATCTTGCGCATGACGCCGACTTCGCAAAGTCCTATCCGGCCGTCGCCGAAGCGCTGCTCTCCGGCGCATCGGCGCAATTGCGCAATGCCGCGACCGTCGGCGGCAATTTGCTGCAACGGACCCGCTGCGCGTATTTCTATGACACCGCCAGCCGCTGCAACAAGCGCGAGGCCGGCAGCGGTTGCGACGCGCGTGACGGCGAGAACCGCACCCACGCCGTGCTCGGCTGGAGCGAAAACTGCATCGCAACGCACCCATCCGACTTCTGCGTACCCTTGGTCGCGCTTGACGCCATCGTCGAGATCGAAGGCAGGAGCGGGCGGCGCGAGATCGCGCTCGACGAACTTCATCGCTTGCCCGGAGATACGCCCGAGCGTGAATCGGCGCTTGAACCGGGGGATCTGATCGTGGCGGTGCGTCTGCCGCCCGCTGCGCGGGGCTTTGCCGCGCATGTGCGCTATCTCAAGGTCCGCGATCGAACGTCCTACGCGTTTGCTGTCGTCTCGGCTGCGGCCGCGCTGCGGATCGAGAACGGCAAGATCGCGGAGGCGCGGCTTGCGCTCGGCGGTGTCGCCGCAAAGCCCTGGCGCGCCCGCGCTGGGGAGGACGTGCTCAGAAACGTCGCGCCCACGGTGGACGCTTTCCAGGAAGCCGCCTCGCGCGCGCTCGCCGACGCAAAACCGTCCGGCGACAACGCCTTCAAGATCGAGCTCGCGCGCCGCATCATCGTGCGCGCGCTGAGCCTCGCTGCCGCCGGTACGCCCGTGCGCATCCCCGCGCTGCCGGCCTCTCCCGTTGCCTCGACGTCCGGAGCCATTCATGCCCGAACTTAATCTCACCAGCGCGCCCGCTCATCTGCGTCACGGCTCGAACATCGGCCAGCCGTTGACCCGCCGCGACGGGGTCCTCAAGGTCAAGGGCCAGGCGACCTATGCCGCCGACAATCATCCGCCCGGCATGCTGTTTGGGGTAATGGCCGTCGCCAGCATTTCGCGCGGCCGCGTGACCTCGCTCGATGTCAGCGCTGCCAAGCGCCACCCCGGCGTCGTCGATGTCATGACGTCAGACCACAAGCCTGAGCTCGCGATCGACCCCGAGATCAAGACCAATCCATTCGTATTCCGGATGGAGGTCCTGCAAAGCAACGAGGTCCGCTACGCCAACCAGCCGATCGCGGTCGTGATTGCCGAAACGCTCGAGGCGGCCACGGAAGGCGCCGCGCTGCTGGCGCCGCGCTACGAGACGCTGCCTGCGCTCATTGGGCTCGATGCGGGTGAAAGCTTCGTGCCGCCGGTCGTCGGCGTCGGCAACCCCACGGAAAATCATCGCGGCGATGTGGAGGCGGGACTTGCGTCGGCCGAGAAGCGTATCGACGCGGTCTACGAAACGCAGCCGCAGTATCACAATGCAATGGAGCCGCATGCGATCGTGGCTGCCTGGGATGGCGACAATCTGCAGATCGACATGCCGACGCAGGGTCTCATGCTGTCGCTGGCGCGTGTTGCCGAATTGTTCGGCATCGCGCACGACAAGATCCACATCCGCAGCCCGTTCCTCGGCGGCGGGTTTGGCTCGAAGGGACTCATGGCCGGCCCGCCGGTCCTCGGCATCATGGCGGCAAAGCTCGTCGGCAAACCGGTCAAGCTGGTGCTGCGCCGTGAGCAGATGTACGGCCCGGTCGGCCATCGCGCGCCGACGCGGCAGCGGCTGCGCATCGGCACCGATGGCGAGGGGCGCCTGACAGCGCTGGATCACCACGCGCGCACCGTGTCGAGCACGTTCGACGATTTCTACGAGCCCGCGGCCGATGCCTCGCACACGCTCTATGCGGCACCTGCGATCCGCACCTCGCATAATGCCGTGCGCGTCAACACGGGTACGCCTTTGTTCATGCGCGCGCCCGGCGAGGCGACCGGCTCGATCGCTCTGGAAAGCGCGATCGACGAGATGGCCTGGGCCTGCGGCCTCGATCCGCTCGCCTTTCGTCTGAAGAACTATGCCGAGGTCGAGCCCATCACCGGCAAACCGTTCTCGTCCAAGGCATTGCGCGCCTGCTACGAGCAGGGCGCGGCCCGCTTCGGCTGGTCGAAGCGACCGCTCCAGCCGCGGCAGATGCGCGACGATAATGGTCTTCTGGTCGGCTGGGGCATGGGTACCGCGACGTTCCCGGCGCTGATGTTCCAGGCCGAGGCCCGTGCGGTGCTTCGCCGCGACGGCTCCGGTGCCATGGAAATCGGCGCGCATGACATGGGGCAGGGCGCCTGGACGGCGCTTGCGCAGATTGCGGCCGACGAACTCGGGCTTGATATCGACCGCGTCGAGTTCAAGGCGGGGACGTCCGACCTGCCCGATGCCGGCATTGCCGGCGGCTCCGCCCACACGGCAACCGCGGGTGCCGCGATCCACAGCGCAGGCGCGGCCGTGATTGCGAAACTCGCCGATCTCGCCACCAGCGATGAGCGCTCGCCGCTGTTCGGCGCCGGCAACGCCGGCGTGATCGCGCGCGATGGCAGGTTGATCCGGCGCGACGACGAGAGCCGCGGCGAAAGCTATTCCGAAATTCTGGCGCGCGCCGGCGTCGCCGAGGTCGAGGCGCGTGGCACCGGCGCGCCGAATCCGGCGGCGATGGAGGAGTATGCGATGCACGCCCATGGCGCGGTGTTCGCGGAGGTGAAGGTCGATCCCGAACTCGGCCAGGTCCGCGTCACCCGCATGGTCGGCGCTTTCGCCGCGGGACGGATCGTCAACCCGCGCATGGTGCAGAGCCAGCTGTTCGGTGGCATGATCTGGGGCCTGTCCTTCGCCTTGCACGAGGAAGCCATCACCGACCGCCGCACCGGCCGGATCATGAACGCCAATCTCGGCGAGTACCATATCCCGGTGAATGCCGACGTGCCGCCGCTCGACGTGATCACGGTCGATGAGCACGATCCGCACGTGAACGCGCTCGGCATCAAGGGTGTCGGCGAGATCGGCATCACCGGCAGTGCAGGGGCAGTCGCTAACGCCGTCTGGCATGCGACGGGCGTGCGTGTCCGCCGCTTCCCGATCCGGATCGAGGAGTTGCTGACGTAGCCTTCAAGCAGCGGCGGGCGGGCCCGTCCCTCCCCGCCTGCTAGTGCAGCTTCTTGCGAAGAGCCTTGAGCGCCTCTCGCTGCGACTCGATGTAATTCGCGATGGTCTTGCGCAGCTCCTCCGAATGGAGCTTGTCGCTGTCGCGCTGCACTTCATCGAGTGCGGCCTCTGCATTTGCGACCGTGATCTTCATAGCGAGCCCTGTTACGAAGCGGCTCCGGAAAGCGGAGGCTGCTTGGCTATGGCTCGAAACATATAGAGGATCAGGCTGCGGAAATTGAGATGGCTCAACCTCCGTAAGATACCGGTGGCTCCGTAGGATTGCGGACAACTTCAAAACGTCGGCGGTGTGCAGGCCGAGATCACCTCGCACGGCTTGCCGCCGACGCAGCGGAAGCGATGCGGACGCCGGCTCTCGAAGTAGTAGGCATCCCCGGGATTGAGAATGCGGCGCTCGTCCTCGACGGTGACTTCGAGCTTCCCTGAAATCACGATGCCGCCTTCCTCGCCGTCATGGACGAGGTGAACGCGCCCGGTGTCGCTGCCGGGCTCATAGCGCTCCTTCAGGATCTGCAAGCTGCGACCGAACAGATTGTCGCCGACTTGCCGATAGGAGATCGGCTTCTTGCCGACCTCGGTCAGCTCTTCGCCGCGGTAGAAGATCTTGCGCCGGCTCTCCGGCTCCAGCGCGAAGAATTCGGCGAGCCCCATCGGAATGCCGTCGAGGATGCGCTTGAGTGCCCCCACCGACGGATTCATCTGGTTGGATTCGATCAGCGAAATCGTCGAATTGGTGACGCCGGCGCGTTTGGCGAGTTCGCGCTGCGAGAGCTTCTGGCGCGCCCGGATGAATCGCAGCCGTCCACCGATATCGACGCTCATGTCCCTGGCCCGTGTTGCAAGTGTTGCGGATCGCGCAAATATGGACCGGCGGGCCTAGTCAAATCAATGGCTTGCAGATCATCAGAAAAGGACTTGTTGCGCTTTTCAAGCCGTGCCTCTGCTAGCAAGTCAGCAAAGGAGCGTGGCCCGTGACCCTTCATCAGATTCCGAACACCATCAAGACCGACTCGTTCTGGATGCCGTTCACGGCCAACCGGCAGTTCAAGAAGGCGCCCCGCCTGTTCTCCTCGGCCGAAGGCATGCACTACACCACTGTCGACGGCCGCAAGGTGATCGACGCCTCCGCGGGCCTCTGGTGCGTCAATGCCGGCCACGGCCGCAAGCAGATCGCCGCCGCCGTCGAGCGCCAACTGATGACGCTGGATTTCGCACCGTCGTTCCAGATGGGCCATCCGCTCGCATTCGACTTCGCCGAGCGTCTGGCCGAGATCGCGCCGAAGGGCCTCGATCGCATCTTCTTCACCAATTCCGGCTCCGAGTCGGTCGACACCGCGCTGAAGATCGCGCTCGCCTATCATCGCGCCAACGGCCAGGCGAGCCGCACCCGCCTGATCGGCCGCGAGCGCGGCTATCACGGCGTCGGATTCGGCGGCACCTCGGTCGGCGGCATGGTCGCCAACCGCCGCGCCTTCGCCACCCTGCTGCCGGGCGTCGACCACATCCGCCACACCCATGATCTCACCCGCAACGCCTTCGCCAAGGATCAGCCCGAGCATGGCGCCGAGCTCGCCGATGATCTCGAGCGGCTGGTGGCCCTGCACGGCGCCGAGACCATTGCTGCCGTCATCGTCGAGCCGGTGCCGGGCTCGACTGCGGTGTTGCCGCCGCCAAAGGGCTATCTCCAGCGCCTGCGCGAGATCTGCGACAAGCACGGCATCCTCCTGATCTTCGACGAGGTCATCACCGGCTTCGGCCGGCTCGGGACGCCCTTCGCCGCCAACTTCTTCGGCGTCACGCCCGATATGATGACAACGGCCAAGGGCATCACCAACGGCACCATTCCCTGCGGCGCCGTGTTCGCAAGCCGCAAGGTTCACGACGGCCTGATGGTCGGCCCGGAGAACGCGATGGAGCTGTTCCACGGCTATACCTATTCGGCGCATCCGGTCGCCTGCGCCGCGGGCATCGCCACGCTCGACATCTACAAGGACGAAGGCCTGCTGACGCGCGGTGCGTCGATCTCCGAATACTGGCGCGATGCGCTGCATTCGCTGAAGGGCCTGCCCAATGTCGTCGATATCCGCAATTGCGGCCTGATGGGCGCGGTCGAGTTGTCGCCGCGTGACGGTACGGTTGGCGTGCGTGGCTACGACGTCATGGTCGACTGCTTCAATCGCGGGCTGTACTTCCGCATGAGCGGCGATAGCTTTGCGCTGTCGCCTCCGCTCATCGTCGAGAAGAGCCACATCGACGATATCGTGTCGATCCTCGGCGATGCCATCAAGCGGGTGGCCTGATAATTGCTCTCGCCGTTGCGGAGTTCCCTCTTGCAGCGGCGAGCGTGATGCCGCGGGAGTTTGACCAAGCGTGAAAGTTCTGATCCTCGGCAGCGGTGTCATCGGTGTCACCTCTGCCTACTACCTCGCGCGTGCCGGCCACGAGGTGACGGTCGTCGACCGTCAGCCCGAACCGGCGCTCGAGACCTCCTTTGCCAATGCCGGCGAGGTGTCGCCCGGCTATTCCTCGCCCTGGGCCGGTCCCGGCGTACCGGTGAAGGCGGTCAAATGGCTGCTGATGAAGCACGGCCCGCTGGTGATCCGGCCGAAGCTCGATCCCGTGATGTGGGTCTGGCTGCTCAAGATGCTGCGCAATTGCACCAGCGAACGCTACGCGATCAACAAGAGCCGGATGATCCCGATCGCGGAATATAGTCGCGATTGCCTGCGCGACCTGCGCCGCGACATCGGCATTCAATATGACGAGCGCTCGCAGGGCACGCTGCAGCTATTCCGCTACCAATCGCAGCTCGACGGCACCGGTGAGGACATCGCCGTGCTCAAGCAATACGGTGTGCCGTTCGAGGTGCTCAGCCGTGAGGGCTGCATCGCGGCCGAGCCGGCGCTGGCGGGCGTGAAGGAGAAGTTCGCGGGCGGACTGCGTTTGCCGCAGGACGAGACCGGCGACTGCCACATGTTCACGCAGGCGCTGGCCAAGCATGCCGAAGCGCTCGGCGTGCGCTTCATGTTCAACACCAGCATCGACCGCATCGTCACCGACGGCGGGCGCGTCAGCGGCGTCGTGACCAGCGCCGGTATGTTGCAGAACGACGCTTACGTGCTCGCGCTCGGAAGCTGGTCGTCGCGGCTGGTCGCGCCGCTCGATATTTCGCTGCCGGTCTATCCCGTGAAGGGCTATTCAATCACGGTGCCGATCAAGGACGCTTCCGGCGCGCCGGAATCGACCGTGATGGACGAGAGCTACAAGGTCGCCATCACGCGCCTCGGCAATCGCATCCGCGTCGGCGGCACCGCCGAAATCTCGGGCTTCTCGAGCCAGCTCTACGAGGCGCGGCGCGCCACGCTCGATCACTCGCTGACCGATCTGTTTCCGCGCGGCGGCGATCTCTCCAAGGCAACGTTCTGGAGCGGTCTGCGCCCGATGACGCCCGACGGCCCGCCCGTGATCGGCCCGACGCAATACGCCAACCTTCACCTCAACACCGGCCACGGCACGCTCGGCTGGACCATGTCCTGCGGCTCCGGCCGCGTGCTCGCCGACATGCTGTCGGGCAAGAAGCCGGACATTGATGTGAGTGCGCTGACGGTGGATCGGTACAAGTACCGGTTTGGCTAAGACTCTATCCTCCCGTCATTGCGAGGAGCTCTCGCGACGAAGCAATCCAGAGTGTCTCCGCGGTGAGAACCTGGATTGCTTCGCTTCGCTCGCAATGCGGAAAATTGGAGGAAGCCATCATGTCCCAACTGCCGCTACCCCGTCCCCGTCACGCAATTTACCCACAGCACCACCGCCTTGGCATCCTCGGCCGGATTTGAAAATCGGTGCGGCCTCCGGCTTGCAAACCGAAAACTGTCGCCCGTCTTCAGCGACCATGTCTCGCTGTCCACCGTCAGCATCATCTCGCCTTCGAGCACGAGGCCGGCTTCTTCGCCGTCATGGGTGTAGAGTTCGTCGCCGGTGGAGCCGCCGGGCTCCAGATGTACCAGGAATAGATTGAGCCGGTTGTCGGCGCTGGCCGGGCTCAGCAATTGCTTCGACACGCCGGTGCGCCAGAGCTTCAGTTCGGGCCGTTGCGGCCCGCGCGTGACGATTTGGTCGGATGCACCGTCGGCGTTCGGGCTCGCGCCGAACAGCGCGGCGATGCCGACGCCGAGCACGTCGGCGAGCGTGGCCAGCACGCGCAGCGACGGCGACGACAGGCCGCGCTCGATCTGGCTGAGGAAGCCGATCGAAAGCTCCGTGCGCGAGGCGACCGTCTCGAGCGAGAATTGCCTGATCCGCCTGAGATCGCGGATGCGGCGGCCGACCGCGACATCCATCGCCGGCTCGGCCGATTTGGCGAAAGCGCTGGTGCTGGCCTTGGCTTTCACCTTCACCTTTATCTGCACCTTCTTCGCCGGCTTTGCGCCGGCCGGCCTGCGCATTCTCTTGCCACCGCTCACGTCAAACCGCTTCCTTCATGTGTATGAAAACCGCTTGCAACGGCCGCGAAAGTGTGACCAAATTTTCATATTGGTGAAAATAGGCCGAAACGGCTTGGCCCGCAACGTCTGCGATGACGAGATCTGCGAGCGCCACCATCGGCCGGGCCCAAGGGGGATGCGATGAAGCGTTTTGGTCTGGCCGCGGTCGCGGCACTCGCGATTGCCGCAGCAGCGCCGGCTTCGGCGCAGCAAGTGCTGAAGGTCGGCTCGACGCCGACAGGCATTCCCTTCACCTTCCTCGACACCAAGACCAATAGCATTCAGGGCATCATGGTCGATCTCGTCACTGAAGTGGGCAAGGATGCCGGCTTCAACGTGCAGATCGAGCCGATGCAGTTCTCGGCGCTGATCCCGTCGCTGACATCGAGCAAGATCGACATCATTGCGGCCGCGATGTTCATCACGGCGCCGCGCAAGGAGGTCGTCGACTTCTCCGACCCGATCTACACCTATGGCGAAGGCCTCGTGGTCCCGAAGAGCGACACCAAGGCCTACGCCACCCAGGACGATCTGAAGGGTGAGACGGTCGGCGCCCAGGTCGGCACCGCCTTCGTCGACGCGCTCAAGAAGTCCGGCCTGTTCGCCGACGTCAAGGCCTACGACACCATCCCCGACATCCTGCGCGACGTGAACACCGGCCGCCTCAAGGCCGGTTACGCCGACTATCCGATCCTCGCCTACAATCTGAAGCAGGGCGGCTTCCCCGAGGTGCGCCTGGTCGACGGCTACAAGCCCGTCACCGTCGGCTCGGTCGGCATCGGCGTGCGCAAGGGCGAAGCCGCGCTGCTCGGCAAGATCAATGCCTCGCTCGCCAAGCTGAAGGCCAACGGCACCATCGACAAGATCCTTGATAAATGGGGTCTGAAAGCACAGGGTTGATCGCCAGCGGCCAATCGATGAAGGCTGATCGATGAAAGGCTTCTGGCACGACGCGGCCGAATTCTTCCCGATCCTGATGAGCGGCGTCGTGCTGACGATCGTCGTCACCATCGGCTCGCTGCTGCTCTCGACGGTGCTTGGCCTCGTCTGGGCGATGATGCGGGTCTCCGGCATCCGCGTCCTGTCGCTGCTCAGCGCCAGCCTGATCAACGTGATCCGCGGCATTCCGATCATCGTGCTGTTGTTCTACCTCTACTTCGTGATGCCTGATCTCGGCGTCACGCTGTCCGCGTTGCAGGCCGCGATCCTCGGGCTTGGCATCGCCTACTCGGCCTATCAGGCGGAAAATTTCCGCGCCGGCATCGAGGCCATCGACAAGGGGCAGATCGAGGCGGCGCAATCGATCGGCATGGGCTGGTGGCTGACCATGCGCCGGGTCGTGCTGCCGCAGGCGGTGCGCATCGTGCTGCCGCCCTACGGCAACGTCATGATCATGATGCTGAAGGATTCCTCGCAGGCCTCGACCATCACGGTCGCCGAGCTCGCCCTTCAGGGCAAGCTGATCGCGTCCTCGACCTTCAAGAACACCAACGTGTTTACGATGGTTGCGCTGATGTATCTCACCATGAGCATTCCGCTGATCCTGCTGGTCCGTCACTTCGAGAAGCGGGCCGGCAAGAAATGATCGAGCTGACCGACGTCCACAAGAGCTTTGGCGAGAACGAGGTGCTCAAGGGCATCACGGCGTCCGTCCAGAAGGGCGAGGTGGTCTGCATCGTCGGCCCCTCCGGCTCCGGCAAGTCCACCATCTTGCGCTGTATCAACGGTCTCGAAAGCTACGACCGCGGCGAGATCAGCGTCGAGGGATTGAAGGTCGACCGCGACGCGCCGTCGATCGTGCAAGTCCGTACCCAGGTCTCGATGGTGTTCCAGCGCTTCAACCTGTTTCCGCATCGGACCGTGCTGGAAAACGTGGTCGAAGGTCCGCTCTATGTGAAGAAGGAGCCGCGCGCTGCCGCATTCGAGCGTGGCCGCGCGCTGCTCGCCCAGGTGGGCCTTGCCGAGAAAGCCAACGAACATCCGCCGCAGCTCTCCGGCGGCCAGCAGCAACGCGTCGCGATCGCGCGCGCGCTGGCGATGCAGCCCAAGGCCATCCTGTTCGACGAACCCACCTCGGCGCTCGATCCTGAATTGGTCGGCGACGTTCTCGGCGTGATGCGCAAGCTCGCCGACGACGGCATGACCATGGTCGTCGTCACCCACGAGATGGGCTTTGCCCGCGATGTCGCCGACCGCGTGCTGTTCATCGACGGCGGTGTCATCGTCGAGCAGGGGTCGGCGAAATCGGTGCTCAACCAACCGCAGCATGCGCGGACGCAGGATTTTCTGCGCCGCGTGCTGCATCCGCTCTGATTGGTCTTCGCCATGACCACGCGCCTGCCTCTGCCGCCGTCTCTCTATGCCGACACCGCCGTTGCGCCGGTGGCCGCGCCACCGCTCGAAATCGATAAGACGGTCTCGGTCGCCATCATCGGCGGCGGCTACACCGGCCTGTCCACCGCGTTGCATCTTGCGGAGCAGGGTGTCGAGGCACTGGTGCTGGAGGCGCAGGAGCCGGGCTGGGGCGCATCCGGCAACAATGGCGGTCACACCAATCCGGGACTGAAGCACGACCCCGATCAGATCGAGGCCGATTTCGGCGCAGAGCTCGGCCGCCGCATGGTCGCGTTCTCCTACGGCACGACGAACTTCACCCACGATTTGATCCGCCGCTACCAGATCCCGTGCGAAGCACGGCAGAACGGCACGCTGCGCGCGGCCTATAACGAGGCGAGCGCCGCCGCGATCGAGACAACCGCACAGCAGTGCATCGCCCGTGGCATGCCGGTGTCCTACCTCAATCGCGAGCAATTGCGCGAGATGACGGGCACGGATCGCTACATCGGCGCCATGCTCGATACCCGCGGCGGCGATCTGCATCCGCTCAGCTATGCCCGCGGCCTCGCGCGCGCCGCGATCTCCGCGGGCGCGAAGGTGTATGGCGAAACACCCGCACTATCACTCCGTCGCGAAGGCAGCCGCTGGCGCATCGAGACGCCGCGCGCGGTGGTGCATGCCGACAAGGTGCTGCTCGCGACCAACGGTTTTACCGACGATCTCTGGCCGGCGCTTCGCCGCACCATCGTGCCGGTGTTTTCCTCGATCGCGGCCACGGCCCCGCTGTCTGACGACGTGGCCCGTTCGATCATGCCGACGCGTCCCGTCCTTTACGAGAGCGGCCACATCACCGTCTATTACCGCATCGATCAGCAGAACCGCCTCTTGATGGGCGGCCGCGGGCCGATGCGCTGGATCAGTTCGCCGCGCGACGTCGCCTATCTCATGCGATACGCCGAGCGGCTATGGCCGCAGCTCAAGGGCGTTGCCTGGACCCATGGCTGGAACAGCCGGCTCGCCATCACCAAAGATCATTACCCGCATGTGCACGAGCCCGCGGACAACATCCTGATCTCACTCGGCTGCAACGGCCGCGGCGTCGCGCTCTCGACGGCGATGGGCGCGCAGCTCGCGCGACGTCTGATCGGCGGCGCCAAGGCCGAGATCGACATGCCCGTCACCGGCATCAAGCCGATCCCGATGCATGCCTTCTGGCCGGTCGGCGTGACGACGGCAGTGATCGCTGGTCGCGTGCGCGACCGGCTGGGGATCTAGGCTCAGCCCTCCGCCACCGCGTCGGCCCAGGGCTGGAAGATCTCGACCGCGCCGGAATTGGTGTCGCCGTCGCGCATCACGACGCTCGGGCAGGCGAACTTCTGCGGCAAGGACTGCACCCGCGCTTCCTCATAGTCGAATCGCGCCGCGAGCGTCTCGCGTGTGTCCGCCGGCAACCTGGTATCGCCGATCACGATCGCGCCTTCGCTGGCGTCGATGCGCGGTTGGTGGATCGCGGCATCGAGATCCATGCCGAAATCCATTGCAAACGACACGATCTGCATCACCGACGGCAGGATGCGGCGACCGCCGGAGGCGCCGACCGCGAGCCGTCTGCCGTCCTTGGCCTCGGCGATGACAGGCGTGTAGTTGGTGAGACAGCGCTTGGCTGGGGCGAGCGAGTTGGTGGTGCCCGGCATCGTGTCGAACCACATGATGCCGTTGTTCATGGCGATGCCGGTGTGCGGCGTGACGTATTTCGAGCCGAAGGATGACAGCAGCGTCTGCGTCACCGCCGCGATGTTGCCGTGGCGGTCGACCACGGAGAAATGCGTGGTGCAGGCGGGCGCCAGATAGTCCGCGCCGAGCGAGCGCTTGCCATCGGCATCGCCCATGTCCTTGAGCCGCTCGCGATAGGCCGATTGCAACGCGGCGGCATATTCGGCGTAGGCGGCTGCATCGGGCGCGCTTCCCGGCTTCAGGTTCTGCTGCAACAGGCGCAGCGCATGCGCCATGGTCGGTCCGGCCGTCAGCTCCGGCGTCGCAAACACCTTGCCGCCGCGATAGGGGATCGCCAGCGGATCGCGCAGATGGGCTCGGAACGCGGCGAGGTCCTCCACCGATAGCGCGCCGCCGTCGGCCTTGATGTCGGACGCGATGCTTCTGGCGAGGTCGCCCTGGTAGAAATCGCGCGGACCGGCGTCGGCGAGGTGCGCCAGTGTCGCCTTCAGCGCGTCCAGCGGCAGCCGCGTCTCGGACTTGACACCCCATGGCGCGCTCGGAGGCAGGCCGTCCTTCAGGAACGTGGCCGCGCTTCCCGGATAGCGCCGAAGATCGGCCGCCGATGCCGCGATCGTCAGCGTGGTCCACCAGTCGACCAGCAGGCCTTCACCGGCGAGGGCGACGGCCGGCGCGACGAGATCTTTCCATGGCAGCCTGGCGTGGCGGCGATGCGCCTCTTCCATGCCGGCGACGACCCCGGGCACGGCGATGGAGCCGGGGCCGTGGATGTTGTGGTCGCCCTTGACCCGCTGCCAGGGAAACAGATCGGAAGCCGCGCCTTCGCCGCTGAGCGGATAGTCGGCGGTGCGCAGGCTTTGCGGCGCGCACATGCCGTAGTCGATCACCTCATAGCGATTTTCCGCGGCACGGTAGAGCACCATCGCGCCGCCGCCGCCCATGCCGCTGTTCCAGGGCTCCAGCACGTTGAGCGCGAAGGTGGTCGCGACGATCGCATCCACGCAGTCGCCGCCCGCCGCCAGCACTTGCGCCCCCACTTCGGCCGCCCGCCGCGATTGTGCGGCGACGATGCCGCCTTTGGATGTGATGGCGGGCTTGCGGACGGTTTGGGCGTGGCTGAACTGGTGAGGCATGATGATGTCTGTGTGCTGTCTTCGGTTTGGCTTCGTTGCGCTGAGCTCCGCATTCGGCGGAACGCGCGAAGAATGGCACATCGCCCCCACCGAGAACATCGAAAGGGCGGCGTGGCATGGCTGGTGTGAAACAGGCGGGGGAGGCGCAGTCGGCAAGACGTAGATGCCAAGACGAGAATGCCCGGGACAGGCCCGGGCATGACGCATTGAGAGACCGATCAGTGGGAAGCAGGAGCCGCAGGGCTCAGCGCGCGCGATCCAGCCGGCTGGCCTGATACTTGGCGTGCCATTTCGGGCCAGGCCCGCGCATGTAGTGAAGCTCGGGGCGGTAGGGATTGCCCGCGACCCGCATCAGCGTCTGCCATTTGCTGGCGACGAAGTTCAGGGGCTGGCGGAGCAGGGTCATTGACGCGAGCAACATGGCATCACCTCAGTGCGGCTTGCCGAGCATGGCAGTGAAGGGGAGATCGAAGATCTCCTCGCCATCGGAGCCGCTGACATGGATCACCCAGTCGCGCCAATCCTCAGCGCCGGGCGTCAGGATCATCGCGTTCATGATCTGGGCGGCACGGTCGCGCGCCTCGGTCAGGTTGGTCACGGCTGTGCCGCTGCGATCGATCAGCGTGCCGTCCAAGTTGGAGCAGTGAAAATAGACCTGGACCATATGCGTCTCCTATTGGGAGCGATTGGGACGGCAAACCGATACCATTCCAAGCCTTCGCGAAACATTCGGGTCGAGCCCGGTAAGGGAATCTACGGAGATTGGTCGGCGCCAAGCCCCCTGCCGGTTTGATCACAAGCGGGTGTTGATCAACTGGACGGCATTCCCGCGGCATGGAACAACCCTGGACGGAAAGTCCGGGAGGCGCCGTGAACCACCTCACATTCTGGCGTGAAAGCCGAAGCCTGCGCGCATGCGCGGGCGCCTTGGTGGTCCTCCTGACCCTCACCTCGGTAGGCTCATCAGAACCGGTCCGCAAGAGCGGCTATGCGATCGGCACGGAGACCTGTGGCAGTGTCGATCTGGCTTTTCCAAAAATCCAGATCGACATGAAGGCGGGATTTTGCGCCGGCCTCGTCGCCAGCGAGGAGGATCGGCTGAAATTCCCGCGCTCGATCGTCCAGCTGCCCGGTCGTGACCTGTTCGTGGTCGCCGACATGGCGGGCTGGGGCCATACCGATGGTCGGCTGCTGTTGCTCGACCCGCGCGCGCCCCAGGGACAGCGGTTCAAGGAGCTGCTGACTGCAATCGAATATCCGTTCGGTCTGGTGATCGGCCCGGACAAGAAGCTCTATGCCTCGAGCGCGGAGACGATCTTCCGGTTCGATCCGCTCGCCGACAATCCGCGCGACACGGTCGAGACCATCGTCCGTCACATGCCGGGCCGCCGGATCACGCTGCCCGATGGCACAAAGCTCGACGAGAGCGCGCATCCACTCAAGCAGTTTGTCTTTGATAAGAACGGCCGGCTGTTCGTCAATGTCGGCTCGCACAGCGACGACTGCATCACGCCGGCGCCGATCACGAGACCTTGCGCGGCGGCCGAGGGCTCTTCCGCGATGGCATCGATCTGGCTGTTCACGCCGCCCCCGAGCGGTATCTTTCCGGCGTTGAAGCCTGGCGAGACCGACCCGCCGCACAGCGTCTATGCGCGCGGCCTGCGCAACTCGATGGCGCTGGCACTGCATCCGAACTTCCCCGATGCGGGCTATGCTTTCCTGCAAGGCGAGAACGGCCGCGACCTGCCCGATATTTTCAAGCCGAACGAGGAGATCAACGCGATCGAGCCGGGCAGGCATTACGGCTGGCCTTATTGCTACGATCTGTCGACGCCCAGTCCCGAATTCAGGATCGTGTTGCAGTCGGGGGTCTACAAAGAGCTGTGCACCGCCAACGCTCTCTACAAGGCGCCGTTCTCGCTGCTTCCACCGCACGGCGCGCCGCTCGCGATGCTCTATTATCACGGGGCGAAATTTCCGGAGCTCGAAGGCAAGCTGCTGGTTGGCCTGCATGGCTATCGCCCGACCGGCAGCCGCGTCATCGTCTATGACGTCGACGACCACGGCTTCCCGAAGCCCGTCCCGGCGCCCGTGTCTTATCATGTCAGCTGCGCGGCCGATCCGACCCACAGCTTTCAGACCGAGGGCGGCGACGTCGCCGCCGCGCCGTTCGAGGAGCTGATCGCAGGCTGGCACCGCGTCAACGGCGCCCGGCCGCAAGGCGCCCCGGTCGGCATGACGGTCGCGGAGGACGGCGCCATCTGGCTGGTCGAGGACAAGAACCAGACCGTGATCCGGATCGACCGCGCCGCGGGCGATGCGCCGTCGCCGTTGCCCTGCGACATGCGTAGCCAGGCGCTGATCGATCAATTGGCGGTCTTCGTGGCCAGGAACGCGCCGAACAGCGTTCGGCTCACCAATTTGCGCAGGGGCCTCGTCGAAAAGCACTGCGTCGGCTGTCACTCGGATTTCGGCCTGAAGCCGGGCCTATCGGACGCTCAGAAGGACGCGACGGTGCTTCGCTTCATGCTGGCGCAGGATGGCTGGATCTATCCTGGTGATCCCGACTCCGGCAAGTTGCGCACGCGGCTTCGTGGGTTAGGCGCGGAGAAGCTGATGCCGCCGGGTGGCGAAGGCCTGCCGAAGGCCGAGCCTGGTTACACGCGCCTGCTCGACACGGCGGATCTGCTGGTGTCAAAAATGGTTCCAGGCATCCGGATGCGGATCAGGTCCGGCCCGCCGCAGCGCAAGTTCTTTGGCAAAACCAACAAGGAATGCGGCGAAATACCGGCTGCCAAGGTCGTCGTCGTGACACAAAGGAACGCTGTAGACAAACCCGGCTTCAGCCGCTTCTTCCGGCCGGCCGATCCCTATCTGAATGGCGAGTGCAGCGACGGCGATGGCTATTACATCCGGCAGGAATTTCTGGTGCCTGTGCAGTAGCGTTGTTCTCGTCCTTGCGACGGCACCGGTCCGAGCGGAAACGAAACTGTTCGAAAGCGTGCAGGTGACGCCATCAGGCGAATACACGTTCGGCATCGAAGGCCCTGCCGCCGATCTCGACGGCAATCTCTTCGTCGTCAATTTCGGCAAGCCCGGCACCATCGGCAAGCTGCCTGTCGGCGGCGCGGTGTCCGAGCCGTTCACGGCGTTGCCCGAGGGCAGCGTCGGCAATGCCATCCGCTTCGCGCGCGATGGCACCATGTTCATCGCCGACTACAAGAAGCACAACATCTTCGCGATCCCGAAGGGATCGACCGAGCCCGCCATCTGGTTTCACTCCGACGAGATGAACCAGCCCAACGACATCACCATCGCCCGCGACGGCACGATCTACGCGAGCGATCCGAACTGGAAAGGTCGCGAAGGCCACATCTGGCGCATCGCGAAGGGTGCGGACGGAACGGTGCAGGGACAGCTCATGTCGGCGCCGCGCGCGATGGGCACGACCAACGGCATCGACCTCAGCCCTGATGACAAGACGCTCTATGTCGGGGAATCCAGCAGCGGCCAGATCTGGTCCTACACGGTCGGCGGCAACGAGCTCACCAGTCCAAAACTCGTCAAGGCGTTCCAGCCCGACACCGTCGACGGCCTGCGCACCGACATGGCCGGACGCCTCTATGTCGCGCGCATCCTCAAGGGCACGATCACGTTGATGAAGGCCAATGGCGCGGTCGAGCGGGAGATCGCGGTGAGGGGGAAGGAGCCGACCAACCTTGCCTTCGGAGGCCACGACGGCAAGACGATCTTCGTCACACAGCGTCAGGGCGGCTTCGTCGAGGCCTTCCGCACCGACCAGCAGGGCCGCGAGCACTGCCTTCAGCGTGGGCGCTGCTGAGCTTCACGAGCGATCGGCTTCCGGCGCAGGGCGGTGCGACAGGGGCGGCATTCTTCTTGCTTGCATCTCGCCGCCGCAGGGATTTAGACATCTGTGGCACTAGAGCGTTTTCGAGCGAAGTGGATACCGGTTCGCGTCGAGAAAACGCGTCAAAATAAGAACCCTGAGCGACCACGGAGTGTTCGAGTGAAAGCCGTCCATACCGAGCTGCATCGCAGCCACGATCCGCAATTCTTCCTGGTTCGCGGTGTGGTCAAGCGCACCACCGAGCAGCCCGAGCGTGCCGACCGCCTGCTCAAAGGACTCAAGGACGGCAAGCACCAACTGGTCGAGCCGACCACATTCGGGCAGGGGCCGCGCGCGCGCGTCCACAGTCCGGAATATCTGTCGTTCCTGAGCGAGGCCTGGGACGCCTGGACCGCGCTCGGCGATTCCGGTCCGGAAATGATCGGCAACATCCATCCGGTGCGCCATGCCGGGACGTATCCCACCCATATCATCGGCAAGCTCGGCTGGCACACCGCCGACACCGCCGCGCCAATCGGCCCCGGCACCTGGGCCGCGGCCTGCGCTGCGACCGATGTCGCGGTTACCGCGGCACAGATGGTGATGGACGGCGAGGATGCGACCTACGCGCTCTGCCGGCCGCCCGGCCATCACGCCTATCGCGACATGGCCGGCGGCTTCTGCTTCCTCAACAACAGCGCCATCGCCGCGGCGCATCTGCGGCAGAGGCACGAGCGTGTCGTGATCCTCGACGTCGACGTCCATCACGGCAACGGCACGCAAGGCATCTTCTACGCGCGGCCCGATGTCTACACGGTCTCGATCCATGCCGATCCCGTAGCGTACTATCCTTACGTGTGGGGCTACGCGCATGAGCGCGGCGAAGGTCCCGGCCTCGGCACCAACCTCAACATCCCTCTGGCGATCGGCACGGGGGATGACGGCTACATCCAGGCGATGGACGTCGCACGCAAGGCGATCGAGTCCTTTGCGCCCGGAGCCCTCGTCATCGCGCTCGGCCTCGACGCCTCCGAGCACGATCCGCTGAAGGGTCTCGCCGTCACCACGCCCGGCTTCCGCCGCATCGGCCAGGCTATCGCGAAGATGGGCCTGCCGACCGTGTTCGTGCAGGAGGGCGGTTATCTCTCGGACATCCTCGGCGCGAACCTGACCTCGGTGCTGGCGGGATTCGAAGAGGCGCGGTGAGCTTCGCTGAGTAGCCCGTCATTCTCCGTCATTGCGAGCGAAGCGAAGCAATCTGTCATTGCGAGCGAAGCGAAGCAATCCAACTATTTCCGCGGCACGGATTCTGGATTGCCTTGCCGCGGAGGGCGGTCTGGATTGCTTCGTCGCAAAAGCTCCTGTTGTTCCCTATGCTCGCAATGACGATGTGGATGGTTAGGTCGACTTCATCAACAACTCAAAACATCCCGCTCGCCGCGAGCGCCTTGCAGACGTGCTGCATCTCGGTCTCGTCCGCGACCATGTCGAGCATGATCGTGGTCAGCCCCTTCGCGGCAAACTCCCTCAGCTTCGCGCCGATCTCGGCGTAGCTGCCGACGAGGTAGGGGCAGTCGGCCTGGAAGGTCAGGAACGGCAGCAGCCAGTAGCCATTGTCCGCGAGCTCGCCGCTCTGGCCCTCGTAGAGGCGCCGCTTCCACACCGAGTCGCTGTTTTCCACGGTGAGCGCGAGCAGCTCGCGATCGTCGGCATTGTCGCGGAAACGCGCCTTTGCCGCTTGCCGTGCCTCGTCGCGTCTCTCGCGGGCAAAAATACCGAAATTCATTCCTGGTGCGTCGAGGCCGCGGTCGAGATCGGGCGGCAGCATCTGCATCTTGATGCAGCCGGTCTCCTTCGCCACGCGCTGTGCCGCCTCGGACTGACCCGCGACCAGAAATTCCGGCATCAGCTCCGGCGGCAGGCGCGGCCGCAGTTGCAGATTGCTGGCACGGTAGAACCGGCCCTCGAAAGTCGCCGGCCGCGGGCTTGCCAGCAGCTGGCGCATCAGCGCGACGAATTCGCCGAGCCGGACATAGCGGTCGGCATGCGACTGCTGGTCGCCCAGACCGTGCAAATCGCTGACCGCCGTCCCCGTGATCATGTTGAGATAGACCTTGCGGCCGTGGAGCTGCGCAAAGGACGAGACGAATTTTGCCGCCGTGAACGGGTGCATGTAGACCGGATTGACGGCGATCAGCGGCGAGGACCTCATCGTCTCGCCGATGATGTGCTGGGCCATCGCCCAAGGCTCGACGAACACGTCGTTGCCTTCGAACAGCAGGATGCCTTCGAAGCCGTTGCGGTCGGCGAACTGCGCCACTCGCATCAGCTCGCCGACATATTTCTTGGGATCGCGGTTGCGCGAAATCGCGGGAAAGACGCGCAGCCGCGGCAGTGTCATTCAGCCGCCTCCTGCAGCGGCCATGCATTGCGGGTGATGGGAAGGCCGCCGGTGGCGCGGGAGCCGTCGGCGATCGCGAGACGATGCGAGGGCGACGGCGAGATCAGCTGGAATCGCCAGCCTTCCGGATCGTCGGCGATATCGGGCTTGAAGCTGATCTCGATGGCCTCGCGCGATACCTGCATCGCGAAGGCGTCGAGCGGCAGATTGAGGCCGAAACCCCTGGCCTTCAGATAGGCTTCCTTCAGCGTCCAGTAGTCGAAGAAGCGCTCGGTCGCGGCGGGCTCCGGCAGCCCGCGCAACGCTTCGACCTCTTCCGGCGCGAAGAACCGAAGCGCGGTCGACAGCGGTGCTACCCGACGCGACACGGTCTCGACGTCGACGCCGACGGTCTCATGCCCTGACACGACGCAGGCGACGCAGCCGTCGGCGTGCGACAGGCTGAAATGCAGCGTGCTCGAGGTCTTGGGCGATGCGACAAACGGCCGCCCGTAACGCCCGGCCGCAAATGACCAGTCGGTGGGGGCGACATCAGGTGCGGCGTGCGAGAGCGCGAGGCGCAACATCGCGTGCGCGAAAATATATTGCCGCTGGTGCCGCTCGAACATGAAGCGGTCGGCTCGTACCCGTTCGTCGACCGAGAGCAAGCGCCGGCACGCATCAACCCCATCCGGCGCGTCAAAAGTCTCGATCAGTCCGACAAACAGTTCAATTCTGTCGTCTGCCATCAATTGGGCCCATGGCGTCAGGCCGGGGCCAAATCCCCTGCCATGACGGAAGAATCAACTGAGCAAGAATCAGGTGAGCGGACCGCTTCTAGCGGTCCACTCGGGCGAATCCTTGTCGATTGCTGGCCGGTTTACGGGCGCAAGCTTGTGCGAGACCCCAACTCGACACGCGAGCGGCCAAATCTGAAAACTGAAGCCCGAAAACTGAAGCCTGAAGGCTCGTGCGGCGTCCCGGCCGACGAGTCTTACGTCTTCTTCTTCTTGGACTTCTTGGAGCCGCCCAGCATCGAAATGCTGGCGTCGACGTCCTTCAGCGCGGACTGCAGCTTCTTCTTCTCGGCGCCGAGCAACTTCTGCAGGGCCTTGCGGTCCTTGTCGCTCAGGGAGGTGCCTTTGGTAAATTTGATGAAACCCATAACGAACTCCCCGGTTGAAAATAATCGTCCAAATCAAAACGCGAGAATAATCTTGCGCGATGGCGCCAAATAATCAAGATGCAACTTGGTCATTCACAGCTTTGACGAGTGACCCCGTATTCGCCCGTGCTCTGCGGTCGGTCATGCCGCCCTGCGATTGAGCAGCCGGCCGAGTGGCGCATTGGGTTGGACGAGAGCAGCCCCGAGCAGCGCGACGAGATCCTCCATCCACTGGCCGACCGTAGCGCCGTCGAGCAGCTCGCTCTTGTAATTGCATGAACCGGTGATTCCCGTCGGCCGCTCCTTGAGCATTAGCGACAGCCAGGTCTGGTCGATCGGCAGCACCGGCTGGCCTTCGCGGGCGATGTTGCCGATCGATCCTGTCGTGAGATCAGGCAGATCGAGCGGTTGGCGCAGCGGATTTTGCAGGGTGAAATAGACCTGGAGCAGCGAGGCTGGATTGTCCCCCTCCTGCTCCAGATGGTCGGCCAGGATGTTGAACGGCAGCTCCTGGCGCGCATGCGCGTCAAGCACGCTCTGGCGGACCAGGGCCACGGCCTGCGCGAACGACAGCTCCGGCGTGATTTTGGTGCGAACGATCACTGTGTTCTCGAACGGGCCGACGATCCGGTCGGTGTCCGGCTGGGCGCGATTGGCCATGGCAGTGGCGATCGAGATGTCGTGGCGGCCGGTCCGCGCCAGCAGCAGGGCTTTCAAGCCGGTCAGCAGGCACATGAACAGCGTGCAATTGTGCTGGCCGGCGAAGGCCGCGAGCCGGCCGATCAGCTCACGCTCGAAACTGACCGGATGGTGCCCCCTGGACGGGCCCGGCCTTGATTCGCCCTCGAAGAGGGGAGCCGCCCCGCGCAAATTCTCCGTCCATTCAGCGGCCTGACGGCGGGCGGCATCGGTCCCGCACCACCAGCGCTGCCAGCGCGCCACGTCCGAAAAGGCCGGCGGCTGTTTCGGCAGCGGCACCGACGGATAGCCAGCCAGCGTGGCATAGCGGTTGGACAATTCCTCGAACAGCACGCCGATCGACCAGCCGTCGACGACGGCGTGGTGCAAAGTCAGCAGCAACACGTGATCGTCATCGTGGAGCCGCAACAGCCGGGCGCGCAGCAGCGGCGCGCGCGTGGTGTCGATCGGGGCATAGGTCTCCTGTTCGATCAGGAGATTGATCTTGCGGAGCTCCAGCGCCTTGCGCCGCTTGTTGTTGTGGGGCTGACCGTCGCCGATCGTCTCGATGGTCAGGACACGGCCGAGGGCGCCGGGCGCGGCGACGTGGCTGACGGGCTCCCCGCCGCTCCAGCCGAAATGGGTCCGCAGCGATTCGTGTCGACGCACGATGTCGTCGATCGCCTGCGCCAGAGCGACCAGATTCAGCGGCCCCTGAAGACGGAAGGCGAAAGGCAGGTTGAACAGCGGCAGTCTGGGAAGATTCTGCTCGATCCGCAGCATCTGGTCCTGCGCGATCGAGAGCGTGGGAGGGCTGCCTTCGGCTAGGCTCGCTCCAGCCAACCTAGCCAAACTTGCGGCCGGCTTGCGCGGCTTTGCCGCCACGGCCTCGTCGACCCGCCGGGCAAGCTCGTCGATCGTCGGTGCCTCGAAGATGGTCTTGATCGGCAGCGATACGCCAAGCGCCCGGGCGACGCGCGCCATCACCTGGCCCGCCAGCAGCGAGTGGCCGCCGAGGTCGAAGAAATTGTCGGTGACGCCGAGGCTCTCGACCTTCAGCAGGTCGATCCAGATGTCGGACAGCACCTTTTCGGTGAAGCGCCGCGCCGGCACAGTCGCATCCGGTCCGGAGGTTTCCTGCTGCGCCGGCGCCAGCAGCGCGCTCCGGTCGATTTTGCCATGGGCATTGAGCGGCACCTGATCCATGAACAGGAACGCGGACGGGATGGCATGGCCCGGCAGCCGGCTCTTCAGGAAGTCGCGCAGCTCGCTGGCGCTGCTCCGGCTGCCGGATCTCGCGACGATGTGGGCAATCAGCCTGACATCGCCGCTCGCTTCGCGGCGCGGTTCGACGATGCCGGCGTGCACATCCGGATGGTCGGCAAGCGCGTTCTCGATCTCCTTGAGCTCGATCCGGTAGCCGCGGACCTTGACCTGATGGTCGGCGCGACCGAGGCATTCGATCGTGCCGTCGGCACGGCGGCGGGCGAGGTCGCCGGTCCGGTACAGCCGGCTGCTTGCTTTGCGCGGGAACGGATGGGGCAGGAAGCGCTGCCGGTTCTGCGCGGGATCGTTGACATAGCCGCGGCCGACACCGGCGCCGCCGATGCAGAGCTCGCCGGTCACGCCGACCGGCTGCGGCTGCAGGCTTGCGTCGAGCACGTAGAGCTGCATGTTCGGCAGCGGCGCGCCGACCGGGACGTTGTTTGTCATGGTCGCCGGCGCCTTGGTCAGGCGATGCAGCGAGACGTCGTCGGAACATTCCGACGCACCATAGGCGTTGATCAGCGGCACTTTCGGGCAGCGCGCGAACCAGGCGTTGCAGAGATCGACCGGCAGTGGCTCGCCCGTCGAGATCAGAAGGCGCAGCCTCGCAAAGCCGCGTCGGACCTGTGCCTCGTCCATGCGATCGAGGATCACGCGCAGAAGCGACGGGACGATCTCAAGCACTGTGATGCCCTTGCGCTCGATCTCGCGCGCGAGCAAAATCGGGTCCTGCACGATCGCGGTACCGCAGACATGGACGCGCGCGCCGACCATGGGCCCTGCGAGGAACTGCCATACCGAGATGACAAAACTCTGCGGCGCGGTCTGCGCGATCACGTCCCGGCGCGAGAGGTTCAGCTCGGAGATGAGCGAGGCGAGATGGTTCGAAAGCCCGCGCTGCTCGATCATGACGCCCTTCGGCGCGCCGGAGGAGCCGGAGGTGTAGATGAGATAGGCAAGGCTCGAAGCCGCGCGCCGCGCCGCGCGGGCCGGCTTGGTCGACGCTGGCGCGATCGCATCCTCGAGCCCGGCCATTGGAATGCGCTCGACCAGCGGTTCGAGCAGCGCCTCCGCCATGGACGACTGCGCCCGTCCGGTCAGCAGCATGCGGGCGCCGCTCGATCCGACGATGGTTGCGAGCCGTGCCGGCGGCTGGTCGGGATCGAGATTGAGGAAGGCAGCGCCCACGCGTTGCACGGCGATCATCGCCGCGAGCAGGTCGGGCCCGCGCTCCGCAAGCAAGGCGACCACGGCCTCGGCGCCGACGCCTTCGCGGGCCAGCCAGCGCGCGGCCGCCTGGCTGCGGCGCGCCAGCTCGCGGTAGCTCACGGATGTGCGGCCGTCCGACACGGCGATCGCGTTCGGCGTCTTCTTGACCTGGCAGTCGAAACGTTCGCTCGGACTGCCGCGCGTGGCGAAATTGGCCGGCACGCCCCGGCCCTGCGCCACCAGCTGCCGGCGTTCGGTCTCGGTCAGGAGTGCCAAGTGAGAGATGCGCTGCTCGGGATCGGCGATGACGGATTTGAGCAGGGTTTTGAACTGAGCGGCCATGCCCTCGATCGTCGCTGCGTCGAACAGATCGGTGGCGTATTCGAAGAAGCCGGTGAAACGGCCGTCGGCCTCGACCAGTTCGAGCGTGATGTCGAATCGCGCCACTTTTGGATCGATCTCGATCCGCCGCGTCGACAGACCGGGGAAAGACGCCGCCTCGATCGAGGCGTTCTGGAGGATGAACATGATCCGGAACAGCGGATTGCCGTCGCTCCTTCGCGCGATCTGAAGCGCGCGAAGGACCTCTTCGATCGGGAGGTCCTGGTTGCGATAGGCATCGAGCGTGACCTGCCGGACCCGGCGCAACATGTCGCCGAAGCTCGGATCGCCGCCAAAATCATTGCGCAGGATCAGGGTGTTGGCGAACAATCCGATCAGGCGCTCGCTCTCGATCTGGTTGCGGTTGGCGATCAGCGATCCGGTCGCGACATCCTCGTGTCCGGTGTGGCGGAACAGCAGGCACTGGAACACTGCGAGCAAGGTCATGAACGGCGTGACGCCCTGGTTCTGGCTCAGCGCCCGCAGGTCGGCCGACAGAGTTTTGGAGAATTCGAGATAGTGACGGGCACCATGGCCGCTCCAGACCTCCGGCCTTGGTCGGTCGGTCCGCAGCGGCAGCGTGGTGACGCCGTCGAGCTGCGTCCGCCAGTAATCGAGCTGCTCCTTGGCCGCCGGCGTCTGCGCCCAGCTCTGCTGCCAGAGCGCAAAGTCGCGGTACTGGAAGGCTGGCGAAAGCAGTGCCGCCACGTCCTTCTTGCGCGCTGCCGAATAATGGGCGGCGAGTTCTTCCCAGAACAGCCGCTGCGACCAGCCGTCGGTGACGAGATGATGGACGTTGACCACGAGCGCGTGGCTGCTCTTGTCGAACGAGAGCAACGTGACCTTCAGCGGCGCCTCGTGCGCGAGGTCGAACGGATGTTGCGCGAGCCGGAGCGCTTCGCGCCTGACCACAGCGGCCCGCTTGTCCGCAGGGCAGGCCTTGAGCTTGATCCGCTCGAACTGCGGCGGCGATTGCAGCACAAGCTGCACCGGCTCGCCCTCACGTTCGACGATGACCGACCGCAACGCCTCATGGCGCGCCGACACCGCAGCGAGGCCAGTAGAAAGTGCGGCGACGTCGAGCCCACCCTTGAGGAGCGCGACTTCGACGACGTTATAATTGTAGCGCGTGGGGTCCAGTCGCGAGAGCACGTACATCCGCTGCTGCTGGAACGACAGCGGCGCGTCTGCTTTCATGGCCTGGCGCCAGGCCGGCAACATCGTTTCGCGATGAATTGCGGCGGTCTCGATCCGGGCCGCAAGCGCGGCGGCCGTGGCGCAATCAAAAACGTCCTCGAACGAGAAATCGACGTTGAAGCGTTCGCGCAGGCGCGAGCGCATCTGCGTCACCGCGAGCGAGTCGGCGCCGAGCGCGAAGACGTCCTGATCGCTCCCGACCTGCGGCAGCTCCAGCAAATCGGCCCAGATCCCGGCGAGCTCGGTCTCCAGTGCGTTGCGCGGCAGACGCGCCTCCTCCTCGCCACCGCCAATCGTTGCGATCAGCTCGGCCAGCGCATTGCGCTTGACCTTGCCGCTGGCGCCTTTCGGCAGCGTCGCCACGCTGCGGATCAGGCTCGGCACCTTGTAGGCCGCGAGCCGTTTCCGGGCGAACTGGCGCAACTGGTCCGAGGTCGCCTCGGAATTCGGCCGCAGCACCACGATTGCGGCGACGTTCTCGCCGAGCTTCGGGTGCGGGACGGCGAACACGCCGGCCTCCAGCACCGCCGGATGGCTGAGCAGGACATCTTCCACCTCCAGAGGCGAGATCTTCTGTCCGCCGCGGTTGATGCGGTCCTTGATACGGCCGACGATGAAGAGATAGCCGTCGGCGTCGAGATAGCCGAGATCGCCGGTCCGGAACCAGCCGTTGCGGAAGGCAGCCTGCGTCGCCGCCTCGTCATTGTAGTAGCCGCGGCTCATATTGGGTCCGCGCAGCATGATCTCGCCGTGCTCGCCGCTGGCGAGCGCGCGGCCCGTCTCGTCCATGATGGCGATCTCAGCGCCCGCGGCGCGGCCGACCGATCCGACCTTGCGCAGCTCGAACGGATTGGCCGCGATCTGCGAAGCCGCCTCCGTCATGCCGTAGGTTTCGAGCACGGGAACGCCGAACGTCGCCTCCAGGCCGTCGAGGATCGCAGGCGCAAGCGAGGCCGAGGCGGAGCGGATCACGCGCAGCGACGACGATCGGGCAAGATCCGGGTTCGCTTCCGCCGCCGTCAGCAGCGCGCGATGGATGGTCGGCACTGCCGTGTACCAGGTCGGTTGCAGCTGCCGCATCCAGCCGAAGAAGGAGGCTGCGTCGAAACTTTCCGTACAGATCACGCTGGAGCCTGCGGCCAGCGCCGTCAGCAGGCCGGAAATCAAACCATGAGCGTGAAACAGCGGCAGGACGTCAAGCAGACGATCGTGGGACGCGAGCGACAGCACGCGGCCAGCGTTGTAGGCGGAGAGGCACACATTGCGATGCGTCAGCGGCACCATCTTCGGTCGCGCCGCCGTGCCCGAGGTCAGCAGGATGAACGCGTCGTCGTCGCCGCGCGAGGCGCCGCTGCTGCTCGCCGGTCCAAGCGCCGGCCCGACGAACGTGCAGCCGCCGAGATCGTCTTGCGACCCCGGCACGAAATCGATCACGGCAATATTGAGCGCCTTGGCGACATCGCGGGCCGCCGAGTTCGTGTCGGCCCGGGTGACGAGCGCGCTCAGCTTCAATTCGCTGAAATAGCGTTGCAGCTCGTCCGCCGTCAGATCGGGATTGACGGGCACGCAAGCGCAGCTTGAGGCGACCGTGATCAACGCCAGTGCGCTGTCGGCACCGCGCGGCAGCGCAACCGCAATACGGTCGGCAGGGGTAATGCCAAGCCCGCGCAGCGTGCGGACGAGATCCTGCGTCCGCGCGCCAATCCCGCCGTAGTTGAGGACCGGCCGGCCGGGGGCGAGGAGGGCGGGGGCTGCCGGCCTCTTGCGGGCATGGAAATCAAGAAGGCCGCCGATATCCGCGAATATCTTCGTTTCGGCCGTCGCGCTGGCCAATTCCTGCGGCGTTGGGCGTGTGACGTCCGACAATTCCGTTCCCTTTTGATCCGATTGGGCTATTCTTCCAAGAAGTTAGGGAACGCGTCCAGTCTGAGGTGAAGTTTTGGCCCCAAAATCTGTGGTTGCGGGGCCCTGAGCCCTTCGACGGAGTGATTGGTCGGGCGGAATCACCATGCTGGAGAATGAGCCGGGCACGGGAACGGAAGGCGGGCTGAAGCGCTGGCTCGATGGTATCGGTCTTAGCCATTATACCGATCTCTTCGCGCAGCACCGTCTCGATCTCGATGTCATGGGAGACCTGACCGAATCCGATCTGGTCGAGCTCGGATTGCCACTCGGCGATCGGAAGCGGCTCCAGCGGGCCATGACCGCGTTGTTCCGGGCCGAAACCGCGGAGAAGCCCGACGGGACGGCGCGCCCGCAAATCCGGACGGAGGTCGGCGCCGAGCGGCGTCAGCTCACCACCATGTTCTGCGACATGGTGGATTCCACCTCGCTCTCGGTGCAGTTCGATCCGGAAGACGTGCGCGACATGATCGCGAGCTTCCGCGAAACCTGTGTCCGCGTGGTGAAGCATTACGAAGGTTTTGCCGCCCGCTTCGTCGGGGACGGCATTTTGGTCTATTTCGGCTATCCGACCGCGCATGAGGACGACGCCGAGCGCGCCGTGCGAGCGGGGCTGGAAATCGTCCGGGTGCTGTCGACCGCCCGCGCGATCGAGCCGCGTGGTGCGCTCAGCCACTCACCCGCCGTCCGCATCGGCATCGCGACCGGTCTCGTCGTGGTTGGCGACCTCGTCGGACAGGGCACCGAAGAGCGCGACTCCGCGGTCGGAGAAACCGTCAATCTCGCCGCGCGCCTGCAAGGCCTGGCGCCACCCAACGGTGTGGTGATTTCCACGTCGACCCAGTCGCTGCTGAAGGGGAAGTTCGACTACCGCGATCTCGGCGTCCACGCGCTCAAGGGCATCTCGGAGAAAGCCCAGGCCTGGCATGTGATGCGCGCCTCGCGGGTGGAGACCCGCTTCGCCGCCGCGATGGGCACGCGGCTAACCCCGCTCGTCAACCGCGAGGAGGAGATTGCGCTGCTGATGGGGCGCTGGCAGCAGGCCAAGGACGGCGAGGGCCAGGTCGTGGTCAAGTTCGGCGAGCCCGGCATCGGCAAGTCGCGCATCATCCAGGAAATCTTCGAGCGGATCGCGGGCGACCGCCACGGGCAGGTCTCGTTCCAGTGCTCGCCCTATTACACCTCCACGGCGTTCTATCCGTTCGCCGAGCAGCTCAAATTCTCTCTCGGTCTCGATCGCGAGGATGCGTCCGTGCAGTCGCTGGCGAGCCTGGAGACCGCGATCGCTGCCGCTCATGGCGACATCGAGCAGGTTGCTCCGCTGCTTGCCGCGCTGTTGTCCATTCCGACCGGTGACCACTATCCGCCGCTGGAGCTGTCGCCGCAGCAGCAAAAGGATGCGACCGTCGCGGCGCTGGTCAATCATTTCCTCGGCCTTGCGCGCGAGCAGCCGCTGGTGATCGCATTCGAGGATCTGCACTGGATCGACCCGACGTCCCGTGAGGTGATCGATCTCCTGGTCGACCGGGCACAGAACCGGGCGATCCTGGTCATCATCACCGCGCGGACCGAATTCCAGCCGAGCTGGAACGCCCATTCGCATATCACGACCCTGGTCCTGAGCCGGTTGAGCCGGCAGTTGCGCGCGACGCTGGTCGAGCGCGTGGCGGGACGCGAGCTTCCCAAGGAAGTCATCGAGGAAATCATCGTCAAGACCGACGGCGTGCCGCTGTTCCTGGAGGAGCTGACCAAGACGGTGCTCGAATCCAACCTCCTGACCGAACGGCACGGGCGCTACGTGCTGTCGGGCCCGTGGCGGCAGCTCGCGATCCCGGCGACGCTGACGGACTCGCTGATGGCGCGGCTGGACCGGATGGGGCCGTTCAAGCGGATCGCGCAGATCGGCGCCACCATCGGCCGCGAATTCTCCTACGAGACTCTGCACGCGGTCGCCAACACGCCCGCCGAACAGATCGAGGCCGCGCTCAATCACCTGGAGGAGGCCGGGCTGATCATGCGCCGCGGCCACCCGCCCGACGCGCTCTACTCCTTCAAGCACGTGATGATCCAGAACGCAGCGCATGCGAGCTTGCTGCACAGCGAGCGACGCAAGCTGCATTCCCGGATCGCCCAGGTGCTCGCCGAGATGTATCCCGAGAAGACCGAGCGCGAACCGGAGCTGCTTGCCCATCATTTGACCGAATCCGGCCAGAGCGAGGGCGCTGCCAGCTTCTGGCTCAAGGCCGGCAAGCAGGCGGCCAAGAGCGGCGCCAATCTGGAGGCGATTGGCCATCTGCGCCGCGGCCTCAGCGTCGTGCAGGCCAATGCGCGCATGCAGGGCGCCGACGAGATGGAGCTGGAGCTGCGCATCGCGCTCGGCAACGCGCTGATCGCCGCCAAGGGCTATGCCGTGCAGGAGGTCGAGGAGAACTACGTCCGCGCCCTCGAGCTCGGCCAGCAGCTCGACGACGACGAAAAGGCCTTCGCCGCCACGCGCGGGCTCTGGGTCTGTCATTTCATCCGCGCCGATCTGACCCGCGCGCACGATCTCAGCGTCGAGCTGTTGAAGTTCGCCAAGCGCGAGCGGCTGAACGAGGGAACGCTGCCGGCACAGCAGACCGGCTATCTGATCGAGGCGCATCGCTCGATCGCGATGACCATGCTCTATCGCGGGCGCTTTGCTGTGTCCCAGCACCATCTGCATCGCTGCATCAACCTCTACAGCCCCGATCTGCACTCCGATCTGATGGAGCGGCACGGCACCGATCCCGGCGTCGTCTCGCTGTCCTATCTCGGCTACCTCTTGTGGTTCCTCGGCCGGCCCGACGCGGCGCGGCAGCACAGCGAGCAGGCGATCGCGAACGCCGAGAAGATCCGCCACCCCTTCACGCTCGCCTTCGCGCTCGTGTTCGGCGCCTATCTCTGTCAGCATTTGCGCGATGTCGAGGGCACGCGCGACCACGCCAACCGCGCCATGATCATCGCCACCGAGCACAATTTCCTGCACTGGAAGCAGCAGGCCGCGATCCTGCGCGGCTGGGCGCTGGCGCAGCTCGGCGAGGCCGACGAAGGCCTCAGTCAGATGCGGTTCGGTCTCGACGAATACGAAGCGATGGATTCCTGGCTCGCCGGCTGCTGGTTCCGCTGCCTGCTCGCGGAGGCCTACGCCAAGGTCGGGATGCGCGATGCCGCCTTGCGCGCGCTGGACGGTGCGCTCGCGACCGCAAGACGGACCGGCGATCACTCCTACCTCGCCGAAGTCTACCGCCTGCAAGGCGAGATCACGCTCTTGGACGGGGATCCGGCCTCGGTGCAGGAGGCCGAGGACCTGTTCCACCTGTCGCTGGAGATCGCGCGCAAGCAGGGCGCGCTGTCGTGGGAGCTTCGCACCGCCGTCAGCCTCGCGCGCCTGTCGCACCAAGCCGGCAAGCGCGAGCACGCTCGTCTCCTGCTCGTACCGATCGTCGGCAGGTTCAGCGAGGGCTTTTCCACGCCGGACCTGAAACAGGCGATGCAACTGATCGACGAGCTCGGCGCGGACGCGCCTGTTCGTGCAGTCGATCCCGTGAAATGAGTGATCTTGCTGCCGCGCGTGCGCGTTACGTGGAGCTGATCGCAAAGCGCGAGCAGATCTCCTCAATGCGCCTGCTAGAAGCCCTCGCCACCGTTCCGCGCGAAAAGTTTCTGGCGAAGGGACCCTGGCGCATCAAGAGCGAGGCGGCGCGCTTCTATCGGCTGACGCCGGATGCCGATCCCGTTCATCTCCAGGACAATGTGCTGGTCGCGATCGATGCGCGCCGCAAGCTCGACACCGGACTGCCGAGCCTGTGGGCGCACTTCATCGATTTGCTCGACGTCGGGGAAAAAGACCGTGTGGTCCAGATCGGCTGCGGGCTCGGCTATTTCTCGGCCGTGCTGTCGAAGATCGTGGGCCCCAAGGGCAGGGTGCAGGCAATCGAATGCGACGAGCGGCTTGCGGCGCGCGCCGCGACCTATCTTGGCGCCTATAGCAACGTCGCGGTCGTCCATGGCGACGGATGCGAGGACATCGGCGGACCCGCCGACGTGATCATCGTTCATGCCGGCTTCTCGCAGCCACATCCGCTCTGGCTTCGGTCGCTTCGTCCGCGCGGCCGGCTTCTGGTGCCGCTGACCCAACGGGACCGCGAAGGGGCCGCGCTCAAGATCACCCGCAAGGGCAAGGGGTTCGAAGCCGAGGCGGTGCAGCAGATCCGGATATTCCCCGGTCAGGGTCGAGGCGTGACCGCGCTCGACGACCGCGTCGCCGACTGGTGGCAGCGCGCCTCCGCGCTGGCGCCGCTGCGCTTTCGCGGCATCGAGCAGGGGCTGCCGTCGGATGGCTAATGCTTCGTTTCATTTTACCTTGATTGCGAATGTAAGTATTCAACGCGCCTCGGCGCCGCTATGAGTACGGCCTGATCGCCATACGAGCGCGCGCCATGCATTCCGTTGCCCTGCTGACCGCCAGCTACGCCAAGGATATCGAGCGTTTTTCGCTGCTCAGCGAGAGCATCGACACCTGGTTGACGGGCTACACGCGGCATTATGTTCTCGTTAACGATGAGGATCTGCCGCTGTTCGCGCGGTTCGCTTCCGACAAGCGTGTCATCGTTCCGGCCTCGCGCTACTTGCCGAAATGGCTGTGGGCGCTGCCGCCGGCTCTGCAGTTCATCAGCAAACGGCGCGTCTGGCTGTCGCTGCTGTCGTCACCCGTTCATGGCTGGCACATCCAGCAGATCCTCAAGATCGCCGGCGTCCTCAACGCGCCCGAGCAGCGCGTCTGCATCCTGGATTCGGACAATCTGTTCTTCCGCGAATTCGACGTCGGCCAGTATGCCGGCGGCGAGAAGACGCCGCTGTTCGTCACGCGCAACGGGATCGACGCCGCCCACCCCTTGCATGTCCTGTGGCTCCGCACCGTCGATCAGCTCCTTGGCATCAAGGAAAGGTCCTTCCCCGCGGACGACTATGTCGGCAACGCACTGGTGTGGGACAAGGACACCGCGCGCGCGATGACCGACGCGATCAAGTCGGCGACGGGGTTGAACTGGGTTCTGGCGCTGTGCCGGAAAAAGAAGTTCTCGGAATATCTCATGTACGGCCATTTCGTCGCGAACGCGCCCGCGCATCTGGCCACTCATCGGGTCACCGAGGATAGCATCGCGGTCTCGCATTGGGATGACACGCGCCTCGACCGCCCGGCCATCGAAGCGATGATGCGCGCCGCTTCGCCCGACCAGGTTGCGCTCTGCATCCAGTCCTATTCGTCGACCTCGATCGACGACATCCGCGACGTGTTCCGCCTCAGCTCGCGCGACCGTCGTAGTCCGAGCCTTTCGCCCGATCACATGGGCGATGCGGTTGAGTTCGAAGCACCGACGAAGACGCGCTAGGGCATGATCCGGAAAAGTGTGCAGCGGTTTTCCGAAAAGATCATGCTCAAAATAAAGCCGCTTAAGCGTCTCTCGTGAACTTGCCGATCACGTTCATGAACGGCTTCGGCTTGAACTCGCCGTCGAGCGGCAGAGGACGGTTCGGCTGCTTGTCGGCGCGGGCAAAGGTGCCGTTGATCCAGCTGTAGCGGTCCGAGAGGCCCCAGGTCAGGATCGAGCGCACCGGTCCGCTGGTCGAGATCGCGGTCAAGAGATCATCGACGCGCTTGGCGACGATGGCATCGCGTTCTGCCGGCGTCCCCGTCAGCTTCTGGTCGTCGACATCGAGCTCGGTGACATACACCTCGAGGCCCCAGGCGCGCAGCTCGGTGACGAATTCGGCGAGCCCATGGGTGTCGATCTCGAGCTCGGCATGCAGATGCGATTGCAGTCCCACGGCGTGCAGCGGCACGCCCTGGTCGAGCAGCTCCATGATGAGTTGGCGGTAGGCCGCGCGCTTCGCAATGAACGTGTCCTTGGCCGACTCGATGTCATATTCGTTGATCGCGAGCTTGACGAAGGGGTCGGCCGCGGCCGCCGTGCGAAACGCCAGCGGAATCCAGCGATTGCCCAGATGCTGCGTCCAGAACGAGTCGCGCCGGTCTTTTGGACTGCGCGGATTGTCGGGGATCGGCTCGTTGACGACGTCCCACGACGTCAGCTTGTCCCTGTAATAGGAGACGACCGTGCCGATGTGGTCGACATAGGCGCGCTCGACGCCCTTGGCATCCTTGATCTGCTTGGTCCAGTCCGGAATATCGTGATACCAGGCGAGCGCGTGCCCGCGCATCGTCAGGTCGTTCTGCCGGGCGAAATCCAGTATCGCGTCGGCGCGTTCAAAGGCAAAGGTGTGCGCGTCCGGACGCAGCATCGGCCATTTCAGCTCGAGCACCGGAACCACCTGCGTGCAATACGTGCTGATGGCTTCGCCGAGCCTGGGATCGGCTTGCAGATCCCAGAGCGTGGCCGCGGCACCAAATCCCTGATGGCGCTGGGCGAGTTTCGATGCCGGCGCTGCGGACGCCGATGCGCCCGCCGCAAGTGCGGCGGCGCTGCCGAGGAGAAATTCGCGTCTGTGGAGCCTGGTCACGGCATTCCTTAATCGGAGCCAACGCGCCATCGTACCAAGCGACGCCTTGCAACGCCGGGGTTTTCCCCTCGTTGGGTTAACTTTGCCATCTGCGAAATCACGGTTCCTTTCGATGGCCACGCCCCGTCAGGGAAGGGCAAATTTAACGCTAACCCGCGAAAGCGGCCTCAAAGCCGCATTCGCCGCCCGATCTCCAAACTTATGTGACACTCTTGAGGGATGCTGCGGCGCAATTCGTTCGCCCCGCCATGGTCCAATTGATGAACGGCCGTCACACTCGCAACAACGTTGCCGGTCCCGTGCTCGCATGCTGAACCGCCATTTCTCGATTTATCTCGTCGCCTACATCCTGCCTGCGGCGGTGGGCTTCTTCGCCGTCACGGCCTACACGCGGCTGCTGACGCCGGCGGAGTACGGCGTCTATGTCGTCGGCATCAGCCTGGCCGGCATTCTGGGCGCGATCTTCTTCGCCTGGATCAAGCTCTCGGTGTCCCGCTATCAGGCGATGTCGGCCGAGGTGGATTTTCGCGGCACGGCGATGGTCGCCTTCGCGCTTACCGTCGCCGTCCTCTGCGCCACCACGCCGCTGGTCTTCCTGTTCCGCAGTGATCTCAGCGTCGGGCTGCTGCTTGCCAGCATGTTCGTCGCGATCATGGCGAATGCCGTCGATGTCGGCCAGGAGTTCGAGCGCGCAAAATTGCGCCCTTACAGATTCGCGGCGATCTCGATCGTGCGCAGCGTGTCGAGCGTCGGTTTCGGCCTGCTCGGCATCTGGCTCGGCTGGGGTGGACTGGGACTGCTCGCCGCATTCGGCCTGGGTTCGCTTGCCGGGATTATCCTGAACCTCGTCGGTGACCGCACCAGGATCGCGCGTTTTCAGCGCAGCCAGTTCGTGCAGCTCGCGCGCTACGGCCTGCCGCTGACGCTGGCCGGATTGTCCGTCGCGGTCTACTCGGCCTGCGACCGCCTCATCGTGGCATATTTGCTCGGCAAGGACGCCGCCGGCATCTTTGGCGTCGCTGCCGATCTGCCGCGACAGTTCATGGTCATGATCGCCTCCAGCGTCGCTGCGGCAACAGTGCCGCTGGTGTTCCGGTCATTGTCGGAAAAAAACAACGAGACGACGCGGGAGCGGCTGACCGAGAGCCTCGAACTTCTGCTCGTCGTGGTCGCGCCCGTCGCCGTCTGGCTCGCGCTCGCAGCCGACCAGGTCGCCGGCACACTCGTCGGCGTCGACTTCCGCGCCGGCGTATCGGCGCTGCTGCCGACCCTGGTGCTCGCCCGGTTGTTCGGCATCGCCAATCAATTCTACGTGCAGATCAGCTTCCAGCTTGCCGAGCGGCCGTTCATGCTGGCGGCGCAGTCGTTCCTGACGCTGGTCGTCAGCGTGGCGTTGATGTTCGTGCTGGTGGCCGGCCATGGCCTCTACGGCGCGGCGCTGGCAACGCTTGCGACCGAGGCGATCGGCTTCCTCGTTGCCGTCGCCCTGATGCATCGCGCCCATCCGGTTCCGTTCGACCTCCACCGCCTCGCCGGCGTTGCCGTCTCCGCCGCGGCGATGGCGGTTGCGATTCTCGTTGCACGATCCCAGGTCAATGGCATCGGCCTCGTCCCGCTCATGGTTGTGAGCCTTGCGGGCGGCCTCGCTTATGCCGCCGCAGCGTGGTTGCTGAACGTCGCAAATGTCCGGACGCTGTCGTTGCGTTTCCTGCGAACCTTCAATCGGAAGGCGTTAGGCGTTTAGCCGCGGCGTCTGACGAGGCTCGTCCTCACCGTCTGAAGCCCTGAAAGGGCCGCTTGACTTGGCGATGGCTCGGTTTCGGCCGGAAGCTGTCCATGTGGTGGGCGATTTTGTTGCATCCTTGGCCATAACCGTGCTTCTTGGGCCGCATGTCGGGAGCAGAGCAGACTATGACCCAAGGAATACCGGAAATCCGCGCATCGGCGCAGTTGCTCGCCCGCTATCGCGAGCCCGACAATGCGCGGGGTGTCCTCGAACTGGCGATTACGGCGATACCATTCGTTGTCATCTGGGCTCTGATCTGGGCCGCTCTGGACCAGGGCTATTGGTTTGCCCTGCTGCTTGAGGTGCCCGCGGCGGGTTTGCTGGTCCGCCTCTTCATGATCCAACATGATTGCGGACACGGCTCGTTCTTCCGCGGCCGCGTTGCCAACGATTGGGTCGGCCGTGCCCTCGGCGTGATGACACTGACGCCATACGGCTACTGGCGGCGTAACCATGCAGGCCATCATGCGAACTCCGGCAATCTCGATCAAAGGGGCTTGGGCGACATCGATACCCTGACCACGCGTGAATTTCTCGGGCGGTCCCGATGGCGTCGGACGCTGTATCGCTTGTATCGACATCCCCTGGTGATGTTTGGCGTCGGCCCCTCGTATTTGTTCATCTTGAAGCACCGATTGCCGGTCGGGATGATGCGTCGCGGCTGGAAACCCTGGCTGAGCACGATGGGCACGAACATGGCCCTCGCGGTTCTCGTCGTCACGATGATCCAGCTGGTCGGCTATGGGCCGTTCCTGCTCGTGCATCTGCCGATCATTGTTCTGGCGGCGTCGATCGGCGTCTGGCTGTTCTACGTCCAGCATCAGTTCGAGCACACGCACTGGGCCCACGACGAGACCTGGAATTTTCACGACGCTGCGCTGCACGGCAGCTCTCACTATCAACTGCCGGCTGTCTTGAGATGGTTCACGGCCAATATCGGCGTCCACCACATCCATCATTTGTCCAGTCGAATTCCCTACTATCGCTTGCAGGACGTGTTGCGCGACAATCCGCAGTTCGCTGGTGTCGGGCGGATTACGCTGCTCCAGAGTTTGCGGACCGTGCGGCTGACCTTGTGGGACGAGGAGCGGCAGCGGCTCGTCTCCTTTGGAGAGGCGGCCTTGTTTGGAAAGGGAGCCAAGCTTGTTTGAAAAGGCGGCCTTGGCCCCAGCGGTTTCGCTTACACCGCCCCCGCGCGGCCGCCGAATGGCGTGAATCCGCGCGATCGGAAGGCGATGGGCGTTCTGCGCCCGTTCAAGGTGGCCTCGCCGTCCGACGTGAGGCGCTGGCAGCCGTGTCACCGACCCTCGGTCATTCTGTCGCAGCGATAGAGCGCGAGCTTCGGCCGCGCGCCGCCCTTCCGCCTGCGTCAACCGTCGTATATGAGATTTATCGCCGGAACGTGCCGAATGTCGCCACAGACGGAACGTAAGGCGGCTGCGATTTCTTAATTCAATGATCGCAATCTGATCAATGACCGGCGGATTGGCATTTCGACCGAGGATGGCATGAGAAACCTGATGACAACGGCGCAATCCACCGTGGCGATGCGGCGTTGGGGGCCTCCCGGAATTGTGACCTTGGCGGCGATGCTCGCCTTTGCGGCCGTGGGCCCGGCGACCGCGGCCAAGCAGGCGCGTCAGCCGGCCGAGGCGGTGGCGCCCCGCGAGGCCGGCGAGCCGATCATGGCGATCGTCTCGATCAAGAGCCAGCAGGTCACCTTCTATGACGCCGAGGGCTGGATTTTTCGCGCGCCGGTGTCCACCGGCACGACGGGACGCGAGACGCCGGCCGGCGTTTTCGCCATCGTCGAGAAGGACAAGGACCACCACTCGACCATGTATGACGACGCCTGGATGCCGAACATGCAGCGCATCACCTGGAACGGCATCGCGCTGCATGGCGGGCCGCTGCCCGGCTACGCCGCTTCCCATGGCTGCGTGCGGATGCCGTTCGGCTTCGCGGAGGGCCTGTTCGACAAGACCAACATCGGGATGCGCGTGATCATCTCGCCGAACGACGCGGCCCCGATCGACATCGTTCATCCCGCATTGTTCATGCCGAAGCGGGACGCCATTGCGGCGGCGCCGGGCCAGATCGGCAAGCTCTCCGGCGAGGCCGAGGAGGCCACAAGGGCTGCCGACGAGGCCAAGAAGGCCGCGACTTTGGCCGCGAAAGAGGCGGCCTCGCTGCCGGCCTCGCTGCGCAAGCTGGAACAGCAGAAGACCCGCGCCGACGCCGAGCTCGCCTTCGCCGACAAGCAGCTCGCGACCGCCAAGACCGATCAGGCCCGCGCCAAGGCCGAGGAGCTGAAGCAGAAGGCCGCCACCAAGGCCGCCGACGCGGCGACGCAGCTCGATGCCGCCAAGGCCGCCGCACAGCCGAAGCGCGATGCGGTCGCTGCCACGAAAGAGGCGGCCAAGGCGGCAGCGGCCAGGAAGGCCGACGCCGTGAAGGCTGCGACCGACGCAAAGCTCGCGCTCGAACCGGTCTCGGTCTACATCAGCCGCGCGACGCAGAAGCTCTATGTGCGGCGGAACACGCACAAGCCGGCACCGGACGGCGGCGGCGAGGTGTTCGACACCAGCATCGAGGTTCCCGTCACGATCCGCAATCCGGATCAACCGCTCGGCACGCATATCTTCACGGCGATGGCGAAGAACGACACCGGCCTGCGCTGGAGCGTGGTCACGATCGAAGACGGCGACAACGCCAGGAACGCGCTCGATCGCATCACCATCCCGCAGGAGGTGCTCGATCGCATCGCCCCGACCGCGTTGCCGCGGTCCTCGATCATCATCTCGGACGAGCCGCTGAGCAGCGAGACCAACTACCGCACCGAGTTCGTCGCGGTGCTGAGCAACCAGCCCCAGGGCGGTTTCATCACGCGCAAGCCGACCGCGCCTCCGATGGCCATGGCGAGCGACGACGGCTGGGACAATGGCGGCAACGGTTTCGGCTTCTTCTTCCAGCGCGATCCGAACCCGCAGCCCGTCAATCCGCGCCGGCGTGGCCAGTATCAATACTATCAGCCGGCACAGCCGATGCAGCGGGGCTTCTGGTAGGAGGCGGACAGATCGAAGTCCGCCACTATCGCCGCGCCTCGATCACGATAGCCTGGATCTTGCCCTCGATCGGTCCGGACCCATGGCGCGTTCGGATCGCCTCGGCGACGATGTCGGTCGCAGCCTGAAGCTTGCTGGCATCGCGTGCCTCGATCTCGCTGCGCAGCGGCGTGCCCTGGCAGAGCGCGATCGCGACGTGCTCGGGCGACGGCGCGCGGCTTATTTCAGCTCGCGTTTCGATCGATATGTCACGGAAGCCTGCGCGTTCGAGGTCGGTTCTGATGACCGCCTTGTCGTGATAGCCGTGCGGCGTCCGGGCCATGAAACGGGGCGGGTCGTCGGGAAACAGCTTTTCGAGTGCGACGGTTGCTTCATGCGTCAGCACATTGTCCTCGATGCGATCCCAGACGTTGAACACGAACGTGCCGCCATCCTTCAGGACGCGCTTCACTTCGCCGAAAGCCTTGACGCGATCCGGAAAGAACATGGCGCCGAATTGGCAGCAGACCACGTCGAAGGCGGCATCGTCGAAGGGCAGGGCCGATCCGTCGGCCTGGCGCCACGAAATGCGATCGTCGTCTGCCTGACGCTGCGCCGCGACGGCGAGCATCGGCTCGTTGAGGTCGGTGGCGACATAACGGACGCCGCGCGGCAGCGCCGCCGCCACCGCGCGCGTCACGGCGCCGGTGCCTGCCGCGATCTCGAGCAGCACGGAAGGAGATCGGGCCGCGACACGTCTTGCGATGTCGTCGGCGTAGACGGCGAAGATCATCGGCACCAGATATTCGTCGTAAAGTTTCGGGATCGAGCCGGCGAAAACCTTGTCAGTGTTGGACATGCTTGCCTCGCTGAAGGTTCGGACACGAAGCTCATGTTATCATGGATTGCCGTCTACCGCGCCAGCAGCGCGGTGAACCCGGCCGGTTCCTGCATCGCCTTGCGGGCTGGCGTCATCGCCCCCCACCGACCTCGCGGATCGGCCGCGTGCCGTCCCAGCTCAAAGCAGCCTGCCGGACCTTGTCGAAGAACGGCCCCTTGGTGCCGCTGATGTCGGAGATCTCGATCACGGTGCCCGGATGGGCCTGGGTGTCGAAATAGGCAAAGCGCCCCTTGTCGCCGCCGATCTGGCCCTCGTGGCCGATCCTGTAGCCGAGCCCGAGCGCCCTGTCGTAGAGCGCCTGGTAGTCGTGGCTCCAGTAGGACATGTGCTGAAGGCCTTCGTGGCCGGACTCGAGGAACTCCCTGTACAGCGAGGGCGCGTCGTTGCGCTGCTGGATCAGCTCGATCTGGAGATCGCCGGAATTGGCCAGCGCGATGCTCATCTCGACGGCAGAGTTTTCGCCGCGATGGCGAAACCAGTCGGTCTTGACGCGGTCCATGTAGTACCACGGACCGACGCCCATCACCTCGATCCAGTGCTTCATCGCGGCGTGGATGTCCCGCACCACATATCCGTTCTGGCGCACCGCGCCGAAGATGCGGCTCATATCGGCGCCCCCGTTGTCACCTCGTTCACCTGATCTCGATTCACTTCACTTCAATGCCCGCGTCCTTGGCAACCTGCTTCCAGGCCGCGATGTCGCGCGCGTTGATGTCACGCTGCTCGTCGCCCGGCACGAATTGCGGCGTGATGCCGAGCCCCAGCAGCTTCTGCTTCACCTCGCCATCGGCGAGCGCGTCCTTCAGTGCCGCTGACAGCTTTCTTGCGATCGGCTCGGCAAGTCCCGCAGGCGCATACATCGCCCAGGACAGGCTGCGGTCGAACGGCACGCCTTGTTCCTTGTAGCTGGCGACATCCGGCAGGCTCGGCGAACGCTCGCCGCAGGCGGCCAGCGCCTTGATCGAACCGTCCTTCACCAGCGGCGTCGCGGTCGCCATGTCGAGTGTCGCCAGCGAGATGTGGCCGCCGAGCAGATCGCCGGCCAGTTTGGCGATGCCGTTGAACGGCACGTGGTCCATCTTGATTCCGGTCTGCTGCATCAGGATTTCCGCGCAGAATTGTCCGGTCGAGCCCACGCCCCAGCTTCCGTACTGGATCGGCTCGCCCTTCTTGGCCAGCGCGATCAGGCCCTTGATGTCGTTGGCCGCAAAATCCTTGGTCGCCACCAGCATGATCGAGGACGTGCCGATGCGCCCGATCGTGGTGAAATCCTTGATCGAATCGTAGGGCAGTTTCGGATAGATCGCCGGCGCCAGCACATGGGTGGTCATGCCGCCGACGGTGATGGTGTAGCCGTCGTTCGCCGACGCCGCGACCATCTGGGTGCCGAGCGTGCCGGCAGCCCCGGTGTGGTTCTCGATATAGACGCTCTGTCCGAGCGTCTTGCCCATCCTGTCGCCGAGCAGCCGCCCGATCACGTCGCCGCCGCCACCGGCCGCATAAGGCAACAGCATCCTGATCTTGTGGGTGGGATAGGCGGCTGGGTCCTCGGCCCGCGCAGGCAGCATTGCCGAGGACGTTACGACCAATGACAATGTTGCGGCGCGCAGCAGACAAAAATGGACGAAGCGCGCCATGACCTAGTCTCCCCAGATTGCTCTCCGCTTCTTTGACAGCGGAGTTGAAACGAACGATCGTTCGTACGATTGACTAGCGAACGATCGTTCGTTAGTCAAGTTGCATGGCTGTCCACACCACCAGCGCGGCGGAAGCGGCTGCGCCCACGACCCGCGCGCGTATCCTCGCCGAGGCGCTCGATCTGTTCGCGCAGAGCGGCTATGGCGGCGCCTCGATGCGCGAGCTCGCGCGTCGCGTCGGCATTCGCGAGAGCAGCCTCTACAATCACTTCGCCGGCAAGGCCGCGATCCTCGAGGCCATCGTCAGCGAGCACGGTCCGGCCAGTTCGGCGAGCCGGCTGGAGGAGCCGCGCTACAAGCAGCTCGCGCGCCAGCCCGCCGCGTTCTGCCGGCAGTTTGCATTGGACCTCGTCGAGCAATGGTCCGATCCGCGCGAGCACCAGTTCCAGAAAGTCATCACCGCCGAGCGCAACCGCGTGCCCGGCATCCGCGCCAAATTCGCCGATCATTTTTATGCGCGCGAGCAGAGCATGATGACGGATTATTTCCGCGGCTTTGCGCTCGCCGGCCTGGTCTCGACGCCGGACCCGCGCGAGACCGCGCGGCTGTTCGCCGCCGGGCTGATCTACATCCGTCTCGAGCATTACGTGATGGGCGCGGCACCGTCGCCGCGGCCGAAGGTGATCGAGGCGATCGACCGCTATCTCGCCTTCTTCCTGTCGCTGATCGCGGCGGATGGCGGGACGCGGGACAACAAGAAACGAAAAGCCAAGGGAGAGAATCGTGGCAAGGCTGCCCCTGATTGATCCGGAGACCACCAGCGGCGATATCCGCGCCTCGTTCGACCGCATGCCGGTCAAGCTGAATATTTTCCGCATGATGGCGCACGCCGAGGCCAACATGATCCCGGCGACGCGGCTCGGCAATTCGATCCTGCACAAGCAGAAGCTCAGTGCGGTAAATCGCGAGCTCCTGATCCTCCAGGCAGCCCAGCTCGAAGGCGGCGCCTATGAATGGCGCCAGCACGTGCCGATCGCGCTCGGCGTAGGCTGCACGCAAGCGCAGATCGACGCGGTCGAGCGCGCCGATTACGATGCCGCCGGCTTGAGCGAGGCCGAGTGCGCGCTGCTGAAATTCGGCCGCGAAGTGGTCGAGAACGTCCGCGTTCCCGAGGCGATCTTCGCCGCCATGCGCGAACATTTCAGCGACCAGGAGATCGTCGAATCCATCGTCGCCCTCGGCTTCTATATGATGATGGCGCGCGTCACCGAGGCGACCGAAACCGATCTCGATCCCGCGGCAGGGATGGCGGTCTATGACGGCGGCAAGAAGCCGGGCGCCTGAGATGACGGATACCGATAGCAAGCGGGACCGTTACGTCCGCCCGCCGAGTGCGGAGTCGCTGGGCGAAGCGCCGGGGAGGGGACGCCTTAGGGGCCGCCGCATCCTGATCGTCGGCGGTGGCCAGCGCGTGTTCGACGCCGCCACCGATCCGATCGGCAACGGCCGCGCCATGAGCATTCTGTGCGCGCGTGAGGGCGCCAAGGTCGCGGTCGCCGACCTCAACCGAACCTCGGCCGAGCACACCGTCAAGCGCATCACCGACGAAGGCGGCGAAGCCTTTGCGATTGCCGCCGACGTCACGTCGGAGGCCGACGTCCTGCGCATGATCGACGAGGCGCATCGCGCCATGGGCGGGCTCGACGGCATGGTGCTCAACATCGGCACCTTCGGCAAGGTCGGGCTCGATGCCGTCAGCCCCGAGGAGTGGAATGCGATCTACGACGTCAACGTTCGCGGCCCGATGCTGTGCTGCCGCGCAGGCCTGCCGAAATTCGACAGCGGCGGATCGATCGTCTTCATCTCCTCCATCGCCGCGCTGAAAGCCGGCTCGCAGATGGCGGTGTATGATTCCTCGAAAGCCGCGCTCGGCGGCCTCATGCGCAACATCGCCCATTTCGGCTCGCGCCGCGGCATCCGCGCCAACCTGGTCTATCCCGGCCTCGTCGACACCCCGAACGGCCGCGAGGCCGGCGCCGGCCGACCCAACCGTGGCAAGGGCCATGTCCCGTTCGGCCGCCAGGCCACCGCCTGGGAGATCGCCTATGCCGTGCTGTTCTTCCTCTCGGACGAGAGTGTCTACGTCACCGCGCAGACGCTCGCGGTCGATAGCGGCCTGAGCGGGATGTGAGAGGCCTCGCGCCTATGGCCCGGGGGCGCGCGCTCGGCAGATCAGGTGGTCCAGCGAGACGCGTCCCGGCCCGTAGGCCATGATGCCGAGCGCCATCGCCGCCCAGGTGATGTGGATCGGCCAGCCGTCAGGCACGGTCAGCTCGACGATGATAGTCATGAACAGCAGTCCGAGCGCCGCAAACCGCGTGCCGAGGCCGAGCAGGAGGAGGATCGGGAACATGATTTCCCCGCATCCGGAGAGAAAGGCCATGACGGTCGGCGCCGGATAGTGATAGGGCCCGCCCGGCAGATGCAGCATGAACTCGTCGCTGAACAACGTCACCGCGGTGTCGTTGAGCCTGAGGAAGCCTGCCCATTTGAGCATGCCGGAACGCCAGAACGGCACCGCCAGCGCGATGCGGAGCACGAGCTGAACGACTGACGGCGAGGCGATGGTCTGCACGAGATGATTGGCCTTATCGACGAGGAGTCCGAGTGAGGGCAGGCCGCCGCCCGCCTGCATGCGTTGGTCCGTGATCATCAGACGTCTCCGAAAGCGAATGAGGTGAAGGCGCCCGCCTCGATCAGGCCGGTGATGTTCGAAGCGATGTCGAAGTCGGCCGCCGCGTCCAGCGCGCGTGCGGCGGCCTCGCCGAGCGGCCGACCCGACATCAGGCTGCTCGCGAATACTGCTCCGCCCGGCGGCAGGTGCCGGACCACGACATCGAATTCGGCGCGCGTGACCAACGCGTCTTCCGGTGTCGCAGCGTCGATGCGCCCGACCGGCGACGTGTCGCGGTTGGCGGCGAATATCGTCACCGCCGCGAATTGCGACCGCACGATTCTCGTCGCCGGGTGCGGTAGGAGAACGAGATCGCCCAGCCGATCCGGCGCAACAGCGGCAAGCTGCGCCGGCGACAGCGGTGCGGCGTCGGCGGCGTGATAGGCATCGAGCCAGGCTCGCTCGATGCGTGCGACATCTGCGAGCCATGGCATCATCTGCGCATGTTCATATTGCGCGATGAAGGCGGGGAAGTCGCGGCCGTAGTCGAACAGCAGGGGTGAGATCGGTGGCGTCAGGCGAACGTGGAAGCGCGCCATGGCACGGAAGAAGCCGGCGCCGGTGATGCGCTGCACCGCCGGATAGATCGCGGCGAGCGCGTCGATCAGGCTGACCGTGACGTTGTTGCGGTAGACGTCGTAGCGCTTGCCATTGGCCTTGCCGTTCGGGCCGGTCACGATCTCGGGCGCAGGGCGCACCGGGTCCAGCAGCGCCGGTGCAAAGGCTGCGGCAAAGCAAAGGTCAGGCTCAGGCGGCATGACGATCTCCCGTCAGCCCGACCGGGCGGCAACGGTCGAGGATCGCCTGCGCGGCGGCGGCTTCCGCTTGCAGGACCGCCCAATCCGGGATCTTGCTGTCCCACTCGATCAGCGTCGGCACGCCGCCGCGGCGCCGGACGGCGATCTCGTACAGCTTCCACACGGCGTCCGCGACCGGGCTGTCATGGCTGTCGATCAGCAGCAGATCGCCTTCGTCGTCGGCCTGCTCGGCATGGCCGGCGAGATGGATCTCTTCGACGCGCGGCAGCGGAAAGTCCGCGAGGTAGTCGAGTGCCGAGAAGCCGTGATTGGTCGCTGATACGAATACATTGTTGATGTCGAGCAGCAGCCCGCAGCCGGTCCGCTCGGCAACAGTGCGGATGAAATCGGTCTCGCTCATCGACGATTCGCGAAAGGCGACATAGGTCGACGGGTTTTCCAGCAGCAGCGGGCGGCGGATCGCGTCCTGTACCTGATCGATGTGATCGCAGACGTTCCGGAGCGTTGCCGCGGTGTAGGGTAGCGGCAACAGATCGTTGAAGAAGCTGGTCTCATGCGTCGACCAGGCGAGATGCTCGGATACCAGCGCGGGCTGGTAACGTGCCACCAGTCCGCGAAAGCGGGCCAGATGCGCCTTGTCGAGCGGCTGTGGTCCGCCGATCGACATGCACACGCCATGCAGTGAGATGGGATGGTCGCGGCGGATCGCTTCCAGCGCGCGGTGCGGCGGTCCGCCTGCGCCCATGTAGTTCTCGGCGTGGACCTCGAAGAAGCCGCGTTGTGGTTTCGCGCCCAGGATCGCCTGAAGATGTTCAGGCTTGAAGCTGGTCCCGGCGACGCCGCCGATGGGCGCGGAATAGCGGAGGGGCACCGCAGACATGTCAGGCGCGATTGCCGTCGTCATGGTCTCTCTCCGCTCTTCCGTGTTGTGATGGTCGCGACGCAGCGCGTCAGACCGGCTTGAGCGAGCCCTTCTTGCCACCCGGCAGCTCGATGCTGGTGCAGGTGCCGCCCTGGACGAATTTCCATGCATTGCCCTGGAAGTCGGCGGTCGAGGTGCCTTGGCAGGTCGTGCCCGGTCCGGCCGCGCAATCGTTCTGGCCCTTCAGCGCGACGCCGAAGCATTTTTCCTTCTTGGCGGCGACGGCCGCGTCGCCCTCGGCCTTGGTCAGCGGAGCAGCAGTGGCCAGCGTGGCAAGTGCGGTCGACATGGCGCCGGCGAGAACGAGCGTGGTCACGGCAAGTTTGGCAGACATCGAAGTTTCTCCTGTTCGAGATGGCATCGCCTGGCAGGCGAAGAGCGCCTTGTTCGGTTCGCCCCGCAGCCGCTCGCGTTACCGATCGAGCAGGTCACGAGTTCGTGAGGCCGTTAGATGGGCGCACGGGCTCTGCGCTTGGATCGGATTAGCGGGTGACGGGCCGGTCAATCCAATGCCTAGTCTCTATCGAGACCTTAGCCGGAGAGCATTGGCGGCGACGCGCGGCGCCTGCCACAGGTAACGAATGCACGCGTGCCACGTAGAGCGGTAATAGGAGATGGTCGGTCGCCGCTTTGCCGGAGAACGGAAACAGCTATGAATGTTGATCCCGGACGGCACCTGCGCGCGATCGCGAAGCTGACGGTCAGCATCCGCCTCGCCGTCTCGGCGCTGGTCCTGACCGCGATCCTTTTGACCGCCGCCCTCTCCAGCCTGTTGTGGTGGCGCACGGCGGAGGCGGCGAGCCGGCAGCTCGCATCGACCATCAACGAGCAGATCGTGGCCGCTGTCCGCAAGGAGGTCGCCGCGATTGTGGACGAGGCGCGTGCGGCCCACACCGCCATTCGAACGCTGTTCTTGCAGAACGTGCTCGACACCCGCGAGGCCGACAAGCGCGAATTCGTGTTCCTGTCGCAACTGCAGTCGCAGGCGACGATCTCCTGGGTCGCCTTTGGCTGGCCCGACGGGACCTTCTTCGCCGCGCACAAGCTCGGCGACCGCCGCCTGGAGATGATGGAGATCTCGCTGGCCGATCATGCCGGCCAGCGCCGCATCGACGAATACGAGGTGGTGCCCGGCGATATCGAATTCGCCAATCGCCGTTTCGAGCCGACCGATTTTCGCGTCGCCGATCGCGCCTGGTTCAAGACCGGGCTGGCGGCCGGGGAGCCGCAGTGGTTCAAGGTCATGGACCATCCGACCGGCGAGCGGCCATCGATTGCCTTTGCCGGTCCGATCGATGTCTACCAGGAGCGGCAAGGCGTCCTCGCCATCGTCATCGAATACACCAGGCTCGCGCGCTTCCTGTCGCAGCTCGAGGTGGGGCGCACCGGAACGGCTTTCATCATCGACGGCAGCGGCGAGCTGATCGCGGCGCCTGACAAGGACGCCGACGAGCTGCACGCTGCGAAGGGCGATACGACGCTGCTACCGCTGGCGCGGATGGCACTCGTGAAGGCCGGCGAGGATGGCCGCAAGGCAGCCTGGCGAAGTCGGCTGACATCGGCTGGCGGCGCTTACGAAGTGGCGCTCACGCCGCTGCCGTTTCCCGGCTGGTCGCTCGCAACCGTGATCCCCGAGGCCGAGTTCCTCGGTCCGGTCGAGACGACATTGCGCCGCCTGATCATCGGCCTTGGCATCGGCGCCGTGCTCGCAGCGTTGGCCTCGGCGATGCTGGCGCGTTCCGTCATCGCCGCACCGCTGTCGCGCGTCGTCGGCGAGCTCCGCCATGTCGAAGCCTTCGCACTGGAGCAGGTCCGCCGCCATCCGTCGCGGCTCAAGGAGATCGCGAGCCTGTCCGGCGCGATCGCCGAGATGGCGGCCGGCCTGTCCGCGTTTCGCAAGTTCATCCCGGCCGATCTGGTCCGCTCGCTGTTGCGCCAGGGCGTCGAGGCAAGGCCAGGTGGCAGCATTCAGGAGCTCAGCGTGATGTTCGTCGACATCGCCGGCTTCACCGGGCTGTCCGAGCGGCTGGGCGATCGCGTGGTGCCGTTGTTGTCGCGCTATCTCGACCTCGCCTCCGAGGCCGTCGTCGCCAATGGCGGCACCATCGACAAGTTCATCGGCGACGCCGTCATGGCGTTCTGGGGCGCGCCGCAGCCGCAGGCCGACCACGCGCTGCGCTGCTGCCGTGCGGCGCTCGGCTGTTGCAGGGCGATCGCGGCGTCGGGCCTTGCCGACGATCTTGGCCAGCCGCTCCAGATCCGGATCGGCATCAATTCCGGCCGCATGCTGGTCGGCAATATCGGTTCCGAGCTGCGCCTGAACTATACCGTGATCGGCGATGCCGTGAACGTCGCGAGCCGCCTCGAGGGCGCCAACAAATCCTACGGCACGCAAATCCTCATTGGCGAAGCGACCGAACGTCTCGCACGCGGCGCCATCGTCACGCGCGAGATCGACAGTATCGCCGTGTATGGACGTGAGGAGGGCTTTGCGGTCTACGAATTGATCGGACTTGCCGGGGAGAGCGGCGGGGAGAGGCTTGATTGGATCGTACGCTATGAACAGGGCCTCGCTAACTACCGCGGGCGCCATTTTGCGGCTGCACTCGCTGATTTCGAAGCCGTGCTGAATATGCGCGGCCCGGATCGCCCTGCTGAACTGATGCGCGACCGCTGCCGGCAGTTGGTTGAGAGCGCGCCTGATGTTGCGTGGCGCCCGGTCGCGGCACTGACGACGAAGTAATCAATAGACCCGGAACAGGTTGCGGCACCACGGGGTGGACGGGGCAGTTCTCCGCATCCCGTTCGGCCTTCGCCGTCACGAGATTCAGATTGCGCGTGATGAAGCAAGCTGGGACCAGAACGGCGACGTTGACCGCGCCAGATTCCTCGCCGAGATCGGCGACGGCAAGCAGAAGATCGTCGAGACGCTGCCGAAGCTGAAGGCGGCAAGGGGGTGAAGGGCGCCTGAAGGGACCGGCTGGCCGCTCGCCGAAGCAAATGTCCGCTGGTCAAGTGCGCGCAGCCTTGAACTTGCCCGTTCCGTAGCCGCTGGTGCTTTGCTTCATATCAGGCGACAAATTCTGCGCATCCTCGCGGCGTGGCCGGGGGCCGCCCACTGCCTCGAGGTTCGAAGCCTCTTGCGCGTATTGCCAAATTTGTGCATCCTGAGGTGGTGGCGGGCGAGTGTTGTCCGGAATGATTATTTGAGCGCAATGCCTTTTCCGGAGTTGATCCATGGCGACCCTAGACAACTTTCTGGTGCTGGCTTCGCTCGTATCTGCGACCTTTGACGTGACGCCTGCCGAGGCGCGGACAGTTTATGACGTGAGATCGGATGCAATCTCGTTCGTCAAGCCAGGTGTGCCGATGGCCGTTCAATCGATCGACGAAGCGCCTCCACATCCCGAGGCCATGCCTGCTGCTCTTAAATTGAGTGGCGCCTTTGATTTCCTGTTTGTCCGGCCCAATCAGCCGGCGGCTCCGCCGCCGCGCGAGCCGCCGCTACGCGACGTGCAGCTTCCCCTGCCGCCGCCGCCACGCGAGCCGCCGCCGCCTCCTGCTCCGCCGCCGCGTGAACCGCCGGCACGCACGCAACCGTCAGCTCCGACGATGCCTGCGATCAGGGAGCCGCCGCCGCCTCCGATGGCTCCTCCGCGCGAGCCTCCGCCCTCGCCTCCGCGATGACGGCCGGCGATGTCGAAAACACATGACGTAGAAGCGGCAGCGACGGAGAGGAAGGAGCCGGCAGCAATTTTTCAACCTGCCGAGCCTGATCTGACCTGGAGCGTATTCGGCCTTCGCATCGGTCGTAAGACCGAGATCATTGCGTTGGTGGCATTCATGCTCTCGCTCGGCGGTGTCCTCTGGCAGTTACTCAATTTTGCCCGGGGAGCGGTGATCCGACTGTTCCCGTCCGACCAGATTGTCCTGACGACGGTCGATAAGCTCGGAAAAAACTATCCTGGGCAGGACAATAATCTCGCTCTCATCGCGAACATGGCCTATTCGAACGAGGGGGACGTCGGGCACAACGCAATCATCCGTCGCGAATACATAACGCTTGCGATGGGTGATCGAAAGATCGAGCACCGGTGGTACGAGTTTGGGAGTTCCGGACTCAAGGACGGAACATTGGAATTCAAGCGGGAAAGCGAAGCGCGACCATTTCCGGTCAGCGCCGGCTCGGCCGTAAGCCACGAAACACTGTTTGCCGCCTGGGAGGTGGAGTGCCCGGACAGAGACAAGAGCTGCAACTCCCGTGGAAATTTCGTCAAGTGGGATGATTTCCTGGCAGCGGTGAAAGCCGATAGTCGGCTCGTCATCATGACGAGAGCCACAATCTATCCGTCGAAAAATGTAACAACCTCCTGTGAGATAAGGCTGCGTTCATGGGAGATCGACCTGCTGCAAAAAGAGCAATGGCTGTCTGCCGCTTGCACCGAATCCAGCTCGGAGAATCGAGTAGAGCGTAAGCCCCCCTTGCTGCCGCCAACTCTGACGGAGTAAGTGACAGCGGGTGTCTGGCGCTCCCTGGGACCGCTGCTCAAACGAGTGCGTCGCAGGCACCAGGCAATGCATTTAAGCGGTTGGCAAAGCCGGTCCATCCCGCGCATGATGCACGGGCGATATCGCCCCGTACGCCTTGCTCGGACCACTTCAACGCATGGAAACCACACTGCTGAAATCCGAAGACTACACCCGCTCGCCCTGGAAGAACGGCGGCGGCATTTTCACCGATATCGCGGACGCGCATCGCGCCGATGCCCAAGTGAAGGATTGGGATAGCCTGCTGTGGCGATTCGCCGCCACGCCAATCGTGGCGCCCGGGCCGTTCTCCCATATGCCCGGCATCGACCGTTTGCAAATGGTGGTCGGCGGCCGCGGGCTGGTGCTGAAATCGCCCACCCAGGAATTCGACGAGCGCGAGCCGTTCACGACGGTGCGATTCACCGGCGAACTCGAGATCGTGACCAGGCTCGAAGAAGGGCCAGTCGAGGTGGTGAATTTGATGGGCCGGCGCGGTGCGGTGGCGCTTGAGCTCGAAGCGCTTAAGGCGCCCGGTGAGCGGCGATTGTCCGCCGGCACGCATCTGATCTATGCGGCGCGCGGCGACTGCGGCATCCGTCTCGACGGCACGGATTTTTCGATTTCGCACGAAAACACGTTGAAGGTCGAACTGACGGGGGCGTCGACGCTTGCGCTTGTGTCGGGGCTGGCCGTGCTGAGCTCTATTCAGATCGTCGGCTGAACCGCGTCCCGCCGCCGGAGCGGTGCGCACAATCCGTGCAACTGGCTAGGTTGACGCCGTCGCGCCGGAGCACGATATCTGCCCTGATGCAGCCGCTGCCCAGAGCACGATATGGGCAGCCACGATATGAACGGGCAGATATGACCGCGCGAGACAAGAACGCCACGCTATCCGACGGTGTCGTCGATTGGCTGATCAACGGCACGCGCGACGAGCGCTTCATCGACAAGATCTTTGCCGAGATGTGCATCCGGCTTCAGCAGGCCGGCATTCCGCTGGCGCGGTCGACGGTTCACGTGCTGATCCAGCATCCGCAATGGCTGGGCGCCCGCTTCATGTGGGCCGACGGCATGCGCGAGGCGGAGATTGCGCGGGTCGACTACGACGTCCGCGAGCGGTCCGAATACATCGGCAGTCCCGCCAACGAAATGTTCGACGGCGCAACCGAGGTGCGCGAGAATCTCGAGCAGGACCCAGCGCTCGGCCGCAAGCACGCGCTCTATCGCGAGATGCGCGCGCAGGGCCTGACCGACTATGTGGCCTGGCCGCTCTATCATACGCTCGGCAAGCGCCATCTCGTCACCTTCGCGACCGACAGGCCCGGCGGTTTCGATGACGCCCATGTCGCCGCCCTGAAGAATATATTGCCTGTGCTGGCGCTGGTCAGCGAGATTCGCATCAAGAACCGGCTGGCGCGAACGCTGCTCGAGACCTATGTTGGCTCCCACGCCGGCGAGCTCATCCTGGCCGGCGCCACGCGGCGCGGCACCGGCACGACGGTGCGCGCCGCGATCATGATCTGCGATCTGCGCGAGTTCACCAAGATTTCCGACAATTGGCCGCGCGACGACGTCATCGATCTGCTCAACGACTATTTCGACGCGATGTCGGAGCCGATCGCGCGGCATGGCGGCGAGATCCTGAAATTCATCGGTGACGGCCTGCTCGCCATCTTTCCGCTGAGCGAGCCCGAGGCCGGCGCAAACCTGCTGCATGCCGTGACCGAAGCCCGTCAGGCCATGATCGCGTTGAACGCGCGCAACGACGGCACCGGCCGCGCGCCGCTGAACTACGGCATCGGCGTCCATGTCGGCGACGTCATGTACGGCAATATCGGATCGTCCACCCGGCTCGACTTCACCGTGATCGGTCCCGCCGTCAACATGGCCTCGCGCCTCGAAGCCTTGACCAAGCAATTGGGAAAGACGGTGCTGCTGTCACGCGACTTCGCCGATCTCGTCGGCGGCCAGTTCGATCTGGAGCGCGTTGGCGAGCACGGTGTGCGCGGCTTCAGCGAGCCGATCGAGCTGTTTGCGTATCAGGGGTGAGGCAAAGCCGATATGCGACGATCACTGTTTCGATCCGGTCCAGCTTCCGACGCATCCATCGGATCGTCGGAACGACCCGGAGCCGCTGCGGCCTGAGAACCGCCCGGACATGGTCCAGGTCAGGCTTCCGGCGGCACCGACCCCGGAGGTGGAGCCGTTCGGACTGACTTGAGCGGTGCCGTACTGTCCGACCAACTTGCCGCCGGTGATGACCACCGTGTCGGAGGAGGTGCCGCAGGGCGTGCCGACACTGGTCAGAACCCATGCTCCGTCGAGATTGCTGCCTCCGCCGCTCTTTTGCGGCGCGCGGCGCGGCTCGTCGTCCGCGGGCTTGCTGAGCCGTGCCGGCTTCGAAGGCTCGGCCGTCCGCGGCGTCTCGCGCGAACCGGACAGCGATTTTTCGTCATTGCCGATGCTGCCGCCGGCGCTTCCCGACTGCGCACGCGCCATGTCGGGCAAGGCGACGATTGCGAGCGCGGCCGACAACAGGGCGGCTTCATAAGAAGCGCGGAAATAGTTTTGCATATTGCACTGGTTTGAAATGAACAGGTCTAGACCGCGGATCGTATTGCCAATGCCGGAGTGTGTCACTACGCTTGACCCTGGGTCGCCCAAACGTTGCTTCGATCGGCCGCACGTTCATGCCAAAATTCCTCCGCATCGGAATCCATCAGTCGAACGTATCGGGTTACACGTCGAAGGCGTGGTGCGTCCGGCGCGTCGGCACGGCGATCCTCCTGAAATGGGGCGCCGTGGAGGTCCAGGGCGCAGGCGACGGACGCAAGGTCTACTGGACCCGTCTGCCGCAGGAGAAGACAATTCGCTGCGGCAGCGCGCAGCGTGCCCAGGATTACGCCAAGGCGGCGATCGCGCGGCGCCGCAACCATCGCTATGAACCTCTCGCCGGCGCGATCGTGCTGCGGCGCCGACCGGCCGCAGGCAACAGCGAGCTCAAGCGAGCGCTCGCCACGATCCTGATCGTCGATATCGTCGGCTCCACCGCGAAGGCTGCAAAGCTCGGCGATGTCCGCTGGACCAAGATCATGGGCCATTATTACGCGGCGGTCCGCAAGGAGCTGAAGAATTCGCGCGGCAAGGAAGTCACGACAACGGGCGACGGCGTGCTGGCGACGTTCAAGACGCCGGCTGCCGGCATCGGTTGCGCGGCCGCGATCCAGAAGGCGGTGCGTACGCTCGGCCTCGAGATCAGGGTCGGCCTGCATGCGGGCGAATACACCGTGAGCGGCACCGAGGCGGTCGGCCTCGCCTTTCACATCGGCACCCGCGTCGCCGCCAAGGCACGCGCCGGCGAGGTCTTGGTCTCCAGCGCGGTGAAGGAGCTGCTGGCGACGCAGTCCGGGATCCGCTTCGCCGATCACGGCGTACACCAGCTCAAGGGCGTGCCGGAGCGCTGGCGGCTGTGGCGGGTGGAGGGCTGAGTCGCCCTCAGAACGCCCGCGCGGTGCGGGCGGGCTGCGGCGCCGCCGTCGCATCGAGCCGCAAATCCTTTCGAATCCCGGCATCCACCAGGGCTGCGGGCGCAAACCTGCGCAGCAATCGCAGGCGCTTCGCAAGGCTGCCGGCCGCGTATTTGAGTTGCGGGCGCGCCGCGCTCGCGGCCTTCAGCACCGTCTCGGCCACGACGCCGGGCTGTTCGGCCGTCGCCATAACCTCGTTCACCCGCTTGGTCACGCCGGCGCGCGCCTCGCGATATTCGTCGAGCGTGGCGTCGGGCTCCATAAAGTTCGCGTCGAACGGCGTCTTGGTGTAGGCGGGCTCGACCACCGAGACCCGGATGCCCCGCGTGCGCAGTTCATGGTCGAGCGATTCCGAATAGCCCGCCACCGCGTGCTTGGTCGCGGCATAGAGCGCGCCATAGGGCATCGGCAGAAAGCCGAGCACCGAGCCGATATTGATGATGCGACCATTTCCCTGGCGGCGCATGTGCGGCACCACGGCGCGCGTCATCCGGATCAGGCCGAAGAAGTTCGTCTCGAAAATCGCGCGCGCCTGCTCCATCGAGCTCTCTTCCGCGCCGGCGGGGGCAACGCCGAAGCCGGCGTTGTTGACGAGCAGGTCGATGCGGCCCTCGCGCCGGATCACTTCGCCGACGGCGGCTTCCACCGATGCATCGCTGGTGACGTCGAGAGCCAGCATCTCGAACGCCTGCTTGCCCGGCTGCGCGCCCCGCCTGCTGGTGCCGAACACCTTGTAGCCGGCGTTCGCGAGCCGCTCCGCCGTGGCCTGGCCGATGCCTGAGGAGGCGCCGGTCACCAGCGCGATCTTCGGTGTAATCCTGTTCATAATGCCTCTCCGACGCCACGACCGGGCCTGAAATCGTTTGATTACGATCGTAACTATTGATATACATGACGATCGTAATTATAAAAGTCAAGTCCCAGTGCCCAATCCCGGCACCCAAGGATCAGTGCCATGCGCGTTTCAAAGGAACAGGCCGCCAAAAATCGCGAGCATATTCTCGAGACCGCCTCGCGCCTGCTGCGGGAGCGCGGCATCGCAGGTGTCGGTGTCGACGCGCTCGCCGAGGCGGCCGGGATGACGCACGGCAGCCTGTACAGCCAGTTCGGCTCCAAGGAGCGGCTGATCGAGGAAGCCGTGGCCCATGCGATCGAGGCCAAAGGCCAGGAATTGCCCGAGGCGTTCGAACTCGAGGACTATGTTTCGCAATATCTCTCGCCGGGGCATCGCGACGATCCCGCCGCCGGCTGCCCCTTCGCTGCGCTCGCCTGTGAGGTGTCACGTCAAGGCGGCGGCCTGAGAGCGCGCTTCACCGCCGGCGTGCGCGGCACGATCGCCCTGCTGAGCAGCCGGATGGCCGCCACGCTGAAGCCGCGGCAGCGTGAGGACAAGGCGCTCGCGGCGGCCGCATCCATGGTTGGCGCCCTCGTGCTCGCCCGCGCCGTGGACGATCCCAAGCTGTCGGACGATATTCTTCGCGCGACGAGGAAGTCGCTGGCGGGATGAGGGCGCGCCTCGGCGGGGCGCCGAAAGGTCGGAATAAAATTCCGGGCCGATGCCTATTATGGCCCGCGCTACTATGGCCCGCCCTACGGCTATTATGGACCGCGCGTCGTGCGGCGGGCCTATTCTGTACCTTACGCCTACGCTCCGCCGCCCTATTGGGATCCTTGGTGGTGACGAGACAAGGCCCGGATCATCATCCGGGCCTTTAGCGTGAGGGCAATCGGTCAATCGTTCGCGGCGCGCCTATTTGCGGTTGGCTCCCGTGGAGCCGGAGCCTGGCATGGCCTGCTGGCCTCCTTGCGTTTGCCTGGTGTCGTTGTCGCCTGGCCGCGTCGTCGACGACTTGGCCGGTGCGCTCGCGCCGCCGCCGTTGTTGTCCGATGACGTGTTGAGGCTGGAGGCTCCCGCTCCCGTCGTGCCGCCGGTGCCCGGCGAGTCGATGCTCGACCCGGTCCTGGAGGTACCCGCGCCTTGCGCGAATGCGGCAGGAGGAAATGCGAGAGCCGCAACCAGCCCCGCGAGAACCAGCTTTTTCATGTGCGCTCCTTTGCTTGACGTCGCATGTCGTGCCGAGGCAAAGATCTCGGCACGCACCCGTTCCTGCGCGGGCGCGGAAATGCCGCACCAGCGCCGACGACTCACCCCGAACTCATCGCGCGCGAGGCGATCATTTCCTGCGCTTGCGGCGTCAGCTCATAGTGGTCGCCGGCTTTCACCAGCCAGCCAGCCTCGATCATGCGTCGCGTCATGCCTGCGCTGCACAGCGGGTGGCCGCCGCCGGGATGAAACAGCGCGCCCTCGCGTTCGATCAGGTAGCCGTAGAGCCGCGCCTGTCGAAGCGGGTTTTGCATCCCTGGTGTGGGCGCCTCCATGGTCTTTCGCGCAGCGCTCCATGACGGGTTAAGATGACGGGCTGATCCCCATCAGGCGGCCCCGGCCTGTGGCCCGGGGGCGGGGCTTCGAGCCGAGGCCGCCAGTGCCGGAATCGCAACGACCCGGCGCGGCCCAATACGCAACGGCCCCATGTCGTTCCTACAAAGCAGTTCCTATCGGCATTGTTCTTTCCGGATGGGTGCCGGCAAAGGCGAAGCACCTAGGCCGACCAACGATCCTGCTCTTCCCGGTGGGCATGCTCGTTCAGCCGTTCGGCGATCTGATCCGCGATCTTCTCCGACTCGGCCGAGGCGACCGGCTCGCCCTTGTGGGTCCTGAGCTTGTCCTTGTCGGCTTCGATGGGAAAATCGTCGGGCTTCAGTCCGGGATCCCTGGTCATGGCGCGCCTCATTGTGTCTCGCATCCCGAAAACACGGATGCAGGCTGTTCGTTGCTGGAACAATGAAGCTGCGATCGAAAGCCACAGCCTGGCTCAAGCACCGCGCTCCCGCGCTTTGCTCAGGCCCCGCCGACGGCCCGGATCACGGTGCCGCTGCCGCCGCACGTCGCGCAGGGAGCGCCGTCGATCCGCCCCTTGCCATGGCAATCGGGGCACACGTCTTCGCCGGTGCCCGTCGTCCCCGGTGCGGCTTCATCGCCGGGGTTGAGCGCTGCCGAATCCGTCGGCGATGTCCCGGTCTTGGCGCCTTGCGCGTCGGTCTTGGTCATCTGCATCTCCTTCGACAAGACCGCAACGCGCCTTGCCGCAGGAAGTGCCAATCGAGGTTGCACACGCCGGGACGGCTCCCATTTGCGGGATGACGGAATCGATCACAACCAGAGCTTGCGCCGTCGCGAGAAAACCAGCAGTATGCATGCTGGCTTATAGTCGATCTAAAGTTGAACGATACCACCGCATCACGGCATCATCGTCCCGGGATCGGCCCGACACATCCGCGCTTCACCCTGGAAAACCCATGACCCGCATCGACGCCGTCGACTGCCACGCGACCATTGCAATCATCGGCGCGGGCCCGGCGGGCCTGTCGACCGCATGGTTCCTGTCGAAGAACGGGTTTCACAACGTCACGGTGCTGGAGAAGCTCGGCCAGATCGGCGGGCTCTGCAAGAGTCTCACCGTCGACGGCATGAGCTATGACCTCGGTGCCAATTACGTCACCTGGGCCTACCAGGAGACGCTGGAGATCGCGGAGGAGGTCGGCGCGACCACCTATGCCGAGGAGCCCTATACCTCGATCGACATCGCGCCTGATGGCAAAAGCTTCACGTACCGATCGCTCAGGGATGCCGCGCTCTACGACCCCTACGCCAAGTCCACGATCTCGTTGTGGACCTTCCTCTGGGCGGCGGTTCGATATCTTTATATTCGCTGGCAGCTGAGCGGCGTCATCGACGCGCCGGACTATCTCGACAAGATCCACGAGCGTCCCGAGCTCTGCGTTGACTTCAAGTCCTGGCTCGCAAAACAGGATCTGATGCCGCTGGCAACCCTGTTCCAGTTTCCGATCACGATCATGGGCTACGGCCAGCTCGACGACATCGCGACGCCCTATGCGCTGCGCTACATGTCGGTTCGGACGTTCTTTCCGATGGTGTTCGGGCTCGGCCCGGTCAACTGGATCATCGGGAGCTGGCCGCGGCGCTTCACCGACGGGTTTCAGCGGCTGTGGGAACGGGTGTCCTGGCGCCTCAACGTCCGGCTCAACGTCAACATCACCAAGATCGAGCGCACGGCGGCCGGCGTCCGGATCGACATGGAGTATCCCGAGCAGGATCTGAACGAGCTCAAGATCGTCAAGGATAGCAAGCTTTATGACTATCTGGTGCTCGCCTGTCCGTTGACGAAGGACGTGTTCGCGCAGCTCGGCCTTGCTCCCAATGCCGCGGAGCAGAAAGTGAATCACGAGATCACGTTCAATCCGTACTGCATGACGACGTTCTGGATCGACATGAAGATGGATGCGCCGGTCGCGCCGGTGCTGCCGCTCACTGCACAGGGTACGCCATGGGCGGTCGCGCGGCAGTTCCAGGACAGCGGCAACATGTTCACGCAGTTCTACACCCGCCCCAGGGACAAGCAGACCGGCGACGAGGTCATCGCGGAGGTCAAGCGCCTGACCAAACTGCTCGGCGGCACGATCGACACCAGCCAGCCGCGCTGGCACACGTTCGACGAGTTCACCTATTTCCAGCACTTCACGCCGGACCAGATCAAGACCGGCATCTACGCCGACCTCGCCCGCATGCAGGGCGCCGACCGCACATTCTACGTCGGCGGCGCCACCGATTTCGAGCTGGTGGAGCCGATCGTGGTGCATTCGAAGTACATCGTCGAGAAGCATTTTGCCGGCGGCGTCCGCGCGAATTAGCGCGGCGGGGCGGTCATCAACCCATCGTCAGCGCACGCCCGTGCCCTTGCAGCGCTGGCACTTCACCACCTTGTCGCCCTTCTTGAGCAGGCCTTTGCCCTCGCAGTTCTTGCATTTCTGCTTCTTCTTGATGTTCGGGCCTTTTTCACTGGTCATGGGAGTCTCCTGCCGCGAAGAGCGGTTAAGTGGCTTTGTATAGGCTGGGTGAGGTGGGGGTGGTAGCCGATAAACAGACGAATGCCGACGACGTTGGCGTTTTCAGTCTATGTCCGCGCGGATTACGGTGCAGCGCACTGGATCATGGTGCTTACCGCTTGGGGAGCGTGCTGGAGCGATGGACGCTGGATCGAGTGGAGGGGGAGGGGCTGGCTCTCGGAAATCAACCGAATTCGTCCTCCACTCAGTTGACATTGATATGCCCTCCAGCAATGCTCCGTTTGGTTGCGTTGTGGATATTTACGTCTTCTGTTTGAGCATTTTGCTGCCGCCGACCCGTACCTTATGACGGCTTGGTGACTCATATTGTGTTACGCGCACGCTTCGTCGTGACGGCGCAATTTAGGTTTGGCATCCGCCATGATCAGGACTTCCTCGAGCCACTCAGGTCGTTTTTTTTGGCGCCTCATATTGCTTTTGCTCGTAATCATTCCATTCCTGCCAATAATAATCATAGGTCTTACCTCGACCTTCGCCCTGGTGGCAGGCTGCGGCTTGGATCAATCGGGGCCATGTAACGTCGCTTCGCTGCCGGCAAGTACTATCATTAGCTTTGCGTTACAGGCCTGTGCTGGTTGGGTGATGACTGCCTCTCGCACAGATGCCAGATGGCTTTATGCTTTCCATGCCGGCGTAAGTGCATGGCTGTGCTTGTGCCTGGTTGTCATGAGTCTGGGATGGACATCAGTCCAGAGCCGTCTTCGAGTGGGAGTGGCTGTCGTCACGGCATTTGCGATCTTGCCGTACTTCGGGCCTGCGCTTGCGACCGCAAATCTCGTGCATGACACATGCACACAGAATGCCGGTCGTGTAGGGGCGTGCATGCTTTTTGGCGGCCGTGTCGGGACTGAGCAGTATAATCCGATGCACGAGGCGCTGATCATCGCTAATCAGGCAGGCAACGGGTTCGGATTAGTACTCACTATATTCGCTGTCTACTTGGCAATCGTAACGATTGTTTGGACCGGCTCGAAAAAACGTCCAAACAGGGCCGCTGAATGAAGTGCTGTAAGCGTTATTGCAATCTCAGGTAATCTATCGCGCAATTGACCTGCATCGTTGGGAGACAATCAATGTTGCCGACAATTTCAAAGGCTTTTTTCCTGATTCCAGTCGCTCTGTTGTTCTTGACGCCGCATCCAGCAACCGCACAGGCAGGGCCCAGGGCACCTCAGCTTCGTGTGCCGTGCGGTTATCGCACGGCAGAAGGGGGACGTCTGATCAGTGCCGAGTACTCGGCACCGTGTGCTCGCTATTACGCGCCCTACGCCATGCAGGCTGCAGCCGCTTATCTGCCTGTTGGCAACTTTGAAACGGCCCGCACTCAACCGACGGGATCGGACGTCGAGCTGACTTTGGGGGCGCTTGGGTTGCCTGCCGCGGGAGATCTTTCGGATCACGCAAGGAAGTTACTGACAGGATGGCGGTACGAATTTGGCAGCGAAGGATACATCACCTGCCTTCACGACAAGGATGCCGCTTATCCCGAGGATGAGTCTTGCGAGCGAGCATCTGCTGGCTGGCTTCGACGCCGACTCGCCTTTGGCGTGGGGCCTGCCTTCAACGTGTGGGCGCGCAGACGAACGGATCGCTGTGTGGAGGTAAGTATTGTTTTCCGTGGGACCGCAGGTTTGCGCGATTTCATCAGCAACGGCCGCAGATACACCGGCTGGGCTGCGGACGAGGCCTATCAGCAATTGTCGCGCAATGTTGATGCGATCGTCGGAAGGGTTGCAAAAATGGGCTGCTTCCGAAAGCGGACTCAGATTGTTGCAGTCGGTCATTCGCTCGGGGCCGGTTTGGCTGAATTTAGCGCGTTCGCGAGGAAGGGACGTCCGCGTATTACGAAGGTCTTTGCGTTCGATCCGTCGTCAGAAACGGGGGAGGGGTTGATTGACCCGGCAACCGTGAATGCAAACGTGAAGGGAAACAGGAAGGGGCGAGGGCTCGAAATCGATATTGTCTACCAGCCGGGAGAAGCCCTCGAACAGCTGCGGGCATCTGACCTTCAGTTTCCTCTCGATCGGAAGTGCGAGCCTCTGGTGCGGACGGTGAGGTTCGATGTCGTCAGGGAGCGCGGCCTCGTCGCTCAACACGCTATCAGAGGGAATGGAGGTTTTGCCTTCGGAATGGTTGAGACGTCGTATTTCGATGGCCAGCCGACGTCGGCGCCGCCTCCAGTCCAGGACTGCAAGACGCGATATCGGCGTCCGTCAACCAGTGACGATATGGTCGTTCAATCGGGCGCGCGCGCCACTTATGCTCGAATGGATCGCTCTTCCCTCAAGGGGTTTTCAGCCGGCCGAAAGTACTCAGGGAAAAGGTTCGCCGTTGGGCAGCTCTGACCCTGGGCAATCAAGATCATCATCCGAGAAGCTTCTCGGGGGCTTACGGTGACAGTACTGTCACCGTAGTCCCGGCGTTCAATCAGGGACGTCCGCGAAAACTCGCGCTGGACGGGCCGCCGACCGTCTGGATCGGCTCACCGGCCGCGCGGTCCAGCGGTGGGTGCGGCCTGGCGAGTCCGACTGTTCCGGGAGCTGCGTCGTTGCTGACCGCAGGCATGTTGACGCGCTCCATCGTGATCGTGGCCACGATGGCAACGGCGAGGGCGATAGCACTCAAAACCAGGGTCATCCGATTCTGGTCTTCCATCGTCAGACCTCCGCGAAACGGCTCCGTAGCGCGGGGATAATGCCGGATCTGCGGTTTAGTTGCTCTCACCTCGTTCAGGCTGCGCCGGACCACGCGTCGCCCGTCGTTCTCCGCGCGGCTGCGCCACGCGAAGCCCACAGGGCTCAGATGCTCGCCTTCAGGCCTCCAGCTTCTATTTCGCGCTCGCGAAAGCATCCGCTGCGTAGACGACCTTGCCGCCCACGACAGTCAGCAGGGACGCCGTGGCGCCGATTTGCTCGACGGGGACGGACAGGAAATCCCGATCGAGGATCGCGAAGTCGGCGAGCTTGCCGGTCTCTAACGTGCCGCGCCGCGTCTCGTCGAAGCAGAACCAGGCGCTTCCCACGGTGTAGAGGCGCAAGGCATCTTCGCGGCTGGGTGTTTCGTCCGGGCCGCGCGTCGATAGTCCGCCGACGGTCTTGCCGTCGAGCATCCATTGCAGCGCCACGAACGGATTGTAGGATGCGACCCGATGCGCATCCGTGCCGGCCCCGACATGGACCCCCATGCGCAACGCCGTGACGATGGGCGGCATGCTGCGCGCGGCTTCGCCGGCCTGCGCCACCATGCGGTCGCCGCCGAGATACATCGCGTCCTGCATGGTCCAGCCGACACCAAGGGCTTTCATGCGCGCCAGCGTTTGGGGCGAGGTGTTGTCGAGATGGGCGATGGACCAGCGCAACGGCGCGAGCGGCGTCTCCTTGTTGACCTCGTCATAGAGGTCCAGGAGGTGATGGACGGATTTGTCTTCCTGCCAGTGGATGGTGACCGTCAGCCCTTGTTTGGCCGCCCAGCGAATGATCTCGCGGAACTTGTCCCTGGCGGCCGCATCGGGCGCGTTGTTGTTGTACATGGCGCCGGTGATGCGCTCGCCTAGTCCGTTGAACCGCAGCATGTCGTCGCCGAATCCCATCGGCAGGAACGGCGTGAGCGACTTGTACTCCTCGAATTCCGCGCCGACATTCTGGGCGAACAGGCTGAAGGCAACCCGCACCGAAAGTGATTTCTCACGCCAGAGCTTTTGCAAGGCGGCGTAATGGCTGGGATAAATGCTGAAGCCGCCGGGATCCACGATCCCGGTCACGCCAAGACGGTTGAGCTCCGTGAAGAACTGCCGGGTCCCGGCGACATTCTCTTCGAAGTTCGGCCTCGGCAGGCGATCGAACAGCGCGGAGATACTGACAATGGAGCCGTTGAGCCAGCCCGTGGTGTCGCCCGATGCGGCGGGCTCAGTCGTGATACCGGCCGGCAACTGATCTGCGGAAAGCCCAAGGGCCTGCTGCGCTTTTGGCGTCATCAGCACCGCCGAATAGAACAGCTGGATGTAAGCCGGATTGTCGGGAACGGCCGACATCACCTCGGCGAGCGTCGGCCGCCGCTTCTCCGCAAATTGCAATTCGCTCCAGCCACCGGCCACGATGATCCAGGACGCCGGGCGCGCTTTTGCCGCCTGGCGCAAGCGTTCCATGGCCTCGCCGATGGTCTTCGCGCCGATCCAGTTGACCTCGGTTGCGTAGGTCAATCCGGCGCGCACGGCGTGAATATGGGAATCGATCAATCCCGGGATGATCGTGCGTCCGCCGGCATCGACACGGCGCGTCGCGGGCCCGATCAGGCCTTCGATGGCATCGTTGCCGCCAACTGCAACGATCTTGCCTTCGCGGACTGCGAGAGCCTGCGCGATCGTCGATGCAGGATCCAGCGTCACGATTTTTGCGTTCGTGACAATGAGGTCGGCCTTTTGTGCGTAAGCCAAACTGGCCCAGCACGAGATCACCAAAATCGCCAGAAGCTTGCGCATGTTCAGTCCCGAAATGAGAGAGGCAGGAGTGAGAGGCAGGAGCGGCGCCGCACATCCGCCGCTGGATGCGCTCGCGGACATCGCGTGTCGCAACGGGGAGTGTCGTGATCTTGACCACGTCTGGCACCAACAAAATCAGCCGGTCCACCGGAAAGTTCGGTAACGGCTCAAGCAATTGATGTTGCAGCCCGCCTTCGCCCGATGGGCTTCCGCGCGGCAGCCTCACTCGCTTTGCACCGAGCGGGGCGTCTCCCCTGCTAATCCCTTGTCAGCTTGCCGGATTGCGCGCCGTGACGATCCAGGTCGCTCTGTCGATCATCACCGACCGCTCGCCGGCGCGGCCCGCGAAGGCGGCACGAACCGCGGCCGAGGCGCGGGCGCGGATGTCGTCGGGCTGATCAGCGAGCGCGCGCGCCAGCGGGCCGACCTCGAACGTCATCTTCACCGCGTCGTCGACCGCCGCGTCCCGCGTCTCGCCCTCGCCAAACGGGATGGAAACATCGAAGGGCGCGATAGCGATATCGGTGAAGCCGGCCGCCGTCAGGATGCGAACCACCCGCCCCGGTTGCCGAACGAGAATGGGCCGGGCACTTCGGGATCGGGCGGCGTCGTCGGCGGGACGATGCCTTTGATCGCGTCCATCGGCAATCGCACCCAATCGTTCTCGGCCGCACCACGCCAGCAGACGAAAGCGACCCGCCCGCCCGGCTTGAGCGCACGGCGCATATGAGCGAACGTCGCCGTAGGATCGTCAAAGAACATCACCCCGAAACGCGAGAACAGGATGTCGAACGCGCCCTCGGGCAGCTCGGCTCTGCCAGCGTCGGCCACTCGGAACTGGACCGGCGTATCCGGTGGCGCAAGCGCGCGCGCTCGGCCGATCAGCGGTTCGGATATGTCCACGCCCAGCACATAGCCCCCCGCGCCGACGCGGGCGGCCAGAGCCAGACTCGACGCGCCCGCGCCGCAGCCGATGTCCAGCACGCGTTCGCCCGTGGCGGGCGCTGCGGCTTCGATCGCGGCCTGGCCGAACACCGCCACCCTGGCATCGAGCCGGGCCTGGTGGGCGACCCAGCGCTCCCCGCTTTGGCCATTCCAGTCGGCGACCTGATCGGCATTGTGCTTTGCCATGACATGTCCTTGTTCTGGCCCGGTCACTGGAAGCAGTGGCGACCGCCGGGACTTCCGAGACGATGCAGTTCATCCGGCCTATAAGCGAAAGATTACGGCTTGCGCGCGTCTGCCTTCTGAAAGTCGTCCCGATGCGCGCGCACAAAGTCCTCGACCGACATCGGCGACACACCGGTCAGCAGGTTCACATCGTCCGAGGATCGGTCGTATCGGCCGTCCCGGTGCAGCAGTGCCATCGACTCCAAGTGCGCGACCACGTGTGCGGATGCGCCAAAGGATCGCAGGCTCTCCAGCCACGGTTCCAACGGAATGTTCATGTAGGTGATTGGACGCCCCAAGACTCTTGTGAAATCTTCGGCGACCTCGCGAAGAGTCTCCGCACGAGGACCGGTCAGTTCGTAAACCTTTCCAAGGTGAGACTCGGGATTCACCAACACCTCTGTCACGCACCGCGCAACATCGTGGGCGGCGATTGGCGACGTCTTTGCCTCTCCGAAGGGCAACATCAGCGCGTTCTGAGCGGTGATAGTCGGAACGGCAAATCGCCAGAAGAACGCGTCCATGAAGGCGGTGGGACGGATCGTGACCACCGGCAAGCCGCTCCACCGCAACACCTGCTCGGCCAGCCAGTGCTGCTTGTGCTGCGGGCTGCGCGCGGTCTCGCGGATGCTCATCTCCGAGACCGTCATCTGCGACATGTTGACGAATGCTTCGACGCCATGGTGCCGGGCAACCGCCGCCACGTTCGTCGTAGCCTCGAGATACTTCTCGCTGGCCGACATGCTGAAGTACAGGCGCTTGCAGCCATCCAGGGCGCGGTGCACCGCGTCCAGGTCGAGCAGATCTCCGACGATCACCTCGGCACCAAGTGCCCTCAGCGATTCCGCCCGGCCGTCATCCTGCCGGACCATGGCGCGCACCTTCAGCCCGCGCTCCAGCAGAGACTTCGTCACGCTCGGTCCGATCGCTCCAACTTGGCCAGCGGCACCGGTGACAAGGATGGGATGGGAGTGTTTCATGTCAAGGTTTCTCCGCGAGACCAACAACGGCGCTCGTGCCGGTGACGAGAATGATGTGACCGAACAACTTCACTGGCGAGTCGTGGACCTGATGTTGAATTGGTAGTGCCCGCGGACGTCGCGTCTCGGCTGTGCCGTTTCTGCTCGGCGCGACTCACGACGCCACCATGTCGGCGTGAATCGCCTCGACGACCGCGGCGGGGTGGGTCAGCGGGATCATGTGTGCAGCGCCGGGGACAACGACCGTGCGGGCGTCGAACGCTCCCGCGAGCAGACGGCTCACCGACCGCGGAGGGGCCGACGTCCGCTCGCCGACGAGCACCAAGGTCGGCACCGCGGTCGAGGTGAACTCGGCGAGCGTGGTCCGATCGGCTGCGCTGGCGGTCATCTCGAGCCTTAGCCGCGGTGCGAGCCGTGTAACCAGCGCACGCCCCTTCTCGCCCAGCGCGTTCCACGTGCCGGCGCCGCTCCAGTGCTCCACCAGCAGGCAGGCGGCCGCACCGTGATCCGGCCACGCGCGCATGAACCGATCGCAGAGGGTCTGCCCCTCGCGCAGGGCGTCTTCTTCCCCGGGCACGCGCAGCACGCTGACGACCACAGGATCGATCAACGTGAGCCGCGCCACGCGAGACCCGACGGCCAGCCGCAGGTGAAGTCCGAAAAATGCCCCGAGTGAGTGGGTGACGAGGTGGAACGCGCCGACGCCCTGCATGTCGAGCCAGCCGCGCAGATGGGAAACCTCGTCCTTTGGCTGCCACGCCTCGCTCGGTGTCGGCGACCGTCCGTAGCCGAGCATGTCGGGTGCCAACGCCCTGGCGCCGCGCGCCTCAAGACCTGTGCGGACCGCGGCCCAGGAGTGGGAGCCGGTGGCGGAGCCATGGAGGAGCACAATGGGAAGGTCGTCGACCATCGGAAATCCTGATTTCGGGTAAAAGGGAAACTTTGATCTCAAACCAGCATCGACTGCTGGGCGAAGATACCTGCCATCGCGCCTTGCCATGATGCCGTGGTGACCGAGGGCAAGAAGGGCGTGGTGAGGTCGCCGGCGGCGTAGATGCCGGGCATGCTTGTTTGGCGGCGCTCGTCGACCTTGAGAACGATGCCGCCCGGCGTATCCACCGTGGCGAGGCCCAGTGATTCATGCAGGCTTGCGGACGGCTTGGTGCGCGGATGGGCGAACAGGATGTCGACTGCGACATTGCGGCCGGTATCGAGATTGACGGTGGCGATATGCCCCTTGTGATGGGCGATCCCGGTGATCCGGCCATCGACGACAGGTATGTTGCGGCGCGCCAGATCGGCCTTAATATCAGGCGGAATGTCGCGACCATCGGCAAAGACAGTCAACTTGTCGGTCCAGTCGAGGAACAGCTTGGCCTGATTGTGCGACTGCGGGCCGGACCAGACGAGGCCCCAATGCTGGCCGGCGACTTCAAAGCCGTCGCAATAGGGGCAGGGCACGATTGACGTCCCCCAGCTTTCGGCAAAGCCCGGAACGTCAGGCATCTGGTCGGCGACGCCATAGCTCAGGATCAAGCGCCGCGCCCCAAGGCTTTCGCCATCGCCGGTGAGGACAGAGAAACCGTCGATGGCGCCGGAGACGCTGTCGGCCCGGGCACTGACCAGCTTGATCGTGGGATAACGCGCCAGCTGCTGCCGCGCCTCGGCCAAGATGTCCAGCGGCGCCTTGTGATCGTGGCCGAGCAGGCCATGCGAGTGGCCAGCGAAGCGGTTGCGCGGCAGGCCGGTATCGAGAACGGTGACCTTGCGGCGGGCACGGCCGAGCTGCAGGGCGCCGGCGAGACCGGCAAAGCTGCCGCCGATGATGATGACGTCATCCATGGTGATGGGCTCCGTGGGAGGACAGGTGGAAACCTGCCCAATGGCTTGCATATTTCAGACACTGCGTGGTATCGTAATTCAAGTATTAGAATACTGTCAAGTACTGGAATTGTGGTGACCGAAAACAGACGGGGACGGCGCGGCCGGCCCGCCAACGAGGCGCTTGGCCAAACGATCCTTGACGCAGCGCGCGAACTCTTTGTGGAATTGGGTTTTCAAGCGACGACCTTGGACAAGGTCGCCCAGCGGGCGAAGATATCCAAGCTCAGCATCTACAGACACTTCGAGAACAAGGAGGCGCTGTTCAGCGCGGCCATCGCGGCCGGCTGCCATCAGTTTACACAGGCCCTTTTTGAAGGCGTCGATGGTTCGGCCGAAGATCAACTCATGGCGGTGGGATCATCCCTGCTTCGCACGCTGTTGAGATCAGATGTCCGCAATGTCGAAGCCATGATCATGGCCGACACGACCAATCAAAAGTCGTTAAGCAAGCTCCATTACGAAGCCCGCCCCGCGCATGTCATCGCCCAAATCGAGGCCCTGTTGCGTCAGTTGCACGCGAAGGCGCTTCTGAATGTGCCCGATCCTCTCCGGTCCGCCCGCTTGTTTGCCGCGCTTTTCAAAGGATCCGATCTCCTGATGATCGCACGCTTCGATCAGGCGAGAGCAGAGGACGACGACGAAATCGAATCCTATTGCCGGTCGGCCGTCGCCATGTTCATTGCCGCGCACGGTGGCAACGACCACGTGGGCGGATATTTGCCTGCCCCAAGGTCAAAAGACGAAATTTGAATCGTGCGTGACCGATGTCGTCAAAATAAGCGAGACCGGTTTCATAATCATGGAGGCTGATGAGCTTTCGATTGGCGACAAGATCGCGGAAAAATACGGATTACGGTGACAGTGCACAAAACTTATCGTTGCGCGGAAGCGGGACCCTCGGCAACGCACTGCGCCCAGTCAGTCCGCCTCCGCCCTGCGGGCTTCGGTGTGACAGCCTTCGTAGCGCTGGCTTGCCGAGCCGAAGCTCGCGAAGCGAGCGAAGGCTGGTGGGCCGGCAGGACTCGAACCTGCAAACAGACCGTTATGAGCGGCCGGCTCTAACCATTGAGCTACAGGCCCCGCCGCGGGACGGCCTGCGAAGATGCGCGGCCGGCAACGGTGCGCGGTTCGTTTACAGAGACGGAGGCGGGGGTGCAATGCTGGTGGGGTTACGGTGTCAGTGCTGTCACCGTAACCTCACCGATGCTCTCCGCTCTACACCTGCATGTTCTTTATCGCAGCGGACAATTGTAAGTCGTGACGATATAGATTCCACGACGCATCCGTTTCGAAGCAACGATTTCGCAAGTTGATCCGACGTGGCGGAGCCACTCCGAAGCTCCGCCGTCCTGAGTGAGGTTATCGCCCGGGTTCGAGACGAGGTAAGCGTCGTTTTCCATACCTGCACTCCCCCAGCTTTCCCAATCAAGCATTACCGAGTCCCTGTCTGCGTACCATTGCAAGGCGTCCTTGTGAGTGCGTAACCAGGCTAGAAACCGAAGTTCATCCTTCGCTGCCGGCAGTGCCCAGAAGATTCCGCCGATCAGCGTGAGCATCACGACCAGCGAGATGACGATCGAACGTGCTCGGGGTGAGTTCCTCTCAACTCCTGCCCAGATGCAGAGTCCGAGGCAAACCAATGCCACCGCGGGCAAGTAGAGTGAGATGAGAAGCAGAAACGTGCCAAAGTTCTTGCTGTCCCACGCCAAGGGAGTCGCAGTCGCAACCCCGACAATAGCGGCAACAAAGGGCAGCCACCGTAGCGTACGAGCCTCTTTCTCCGGGGCTTGAGCAAAGGAGGTCATGGTCGCAAATTTATCGAAAAGATCCTTGGAGTTGCAAGCACGAACCGGCTTTCGACCGTCTGCTCTCGGGCGGTAACCTTCGCATCTTGCGTGCCATAGCCGCCTGCACCGGCCTCGCAGCAGTTCGTCCGTCTTCGCTCTCACTTCGTTCAAGCTACGCCGGACACCACGCTTCGTCCTCGTTCTCCGCGCGGCTGCGCCACGCGTAGCCCGAAGGGCGAAGCGTGGTGGGCCCGGCAGGACTCGAACCTGCAACCAGACCGTTATGAGCGGCCGGCTCTAAC
>NZ_JADPIT010000036.1:92340-94767 GCF_023073035.1 Bradyrhizobium sp. 62
GGACGGAGGCGGGGGTGCAATGCTGGGTCTGGCGGATGGAAACGCGAGCGCGGCAACACCTAGTGTTTTTGAAAAACCGAATTATGCGATGATGCCCTTATAGTCCTGTTTTGCCCGACGGCGCAAGCCCACCTCGCCGAGCCTTCGCCCTGCCCTCTGGCAATCGCGCCAGCGGGGGCTCGTTTTTTCGATTCCGTAACCCCTTGTGATCGTTCGATGTTTCTACTGTGCATGGGGTTGTTTTCGCACATTTTCGTTGGGAGGGGTCTTCCGATCCCCTCCGATGTCGCGTCGGCGCGCTGCAGGCGCGCGGCAGTTCCGGCGCTAGTCCACCGACACGCCGGCGAACTCCACCACCTTGCGCCACTTCTCGGTCTCGTCGGTGACCAGCTTGCCGAACTCGGCCGGCGTCATCGGCTTGGGGATGCCGCCGGTCTCGGTGAGGCGCGCGACCAGCTTCGGGTCCTTCAGCGCCTCGTTGACGGCCTTGTTGAGAATCTCGATCACGTCGGGCGGCGTGCCCTTCGGCGCGGAGATGCCGTAGAAGCCGACCGATTCGAAGCCGGGCAGGGTCTCGGCGATCGCGGGCACGTCGGGCACGCTCGGCCAGCGCTGCGGCGAGGTGACGCCCAGCGCGCGGACATTGCCGCCCTTGGCCTGCTCCATCGCGGAGGGCAGGTTGTCGAAGATCAGCTGCACCTTGTTGGAGATGATGTCGGGGAACGCGATCGCAGATCCCCGATAGGGCACGTGCACCATCTCGCACTTGGTCATCACCTTGAACAGCTCCGCCGACATGTGCACCGAGGTGCCGTTGCCGGACGAGGCAAAGGAGATCTTGCCGGGATTGGCCTTGCAGTAGTCGATGAACTCCTGAACCGTCTTCGCCGGAAACGCGTTGGAGACGACCAGCATGTTGGTGAGCTGCATGATGCTCGCGACCGGCACGGTGTCGCGCAGGAAGTCGAACGGCAGCTTCTTGTACAGCGAAGTCGAGATCGCGTTGTTGGGCGCGACGAACAGCAGCGTGTAGCCGTCCGGCGGCGAGGCGATCGCGGCGCCCGCCGCGATGTTGCCGCCGGAGCCGGCCTTGTTCTCGACGATGAACTGCTGGCCGAAACGATCCGACAGCCACTGCGCCATGATCCGCGCCACGATGTCGACCGGGCCGCCGGCGGAGAAGCCGATGATCCAGTGCACGGGACGGTCGGGATAAGCAGCGGAGGCGGGAGGTGCGGCGCCCAACAGCGTTGCAAGGAAAACCAGCCCGAAAACACTGTTACGCAAAATTCGCAACATGACGCCTCCCATTGTTCTATTGTCGTTGGGCTGCATGCTTTCACAAAATCGGGGCGCTGCCTACATCGCCGCAAGTCGATGTTGACGCGCCCCCGCCGGGACCGACCATGAGATTCGCGATCACCCTTCTTCTCGGCACGGCGCTGCTTTCAAGCCCCGCCGCCGCTCAAACCGGAGGCAACGCCATTCCGACCACGACACCCAGCCTGACGATCAGCTTGGGCACCGCGACGCCCGGCGGCGGCTTTCCGCTCTATGGCAACGCCTTCGCGCAAGCGATCAACGCGGCCGATCCGCAAGTGATGATCGCCCCGCGCAACACCAAGGGCAGCAACGAGAACATTCCGCTCTTGGAGAAGGGCGAGCTCGATCTCGCTCTGGTCGCGGGTGAGCCGGCCTATGAAGCCTTCGCCGGCATCGGCCGTGCGCCAGTACGGCTGAAGATCCTCACGGCGATCTATTCCAACCCCGGCATGTTCGTGGTGCGCGCCGATAGTCCCTACAAGACCATTCGCGATCTGGTCGGTCAGCCCGTCGCATTCGGCGCCAAGGGCTCGGGCCTGCCGATCCTGGCGCGCTACGTGCTGGATGGTCTCGGGTTGAAGCAGGACGAGGACTTCAAGGCGATCTATCTCGACCGCGCCGGCGACGGCCCCGCCATGGTCGAGGATGGCCGCGTCGCCGCACTCTGGGGCGCCGGCATCGGCTGGCCTGGTTTTGCGGCGGTAGCCTCGAGCGTATCAGGCGCGCGCTTCATCGCGCCTGATACCGAGGAGATCGCCCGCATCCGCGCCAAGCACGCGTTCCTCAAGCCGCTCACCGTGCCCGCCGGCAGCTACCCGAACCAGTCCGAGCCGATCGCCTCGCTGGGGTCCTGGAGTTTTGTGCTGACGCGCGAAGATCTGCCCGACGATATCGCCTATCGCCTGGCGAAGACGCTGCATAGCGTCGAGCCGACATTCTGCAAGCAGCTCGCGCAAGCCTGTGAGACCACGGCCGCGAACACCGTCGCGGCCGCGCCGAAGCCCGAGCTGATCCATCCCGGCGTGATGAAGTATTTTCGCGAGATCGGGGTGGTGAAGTAGGCGCGCCAGCAACGGCCGTCATGCCCGGGCTTGTCCCGGGCAT
>NZ_JADPIT010000036.1:94852-112474 GCF_023073035.1 Bradyrhizobium sp. 62
TTGCGTCGCCCATCACTTCTTCACCATCGCACATGCCGGGTCCGGCGGGCCGAACGCCTTGTCGCCCGAGATCGTCGTGAGGATCTTGTAATAGTCCCACGGATATTTGCTCTCCTCCGGCGTCTTCACCTGCACCAGCCAGAGGTCGTGCACCATCAGATTGTCCTCGCGCAGTTTGCCGTTGCGGGCGAAGAAATCCTCGATCGGCTTTTCCCGCATCTTGGCTGCGACCTTGAGCGGATCGTCGGTGCCGGTCTCCTTGATGGCGTTGAGATAGTGCATCACGCTCGAATAGACGCCGGCCTGCCACATCGACGGCATCTTGTTCATCTTGGCGAAGTAGCGCTTCGACCATTCGCGGGTCTTGTCGTCCAGGTCCCAATAGAACGAGGTCGTCAGCAACAGCCCTTGCGCTGCCTGCAGGCCGAGGCCGTGGATGTCGGTGATCAGCGCCAGCAGCGCCGCCATCTGCTGGCCGCCCTTGAACACGCCGAACTCGGAGCCGGTCTTGATCTCGTTCATGTTGTTGGGCGGACCCGCCGCGATGCCGATGATCTTGGCCTTGGAGGACTGCGCCTGCAGCACGAACGAGGAGAGGTCGGGCGTTGCCAAGGGTGGCTTCACCGAGCCCAGCACCTTGCCGCCATTGGCGGTCACCACCGCCGAGGCGTCGCGCTCCAGCGAATGGCCGAAGGCATAATCGTCGGTGATGAAGAACCAACTGTCGCCGCCGCGCTTGACCACCGCGTCCGCGGTGCCGACCGCGAGCGCGCGGGTGTCGAACACCCACTGGATCGCATAGGGCGAGCAGAACTTGCCGTGGAAATCCGCGGTGCCGGTGGAGTGGGTGATGAACAGCCGCTTCTTCTCGTTGGCCATGTTCTGCACCGCGAGCCCGACCGCGGAGACCGGCACGTCGACGATCAGATCGACCTGGTCGACGTCGTACCAGCGCCGCGCAATCGCGCCGCCGATGTCGGCCTTGAGCTGGTGGTCGCCGACGACGATGCTGATCGGCTTGCCGAGCACGGTGCCGCCGAAATCGTCGATCGCCATCTGCGCCGCCGTCACCGAGCCCTGGCCGGTCGGCGCCGAGGCCGGACCGTTCATGTCGGTGAGCACGCCGATCTTGACGACGTCGTCGGACACCTGCGCCATTGCAGCGTCCGGCAGCAGCGTTGTCGCCAGGAACGTCGCTGCAACGCCGGCGGCAACCGGCAGACCAAATCTCGTTGGCTTCATGCTTGTCCTCCCCTGATCCGGCGCGTTGGCCGGTGTGCCCTCCGGGTATGGCCCGGCTGAATTGGTTTCTTTTGCAACTATTTGGGGGCGGGCGTCAACGTCAGGCGGCGAAGCGGATTTGTCCGGCCGGCGAGGGATCGTAGCCGGTCAGCTCCCCGGCGCGCTGGAGCAGGCGCTTTTCGCTGAGGAACCGGATCAGGCCCTGCATGGCGGGGCGGAAATAGCTGCGCTGCCGCATCGCGAGGTCGAAGTTCTCCCAGACCAGCGGCACGAAATCGAGGCCGGCCGAGCGCGCCGCCGCACGCGTCGCGATGCCGCAATCGGCCTGTCCCGCGCGGACGATGTCGGCGAGATCCGGCCCGGTCAGAGCGGGCGTCTCGATCCGGCGCAAATCGCGCGTCGAGGCGCCGGCGCGCTTGAGCAGCACATCGAGCAGCATCTGCGCGCCCGTGCCCTGTTGCCGCATCGCCATTCTGGCCTCGAGCGCGAGCACGTCGGAAAGGCCGCGCAGCCGCTTGGGATTGCCAGGCGGCAGCACGAGACCCTGCTCGCGGCGCACGAACGCGACCAGCAATGCATCATGCAGGTCCGGAGCGTCACGCAGGACGGTTGCATTGGCGTCGGCGGCGAGATTGCCGTCGGCATCGAGGCTGTGGAAGTGCACCGCCACGGCCATCACCTCGTCGCGCTGCAAGCGCTCGAGCCCGCGCGCGCTGCCCTCGCTCATCGATCCCAGGCCCGAGCCGGATTCGCGCAGACCCCAATCCAGCAGCTCGTCCGGGCTGCCGCCGACGACCGGCGGCGGCTCAGCGATCAGCATGCCGGCCGGACGCGCCAGCCCGGACAGCACCCAGAGGTCGAGCTCGTGCCGCGGGAAGAGCCACTTTCCGGTCACCTTGGTGCATGGGATCGCGCCGGTGGTGACGAGTTCGTATAGCTTGCGTTCGCCGAGCCGAAGATAGTCGGCGGCCTCGCTGGTCGTCAGGAATTCCATCCTGCATTCCTATGCAAATTCTTGCTTCTTTTTGGTGCTCGACGCAGGTGGAATTCTGCATTTCCAGTTTTGTCCGCCACGACCATGCCCGATCATCTCGCTGCTTTGCAACACATCCCCACGCGCGATCTCTGCTTTGGTGAACGATCCTGAATCGCTCGCGTGGTGCCCATCTTGCAGGCTGTCGCGCGCGCAACTGCAATGGGCATATGCCGCTCCGCGCCTTGCCGAGATTTCCCGAGTCGTCGGCGCCCGACGCGAAGGGTAAAGTCTGTCGCCGGTAGTGGTTTGACCCGCGCTCTATCTATTGTTGTCCGCATCCGACGCTGCAACGAGCAAACGCGTCACGAGTGCGGCGCAATCGATCATCATCATGAGCGCGTCATAGCCAGTAGGGAACCCGATCATGGCCGTCCGCCGCCTCTCCGTTGCACTCGCGCTTCTCTGCGGCCTCGCCGCAGGCGTTGCGGCGTCATCCGCGGAGGAACGCGAGATCGTGCTCGCCACGACCACAGCGACGCAGGAGTCCGGCCTGCTCGATTACCTGCTGCCGATCTTCCGTGACAAGACCGGCATCGACGTCACCGTGATCGCGCGGCGCGCCGACGAGGTGCTCGAGGGGGCACGAAGGGGCGAAGTCGACGTCGTGCTGATGCATGCGCGGCCGCAGGAGGAGAAATTCGTGGCCGACGGTTTTGCCGCGAAGCGCTTCGACGTGATGTACAACGACTATGTGCTGATCGGGCCGAAGAGCGATCCCGCCGGCGTCAAGGGCAAGGACATCGCGACCGCGCTGAAGGCGATCGAGGCCAAGGGCGCGCCGTTCGTGACGCGCGGCGACCGCTCGGGCACGCATGCCGCGGAGCTCGCGCTCTGGATCGTCGCCGGCATCGACATCGCCCGCACCAAGGGCGCCTGGTATCGCGAGGCCAAGCAGGACATGGCTTCCGCCCTCGACGCAGCGCGCGTGGCGAACGCCTATGTGCTGTCCGACCGCGGCAGCTGGATCGCTTTTCGGGAGCGCGGCGATCTCGACATCGTGGTCGAAGGCGACAAGCGTCTGCTCAATCAGTACGGCGTGATGCTGGTGAACCCTTTGAAGTTTCCGAACGTGAAGAAGGAGCTGGGGCAGGACTTCGTCGACTGGCTGATCTCGCCCGACGGACAGGCGGCGATCGCCGGATATAAGGTCGACGGACAGCAGCTGTTCTTCCCCAATGCGGACAAATCGGGCGGCTGACGTTCGTATCGCGAGCGGTTGCCAAACCGGGCGATGCATGATCCATCATGCGCATGACCCAGCGCCTGCCGCCATCGCTGACGCCGCTCGACACCGCGCTCGCCGCGTTGCTGACAGGGCTTGATCCGCTCGCGCCGATGGAGTTGCAGCTGAGCGAAGCGGCCGGCTGCATCGCGGCGGGCAATCCGCTGCTCCCAGCCCGACCGTCTCGTGACGTCGCTGCCGCGGACGGCTGGGCATTGTGCGCCAATGATCTGGTCGGCGCGTCCTCCTATTCACCGCTGCCTCTCGCAACAGCGCCCGCCTGGGTCGATGCCGGCGACGCAATGCCGGCGGGATGCGACTGTGTGCTCGATGCCGACGCGGTCGAGGTGTCTGGTCCGCTCGCCCAGGTGTTGGCGGAGGGCGTGCCGGGGCAGGGCGTCCGGCGCGCTGGAAGTGACATCGACGGACGCACGCCTGCCGCGGCAGAGGGGAATGCGCTTGGTCCTGCCGCTCTGTTGCTCGCGCGTGCCGCCGGACTGGACCGGCTGAGCGTGCGCCGTCCGCGACTGCGCATCATCAATGTACCAGGTGCAACGGTGACCATGCATCTGATTGCGGACATCGCACGCGCCGCAGGACTGGATGTGCAAACGAGCGAGGCCGGTGCGCGCGACGCGGAATCGATCCCGGAGGCGTTCGGGGCGCCCACCTGCGATCTCCTGCTGACGATCGGCGGCAGCGGTGTCGGTCGCAAGGATGCAGCGGTCACGGCGCTGGCCCGGCATGGTGACGTGCTCGCCCATGGTCTTGCGCTCCAGCCCGGACGCTCCGCCGCGATCGGGCGGCTCGGAACGATTCCTGTCGTCGCCTTGCCCGGATCACCGGATCACGCGCTCGCGGTCTGGCTCGCGCTCGTGCTGCCGCTCGTCGACCTTCTGTCGGCTCGGCTGCCACGCCGACAGGTAACCTTGCCGCTCGCGCGAAAAATTGCATCCAGCGTCGGCATCGCCGAAATGGTCCTGCTGGCCGAGGAACATCATGCGTGGGTGCCACTTGCGGTAGGAGAATGGCCGCTCCAGGCAATTGCCCGCGCGGATGCATGGCTGCTTGTTCCCGCCAGTCACGAGGGATTTGCAGCGGGCGCGCCGGTCGATGCCTATCTGATGTGGGAATGATATGGGTTTAGCATGACCATGATCCCGCAATCGCAAGTCCGCAGCGCGCTCGAACAGGAACAGTTCCTCAAAATCCTTTCCCGCGAGGAGGCCCTGGCTCGCTTCGAGGCCGCGCTGTTCCCGCGCGCGCTTCTGAGTGAAATGCGCAAACTCGGTGCTGCGCTCGGTGCGTCGCTCGCTGAAGACATCACTGCGCCAATCGACGTACCGCCGTTCGACCGTTCCAATGTCGACGGCTTCGCGGTGCGCTCAGCGGACCTTGCGACAGCCGGCGAAGGCGCGGCGGTTCGCCTTGGATTGAATGGCGAGACTATTCACTGCGGCACCGTACCGGCGCTGCAAGTCGCTGCGGGAACGGCAACGCCGATTGCCACCGGCGGTCCGCTGCCGCGCGGTGCCGATGCCGTGGTCATGGTCGAGCATACTCAGCCGGCGGGATCCGGTGCGATCGACGTCCGGCGCGCGACCTCGCCCGGGCAATTCATATCCTACGCAGGGTCCGATATCGCGCGCGGCGAGGCGCTGCTGCGCGCCGGCACGATCATCGGCTCGCGCGAGGTCGGCATGCTGGCGGCCTGCGGTCTTGCCGAGGTGCGCGTCGTGCGCAAACCTCGTGTTGCCGTGATCTCCACCGGCGATGAACTGGTTCAGCCGGGCGAGGTGCTCGCGCCTGCTGCGATCTACGACACCAACGGCGCGATCGTCACTGCTGCGATCGAGGAGAACGGCGGAGAGGCGGTTTTCCTCGGTGCCATTTCCGACGACGAAGCCCAGCTCGAAGCTGCCATGCGGCGTGCGCTGGCGGACGCCGACATGCTGGTGCTCTCCGGCGGTACGTCGAAAGGCGCGGGCGATCTGTCTCATCGCATCATCGGCCGGCTCGGCCAGCCCGGCATCATCGCGCATGGCATTGCGCTCAAGCCCGGCAAGCCGCTGTGTCTTGCGGTGTGCGACGGCAAGCCGGTGGTGATCCTTCCGGGTTTTCCGACCTCGGCGATGTTCACCTTTCACGACATGATCGTGCCGGTGCTTCGCAAGATGGCCGGAATGCCGCCGCGTTCTGATGCCAGGGTGAGCGCGACCGTGCCGGTGCGCATTGCTTCCGAGCTCGGCCGCACAGAATTCGTCATGGTCTCGCTGGTCGATGGCAAGGACGGCTTGATCGCCTATCCCTCTGGCAAGGGGTCTGGTGCGATCACCTCGTTCGCGCAGGCTGACGGTTTTCTGCGCATCGACGCGCTCGCCGACCAGATGCCGGCCGGGAGCCAAGCCGAAGTGACGCTTTTCACGCCGAATGTGCGGGTGCCCGATCTCGTCATCGTCGGCAGCCATTGCACCGGCCTCGATCTCGTCACGGCGCAACTCGCGCATGGCGGCCTGAGCGTGCGCTCGATCGCGGTCGGCAGTCTCGGCGGACTTGCGGCGGCACGGCGCGGCGAATGCGATCTGGCGCCGATCCATCTGTTCGACGACAAGAGCGAGACTTACAATACGCCTTACCTCGTCGAAGGGCTCGAGCTCGTGCCAGGCTGGCGGCGGATGCAGGGCATCGTGTTTCGCAAGGGCGACAAGCGTTTCGAAGGCCACAGCGCGAAGGACGCCGTCGTCGCGGCGCTCGCTGATTCCTCCTGCATCATGGTCAACCGCAACCAGGGCGCCGGCACGCGCATCCTGATCGAGCGGTTGCTCGGTGGCGCGCGCCCGGAAGGCTACTGGAACCAGCCACGCTCGCACAACGCGGTGGCCGCGGCGGTCGCACAGCACCGCGTCGACTGGGGCGTGACCATTGCGCCGGTCGCCCATGCGGTCGGCCTCGGTTTCATTCCGCTCGCGGAGGAACATTATGACTTCGCGTTGGTGACGGCGCGCAAGCAGCGTCCTGCGGTACAGGCCTTTCTCGCCGCACTCGGTTCGGACGAAGCGCGCGCCGCGCTGGAGCGGGCCGGATTCCGGCCGGCGTAGAGCTTGGTTAGGACGCCGCATCCAGTGCGGCCAGCCGCTCGGCTTCCGCGATATCCTCGACCGTGTTGGCATTGAAGAACGGATCGAGCGGCTCCGTCGGCCACGTCACCGTCGCGAGCGGATAGCGTGCGGTCCAGCGGTCAATCTTGCGGAGATCCTCGACCACCAGCGCGTGACGCAGTTCGTCGCGCAAGCCAACCCGCCACAAGCCGATCACCGGATGCGACTGGCCACCTGACGCCGCAACGGCGAGCTCGGCATTCGCCGCGATGCGTTCTTCATGCAAGCGCGCGATCAAATTTCGCGGCAGGAACGGACAGTCGCCGGCGGCACTGAGCACCCATTCCACCTCAGGCCGGTTCGCCGCGGTCCAGTCGAGCGCGGCAAGGATGCCGGCGAGCGGACCGGGAAAGCCGGGCACGTCGTCGGCAACGACCTGCAACTTGAACGGAGCGAAGCGGTCGGGATCGCCGTTGGCATTGAGGATCAGGCCGCTGCATTGCGGCTTCAGGCGTGCGATTACGCGTTCCAGGATGGTGCGGCCGGCGATGGTGCGCATCGGCTTGTCGCCGCCGCCCATACGCCGCGCGAGGCCGCCGGCGAGCAGCACGCCTTGCGTGGTCGGAAAGCTAATCGTCACCACTTTCACCCTTGCGCTTGTGCTTGGCCGATTCCTCCTCGACATAAGCGAGGTTCTGGTCGTAGACGATGCGTTCTGCCCCCGACAACGCGATGAACCGTTTGCCGCGTGCGCGGCCGACCAGGGTCAAGCCCACCTGCCGGGCGAGATCGACGCCCCAGGCGGTGAAGCCGGAGCGCGACACCAAAATCGGAATTCCCATGCGGACAGTCTTGATCACCATCTCGGAGGTGAGCCGTCCGGTGGTATAAAGGATCTTGTCGGATGCATCGACGCCGTGGCGGTACATCCAGCCTGCGATCTTGTCGACGGCGTTGTGACGGCCGACATCCTCGGTGTAGCAGAGCGGCTCGCCCTCTCTGCACAGCACGCAGCCGTGGATCGCGCCGGCCTCCAGATAGAGCGAGGGCATGGTGTTGATGGTCTGGGTCATCTGGTAGAGCCAGGAGGTACGCAGCTCCGCCTTCGGCAACGCGACGCTCTCGACCGCCTCCAGCAGATCGCCGAAGGCGGTGCCCTGCGCGCAGCCCGATGTCTGCGTGCGCTTCTTCAGCTTGGCTTCGAAATTGGTGTGGTGCTCGGTGCGCACCACCACCACCTGCAGGTCGTCGTCGTATTCGACCTCGGTGACCGCGTCATTATACTTCAGCATATTCTGGTTGAGCAAATAGCCCAGCGCCAGATACTCCGGATAGTCGCCGATCGTCATCATGGTGACGATCTCCTGCGAATTCAAGTAGAGCGTCAGGGGGCGCTCCACCGGCACCTTGATCTCGATCCTGGCGCCGGACTGGTCGGTCCCGGTCACGCTCTCGGTGAGACGCGGGTCGTCGGTGTCAGGGACGATCAGGGGCGGCGGAGCGGTGTCGATCTTCATCATGGCCGCGACGTTAGCATGACATTCGGGTCAAGCCGATATAAGCATGGCGGTGGAAAGCGAAAATGTCTCTTCTCGTCATTGCGAGCGCAGCGAAGCAATCCAGCTATTTCCGCGGCACGGATTCTGGATTGCTTCGCTGCGCTCGCCGCAGGCCTGGATTGCTTCGCTTCGCTCGCAATGCGAGACGGGCGGTTCCAGCCCCGCAATGCGGCTGGCGGAGATCACATTGCAATGAAAGTCATCGGCCTTGCAGGCTGGAGCGGTGCGGGCAAGACCACGTTGTTGACGCGGCTGATCCCGCATTTCCATGCGCTTGGCTTGCGCGTCTCTGTCATCAAGCATGCGCATCACCAGTTCGACGTCGACGTGCCCGGCAAGGATTCCTGGCGCCATCGCGAGGCCGGCGCGGCCGAGGTGCTGGTTGCTTCGTCAAATCGCTGGGCGCTGATGCACGAATTGCGCGGAGCGGCGGAGCCGCGTCTGCCGGAACTGTTGAGCAAATTGTCGGCCGTCGATCTCGTCGTTGTCGAGGGTTTCAAGCGCGAGCCGCATCGCAAGATCGAGGTGCATCGCGCCGCCAACGACAAGCCGTTGCTGTTTCCCGATGATCCCGGAATTTTCGGGATCGCGGCCGATGTCGCCATTGAAACCCGACTGCCGACCGTCCATCTCGACGATATCGCCGCGGCCGCGGAATTGCTGCTGCGCGCGGCGATGCCGGTCGAGGAAGCGGTCGCGAAAAGCCCCGCGATGCGCTGACGAGGCACCATGGCGCAACTGTCGGACGATTGTTTTGCCTTCGGCGGACCGATGATGTCGGTCGACGAGGCCGTTGGTCTGATCACGACGCGCGTCAACGCGATTGTCGATCTCGAAGCCGTGGCGCTCATCGATGCCGATGGGCGCGTGCTGGCTCGAGATATCGCGGCGCCGCTGCCGTTGCCGCCCTTCACCAATTCCGCTGTTGACGGTTACGCCGTGCGCAACGCAGATCTTTCTGATAGCGCCGAGCGGGCACTCCCGCTCGACGGCCGCATCCAGGCCGGCGGTCTGGCGTTGGCGCCGATCAAGGCCGGCCACACCGCGCGCATTTTCACCGGCGCGCCGATGCCGCCGGATGCCGAAACCGTCTTCATGCAGGAAGACGTCCGCGTCGACGATGCCGGCCGAATTGTGCTGCCGCCGGGGCTGAAGCCGGGTGCGAATGTCCGCCCTGCGGGAGAGGACATTCCCCAGGGCCACATTGCGCTGCGCGCAGGCCAGCGCTTGCTGCCGCAGCATGTCGCGCTCGCGGCGGCGTTCGGCCTGGTCAGGCTCGACGTCGTCAGGCGTATCCGCGTCGCGGTGTTCTCGACCGGTGACGAACTGGCCTCGCCCGGCGAGCCGCGCGCGGCCTCGCAGCTGTTCGACTCCAACCGCTTCATGCTGATGGCGATGCTGCGCCGGCTCGGCTGCGACGTCAGCGATCTCGGCATTTTGCGCGACGAACGTATCTCGCTTGCGAATGGCCTCAAGCAAGTCGCCGGCACGCACGATCTGATCCTCACCACCGGCGGCGTATCGACCGGGGAAGAGGATCACGTCAAGGCGGCAGTCGAGAGCATCGGCTCGCTGGTGTTGTGGCGGATGGCGATCAAGCCGGGACGGCCCGTGGCGATGGGCATCATCGAGGGCACGCCGCTGATCGGATTGCCGGGCAATCCCGTCGCGAGTTTCGTCACCTTCGTGCATGTGGTGCGGCCGACGGTGCTGGCGCTTGCGGGCAGCCTGCAGGCGCCGCCGTTGCCGATCCCGGTGCGCGCGGCGTTCACCTACAAGAAGAAGGCGGGGCGTCGCGAGTATGTTCGCGCCTCCTTGCGGCGCATGCAGGACGGCGCACTCGAGGCAATCAAGTTTCCACGCGAGGGCGCGGGGCTGTTGTCCTCTCTGGTCGACACCGACGGCCTCATCGAGCTCGATGAGGAGGTTACGCGTGTCGAGCCGGGGCAGAGCGTGGGTTTCTTGTCCTATGCCGATTTGCTCTGAGTCTGAGTGCTATGTTGGCGCTGCCCAAACGTTGACGCCATCGACCCCTCCCGCCATGTTGCGCCGATGACCAGAATGACGCTCGATCTCACCGGATTGAAATGCCCGCTGCCCGCCCTGAAGACGCGCAAAGCGCTGAAGCCGTTGCAGCCGGGCGATCAGCTCGAAGTGTACTGCACCGATCCCCTGTCGGTGATTGACATTCCGAACCTGATCCGAGAGACCGGCGACACGGTGGAGATCACCGAGCGCAACGACGCGCGTATCGTGTTCTTGATTGAGAAGGCCAATCGATCGATAGAAAATTTCAATGGTGCGCCGCCCACTTAGCCGGCGGTCACTCGGTTGATACCTACCTTTTGTCTATCGACATCGATCACCACTTCTGCCCCAATTGAGTTCCTCCGCCGAGACGCGGAGGTCGAGTCTTGCCTGCGATATGCGGAGCAAATGGGCCATCGAAAGAAGCCCGGCCGTGGCGTCGGGCATAGCCCCCGATGTTAGGGGTTTAACGTCTCGGATGCGCGTGACGATCCTGGCGCGCGTCGATCATTGTGCGGAGCAGCAGGGACAAAGGCTGCGCTGCAGGCTGAGGAACAGGACCGTCGTGGCAGGCCGTTCAGAAGGGCGGCTTCAGGGGAGGAATGCATGTCTACCATCGAGAGCGCTGGAACACTTTCGGGTGCCGGCGCAGGTTTTCTGGATCGCGAGCGGACCATCGCGACCGCGGGGTTCAATCGCTGGCTGGTGCCACCGGCCGCTTTGTGCATCCATCTCTGCATCGGCATGGCCTACGGCTTCTCGGTCTTCTGGCTGCCGCTGTCGCGCGCGATCGGAGTGACCGCGCCGAAGGCGTGCGCAGAGATGTCGCTGTTTCAGGAGCTGTTCACGACCAGCTGCGACTGGAAGGTCGCCAGCATGGGATGGATGTACACGCTCTTTTTCGTGCTGCTCGGTATCGCGGCTGCGGTCTGGGGCGGCTGGCTGGAGCGCGTGGGCCCGCGCAAGGCCGGCTTCGTCTCGGCACTGTGCTGGTGCGGCGGCCTCTTCTTGGGTGCGATCGGGGTTTACACTCATCAGCTCTGGTTGTTGTGGCTGGGTTCGGGCGTGATCGGCGGCATCGGTCTCGGCCTTGGCTATATCTCGCCGGTGTCAACGCTGGTGAAATGGTTCCCGGACCGCCGCGGCATGGCGACCGGCATGGCCATCATGGGCTTCGGCGGTGGCGCCATGATCGGCGCACCGTTGGCGAACCTGTTGATGAACTACTTCAAGACCCCGACCTCGGTCGGCGTCTGGGAGACCTTCGTCACGATGGGCATCATCTACTTCGTGTTCATGATGATCGGCGCGTTCCGCTATCGTTTGCCGCCGCCCGGCTGGCAGCCCGAGGGCTGGACCGCGCCGTCGAAGGCCAACGCGATGATCTCGAAGGCCAATGTCCATCTCAACGACGCGCACAAGACGCCGCAGTTCTGGCTGATCTGGTGGGTGCTGTGCCTGAACGTGTCGGCCGGCATCGGCGTGATCGGCATGGCCTCGCCGATGCTCCAGGAGATCTTCGCCGGCAAGTTGATCGGCCTGCCTAGCGTCGGCTTCAACGCGCTTGATGCGGGACAGAAGGCGCAGATCGCCGCGATCGCCGCGGGCTTCGCCGGATTGCTGTCGCTGTTCAACATCGGCGGCCGCTTCTTCTGGGCATCGCTGTCGGACAAGATCGGGCGCAAGAATACTTACTATACGTTCTTCATCCTCGGCATCGTGCTCTACGCGCTGGCGCCGACTTTTGCGGCGATGGGTTCGAAGCTGCTGTTCGTGCTTGGCTTCGGCATCATCCTGTCGATGTATGGCGGCGGCTTCGCCACCGTGCCGGCCTACCTCGCCGACATGTTCGGAACCCAGTTCGTCGGCGCCATCCATGGCCGGCTGCTGACGGCGTGGTCCACCGCGGGCATCATCGGCCCCGTCGTCGTCAACTACATCCGCGAGTTCCAACTCGCGGCAGGCGTGCCACGCGACCAGCTCTACAACACCACCATGTACATCCTGTGCGCCATGCTGATCGCGGGCCTGATTTGCAACTACCTGATCAAGCCGGTCGATTCGAAATGGCACATGAAGGAGGCTGATGTCGCCAAGTTGCAGGCGGCAAGCGCCAACGCCGCCGCCGCGGGGCCGCACGGCTCCTACGGCATCGGATTTGGCGGGCTTGACGCCAAGGCGGCGCTGTTCTGGGCCTTCGTCGGCGTCCCCCTGCTTTGGGGTGTCTGGAAGACGTTGGAGAGCGCGGTCAAAATCTTCTGATCCGCCGTTGAAACAGAAGCGGGATGCTCATCAGGCGTTCCGCTTCGTTGGCCTTCAGACATCATCAAGAATGGGACTTAGGGGGATTGAAATGATTCGCACCCGAACTTGCCTTCGAATTGGCCTTGCGGCCGTGTTGCTCGTCGCTGGCCTTCATGCCGCATCCGCGCAGACGACAACGACACCGGCGGCGCCTGCTGCAACGACCGAAGCCAAGCCTGGCAAGATGAAACTCACCATGCAAAAGCTGAAAGACATGAAGGCGAAATGGGCAGCCAACAAGCCGAAGCTGAAAGCCTGCCGCGCCGACGTGAAGGCCAAGGGCCTCGCCGGCGATGACCGCTGGTTCTACATCGAAGAGTGCATGAGCAAGACCTGAGATCGGGTTCCGTTTGGCTCACGCGTAAAGTGGCATGGCGGGCAACCGCCCCGCCTCCTAAATCATTCTAGAGTCGCTCTAAATTGTCTTGCATCTGGCATGCCAGAGACTAGAGTTGCGTCGAATTTAGCTTGGTCGGCGGGACGCAGGAGCCGTGGTTCCGCTGATCGAATTGGGAAACGAAGGCTGATCGCTTTGGCGATCCGGCCTAAACTCATCACGCATTTGAAGAGAACGCGACGTCTCCATGAGCAGCAACGACGACGTTCACAAGGTTCGCGAGTTCGAACATCCCGGCCAGGGACGGAAGCGCGCCAAGTCCACGCCCAAGGGGCGGCAGGTTGATCCCACCGCCGCGCACGAGATCGAGCAGCTGCTCGGCGACAGGCCGCGGCGGCGCGACCTGTTGATCGAATATCTGCATCTGATCCAAGACAAGTACCGCCAAATCTCGGCCGCGCATCTCGCCGCGCTCGCCGACGAGATGAAGCTCGCGTTCGCCGAGGTGTTCGAGACCGCAACCTTCTATGCGCATTTCGACGTGGTGAAGGAAGGCGAGCCCGATATCGCGCCGCTGACGATCCGCGTCTGCGATTCGCTGACCTGCGCGATGCTCGGCGGGGAGAAGCTGCTCGCCGATTTGCAGGACGCGTCCGGTCCCGGCATCCGCGTGGTGCGTGCGCCCTGCGTCGGTCGTTGCGACACGGCGCCGGCCGCGGAAGTCGGACACAACTTTGTTGACCATGCGACGGTCGCCAGTGTCACGGCGGCGGCGAAGGCTGGCGACACCCACGCGCATCTGCCCGAATATATCGGCTATGAGGCCTATGTCGCCGGCGGCGGCTACAAGCTGCTCAATCGCCTGCGCTCCGGCGAGCTAGCGACGGACGACCTGCTGAAGGCACTCGACGACGCCTCGTTGCGCGGTCTCGGCGGCGCTGGATTCCCCACGGGCCGCAAATGGCGTGCGGTGCTTGGTGAACCAGGCCCGCGGCTGATGGCGATCAACGGCGATGAAGGCGAGCCCGGCACGTTCAAGGATCGCGTCTATCTCGAGAGCGATCCGCACCGCTTCCTCGAGGGCATGCTGATCGGTGCGCACGTGGTGCAGGCCTCGGATATCTACATTTACCTCCGCGACGAATATCCGGCCTCACGCGAAATCCTCGAACGCGAGATCGCAAAGCTGCCGCCGGGCGGTCCGACGCTGCACATGCGCCGCGGCGCCGGCGCCTATATATGCGGCGAGGAATCCTCGCTGCTCGAAAGCATCGAGGGCAAGCGCGGCCTGCCCCGGCACAAGCCGCCTTACCCATTCCAGGTCGGCCTGTTCGGCCTGCCGACGTTGATCAACAACATCGAGACCTTGTGGTGGGTGCGTGACATCGTCGAGAAGGGTGCCGACTGGTGGAAGGGCCACGGTCGCCATGAGCGTCACGGCCTGCGCAGCTTCTCGGTCTCGGGCCGCGTCAAGAATCCCGGCATGAAGCTCGCGCCTGCTGGCATCACCGTGCGCGAGCTGATCGAGGAATATTGCGGCGGCATGGCCGACGGCCATCAGTTCTATGCGTACCTGCCGGGTGGTGCGTCCGGCGGCATCCTGCCGGCGGCGATGGACGACATCCCGCTCGATTTCGGCACGCTTGAAAAATACGGCTGCTTCATCGGCTCTGCCGCGATCGTGATCCTGTCGCAGAAGGACAGCGTGCGCGCGGCCGCGTTGAACCTGATGAAGTTCTTCGAGGACGAGAGCTGCGGCCAGTGCACGCCGTGTCGCGTCGGAACCCAGAAGGCCGCACTGCTGATGCAGCAACCGGTCTGGAACCGCGCTCTCCTGGACGAATTGAGCCAGGCGATGCGCGATGCCTCGATCTGCGGGCTTGGACAGGCGGCATCGAATCCGCTGTCCACTGTGATCAAATATTTCCCTGACGAGTTCAAGGAAGCGGCCGAATGACGAAGATTACGTTCGAGCTCGACGGCAAGCAGGTCGAGGCCAATGCAGGCGAGACGATCTGGCAAGTTGCAAAACGTCAGGGCCGCGAGATTCCGCATCTGTGCTATTCGCCCGCGCCCGACTATCGCCCCGACGGCAATTGCCGCGCCTGCATGGTCGAGATCGAGGGCGAGCGTGTGCTCGCGGCGTCCTGCAAGCGCACGCCATCGGTCGGCATGAAGGTGAAGACCGAGAGCGCGCGCGCTGTTTCCGCGCAAAAAATGGTCATGGAGCTGCTGGTCGCCGATCAGCCGGCGCGCGAGACCTCGCACGATCCGGAGTCCAAATTCTGGCACTGGGCCGAAACCACTGGGGTCACCGAGAGCCGCTTCCCCGCCGCAGAGCGTTGGGCGACCGACGCCAGCCATCCGGCGATGCGCGTCAATCTCGATGCCTGCATCCAGTGCGGACTGTGCGTGCGCGCCTGCCGCGAGGTCCAGGTCAACGACGTCATCGGCATGGCCTATCGCAGCCACGGCTCGAAAATCGTGTTCGATTTCGACGATCCCATGGGCGAGTCCACCTGCGTCGCCTGCGGCGAATGCGTGCAGGCCTGTCCGACCGGAGCGCTGATGCCGGCCGTGATGCTGGATGAGGCGCAAACCCGTGTCGTCTATGCCGACAAGAAGGTGGATTCGCTCTGCCCGTTCTGCGGCGTCGGCTGCCAGGTGACCTATGAGGTCAAGGACGAGAAGGTGATCTATGCCGAGGGGCGCGATGGCCCGGCCAATCACAACCGCCTTTGCGTCAAGGGCCGCTTCGGCTTCGACTACATCCACCATCCGCATCGCCTGACCAAGCCGCTGGTGCGGCTGCCGAACGCGAAGAAGGATTCCAACGACCAGGTCGATCCAGCCAATCCCTTCACACATTTCCGCGAAGCGAGCTGGGAAGAAGCGCTCGACATCGCGGCCAAGGGCCTCGTCAAGATCCGCGACGAGAAGGGCGTGAAGGCGCTGGCCGGCTTCGGTTCGGCGAAGGGTTCGAACGAGGAGGCCTATCTGTTCCAGAAGCTGGTGCGTACCGGCTTCGGCTCCAACAACGTCGACCATTGCACCCGTCTGTGCCACGCCTCGTCGGTCGCGGCGCTGTTCGAAGGCCTGAGCTCGGGCGCGGTGTCCGCGCCGTTCTCGGCTGCGATGGACGCCGAGGTCATCATCGTGATCGGCGCCAACCCGACCGTGAACCATCCGGTCGCGGCAACCTTCATCAAGAACGCGGTCAAGCAGAACGGCGCAAAGCTGTTCGTCATGGACCCGCGCCGGCAGACGCTGTCGCGCCATGCGACCAAGCATCTGCAGTTCAAGCCGGGGTCCGACGTCGCCATGCTGAACGCGATGATCCACACGATCATCACGGAAGGTTTGACCGACGATCAGTACATCGCCGGCTACACCGAGGGGTTCGAGGACCTTAAGGAGAAGATAAAGGAGTTCACCCCGGAGAAGATGGAGCCGATCTGCGGCGTGCCGGCGCAGACCCTGCGTGAGGTCGCGCGAACCTATGCGCGGGCAAAATCGTCGATCATCTTCTGGGGCATGGGCATCAGCCAGCATGTCCACGGCACCGACAATGCGCGCTGCCTGATTGCGCTGGCGCTGATCACCGGCCAGGTCGGTCGTCCCGGCACCGGCCTGCATCCACTGCGCGGCCAGAACAACGTGCAGGGCGCTTCCGATGCCGGCCTGATCCCGATGTTCCTGCCGGACTATCAGCCGGTCGGCCGCGACGACATGCGCGGTGCCTTCGAGAAGCTGTGGGGCCAGGATCTCGATCCCGTGCGCGGCCTGACCGTGGTCGAGATCATGAACGCGATTCACGCGGGCGAGATCACGGGCATGTATATCGAGGGCGAGAACCCCGCGATGTCCGACCCCGATCTCCAGCACGCGCGTCAGGCTCTCGCCATGCTCGATCATCTCGTGGTGCAGGATCTCTTCGTCACCGAGACCGCGTTCCACGCCGACGTCATCCTGCCGGCCTCGGCGTTTGCCGAAAAGGAAGGCTCCTTCACCAACACCGATCGCCGCGTGCAGCTCGCGCGCCAGGTAATCAAGCCGCCGGGCGATGCGCGGCAAGATCTCTGGATCATCCAGGAGATCGGCAAGCGCATGGGCCTGCCGTGGAATTATGCCGGTCCCGGCGATGTCTTCTCCGAGATGGCCGAGCTGATGCCGTCGTTGAAGAACATCACCTGGGAGCGGCTGGTCCGCGAGGGCGCGGTCACCTATCCCGTCGATGGTCCCGACATGCCCGGCAACGAGATCATCTTCACCACGGGCTTCCCGACCGCGAGCGGCCGCGGCAAGATCGTTCCGGCTCACGTGATCCCGCCGGACGAGATCCCCGACGCCGAATATCCGATGGTGCTCTCGACCGGCCGCGTGCTGGAGCATTGGCACACCGGCTCCATGACCCGCCGCGCGCAGGTGCTCGACCAGATCGAGCCCGAGGCGGTCGCATTCATGTCGCCAAAGGACATGCACAGGAAGAAGCTCGCGCCCGGCGATTTCATTCGGCTCGAGACCCGCCGCGGCGCGGTCGAGGTCAAGGTCCGCTCCGACCGCGACGTTCCCGAGAATATGGTCTTCATGCCGTTTTGCTACGCGGAAGCGGCGGCGAATTTGTTGACCAACCCGGCGCTCGATCCGTTCGGCAAGATCCCGGAATTCAAGTTCTGCGCGGCCAGGGCCGAGCGCGCCGAAATGCGCGACGCGGCGGAGTAGGACGGCGGCGGTCGTTAGGCGGCTGGGATCCATCCAACACCCCGGCGTCGTCCTGGCGAATGCCAGGACCCATA
>NZ_JADPIT010000036.1:112484-148925 GCF_023073035.1 Bradyrhizobium sp. 62
TAGCTGGTCGCAGTACCGCACTAATAAGAGTCTGCGCCAAACGCCTCCCTGGGGTAATGGGTCCTGGCCTTCGCCAGGACGACTCGGGAGAGACTGCGCCGTGCTCGTCCCTTCGCTCCTCGCAATGGCGGTGCTAGACATCGTCCATGTCCAAAGCCACCCCAGCCACACGCGCGCTCACAGCCGCCGGTGTTGCCTTCACCGTCCACGCTTACAGCTATGATCCCGATGCCGAGAGCATCGGCCTCCAAGCGGCAGCTGCGCTTGGCGAAGACCCCGCGCGCGTGTTGAAGACGCTGATGGCGCTCGTCGACGGCAAGCCGGTCTGCGTGATCGTCCCGTCCGATCAGGAAGTCTCGATGAAGAAGCTCGCCGCCGCTTTCAGCGGCAAGTCGGCGCAGATGATGAAACCGCCGGAGGCCGAGCGCCTCACCGGTTTCAAGGTCGGCGGCATCAGCCCGTTCGGGCAGCGGAAGCCCGTGCGCACCGTGATCGAGCAGAGCGCGCTCGCGCATAACTATGTGTACGTGAATGGCGGTCAGCGCGGACTGCAGGTGCAGCTCAGTCCGGCCGATGTGCGGGACGTGTTGAAGACGATCGTCGCGGAACTGGTCGCCTGAGCGACGCGCTCTGCTACTGCTTTTGCAACAGCTTCAGCCGACAGCGCAGCGCCTCGCGGATGTGTGCACGCGCGAGCTGCTCCGCTTTGCCGCCGTCGCGAGCCGCGATGGCTTCGATGATGGCCTGGTGCTCACCGTGGCTGGTCGAGGGGCGGCCCGATACCGTGAACGTGGTTGGACCGAGCAGTGCGATCCAGTCCTGCAATTCGCCTGATGCGTTATCGAGATAACGGTTGCGCGCGGCGCGGCAGATCGCTTCGTGGAAGGCGCGGTTGAGCCTTGCCATGTCTCCTGCCATCTCGGCCGCGTCGGTCGCGGAGGCTTCGACAAAGGCCTGCTCGATATCCCTCAGTGCATCGATTTCGGGCGTCGAGGCGTGCTCGGCCGCAAGTCGGGCAGCGGCACCCTCCATGATCTCGCGCATGGCGTAGAGTTCGAGCACCTCCGAGATGTCGAGGTTGCGTACGATCAGGCCGCGGCCGCCGGCAGGTTCGACGAACCCGCGTGCGGCAAGCCGCCCGAGAGCTTCCCGCACCGGGGTGCGGCTGACCTTCAGCCGCTGGGCGACCTCTTCCTCGCGCAGGCGGTCGCCCGCACGGTAGCTGCCGGCCTGCAGCGCCTCGCAGAGCGAGCGGAACACGGCTTCGCCAAGCGCCACGCCGCCGCCGCGCGCGATCGAGCCGCCTGCCTTTGTCGGGCGTCTTGCCATGCGTCCCCGTGGGCTCGCGCATCCTGCCCATGCAGCGATGGCGCTTGCTGGATTTCTGTATATCTTTGTATACAAAGGTGCGCAATGGCAAGCCGGATTGACGGGGCCGCAGGCGGGGCAGAATGTCTCCAACTTCGTCGCATCGGGCAGACGGCATGAGCGGCAAATACGATGTGCTGGTGATCGGCGGCGGCAATGCAGCGCTGTGTGCGGCGATCAGCGCGCGACGCGGTGGGGCATCGGTGCTGGTGCTCGAAGGTGCGCCAAAATTCTATCGCGGCGGCAACACGCGCCACACCCGCAACATGCGTTGCGCCCATGACGAGGCAACCGAAATCCTCACCGGCCCCTACACCGAGGAGGAGTTTTGGGAAGATCTCCTGCGCGTCACCGGCGGCCAAACCGACGAGGTGCTCGCCCGGCACATGATCCGCGAGTCCAAGGACATCTTGAACTGGATCGTGGAGCAGGGCGTGCGCTGGCAGCCCTCGCTCGGCGGCACGCTGAGCCTCGGTCGTACCAACTCCTTCTTTCTCGGTGGCGGCCGCGCGATGCTGAACGCACTTTATCTCACCGCCGAGAAGCTCGGCGTGGACGTCGAATACGACGCCGAGGTCACCGACCTCGTGATCGAGGACGGCATGTTCCTCGCCGCCCGCCTCAAGCGGCCGATCAAGGGTGACACCGAGATACGCGCGACGTCGCTGGTCGCCGCCGCCGGCGGGTTCGAGGCCAACATCGAATGGCTGAAGAAATATTGGGGCGACGCCGCCGACAATTTCCTGATCCGCGGCACGCCCTATAACCGCGGCTCGATCCTGAAGATGCTGCTCGCCAAGGGCGTGCAGGAGGTCGGCGATCCCACCCAATGCCATGCGGTCGCGATCGACGCCCGCGCGCCGAAATTCGACGGTGGCATCATCACAAGGCACGATTCGGTCGTGTTCGGCATCGTCGTCAACAAGCACGCGCAGCGCTTTTACGACGAGGGCGAGGACATTTGGCCGAAGCGCTACGCGATCTGGGGTCGGCTGGTGGCCGCGCAGCCCGACCAGATCGCCTACATCATCTTCGACTCGACCGTTGTCACCAGCTTCATGCCGACGCTGTTTCCTCCGATCGCCGGGCAGACCGTGGCTGAGCTCGCCGGCAAGCTCGAGCTCGATCCGGCCACACTGGAAAAGACCATCACCGAATTCAACGCCGCGGTGCAGCCCGGCACCTTCGACCACACCATTCTGGACGATTGCCGCACCGAAGGCATCACGCCGCAGAAGACGCATTGGGCGCGGCGGATCGAGACGCCGCCCTATCTTGCCTATCCGGTGCGGCCCGGCATCACCTTCACCTATCTCGGCACGCGCGTGACCAGAGAAGCGCGGATGCTGATGGCCGACGGCAAGCCGTCGGCGAACATGTTCGCGGCCGGCGAGATCATGGCCGGCAACGTGCTCGGCAAGGGCTATGCCGCCGGCATGGGCATGACCATCGGCAGCGTGTTCGGACGGATTGCAGGACGGGAAGCGGCGCGCCACGCCAAGAACTAGGCGAAGGAAAGGCAGAGGGAGAAACCATGTCACGCATTGCCACTGCCGCGATCGCGGCGCTGCTGATCGTCGGCCACGCCCACGCGGCTGAGCCGATCACGCTACGAGACATGGGTTCGTTCCATGTCGGCGGCCGCCTTGTCGAAATCTCCGGCAAGCCGGTGAGGGAGGTCGTGTTCGCGCCCGGCGGCGTGCCGGCCAAGGTCGATCCCAACGGCACGTATCAGGTCGAGCAGATGTACGTGCAGTATTTCCTGCCCGCCAACGAGAAGGGTGCCTATCCCTTGCTGATGTGGCACGGCGGGGGATTGACCGGCGTCACCTACGAGACCACGCCGGACGGACGCGAAGGCTGGCTGAATTATTTTCTGCGCAAGGGGTGGGCGGTCTATAATTCCGACGCGGTAGAGCGCGGACGCGCGGGCTGGGCGCAATACCCCGATATCTTCAAAGGCGAGCCGGTCTTCCTGACCACGGCCAATCCGTTCGAGCGTTTCCGCATCGGCGATGGGCCGAACTCCTACGATCCCGATCCCGCCAAGCGAAGATTGTTGCCGGGCAACCAGTTCCCCGTCGAGGGTTACGAGAATTTCGTCAAGCAGAACGTACCGCGCTGGACCACGACCGACGATGCGACCATCGCCGCCTATATCGCCGAGATCGATCGCGTCGGCCCCTCGGTGCTTCTGTTCCACAGCCAAGCCGGCACCTTCGGCTTCAAGGTCGCGCAAGCCCGCCCCGACAAGGTCAAGGCGCTGATTGCGATCGAGCCGGCCGGCATCGGCGATCCCGCCAAGGCGGATGTGCTGAAGAACATCCCGACCCTCATCATCTACGGCGACTATATCGAGCGCGATTCGCGCTGGCCCAAGATCCGCGCCAATGGCATCGCCTTTGCGGACGCCATCAAGGCAGCCGGGGGCAGCGTCGACATCGTCGATCTCCCACAGGCCGGCATCAAAGGCAATTCGCATATGGTGATGATGGACAAGAACAACCTCGAGGTCGCAGCCCTGATCCAGAAATGGCTCGAGGGCAAAGGTCTGACGAAGTAAAGCCATGCACGGAACCAGAATTTTGGACGAAGCCGACCGCTTGATGACGGTCTGCAATTCCTGCCGTTACTGCGAGGGTCTTTGCGCGGTGTTTCCCGCCATGGAGATGCGGCGCGCCTTCTCTGATGGCGACCTCAATTATCTCGCCAATCTCTGCCATGGCTGCGGCGCCTGCTACGTCGACTGCCAGTTCTCGCCGCCGCACGAATTCAACGTCAACGTCCCGCAGACGCTGGCGATCGCGCGCGCAGAATCCTACGTGGCCTATGCCTGGCCGCAGGCGCTGTCCGGTGCCTTCGCGCGTAACGGTCTCGTCATCAGCATCGTCGCCGCGCTCAGCATGGCCGCCTTCATCCTCGGCTTCGCTGCCCTGAACGACCGCAGCGTGCTGTTTGGCGTGCATACCGGCCCCGGCGCGTTCTACAAGCTGATGCCGCACAACGCGATGGCAGCGTTGTTCAGCGCCGCCATCCTTTATGCGATCTTCGCGCTGGTGATGAGCGTGCGTGCCTTCTGGCGAGATATCGGTCCGCCGATCGGCGGCCGTGCGGACGGTCGCTCGATCTTTCAGGCGATACGCGACGCTGGTGAGCTGCGCTATCTCCACGGTGGCGGCGTTGGCTGCTACAATGAGGATGACAAGCCGACCGACCGGCGCAAGCTTTTCCATCACCTGACCTTCTATGGCTTCCTGCTCTGCTTCGCCGCGACCTCGGTCGCCACGCTGTATCACTATCTGCTCGGCCGCGAGGCGCCGTATCCGTGGTGGGATCTGCCGGTGGTGCTCGGCACGCTCGGTGGCATCGGCCTGATCATCGGGCCGATCGGCCTGTTTGTCGCCAAGATGCGGCGCGATCCGGCGCTGCTCGACGAGCAGCGCTACGGCATGGATGTCGGCTTCATCGCCATGCTGTTCCTGACCGGGTTCACCGGCATGCTGCTTCTGCTCTTGCGGGACACCGCCGCCATGGGCCCGCTGCTGGCGCTGCATTTGGGCGCAGTTTTCGCGCTTTTCATCACCATGCCCTACGGCAAGTTCGTGCACGGCATCTATCGCTTCGCAGCACTGGTGCGTTACGCGCAGGAGCGGCGCAGTGAAGCAGGCTCCTGAGATTCAGACGGTCGGAAGCGGCCGTCGCGCAGGAAAGCGATCGTCTGTTCTATCGCGGCGGCGTGACGCGGAAGTCCGGTATGGGACGCCTTCACGACGATATGGTCGGCCATGCCGGCAACCATCGTGCTTTGCACCGAGACCCGTCCGTCATTCGGCTTCGGCAGAACGAAAAGACCTGCGACGGGATCGATGAAGCGGTTTCCCGCGATCACGCCGACGGGATAGTCCACGGGGGGAAGGGCGTCGGGCCGGGGCGTGGACGTGGTGGTGAGCTCGAGTCCGGCCGGTCCGTAGAATGCGTTGTAGAGGCGATATCCGCTCAGGAGATCGGCGACCTCGCTGCCGCCGTGCGGCGTACCCAGCATCACCACGCCGGCAAGCCGGTCCGGACGATACTTTGCGATATAGGCGCGCGTTACTAGGCCGCCCATGGAATGCGCGACGAAATGCAGCGGCGCCTCACGCTCGGCAAAGCGGGCGACCTTCGGATGGATATCGTCCGCCAGCCCGGCGATCGGCTTGCGGCGGCTGGCATAGTCGATGTTGAGCGTTGCGAAGCCGTTGGCCCGGAGCGCCCGTTCCAGTCTGGTCAGGGACACCGAGGTTCGCGCGATGCCGTGAAGCAGAACCACTCCCGGGCATCGCGCGTCACCTGATTGAGGCGCCTCGTGCATCTCGCTTATGCCACCTCGCGCTCTGGTCCAGACGCCTGCTCGCGAGCCATCGTCGTTGCGGTGACGTAGTCGGTCTTGCCGGTGCCGAGCAGTGGCACCTTGTCCACCACCATGATCGCCGCGGGAACGGTCAACTCGGATGCGCCGATGGCCTTGGCTTGGCCCTGCATTGCACTGCGCTCGGCACCCTTTTCCGTCGTCAGCAGCACGATACGCTCGCCCTTGCGCGGATCGGGGATCGAAACCGCGACCGATGCGGCCTGCGGCCACAGGGTCGTCGCGATGTTCTCGACCGCCGACAGCGAGACCATTTCGCCGGCGATCTTGGCAAAGCGCTTGGCGCGGCCCTTGATGGTGATGAAGCCGGCAGCGTCGATCGCCACGATGTCGCCGGTGTCGTGCCAGCCCTCGGCGAGCGGTTCGAGCACGCCGGGACTTTCGGCCCGCAAGTATCCGAGCATCACGTTCGGGCCGCGCACCGACAGGCGTCCGCCTTCCTCGATGCCGGGGACCGGGTCGAGGCGGCTTTCCATCAGCGGCGACAGGCGGCCGACCGTGCCGGGGCGATTGGCCATGGGCGTGTTCATCGCCAGCACCGGCGCGGTCTCGGTGACGCCATAGCCTTCGAGGATGCGGATGCCGTAGCGTTCCATGAACACCTGCCGGGTGCGATCCTTGACAGCTTCGGCGCCGGCGATCACCAGGCGCAAGGTCCGGAAGTCGTAGGCATGCGCCGAGCGGGCGTAGCCGGTGAGGAACGTGTCGGTGCCGAACAGGATCGTGGCGCCGGTCTGGTAGATCAGCTCGGGCACGATCCGGTAGTGCAGCGGCGAGGGGTACATGTAGATCGGAATTCCCGCGAGCAGCGGCATCATCATTCCGCCGGTCAGCCCGAACGAGTGGAACACCGGCAGCACGTTGAACACCTTGTCGTTGGCATTGGCATCGACCCGCGCCAGCGCCTGTGCGGCGTTGGCGAGGATATTGCGGTGAGACAGCACAACGCCCTTGGGTGTGCCTTCCGAGCCCGACGTGAACAGCACGACGGCCGGATCGCTCGCCTGGCGGACGACGCGCGGCGTAGTACCGGCGAGCAGGCCCTTGATCTTGTCGGCCGTGCCGATCGAGGCGCGGACATCCTCGAGATAGACGACGCGAACTTCCGTGGAGATCGCGGCCATCAGCTTGTCGAGCTTGCCCTTCTCGATGAAGGCCTTCGACGTCAACACGGTCTTGACCTGTGCGGCCTTCATGGCGGCGAGGACGTTGACCGGGCCGGCCGAGAAGTTGAGCATCGCCGGCACCCGGCCGATATTTTGCAGCGCCATGAAAACGACGGCGACGCCTGCGGAGTTCGGCAGCAGCACGCCGACATTCTCACCAATGACGGTGCCGTTCTCCAGCTTCCGGCTCAAGACCTGCGCGCCCAGGATCAGCTTGCGATAGGTCAGCTTGGTGCCGAGCGCGTCCTCGATGATGACCTTGCCGGTGTCGCGATCGCGGTAAGCGTGTCCGAGCGCCTCGAACAGGGTGTGATCGAGCATGGCGTTTTTCACCATGGCGTCGATCATCACGTCCTGAAGTGCTGCGCCTGCGGCGTTGCGGCGCGTCTTGCCCTTGAGCGATGGATCGACCGGAAGCTTGACCGGCGGCAGGATGGTGACGGTCACCCGCGGAAACCACGAGCGCTTGATCTGGCTGCCGTTGAGATAGCTGAGATGCGAGCGCTGGGCGCCTTCGATGCGGACCGGGACGACGACTGCGTCGGCCTTGTCCGCAATCATCGCGGTGCCGTCATAGACCTTCATGAGCGAGCCGGAGACGGTAATGCGTCCCTCCGGAAAGATCACCACCGGCTCTCCGGCGGCGACGAGCTTGATGAGGTCGCGCGCGGCCAGCGGCTTGCTGGGGTCCATGGTGTAGTGCTTGACTACCCGCAGGAACGGCTTGGCCCACCAGGCCTTGGCGATGCCGGTATCGACCGCGAAGCTCGCGTCGATCGGCAGCACGGCGTGCAGCAGCGGCCCGTCGATCAGGCTGACATGGTTGGGCGCGATCAGCATGCGCGTGCCAGCAGGCGGCAGGTTCTCCAGCCCGCGGACCTCGGTGCGGAACAGCGCGCGGAACAGCAGCCCGCCAAAGTCGCGCACGCCTTCCTTGCCCCACTTCGTCAGCACGAACCAGACCGCGCCGAAGCTGGCGACGCCGAGGCCGAAGAAGATCCAGCCGATGTGCAATCCGCCGGCCTGCAGCAGCGCGACGAACAGCGAGCCGGCCACCATGAAGGCGGCCTGCAGCACGTTGCCGGCGGCGATAATGCGGGCGCGCTCCGAGGGAGCAGACCAGGCTTGGACAGTGGCGAAGGACGGAACGACGAACAGCCCGCCGCCGAATGCGAAGGCGACGAAGTCGAGGAGCATGCGCAGGCCCGCGAAGGAGGTCGCGAAGTCGGCAGCCGTGATGTCCTGGCCCTTGGCGGTCACGCCGATCGCCCAAGCGAGGTCGATGCCGGCAAACCCCATCATGATGGCGCCGATCGGCACCAGCGCGAGGTTCGGGCGAACGTGGCTCAGATTCGCGGCAAACAGCGAGCCGATGGCAATGCCGATTGCGAAGATCGCGAGACACAACGTCACCACGCCCTCGGTGCCACCGATGACTTCCTTGACCAGTGCCGGCAGCAGTGAGAGCACGATGGCGCCCACCAGCCAGAACCAGGAGACGATCACGGTGCCGTCCCACAGCCGGTGATCGGCGTGCAGCGTCTTCAACAGGCCGAGCGTCGAGGTCCAGGGATTGGCGTTGACCGGCAGATCGGGTGCAGACGGCGTCGTCGCGGGAATGCGGGAGGCGAAGGCCCAGGACAGCAGGGCCAGCACGACCACGGCCGATGCGACCCAGCCCATATGCGCGGAGCCGGCCACGAACTGGCCGCCGGCAACGGTGCCGAGCAGGATGGCCATGAAGGTCGCGCCTTCGACCAGCGCGTTGCCGGTCGCGAGCTCGCGGAGCTCGAGCTGGTCCGGCAGCATCGCGTATTTCACGGGACCGAACAGCGCGGCGATGACGCCGAACAGTGCGAGTGCTGCGAACAGCAGCGGCACCGAGTGCAGGAAGAAGCCGGCCGCGGCAAAGCCCGCGGCAAAGATCTCGGCGAATTTGAGTCGCCTTGCGACGACGGATTTGACGTATTTGTCGGCGAGCTGGCCGCCGAGCCCGGACAGAATGAAATAGGGGAAGATGAAGACGGCGCCTGCGACCGTCACCAGCGCATCGCCGTGGCCGGTCGCGGCACTGTAAAGCAGGATGATGACGAGTGCGTTCTTGAGCACGTTGTCGTTCAGCGCCGAGAAGAATTGCGCCCAGAACAGCGGCGCGAAGCGGCGTGACGACATCAAATCCCTGATCATGACTAGTCCTGTTTTGGAAAGGCTGCCTGAAGTTTCATCGTCGGATGGACTTTGGGTCCAGAGGATATGCGACGGGCTATTGTGGGTTGACGACAGTCGCCCCGGCCTGCTCTGCGCGCTTACCTTCCGATCCTGTTGGTCTCCGCGTGGCGTGGTTTGGTTCGCAATGGTTCGGTTGCGGCCTTATCCAGACAGGCTGCGCCTGCCAGGATATTGCTCAGGGCGCTGAGGGAAACCTGACCGCATCGTCGAAGGCCGCGGCATCGGCTCGAATGTCGGGACATGGTAAGTCCTTCCTTGCGGTTTGATATTGCATTCGGGGCGACCCGAACGTGCCGGCTGCGCTCGCCTCAGGTGAGGTGGGCGAGGCGGCGAAAGGGCGAGAGGCGGCCGAGCAGGCTAATGCGGCGGCCCTCATGACGGGCACGGCCACGGTTGGCCCGCCACATCCGGAAGGTCGCGCGGCGCTCAGTCAGGACACCGGCGATGTCGCAGGCATTTGCGATACGATCGATCGGCCCCGTCGCGAACCGCAGGAGGGCGCGGCCAAATCCGGTCACGAGAGCTGTGGCGTCATCGACGAAGGTGGAAGCGATATCAACAGCGAGGGTTTGCATTTTGCAGGTCTCCGGGTTAACTTGAACATTGTTCAAATGAGTATCCTGAAAATGAACAATGTTCAAGATGAATCGTTGCGAGATCGAAAAAAGTCTCGCCGGCGGCAGCAGATCGTGGAGATCGCTCGCGGCATTATTGCAGCTAAGGGATTGAAATCGTTGAAAGTCCGGGACGTCGCGGACGCCGCCGGCTGCTCGGTTGGCAGCGTCTATAACGAGTTCGGCGACTTCGACGGGGTGATCCTGACTGTGAATCGGGAGACCGTTAAGGCGCTGACGTTGCGGTTGGGCCAGGTTCCGGCCGAGGATCCCGTTCGCCAGCTCTACGGGCTGGCCGCGACCTACCTCGAATTCTTCGCGACGAACGCCAATCTGCTGCGCTCGCTGTTCGAGCATCGGATGGAGGACGACCGCCCTTACCCCGATGACATCCTTCAGATGGTGATGGACGCCTTCGCGCTGATGCATGCGCCCCTGGTGCGGCTGCTTCCGAATGCAGACGACGTGCAGATCGCGCTGCTGTCACGCACCCTGTTTTCCGCCGTGCACGGGATCATCTCGCTCGGCCTCGAAGAGCGTATGGTGGCCGTACCGCCGCAAATGCTGCGCCAGCAGGTCGAACAATTTCTGGATGCGCATCTCGCGGGGCTCGGGATTCTGCCCATACGATAAAGTGCTGAGCGCTCCTATGCGCTGGCGGACTTGCGTTGCCGAGAGGTGACGACGATGACGTCCATCGTCCCATTGTCGACCTGAACACGGTTGCGTCCGTTCTCCTTGGCGCGATAGCAGGCGGCATCCGCGCGCCGCATCGCGTCCTCGAGCGTGGTGTTGCCGTCGCTGATGCAGGTAACGCCGATGCTGGCCGTCACTGCAAAGCAATGATCGTCCCAGGCGAAGACGGATAGCTCGAGCGTCCGGCGCAGCCGTTCGGCGATATCGACGGCGTCGTACGGCGTGCATTGCGGAAGGATTAGGCCGAATTCGTCACCGCCGAGCCGGGCCACCAGGTCATGCGGCCGCCGCTCCTGCTGCAGGAGGCGCGAAATCTGGCGGAGCAGGCGGTCGCCGGCGAGGTGACCGCAGCTGTCGTTGACGTCCTTGAACTGATCGAGATCGAGCAGGATCAGGCCCAGCGAACCCGCTGCGGTGCCGTCCAACTCGCTTTGCAGGCGGGCCTCGAACGCGCGGCGGTTGGACAAGCCGGTCAGCCAGTCGTGCGACGCCTGCCAGGCCAGGCGCTCCTTCTCGGCATGCAAGGCATCCTCGAACGCCTGTCGTTGCAGCACCAATCGCCGCGTGTGCCAGATCAGGAGCAGGATCAGCGTCATGGCTGTGACGATATTGACGCCAGTCAGCGTCATCTTGATAGCGCGCGAGCCTTCGCCGAGAACGGTGGAGAACCGCTTGGCGTGCACCGTGAACTGGGTGTTGAGCTCTGACAGCCGCGACGATAATAATTGCAGGCGCTTGCTGTCCTGGACGGGCCCGTTCTTCAGCTCTGACCGGATGACCTCGCCGAAAACGCTGAGCTCCAGCAGCATGGGGTCTGTGGCAGCCCACTCGCGGATCGCTTCCTTGAGAAAGCTGACCTGTTTGAAGTAGCGAAACAGCCAGATCAGTCCCGGCACGTCATCGGGATGGTTGCCGCCTTGCAGGAAGCCGATGCGGGCGGCCTCGACGTCGACCGGATCGCGCTCGAGCGCCCAGCGCGCGAACTCGTCGCCGATGGGAACGGCCAGCGAGGTCTGATATTGCGCAAACTGGCTGGCGTCGCCCGAATGCAGATAGAGATTGAGGAAATAGACGGCGTTCTTCTGCGAGCGGGACCATAGCGCTTCGCCCGCGATATAGGCGCGGACCGAGGACATCACCTCCAGGCTGAATCCGGCGATCGCCGCCTGCAGCAGGACGACCGTGACGAAAGGCGAGACGAGCTTGATGACGTGAAGGAAGTTGCGTCCCTTCGTTGATGGCGCTGTTCTGCGAAACACGTTGCGTTCCCCAAGTCGCTCAACGACCCCAGCGGAGCGATCCGCTCATAACGCGGATTACGCGCCAAAGGTGCTTAACTCGACTTGAAAATGCCAGGAGACTGCGTCGCAGGGTGAAGGCGTTGTGAAGCGGATGCTGGCAGATCGTTGCAAATGCCGTCGAACCGGAACTGACGCGGCATCGGCGAGCCGATGTCTCGCATTCGCCCCAAGTGGTTTACCTGATGGAGAGAGAATGCTGCCGCTAGACTAGCACCGGCTTGCGCACGCGGCCGGCGTCGCCGAAGACGCGCAAATAGCGCTCGATCTCCGAGGGCAGGCCGGTCGCCTTCTCGGGATTGTCGGAGAGCTTGACGGCCGGATGTCCGTCGACCGACGACACCTTGCAGACCAGCGAGATTGGATCGAGGTTGAACGAGCCGTCCGGCGTGCAGCCGACGAAATCATTGGTGAGATTGGTGCCCCAGCCGAAGGAGAGCCGCACCCGGCCGGTGAAGTGGTGGTAGGTCTCCTCGATCGAGCCCACGTCCATCGCGTCGGAGAACACCAGCAGCTTGTCCCTGGGATTGCGGCCCTTCTGCTCCCACCATTTGATGATCTCCTCACCGGCCTGGATCGGCGGCGCGCTGTCGGGACGGAAGCCGGTCCAGTCGGCGACCCATTCCGGCGCATCGCGCAGGAAAGCCTTGGTGCCGAAAGCGTCGGGCAGCGCGATCAGGAGGTTGCCGCCATAGGTCTGGCGCCACTGGTCGAGGATGCGATAGGGCGCCCAGCGCAACTCCTCGTCGTCCTTGGCGAGCGCCGCGGCGACCATCGGCAGCTCATGGGCGTTGGTGCCGATGGCTTCGAGATCATTGTCCATCGCGAGCAGCACGTTGGAAGTGCCGATGAAGGACGGGCCCAGACCTTCCTTCACGGCCTCCACGCACCAGCGCTGCCAGAGGAAGCCATGGCGGCGACGGGTGCCGAAATCGGAGAGCCGCAAGCCATCCAGCTTGCGCAGGCGTTCCACCTTGGTCCACAGCTTGGCCTTGGCCCGGGCATAGAGCACGTCGAGCTCGAAGCGGCCGCGGCCCTTCATCGCTGCCCGCGAGCGCAATTCGTTGAGGATGGCGAGCGCAGGAATCTCCCACATCGTGGTATGGCTCCACGGCCCGTGGAAGTGCAGCTCGTACTGGCCTTCGACCTTGCGCAGCTCGTATTCGGGCAGCCGGAATTCGGCGAGCCAGCGGATGAAGTCCGCCGAGAACATGTGTGTCTTGCCGTAGAAAGTATTACCGGCAAGCCAGATCAGCTCTTTTTTGGTGAAGCGGATGGTGCGGGCGTGGTCGAGCTGGGCGCGCAGTTCGCCCTCGTCGATGATTTCGGCGAGCCGGACATGGCGCGATCGGTTGATGACCGAGAATGTCACCTGCTGATTCGGGTAGGATTCCCGAATCATTTGCAACATCAATAGCTTGTAGAAGTCGGTATCAAGCAGGCTGCGGATGATGGGATCCAGCCGCCAGCTGTGATTGTAGGTCCGGCTCGCAATGTCGGTCACTGTCATGGGCGGAATTCTAGCGTGGCTCCCCGTGCGCAACCAGTGGATTTGGCGAAGGGCAGGCCACCGCCGAGCATCCGGCTGCGCGAGGGCGGCCCGAAATCGCTCCGAGAGCCCGTTCGCGAACCGGTCTGCGGACGGTCCGGGTGGCTTACATGGCGTCGAACGCTCCCGTGAGCGTGACGCGGGGGCCGTGCGTGTAGCGGTCGGGCGTCAGACCGGAGTTGGAGGAGCCTGCCTGGTTGAACACATTGATGAACGCATCGAGCCGATAGCCTGCGCCGAGTTTCAGGTTCTGCGTCATCCAATAGGAGACGCCAACCTGAATGTCGGCGCTGAGCACCCCGGCAAACAACCGATCGTTGCTCGTCGAGAGCGTATTCGCGACTGGAAAGAGGGGAGAAAGGACCGACGGCGTTACCGAGAACAGGGTCGACGAATTGGTCGCCGACTGTTGCCGGCCGAGTAGCAGGGCGGCGTCGCCGGCATAATCGAACGACCATTTGCCGCCAAATGGGACCGAGCCCTCGACACCGATGAGTGGTCCCGCGCCGAGGAAGCTCGCGCGCGTATCGCGCAATGTCGAGAGCGTTGTGGAAAAGCTGGTGATCGCCGGAAAGCCAGGCAACGCAACACCAGTGCTGGTCGCGGCCTGGACGTCCGAGCTTGAGCTCCGGGTGACGAATTCGGCAACGCGAAGGCCGCCCTTCAGCTGAAGCGTGCTCGGTCCGCTGCCGGCGATGTCGCGTCCAACCGCGAGATCGGCGAGCCAGCGGGTTTCCTTGTAGGTATTGGCGAAGATTTCCGTGCCTGTCTGGCTCGCAGCGCCAACGACGATTGTTTGCGTCAGTGAGTCCAGGCCGGTGCTCTTGCCTCCCTCGCCGTAGCGGAACTGGCCGCTGATGTGCCAGGGAGATCCGGCGAAGCGATAATCGAAGCCAGTAGCCGTTTCCCATCCGACCTTTGGCGTCAGGTCGAACTGTCCGGTGAGACCGTAAGTGTCTGATATCGGATCCCCGCCGCTGAAGATGGCGCCGCCTTCGATCCAGGCCCTGAACTGTCCCGGACCGGCAAGCAGTTGTGCCTTGACCGGTAGGTCTGCGGCATACGCCTGCAACGGATTTCTGGCCTGTTGCGAAACAGCAGTGACCGCCCGGAATGCGGAATTGTCCTGGTGTGATCGGGCCCCGGTCCTGGCAGGTTCGCTCGTTGCGCGTTCGCCTTGCGATTTCAGCCGCGTATTTTCTTCGCGCAACTGCTGGTTCGCGCGCAACGCGGCATTTTCCTTGCGGATTGCGGCGTTCTGCCTTTCCAGCACCTCGAGGCGCGCATTGACCTCTTCGATTTCTCCGGCGGTGGCGCTGGTGACCGTCCATGCCGCGGTCGCGCCGAGCATGAGCGCCGCAAGATTCTGCTTCATTATATTCACCTCGTCGCACCAGTTGCGCGACCGTGGCGCGGAATCACACAACGTGCATCAACCGTTCGGTTGAACTCGACCGGCTACCGCATTCGAAGAGTCGTTTCCGGACTTGGGTGTGGCTTATGCGCCGCAGCCCGCGTGTTCAGGGGTGCGAGGCCGTCGCCGCCACGGTCTCGAGTTGGCTTCTGATCCAGCGATGCGCCGGGTCCTTCTGATAGCGCTGGTGCCAGACCATGAACATCGGCAGCTCGGCCAGGGTTCGCGTGCGCGAGGCCAGCGGAATCCGCACCTGCGCGAAGCCGTGCATCACGCCGGGCGCCAGCAGGCTCGGCATGCTCGCCAGCATCTGCGAGCCACGCAGGAAGGACGGCACGCCGGAGAAGCTCGGCACGGAGATCGCGATGTCGCGGTGGAAGCCGTTGGCTGCAAGCCGGCGATCGAAGTCGAGCCGCTCGTTGTCCGTGTAGACCACCGTAATGTGACGAGCCGCGAGATAGGCGTCGCGCGTAGCCGGCGCGGCACGCGCTTTGGGATCGTAGTAACAAACGTAATGGTCTTGCAGCAGGCGCTTCTGCACGATGTCCACGCCGGATGGCGGCAGCGGCGTGATCAGCAGATCGCAGCGGTTTTCGCGCAGCATCGCCGGCGAGGGCGACTGCGAGGGGATCACGCGCAGGTTCAAGCTCGTCACTTGCGCGGCGACATGATCGAAGAACCGCGGCAGCAGCAGGTCGCGCTGGAAGTCGTTCGCGGCGATTGTCAGCGAAAGCTGCGCGATCGCCGGCTCGAACGTGACGCCGCCGGCAAAGCTCCGCATCTCGTCGATCAGCGCTCGCGCCTTTGCCGCGAGCGCCTGGGCGTGCGCCGTGGCCACAATGCCGCGGCCGGATTTGGCAAACAGCGGATCGCCGACGATCCGCCGCAGCTTGTTGAGGGCGTGGCTGACCGCGGATTGCGTCAGGCCGAGCCGCGTTGCGGCCGCCGTCACCGAACCTTCCTCCAGCACCGCCAGGAACAGCTCCAGCGCGTGGCCATCAAGCGCCAAATGATCGATTTTGTTCATGGAATTCATTATAATCGATCTATTTATCTTGAGAATAGCCGGCGCCATCATCTCCCGATAAGCCGTGCGCCCCAACGGGAGGAGCGCCACAGGGAGAGACAACGCCGATGCATGCCCAGGCGCCAGCCTTGCGGGATCCCCGCCTCAACCACCCCGAGCCGTTCACGCCGCCGCTCGGTGACGGAGGCTTCTTCCAGCGCGACCGTTCCATGCATCCGCCCGCGCACGCGCCGGGCTACAAATCATCGGTGCTGCGTTCGCCGCGCCAGGCGCTGCTGTCGCTTGAGAACTCGGACTCGGAGATTACGGGGCCGGTGTTCGGTCACAACGACCTCGGCGCGCTCGACAATGATTTGATCCGCAACTACGCCAAGGACGGCGATCCCGTCGGCGAGCGCATCATCGTCCACGGCCGCGTGCTGGACGAGACCGGCCGCGGCGTGCCGAACACGCTGGTCGAGTTCTGGCAAGCCAATGCCGGCGGCCGCTACCGGCACAAGAAGGACACGTGTCTGGCGCCGATCGATCCGAATTTCGGCGGTTGCGGTCGCGCGCTGACCGACGACACTGGCTACTATTATTTCCGGACGGTGAAGCCGGGACCCTATCCCTGGCGCAACTACGTCAACAGCTGGCGTCCCGCTCACATCCACTTTTCGGTGTTCGGCTCGGGCTTTGCACAGCGTCTGATCACCCAGATGTACTTTGAGGGCGATCCCCTGATCCCGGTCTGCCCGATCCTGACGACGATCCCGGACAAGGATGCGCTGGAGCGTCTCGTCGCGCCGCTCGACCTCAACGCATCGGCTCCGTTCGACTCGCTCGCCTACCGCTTCGACATCGTCTTGCGCGGCCAGCGCTCCACCTACTTTGAAAATCGCACCGCAGGGAACTAGGTCCATGCCGCAGCCGCTCAACTACCTCAAGGAAACCGCCTCGCAGACGGCCGGGCCCTACGTGCATATCGGGTTGATCCCGGCCATGGCCGGCTTCGACATTTTCGAGAAGAATTTCTCCAACGTGCTGGTGACGCCGAACACGCAAGGCGAACGCATCACGCTGGAGGGCAAGGTGATCGACGGCAGCGGCACGCCGCTGCGCGACGTGCTGCTGGAGATCTGGCAGGCCAACGCGGCCGGCCGCTACAACCATTCGGCCGATCGGTCGACCGGCGCGCTTGACGAGGAATTTCGTGGCTGGGGCCGCGCGGGCTCTGACTTCGAGAGTGGTCTCGTCACCTTCGAGACCATCAAGCCGGGCGCGATCATCGACAAGACGGGCCGCAAAGGCGCTCCGCACATCAATGTCTGGATCGTCGCGCGCGGTATCAACATCGGTCTGAACACGCGCCTCTATTTCTCGGACGAAGAGGCCGCCAACGCCGCCGACCCCGTGCTCAACCTGATCGAGCAGCCGGTCCGGCGCTCGACTCTGATCGCAAAGCGCAGCGAATGCGCCGGCAAGATCGTGTACTCCTTCACGATCAATTTGCAGGGGCCGGAAGAGACGGTGTTCTTCGACGTGTGATCGTCTCAGGTCTCCTCGCCGTGGAGCTGCGCGCGAAAGGCGCGCGGTGACACGCCCGTGGCGGCGGCATAGACCCGGCTGAAATAGGCGGGGTCCTCAAAGCCCAGCGCATAGGCGATCGTTGAGACCGGCAAGTTGGTGTAGACGAGGTTGCGCCGCGCTTCGCGGATCAGCCGGTTGAGGATCAGGTGCGAGGCGGTGTCGCCGGTTGCTGACCGCGTCACCCGGTTGAGATGGGTCGGCGTAATCGACAGCACACCCGCATAGTCCGCAACGCTCCAGCGTTCCAGATGATGCTGTTCCAGCAGCGCCTCGAAGCGGCGGAATAGTCCGCTTTCAGACGTGCCGTTGCCACCGCTCTCGCCGGTGAGCGCGCGAGCCACCAGCCCGATCATGGCCGCCGACAGTGCACGCAGCACATGCGCTCGGCCGAAATCGCGCGCGGCGTGTTCGGCAAAGATCTGCTTCATGGTGGTCCGGATCTGCGGCGTGCCGCGTATCACGGCAGAGCGCGACAAGGCACCGCGCAGCCCTTCGGAGGCGAGCAGCGCTTCGTCCAATATTTCCGCGGCGATGGTCAGCACCCAGCCCTGGGTGTCAGGCACGAAACGGAAGCCATGGACGTGGCCGACAGGCACGTTGACGATCTGCATCGGCTTCAGCTGCACCACGCGCCCGTCGAGCGTGGCTTCGCCGCCGCCGCGCTCGATCAGCAGCACCTGGTGCAGCCGGGCATGGCGGTGCACGGCCAGCGTCCAATCGTGCAGCACCGAACGCGACGCTATCGTCTCGCAATGCACGACATCGGGCAGATCGCCGGACTCGCCGAACAGATTGTAGACCCGGATCGCGGGGGCGGGGGCTGCGCTTCTCATGTTCGAATAGTACAAGACAAAGACGAAAGCCTCCATCGGTCAGCGGCGCTGAATCTGCAAGAAAGTGCAGAGGAGGACGCAAAAATGAAAGTCCAGGTCTGTATCATCGGCGGGGGGCCGTCCGGGCTGCTGTTGTCCCAGCTCCTGCACCTCAAGGGCATCGACACGGTCGTTCTGGAAAAATCCGGCCGCGACCACGTGCTTGCCCGGATCCGTGCCGGCGTGCTCGAGCACGGCTTTGCCAGGCTGATGCGCGAGGCTCAGTGCGGCGAGCGGATGGACCGCGAGGGCGAGATCCACAAGGGATTCGAGATCGCCCATGACGGGGTGCTCTCCCAGATCGACCTCCACAAGCATTCCGGCGGCAATTCGGTGCTGGTCTACGGCCAGACCGAGCTGACGCGCGACCTCTACGAGGCGCGCGACCGCCTCGGCGGCAATGTCGTGCACAATGCCGAGGACGTGACGCCGCATGAGCTGACCTCGGACCGGCCTTACGTGACCTATCGTTCGAACAGCGAGACCGTCCGAGTGGATTGCGACTATATCGTCGGCGCCGACGGCTTTCACGGCGTCAGCCGCAAGTCGATCCCGAAGGACGTGCTGCGGGAATACGAGAAGATCTATCCGTTCGGCTGGCTCGGCGTGCTGTCGCGCACGAAACCGGTGTCGCCGGAGCTGATCTATGTGAAGCACGAGCGCGGCTTCGCACTGTGTTCCTTGCGGTCGCAAGTGCTGAGCCGTTACTACGTCCAGGTGCCGCTCACCGACAAGGTGGAGGACTGGAGCGACGATGCGTTCTGGGCCGAGCTGAAGCGTCGTTTGCCGGACCAGGTCGGCGGCCGCCTGATCACGGGACCGTCCATCGAGAAGAGCATCGCGCCATTGCGCAGCTTCGTCGCCGAGCCGATGAGCTACGGCCGCCTGTTTCTCGCCGGCGATGCCGCCCACATCGTGCCGCCGACCGGCGCGCGCGGGCTGAACAGCGCCGCCTCCGACATCTATTATCTCTACTACGCCATGCTCGCGCACTATCAGAACGACGATGATTCCGGGCTCGAGGGCTACTCCGCCAAGGCGCTGGCGCGGATCTGGAAGGCGCAACGCTTCTCGTGGTGGATGACGATGCTGCTGCATCGCTTCCCCGACCGGCTCGAATACGAGGACCGGCTCCAGCAGACCGAACTGGAATACCTCCTCTCGTCCGAGGCGGCACAGCGTCTGCTCGCGGAGAATTATGTGGGGCTGCCGTTTTAAGGGCGCGAACGCGGATGTCCCCTATACACCAGGGGGGCGGGGCTATCGCCTATGAAGAAACCTATGGCTGGAAGCTCGACTGCGGCAATCCTTCGAGACGCCCGCCTGCGGCGAGCCCTGAGGGATGAATCTGCGGCAGCATTTCAACGCAGATGGATGCAGCTGAGCCTCATCCTGAGGAGGCCGCGAAGCCGTCGTCTCGAAGGACGAGGCGCTCGCTCAGGCGCCGCTGAGACCTCATATGCGACTGCCCTGCACAAGGGCTAAGGGAACGCCGTCGGGCCGAGTGAAGACCGTTATTTCCCTTCCAGCGTATTGACCGGCGTCCACTCTGGCAGGGGAGGCTTTTCGATGAGGGCCCTCGCGCGCTTCGCGAACTTCGACGATGGTGGATCGGTCCCGGCTACGCCCTCGAACGCGTCAGCCGCCTTTGCGAACTCCCGCACCCGCCAGCAGGCCAGCCCTTCCGCGTAAGCCGCGGCCACCTGTATCTGCCCGGCGCTCTCCGCGCCTTTGTCCGCGAGCGGCTCGAATACCCTGATCGCCTCGCCGCGCCCCAGCACCCGGATCGAATCGAGTTCCCGCCAGGCGAAGCCGTCGCCGGTCTGCGCCATCGTCGATTCCGAGGCCATGATGGCGGTGCCGTAGTATTTGTTGGCGCCTTCGAGCCGCGAAGCGACGTTCACGGTGTCGCTCATCACGGTGTAATTGAAGCGGCGGCGGGAGCCGATATTGCCGACCACGGCCTCGCCGCTGTTGAGCCCGATGCGGTGCGACAGGCCGCGGCCGGCGAAAGCGGCGCTGCCGGCGTTGAGCTCTGCCAGCTTTGCGTGACATTTCAGCGCGGCATGGACGGCGTGGCGCGCGTGCGCGGGATCGTCGGCGGGCGCACCGAACATGGCGACGATGGAATCGCCGATATATTTGTCGACATAGCCGCCATGGCTCTCGATGATGTCGGTCATGGCCGACAGATATTCGTTCATCAGCGTCACCAGCTCGCCCGGCGTCATCGTCTCGGCGATGGAGGAGAAGCCGCTCAGGTCGGAGAAGAACATGGTGACGTTGCGCATTTCGCCGCCGAGCGCCGGCATCTTGCCGGAGGCAACCATGGTGTCGATCACTTCGGGGGCGAGATAGAACGCAAAGCTCTTGCGCAGGAAACGCTCGTCACGATCGGCTAAAACGAAACGGTAGCCGATCATCATCGCGAGCGCGGCAAGGCTTGCGAGTGCCGGCTCCGTCAGCGGCAGCGCCAAAGCATAGACGAATGCACCGACGGCCACGGCGGCGTATACCGCGGTGAGGCCGAGCCATGCGATCAGTGCGCCACCCGGTGCAAGCACGCAGGCCGCGCAGGCCACGATCGCTGCGAACACGATGGTGAGAATGCTCCGCAGTGGAAAGCCGAGCTCGGTCACCGCATCGCGTTCGATCAGATTTCGCACCGCGTTGGCATGCACGAAGACACCGGCGATGTCGCTGCGGGCCTTTTGTGCGGTGCTTGCCGGAGCGGGCTGGGCGCATCGTGGCCCCGGCGTTCCGTCGTATCCGCCGGACAGTCGCATCGAGGTGAGCTTGCGATCATCGAAATTCAGGGCGGTGCCGAGCAGCACGACTTTGCCGCCGAAGGCGCGACGGAAGAAATCGCGGTCGCCTTTTTCGACGCAGGCTCGCAGATCGGCGAAGGAGAAAGTCGGAATGTCGCGGCCCAGTCCTCGAAAATTGAGCGCCAGTGTATTCGGTACCGCGCTCGGAATTGCATAACCGGACAATTCGGTCGTTCCGGACGGTGCAATCTCGGGCTTTACTACGAGCGCGCGCGCGGCGAGCTCGACCGCCATCGCGGGGACCGGCTTGCCGTCGATCGAGAAGCTTAGCGGCATCCGCCGGATCACGTCGTCGGTGTCGGTATGGACGTTGAGGGCGCGGATATTGTTTCTCACCGCCAATTGCTGGGCGCGGTCGGGCCTTTCCTGACGGTCGTTGCTCAGGATTTCACCGAGCACCAGTTTGCCGTTGTCGGAAAGCTTCCGCAGGGCGATGAGATAGTCCCGATCGAAGCCTCTCATGCGGCTGCCCAGCGAGGCGTCGCCGAAGGGAATCTCCGACTGCTCGATCGAGCTCGGGAAGATGACATCGAAGCCGATGACCTTGGCGCCGCCGTCGTCGATGCTGCCGAGAACCCGGCCGATCTCGCGCGTCCAGGTCTGCGTTGGCGATCCCTTGAACGGCGGAGTGTCGTAGGTCTCGCCGTCGATGGCCACGACGACGACCGGTGATGTCCCGGGATCTCGTTGGTCGCCGACGAGCTTGCCGCGCAGTGCCGTGAGGATGTCGAGCGACAGGCCCTGCAGCGTCTGCAACGGCGGAGACGTCACGATAGCGCCTGCAAGAAGCGCAATCAGGATCGCTGCAACGATGTCCCGTCTGCCGATCCGCCGCATCGCCCCGTCGCTAGCTGCCTATTCGAGCCGCAGCAGGCGTCCGACGATCGGCGTCGGCGACGACGTGGCGCTGGGATCGACCTGGAAGGCGTAACGCTTGGCGCCGAGGATGGCGAGATAGCTGCCGCCCGGCGTCAGCGACTTCCCGGCCTTGGCGAAGTCATAGAACTTGCCTCCGACCATTGTCTCGCTCTTGAGGGGAACGCTGATGGTGGGCTCCTTGCCATCGGTGCGTTCGATCACCAGGGTGCTGCCGCTCTTGGCCTGCACCAACGGCGCGATGCCGTAGAGCGTCGGCAGCTTGGCCGGAGCGCTGCCCTTGGCGTCCGACCGCATGGTGCGGAAGGTGGTCGCGGCACTCTGGTTCGCCTCCCGCTCCGACAGTTTTGCCGCGTTGGTATCGCAGGGCACCTTTTCCCGCTTGACCTCGCCGAGTTGCACGGTGCTCTGCTCGGTGCCGACCATGACGACGCCTTCGCTGATGGTCTCGCGCTGGCACGATTTGAGATAGCTGAGCGTAATGGTTGCCTTGGGGCCCAGCTTGATGATCTTGCCCGGCGCCACATAATCCATGAACGCGACGCCGTCGACCTTGCCTTGCACGTCCTCGACGATGGCGGCCGGGGTCTCCGCCAAAGCGGGGGCAGCAAGACAGCACGCGCCGACAACAGCGCCGATCAGGCTTTTCATGGGAAATCTCATCCAGTTCGACCGATATTTGCCCGGTCCCCGTCCAGGGCCGATGCTTAGCAGCGAAACGCCCAGGCAAGTGTGACCGGAATCACTCTCAGATATTGGTGCACTCTATCAGGAAGAGGTTCAAACCGGCGACCGGAGAAAACAGTGCGCCGGCAAGCTGTTGGCCGGATGGATAATTTCATTCGGCTGGGACGGCCTCGACCGGGTGGCCCTCCGCTGCACTCTCTATACCTGTAATGGGCGCGAGCGTGGCCTCGGTCTTCTGATACGGCGTCGCCTGGCGATCTCGACCACTTCCTCCCAGCGCGACAGGAAGGCTAGCTGTCACGAAGGCTGAGTTGATAGCGGTTATATGCAAGCTGCCAAACGAGGTCGCACGCCGATCGTTTTTAGCGCGGTATGCAACGAGGTCCAGCTTTCTTGCCCGCTGCGCGGAGGAGCCTGCGCTGCCCGCGTCGCTGCGCGTCGGTAGCAATTTGACTGGCTCGCTTTCCAGGGTGTTAACCGTGGCGGAATGCTCTCCGCGCGGATCATTGTCGCGCCCTAGTATTGGTTGCAAATGCGTTCTGAGTTTTACGGCGGATATTTTCATGCTGAGAGACGGCAAATATGCGGCCTGGTTCAGGACCCCGCGCGGTCAGGGCACGGGCGTCGTGCATCTGGCGGAGGGACGAATCTCCGGCAGCGATAGCTTCTTCACCTATGGCGGCTCTTACCGAATCGACGAGCAGCGCTTCACGGCGGTTCTGACCACGCGGCGACATGCCGAGGGGCCGCCGACCGTGTTCGGGCTCGACGAAGTCGAGGTCAAGCTCTCGGGCGTGTGCAGCGGCGCGATGGCGACCTGTTCCGGGACGGCCGAGCAGGCCCCCGATGTGACCTTCGAGGCGACGCTGATCTACAGCCAGGACGAGGTGCCGGCCGCTGACGCCAGAGGTGCGGTCGTGAAGCTCAATGCCGACAAGCTGCCCAAGGGGCTCGACGGCCGTTCGCGCTCGCGCCATCCGTTTGCGCCGGGATCGCTTGGCTCAGAACGGAATAGACCATAAGGCCAGATCGACGTCGACGATGTTGTCAGGCCTGCTTAAGCGGATGAGCCCTCTGGTGCCAGGCCCAGGCGGTGCGGATCACGGTCGGTAGATCCGAATGTCGCGGCACGAAATTCAGCACTTTTCGCGCTGCGGAGGGATCGGCAACCAGATAGGTGGGATCGCCGGCGCGGCGCGGTTTGACGGTGTGGGGCACCTCGCGCCCGGTCTCCTGCCTGATGGCAGTCAGGATTTCCCGCACCGAAAAGCCGGAGCCGGTGCCCAGATTGAAGCTGCCGCCGGCATGCCCTTGTTCCAGCAGTTTCAGCGCCGCGACATGCGCCGCGGCGAGGTCGGTGACATGGATGTAGTCGCGGATCGCGGTGCCGTCGGGCGTGTCGTAGTCCTCACCGAACACGGCAAAATCCACATGGCCCTGTAACGCCATCATGGCGCGCGGAATGAGATGGGTTTCGTTGTCACGCAATTCGCCAATGCCGCCGGCAGGATCGGCGCCGCTGGCGTTGAAATAGCGCAGGCAGAACGCGCCGAAGCCGTAAGCGGCGCGGTAATCGGCCAGCATGCGCTCGATCATCCACTTAGATGCGCCATAGGGGTTGATCGGCGCGCAGGGGAAGTCTTCCGGCAGTTCCTTGGAATCGGCATTGCCGTAGACGGCGCCGGTCGAGGAGAAGACGATACGATAGCAACCCGCATTGCGCATCGCCTGCAAGAGCGACAGCGTGCCCTGCACATTGTTGATGTAGTACTTTTGCGGGTCGGTCATGGACTCGCCGACGAGGCTCGCCGCCGCGAAATGCATGACCGCCGTGATGTTGTGCTCAGCGAAGGCGTGCGCCAGCGTGGCGCCGTCGAGCAGATCGCCTGTTACCAGCGAGCCGGCGACGAAGCCGCGATGACCTGTCGACAGATTGTCATAAACGACGGGCTGATAGCCGGCCGCGGTCAGGGCGCGGCAGGCATGCGAGCCGATATAGCCCGCGCCTCCCGTAACGAGGACAGTCGGTCGGTCGTTCATGTGTGCTTACCTCAGAGCGAAATCAACGATTATCCAGGCAACCGCCGCCAGCAACAAATCGGCACACAGCACGAGCACCGCAAGCGTCAGCCATGCGGGACGTTTGCCGAAGGCGGGGACATGCCGCGTGGCGTCACGAGACAGGACATCACTCAAGGAGAGGGCTTCCGAAGTGATCTGTCCCAATGTGATTGCCTCAGTTCAACAGTTGATCGATCGGTTGAGCATAGATCGATCTTCGCTGTATGCAACCCACCGGGGCTCGGCACGATAGTCCTTCTTCGTTTAGCTCGCATTGACCCTATCGCTGCGAAATGGTCGGCGCGCGCGCGGCGGCAACCGAAGCTTTAAGCACGAAAAATAAGCTGAGGCCGAGTAAAGGAGTGACTGAAACATGGCACAGATCTGGATGACTTATGACGAACTGGCCGGGCTGAGTGGCTGCACGCCTTCCGAGGCCAGAATGCGGGCCATCCATTTGTCACTTGACCGTCGCAAAAGCCGCGATGGCGCAACCCGCGTCAAGCTCGATCTCGCGCTGACGGCTAAATTTTTCGCATCTGTCCGGGACGCCGATTTTGATCTGGACGGCGCCATCGAGGCGCTCCAGGCCACCCATCGCCAGATGGCAGAACTCCTGACGCCGAACCAGTTCCCGGGCCAGCGCCGCTCCGCTTAGCCTCCGCACGCGATCGATCAGGCTCCGGGTATAAGGAGCCGAGATTCTCGCGATAGTTGTTCCGAATCAGGCATAAATCTCTATCCGGAATTTCCATTGCGGGCCGGGGTTTAACCGCAGCGGGCCGCAGAGCCTGCAGGAGGATGCCATGAGGAACGACAGCGATCGAGGCTACGCGACACTGTTGGGAGCGGCGATGCTGGGTGGGCTGATCATCATGACAGCCGCAACGGCAAACGCAGAGCTGGTGAAGTTGCAGGCCGATCTCAAAGGCAGCAATGAAGTGCCTCCGAACAACTCGCCTGGAACAGGCAAGGCCGAGGCGACCTATGATACCGAGGCGAAGACCCTCACCTATACGGTCAGCTTTGCCGGCTTGACCGGGCCGGCGATGGGGGCACATTTCCATGGCCCCGTGGAGCCCGGCAAGAACGCCGGCATCGTGCTGCCGTTCAAGACGGTCCAAAGCCCGATTCAGGGGAGTGCGACGCTCACTGAAGCTCAGGCTGCGGATCTGCTGGCCGGGAAGTGGTACGCCAACATTCATACGGCCGCGAACCCGGGCGGTGAGCTACGCGGACAGATGACGAAATAGCGACGGCGACTTTCCCGATGCGGACGTGCAGGCCATGCATCTGCTCAGGAGGGCGGTCTCGGTAAGAAGGCCAGGATTGTTTGAGCGAGGAGGACCCCGACGGTCCCGCCTGCCGCTTTTTGCAGCACGTCCAGGAAACCCGGATCACGATCGGGCGTCATTGCTTGCAGGACTTCGAGCCCCATTGCGACCGCCACGACAAGCGAGCATGCGAGGGTGAGCCGACCGGGCAACAGGAAGGACAAGAGAAATCCCAGCAGCCCGTAGGCGCTGAAGCGCTCGATCACGACGACCCAATAAGCCTCGTGATGACCGATAAGCACGGGTCTTCCCGCCAGTCTCGCAAGCGTGGCATAGACGATGAGCGCGAAGCAGATTCCTGCGGCTGCGATAAGGTGGTTTCGGCGCATTGGACGACCATAGCCGGACCGGAGCCAGGCCGCGTTGAAAGATGAGAGTATCGTTAAGGCTGATTGAGCAGGGCGCCCGGTGCGGAGCGTTTTGCCGTCTCGGGTTAAGCCTCGATCCAGTCAGGCCACCAACATCGCGTCGGTCGGCAATTTAGCGTTCTGCGCCAAGCGGCGTGACTCGACTAGCTCGCTGAATCGAGGGAAGGGCAGTGGGGCGGAGACCAGATAGCCCTGCCCTTCCTCCACGCCGGATGAAATAAGCGCCCGGACCTGCTCTTCCGTCTCGATGCCTTCCGCGACCACCGTCATTTGGAGGTCCTTCGCAAGTGCGACCAGCATCTCCACGATGGTGGCAGTCGATGCGTCCACGGTGATCGTGTCGACGAAAAATTTGTCGATCTTGATTGTATTGGCGCCCAGGCCCTTGAGCCGAGATAGCCCGCTATGACCGACGCCGACATCATCGATGGCGACGCGAAACCCGTAGTCCCTGAGTTCGCTGACCACGGCTGCGGCGCGTGCGAGATCGTCGAGCTCGTCGCGCTCGGTCACCTCGATGACAATCTGGCGCGCGGAGACTTGCGCCGCCATGACTGTGCGGCGGAGCGTTTCAATGAAGCCCGCGCTCAAGAGATGCTTTGGCACGACGTTGAGGGAGAGCTTAAAATCCTTGTTCGCTTTCAACAACGGCTGCAGATCCGACAGCGCTGATCGCAGGATCTGCCAGGTCATGACCTGGATGCGGCCGCTGGATTCTGCGAGCGGGATGTAGTTCATCGGAGGCACGACCGATCCGTCTTTGAGTAGCCACCGAGCCAACACCTCGCAGCCCTTGATCCGACCAGTCTTGAGGTCGAAGATTGGCTGGTAGTACGGCTTGAATTCGTTCGCGGCCAGCCCGCGATCGAGATCTGCGACGGGCCCTTCCATGCGGCGGCTCCGCGCCAAAAGCCCGCCGAAAAGCGCGCCGATTGCAATCGCTACGGCCAGCGTCGGCCAGTAAGCCTCGCTGTTCCACGTCGAGAGGATGCCGCGTTCGAGGCGGATGGTCGCATGGAGGGGGAATCGAGCGGAATTCTTGTCGAGATCGATCGGGGCCTGCAAGGCTCGGTCGGGATCGAGCAGGAATTCGCCAAGTTTCTCCCCGTTGCTCAAGGCGAGGATCACTTCACTGTGGGCGCGCAACTCGGCGGGCATGATGTCGAACAGGCTGGCGTTGACGCCAAGAATGGCGACCAGTGCGGCATTGCCATTGATGTCTTTGAGCACGCCCAGAGCATCGCCGCCGAATTGCTCAACACGGAAGAGCGAAAGGTTCTTGTCGTGCGAGGGAAGCATATCGCGGCGGTCGATCCATCCCTTGTCGAATTCCAGCGTTTCGGAATAGGCCGAACAGATCACCGAGCCATCAGGGTTGACGAGGCGCACGTCCTTGATTGCGGAACGTTGGTAGACGTGGAGCCGGATCGCCTGCAGCGTCGCGGGCCCGCAATCAGCAAGGTCGCGCCGCGCAAGTTCGCCCAAGCTCGCGCCGGCAAAGTCGACCGCAAATTCGGCGCGCCGCAGAACCACCTCGGTCAATTCGTCGAGCTGGTGGGCCTGCTGGTACCGAATGAACGAAGTTGCCGCAAAGTGGCCGGCCACGCCGAACGCAGCCGTGCTCGCGAGCACAAGCGCCGCAAATGCGAAAATCGGTCGCTGCAATCTCATTCGGCCCGGCGGAACAGAGGGAAGCGTCGGCCGATCCTAGTCAGGACGCGCTAAGATAGGGTTTAATGCCCGGACGAGGCATTGCGACTTGGCTCGAAGCCCCTGGAAGGCCGGCCAATCGACCGGCTCGGGGGGAGGAAGCGCACCTTCGCCCGAGACACGAGTGTGTCTGCTTCGTTAAAGGAGGCCCACGAACAAGGACAAGGCGCTTTAGAACAGCATGCAGTGCGGCGGCATCGCGCCGCTCTGGCCGACTTCCCGATACTCGGGAGGCAAGCGTTCTGCCGACGGCAAGCGGGCGGTCGCTGTCGTCCTAGCGCCGATTTTTCCCGACCGATCTGGACTGCGGCGCCATGCGGACCTGTCCGCAACGTCCCCCTGCGCAATAGGATGTCAGAGGGGGAGCGACATTGCTCAGCGGGTTCGAGAATTGACGGTTTTGCTGGGTCGATACCGGCCTGCCGTTGTTTCCGATTTGTTCAACAGCCATTAGGGGCGTCGGCAAAAGGAAAATGGCGACTAGAATTGGCAGAAGATTGCGGACTGGCATGCAACGAAAACGCAGCCGCGGCTCTCGGGTTCCAAACCAGCCAGCATAGATGGAGCAACGTCGGGATTCGATTGATCGTAGCCCATCCCCTGAAACGAACGCTCCCTTCGTCATGGGGCCCGGACAACATTAGTCGATCTCATCTAGTTGCGGAGTGAGTAGTCGAACTCGATGCATGTTGGAACTTGGACAAGGCACTGCATTGGAACTTGAGGCAAAGAGGGAAACCCAAGCGTGTCACACGATTGGCGACAGTCGCAATCGGAGTCTGTGTAGCGGGCGTCATCGTGACTCCGAACTCGGCGGAAGCGCAGTACGGTCGTAGTCGTGTCCTACCCCTTTACTATCACAGTTCAGCACCTAGCTTCGCTACGGGTTACGGCTATGACGCGACCGCCCCGCGTCCATGGGGTGGGTACCCCCGCAGAATCTATTGGTTGGATCGGTATCCGGTTTATCCCTAGAGCAGACCCTAACCCTTTGCTGCGGGGACCAGCTACTGCTTAATCGGAGTTTCCGTGACGACCTGCTGGGCCCGCTGCAAACCTTCGATGAGCGTCGCAACGAGCTTGGGACCAATCGGGACCATGATCAGGTCGTTGTCCACCTCCATGCGCAGAATGGTGTCGACGGTCTTCTCATCCTTGACCACGTCAATCCGACGAGGAACCAGCAACAGTCGAACAGGTGGGCGGGGGCGTTTCGCCGAATCGTCGGGCATGGTTCACAATCTCGGGGCACATCCTGACTTCTCCTATAGCACTAAAATCGGCCGGGACTAAAGTCCCTCTGGAGCCGATGCGGGCTCTCCCGATCAGCTTTAAGCCTGTTTGCTATCCTAGTGACTCATGTTAATCTGAGGCTGATTAACGCTGGAATCGCGTAATTTTTGCGCAAGGATACTTTCTGCATTGGCGGAGATCGCTCAGTGATTTGCGAGCGAGGTGACGTTGACTCCGGAATATGACCTCAGAGAATGGAAGTCAGGTGACCGGGTCGCGGTTCGCGATGCGGCGGGGGCACGTCTTGGCGGCAGGCAAGGGGTCTTTCTTGGATACGGCTCGACGCAAAGCAGGCTTCGCCTGTTGCTTGACGGATCACGAGGGCCGATCACATTGCATGTCAGCTTCGTATGCCGAGCCGCTGAGCCGGCAGGTCAAGATCGCGAGTGTCCCGCGGCGGGAAATCGATGACGGAAGAGTAGAAGAGCGCTCATCGAGCCCGAGCGTGTTCATCATCTTTTGACGACAAGCTTGTCTTCGAGGGCGGCTGTCTTCAGATTTCGTGCGTTGGGACGAAGTCAGACGACCGAGCAAAGCCAGATGAGAATAAAAGCCCAAGCAACCAGACGCAAAACGCCACCGCGAAGGGGGGCTTCAGCCCGTCGCGGGAGTCTTGCAAAGACCGATCAGAAGCTCTCGGAATTTCTCATCGGAATCCTGGAGGCCTTGGATTCCCCCGCAGAGAAAATCGGGGCCGCGCATTCGATCGAGCGTCGGAAGCAGAAGAACGGCTAATCCTGTTTAAGGCCCGCACCAAAGGGCACACTCCCAGGTGCTTGCGATGGTGGTGAACACCTGTAAATGTCATTTCCTGCGGCCTCATCAGCGCTACTGCGCGGGCCGAATGCGACCCGCACTCGACCAGCCGGCCGAAGCTACCCTTTGTTGCCGGACTTTGGCTTGAGAGAGAGACCAAGGCGCAATGCCATCCTCTTGATGGCGTCAGGTGACCTGCCAAGCAACTTGGCTGCCTCTTCCAATTTGATCGAGGACTTCGCCAACTCCATCAACCGACGGTCTTCCTTGAACGACCAGGGCTTGCGCGCCATAACGCCAGTTCCTCTATCATGACAAAAAGTACGAAGCCGCCAAGCGGATCGATGGTTCGCTCGACGGCTTCGCTTGGGTGGGGCCGGGCCTTGGGGAAGCCCGGTAAGAAGAGGAATAAGCAATCCACAAAAACGCGCAACAAGGACTGCAGATTAAGCTAACTGCTCAACCTTACTGCCAGATGCCTCCGACGTAACTGTCCGTAAAAACACGGATCAAGTTCGACGCTCGCGCGTCCGTAAGCGCGAGGCCGACACGTCCCTACCACCTTCATTGTGAGATTCCGCCGGACAGCCTTCTTGATTCCGTCTCGTATTTGTTGTCTGCGCGTATCCTAGTTCGGACTCGAGCTTCAGACGTCGGAGGTCTGCCAGCGGTCGCGACCGGCTCGGTCACAAATCAACGAATCCGGGGCCGTTGCGGCGCTCGTTGCTCGGGCGCGGTCTCGAGCAGCTCGCGACATGGAGAGTCGTAGATCAGAAGGCCAGCTTGTGAAGTTTGGCGGCAACCGTGTGCAGTTACCTTAAATCGTCGATCAGCTTGCCGCCGTCACGCCCGGTGCCTACGATGTGCGCAGTTCATTTCAATTTCTTTTGTAAGCGCATGACTTTTTGAAGCGCTTGTTCAATCTGTATGGCGTGTGCTTTGCTGGGGACGGCGTCAGACGGAAGCGCTCTCGACTTCAGGGCATTTTGGGACAGCGGGCGCAGCATGAGTGATCAGAGAAAAAGCGCTCCGCGACGCTATTTTGTCGATGATCATGGCCATCGCGTTATGATCGGCCTTTCGCTTGAGGAAACGAGGGAATTCGAGGAGCTGGATGCCCAGGCTCTCTCGGCGAAGGATATCCGCCTTGAGGCGGGGAATGATCATCCGGGAGACGCGCGCGAGAGAGGGTGGTGCGAGCTGTACTTCAAGCATGAAACGGCCTGGAGGCTCTGGATCGAGCGAAGCCGAGCCGAACAGGTCTAGACTTTAGGCTTTGTTAACCATGGCCGACCGATGCTCTCGGATCAAACATCGAACGGGACTTGCCCAGATGTTCCAGCTTTTTCTGCGTGCTCGTGCGCACAATCTCCTTAGCCATCGTAGCGGAGAGAAGCGCTTCAAGGCGCGATCGGCCGAACGTGATGCTGACACCGATCGTGAGCGCATTAGCACGATCATGGTGGCGATCGATGCGGCGCTCAACGCGGCGGAGAGTGAGCAAGCTGGTCTTAGCAGGCGCGTAGATGATGCGTTGGCACGAGCAGCGGTGACGTTTGGAAATGGTACTGATGAGTACCTCGAACGCGAGCCGCTCGACAGTCACCATCAGGATCTCTTTGCGGCTGACATCAGCAACGGCCAGCGGCGGCTCAAGGAATTAAGGGCCACGGTCTCGCACCTCAAGTTCATCAAGACTGCGATGCTCACTCGATTTCCGGAATACAAGCCTCCACAACTCAACAACTAACTTGAAGATCGCAGCACTCCTGAACATCTACAGGACGACGTTGCGTTCATAGTCTGGCTGCGGGTTCAATTCGAGGCGAAAGCCGGTAAGATCGCAAGTAGTGATAGTCGCTTCGGAACTGCCCGCTGGAGGCAACTTCAAGGTTTAAAAAGAGCTTCTCGTTTCAAGCGCGCGAAAATAATGTCAACGTCTTAATGTGCAATGGCTTCGAGGACCGGCTCGCTTAGCCTTGCAAGCTCGGTCGATATTGCTTGTCCTTTGGGAATTTCGCCTGCCGAGAAAGCACGGACATACGCCAAGCGCGACGCAATCGGACCGCATACTATCTCGCCGAGTTCGCCGAGGGCTTCTACGATTTGTTGGCCCTCAAGCGTGCGTGGGTCGACCCGATTGGGGACGAGGAAGGTTGGAACGCCAGCCTGACGTTTACTGCGGGCGAACGCAATGGCGGAGATCGTCTCTTCCGTAGCACTCAGATCGAGACCCGAAGGGGTGCAGGGCAGCACGACCAAATCCGCGACGGCGACGGCGGCACCGACTGCGTATTCGTGAGGCGGCGTATCAATGATAGTGATGACGCCGGGAGCCGAGCGGATGAGCTTGGCCCATGTTCCTGCCTGACCGTAGTGCAGCGGGACCTCTGAAACCCGGAACGGAAGCCGGCCCGGTGCCGCCCATTCTGTTGCGGATCGTTGCGGGTCGGCATCGATGACATCGACCATTAGACCGCGGCGGTACAGATCTCCGGCAAGGCTGATCGCGATGGTCGTCTTGCCTGCGCCGCCCTTCCTCTGGACGACTGCAATTACTGAGCGCATTTGCCTTTTCTCTCGTCCTGAGCTGCGCCCATACCGCCGATCGTCTTGCATCACTCTATCGAATGGGTTGCGCATACAAGCCTCGCGGCGTTGCGCGGGGCGAGATTGGCAGCAAGGTGTTGCATTTGTGCTCACGGCCGGAGGGCCGGGTCGCTCACACTGGCGTTTAGTAGTACCGGCGCCGCGGTCAATGGACTCGCCAGACGTCGAGATTGGCACTATAAGCCGTGGTTAATTATTTCTTAATTGGGTTTTAAGCCGGGCAGGTTTTGTTTCCAGTGGCTGACATCACCGACTATCGGCTCCCACGAGAAGTGGGCCAGCTCGCCAAGGATTCCGGCCGGGGATTTGGAATTCCCGGTTACCTCGTTGGACCGGTGGTTTGCGTTGCTGACCTGGTTCTCTTGGTCTTGGCCAGCGTCGGGTCTGCCATTGGCTATCACAGTGTCATGCAGCAGGAGGTCGGGGATCTCTCCACCTTCGTTGGCCTGGCTTTAGCCGTAGCATTTTACGTTTCGGTGTTCCTCGCTTATCGCGGGAATTACTCCGTCCGGCGCCTCATGCAGCCCATCGTTCAGTTGCGCGAGCTTACGATGGCCTGGATTGTGGTGTTTGTCATGCTGATGACGCTGGCCTTCCTCCTGAAGGTTGGTCCCAATCTGTCCCGCGGGGCGACCCTCACGTTCTTCACGACGGGGTGGTGCGCCGTCGTCGGCTGGCGCGTCCTGCTCAACATGCAACTTGATCGCATCCGCGCCCGGCAAATCATTGCGCCGAGGCAGGTGGTCGTCCTTAGCGATCGACGCATCGAAGAAGCTCGGCCGTACCTGAATGATCTTGCGCTCAATGGATACGACGTCGCGCGTTTTCTGGTTCTGTCGCCGTCTTCGGGGCTAGATGTACTTTCGAGCGAGCTCACCGAGATCGCTAAGCCTCGGCATCGTCTCGATAGCTTCTTCCTGCTGATGGATTGGTCGCAGCCTGACCGTATCGCGGGAATGGCCGACATGCTGCGTGCAATACCCCTTCCAATCCGCTTGTTTCCTGACCCCAAGGTTGCTCGCTTCCTAGGACCGCATGAAATGTCGGTTGGGGGCGTCTGGGCAACAGAAATCCAGCGTGCTCCGCTTAGCCTCGGAGAGCGTCTTGCGAAGCGCGCCCTTGATGTCGTGGTGTCCAGCCTTTTGCTCGTTCCGATGCTGCCATTGATGTTGCTTTCAGCGCTCTTCATCAAGCTTAGCTCGGGCGGGCCGGTTCTTTTCACGCAGACACGCACGGGCTTTGGCGGGACGCCATTCCGGATATTCAAGTTTCGAACGCTGACAACGATGGACGATGGCCCTGTAGTGAAGCAAGTGTCGCGCGATGACGCCCGCTTGACGCGGGTGGGAAAGGTTCTGCGGCGAACCAGCGTTGATGAATTGCCCCAACTCATCAACATCCTTCGCGGTGAGATGTCATTGGTGGGACCGCGACCGCACGCAGCCGCGCACACTGACCATTACGGGCAACTGATCGCCAACTACGCCTACCGCCACCACGTCAAGCCGGGCCTTACCGGCTGGGCGCAGGTCAATGGATTTCGCGGCGAAACAACTCTATCGCAGATGAAGGCCAGGGTGGATCATGACCTCTGGTACGTCGACAATTGGAGCCTGTGGCTCGACCTCAAGATCCTTCTCAAGACATGCGTGGTCGTGCTCACGACATCCGCCCACTGAGCACCGCAGCCGGTCGCGTCTCTTCCTTACCTCAACCATCGGCTGCAGGCTCGCGCACGTCCGAGAGTAAAAGTTCCGTAAACCATCGGATTCACCATCTGCCTATTTGCGTTGCCTGGCAAACGAGCTTGACCGCATACCAACAAGGCATGGCAGTGCGCATCCAGCTTTAACTGCTTGACTAGAAAAGGAAATTTTTTAAATCGCGCTGCAACATTCTGAGCATTGACTCCTCTGTGTCATCACGGCTAAGTAACGAATAATTAAGCGTGACCTGTGATCCGCCCGTTCATTGGGCAGTCGGAAAGCGGGGCCGCTCCGAGATTAAATGCTGGGAAATGAACTCGAAGGCCGTTTGGATCTTCGGGCAAAAGGGGCTGTATATGTCAACCTATGATTACAACGAAGCGCAATTTAACGCATTGATTGGGCCGCACGTTGATACCCAGACCCTTACCGAGATCGACAATTATCTGATCTCGAAGGGCTTCTTCCCGACGGCCTCGGATACTATTCGCGTTGAGGGCCTCAATGGCTATCAGCCGATCGACCCAACGGCGAACGTCCTCATCGAGGGTGACTCGCCTGCTGCGATCACGACGGACTCCAACGATGCACTGATCGTGGTTGAGCCCGGCGGCAACCTTGCGGTTCGCGGCACCCAGAACGTGGGGATCGTGATTGCCGATGGTGGCCCTGCCAAGGTCGCGTTGCTCGACAGCGGCAATGACATCGTGTGGGGCGCGTCCGGGAACGACACCATCGTCGCCGGCGCGGGCAACGACACGATTTATGGCGGTGCCGGCAACAACCTTCTGATTGGTGGCACGGGCAGCAGCTCCATCTACGGCGGCACCGGCAATGACACCTTCGTTGGTGTCAACGGCGGCACCAACCACTTCTTCGGTGGCGGGGGCAACGACACGTTCTACGGCGGCTCGGGCAACGACACGCTTGAGGCATCCGGTACGGGTCACAATCTGCTTTACGCCGGTAGCGGCAACCAGACGCTCATCGCTGGTAACGGCGGTGACACCCTGTGGGGTGGCGCTGGTAACGACTCCATGGTCGGCGGCACCGGCAACGACCAGATTACGTCGCTCGGCTCCGGGACCAATACACTGGTATCGGGTGGCGGCAACGATATCCTGCAGTCTGGCGGCAACGGCAACGACTCTCTTGTCGGTGGTTCTGGCAACAGCACCCTGATCGCGGGCGCCGGCAACGATACCTTGGTTGGTGGTACCGGTAGCGAGCTTCTGACCTCAACCGCAGGCGGCAACACCACGATGAGTGGTGGTGGCGGCAACGATACGTTCTACGCTGACGGAAGCGGTAATGTTTCGATGACCGGCGGCAGCGGCAACGACACCATGTATGCCAACGGCGGGGGCAGCGATACTCTGGTAGCCGGTTCTGGTGCCACTTTGATGTACGCTGGCGCCAGCTCAGGCACCGACACGTTCACGCTCAACGGCAACGACACGTTGTTCGGCGGCTCTGGCATCGACGTTATCAACATCAGCGGTGGCGGAAACCAGGCTCATCTGGACGGTGCGTCGATTGCGAGCGCGACTGTCACCGGCAGCGGTGCCAACACGATCTGGGCAGGCTCGGGCAGCGACACGATCGATGCCAGCACGTCTTCCGGCAACAACTTGTTCATCACCGGTTCGGGCTCTGCATCGATCGCGGGCGGCTCGGGCAACGATCAGTTCGAAGTCACCTCGCTTACGAACAGCACGATCGATGGTGGTGCTGGAGCCAACGTTGCGTACATGGACGGCCTCAATTCGACCGATGTCACTATCAACACCATCGCTGGTGTGACGACGGTCACCGACGGCTCTCACACCATGACCTTCACCGGCGTGCAGGACCTCATCTTCAACGACACCGACTACAAGCCGTCCTGAATTCAGTAGTCGACGATGAACCAAAACGCCCCCTTTCAGGGGGCGTTTTTTTTGGCTCTGTTGTTCGTCGTTGGAGAGACGGTGGGTACGCATCCGACGGGGGCCGTCTTGCG
>NZ_JADPIT010000037.1:0-527 GCF_023073035.1 Bradyrhizobium sp. 62
GGTGACTTCTCTGTTGTCCTGCCGGGTCTCGGCCGCAAGGACGAGGTCGGCGGCGTTGCCGGTGCCGTCGAGAAATTCAAGATCGTGTCGGAGCAGAAGGCGCGCGAAGAAGCGGAAGCCAAGATGCGACAGGACCAGGTGGCGGCCGAGCAGCGCAAGGCCGATATGCGCAGGCTTGCCGACAGTTTCGAAGGCGCCGTCGGCGAGATCGTCGATACGGTGTCGTCGGCCGCGACAGAGCTCGAGGCTTCGGCCTCGACGTTGACCTCGACGGCGGAGCGGGCACAGGAGTTGACGATAGTGGTGGCCGCAGCCTCGGAGGAAGCCTCGACCAACGTGCAGTCGGTCGCGTCGGCCACGGAGGAGCTGTCGTCCTCGATCACCGAGATCAGCCGCCAGGTGCAGGAATCGGCGCGGGTCGCGAGCGAGGCGGTTACCCAGGCCCGAACCACGACCGACCGTGTCGGCGAATTGTCCAAGGCGGCGGCGCGCATTGGCGACGTGGTCGAGCTGATCAACACCATCGC
>NZ_JADPIT010000008.1:0-2609 GCF_023073035.1 Bradyrhizobium sp. 62
GTACGCATCCGACGGGGGCCGTCTTGCGTGACGGATGGTAATTCGCGAAGCGTGTGACCTTAAGTCGAGCTTTAAGGTCATCAGGCGATGCGGGTCGAGGTTTTGGGCGGGCTGGAGCGGCGGCGGCGCTGGTCGCAGGACGACAAGGCACGGATTGTCGAGGAGACGTTGGCGCCGGGCGCGAAGGTGACTGAGGTTGCCCGTCGCAACGGAGTAGCGGCCAGCCTGGTGTTTACCTGGCGTCGACAAGCACGAACATCGGAACAAGTTATACCATCTTTTACGCCGGTGCAGATCGCCGCCGTAGCGGCCTCGGCTGAGGAAGCTCCGAAGCTTTTGCCTACGGTTGATGGCCGAGTTCGCTCCGCGGCAGCCGCGCGTACTGGATTGATAGAGATCGATCTTGGCAACCGACGGTGCATCCGGGTGGATGCGCACGTCGATCCGGACGCGCTGGCGCGGGTCCTCGATGTGCTTGGACGCCGATGATTGCTATACCGGGGAATGTGCGAGTGTGGCTCGCGACAGGCTACACGGATATGCGCAGAGGCTTTCCGTCGCTGGCGCTCCAAGTGCAGGAGGTGCTGCACAAAGACCCGCTCAGCGGTCATCTGTTCGTCTTCCGCGGTCGCCGCAGCGATCTTGTGAAGGCGATCTGGCACGATGGCCAGGGAGCCTGCTTGTTCACAAAAAGACTCGAGAGAGGAAAGTTCATCTGGCCATCGGTTGCCGGTGAATCGGTAACGATCTCGCCGGCGCAGTTGAGCTATCTGCTGTCCGGGATCGATTGGCGCAACCCTCAAGAAACCCATCGGCCGACGCGGGTCGGATAGCCGCTTTTACGGTTTGAATCTGCTGCTTGATCTGATTCAATGGCTTCATGATACCGAAGCCGGACGATCTTCCATCGGACCTTGCGAGTGCCCTGGCGGCGCTGCAGGGCGAGCGTGAGGCGCGGCTGCGAGCCGAGGCGGTGGCTGCCAGTGCGCAGGCGGAGCTGTCGGACAACGAGGCACTGATCGCGCATCTCGAGCTGCGGATCGAGAAGCTCAAACGCGAACTGTACGGGCAGCGCTCCGAGCGCTCGGCACGGCTGCTCGAACAGCTGGAGTTGGAGCTCGAAGAACTCGTCACCACAGCGAGCGAGGATGAGCTTGCCGCGCAGGCCGCAGCGGCGAAGACGCAGAACGTCCGCCCCTTCATGCGCAAGAGACCGATGCGCAAGCCATGGCCGGATGACATCGAACGCGAGCGCGTCGTCATTGAGGCTCCAACGACCTGTGCCTGCTGCGGTGGATCGCGGCTGGCGAAGATCGGTGAGGATGTGACCAAGACGCTGGAGGAGATCCCGCGCCGCTTCAAGCTGATCGAGACGGTACGCGAGAAGTTCACCTGCCGCGATTGCGAGAAGATCAGCCAGCCGCCCGCGCCGTTCCATGCCACACCGCGCGGGTTCATCGGCCCACAATTGCTGGCGACGATCCTGTTCGACAAGTTCGGCATGCATATCCCGCTCAACCGCCAGAGTGCGCGCTTCAAGGCCGAGGGGATCGACCTGCCGTTGTCGACGCTGGCCGACCAGGTCGGGCACGGGACCTTCGCCGTCATGCCCCTCTTCCACTTGATCGAACGCCATGTGCTCGCGGCCGAGCGCCTTCATGGCGATGACACCACCATCCGCATCCTGGCGAAGGGCAAGTGCACGACTGGGCGGATCTGGACTTATGTGCGGGATGACCAGCCGTTCGCCGGGCCTGCGCCGCCGGCGGCGGTTTACTACGCTTCGGGCGACCGTCGCGGCGCGCATCCACAGAAGCATCTGGCCACCTTCACCGGTATCCTGCAGGCGGACTGCTACAGCGGCTTCGAACCCCTGTTCGACCCGAAGAGGAAGGTGCTACCGATCACGCCGGCATTCTGCTTCGCCCATGCGCGGCGGGGCTTCTTCGAGTTGGCTGACATCGAGAAAACCGCCCGGGAAGGCCGCAAGGGCAAACCAGTCTCTCCGATCGCGCTGGAGGCGGTCAGACGCCTTGACACGTTGTTCGAGATCGAACGCGCCATCAACGGCCGCAGCACCGACGAGCGGCGAGCCGTGCGCCAGGAGAAAAGCAAGCCGCTGCTCGACGACATGCACGCCTGGCTGCTCCGAGAGCGAGAAACCCTCTCGCGCTCCTCCGAGGTCCTGAAGCCCATGAACTACATGCTCAGGCGCTGGGACGACTTCGGCCGCTTCCTCGACGATGGCAGGATCTGCCTGACCAACAATTGTGCTGAGCGCGCATTGAGAGGCATCGCCTTGGGAAGGCGCAACTGGACCTTCGCCGGCAGCCAGCATGGTGCCGACCGTGCCGCCATCATGCTGACAATGATCACGACCTGTCGTCTCAACGACGTCGATCCCAAGGCCTGGCTCGCCGACATCCTCGCCCGTATCGCCGATCTTCGCGCGTCGCGCCTGCACGAACTGCTGCCCTGGGAATGGAAGCTCCTGGGCCAAACCGACAAGTCCGCCGGTCAGCAGGCCGCCTGACCTTCACCTAACCGACCATAGAGCTCGCTGTGCCCGCGCGCATGCGTCAATCAGGCGGCCTTCGTCGTATGCGTAC
>NZ_JADPIT010000029.1:0-37925 GCF_023073035.1 Bradyrhizobium sp. 62
AGGAAGAGGTCAAGCCGAAGAAGGCCGGCGAGCGTATCGCCAAGGTGCTGTCGCGTGCGGGCCTCGCCTCGCGCCGCGATGCCGAGGAGATGGTCACGCAGGGCCGCGTCAGCGTCAACGGCCGCGTCATCAACTCGCCGGCGCTCGATATCACCTCGAACGATGTCGTCACCATCGACGGCAAGCCGTTGCCGGAGCGCGAGCGCACGCGGCTGTTCCTCTATCACAAGCCGCGCGGCCTGATGACGACCCATGACGATCCCGAGGGGCGTCCGACCGTGTTCGACAATTTGCCCGAAGGTCTGCCGCGGCTGATCTCGATCGGCCGGCTCGACTTCAACACCGAGGGCCTGCTGCTGCTCACCAATGATGGCGGGCTTGCGCGCACGCTCGAGCTGCCGGACACCGGCTGGCTGCGCCGCTACCGTGTCCGCGCCCATGGCGATGTCACGCAGGCGCAGCTCGACGAGCTGAAGAACGGCATCGAGATCGAGGGCATCAAATACGGTCCGATCGACGCCACGCTGGAGCGTGATCAGGGCGCCAATGTCTGGCTGGTTTTTGCGATCCGCGAGGGCAAGAACCGCGAAGTGCGCAACGTCTGCGCCCATCTCGGACTCGAGGTGAACCGGTTGATCCGGGTTTCCTACGGCCCGTTCCAGCTCGGCGAGGTCCCCGAAGGCCAGGTCGAGGAGATCAAGTCCCGCGTGCTGCGCGACCAGCTCGGCGAAAAGATCATCGAGAAATCGGGCGCGCAGTTCGACGTGCCGCAGAAATCTGCCTCGCATGAGGGAGACGACGCGCCGCGCGAGAAGAAGCCGGCGACCAAGCGCGGCGTGATCAACGACCGCAAGGGCCGCCGCGTGCTGGTGCAACGCACCGGGAGCGAGGAAGCGCGCGAGCGCAACGAGGCTGAGGCGAGCGGCTACGGCCCGCCGCGCCGTCCCAAGCGCGGCTACCACGGCAAGCGCGATCTGGCGCCGAAGGAGGACTGACGTTGCGCGTCGTCGGCGGTCGCTTGAAGGGGCGCAATCTGGCCTCACCGTCCTCGCGCGACATCCGCCCCACGGCGGACCGCCTGCGCGAGTCCGTGTTCAACATCCTCGTGCACGCCTATGACGATCCGATTGCGGATGCGCGCGTGCTCGATCTCTTCGCCGGCACCGGCGCGCTGGGCATCGAGGCGTCGTCACGCGGCGCGAAATTCGTGCTGTTCGTCGACAATGGCGCGGAAGCGCGCGCCCTGCTGCGGAATAATGTCGAGACGCTGGGCTTGGGTGGCGTGACAAAAGTCTATCGCCGCGATGCGACCGATCTCGGTCCTGCGCATCCGGTCGAGCCGTTCTCGCTGGTGTTTCTCGATCCGCCCTATGGCAAAGGGTTTGCGGAGAAGGCGCTTGCGAGCTTGCGCGACGGCGGCTGGCTGACGCCGGGCGCGCTGCTCGTCGTGGAAGAGGCAAAGGTTGCGCAGTTCGTCACGCCGGAGGGCTTCGAGGAATTGGAGCGGCGCGCTTATGACGACACGGAGTTCGTGTTTTTGAAGCGGCCGTAACTTCCAAGATTACCTTCGCCCGAACAGCTTCTCGACATCCGACAGCTTCAGCTCGACATAGGTCGGGCGGCCGTGATTGCACTGGCCGGAGTTCGGGGTGTCCTCCATCTCGCGGAGCAGGGCGTTCATCTCCTCCGGCCGCAGCCTTCGGCCGGCGCGCACCGAGCCGTGGCAGGCCATGGTGGCGGCGACGTGCATCAGGCGGCGCTCCAGAGGCAGCGCCTCGTCCCACTCGGCCATGTGCTCGGAAAGATCGCGCAAGAGCCCGCCCGCGTTGGCCTTGCCCAGCAGCGACGGCGTCTCGCGCACCGCCACCGCGCCGGGGCCGAAGGATTCGATTGCAAGGCCGAACGACCCCAGCTCCTCGCTGCGCTCGAGCAGGCGCTCCACCGTGGCCTCATCCATCTCGACGATTTCCGGGATCAGCAGGATCTGCCGCTGCACGCCGTTCTCCGCCAGCGAGGCTTTCAGCCGCTCGTAGACGATGCGTTCATGCGCGGCGTGCTGGTCGACGATGATTAAGCCATCGCGGGTCTGCGAGACGATATAGGTCTCGTGGATCTGGGTGCGCGCAGCGCCGAGCGGGCGGTCGACCAGGTCACTGACCGGCTGGGATTCGATCCGCACGTCCGCGCTGGGTGCGCCGACGTCGAACGCCGCTTGGGCGCGTTCGGTAAATGCCGGCACGGCGGAGCCGTCGAATGACGGCATCGGCGCGACCGGGGCGGATGGCGACGCCCGCCAGTCCCAGCTTGCCGGGCGCGGCGTGAATGCGGGGCGGAACGACGACAGCGCGCTCTCGCCGCTGTTAGCCGCCGTACGCCGGCCCTCCCGTGCAAGCCCTTCCTTCAATCCGTGCACGATCAGCGCGCGGACGAGGCCGGCGTTGCGAAACCGCACCTCGGTCTTGGCCGGATGCACGTTGGCGTCGACCTCGCGCGGATCGAGCGTGACGAACAGCGCCAGCACCGGATGGCGGTCGCGTGGCAGGTAGTCGGCATAGGCCCCGCGGACTGCCCCTAGGATCAGCTTGTCGCGCACCGGGCGGCCGTTGACGAAGAGATATTGCCCGAGCGCGTTGGCTTTGGTCAGCGCCGGCGCTGCGGCATAGCCGGCGACCACCACGCCCTCGCGCTCGGCATGGACCTCGATGGCATGGCTGCGGAACTCTGCCCCCAGAATGTCGCCGAGACGCGTCAGGCGACCGGCGACGCCGGGCAGCGCCGCAGCCCAGGTCACCGGCGCGCGCTCTTCGCCCGCGAGCGTGAAGGCGATTTCGGGCCGCGCCATCGCGAGGCGCCGCACCACCTCACGGATCGCTTCCGCCTCGGTCCGGTCGGTCTTCAAGAACTTCAGCCGCGCCGGCGTAGCGTAGAAGAGGTCGTTGACCTCGACCCGCGTGCCATGCGCGAGCGCGGCCGGCATGATCTCGGATTTCTCGCCGCCCTCGACATTGAGCGCCCAGGCGTGCGGCTCGCTGGCGTGCCGCGTGGTGATGGCGAGCCGCGCCACGGAGCCGATCGAGGGCAGCGCTTCGCCGCGGAATCCGAGCGTGCGGATCTGCAGCAAGTCCTCGTCGTCGAGCTTGGAGGTGGCGTGACGCTCGACCGCCAGTGACAGGTCCTTGGCGGTCATGCCGCCGCCGTCGTCGGTGATGCCGATCCGCCGGCGCCCGCCGCCATCGGTAAAGACGTCGATCCGGCTCGCACCGGCATCGATGGCGTTCTCGACCAGTTCCTTGACCACGCTCGCGGGACGTTCGACCACCTCGCCGGCGGCGATGCGGTTGACGACCTGTTCTGGCAATTGGCGGACGGGCATGAAACTCGTTTTTCGGCTTCGATCTTGGGCTTCGATCTGGATTCGCGGAGAACGCTATTCTAGGCCGTGTTGCGTCAAAAGCATGTGTTGGGCAACAGGAACGTGGCGGGCTGGGGAAAAGGGCTGTCTATCGCATTGATGGGATTGGACGTTCGAGAAAATCGCGCAACCGGGATGGATCGATCTCCGGCTGCCGTCCCGATTGTGGGGTACCGGGCTGCGGTGTAGCATCGCGAAAAAACGGCAACAGGACGGGAGGACGCCATGTGCCATCTCTTCGCGCATCAGCCCCAAGGCGACTATGAATCCCAGACCCGCTCCTTACGGATCGGTGGGCATTGCACCTCGATCCGTCTGGAAATGGCGTTCTGGGACACGCTGGAGGAGATCGCGGCCAAGGAGAACATGAGCGTCGGCAAGTTTCTGACGACGCTCTACAACGAGGTGCTCGACCATCACGGCGAGGTCAACAATTTTGCCTCGTTGCTGCGCTGCTCATGCCTGATCTATCGCTCCCGGAGCTTGGCGCCGGTACGGGATTTCAAGGTCGCCGTCGCACCCATTCTTGATGCGGCTGAATAGCCCCTCCGTCATTGCGAGGAGCTCTTGCGACGAAGCAACCCAGACCGTCACCGCGGTGGTATTCTGGATTGCTTCGCGTCGCTCGCAATGGCGGGGAGGGAACGGTGTGCTCCACTCCGAGCCGATGGACGTCGGGCGTCAGATCTCTTTCTTCTGCATCGCGCCGGCAATGTAATCCGCCTGCCGGATCGCCAGCGAAACGATGGTCAGCGTCGGATTGCAGGCTGCGCCGCTGGTGAATTGGCTGCCGTCGGAGACGAACAGGTTCTTGACGTCGTGGCTCTGGCCGAATTTGTTGACCACGCCGTCTCGCGGCTTCTCGCTCATCCGGTTGGTACCGAGATTGTGCGTGCTGGGATAGGGCGGTGTCGGATAACTCACGGTGGCTCCGACGGCATCGTAGACCGCAGCGCCCTGCTTGTACGCGTGCGCGCGCATCGCGAGATCGTTGGGATGATCGTCGAAGTGCACGCTTGCGACCGGCTGGCCGAACTTGTCCTTCACGGTCGGATCGAGCGTGATGCGGTTGGTCTCCTGCGCCATGTCCTCGCCGACCAGCCACATGCCGGCCATCCTGGGATAACCGTCGAGCGCTGCGGTGAACGGACGTCCCCAGGCGCCGGGGTTGAGGAACGCCGCCATGAAGGGCAGGCCGATCGACAGTGTCTCCATCTCGTAGCCGCCGACGAAGCCGCGCTTCGGATTATTTGCGGCCTCGTCGCGGATGATGCCGGCCATGGTGGTGCCGCGATACATGTGCACCGATTTCTCGAAGACGGCGTAGACGCTGCCGGTCATGTGGCGCATGTAGTTGCGGCCGACCTGGCCCGATGAGTTGCCGAGGCCGTCGGGAAACATCGTGGATGCGCTGTTCAACAGCAGCCGCGGGCTTTCGATCGAATTGCCGGCCACCGCAACGATGCGGGCCTTCTGGCGCTGCATCGCGCCCGTCTCGTCGGCGTACACCACGCCGGTGACCTTGCCGCCTGCGTCATGCTCGATCTTGACCGCCATGCTCGCGGGACGGACCTCGAGATTGCCGGTCGCCTCGCCTTTGGGTATCTCGGTGTAAAGCGTCGACCATTTCGCGCCGGACTTGCAGCCCTGGAAGCAGAAGCCGATCTGCTGACAGGCGCCGCGGCCGTCGCGTGGCTGGCTGTTGATCGCCATGTTGCCGGTGTGCACAGTCTTGTAACCGAGCTTCTTTGCGCCCGCCTCCATCACTCTGAAGTTATTGTTGCCGGGAAGTCCGGGAATGCCGTTGGTGCGGGTCACCCCCATTTTGTTCTCGGCCTTGGCGTACCACGGCTCCATCTCCGCGAGCGTGACCGGCCAGTCCAGCAGGTTGGCGCCGGGAATGTTGCCGTAGGTGCTCTTCACCTTGAACTCGTGTTCGTCGAAGCGCAGCGACGCGCCCGCCCAATGGGTTGTGGAGCCGCCGACCGCCTTGACGATCCAGGCGGGAAGACCCGAGAAGTCTTTTGCGACGCGCCATGATCCTGATGTGGTGCGCGCATCGGTCCAGGCGAGCTGCGAGAAGCTCTCCCACTCGTCATTGACGAAGTCCTGATTCTCGATGCGGGGACCTGCTTCGAGAATGACGACCTTGACGCCCTTCTGTGCGAGCTCGTTGCCCAGCGTGCCACCGCCGGCACCGGAGCCGACGATCACCACAACACTGGAGTCGTTCAGATCGAATTTTGCCATATGCGTTCTCCTGAACTGTTGGGTGAGCGTTAAGCCTTCGGCAGCCAGTCGATGTCGGCGAAGCCGCGGTTGATGTAACCGCCGTGCTCGGCGGAGGAGCCCTCGTAGCCGAACCGCGGCCAGACCTCCTTCTGGTTGTAGAGAGAGACGATGAGGTCGCCGCGCACCTTCTGGAAGAAGTCGCTCTGCTCGATCTCCTTCAACAGCACCACGCGATCGGCTTCCCAGGGCACTTCAGCGTAAGCCACCTTGTGGCGATCACGCGCATTCTGATCGAGCCGTGTGATGCCGTCGCTGATCAGCGACTTGACGGCGGAATCCTTCGCCGCCTTGCCGTCCCACGGCTTGATCGCGGTGATGTAATAGCTGTCGCCGAGGACGTCGTGCGGATAGATATCGCGTGCGACCTTCAGCAGCGTCTTCATCGTCGCGGGCGAAAGCGCGCTTGTCTCGTCAGCCCATGCGCCCTCGATGCTGACGGCGACGCTGGTCGCGACTGCCGCGACCGGCACGGCGGTCGCGGCGCCTTTGAGAAAGACGCGGCGGCTGTGCTTGCTTCGACGATCGACTTCTCTCATGGCATTCCTCCTTCGATTTTTTGGGATTGGAATTCTTGTGGTTCGATCAGTTGAAACGTCCGCCGCGCTGGATCACCTCGATCTTGTAGCCGTCGGGGTCGCTGACGAAGAAGAAGCGCGCCAGCGTTTTGCCGTCGTGCTTGAAGTCGCGCAGCTGACCCGGTGCGAGCTTCTCGCGCTCGAAGCGGGCATGTTCGGCATCGAGATCCTCGACAACCACGGCGAGATGTCCGTAGCCGTCGCCGAGCGCATACGGCTCCTTGCGATCGAAATTGACCGTCAGCTCCAGCTCGAAGGGTGAGGAGGGGTGACGCAGATAGATCAGGGCAAAGTCTGCGAACTTCAGACGCTCGGTGAGTTCCAGGCTAAAGGCCCGTCTGTAGAAGTCGAGTGAGCGCGCCTCGTCGAGTGCGCGGATCATGGAATGGACCGGCTTTGCCATTCAGTTCTGCTCCTTAAGAAAGGCGATGATGGCGGCGCGCGTCTCCGGTTTCGCCTGCCGGTACACCATGACCACGCCGGGAATCACGGCTTGCGGATTGGTCAGCCATGCGTCGAGCTTCGTCTCGTCCCAGGCGAAGGCTGCTTTTGCGAGGGGCTCTGAATAGTGAAAGCCCTCGACCTTGCCGGCGGGCCGCCCGACGATCCCGACCAGCGGCGGACCCTGCCGCACCGGTTCTGACAGGTTCGTGGTGTGGCACACCGCGCATTGCTGCTTGAACAGTGTTGCGCCATCCGGCGGCTTTGCAGCCGGCAAGGGCATCTGCGCCTCGGCCACCCGCACCACCAGCACCATCGCGGTGCACAATCCCAGCACGATCGCGCGCATCGTCAAAAGTCCGCCCGTCCACGTCAATTCAGCGTGCGCAAACTCTAGGCGCGGCAAAACATGCGGTGGTAGTAGCGGGCTGTTTCGCTGCGTGCGGAGGTGCGCGCGGGTGCGTTGTTCCAAGTTGCCGTATATGCGGAGGACAATTCCGCGAAACCGCCGTCAAATCCCTAAACGATCACCACACGAGACAGGTTGCATTGCGGTCGCGCCGTTCGAGCTCGTAACGCGATGGATCGGTTCGGCTCAGGCGGACGGCGCATCAAGCCGCCGAACTGATCATCGCGAAAATCCAGGAGAAATGGATGAAGTTGGTGAAGACCTCCGCAATCGCATGCGCCGTCTCGGCCCTCATTGTGACACCTGTTCTCGCGCAAGGTACGTCGTCTGGCGCCAAGCCTAGCGGCACCGTGCAAAGCAAACCCATGCAAGGTAGCACGATGGGCAGCGGCGACGAGGAGATGAATGCCCAGCCGGGCACGGCGGGCGAGACGACGGGCATGAAGCCGACGAAGGGCACCAGGGGCACGGTTGGCACCACGGGCAATGCTGCACACAAAGGGACCGCCGACGATTCCGCGACGGGCGGTGCAGCCACGGGCAAGCGCTACTAGCCAATGGAGTGAGACGGCAGAACTCCGGTCGCCCTGCGGCCGGAGTTCTTTTGCAGTCTCTGCTAGTCGTCGAAACCGCGCCCGCGCTTCGACTTGATGTCGCTGCGGTGTTTCTTGCCCTCGAGCCGGCGCTGCTTGGAGCCAAAGGTCGGCTTTGTCGCGCGCCGGGGCTTCGGCCGGATCATGGCTTCTCCGAGCATCTCCGTAAGGCGGTCGATGGCGTCCTGGCGGTTGCGCTCCTGGGTGCGGAAGCGTTGGGCCTGGATCACGATGACGCCGTCCTTGGTCATGCGCTGCCCTGCGAGCCGGGCGAGGCGCAGCGCGGCATCCTCCGGAAGCGTCAGCTTCCGCGTGTCGAAGCGCAATTGCGCCGAGGTCGCGACCTTGTTGACGTTCTGCCCGCCCGGGCCGGAGGCGCGGACGAAGCCGATCTCGATGTCGTCCTCGTCGATGACGAGATCGCGGGATATCCGCAGCATGGTGGCACCATTCGTGATGCCCGGACATATCCCGGACGCCCAAGTTCGGCAATGGCGCCCCGAAATGCAAATGGCCGGGCGAGCCCGGCCATTTCAGGAAGCGTATGGAAGACGTCAGTTCGACTTCGTCGCCGGTGCGGCTGCGGGTTGCGCCGCGGCCTGCGGAGCGCGGCCGACGACGACGGTCAGCAGGCCCTGGCCCCAGAGGCGCTTTGCGGCCGCCTTGGCGTCGTCCATGGTGACCGCATCGACGACGGCGTTGCGCTTCTCGATATAGTCGATCGGCAGCTTGTCCTGCTGATATTGCAGCAGCGCCTGCGCGAGCTTCGAGGAGGTGTCGAGCGCCAGCATCTGCGAGCCCTTGAGGTAGGACTTGGCCTCGTCGAGCTCCTTCTGCGTCGGGCCTTCCTCGGCGATCCGGCGCACTTCCTTGTCGATGGCGTCGATAGTGTCGCCGGCGCGGTCCGCGCGGGTGCCGGTGTTGCCGATGAAGACCGCCGAATGCTCCATCCAGAGCAGCGATTCGAACACCGAATAGGCCAGTCCGCGCTTCTCGCGCACCTCGCGATAGAGCCGCGAGGACAACCCGCCGCCGCCGAGGATGTGGTTGACAACATAGGCTGCCATGAAGTTCGGATCGCTGCGCTTCACTCCGGGGCCGCCGAAGGTGATCACGGTCTGGGGCACGTCGAGCGTCACGAAAGCGCGTTGCGGCGGCTTGGCGGCCTCAACGTCGGGGACCGGCACGAGATTGGCCTTGGCGGGCAGGCTGCCAAACGTGTGGTCGAGCAGCTTGCCGAGCGTATCGGCATCCACGTCGCCAACCACTGCAATCTTCAGCGTGTCCTTGGCGAGCACGCGGCCGACATAATCCTTCATGTCGGCGACCGTGATGGCCGGAACGCTGTCGAGGTTGCCGTTGGACTGCCTACCGTAGGGATGATCGCCGAAGGCGACCTCCAGGAATTTGCGGCTCGCCAGCGAGGTCGGGTTGGTGGTCTCGCGGCGCAGGCCCGAGATCACCTGCGAACGGATGCGCTCGACATCGGCGGTTTCGAAATGCGGCGAGGTCAGCGCGCTCCGCAGCAGGTCGAAGGCTTCGTCCTTGTTGTCGCGCAGCATGCGCAGGCTGCCGCGGAAGGTGTCGCGGGTGGCGCTGAAGGAGAGCTCGATGGCGCGGCGGTCGAGCCGCTCATGGAAAGTCTTGGAGTCGAGGTCGCCGGAGCCTTCGTCGAGGAGATCGCCGACCAGATTGGCGACGCCCGACTTGTCCTTGGGATCCTGGGCCGAGCCGCCGGCAAAGGAATATTCCATGGCGATCAGCGGCACAGTCGCATCTTGCACGAACCAGGCCTCGATGCCGCCCGGCGAGGTCAGATGCTGGATCTTTGCTGCCGCCTGCGACGGCGAGACGGTAGCAAGCGCGAGTGCCGCGCCGGTGACGAGGGAGAATGAGACACGTCGAAGGAAGGGATAGGTCACGAACGCTTCTCCTCGCGCTTGGCGGCGCCGGTGTCCTTGATCAGATAGCCCGTCACCGAGCGCTTCTTCTCGAGCCATTTCTGCGCGACGGTGCGGACCTGCTCGGCGGTAACGGCGCGGATGCGATCTGGCCAGCTCCGGATGTCCTCGATCGACAGGCCCGTGGTCAATGCGCCGCCATACCAGCGCGCCAGCACCGCCTGGTTGTCCTGGGCGTAGATCGCCTCGGCGATGAGCTGGGTCTTGACCCGCTCGAGATCCTCGGCGCGGATCGGGTTCTGCGCGATGTCGGCGATGACGCCGTCGACCACCTGCTCGACCTCGGCGAAGCTGACGCCGGATTTGGGCGAAGCCGAGATCGCGAACTGGGTCGGGTCGAGCGAGATGCTCGAATAGCTGGCACTGGCGGAGACCGCGAGCGGCTTGTCGACCACGAGCGCGCGGTAGAGATAGGAATTGCTGCCGCTGCCCATCAGTTGCGCCAGCACGTCGAGGGCCGCGCTTTCGCCGGCCGCAGCCGTGGTCGCCGAGGGCACCAGGTAATAGCGTCGCAGGCCGGGTTGCTCGACGCGCGGATCGGCCAGGGTCACGGTGCGCGGCGCCGCGGGCTCCGGCTCCTGCGGGCGGACGCGGCGTGCCGGGATCGCGGGTTGAGCCGGGATGGAGCCGAAATTGCGCTCGACCAGCGGGCGGATGTCGGCGGGCTCGACGTCGCCGGCGATCACCAAGATCGCGTTGTTCGGCGCGTAGAAGCGGCGGTAGAAGGCGAGCGCATCCTCGCGATCGAGCTTCTCGATCTCCTGGTGCCAGCCGATCACCGGTCGGCCGTAGGGATGGTTGAGATAAAGCGCGGCCATGATCTGTTCGTTCAGCCGTGCGTCTGGATTGTTGGCGACGCGCATGTTGTATTCTTCGAGCACGACGTCGCGCTCGGGCAACACGTTCTCGTCCTTGAGGATCAGGCCGGTCATACGGTCGGCCTCGAACTCCATCATGGTCGGCAACTGCTCGCGCGGCACGCGCTGGTAGTAGTTGGTGTAGTCGACCGAAGTCGAGGCGTTCTCGTTGCCGCCGACGCGGAGCACGGTCTGGGAGAATTCGCCGACCGGATGCTTCGATGTGCCCTTGAACATCAGATGCTCGAGGAAGTGCGCGAGCCCGGACTTGCCCGGCGTCTCGTCCGCCGAGCCGACCTTGTACCAGATCATTTCCGTGACGACGGGCGTGCGGTGGTCGGGAATCACCACGACCTGCATGCCGTTTCCGAGCGTGAAGCTGGCGGGCGGAGCCGATGTCACCGTGGTCTGCGCAAGGGATGCGCCGGCCGTGAGGACACTCGTCGAAAGCAGCGCGGCAAGGAGGCGGGCAGCCGATCGGTAAGAGGACATTATGATCCTTATGAAAGGCCGAGCCCGGATGTCCGGCTCGGAGGCACGGCATGGTACACCGTGCGGCAAACGCTTCGCGTCACGAAGCAGAGAACTCAACTCGGGCGCAAGTTACTGATAAGCAATTAAGGACCGCGTCCGGCGCGCACGAGCCGCCGGCGCGGGACCACGTCTGTCGGGATGTCGCAAACGGGCAGGAGGTTATTGTTCCTTGTCCTTGCCGGACATGATGTCGAAATAGGTCCGCCGTGTCTTGTCCTCGCCGGCGCCATAGGCGTAGCTCGGCGACGGCGTCTGGTAGCCCGGCGGCGGCTCGACCAGCGACTGGCGCGGCGGCTCGGTCGTGAATTGCTTGGCCTCGCCTTTGTTGTTCGACATCATGCCCCACAGACCGCCGGTGAAACCGAGCTGGGCGGGGCTGAGCGACGGATTGCCGTTGGTGCCCGGCTGAATAGGATCATTGCTGGTGCGCTCGGGTGCGGCTGTCCTGCCGACCTCCATCTCGGCGGGCGACAACGCCCGGCCTGCCTGCCAGCTCTCGGTGGCCTTGACGGCCTTCTTCCGCTGCGCGATGGCCTCCTTGCGGCGTCTCTCGTCAGGGTCCTTCGGCCAGTTCGGCGCGTTCTTGGCTTCAACGCCGGCGGGCGGCGGCAGGTCGAGCTTGGGCGGCACCACCAGCGGCGACCGCTCGCGGTATTCGATACCCTTCTTCTCCATGCTCTTGGCGCCGATGCCCGACATCAGATTGTCGATGAGCTTCTCTTCGAAGGTCATGTCGTCGTCGTCCTCGCCGTCGTCACCGGCGCGGGCGGCGCCAGCCGACATGACGAGACCGATGCCGAGCGCGACAGCGGACAATTTCAACGCCCGCCAGAACCCCTGCCGGGGGTCTTCAACCATCGAACCGCTGGTCTTCGAGCTGCGCATCACTGTACCTGTTCCAAAATGTGGCAGTTTGCCGCTCTCGCGCGGCATAATCCCTCGCAAAAGCAAGGTTCCGCCTGCCGGTCCGTATCGGCCGGGATCAGGGCGCTTTTGCGGCGGGTACCCCCAGGAAGGAATCATACAATAGCGCCGCCACGCCAGCAACGATGGCCACGTCCGCAAGGTTGAACACATACCAATTATAGGTATTTCCGCCAATATTGATGTGAAACAGGGCGAAATCGACCACCGCGCCATAGGCGAGGCGGTCGATGCCGTTGCCGATGGCGCCGCCAATAATCAGGCCGAGCGCGATGGTTGCCAGCAGGGTGTGGGAGCGGGCCATCCAGATCGCCAGCGCAACCACCGCGAGGACCTTCACGGCCATCAGCGCCATTTGCGCAGCCTGACCGTCGTTCTGGAGCCAGCCGAAGCTGATGCCGATGTTCCAGGCCAGCACCAGGTCGAAGAACGGGGTCACCTCGACCGCGCCGCGACGGGCAAGGTCGAACACGTTCAGCAGCCAGAGCTTTGAGGCCTGGTCGGCCACGAGCGTGACCAGGGCCGCGAGGATGCCGGCGCGGAGCGGGGTCATGGGCAGTCGGCCACAACACGCTCCGTCGTCGTCCTGGCGAAAGCCAGGATCCATACGCCGAGGCGGTCGTTGTTTGAAAGACTTGTGGTCATCAGCCTTCGGCGCAATTGGCGACGGTGGAAATGGGTCCTGGCTTTCGCCAGGACGACGGTGAGACCTAAATGCTGACCCCCAGCGCCTTCCATTCGCGTAGCGCCTGGGCATCTCGCGGGGTGACGTCGGGGTATTCGGGGTCTTCACCCACCGTCGGCGAAATCTTCCAGGAACGGGCGCATTTGGTGCCGACAGCCTTCTCCACCACGACGGCGACGCCGGGCACGGTATCGAGTCGGAACGCAGACGCTGGCGCCTCGCCCTCGCGCACCTCGTAGTTCGAGGTGATGCAGATCTCGGCGAGGTCGGTGTCGAAGAGCGTCGCCAGCATGTCGCGGTCGGCGACATAGATCACCGGCGAGGCCTCCAGCGACGAGCCGATGTTCTTGGCGGCGCGTTCGAGCTCAAGCGCCCCAGTGACGACACGGCGGACGTTGCGGATCGCTTCCCACTTCGCGGCGAGCTTGTCGTCGCGCAAGCCTTCGAGGTCGTCGGGAAACTGCGTCAGGTGCACCGAGGGCTCGGCGTCAGGCCTGTACATGCGCCAGGCCTCCTCCGCGGTGAAGCTGAGGATCGGCGCCAGCCACTTCAGGATCGAGCTGCACAACAGGTCGATCGTGGTCAGCGCCGCCTTGCGCGTCGGCGAGGACGGCGGATCGCAATACAGCGTGTCCTTGCGGATGTCGAAATAGAACGCGGAGAGCTCACTGTTCAGGAAGGCGGACAAGGTTGCGACCACGGTCTTGTAGTCGAACTCCTGATAGGCCTTGCGGACGGCGGCAGCACGGACCGCGAGCTCGTGCAGCATCAGCCGTTCGAGCTCAGGCATGTCGGCGGGCGCGACTGCGTCGGCCGGCTTGTAGTGATCCAGCGTTCCCAGCATCCAGCGCACAGTGTTGCGCAGTTTGCGATAGGTCTCGATGGTGTTCTTCAGGATCTCCGGGCCGATGCGTTGGTCGTCGGCATAGTCGGTGGCGCAGACCCACAGACGCAGGATATCCGCGCCCGAATCCTTGATCACCTTCTGAGGCTCAACGGTGTTGCCGATCGACTTCGACATCTTGCGGCCGTTCTCGTCGAGCGTGAAGCCGTGGGTGAGCACGATGTCATATGGCGCGCGGCCGCGCGTGCCGGCGCTTTCCAGCAACGAGGAATGAAACCAGCCGCGATGCTGGTCGCTGCCTTCCAGGTACATCACGGTGTCGTCGCCGCCATCGACCTTGCGGACGATGTTGCCGAGCTGCGGGAAGTTCTGGCGATCCTCGAGCACGAAAGCATGTGTGGAGCCGGAATCGAACCAGACGTCGCAGATGTCGTCGATCTTCTTCCAGTCTTCCTTCGCGCGCGGTCCGAGGAAGCGCTCGCGGGCGCCGTCCATGTACCAGGCGTCGGCGCCTTCCTCCATGAAGGCCTCGGCGATGCGCTGATTGACGATCTCGTCCTGCAGGATCTCGGCCGAGCCGTCGCTCTTCTCGCGCACGAACACGGCGATCGGAACGCCCCAGGCGCGCTGGCGCGAGATCACCCAGTCCGGACGATTGGCGATCATGCCGTTGATGCGGTTCTCACCCGACGGCGGCACCCATTGCGTGACCGAGATCGCCTGCAGCGCGCGGGCCCGCAGCGTATCGCCCTTCCTGGCGTGGCCATTCTCGCTGACATCCTTGTCCATCGCGATGAACCATTGCGGCGTATTGCGGAAGATCACCGGCTTCTTCGAGCGCCATGAATGCGGATATTGGTGCTTGAGGCGGCCGCGCGCGAGCAGCTTGCCGGCCTCGATCAACGCCTTGATCACGGCCTCGTTGGCATCGCCCTTCTCGCCCTTGTCGTTGAGCACGCGCTTGCCGGTGAAGCCGGGGGCCTGCGCGGTATAGGCGCCGTTCTCGTCGACAGTGTAGGGGATCGCGGTCGAGATGCCGCGCTCATCGAGCTCGCGGGTATTGGCCATCCAGACGTCGAAATCCTCGCGGCCGTGGCTCGGCGCGGTGTGCACGAAGCCGGTGCCGGTATCGTCGGTGACATGCTCGCCGGCGAGCAGCGGAACGATAAACTCGTAACCGCCATCGAGGCCGCGCAAGGGATGGGCACACTCCACGGCGTCCAGCGTGTCGCCGGGAATGTCGCGCACCTTCTCATAGGCCGTGACGCGCGCCTGCTTGAACACCTCTGCGGCAAGCGCATCAGCCAGGATCACGAGATCGCCGGTCTTCGCCCAATTGTCCGCTGCGGCATCCGTGACCTTGTAGAGGCCGTAGGCGATCTTCGGCGAGAACGAGATCGCGCGGTTGCCGGGCAGTGTCCAGGGCGTGGTCGTCCAGATCACGACCGAAGCATTGGCGAGCGCACCATGTGCCGGGGACGTGACGGGAAACTTCACCCACACCATGTCGGAGGTGTAGTCCTCGTACTCGACCTCGGCCTCGGCGAGCGCGGTCTTCTCGACCACGCTCCACATCACCGGCTTGGAGCCGCGATACAGCGTGCCGTTGGCGGCGAACTTCATCAGCTCGCGGGCGATCTGCGCCTCCGCGGGATAGCTCATCGTCTGATAGGGATGATCCCAGTCGCCGATGATGCCGAGGCGCTTGAATTCCTCGCGCTGCACGTTGATCCAGTGTGTCGCATAGGCGCGACACTCTTTCCGGAACGCCACCATCGCGGCGGAGTCGCGGAAGTCGGGCTTCTGCTTGCCCTTGGAGCGGTAGTTCTCTTCCTCGATCTTCCATTCGATCGGCAGGCCGTGGCAGTCCCAGCCGGGCACGTAGTTGGAGTCGAAGCCGAGCATCTGCTGGCTCTTGGTCACGACGTCCTTGAGGATCTTGTTCAGCGCGTGCCCGATATGGATGTTGCCATTGGCGTAGGGCGGGCCGTCATGCAGCACGAATTTGGCGCGGCCCTGGGCTTCCTGGCGCAGTCTGTCGTAAAGGCCGATGTCGTTCCAGTATTTCAGCAGCTCCGGCTCGCGCTGCGGCAGGCCGGCGCGCATCGGGAATTCGGTCTGCGGCAGGAACAGGGTTTTCGAATAGTCTTTGGCTTCGGATTTTTGGGACTTTTGTGGCTTGTCGGACATGAGGCTGACTGGCTCGGAAGGGCGCGGGAACGGATGGCGATGCGGAATCGCGGGTGAAACGACAACATCCCGGTCTTGCGCCGAGCCGAAAGCTCAGGCGGAAGCCGGGCCGCTAATCCCTATGATGCGCCGCGCAAACATGGGCTCTCCATAGCAGGGGGGCGGGGGAAGCGCAAAAGGTTCGGCGGGCCGGTTTCCGACCTCAATCGATGACGCCAAGCCTCGGAAACGCGTCCGGGGCGGCGGCGAGCATGGCGCGGGCGCGGGCGGAATCGTCGTCCATCTGGCGGATCAGGGCCTCTAGGCCGTCGAATTTCAGCTCCTCGCGGATGAAGCCGATAAAGGCGCAGTCGAGTGTCTGTCCGTAAAGATCGCCCTTGAAGTCGAACAGGAAGATTTCCAGCAGCGGCGTGCCATTATCAAACGTCGGGCGGCGACCGAAGCTTGCCACCCCGTCCAGCCGCTCCGCGCCGCGGCCGACCCGCACCGCATAGATGCCGTGCTTGAGGCCGCAATTGGCATCGAGACGGATGTTGGCGGTGGGATAACCGAGGTCGCGGCCGCGCTTCTCGCCGTGGATGACCTCGCCGGTGATGAACCAGGGCGCGCCGAGCATGGCCGTGGCCTCGTCGAGTTGGCCTTCGGCGAGCGCGATCCGGATCGCGCTGGACGAGACCGGCCGCTCGTCGATATCGACATGCGGCTGCACGTCGACCTCGATGCCGAGCCGGGGCGCCTCGTTGACGAGGAGGCTCGGCGAGCCGACCCGACCCTTGCCGAAGTGGAAGTCGTAGCCGACGGCGATCCCGCCGATGCCCAGGCGCCCGATCAGGTCATGGTGAATGAAGTCTTGCGCGCTGGTCCCGGCGCGGGACTTGTCGAAGGTCATGACCACGGCGCCGTCAAGTCCGGTGCCGGCCAGAAGCCGCAGCTTGGCCCGCTCGTCGGTCAGGCGGAATTGCGGGGTGTTGGGGCTGAAAAACCGGCGCGGATGCGGCTCGAAGGTCAATGCCAGCGCCGGGCGGCCATGGATCCTGCCCATTTCCATGGCTGCGGCGATCACGGCGCGATGGCCGAGATGAACGCCGTCGAAATTGCCCATCGCGACCACGGCACCCCTTGCAATGGCAGAGTCCGGCGTGGTGTCGCGGATAACGGTAAAATGCGGAGCCATCAGGGGAATTCTCAAACCGGCGGGACCGGCCGGGACCGTGGCGCGACGGGCCGGATGAAGTCAAGCGGGAGGGGCAGCCGCATCGAAAGCGATTTCAGTCCACCGGGGGCGTTCCCAGTTAACGCGCTGTTTAACGCCTTGGTGCTAGTCCTTGGGCGTGGAACCGCGGGGCTCCGGCCCGGCAGGTCCGATCGTAAATATTTCCTGGGTTTGCGTTGGGGGAGTCGAGATGGCGGTTGATTTGTCGATGTCGGTTCTGGTGGTTGACGACTACAGCACCATGATCCGTATCATCAGGAACCTCCTGAAGCAGCTTGGCTTCGAGAATATCGATGATGCAAGCGACGGTTCGGCAGCGCTGAACAAGATGCGCGGCAAGAAGTACGGGCTCGTGATTTCCGACTGGAACATGGAGCCGATGACGGGTTACGACCTGCTGCGCGAAGTGCGCGCAGATCCGAACCTCGCCACCACGCCCTTCATCATGATCACGGCCGAATCAAAGACCGAGAACGTGATCGCGGCCAAGAAGGCCGGCGTGAACAACTACATCGTCAAGCCGTTCAACGCGGCGACGCTGAAGACCAAGATCGAGGCGGTCTTCCCGGACATGGCAAGTGCGTAAGGCGCGATCGAAGCCATCGGTTGAATTCGGAAGGCCCGGGCGATTGTCCCGGGCTTTCTGCGTCGGGTTCGTCGTTCCGGAATCGATGCCCCATATCAAGCGGGAATGACGATCAACTCGCTACCACTTCAGTTCGCGCATCAGCGCCTTCGGCGGATGGCCGAACAATTCCAGCACCGAAGCCGGGTCGAGCTGGTCGAGACCCTCGAACTCCTCGGCATGGATGCCGCGGGTCACGAACAGGCAATCGATGCCGAACTCGCGCGCGCCGGTGAGGTCGGTCCGGACGGAATCGCCGATCGCGAGCACCTTTTTGCGGTCGATCTGGTGGCCCTGGCGTTCGCCGGCGAGCGCCATCGCGCGCTCGTAGATCGGCCGGTGCGGCTTGCCGTAGAAGATCACCTCGCCGCCGAGCTCGCGATAGAGCTCTGCGATCGCACCGGCGCAATAGATCAGGCGGTCGCCCTTTTCCACCACGATGTCGGGGTTGGCGCAGACCAGCGTCAGCTTGCGCTCGCGCGCCTTGAGCATCATGCCGCGATAGTCTTCCGCCGTCTCGGTCTCGTCGTCGTAGAGACCGGTGCAGACGATGTAATCCGCCTCCTCCAGCGGCGCGATCACCGCATCGAGGCCGCGGTAGATCGAGTTGTCGCGCTCCGGGCCGAGCCAGAACATCTTGCGGCCGGGATGGTCGGCGACATAGAGCCGCGTCAGGTCGCCTGAAGACACGATCGCATCATAGGTCTCGTCGGCCACGCCAAGCTTGCGCAATTGCCGCTGCACGGAGTCGGCCGGGCGCGGCGCGTTGGTGATCAGGATGACCGTACCGCCGCGGCTGCGATAGGTATGCAGCGCCTCGCAGGCTTCGGGGAAGGATTCGAGGCCGTTATGGACCACACCCCAGATATCGCTGAGCACGACATCCACGCCCGCCACGAGTTCACGCAGGCTTTCAGCGAAATGCAGCGTGGTCATGATACGTGCGGCCGATCAGATGCGGCGCGCGAGCGCGGCGTTGCCGGTGACGCGCTGTGGCGCAGACGCAGCCGACGTTGCGCTTGAGCTGGGTGTGCCGGAGCCATTGGATCCCTGAGTGTCCTGTGCCTGGTTCGGCGCGGCGGTAGCAGATGGCCCCTCCGGCCGCAATGGCCGGGGCGGCGCGAACAGGAACCCCTGGCCGAACCGCACGTCATAATCGAGCAGGTCGATCACGGCGCGCTCGCCCTCGATCCGCTCGGCGATCAGGTCAATGCCGAAGCGGCCGAGCAGGTCGGAAAGGTCGGAAGGGTGGATGTCCGAGGCCGAAGCCTGCCTGGGGTCGAGCAGCAGCGAAGCCGGCACCTTGATGAAGCGCACGCCGCGATCGGCGAGCTCGCGCGGTTCGATGCGCAAATCGGTGACATGGTCGATCGAGAAACGGAAGCCGCGCTGGGCGAGCGCGGCGAGATTTTCGGTCTCGGCCGGACCGAGATTGCGGAAGGTCGATTGCTTGAATTCCAGCACCAGCGACGGCGCCAGCGCCCGGTTGGCTTCGAGGAAATCGAGGTATTGCGCGAAGGTCGTGGAATTGCCGAGCGTGGAAGCCGCGACGTTGCAGAACACGCCGACCTCCTTGTTGCGTACCATCAGGCGCCGCAGCACCTGGACGCAGCGCAGCATCACCATGTTGTCGATGCGCCCGATCAGGCCGGAGGCCTCCGCGATGCTGATGAACTCCTCCGCCGCGACCAGCTGGTCACGCTCGTCGCGCAGGCGCGTCACCGCCTCGTAGAAGCGGACCTTGCGCTGCGGTAGCGACACCATCGGCTGGAGAAAGATGTCGATGCGGTTCTCGTCGATCGCGTTGCGGAGCGTCGCCAGCAATTGGGTCTGGTTGCGGCCGTTGGAGGTCTGAACCGGATTGGCGGTCTGGGTCTGGATCGCCGGTGCTGCCGGCCGCAACGGCGGCGGCGCGGGAACCGGGGGAGGAGCAGCCGGCCGCTCCTCCTCAAGCGTGGCCATCAGGTCGAGCGGCGCCTCCGGCTCCTGCCTTGCGACCGGCGTGGGGGCCGGCACCGGCGCGTTGCCGGCCATCAGATCCTCATGGGCCGACACGGTGGTGGCGAGTTGCCTGACCAGTCCGCCGAGCTCGTTGATCTCGCCGACCACCGATTGAATGCGGTCGGAGTTGGCCGAATTGGAAGAGGCGATGCGTGCTTCGATCGTGGCGAGCCGGCGGCCGAACTCGGCGACCTGACGGGCGAGATCGGCGGTGCCGCGCGAAAGATCGGCGATCTGGCCACCGACGTCGCTGCGGTCGCGCAGTCGCATCGACACTGCATTGTAGAGGATCAGGAAGGTCAGCGCCGTCAGCGCCACGATCGCGGATTCGGTTCCGCTGATGCCGGCGACCGCGTAGAGCACGAGCCCAAGCGAGGCGGCGACCAGAACCATGCAGATGGCGATGAAGATCGTCGAAATACGAATCATGCCGCGCGTTACGCCTCAAGAGCTGACTGCCTGACCGGGAAAACACGGGTGCGTCTCGAACCCGTCACGCCGCATGCTCCCCCAAGCGGGATGAGCTTAACATCATTGTTGATTCGAGGGGATAGCGGCCCGATCTCGGAGTCAGGATGGCGCCGCAGCGCCGACCGTGTCGGCTGAGACCGCCTCGCGGGTGCCAAGCGGCTTGGGCGCCCCGGCGGTCGTGTCGCGCAGGGTCTGCCGTTCGATCTCCGAATTCAGTTCGGCCCCGAACATGATGACGATGGCTGACATCCACATCCACATCATCAAGCCGATCGCAGCGCCGAGCGAGCCGTAGGTCGCATTGTAGTTGGCGAATTCCGAGAGATACCAGGACAGCAGCGCCGAGCCGGCGATCCAGAGGATCGCGGCCGTTACCGCGCCAGGGCTCAGCCATTGCCAGCGCGGCGCATCGCGGCTGGGCGCGAAGCGGTAGAGAACGGCTAGCGCCGCAAGGAGAATGACGAACAGTACCGGCCATCGCGCCAGCGCCACGATCAGCTTGCTCTCGGGCGCCATGCCGAGGTGGTTGAGCGCAAGCGGGAAGGCGACGACGGTGCCCACCATCAGCAGCAGGGCAACGATGCCACCGACCGTGAAGGCCAGCGAAACCGTGTTCAGCCGGATGAAGCTGCGCTTTTCACGCTCCTCATAGGCGACGTTGAGGGCGTCGAAGATGGCTTTGACGCCGGCATTGGCGCTCCAGATCGCGAACACGAGTCCAAACAGGAAAGTGACACCAAGGGTGGCGCCGCCGTTCGACACGACGCGCGCCACCTGGTCCTCGACGATCTGGAACGCGCCCTCGGGCAGCATCATCGCGAGCGAATGCAGGTTGGAACTGATCGTCGAGGGATCGGCGAACAGGCCATAGAATGAAACCAGAGCTGTGATGGCGGGAAAGATCGCGAGCAGCCCGAAAAAGACGACGCCGCCGGCGGTCGCGAGCAGGCGATCCTCATCGATGCGCTGATAGGTGCGCCAGAGGATGTCCTTCCAGCCCGCCCACGGGATCGCGAACGGGCTTTTCGCACGGCGGCCGCGGCCGGGCTGCGAGGCTGCGCCCGTCGGGCTCGTTTCCGGCGAATTCGCCTCGCCGTTGCGGTGGTCTTGCGGAGGTCCCGGCCGGATCAGGCCAGAATCCTGGAAATACCGTTCCGCGGTGAGCACGAACACGGTCGTGGCTGCCACTAACAGCCAGCTGTCGAATTGCTCGGCGCGCCGCAGAGGCATTTTCAGGTATCCGCTCCGTGGCCGTGACGCCGCCGGCGAGCTGCCGTCAGCCCGACCAGCCCAACGGCCGCGAGCATCAGCCCGAGTTGCACGGGCCGGTTGGACCGAGCCGGCCACGTGCTGCCGCCATGTCCCCGGCCATGTCCTCGTTCGCCCGGCGCGAGCGGCGCCAGGGGAATTGTCGTCGCGACCTCTTTCACGGCCTGCTTCACCGTTCCGCGCGGGATGCGCGGGGTGGCGATCGCCACCCGTAGGCGGCTGGCAAGCGGCAAGATCGGCTTGGTCTTGCGCTTCATCTGAGCCATGGCCACGCCGGCGCAGGCGGCGGCGAGGACCAGGAGGACACCGCCGGCGGCGCCGAATCCCCAGAATTGCCCGTAATGGATCGCAACCCAGCGGTACAGGGCAATCAGGCCGACAAAGAAGGCTGCGACGACGAACAAGCCCGCAACGGCGAGCAGTCCGGCCGCAGTCGCGTAAGACGTCATGCGCCCCGTGGCTTGATTGCTCCGGTCACGGGCATAGGACTGGGCGGCGCGCTTGAGATGGTTGAGCTTGAGCGCGACGCCGGCGCGCAGCAATTCGCCCGATGGCGCAAGCATGCGGTGATCCTCCGAGTGCGAGAAAATTCGTCGGGGGATGAACGTGGCGGTATTTGACTTGTTCCGACGAGGTCTGCCCGTCGTGATCGATCAGCCGAGATCGGCTGCCGCGATCCAGAACACTTCGCCCTCGGAGTCCTCGGTGTCGAGCCAGAGCAGCGGTAGTTCAGGAAAGGCCTCGTCGACGAGTTCGCGGCCGCGGCCGATCTCGCAGATCAGCCCGCCATCCGGCGTCAAATGGCCGGGCGCGTCGCGCAGGATCCGGCGCACCACGTCGAGACCGTCGGCGCCGCCGTCAAAGGCGAGCTTCGGCTCGGCCCGGCACTCCGGCGGCAGCGCCGCCATGCCTTCGGCATCGACATAAGGCGGGTTGGTGATGATCAGGTCGTATTTGGCGTCACCGAGCGGGGTGAACAGGTCGCCGCGATGCAGGCTGATCCGGTCATCGAGCCCGTATTCGCCGACATTTCGTCTGGCGACGTCGATCGCGCCCTTGGAGATATCGACGGCGTCGATCGTGGCATTCGGAAAATGATGCGCCGCGAGGATCGCGAGGCATCCCGACCCAGTGCAGAGATCGAGTACGCGTTCGACCGCGCTGGGGTCGTCGATCAGCGAGCCGGCTTCGCCGTCGCCGCCGAAATGCGATTCCAGCAACTCGCCGATAAAGGAGCGGGGAACGATGACCCGCTCGTCGACATAGAACGGCAGGCCGCGCATGTAGATCTTGTTGACGAGATAGGCGGCCGGTTTGCGGGTGGTGACGCGCTGATGGATGAGATCGATGATGGTCCTGCCCTCGGCGTCCGTGACTCGCGCGTTGGCAAAAATCTCGAACTGCTCGGGATGCAGATGCAGGGCTTCACAGACCAGGAAGGCCGCTTCCGCGACCGGATCGGGTGTGCCATGGGCAAAGGCGAGCTTGGCCTCATTGAAGCGGCTCACCGCATAGCGGACGAAATCGATCAGCGTGAGAAGCTCGCCGCGCCCCACTTTCGCGAGCTTTGGCGCGGCGCGGCCGCGCACGGTCTTTTTGGATGTCGTTGCCATCAGGATCGGGTCCAGCGTGCGGCGGCTTCATCGTCGCGGGCCTGGGCCTCGACCCAGCCGGTGCCGGTGGCGCTCTCTTCCTTCTTCCAGAACGGCGCGTTGGTCTTCAGATAATCCATCAGGAACTCGGCTGCCTGGAACGCTGCCTGGCGGTGCTGCGAGGCGGTCAGCACCAGCACGATGTTCTGGCCAGGCATGAAACGGCCGACGCGATGGATCACCGTGACGCCGTTGAGCGGCCAGCGCGAGGTGGCCTCGTCGGCATGGCGCCTGATCTCTTCCTCGGCCATGCCCGGATAATGCTCGAGCGAGAGCGCGGCGATCTTGGCGCTGTCCTCGTCACCGCGGCAGATGCCGGAAAAGCTCACGACTGCACCGATGTCGGTGCGGTTCCCGGTCAGCACCGCGATCTCGCGCGCGATGTCGAAATCGTCTTGCTGGATGCGAATGGTGACGGGACAGGTGGTGACCGGCATGGTCTAGCCGCCGGTCATCGGCGGGAAGAACGCGATCTCGCGAGCGCCCGCGATCGCGGCGTCCGACTTGACGTGGGCATGGTCGATCGCGGTGCGGATCACCTTCGGCTTCTCGAACGCGTAGGCGTAGGCTTCGCCTTGGCTGGACAGCCAGGCGATCAGCTCTTCCACCGTGCACACGGTCGCGGGCGGCTCGATGGTCTCCTCGGCCTTGCCGACGCGCTCGCGCACCCAGGCGAAGTACTTCACTTTCATCCCTCATCCTCCTTGATGAGGTGATGGATGCCGGCGCCGAAATAGTCGTAGCCGGTGTACATGGTGAGGATCGCCGAGGCCCAGAGCAGCGCCAGCCCGGTCATGGAGACCATGGGCACCACCTCATCGCCGGCGGGACCGGCCAGCAGGAAGCCGATGGCGATGAGCTGAACCGTCGTCTTCCACTTCGCAAGCTTGGTCACGGGCACGCTGACGCGCAGCGCGGCAAGATATTCGCGCAGGCCCGAGACCAGGATCTCGCGGCACAGGATCACGATGGCGGCCCACAGCGACCAGCCGTGAATGATGCCGTCGGCGGCCAGCATCAGCAGGCACGAGGCGACCAGAAGCTTGTCGGCGATCGGATCGAGCATGCGGCCGAACGCCGATTGCTGATTCCAGATCCGCGCGTAATAGCCGTCGAGGTAATCAGTGACCGCAGCCGCGATGAAAATGGCGACGGCAACCCATCGCAGCCACAGCGGACCGTCCATGATCGACTGTGCGTAGATGCACCCGACCACGACCGGGATCGCGGCGATCCGGCCGTAGGTCAGGATGTTCGGGAGGGACATCGCGCGGCTGGTGGTCCCTCGTGTCGTGGCGATGTTCATCCGTCCTACCAATACCGCTGCAGCCTGAAGGTCAACCGTTCCGCTCCCAAATGGGGTGCGGGATGCAACGACCATATGACCGCGGCCCCCTTTTATTTCATCCCGGCTGAGGGTGGAAATACTCGAAAATCCTGCGGGCGCTCTCGGCGCTCACCCCCGGAACCTTGCCGAGATCGGTGATCGAGGCCCGTTCGATCTCCTTCAGGGTTCCGAAATGATGCAGCAAGGCACGTTTGCGTGACGGGCCGATGCCCGGAATCTCCTGCAAGCCGGCCTCGCGGATGTCCTTCTTGCGTAGCTTGCGGTGCGAGCCGATGACGAAGCGGTGCGCCTCGTCCCGCAGGCGCTGGATGAAATAGAGCACGGGGTCGCGCGGCTCCAGCTTGATCGCCTCGCGCTCCGGCATGAACAGGGTCTCGCGGCCGGCATCCCGGTCCGGCCCCTTGGCCACGGACATCAGCGCCACCTGGGTCAGGCCGAGATTTGCAAAGATCTCCCGGACCGCGTTGAGCTGGCCGCGGCCGCCGTCGATGATCACGAGATCGGGCCATTGCGGGAAGTCGTCGTCCTTGGTTTTGGCCGCGCCCTCTTCGGGCGGATTGATCAGGCGCTTGAAGCGGCGCTCCAGCACTTCGCGCATCATGGCGAAGTCGTCGCCCGGCGTGATCCCTTCCGACTTGATGTTGAACTTGCGGTACTGGTTTTTGACGAAGCCATCGGGGCCGGCGACGATCATGGCGCCGACCGCGTTGGTGCCCTGGATATGGCTGTTGTCGTAGACTTCGATCCGCTTCGGCGCATGCGGCAGGCTCAAGGTCGTGACCATGGCGTCCAGCAGGCGGCTCTGCGTCGCGGTGTCCGCGAGCTTGCGGCCCAGGGCCTCGCGCGCGTTGGTGAGCGCGTGGGTGACGAGCTCCTTCTTCTCGCCGCGCTTCGGCGTGGAAACCTCGACCTTGCGGCCGGCCTTTATCGACAGCGCGTTGGCGAGCAGCTCGCTCTCCTCGATCTCGTGCGAGAGCAGGATGTTCCTCGGCGGCGGCTTGTCGTCATAGAACTGGGCCAGGAAGGAGCCGAGCACCTCTTCCGGCGTATACGTCTTCTCCGCGCGCGGGAAATAGGCGCGGTTGCCCCAGTTCTGCCCGGTGCGGAAGAAGAACACCTCGACACATGAGAAGCCGCCCTCCTGGTGGATAGCGAACACGTCGGCTTCTTCCACCGTGCGCGGATTGATGCCCTGCTGCGACTGGATCGCGGACAACGCAGCGAGGCGGTCGCGGTAGAGCGCGGCGCTCTCGAATTCGAGCTCACCGGAGGCCTTCTCCATCTCGGCGGCAAGCTCCTGTTTCACCGCATGGCTCCTGCCGGACAGGAAGTCGCTCGCCTCGCGCACCAGGGTCGTGTAGCCGGGGAAGTCGATCTCGCGGGTGCAGGGGCCGGCGCAACGGCGGATCTGGTAGAGCAGGCAGGGCCGCGAGCGGCTCTCGAAGAAGGAATCCGTGCAGGAGCGGATCAGGAATGCGCGCTGCAACGCGGTGATGGTGCGGTTGACGGCGCCGGCCGAGGCGAACGGGCCGAAATAGCGACCGGGCCGCGTCTGCGCGCCGCGATGCTTCAGGATCTGCGGCGCCCAATGGTCGCCCGTGATCAGGATATAGGGAAACGACTTGTCGTCGCGCAGCTGCACGTTGAAGCGCGGCCGAAGCTGCTTGATGAGGTTGGCCTCCAGCAGCAGCGCTTCGGTCTCGGTGTGGGTCGAGATGATTTCCACGGTCACGGTGGCGGCGATCATGCGCAGGATGCGCGCCGGCTGCGGCGCACTCTGGCGCGCATAGTTCGACAGGCGCTTTTTGACGTTCTTGGCCTTGCCGACATAGAGCACGTCGGCATTCCCATTGAGCATGCGGTAGACGCCGGGCGAGGTGGGGGCGAGGCGGACCGCGCGTTCGATCGCCTCGTGGCCGGTCGCCAGCGGCTCTTCGCCGACCGTGCCGCTCTCTTCCAGGATGTCCGGCAGCCGTGCGTCGTCCTCGTCGTCCCCGTTTGCTGTGGCGGGATCGAGGTCGGGCGGCGCCGCTTCCGTTTCCTGGGGCGGGACGTCGGGCGCGTTGCCGCGCACGGGTTTGCGCGCGCGTGCGTCGTCGGGATTGTCGGTGGAATCGTGAACCATGGTGCGAATTTAGGCGTTGCGGGTGCCGATTTGAAGTTCCGGCCGTGCGGCACGCACAGGATGGCGCAGTTCCCGGTAAGGCTTGCTTAAGCCTGTTAACAGCGCGGTAACCCGGCTTAACAGGCCTTTAACTTAAAACTCTCGATAAATGTTACGCGAAATAGTGGTGGTTCCGTAACCATGCGGTTTTGCCTTGCGCGGCGGCGCAGGCATCGCGCCGGGTGACGGCAGTTGCGTTGGAGTATGTGATGAAGAGGCTCGTTGTGGGCGCAGCCGCGTTGGCTGCAGTCGGCTGGACGGCTTCGGCAGAGGCCGCCGATCTCAATTACGGGCAGCGTGCGCCCTACACGGTCAATCAGCCGCTCAACGCCTATAGCTGGGCCGGTCCGTATCTCGGTGCCAATCTCGGCTACGAATGGGGCTCGGTGAACAACAATCCCGCAAAACCGTCGGGCTTCGTCGGCGGCGTTCAGGCCGGCTACAATTTCCAGAACGGCCCGTGGGTGTTCGGCGTCGAGGGCGACATCCAGGCCGCTGGTGCCGACGACACCTTCGCGCCGTGGAAGTTCTCCAATCCGTGGTTCGGCACCCTGCGCGGCCGCGCGGGCTATGCCTTCAGCAACGTGCTTTTCTACGGCACGGCGGGCCTCGCCTTCGGCGAGCTGCGCGCGCAGACGTTCGGCTGGACGGAGTCGCATACCAGCGCCGGCTGGACCATCGGTGCCGGCGCGGAAGTCGGGTTCGCGCCGAACTGGAGCGCCAAGCTCGAATATCTCTACATCGATCTGTCGACGAGTCAGTTCGCGATTACAGGCGTGTCAAACGGCTATAGCGCCAGCGTTGTGCGCGCAGGCGTGAACTATCACTTCTGATACCCAAAGAAGAAAATACCGGACTACAGCCTCCCGGCCGCTCGCGGCCGGGATTTTTTTTGCGCCGGTGTTTCGCGTCGGACTCGCTAGGGAAGGATGACCAAATCGACCGCCTTCGGCCCCTTGCCCTTCTTGTCCGGTTCGACTTCGAAAGTAATACGCTGTCCTTCGGCAAGGTCCTTCAGTCCGGCCCGCTCCACAGCAGTAATATGCACGAAGACGTCGCGGCCCCCGTCGTCCGGTTTGATGAATCCGTAGCCGCGCTCACCGTTGAAAAACTTGACCGTTCCCGTCATGGCCATCGGGAAACTCCCCCTCATTGCTCCTCCGTCGTGACGCAGACGCACGTCACGACATGACCGGGTCTTACGAAGCCCGGGAGCTGGCCATCCTTGGGCAGACCATTCGGTCCGACTGGATCTTTCTTAGGCCTTCACTCCGCCGCAACCATTCGCGGAAGCGGAACGTAAAGCCAGTCACCGCAACAGCATAATACGGTTCTCTGCAGATTGACCACCGCTCCTGCATATTTTTCCCAAGATGCCGGAGTGTTACGGCCTTGGCACCTCTAATCGGAATCTGGCAGCGCCCCCCTGGCCGAGCGGCATTTCCAACTCGGGCAGGATCGTCTTGAGCTCGCCGTGCAGTGTGTAAGGGGGATTGACGATCAAGAGCCCGCTGGAGGTGAGGGCTGCGCCGTCGGCTTGTGGCGCCACGCTGAATTCGAGGCGCAGGCATTTTCCCGGCGGTTTTGCTGCGGCTGCGAGCCGCGCCACTGATTGCACCAGCGCGTCGGTGGCGCGCCGGCTCTTGGCGGGATACCAGATTACATAGATACCGGTCGGCCATTTCGCGAAAGCCGTCGAGAAGGCCTCTTCGAGCTTTTCGAACTCGTCCTTCGCCTCGAACGGGGGATCGATCAGCACGAGCCCACGCCGTTCCTTCGGTGGCACGAAAGCCGGCAGCGCCATCCAGCCGTCGAGGTCGACCACGCGGGCCTGTTCGTCGTGGCGCAGCACGCCGATCAGCGCCTTGCGCGCCTTCGGCTCGAGCTCGCAGAGCAAGAGGCGGTCCTGCGGCCTCAGCAGGCCGCGTGCGATCAGCGGCGAGCCCGGGTAAGCCTTGAGCTCGCCCTTCGGATTGAAGGCGCGGACGATGTCCAGATAGGGCTTGGTCAGCGCCATGGCGTCGTTCGACAGCCGCGCCTGCATCAGCCGCGCAATGCCCGTCAGCCACTCGCCGCCGCGACGCGCCTCGTCGCTTTCGAGATCGTAGAGGCCAGCGCCGGCATGGGTGTCGATGACACGGAACGCGCCCGGCTTATCCTGGAGATAGGTGATGATGCGCGCCAGCACGATGTGCTTGATGACATCGGCGAAGCTGCCGGCATGGAAGGCGTGGCGGTAATTCATGCAAGAGCACTACGCCACGTGACGGCTTGAGCAAAGAGGCACGATGCCTGGGCTAGCCACCCCGGATCGGCGGCATCGCCACCTGGTCGCGACGGCAGGCGCGGCGGTCGATCTCCTCGCAGGCGCGGAATTGCAGGTCCTTGCTGAGGCAGATGCGGACTTCCGATAGCCGCGTCCGGTTGCAGGTGATCGAGACGGCGGCATTGCTGAGGCCCGGGTTGGCCTTGATGAAGGCTTCCTCCACCTCTGCCGGCGCCACCGTCTTGGCCTGCGACAAATCGAGATATTCGGCCGGAATCTTGATTGCGGCGCGCGCCTTCCGGATCGTCTCGAAATAGCTGCGGTCGGCGAGCCCCGAGCAGGTGCCGTGCTTGTCCCATTCGTTGAAGATCAGCCCCGGCGCCGGCATCAGATCGAGCATGGAGGAGACGATGCTGCGGTTGAGCCGCGGCGACGGCCGCTGACAATATTCCGGAAAACCATTCTCATATTGCGGCCACAAACCGTGCACCACGAAAGCGTAGGGCCGTCCGCTGCACTGGATCTGCGAGCGGCCGCCGCGCTCCGCCGCCTCTTCGCAGAAGGAGGGCGACCACGACAGCGACAGCACATAAAAGTCGAACTCACCGGGCGTGTTCTGCCGCTTGTCCTGGGCCTTTGCGCCGCCGGCCAGTGCAGCCAGCCCGGCCGCAAGCGTCAGCGAGATCATCAGGCGCGAGAACGAATGCAATCTGGAATGAAACATGGCGACGCCCCTCAACTAGACTGTGCAGACGAGCCTAGCAGGCGATAGGAACATTTCAAGAACAAATTTCGGGCGACCATCGTTGGGCCGCCTGATCGGTCCGGATCAGCGCAATTATTGCTTGGCGGCGCGGCAGGCCGGGTTGTAGGCCCAGTTGCGGTCGAGCCCGACCACGCACCATTCCACGCCCTGGCCGTAGCCGGCGAAGCCGCCGTCCTCGACGATCGAGAAGTGCACCTTGCGCATCTTGCCGTCCGTGAGCATGGCCTCGCCGGTGCAATAGCGGCGGGGGATGTTATCCGATGCCCAGGGCCGGAACGCGGTCTCGTGAACCGCGGCGAAGCCGGTGATCTTCAACGAGGAATTCCAGAACGAGCTTTCTTTCTCCCAGAACTGGCTGGCGATCGTCGGCAGCGCCCGGTCGCATTCGGAGACGTTGCCGTCATAACGCGGCCCGCTCAGCCAGAAATTCAGCTCCAGCGGATTGGCGGCCCTGGCCTCACCGAGCGACAACGCCCCGAACAGGAGGCCGAGCACGGCGGCAAAGCGGAGCGATTTCAGGAAGGTCGAGGCGCGCATGGATGATCCAGACAGCATGATCTGCAAGGGTCGGACGGTGCCGTGAAGGCCGGAGGAGGTCAAGTGCAGCGCGGCAACACTTGCCGACGAGTTGACCGCAATGCTGCGTTGGACCGACCATCCGTTCTTTCCACCGCCGCGCCGACACCGTAAACTGCCGCCAACCAATCGGAGTGACGGGAATGCGAATCATTGCGGCCGCGGGCCTACTTGCCTTGGGTATGATGGCGAGCCAGTCGGCGCGCGCCGATCTGCTTCCGGTGCCTCCGTTCAAGGGCAACGACACCGGCGGCATCATCGCCTATTCGATGGCAACCCAGGTCGATGCGCGGCAGGTCGCGGTCGATCACTGCGCCCGCTACGGCAAGGTCGCCAAATTCCTGGCGATGCAGGCCTATGAGGGCGGCTACATCTCGTTCTCCTGCCGCTGGGTGCCCTATGGCGCGGCCGACCAGCCGATCCGCACGCTCTACTGAGGCGCTTTCGCAACGCCGCCATCGCAGCCGGGAGCTTCCGACATGACGCGCAAACTCGCTTTGCTCGGCTCCGCCCTTTGCCTCGTCTTCTCGGCAGCCAGCGCCCGCGCTGACGACCTGCCGGTGCGCAAGGCGGGCCTGTGGGAATTGAAGATGGTCAGGACCGGCACGCCGGTGCCCGAGATGACCATGCAGCACTGCACCGACGAGACCGTCGACAAGGAGATGAACAACAACATCTCCCCGATGGCCAAGCAGATCTGCGCCAAGCAGGACATCAAGAAGACCGCAACCGGCTATGTCAGCGATTCCGAATGCAATGTCGCCGGCATCAGCACGACCTCGCATGCTGAGATCACTGGCGATTTCAATTCGGCCTATACGGTGAAGACATCGTCGCACGCGCAAGGCGGCGCCGCCGGCGCGGCAGGCCGCGACACGACCATGCAGCTCGAAGCGAAATGGCTGGGCGCCTGCAAGCCGGACCAGAAGCCCGGCGACATCGTGATGCCCGGCGGCTTCAAGATGAACGTGCGTGACATGGACAAGCTGAAAGCGCTGTTGCCGAAGTAGGTGAGATCGCCGCGCAACCACGTGCGCTCCCTCGCCCCGTTCTTACGGGGGAGTGAAGTCCCGCGCCTACACCGGTATCCGCACGCTCGCTCTTAATCCGCCCATCGGGCTGTCGCCAAGGGTGATGTCGCCGCCATGCGAACGGGCGATGTCGCGGGCGATCGCGAGGCCGAGGCCCGTGCCGCCTTCGTCCTGGTTGCGGGCGTTGTCCAGCCGCAGGAACGGCTTGAACACCTCTTCGCGCAGGTGTGCGGGAATGCCCGGCCCGTCGTCGTCGACCGTCACGGTCAAATAACGGTGATCGCGCTGGCCGGTGATGGCGATGCTCTTGCCGTAGCGGGCGGCGTTGGTGACGAGGTTGGCAAGGCAGCGCTTGAACGAGGCCGGCTTCACCGTGACCACGGGCAGCCCGTTGAATGCGACTGTCGCCGTGTGGCCGTGGCGTTCGGCGTCGCTGCGCAGCTCCTCGAGCGCCTGGGCCATGTCGGTCGGCTGCGACTGCTCGCCGGAATCGCCGCGAGCAAACGCGAGGTAGTCCTCGAGCATCATCGACATCTCGTCGACGTCCTTGCGCATGCCCTCCATTTCGGGGCTGTCGCCGATCAGCGCCAGCTCGAGCTTGAACCGCGTCAGGATCGTGCGCAGATCGTGGCTGACGCCGGCGAGCATCGCGGTGCGCTGCTCCATCGTCCGCTCGATGCGCGACTTCATTTCGAGGAAGGCGACCGACGCGCGCCGCACCTCGCGCGCGCCGCGCGGGCGGAAATTCGGCGCCTCGCGGCCCTTGCCGAAACTTTCGGCGGCGTCGGCAAGTCGCAGGATCGGCTTGATCTGGTTGCGCAGGAATAGCACCGCGACGATCAGCAGGATCGAGGACGTTCCGACCATCCAGAACAGGAAGATCTCCGAGTTCGAGGCATAGGCGGCGCTGCGCTGCGCGAACACGCGCATCACGGCGTCGTCGAGCTGGATCCGGATCTCGACCAGATTGGAGCGGCCGACCGTGTCGATCCAGAAGGAGCGCCCGATCTGGCGGCCGAGCTGCACCGACAGTGTCTGGTCGAGCAGCGAGAAGAATGGCTTCGGTCCCGGTGGCGGCATGTCGCCGGCCGGGAGGAAATCGACGACGAGGCCCAGGCGCTGCTGCGCGATGCGGCGGATCTGGTCGCGATCCTTGTCTTGCGGATAGCCCTTGTAGACGTCGATCAGCGCGGCGATGTCCTGCACCACCGCGGCCGACAGGCGCCGTGTCACCGTGTTCCAGTGCCGCTCCATGAACACGAAGGCGACGACCGATTGCAGGATCACCATCGGCACGATCATGATCAGCAGCGCACGCGCGTAGAGGCCGGTCGGCATCCAGCCCTTGAAGGCGTTGCCCATCCAGCCATTGGCGGCGGAGACGCGGCCGGCGGCGCTCTTCAAAAGCGTCAGGCCGCTATCGATCGTGCTCATCGGTGGCGCTTCACTCTTTATGGCGAGGCTACCAGCCGGTAGCCGATGCCGCGCACGGCCTGGAGGAACAGCGGATTGGCGGGATCGGTTTCGATCTTGCGCCGCAGGCGGTTGATCTGCACGTCGACGGCGCGCTCGTTGACGCTGCCATTGCCGGTCAGCGCGCTGCGCGGCACGGTCTCGCCCGGTGTCTCCGACAGGATCCGCAGCATCTCGCGCTCGCGGTCGGTCAGGTGAATGACGTCTTCGCCTTGGCGCAGTTCGCCGCGGTCGAGGTGATAGATGTACGGGCCAAACGCGATCTTCTCCACTGCAGCGGCCTGCGGCGGCGGCGCAGCGCGCTTGAGGATGTTGTTGATGCGTAGCGCAAGCTCGCGCGGCTCGAACGGCTTTGCGACGTAATCGTCGGCGCCGATCTGCAGGCCCTCGATGCGCGCTTCGGCTTCATGCCGCGCCGTCAGCATCACGATCGGCACCGAGGACGAAGTCCGGATGAAACGGGCGAGATCGAAGCCGGTCTCGCCGGGCATCATGACATCCAGGATCAAGAGGTCGAAGTGCAGGCCCAAAAGCTTGGAACGGGCGTCGCTGGCGCTGGCCGCGGTCGAGACGCGATAGCCTTCGCCGGCAAGGAAGCGCGAGAGCAGGTCGCGGATGCGGCGGTCGTCGTCAACCAGCAGGAGATGCGGAGCATCGTCGGCGGGGCGTGCCGGCGGGCGTGCGAGCGTGGCAGCGAGCGGCACGGTCACTCCTTGTCCTGATTGACGGTGGCGAAGATCGTTTCGAGCACCTTGTCGGGATCGTCGCGGTCGATCATCGCGCGCAGGAAGCGCTTGACGGTTTCGGCATCCTGCGGCGCCATCTCGGCGAGCGCCTTGGTGATGCGCGTGGTCTGGAGACCGGCGAGCTTCTGCACCAGCGCCTCGCCCTTCGGTGTAGCAAACAGCAGGCGTTGGCGGCGATCATTGTCGCCGGTCTTCTGGACGATATAGCCCTCGTCCAGGAGCTGCTTGAGCACCCGGCCGAGCGATTGCTTGGTGATGCGCAGGACGTCGAGGAGGTCGGCGACCTTGAGGCCGGGATAACGATAAACAAAGTGCATGACGCGGTGATGGGCCCGGCCGAAGCCGAACGCCTCCAGCTCCTGGTCGGGATCGCCGACGAAATCGCGATAGGCGAAGAACAGCAGTTCGATGATATCCCAGCGCAAATTGCCTCCGTCGTCTGCGGCCGGCCGCGGCCCGGCAGCGTCTTGAGAAGGAGTCGCGAAATTTATGTCAGGCATATTGACGTATCTTGGTCTCAATGTTACAAAACGATCGGCCCGTACGAAATTTTAGATCGTTTCGCGTCGGGTGGGCATCGAAGCAATGCGGCCCCAGTGGGCCAGACAGGCGGCGACGGCCGGAGCAGATCAACCGTGCGATTGTCGAACGGCATTTCGGCAAAACATACTGGACTTCCGTCTTCCGCAAAAGCATGTCCTCGGTGACATGCTGGCCACGGAAACCGGCCGTAACAAGGCTGGCGGCGGTCCGGCCAGAAACCAATTGAGCCAGCCGGGCCCAAATCGGGGCAGGTGGGTGCCACAACGGCGCCGCTACCGGCAGCGGGAGGCAAGGACATGAGCATGAAATTCGACATCCAGCCCGCATCCAATCCGACCCCCGAGAAGGATCGGGTCGCCAAGCTGGTGGACCCCGGCTTCGGGCGGGTCTTCACCGATCACATGGCGGTGGTCCGCTACAACCAGGCCAAGGGCGGCTGGTACGAGGCGCGTGTCGAGGCCCGCGCCAATTTCCAGCTCGATCCGGCCGGCGCCGTCCTGCACTACGCCCAGGAAATTTTTGAAGGCCTGAAGGCCTACAAGCGCGACGACGGCGGCGTGAACCTGTTCCGCCCCGACGCCAATGCGCGGCGCTTCAAGGACTCGGCGGACCGCATGGCGATGGCGCAGCTCCCCGAAGACGTCTTCATCGAGGCCGTCGAGCAAATCGTGCGCATCGACCGCGCATGGATGCCGGGCGGCGAGGGCAGCCTTTACCTGCGCCCGTTCATGATCGCGAGCGAGACCTTCCTCGGCGTCAAGCCGTCGTCCGAATACATCTTCGCGGTGATCGCCTCGCCGGTCGGCTCCTACTTCAAGGGCGGCCCCGCGCCAGTCTCGATCTGGGTGTCCGAGAACTACACGCGCGCTGCCGTCGGCGGCACCGGCGCCGTCAAATGCGGCGGCAACTATGCCGCAAGCCTGCGCGCCCAGGCCGAAGCGATCCAGCACGGCTGCGACCAAGTCGTGTTTCTCGATGCGATCGAGCGCCGCTACATCGAAGAGCTCGGCGGCATGAACGTGTTCTTCGTGTTCGACGACGGCTCGCTCTCGACGCCGCCGCTCGGCACGATCCTGCCCGGCATCACCCGCGATTCCATCATTGCGCTGGCCAAAGACGCCGGCAAAACCGTGCGCGAGGAGCCGTATTCGCTCGACCAGTGGCGCAAGGATGCGGCAAGCGGCAAGCTGAAGGAGGCGTTTGCCTGCGGCACGGCCGCCGTGATCTCGCCGATCGGCACGGTGCGCTCAGTGAGCGGCGATTTCGAGATCAGCGGCGGCGCCGCCGGCCCCGTCGCCATGGGCCTGCGCAAGCAGCTCGTCGACATCCAGTACGGCCGCACCAACGATCCGCATAACTGGATCCGCAATCTGTCTTGATTTTTGCCCTCTCTCTCTCCGCTCGCGCGGAGAGAGAGGCGCAATGAACGCGACACGATGATCGTGCGACAAAGTCCGAGACCTCGAATACCTGGACATCGAGTTTTCCGGACATTGCGATCATGACATCCACTCTTCCCCAGTCCCTGAAATGGGTCGTTCTCGCCGCAATCACCGGCGTCACCGTCTTTGGCATCCTGACCATCGGCCCCAAGCTGGACGTCTCCGCTGAGGGCCGTTCGCCCGTCGTCGACGTGCGCAACACCGATCCGGAGATGAACACCGCGATCGCGCGCGCCCGCGCCACGCTGCCGACCTTCTGGGCCTCCTACGAGGCGCCGAAACCGTCGGAAACGGGGCACGCCCTGAAGGTGCACTTTTCGACCCGCAAAGGCGGTGAGCACATCTGGATGGCCGAGGTGAAGAAGCTACCCAATGGGGGCTATTCCGGCCTCTTCGCCAACGAGCCACGCGATCTGGCGGGCAAGCGGGCAGGCGACAAGGTCGAATTCATTGAAGCCGACATCTCGGACTGGATGTTCATGCGCAACGGCAAAATCGTCGGCGGCGAAACCATCAAGCCAACGCTGAAGTCGCTGCCGAAAGCGGATGCCGATGCGCTGCGGGCACGGATGGAGCAGCCGTAAGGGCCTACCCGGCAGTTGCCGCTTCGCGCGTCGGCTGGTAAATGCCGCGCATGGCCGAAAAATCCAAAAAACCCCAGAAACTGAAGGCGCGCCTGCCGCGCGGGCTCGAGGATCGCGATCCCGCCGCGATCCGGGCGACGCGCGAGATGGTGGAAAAGATCCGCACCGTCTACGAGCTCTACGGGTTCGAGCCTGTGGAAACGCCGGCGATGGAATACACCGATGCGCTCGGCAAGTTCCTGCCCGACCAGGATCGTCCGAACGAGGGCGTGTTCTCGTTCCAGGACGACGACGAGCAGTGGATCTCGCTGCGCTACGATTTGACCGCGCCGCTCGCCCGCTACGTCGGCGAGCGATACGGCACCGACGCTCTCGTGTTGCCCTACCGCAGCTACCGGGTCGGCTACGTCTTCCGCAATGAAAAGCCGGGTCCCGGTCGCTTCCGCCAGTTCATGCAGTTCGATGCGGACACGGTGGGCTCGGCAACGCCGGCGGCCGATGCCGAGATCTGCATGATGGCGGCCGACACGATGGAGGCGCTGGGCATTGCGCGCGGCTCGTATGTCGTGAAGGTGAACAACCGCAAGGTGCTCGACGGCGTTCTGGAAGCCATCGGGCTCGGCGGCGAAGAGAACGCAGCGCGCAGGCTCACCGTGCTGCGCGCAATCGACAAGCTCGATAAGTTTCCCGCCGAGGAAGTTCGCAAGCTCCTCGGTCCCGGCAGATGGGATGGAGGCGAAGAAGGCAAGGGCGACTTCACGAAGGGCGCCAATCTAAGCGCGTCGGAAGCTGACGTCGTTCTCGCCATCACCAAACCGCGCGACGATTGGAAAGAGGCCATTGCCGCGGCGGAAACCTATCTCGCCAAGAGCGAAGTCGGTCAGGCCGGCGTAAGCGAGCTGGAAGAGATCGCGAAACTGGTGACGGCGTCGGGTTACGGTGCGGATCGCATCAAGATCGACCCCTCTGTCGTGCGCGGCCTCGAATATTACACCGGCCCCGTCTACGAGGTCGAACTGCTGCTCGAGACCAGGGACGACAAGGGCCGACCGGTGCGATTCGGCTCGGTCGGCGGCGGCGGACGCTACGATGGCCTGGTCTCGCGCTTCCGCGGCGAGCCCGTGCCGGCGACCGGTTTCTCGATCGGCGTGTCGCGGCTTCAGGCCGCGCTGACGCTGCTCGGCAAGCTCGACACGAAGCCCGGGTTCGGCCCCGTCGTCGTCACCGTGTTCGACCGCGACCGCGTCGCCGACTATCAGAAGATGGTCGCATCGTTGCGAACCGCCGGCATCCGCGCCGAGCTCTATCTCGGCAATCCCAAGAACATGGGCAACCAGCTCAAATATGCCGATCGCCGCAATGCGCCCTGCGTCATCATCCAGGGCTCGGATGAAAGAGCGCGTGGCGAGGTGCAGATCAAGGATCTGATCGAGGGCGCGAAGGCGGCAGCCGCGATCGCTTCCAACCAGGAATGGCGTGAGAGCCGCCCGGCGCAGTTCTCGTGCAGCGAGGCCGATCTTGTCGCCAAAGTTCGCGAGGTGCTAGCGCGCCATGACGTGAGCTGGGGCTAGCTATTCGCTGACGCCGCCATGCCCGGGCTTGTCCCGGGCATCCGCCTCCTGTTTGATGGCGCCCGTCAATGGCCGGTGTTCGGCCCAAGGGAGAGAAAAATGCCTGAGATCACTGTCAGCATGGCCGAAGGCCGCACCGACGAGCAGAAGGCCGGCATGATGCGCGACATCACCCAGGCGCTGGTGAAGAATCTCGGCGTCGATGCCGACGCCGTCGTCATCCAGATCAATGAAGCCCCGCTCCGCCACAAGATGAAGGGCGGCAAGACGTTCGTGGAGCGCGCGGCGGCTGCGAAGAAGTAGCCCGCGCTCTAGCTGCAAACGCAACTGTCGTCCTGGCGAAAGCCAGGACCCATTAACCCAAGCGGCAGTTGTCACGGCGGGTCGTGGTTTAGGCCGCTCATGACAATGTTCAGTCGGGTAATGGGTCCTGGATCGGCGCTTCGCTTCGCTGCGCTTGTCCAGGA
>NZ_JADPIT010000029.1:37935-39750 GCF_023073035.1 Bradyrhizobium sp. 62
GGGGAGGCCCCATGGACGCACGCGACTTCATCAAGGTCGGCATGAGCGCCGAGCGCACGCTGGTGGTGCCGGTGGAGCGCACGGTCGGGCATTTCGTGCCCGGCATGCCGATGGTCTATGCGACGCCGATGATGATTCTGGAAATGGAGATGACGTCGGGCGATGCGATTCGTGCGGCGCTTCAGCCCGGCTGGGTCACCGTCGGCACCGAGGTCGATATCCGCCATCTTGCAGCAGCCCTTGTCGGCGCGACGGTGCGGACTACCGCGAAGGTCATTGCGGTAGAGCGCCGCGTCATCCGCTTCGAAGTCGAGGCCTTCGAGGGCACGCGAAAACTCGGCGAAGGCCGCCACGCGCGCGGGCTCGTCAATGTAGCGATGTTCAACAAGCGGCTGGGGACGACGTAGCAGCCGCTTGCTCTGCCCTCATCCTGAGGAGACCGCGCAGCGGTCGTCTCGAAGGATCGCCACAGGCGAGAGCCGGGCCTGCATGGTTCGAGACGGCCCTTCGCGCTCCTCACCATGAGGGGATAGCTTCCTTACTTCGCCAATTCTTTCGACCGCTGCGTCGCCGCCGCGATCGCGCGGATCATCAGATCGCGCAGGCCTGGTTCGCCCATCAGCACGCCGAGTGCCGCGGCCGTGGTGCCGCCGGGCGAGGTGACGTTCTGGCGTAGCGTGCCGGAGGCAAGCTCCGACTGGTGGAGAAGTTCACCCGAGCCGGCGACGGTTTCGCGCGCGAGTTTCGTTGCCAGCGCCTCGGGCAAGCCCGCCTCGACACCGGCGCGCGCGAGTTCTTCGGCCAGCAAGAACACATAGGCCGGGCCCGAGCCGGACACCGCGGTCACCGCGTCCATCAGGCTCTCATCGTCGACCCATTCGACCGAGCCGGTGGCGCGTAGCAGCGCATCGGCCACAGCGCGTTGCTGTGCGCTGACGTTGTTCGCGGCGACAGCCACCGTGATGCCGCGACCGATCGCGGCCGGCGTGTTCGGCATCGCGCGCACCACCGCGCCGCCGCAGACCTCTTCGAGCGAGGCGATCGTAGTTCCCGCCATGATCGACACGACCGAGGTCTTGTCGGAGAGGAATGGCTTCAGCTTGGCGCCGGCCTCGCGGAACATTTGCGGCTTCACCGCGACGATCAGCGTCTCGACCTGGCCTGCCGTCGTCACATCAGGATTGAGCGCAACCCCCTTGGCGGCAAGTGCGGTGATCTCGGCCGAGATGTGTGGATCAATCACCGCGACGCGGCGCGGATCGAGCCCGCCCGAAAGCCATCCGGTCAGCATCGCGCCGCCCATCTTGCCGGCGCCGGCGAGCAGGATAGTGCCGGTGATGTTTTCGAGAGTGCCGTTGCTCGTCATAGCCGTTACCACAAACTCAGTGTCGTCCCGGCCTAGTGCGCAATTGCGCACGGAGAGCCGGGACCCATAACCACAACCGGTTTTAGTGGATGGAGGTGTTGGCAACAAGCAGCGTGCCACAAGCGAAATCACGCGGTATGGGTCCCGGCCCCCCGTGCGCAATGCGCACTAGGCCGGGACGACAAGAAAACTACGCCTCGCCCACCGTGTCGAACATCGCCGCGTCCATGGCTTCCGACGTGGACTTGCCCGCCCACACCACGAACTGGAACGCCGGGAAATAGCGCTCGCAGGCGTGGATGGCGCCGGCGAGCATGGCTTCGCATTGCCCGGTGGAGGCGGTGAGCCCGCCCGGCAGCACGAGGGCCTGCCGGTGCATGATCATGCCGGTGGTCGTCCACAGGTCGAAGTGCCCGACCCACAACTGCTCGTTGACGGCGGCGACGAGC
>NZ_JADPIT010000029.1:39800-54096 GCF_023073035.1 Bradyrhizobium sp. 62
CTTCATGTCGAACGCGCAGGCCAGATGCAGCGCCTCGATCTCGCCCATCCAGGTGAAGGAGATCTGGTAGTCGGTCCATTGTCCCTTGGAGACAATCGTGAGTTCGTCTTCGCCGGAGCGTTCGAACGGCCAGTTGTTGCTGGCAGCGATATCCTCGACCACCGCGAGCGGATGGTTTTTGGAATCGATAGTGCCTTCGAGCAGGGACATGCCGTCTCGACCTCTTGCCTTTTTGTTGTCTTTGATACGCACGCGGTTGGTCCGGCGCGCGCTCCCTTAATATTGGTAAGGCGATCCGTTCGGATCAGCGCGGGCTTGTCGCGGATCAACTGATGTGATTTGCGGAATCTGCGCAACTGGCTGCCGAGTCCGTCCACAAGTCAGGACTCGTTCGTCCACAGCTCATCTCCGCCACAATTATTAACGCGGGGGAGGCCGAGCCGGACGGAAAAGAACAAACCGGAATCGGATTCGCCGATGGCCCGCCAATCGTTAATTCCGCCGCGTACGGACTGGACCACTATAGCGGCATGGGACCATGCGGTTTTCCCATGCGGAACCCGCTTGCCGCGGCCCCCAACCGGCGTCATATTTCGGTCAGGCCGTTCATTCCGGGCGGCCCATGTTCTCAGGGCGGGGTGAAAGTCCCCACCGGCGGTAAGGGCCGTAAGGCCTAAGCCCGCGAGCGCCTTCCTCAAAGTCTGTTGCTGAGGGGAAGGGTCAGCAGATTCGGTGCAACTCCGAGGCCGACGGTTAAAGTCCGGATGAAAGAGAACGGTCGGTGGCAGACGCATCGCAGGATGCGGCTGTTTGTCGTTCCGTGTGCCCTGATTCTGGTCCTTAACTGAGGAAAGCCATGAATCAGATGTTGCAAGATACCCAAGTCCAAACTTCCAAAGCCGAAACATCCCAACCAACCCAAACGCCACCGCCGGTTCCACACGAGCCGGCGCCCGACCATCCGCGCTTCGCGAAACCGCAGCGGGTGGCCTTCGTGCAGGCCTGCTGGCACCGCGACGTGGTCGAGGAGGCCCGTATCGCCTTCGTGAAGGAGGCAGAAGCGCGCCACCTCAATCACGTCGACGTGTTCGAGGTGCCGGGCTCGTTCGAGATCCCGCTCCATGCGCAGATCCTCGCCAAGACACGGCGCTACACCGCGATCGTCGCGGCCGGCCTCGTCGTCGACGGCGGCATCTACCGCCATGAGTTCGTGGCCGACACCGTGATCAAGGCGTTGATGGACGTGCAGCTGCGCACGGAGGTGCCCGTGTTCTCCGCGGTGCTGACGCCGCAGCAATTCCACGAGACCGAGGTGCACTACGATTTCTTCCGCAGGCATTTTGCGATCAAGGGCGTCGAGGTGGCGGCCGCCTGCGCGGAGACGTTGCTCGGGCTCGAACGCCTGCGCGGCCAGGTCGCCGCGGGAATCGTGTAACGCAGCGCAACGACCATCCCTCATCCCGAGGGGCGCGAAGCGCGTCTCGAAGGATGAGGGGCGATCGTCGCCGTCATCACCCCAATGACACTCCTGCCTTGGCGCGGCTGATCCCGAGGGCCAGGATGCGCTGCAGGAGAGCCGGATATTTGAGCCCGTCATGTAGAGCGGCCGTCGCGAACTCCTGGCTCTTGGCGATCTCGGGATTGGGATTGGCTTCGATGAAATACGGCGTCCCGTCGGCGGTGAGACGAAAATCGATGCGCGCGTAACCGTCGAGGCCAAGCGCCCGGTAGATGCGTTTCGCGGCTCGCTGGATCCTGGCGGTCACTTCCGGCGCCAGATCCTTCGCAGGCCCGTCGACGATGCCGACCTTCTCCTGATAGTCGGTGTTGTGCTTGGCCTTCTCAGTGGCGATATGCCGTGACGAGCGGCCGCCCATGCTGCCGAATTTCAACTCCCAGATCGGCAGAACACGTAAGCGGTTGTTGCCGAGCACGCCGACGTAAAGCTCTCGCCCCTCGATGAACTGCTCGGCGATGGCGGCGGATTCGACCCGCTCGTGGATGAAGGCAACCCGCTCGGCCAGCTTTTCGTCGGTGTCGACGATCGAGGCTTGCGAGATGCCGAACGAGCCATCCATGTTCAGGCTCTTGACGATCAGCGGCAGCGCAAGACGCGTCGGGCGTTTCACTTTGCGGCGCATCGGGAAGACAGCGAAGGCCGGCGCGGCGATCCGGCGGTGATGCACCAGCGTCTTGGACAGATCCTTGCCGCGGGCCAGGGTCAGGCCGCGCGGATTGCACCCGGTATAAGGGACCTTCATCAGCTCGAGATAGCTCGCGATGTGCTGGTCGAAGGCGACGTTGTTGTGGAATTCCTCCAGCAACGTGAAAACCACGTGCGGCTTGAACTCCTCGATCGCCTCGCGCACCGGCCTGATTTCCTCCTGCGCGCCGAGCGGTCGAACCTCGTGGCCGGCTGCACGCAAGGTGCTCACCACGTCGTACTCGGTTTTCCACGCATTGATCTCCTGCGGGCTGTATCCGTCGGAGGAGTCCGGAGGCAGGAAGTCCGGATGCATGAGGACCAGAATACGGAGACGTCTCATAGCGCGATCCATTTTCGTCGAGACGGGCCAAACATCGTGTGCATCGTCTTGGCGGTCACGAGGACGATGAAGTCGAGAACGAGCTTCTGTTCAGGGCCGACGGCACGCAGATCGAGCTCGCGACAACGGGAGATCATCTCGTCAAGCACGGCATCGAGCGTAAGCTGATTCTCGCCGGTCCATCGCGCGACCAGTTGCCTGATCTGGGAGCGGTGGCGCCTGATCAAGGCTGAAGCCGGCTTTGAGCGGTGATGCCGTGGATCGGCTGAAAACAGCCGGGAGAGATCGCGGTCGTAGGTCTTGGGGGGTGTGAAGGCGTAGAACGCCTGCTTTTTCTTGTAGTGCTCTTCGAGCGTCTGGCTGAGCCGACCCAGCGTATCGACACGCTCCCGCGTCGCGATCGGCGGCCGCTTTCCCGCGATCTCGCCCATCAGCTCGTCGACATATTCGAGCTTCTTCAGTGCCGGCCAACCAGCATATCGCGTCCGCCAGTTCGAACGGGGCCGCAGCCACACCGCAAAGGTCTCGGCGAAATCCTCGTCCGGATGGCTCTGCGCATACCACAGCCGCAGATGCTGGACGTAACGCCTGCTCGCCGGATTGGGCCGGTAGTAGCGCGGGTAGTGTTTCGACGACGGGCCGAACAGCTGCTGCCAGCGCCGCCGGCGCTGCAGCTGGTAGCCGTGTTGGATCGCGTGGCCCGCTTCGTGACGGAGGATGGCCATGCACTCGCGCCATGTTCCGCCCTCGACGTCGAACATCATCTTCTTCTCGAGCTTCATCAGGCGGGGATGAGCGAGATAGAACGGAATGGCGATGCCGGGAACGCCGCCCGGACTGAACCATTCGCTCGACATCCAGGTGTGCGGCCGCAGCCGGATATCCCGTTCTTCCAGCTCCTCATAGAGCGTGCTGACGCAATCCTCGAGCCAGGTGCCTTCGACCGTAACCCTCAGGCTGGAGAGGCGTTGCTTGAGCAACTCGTCATCCGACAGTTTCTCCCAGGCAAATTTCTGGCGTGGCATCGGGCATCCAGAGAGCAGAGATGACTCGGGATTCGGATGATGTCATGGGCGGTCGTTGGCAACAACCCGGGGGCTGCCTCGTGAGGGACGTAGACGCTCCCTGTCCCTGCAAGCGGGGCGAGGTAAGAAACCTCAGTCGAACAGGCTCGACACCGACTCCTCCGCCGCGGTGCGCGCGATCGCGTCGGAGATCAGGCTGGCGATCGGCAGCGTGCGGATGTTCGGCGCCTTGCTCACCGCATCCGTCGGCAGGATCGAATCGGTGATCACCAGCTCCTTCAGCCTGGAGTTTGTGATCCGGGCGGCGGCGCCGCCGGAGAGCACGCCGTGGGTGATGTAGGCGTAGACGTCCTTGGCGCCCTTGGCGATCAGCGCGTCGGCGGCGTTCACCAGCGTGCCGCCGGAGTCCACGATGTCGTCGATCAGGATGCAGGTGTAGCCGGCGACGTCACCGATCACGTTCATGACCTCGGATTCACCCGCCCTCTCGCGGCGCTTGTCGACGATCGCGAGCGGGGTGTTGATGCGCTTGGCGAGGCCGCGTGCGCGCGCCACGCCGCCGACGTCGGGCGAGATCACCATCGTCCTGGAGAGGTCGAACTTGTCCTTGATGTCGCGCACCATCAGCGGCGCGGCGTAGAGGTTGTCGGTCGGGATGTCGAAGAAGCCCTGGATCTGGCCGGCATGCAGGTCGAGCGTCATGACGCGGTCGACGCCGGCCTGCGTGATCAAATTGGCGACGAGTTTTGCCGAGATCGGCGTGCGCGAGCCCGATTTGCGGTCCTGCCGGGCGTAGCCGAAATAGGGCAGCACCGCGGTGATGCGGCGCGCCGAGGAGCGGCGCAGTGCGTCGGTGATGATCAGCAATTCCATCAAATGGTCGTTCGCCGGGAACGAGGTCGACTGGATGACGAAGGCATCCGAGCCGCGCACGTTCTCCTGGATCTCGACGAAGATCTCCATGTCGGCGAAGCGCCGTACCACCGCTTTGGTCAGCGGCAGGTCGAGACCTTGCGCGATGGCCTGCGCGAGAGCCGGATTGGAGTTGCCGGCGACGAGCTTGATGGAGCCGTTCTTGGCCGACATGGACGCTTCCTCCCGCGCTTTGCTGGACACGATGTTCAACATCAAACAATACCCACTGGAAGCACGGTTACGACGGGCGAGGAAATATCAGGCCGGGGGCTGCAATGGCAACCCGGGACGCTACGTTTTCCCTGCGAAATCCCGAGTCCGGCCAACGGTTTGGCCGGAAATTGGGGCCGTGGTTTCGCGGGGGTTATCGCTCGGCATAGCCCAGCGCCGAGGCCGGCATCTCGGCCGCCGAAGCCTCCGGGATCACGCTCGCCACGGCCGGCCCGCGCAAGCCGGGAGCCGAGTTCGGCGCATCCGGCGTGCCGTTGATCATGTTGGAAAGTCCGCTGAATCCGGCCTGGGCGATCTTCCGCAGCACGAGGTCGTCGGCCGCGCTCCAGGGATCCCGGCTGCCCTTGGCCGCGGTCGGTTCCTCGCCGGAAAGCCGCAGCGCCCGCTGCTGGTTGGCGTCGTAGACGTCCCAGACCCAGGCGATCACGGTCTTGCCGCGCACGATCTGGGCGGAGAGATAGCTGCGCACGCGGTAGGCCGCCGTCCCCTCGCGGGAGACCACGGACAGGCTGCGCAGCTTGGATTCGGTGTCGAGCACGCCGACCATGCGGTCGAACACTTGCGGCGGCGGCCCGTCGATCGATTCGAACGCCACTGTCGCGCCGGAGCTCGGCGCCATCGCATAGGAGTTCGCGGCACCACCGCCACCGGCACAGCCGCCAAGCGCGGTCGCAGCCGTCAGCAGCATGACCGCCAGCACGCGCGAACCCGCGCGGCGCAAGATGAATGACGCGTCCCTCATTATGGAGGGCAGCGATATCGTTAAAATCGATTAAGGTCTAGGGCGGGTGCGCCACAGGCCACTGTCATCGCGCGCAGGCATCGCCCCGGAATGACACGGGGTTGCCTTTGTGTTCACGCTTCGAGCGCGATTGCGTGAACGTGGCGGCCGTAATCCGGCTCCTTGCGATGCACCGAGCGGCGGTAGCTGAAGAAGCGTTCGTCGGCGTAGGTGTCCAGACCGAGATCGTCGATCATCAGGATGCCCGCGGCTTCCAGACGCTTGCGGATGAAGCCGGCGAGGTCGAACATCGCGTGTCCCTCGCGCACCGACGGGATGAAGAATATGGCGTTGTCCGCATCCGCCTCGATGAAGCGCGCCACGAACTCGTTGCCGACTTCATAACTGTCCTGGCGGATCAGCGGGCCGATCGCGGCGATGATGCCGCTGCGCGATGCGCCGAGTTTTTCCATCGCCGAAATGGTCTGCTCCAGCACGCCGGTGAGCGCGCCCTTCCAGCCGGCATGGGCGCCGCCGATCACGCCCGCCTCGGGATCGACGAACAGCACCGGCCCGCAATCGGCGGTGGAGACGCCGAGCGCGATGCCGGGCACCTTCGTCACCAGCGCATCGCCCTTCGGCCGCGGCCCGCTCGGCCACGGAGCGTCGGCCACGAGCACGTCGGGCGAATGGATCTGGTGCAGGCTGAGAAAGCGTTCCGGTGCGACGCCGACATGCTCGGCCATACGGCGGCGGTTCTCCGCGACAAGGGCCTGATCGTCGTTGGAGCCGAGCCCGCCGTTCAGCGCGGAATAGATGCCGCCCGAGACGCCGCCCTCGCGGGTGAAGAAGGCGTGGCGCAGGCCCGGCACTGCCGACAGCAACGAGGAGGCAACCGTCATGAACCGTCTCCGGCGCGTTCGAGATCGCTGAGTCCCGCAAGGCCCGTCAACCGCGGCTCGGAGATGCCGAGCACCTTGAACATCGAACCCATGCCGCTGCGCCCGGTTTCGGTCAGGCGCTTGAGCGCGATTGAAATGTCGGTGGCGACGTCGGGCGCCGCCTTCTGCATCAAGGCGGCGGCACGGGTCTCGATGCCGACGCGTTTGAGGAAATCGCCCTGGGTCACCGGCCCGTGCACGCGGGCGCCCACGTCCTCCGCCCCGCGCGCGAGCGCCTGGAAGTCGACATGGGCCGTGACGTCGGCCTGGCCCGGCGCCTTCAGGGGATCGGTGAAGGTGTGGCGCGCGATCGCCTGGAAGGTGTCGCCGGCATCGCTGCGCAGATGACCGTAATCGATGATCAGCGCCGCGCCGTCCTGGTCGCGCACGCGGCTGGCGAGCTTCATGATCTCCGCATCGGGCCGCCATTCGAACACGGCCCCGACGGGCGCGGCGCGTACCAGAGGCGGCAGCAGCACCTCGAAGCGCGGCGTCGGCTCGGCCGCCGCGCCGAATTGAAGTTTTCCGTTGGCGTCGACCTCGATCACGCGCTCGTGCCAGCCGTTCTCGTGACGGACCATCTGGTGGATCGGCAGCACGTCGAAATATTCGTTGGCGAGGATGATGCTCGGTCCGTCCGGCACGTCGTCGATGCTGTCATGCCAGGCGATGTTGCGCACGCCCGACAGCGTCGCACTCTGCCGCTCGCGCAGGACCGGATTGACCTCGACCATGTGGATGTGGAGTGCCTGATAGAGCGGCGGCAGCACGCGGAGCGCACGCAGCGCATCGGCCATCATGGTGCCGCGGCCGGGGCCGAGCTCGATCAGCCGCAGGAATTGCGGTGACCCCATCTGCTTCCACACCGAGGCGGTCCACAGGCCCAACAGCTCGCCGAACATCTGGCTGACCTCGGGCGCGGTGGTGAAGTCGCCTTCTCGTCCCAACGGATCGCGCGAGACGTAATAGCCATAGCGCGGATGCATCAGGCACAGTTCCATGTACCGCCAGACCGGCATGGGGCCTGAGGATTTGATCAGCGCCTTGATCTCGTCGAGTAACGGCTGGTCGGTCACGGCCTATCTTCTCAAAAGGAATTAACGAATAGCCCCTGCGGGCTCGGGCGCACCGCGCCTCACTGCCAATACAATAAGTACGAGGCCGACAATAAGCATCGGGATCGACAACAGCATGCCCATGGTTAATCCGCCCCAGAGGAAGCCGAGCTGGACGTCCGGTTCGCGGAAATGCTCGCCGGCGATCCGGCTCAGACCATAGATCAGGATGAAGGCGCCGAGGATCATGCCCGGCCGCTTCAGGGCGCCGAAGCGGATCATGATTGCAAGCACCGTGAACAGCAAAATGCCCTCCATGCCGGCTTCGTAGAGCTGGCTCGGATGGCGCGGCAGCTGGGTGGGATCATTGGGAAAGATCATCGCCCAGGGCAGCTCCGGGTCGGCGGCGCGGCCCCATAATTCGCCGTTGATGAAGTTGGCGATGCGGCCGAGCAGCAACCCGACCGGAGCAACGGCGGTGGTGATGTCGCCGAGCGACAGGATCGAGATGCGGTTGCGATGAGCGAACCACATCACCGCGACGACGCAGCCGAGGAAGCCGCCGTGGAAGGACATGCCGCCTTCCCACAGCCTGAAGATCGCGGCGGGATGGTCGATGAAGAAGGGCAGATTGTAGAACAGCACATAGCCGGTGCGGCCGCCGAGGATGATGCCGAGCGTGACCCACAGGATGAAGTCGTCGATCTGCAGCAGCGACATCGGCGCCGGGCCGCCCCACAGCCGCTCCTTCTTCAGGAGCGAGCGCGCATAGAGCCAGCCGAACACGATGCCGCAGATATAGGCCAGCGCATACCAGCGGATCGCGAACGGGCCGATCTCCATCGCGATCGGCTTGAAGGCGGGAAAGTCGATGAGCAGAAAGGGCATCGCGCCTTCTATGTCTAGACGAGATTGCGGCGATAGAGCGCCAGCAGACGCTCCCAATGCCGCTCGGCGGCGTCGCGGTGATAGACCGGACGCTTGGGGAAGGCGAAGCCGTGATGGGTGCCGGGATAGATCTCGACTTCGGCTTTGGCGCCGCTCATGCCCTGCTTCACCTTCTCGATGATCTCGGCGGGCGCGTAGATGTCGGTCTCGGCGCAGGCGAAGTAGAGTTCGGCCTTGGTCTTGGCTGCCGCGAGATGCGGGCTGTCGTCCTGGTCGGTTGCGAGCTGCGTACCGTAGACCGAGGCGGCGGCCTTGACGCGATCGGGGAAATGCGTGGCGGCGTTGACGGCGTAGCGGCCGCTCATGCAGTAGCCGACGGTGCCGATCAGTTTGGTGTTCGCGGCCGCCTGGCCCTCGGCATAGGTCAGCAGCGCGCGCGTGTCGTCCATGATCATGGGGATCGTGAGCGATCCCATCAGCGCGAACATGCGCTTCCGCTCCGGCGCGTTCGGATCGGCCGGCAGCGCGCCGAGCTCCATCACCCCGGAACGGTAATAGAGGTTCGGCAGCATCACGTAATAGCCCGATGTCGCGAGCCGGCGCGCCATGTCGCGCAGCTCTTCGCGGATCGCCGGCGCGTCCATGTAGAACAGGATGACCGGAAACGGCCCGCCGCGTTCGGGATGGCTGATGAAGGTTGCGGTGTGACCGTCCTTGGTGGGGATCGCGATCTGCTGGTCGATCATCTCGAGCGCCTTTTGTGATTCTTCTTATGCAGGGACGTTGAATACGATTGCAAGGAAACCGGGGCATGACAAGGATACCGCCGATCGGCCCTTGAACCGGCCCAAACGGATTGCCATTGTCTTCCCGCGCGTTCGCGCAGAGTTCATCGAAAGCCGCCAGGAGACCGACATGACCCAGACCAACAACCGGTTTTTCGACGAGATCGGCCGCCTGATGAACGATGCCGCCGGTGCCGCGCAGGGCGTCAAGCGCGAGTTCGACACGGTGATGCGCACCCAGGCCGAAAAATTCCTGCGCGACATGGACCTGGTCAAGCGCGAGGAGTTCGAGGCGGTCAAGGACATGGCGCGCCTGGCGCGTGAGGAGAACGAGGCTCTGAAGGCGCGCATCGCGGCGCTGGAGGCCAAGCTCGGCGGGTAGGGAGGGAATCGTAGCCCGGATGGAGCCAACGGGTCGGCGCGAAGCGCCGCCCGATGACAGGCTTCGCGCAATCCGGGGTGTTCCAGCGGCGTAGGTCCCGGATCACGCTGCGCTCCGTCCGGGCTACCGACACCTTCCGGCAGCCCATTCTCCTTGTCATTTCCGCGTCTTCCGGGTAAAAGCCCGCCACGTCCGCAGCCCCCGCACCCCTGGAGGCTTGCTGCGGCGTATGCCATGGGCCGCGTTGCGGCCCATTAACTTTTGCAAAAACAAGGACTTAACGTTATGGCGACCGTCAAGGAATTGAAGGCGACCGCACGTCCGAAGAGCGGCAAGGGGGCCGCCCGGGCTGAGCGTCGCGCCGGGAGAGTGCCCGGAGTGATCTACGGCAACAACCAGCCCCCGCTGACCATCTCGGTTGACGATCGCGAACTGCGCTCGCGCATCCTCGCCGGCCGGTTCCTGACCACGCTGGTCGACATCGACCTCGAAGGCAACAAGCACCGCGTGATTCCGCGCGACTACCACCTCGATCCGGTCAAGGACTTCCCGATCCACGTCGACTTCATGCGGCTCGGCGAAGGCGCCACCATCCGCATCAGCGTTCCCTTGCACGTGGTGAAGGCTGAAGGTTCGCCCGGCGTGAAGCGCGGCGGCGCCGTGAACATCGTTGCGCACGCGATCGAGCTCGAGTGCGGCGTGGAGAACATCCCGCAGTTCATCGAGGCCGACGTCGGGTCGCTCGAAATCGGCCACTCGCTGCATCTCTCCGACATCAAGCTGCCGGCCGGCGTGAAGGCGCTGACCGCCGAGGACGCGACTCTCGTCACCATCGTGCCGCCGTCCGGCTACGCCGAAGAGCAGAAGGCCGCGGCTGCTGCTCCGGCTGCGGGTGCTGCTGCTCCGGCAGCGGCTGCCAAGGCCCCGGCTGCCAAGGCTCCCGCCGGCGGCGACAAGAAGAAGTAATCTCTCAAAGCTGGCGCGCGGTCCCTGACCGCGCGCCGAGCGAGGGGCGCGCCGCGTCATGCGACTGTTTGTTGGGCTCGGCAATCCCGGCCCGAAATTCGCACGTAACCGGCACAATGTCGGCTTCATGGCCGTCGACGAGATCGCGCGGCGTCATGGCTTCGCGCCTTGGCGCCGCAGGTTTCAGGGCGAGACCTCGGAAGGCACGCTCGGCACCGAGCGCGTGATCCTGCTCAAGCCGATGACCTACATGAATGAGTCCGGCCGCAGCGTTCAGGAAGCGGCAAGCTTCTTCAAGATCGCGCCGGGCGACGTCACCGTATTCCATGACGAACTCGAACTGCCGCCGGGCAAGGTGCGGGTGAAGATCGGCGGCGGCATCGCCGGCCACAACGGCCTGCGTTCGATCTCCGCCCATATCGGCAACGAGTACCGCCGGGTGCGGCTCGGCATCGGTCACCCCGGCGTCAAGGAATTGGTGCACGGCCACGTGCTGTCGGACTTCGCCAAAGCCGACAACGACTGGGTGGCGACGCTCTGCGACGCGGTGGCCGAGCACGCGGCACTGGTTGCCAAAGGCACCGACGCGACTTTCGCCAACAGGGTGCACCTCGCCATGCAGGCGAAGGGATTTTTGACCAAGGACGACAACGGCAAGGAATAACGCTCGTGGGATTTAAATGCGGGATCGTCGGGTTGCCCAATGTCGGCAAATCGACCTTGTTCAACGCGCTGACTGAGACCGCCGCGGCGCAGGCGGCGAACTATCCGTTCTGCACCATCGAGCCGAATGTCGGCGAGGTCGCGGTACCGGATCCGCGGCTCGACAAGCTCGCAGCGATCGCCAAGTCGGGCCAGATCATCCCGACCCGGCTGACCTTCGTGGATATCGCCGGCCTCGTGCGCGGCGCGTCCAAGGGTGAAGGCCTCGGCAACCAGTTCCTCGCCAACATCCGCGAGGTCGACGCCATCGCGCATGTCGTGCGCTGCTTCGAGGATTCCGACATCACCCATGTCGAGGGCAAGATCGCCCCGCTCGCCGACATCGAGACCATCGAGACCGAGCTGATGCTCGCCGATCTCGACAGCCTCGAGAAGCGCGTCGACAATCTGTCCAAGAAGGCCAAGGGCAACGACAAGGACGCCAAGGAGCAGCTCGACCTCGTCAATCGCACCCTGGTGCTGCTGCGCGAGGGCAAGCCCGCGCGCCTCGTCGAGCCCAAGGCGGAGGAGGAGCGCGCCTTCGGCATGCTCGGCCTGCTGTCGTCCAAGCCCGTGCTCTACGTCTGCAACGTCGAGGAAGGCTCGGCCGCATCAGGCAATTCGTTCTCGAAGGCGGTGCAGGACCAGGCTGCCAAGGAAGGCGCCATTGCCGTTGTCATCTCGGCAAAAATCGAATCCGAGATCGCCACCATCTCGCGTGACGAACGCGCCGACTTCCTGGAGACGCTGGGTCTCGAAGAGGCCGGCCTCGACCGCCTGATCCGCGCCGGCTACACGCTGCTCGACCTCATCACCTATTTCACGGTGGGCCCGAAGGAAGCGCGCGCCTGGACCATCTATCGCGGCACCAAGGCGCCGGGCGCGGCCGGTGTGATCCACACCGACTTCGAGAAGGGGTTTATCCGCGCCGAGACCATCGCGTATGAGGACTACGTCGCGCTCGGCGGCGAAGCCGGCGCCCGCGATTGCGGCAAACTCCGCCTCGAAGGCAAGGAATACGTCGTCGCCGACGGCGACGTGATGCATTTCAGGTTCAACACGTAAGATTCTGGAGTTCGTGCCCCGGACGCACCGTCCGGGACACGGAAGCCTCACCGTACCCCGCCGCCCTGATCCCTGATCGCGCCGAGATGCTCGTTGATGCGGAAGATGATCAGGATCAGCTCCGCGATGATGCGCGAGAACACGATCCCGACGACGACGCTCGCGATCGACGACAGCAGCATCAGGAAGCCGCCGAACGGGCTGATCGCCATCATCGCGAGGCCGGAGAAGATGCCGGAGAGGCCGAACAGGCAGATCAGCGCGATCACCAGCCAGTAGAAGGTCTTGATGATCGTCGGCGTGATGAAGCGGTCCCATTGAAACAGGTCGCTGAATGAAAACATTGCTCTCCCCAGGGCAATTCAGGTGTTGTCGGGCCTTGCAAATGGATCGCGGCCCCTGCTCGATCCGACTCAAGACCAACGCCGTGCGCCGAATGTAGCACGAGCCATGCGGGCCGGCGGGTTGAGATTGCCGCAAAGTGCGGCCACAATCTGTCATTCCCTCAAACCTTTCCCAAGATGACCCTGACCTTCGAAGATTTCCCGCCCGGCCGGTTCGGAACATTCGGCCCGCGCCATGTCACGCGCGACGAGATCTTGGCCTTTGCCGCCGAGTTCGATCCGCAGCCGATGCACCTCGACGAGGAGGCCGCCGGCAAAAGCATGCTGCGCGGCCTGTCCGGCTCGGGCTGGCATCTCTGTTCGCTGATGATGCGGATGATGGCCGACGGTTTCATTACCCGCGCCGCTTCGCTGGGATCTCCCGGCGTCGATGAGGTGCGCTGGCTGTCGCCGCTCAGACCCGGCGACGACCTCATGCTCGACGTCGACGTCGTGGAGGCCCGCACCTCGAAGAGCCGACCGGAGCTCGGCATCGTCAAGTTCAAATGCACCGTGCGTAACGCCAGGGGTGAGGCGCTGTGCGAGATGACGTCGCCGATCCTGATCAAGCGGCGCGAGGGAGCGGTCTGATGCCGTTTTTCGAGGAGATCGAGATTGGGCATCGCCGCGAGATCGGCGCCTATACGTTCACGGCCGAGTCGATCAAGACATTCGCCGCAAAGTTCGATCCGCAGCGTTTTCACCTTGACGAGGAGGAGGGCAAGAACTCGCTGTTTGGCGGGCTCGCGGCCTCGGGCTGGCATGTCGGCTCAGCCTGCATGAGCCTGCTTGTCGCCGACGGCCAGCGTCTGGCGCGGGAAGCCGCCTCGCGCGGCGAGGAGGTCGCGGTGTGGGGTCCGTCGCCGGGCTTTCGCGACCTGCGCTGGATCAGGCCGGTGCTCGCCGGCGACATCGTCACCTACGTCAACGTCGCCATCGACAAGCGCAGCTCCGCCTCGCGACCCGGCTGGGGCATCCTGACCGCGCGCACCACCGGCACCAACCAGCGCGGCGAGGACGTCTACGCCATCACCGCCAGTGCTTTCGTGCCGATGCGTGCGAACGGCGGTTAGATTCGTTCCAGGATGAACGGCAAAAACAGCGCGCGAGTGTTGCCCCCGCGCTATGGACGCGATTCCGGGTGGCTGCCATAAGCCTGCGCAACATGGTTTTCCCGCGAAGCAGTTGGGGGAACCATCGAGTTGCTAACCAATTATGAACCTGTCGCTGTCTATTTGAACGAACTGGGCAGAGTACAGGGGACGAGGACCATGGCAGACCGCGGCGCACTCAAGCTGGTCGGATTCATCTTTGCTACCGCGACGCTGGCCGTGATGCTGGTCGCGGGCATGGTGGTGAAGGGCTATGCCGACGGTGCCTACACCCTGGAAGCCTCGACCGTGGAAGCCGCCCGGTAAGACTTCGTTAACTCCGCGAGGCCGCAACGCGGCCTCCGCCTTCAGCGGCTATAGACGAACGCCAAGATCGAGATCGCAACCGCCAGCAATCCGACAAAACGCAACATGATCGTGCCGAACTGGTTCGGCGCGGGCTGTAGCGGTATCGGGTCCGTGGTGTCGGGCCGAATGCTTTCCATGACATGTCCCCAGGCCCGGCCGCGATGGCAAGAGCGCTTGGCGTTAGTCGCCGGGTGGATGCGGGAAGTTCAAAATCCTCCGCTGTCGTGCCCC
>NZ_JADPIT010000029.1:54152-73017 GCF_023073035.1 Bradyrhizobium sp. 62
TCTCGGTTCTAGCCTCGCTGCCTCTGGAATACTGGATCACCCGCTCCAGTGCGCAATGCGCACAAGGCGGGTGATGACAGCTGCGCTTGAGAAGGCACCCTCGAATCAAAACCGCCGCGCCCCTTTCGGAACGCGGCGGCTGGTGATGCGTGATGTCAGCGATCAGCTGTTGCGCAGGCCGTCGGCGGCGCGCTTCCACTGCGAGACGTTGTCGGCGATCATGCGGGTCGACTTCATTGCGGCCTGGCTGAGCTGGGCGTAGCCGGAGATCTCGCGCTGGACGCGCTGGCCTTCCGCGTGGAGCAGGTCGCGCAGGCTCTCGAGCTCGGAGATCAAATTCTCGATCTCGGCGAGGGAGGTGCCGGCGACGCGCTGGATCAGCGAGTTGACGTTGGTGACGGTGGCCTCCGCGCTCGGATCAAGCGGCGGCGCGTCCGTGGCGGTCGCTGCCGGACGGCGCAGATAGGCGATGTCGTTGCGGACGAAGTCACGGATGCCGGCTTCGACTTCCGTCACTGCGGCGAGGTTGGTGTCGATGGTCTCGGTCTCGGTGCCTTCGGTCTTTTCCGGACGCATGGCGTTCATCGTTGTTCCCCTGTTCGCGTTGAGCGCAGCGCGAGTGTCCCCCGCACGACGACGTCAGTCTGGGACTAGGGCGTCGGATTTTGGCCGCAACTTGGCCGAGGTGCGGCAAGGGCGGTCCATTCGTGGGCTTTGCCGTGGCGTATGGTTACGGAAGTCTGAACGCAGCCGCGCCGAACTTTCTGGTTCCTCATGGTGAGGAGCGCGAAGCGCGCGGCGGACGGCGCTGCGCACCGCCGCGAGAACCATGCAGGCCCGGCTCTCGCAGTAGGGCCTCGATCCTTCGAGACGCGCTCCGTTGGAGCGCTCCTCAGGATGAGAGGGAGAGTGGACCTACCAGCTCTTCTTGAAACCCGCCGTCAGGCTCTTGTTGATCGCCCCTTGCGAGGTTTCGCCGACCGAGCCGGAGACGGTGACGTTGTCGAAGAGCTTTTGTTCGGCGCCGATCTTGCGCAGCCATTTGTCTTCGGTGGTCGACAGCGACTGGCCCGCGGTGATGCTGGTGCCGGTGTCGGTGAGGGTGACCTTGGCCGACTGGTCGGTCTCGTAATTGCGCGTGACGTGACCGCCGACGCCGGGGAGCGCCGTGGTGCCCTGCTGGTTGACGCTGTAGCCGTTCTGGAGCGTCAGCGACGTGTCGCCCGACAGCGGCACGGACTTGGTCAGCGAGGCCCCGAGCTTGCTCTGTTCGGCGCCGGGATCGACGCGGGCTTCCACCGCGGTCTTGTCCCAGATCGCGCCCGCGCCCGGCGCGGTCGCGGCCGCCCAGGCGCTGCCGGACGACTGAGGCACGTTGCCGCCATTGGTGGCCTTCTGCGCCAGGAGCTCCGACATCGTCCGCGGCTCGCTCGTCACCGTCATGTCGGCGCCGATGCGGGCGTCCCAGAATGAGGATACCGACTGCTTCACCGTCACCGCCGAGGAGCCGTTGCCGTTGGCGTTCGTCGCCCAGTTCAGCCCGTCCTTGGCGGCGGCCTGCGCGCGCTTCTTGGCGGCGACGATGTCGTTGAGCGTGCCGGCGTCGATCGCGAGCTGACCCCAGTCGAGCTTGTCGACGTCGATGCCGATCAGCACGTCGGGGTCGTTGACGTCGGGGGCCTCCGCCGTCTCGGCCTCGTCGGGCGCTGCGGCCGGGCCGGGGGAGAAGGGCGGAATGATCTGCGCCGAAACCGTCAGCACCGATCCCAAGATGAAAGCGGCCGCCAGCATCGGCAGCCTGGTCCAGCCAAACCCTGTCGCGAATTCCATCGTCCTGCCCGTCAGCCCAGTTCCCGCCGAGGATGCGGAACCATCGTTGCGAAATTGTGGCGGTTCCATCAAACGCGAACCAACGGGCCGCGCGAAAGGCGCGCGCCCGATGACGAGCTTCTCCAGCGATTGCATCCGGCGGGGCTGGAGGCCAGGACGCGTCGCGGGGAGCATCAGCCATCGGTCCCGAACAGCGGGGCCCGTTGGTGTTCCGTTCAGCCGACGCTGGTCATCTTCGGCAGATGAATGGCGCGGCCGAGTGCCTGCTCGACCAGATCAAACGTGTCGATCAGTACGCGCATGCTGGTGAGCTTGCCCGCCCTGAACTGGGCGAACTGCGCCACCCGCAAGCTGATCGGCTTGCTGGAATCCAGCGCGGTCAGTGAATAGCGCAGCATCGAGGCGGCGGAATCGACGCCGAGCATGATGCTCTCGCGGTCGAAGCGGCGGACCTGGAAGTTGTCGGCGAACTGGCGGATGACGTCGAGTACGGCGTCCTTGCCCTGGCGTGCGCCGAGGAACGGAAACATGTCGATCGGGCCGTAGAGCGCCCACTCGACGTCCTCGTCGATCAGGGTCTCGATGTCCTCGAAATGCCGGTCGTTGATCGCGCGGTGCAATGCGCGCGAGAAACGCCAGAGGCTGTGCTCTGTCATCTTGGGCAGTCCTGAAGCTGGTTTGCGAAAAACGAAAAGCAACCCTAGGCGCACAGGAAGGTGCCGCGGGGTCGCTCAACTCATTTGTATACGAACAAAATACGCCGTTTCGGCCAAAACGCAATTCACGTTTTTGCAATGCACAATTGATCATGGCGTGTGAGATTTACAATAGAACCCCGTATTTTACCGGTCTGGCCGTCTAGCCCCCGTCCACCCGCTCGCCCACGATCAGCGGGCCGATCTCACGTTCCAGCACCTGCTGCACCAGATCGTAGGAATCGATGATCTCGCGGATCTGCGCCACCTGGCCGTGGCGGAACGTATAAAATGTGGCCATGTCGACCTGAATGATGCGGTCGTTGCTGCGCTTCCTGAAAAACACGCGCAGATAGGCCGCGACAGCATCGCCTTCGGCGACGATCTGCGGCACCTCGTAGCGGATCTCGGCGTATCTCTCCTGCACGGTGCGCCAGAATTCACCGAGTTCCTTCTTGCCGTGGCAGGGGCCCATGTGCGGCAGCACGTCGATCGGCGCGTGGGTGAGAAAGTCGACGTCGTCGGTGCAGCACGACAGCGCGGCCTCGAGATCGCTGCGTGCGATGGCGTCGAGCAGATGCAGCACGCGCTGGCGATTGAGCTTCTCGACCGTCATTCCGCCCGTCCCTCGTTGGCCGTGTGGAGTTCGCGCAAGCTAGCGCGCGGCCTCGGACCCCGGCAATCCGCAAAACCACAGGGGATGTTGCAGACGATATGACGCGCAAGCGCAATGCCAGGTTCATGGCTGCAATTTAGGGTTGAGTTACCGCGCGCCTGCACGAATTCGCGCGGCATTCGGCTGCATGGCGCGCGAAGCACAGCGTGCGCGCGCCGCACCGAATGCGGGAACCGGGACGGGCCCGTGCTTGTTGAGACTGCGACACCGCATCCGGAGACATTGATCCATGAAATCCCTCGCCGCCATCGCCGCCGCACTTCTCATGCTTGGCGCGACCTCCGCCGCCAACGCCAAGGGCTGCATCAAGGGCGCCGTCGTCGGCGGCGTCGCCGGCCACTATGCCGGTCATCACGGCGTCCTCGGCGCCGCCGCCGGCTGCCTCTACGGCCGCCACCATGCCAAGGAGCAAGAGCAGGAAAGGCGGCAGCAACAGCAGAGCCAGGTGAACGGGCAGGGCAAGCTGTAATTCCTCGGTATTCCCGACCAGCCGCCACATCGACGGTCTGCTCCCTCGCCCCGCTTGCGGGGAGAGGGTGGGGTGAGGGGGAGTCTCTCCGGGGACGGGGGCAGTTCGACTTGCGGAGGGCTCCCCCTCACTCGAATCGACCTCTCCCGGCAAGCGAGGCGAGGTAAAGAGCCGGCCCGACGTACCGCGTGACCCATCTCACATCACGCCTTCCCCGCAGCGCCTAACGTCCTCCCCATGTCATCAGGGAGACGTGCCATGGCCGCCATCGCCAGAGTCAGAAAGTCCAGCCTGCACAACGCGCTCGAAGGCCTCGTGCTGACGGCGACGCTGCAGAGCTTCCCGACCTTCGCCGCCGCCGCCTTCCTGCTCAAGCTGGTCGGCAATCACGACCTGGTCGGCGATCCCGGCGTCGCCATCTTCGTTGCCATCGCCTCGCTCGGCCATGCGCTGCTTGCGGTGACCTTCGGGCCGAGCTTCCCGCACCTCTTCAAGACCGTCTACGAACCGAAGTTCTTCGAGGCCCATTTGTCGCTGGCCGACAAGATCACGGCATGGCGCACCCAGCCGGTCGCCTCGCTGCAACTCGTGACCATCGTGCTGCTGCTGTCGGTGATGGCGGTGGTCACGGCGAGCGTGGGGTAATCGCATCATGCCCTTCATCACCGCGTCGAAATCCGGCCCGCTCAACTGGTTCGAAGGCTTTGCGCTCACCACGATCCTTCAGGGCTTCCCGATCTTCGCCGCGGCGTCGCTGATGGTGAAGCTGCTGGGACATGACCGCGGTGGCAATCATGTCCTCACCATCGCGATGGCGTCGATCTTCTACAGCTGTCTCGCCATCTGGGCGGGATCGACGTTCCCGAGATTTGCAAAGAACGCCTACGAACCGCTGTTCTTCGACGCCAACCTGTCCTTCTCCGACAAGATCGCCCGCTGGCGCGCCAAGCCGGCGACGTCGATGCAACTGGTGGCCTCAGTGCTGCTGCTATCGCTGCTGGCGGCAAGCGTGGGGTGAGGGAGCGCTCTCATTCCGTGGCCCCGCAGGGCGGCGAGGCTGGAATCCATAGGCATAACCAGCAATGATTTAGATAGTCGTAAGTCAGTCCGTTTGATGTGAGCGCAGAAATTCCTTGGCTGCATCCCGCGTCGCAAACCGGCCAAGCTCCTCATAATCGGGCTCGTCCTCCGCTTCCTCCGACGAGCGCAGCACAACGAACTTGCCGCCCTCTGTCACGATGAGTTCGGTCAAGTCTTCGCTGTTGAATGGCGTCATGTCCCGGAAGCCGCAGTGCGGACATTGGTCGTCGCAGGTGCACGACCATTCGTCAGTCCATATCTTGTTGCACCGACCGCATCGATAGAAATTCAGGAACCATGCCATATCGAACCTCACGTTTTCAAACGGTAGCTGCCGCGAGAAACGAACTCGATAAATCCACGATCACGTAGATACTGAAGCTGTTGGCGTATCTTTGGTCTGACGTTCTGGTTGCCTGGATAAACCTCGCCGAGATGCCGGTCGAAAGCATAAGCTTCCTCCAGGGTGAACTCACGCCTGCCCAGCGACTCCACGCATTTCAGTACATCCAGCAACCAGCCCCGCGCTTCCAGAGATTTGCTCCGCAGAAAGAGCGTTTTCTTCCATTCTCCGAGTACCAGTTCTTTTGGGCGGACGACGCCGTTCTGCACGATATGGATTTTACCGGACTCCGGCACCTTGCTTAGCAGAATGTTCGATCCGATCCACCCGGCACGCCGTGCGGTCGCCGCGAGCGGTTTTCGCTCTTGAATAATTTTCGGGACAAAGAAGTGCTTCGGTACGATGAAGAGATTAACAACCGCGAGTGATTGCCGATCGTAGTTCATCAGCAAAAGGTTGGGATTGTTGCTGGCGGCGAGCCGTTCGCACTTCGTTTTGTAAGCGCCGTCCGACACCGTCGGGCCGAACCTTCCCTTCTGGCTCTTGAGCTCAAATTCCTCCTTGCAGGATGCGCAGAAGAAATCGGCAACCGGGCTGTTGTTGGGGAATTGCGACATTTTTGCATTGCCGCAGTCAGGACAATAGGCCCACGCCTTGACCCAAGCCTCCGTCCATGCACGGGCGCTTTGCGAGCCGCTTGTGTACGAGGACTGGGTTTCTTTGAAGCCGAGTTTCATAGGACAGCGTAGCGAAACCTCAATCCTTGAGTCGCGTTCGATGCTCGGCTTTAACTGTCTCTGGGTCTGAAAAGAATCTGATTAGGTCGTTCAAACATACAATATCGGCCAATTTTGACTTCTCGTACCAAAGAGAATGGGTCGCGCCATAGAATTGTCGCGAGGCTCCCTCCTCCCCGACTAGGTAGCTTCGGAGGGCAAACCGTTCATGATATAAATCTCCGATGCTCCAGCAGATGATTGTGTGAATTTCGTTCTGAAATTTCAGCTCCTTAGCAAAATCGGATATCAGCCCATCTAAGTCTAACTTGTATTCGAGCACTAGGGGGCGTGTCTCCCTGGGTGCAACGATTTTAGGATTGATACCCAACGGATTGCTTGCAGCATTGAACGCGTGCGCTTGGCTATTGTCGAATCGACAAACGTAGCATCCATCATATCTAGTCTGCTGGTTTGTTCCTAAGAAGCGGATCCCCCTTATAACCTGCATGCCAACTAGTTCGTGGAAAATAGCAATGACGTCCTGCTCCGATTGTGGCGCGCTCGTGTAAGCGAGGTGGCTCTCTTGAAAGGCAAATTCGAGCGGATGGAGTGCTCGATGAGCCTTCCGGTCTTCTAGCCAATGGTACGTCTCCGTTTCGTCGGCCACACTAGCCGCGCCGGTATCCTCACGCATCAGGTATAGATAGCGCTTGAATATATTCACGACTTGCCGCGAGAGGTCCTCAGCTAATGATTTGAGCTCGGGCTGAAATACTTTCCGGCCCATGTCAGGATTTCCATCCACGAAATGGACGATGACGTGTGTAGCTGCCTGATATCCAATTGTGGATGTAAGGGGAATGACCATCGGATCACCCTGAATCATAAAGTCGCTTGCGATCAACAAGCCCCCCTTCATGACGAGAGGGTCTTTTCTGAGGCGCAATACTTCTGCCTGAAATGCCTTCCAGCTTTTGGCGGTACTAAGAAAGCATCCGTAAACAGAAACATTGTGGCGTCGAATTAGCTCTTCTTGATCAGTCTCGAATCGCTGCCCCGCAAATGGCGAGTTTTCGCCGATGATTTGATCAGCACTCCATATACCCCATATCGCGTCGATACGTTTCAGCTCTTGAGGAATCTTTGATGAGTCGCCTTCTATGCCAACAACCGCCTTAACAACTTCATCGTAAGAGCGCACACGCGGTAGAATCTCCGATATTTCATGCGGGTAAGGATACTCTACGTACGCAAACTCTTCCTGAGTTAGGTTGTTGCTGTAGTCTACCACCGCGATGTGCACCTTAACCTTCGGAGGTGTAGCTCCAGCAAGATAGATGCCGCCAAGAGGCGTCCGCATACGAAGTAGCTGATACCACTGCTGAGCAGTTGTTGCTCCCCACCATCCAAGGTCCGGCCTGACGCCAGGAGGAATTGAAATCTCTATTGCGGTACCGGATGTTTCATTCGCGAGTTCAGATGCCTCGAAATCGTCCCCCTCGAGTCTAGGTCGAGAATACGATCCGGTAGAATCTTCCGCCCATTGACGGCCGCCGGCAAGCTTCACTGCTATCGTTGAGTTCTTTTGCTTGGTAAACAGACGTATCTGCCCAAATCCGTAGGCGAGAAAGGTCGCGCCGACGCCCTTGTGACCACGAGCCTCCTTCCGATTCTTGAAGCTGACGTTTGGCCGAAAGCAGAATTTGAGTTCGTCAAGCGACATCCCAGCGCCGTTGTCCACGATGCGGATGATTCGGTTGACGATATCGATCTTAACTGACAGCTTCGGCGAATATCCCGGCTCCGCCGTTTTAAGTTTCTTGTCGCAAGCGTCTAAGGAGTTCTGGATTATCTCCGAGAAAATATCAAAATAGCCAGTGTAACTCTTAAGAATGTTTTGAACGACGCGTTGGGTGGCTTCTTCGAAAATACTCTTATCGTTGGCGCCAAAGTTCACTCCTTCCGCGAGTGGATCGAAGCCATCAAGGCCATCCTTTGTCTGAACTTGAAGCTCTTCAATCGCCATAACCGCTCCCCGGATTGCTGTTAGGAGCGAAGCTATCGCAAGTTGAAGCAGCGAGGAAGGGCTTCATAAAAAGTGCCCTGCAAATTGCGCGAGCCGTTTGTTTGTCCCTACCTCTTCTTCCACCCACCTCTATGCCCCGGCGCCCCTCCGCTCGACCGCGGCGATGGCCCGAACTCCGGCCCCGACTGCTTTGAGTCCGTCGGCTGGATGATGCGGCTTTCGCCGCCGAACGGTTTTGATGGCAGCGCGCGATCGGCGCGATAGGGGAGGGATTCCGGGCCGTGCATCTCGTCGAGATGCGGCTTGTGCACCTTCGAGCCGCTGCCGCCGCCGCTCGCCTTCAGCGCGGAGCTCACGGTCTTCTTCTTCATGGCGCTGACCGGCAAATTGGCGGCGTCGCCGTATTTCTTCGCTCCCGCATAGGCGCCGGCCTTGCCCTGCACCGTGCGCTGCTTGACGGTGGGATCGTCGACCACCGCGAGCTCGGTGGCGCGCAGGCGCTTGACCTCGTCGCGCAGGCGCGCGGCTTCCTCGAAGTTCAAATCGGCGGCGGCCTCGCGCATTCTCGTTTCGAGATCGCCGAGCACGGCCTCGAAATTGTGGCCGATCGAGATGACGTCGTCGGTCATGTCATGGCCGCCGATCTCGACCAGCACATGATCGCGCTCGTAGACGCTGTTCATGATGTCGCCGATCGACTTCTTGATGCTCTCCGGCGTAATGCCATGCGCCGTGTTGTACTCGACCTGCTTCTCGCGACGGCGATCGGTCTCGGCGATGGCGCGCTCCATCGAGCCCGTCATCTGGTCGGCATAGAGGATCACCTTGCCGTCGACGTTGCGCGCGGCGCGGCCGATGGTCTGGATCAGCGAGGTCTCGCTGCGCAGGAAGCCTTCCTTGTCGGCATCGAGGATCGCGACCAGCGCGCATTCGGGAATGTCGAGGCCTTCGCGCAGCAGATTGATGCCGACCAGCGCATCGAACGCGCCGAGGCGCAGATCGCGTATGATCTCGATGCGCTCGATGGTGTCGATATCGCTGTGCATGTAGCGGACGCGAATGCCCTGCTCGTGCAGATATTCGGTGAGGTCCTCCGCCATGCGCTTGGTCAGCACCGTGATCAGCGATCGGTAGCCGGCCTGGGCCGTGGCGCGGACCTCGCCGACGAGATCGTCGACCTGGGTGCGGGCCGGACGGATGTTGACCGGGGGATCAATCAGGCCGGTGGGGCGGATCACCTGCTCGACGAACACGCCGCCGCTCTCGTTGATCTCCCAGGCGCTGGGCGTGGCCGAGACCGCGACCGTCTGCGGCCGCATCATGTCCCATTCCTCGAAGCGTAGCGGGCGGTTGTCCATGCAGGAGGGCAGCCGGAAGCCGTATTCGGCGAGCGTCGCCTTGCGGCGGAAGTCGCCGCGGAACATGCCGCCGATCTGGGGAACGGTGACGTGGCTCTCGTCGGCGAACACCAGCGCGTTGTCGGGCACGTATTCGAACAGCGTCGGCGGCGGCTCGCCGGGCAGGCGCCCGGTGAGATAGCGCGAATAGTTCTCGATGCCGGCGCAGCTTCCTGTCGCCTCCATCATCTCGAGGTCGAAGGTGGTGCGCTGCTCCAGCCGCTGGGCCTCCAGCAGGCGGCCCTGGTCGTGGAGCTGGTCGAGCCGCATCTTCAATTCGGATTTGATCGACTTGATCGCCTGCACCAGCGTCGGGCGCGGCGTCACATAGTGCGAGTTGGCGTAGATCTTGATGAATTCGAGCTCGTCCTGCTTGTGGCCGGTGAGCGGGTCGAACTCCTCGATGGTCTCGACGGTGTCGCCGAACAGGTTCACGCGCCAGGCGCGGTCTTCATAGTGCGCCGGAAAGATGTCGATGACATCGCCGCGCACGCGAAATGTGCCGCGGGTAAAATCGGCCTGGGTGCGCTTGTATTGCAGCGCGACGAGGTCGGCGATGAGCTGGCGCTGGTCGATGCGCTCGCCCTTCTTCAGGGCAAAGGTCATCGCGGTGTAGGTTTCGACCGAGCCGATACCGTAGATGCAGGACACCGAGGCGACGATGATGACGTCGTCGCGTTCGAGCAGCGCGCGCGTCGCCGAGTGGCGCATGCGGTCGATCTGCTCGTTGATCGAGGAGTCCTTTTCTATGTAGGTGTCGGTGCGAGGGACATACGCTTCCGGCTGGTAATAGTCGTAGTAGCTGACGAAATACTCGACCGCGTTGTCGGGGAAGAAGCTCTTGAACTCGCCGTAGAGCTGGGCGGCGAGCGTCTTGTTCGGCGCCAGGATGATGGCGGGCCGCTGCGTGGCCTCGATCACCTTGGCCATGGTGTAGGTCTTGCCGGAGCCGGTGACGCCGAGCAGCACCTGAGAGCGGTCATTGCGATTGATGCCCTCGACCAGCTCGGCGATCGCGGTCGGCTGGTCGCCGCGCGGCTCGTAATGCGACTTGATCTCGAAGCGCACGCCGCCTTCGGACTTTTCCGGACGCGGCGGCCGATGCGGGGTCCACACCCTGGTGGAGCCGTCGTCCTTGCGGAACTCCGGTCGGCCCTCGCGGATCAGCGATTCCAGCGCGTCGGCGGTCGCCTTGACGCCGAGCGCCTCCATCTTGCTGCGCGGCGGGCGCGCCAGGGCTTCGGCATCGTCCTCTTCCGTCGGAAGACCGAGCTGACGGGCCAGTTCCGGATCGAGTGTCGGGATCGTGGCCGCAGTTCCGTAATTGGCCTGCGGTGCCTCGTCGAAGCCCGCGTTGCGGGCGCCGGGCGGCTGCGGATTGAGCCGCAGCGGCATCGGCCGTGTATTGTCTTGCGGAAACTCCTTCGGCGTCGAGGCCCGCGCGCGATGCGCGGCGGCCTCGCCCCCGGAGCGGCGGTCGCGCGAATTGTCCGGCGGCGGCTGCAGGCCGGTGCCCGATCCGAGCCCGGCATCGCCGCGATTGATCGCGGGATTGAGCAACTCGGCCAGCGCCGGCCCGATCGGCTGCACGTCGGGGCGAGACGCCTTGGAATTGGGCGCCTTCGCGTTCGGAGCCTTGGTCTTGGGGGATTTCCCGGATTTTTCGGAGGATGCAGGTTTCTTCGCCATGCTCCGAATATGGGGCGAGTCCGCCTCGCAATAAAGAGCGAATGCCCCTCCCGGATCAGACTGCTGACAGCAGGTTGGCAGCAGGATTGGATCGCCGGATCTTGCGATCAGGCCGCCGGCGACGGTCCCTCGTCGTCCCCGGCCGCCTGACGTGGCTCGAGGATGTCGAGGTGGATGCCGCCGCAATCGGTGCAGCGCATGGCCCAATACTCGCATCCGGCACGGCCGCCGATCACGCGGAGCACCGTGAGATCGCCGTCGCATTCCGGGCAGCTGGACAGCACATTGCGGGAGTAAATCCTCGGCCGCGACGTGTCTTCGAATTCGATGACTGACATGACCGGTTTCCCCCTTTGACCCTGCGCCGTTCCTTGGTTCGCTTGCAGTCCCGCTCGCCTATTCGTCGTCGCTGTCGTCGGCCCGCCGGCGGAATCGATCGATGTGATGCTTGGCATGGGCAATCGCGGCATCGGGATCGGGCCAGGCGAAGCCGACTTCCATGGCCGGAAACAGCACGCCGTCGATGGCAACCGGGCTGAAATCGGCACGCCGGATCCGGGCGTGCCAAAGTCCCTTGCCCGCTTCGAAGGATTCGATGTCAAAGCCGTCGTAGAGGGTCGTCATTGCAGTCCCCAAAATGTTTTGTTCGAGCGCCTTGTTGGAGGGTCAGGGGACCACATTTGCGGATTTCAGGATGTGAAGCCGTTCACAAGCGGCGGGCTTTTTTGCCCAAAGGGCGGCTGCAGCGTCAGTTCCGCGCGCTGGTGCGGCCGGTCCGCCGGACCGGACGGGCGGCGGGTTCCGACGCCGCGCGCATGATCCAGCGGCGGAACGCGGCAAAGTCGCGCTGCTCGGTCTGGAAGCTGCGATAGAGCAGGTACCAGCGCATGCCCTTGGGCACGGAGAGGTCGAATGGCGCGACCAGTCGGCCGGCGGCGAGATCGTCGTCGATATAGGGCCGGATGCCCATGGCGATGCCGAGCCCGTCGGCGGCAGCCTGAAGCGCCTGGCCGTAGAACTGGAACTCCGGCCCCCGCGCGTTGATGCGCGCGAGGTTCGCGGCCTTGAGCCAGATCGGCCAGTCCTCGGGCGAATGCGCGACGCGGATCAGGCTCGGTCCCCTAAGATCGGCCGGGCGCTTCAGCGAGGAAGCCAAGCGAGGCACGCAGACCGGCGTGAGGTCGCCGGCGAACAGCGGCTCGGCCACCAGCCCGGGCCAGTCGCCGGTCCCGAGCTGGATGCCGCAGCTCCAGTCTTCGCCGAACGGCACCGACGCGCCGCCGGTGGTGAAGCGCACCTCGATGTCGGGTTCCTCGTTGCGAAACTCCGACAGGCGCGGGATCAGCCAGCGCATCGCGAAGGTGTGGCCGATGCCGATGGTGAGCACGCGGAAGCTCGAGGGCGCCGTCACCTGGGCGGTGAGGCTTGCGAGCGCATCGAAGATCGGGGTCAGCCCGCTCTGATAGGCGCGGCCCGCCTGCGTGAGCAGCAGCTTGTTGGCCTTGCGCTCGAACAGCGCGACGCCGAGCCGTTCTTCCAGGATGTGCACCATGCGGCTGACCGCCGCTGCCGATACGCTCAGCTCGAGGCCGGCCGCGGCAAAGCTGCCGGCCCGCGCCGCGGCTTCGAATGCCTTGATGCCGTTGAGAAACAGCAAGCGTCGCAAATGACCGACCCTCAGGAAAGCTGATGCAAGGCCAAGATAACTCAGTTTGCGTAGACGGCGCAAGCGGGGCACGTTTCTCTTCGCTCGCGCCGCAAGCGGGGAGAAGGCCAACCGGAGATTTTTACGTGACGCCCATCATGATCGCTGCCCTTGGATTGCTGATGGTCGGCACCGCGTTCTTGTCGGGGCTGTTCGGGATGGCGGGCGGGCTGATCCTGATCGGGGTGCTGCTGGCCCTGATGCCGCTGCCGACCGCGATGGTGTTGCATGCGATCACGCAGATGGCCTCAAACGGCTGGCGGGCCTTTCTCTGGCGCGCGCATATCCGCTGGCGGCCGGTCGCAAACTACATGGTCGGCGCGGCTGTCGCGCTCGCGGCGTGGTCGCTCACGCGCTACGTACCCGACAAGCCGGTCGCGCTGCTGCTGCTCGGCATCACCCCGTTTATGGCGCGGCTGCTGCCCGCGAACATCAAGCCGGATCCCGACCGTCTCTGGCAGGGCACCGTCTACGGCACGATCTGCATGGGCCTCATGCTGATGACCGGCGTGTCGGGGCCGCTGCTCGACACCTTCTTCCTCGGCGGCGATTTCGGCCGGCGCGAGAAGGTGGCGACCAAGGCGATGTGCCAGCTCGTCAGCCATTTCACCAAGCTGATCTATTTCGGCGGCGTGATCGACCAGGCCGCGACGCTCGATCCCGTGCTCGCGGCCGTCGCGATCGCAGCATCCATGCTCGGCACCACGCTGGCGCGGCGCATCCTCGAAGCCATGACCGACCAGCAATTCGTGGCCTGGTCGATGAAGCTGATCACCACCATCGCCTGCTACTACGTCGCCTATGGCAGTTGGCTGCTGGTCCGCACGCCCGTGCTGGCGGCCTTCGACAAGGGAGGTTTGCAATGAGCGAGACTGCCGACCCGCTGGTGCTGGACTTCGTCGAATGGGTTGCGCGCGAGCCGCGCGCCTATGCCGAGGTGATCGCGACCTGGAAGACCTCGTGCCCGCGCCTCACCATCTGGGAAGACGCCGCCGACCGCGGCTATGTCGCGCGCGAGACGCTCCCCGGAATGGGGCTGGTCATCGCGGTGACGGAAGACGGCGAGAAGCTGCTGCGCACGAACGGGCGGTGAGCATGTTGCTTCATGCTAGCTCTCACCCGAGCGCTACCGCGAAGGCGCCGCAAGGCGTGGCCGGATGATCTCGACCATACGCTCGGCCGAGGTGCCCGGCGGAAAGAAGCCGAGATATTTCCCGTAGCCGTCCATGAGGTAGATGAAGGAAGTGTGGTCGATTGTGTAGTCGCCGGCGTCCTTGCCGATCGGGATCTTGGCAAAATAGACCTTGTAGGCCTCTGCCGCTGCCCCGATCGCGTCGAGGCTGCCCGTCAGCCCGAGCAGCCGCGGATGGAATAGCGGCACATATTCGGCAAGATGCTGAGCCGTGTCGCGTTCGGGGTCGAGGGTGATGAAGACCGGCTGGACGGCTTCGGCGTCCGGCCCGAGCTGCTCGAGCGCCTGTCCGATCGCCATCAGGTCGGTGGGGCAGACGTCAGGGCAATAGGTGAAGCCGAAATAGACCAGCATCAGTCGTCCGCGGAAGTCGCGGTCGCTGCGCGGCTTGCCGGTCTGGTCGATCAGCTCGAACGGGCCGCCGACCGGCTCCCGATTCCACATCAGGATGTCCATGGTCTCCGCGGCCGAGCGCGCCTGCGCCGCTCCCGCGCAGGCAAGCGCCAGCGTCACGTACAGCCAGGCGCCGGCAGGTCGCATCACAGCCCGAAGGTGAGGCGGCTGCCTGTCGTCGTCACCACCACCTTGCCCTCCATCTGGGCATTGGCTTCCTGTGCGAAGTTGAGCCCGCTGCAATGCATGGGCACTACGACGTCAGGGTTGAGCGCCTTGATCTCGCGACCTGCGCGAGGTAGTCCTTGGGCGCGGGACCGAGGTGAAACCCGCCGACGACGGCGTGCACTTTCTGGATGCCCGACACTTCCTGCGCCTGCTTCACCGAGTTAACGATGCCGACATGGCCGCAGGACGAGATCACGACGAGACCGAGATCCCGCACATTGAAGCAGGTGGCGTGCTCGTGGATGTGCTCGTCCGGCACGATCTTGCCTTCCATCTCTGCCGGCAGGTAATGCCCGACGTTGCAGCCCAGCCCATCCTTGATGCCAAACTCGACCAGGGTGTTTGGCAGTACGCGTTCACTGCTGCGGCGGGTGATCTTGCCGGTGGTGAAAGCGTGGTCCGCGACTACTGTTGGCGTCTCGCATAGCACGGTCGTCACTTTCTGCGCCGCGAGCGACCGGCGATCGAGGGTGCCGAAATCGGCGAATTGCCCCTGCGTCGGCGTCGGATTGACGCGATGGCAGAAATTATCCTCGCCGCCCGCATAGAGCTTGATGTCGGCGGGCAGCTTGTCGCGAAATTTATCGAGAAAGCCGTTCAGACCGCCGAAATGATCGTAGTGACCGTGGCTGACGATCAGCGCGTTGAGCTTGGCCGGATCGACGCCGATCAACGCCATGTTATTGAGCAGCACCTCGGGCGTGTATCCGTAGTCCAGCATCAGCGTGCGCTGGTTGCCGCCGCCTTCAGATTCCAACCAGAGCGACAGGCCCCATTCGTTGTGCAGCGATTTGCGGAAGTCGCTGCCGCGCGCGGCCGGCGTGATCGAGACGCCGTTGATTTGCTTGGGACGGAAGAACAGATCGAAGCTCGAATCCACCAGTACGCGCATCGAAAGCTTGTCGACGGTCGGGACGGTGATCGGCGCTGCGCTCGCGATCTCGACACAAGTGAAGGCATTGGCGGCCGCGGCGCCGGCAAGCGCTGCCGAGCCGAGAAGGAAATCGCGCCGTGGAATGGTTGTGGTCATGTAATGCCTCCCAAAGCTTGAAATGCCCGAGCTTAGGTCCAATCCAGTGCCAGCTCAACAAGCCGCGAGCAGATTCGGCGCCGGCGCGGGCGAGGTAACTGGTTGCCGGTCACACCCAGGCCATGGCGGCAAGACCGCTTTCTTGCGCTCGTAGCTATGACGGCTACTCTGTTCGCAAACCGCAGCAACGGGACCAGCCATGTCACTCAAACTTTACGAACTCGTCGGCATCGACGCCTCGCGACCGTTCAGCCCTTTCTGCTGGCGCACGCGGATGGCGCTGGCGCACAAGGGCCTTTCGGCAGAATCGCTGCCCTGGCGCTTCACCGAGAAGAGCGCGATCGCGCCGCACGGCTCGGAGAAGGTTCCGGTGCTGCTGCATCACGACCAGCCGGTGGTCGATTCCTGGGCGATCGCGACCTATCTCGAAGACAAGTTTCCGGACCGTCCGTCGCTGTTCGGCGGCGAGGGTGGCCGCGCCATGGCGCGCATGCTCAACGCCTGGGGCGACATCGCCATCGTCGGCGGCATCTTTCCGCTGATCATCGCCGACATCCCGAAGAATCTGGACGAGGTGGACGCCGCCTATTTCCGCCAGTCGCGCGAGGCGCGTTTCGGCGGCAAGACGCTGAAAGAGATTATGGCCAGCCGCGATGCCGGCGTGGTCGCCTTCCGCAAATCGCTTGAGGTGATGCGGCAGACCCTGAAGAAGCAGCCCTTCATCGGCGGCGCCGCACCGAACTATGCCGACTACATCGTGTTCGGCGGTTTTCAGTGGGCGCGCGTGACGAGCCCGTTCAAGCTGCTCGAGGCGGACGACCCGGTCTACGCCTGGCGCGAAAAGCTGCTGGAGGCGTTCGACGGCATGGCCCGGAAGTCACCGGGGCACGCGGTGTAAGCTTCGTAGCCCGGATTACGCTTTCGCTCCATCCGGGCTATGCATCGCCGCCGCCTCACGCAAGCAAGCCCGGCACAAACAATCCTCGCCCTTGACCGGCATCGGTAGCCGCGCCGTTTCTTCCGCGCACCAGCAGGTGCCCGAGAGGTCGCAGCCGAACTCGGTGCCGCAGCGGGAGCAGGCGAGGCGGCGCGCTTCCTGCACTGGAATGTCTTGCGGATTTGTCATGATTTGCGCAAAAGCCGGGCTGTCATTTTCATGCCGGGTTCATCTCCCGCTGCGGTATATTAGGCCTCGCGCACGTATCAGGAAAGTGGTTGGCAACGCGCGAAGGACACATCGATGGCCCGCGATTCGCAAGCCGCGCTCGTCGCGCTCAACCGTTTCGGCTTCGGCGCCCGTGGCGGTGCATCCGGCGATCTCATCAACGCGGCCTCCGATCCTCGCGGTTTTGTGAAGGCGGAACTCGCGCGCCCCAACGCTGTGCTGCTGGAGTCGCCGGGCCTGCAATCCACGCCGCAGCTCGGGCAGGCCGTGTTTGCCTATCAGGACCAGGTCAAGCAGGCGCGCGAGGCCGCCGCCAAAGCCGGCGCGCCGGCCGAAGCGCCGTCGCAAGCGCCGGCCGATCAGAAGCCGGGACCGCGCCGCAATCTCTCGCTGAACGCCGTGGCAACCGAGATCGCCGGCCAGATGGCTGAGGCCAAGCCTACTGAAAATAAGCCGATTGATAACAAGCCGGCGGACAATATGGCCAAGCCGTACACCATGCAGCCCAACGCGGCCGCGCCGGCTGCCGCAAAACCTGCCCCGCAGCCGCTCAACGTCATCCAAAAGACCTTTCGCGCCGAGGCACTGGCGCGGTTGCAGCGCGCGACCCTGGTCGAATGCGGCTTCACCGAACGTCTGGTCGTGTTCTGGTCCAACCATTTCTGTATCTCCGCCAGCAAGGGCGAGCTGGCACGGATATGGGCCGGCGCGTTCGAGCGCGAGGCGATCAGGCCGCATGTGCTCGGGCGTTTCGCCGACATGCTGAAGGCGGTAGAGCAGCATCCGGCGATGCTGTTCTTCCTCGACAACCAGCAATCGCTCGGACCGGACTCGCGCGCGGGCCAGAACCGCAAGCGCGGGCTCAACGAAAATCTCGCGCGCGAGATCATGGAGCTGCATACGCTCGGCGTCGGCGGCGGCTACACGCAGGACGACGTCACCTCGCTCGCGCGCATCATCACCGGCTGGACCTTTGCCGGCCGGCAGGGACAGCTGGGGGTGCCCGGTTCGTTCGTGTTCAATGTCAATGCGCACCAGCCCGGGCCGCAAATGCTGCTCGGCAGGACCTACGAGCCGACCGGCCTTGCGCAGGGCGAAGCCGCGCTTGCGGACATCGCACGCCATTCCTCGACCGCGAATTTCATCGCCACCAAATTCGTTCGCCATTTCGTCGCCGACGATCCGCCGCCGGCGCTGGTGGCGCGATTGCGCGATGTCTTCATCAAGACCGACGGGGATCTCAAGGCGCTCGCAACCGCACTGGTCGATTCCGACGAGGCGTGGAAGGCGCCGCTGACGAAGATGCGGAGCCCCTATGATTTCCTGGTCGCGAGCGGCCGGCTGCTCGCGCGCGTGCCGGAGGATCCCGGCGCCTATCTCAACAACCTCAATCTGCTGGGCCAGCCGCTGTGGTCGCCGGCCGGCCCGAATGGTTTCGCTGATACCAGCGCCGCGTGGGCTGCTCCCGAAGGCATCAAGCTCCGGCTCGACATTGCCGCGCAAATGGGCGCGCGGCTTGGGCCCAACATCGATCCGCTCGATTTGTTGGAATTTGCGGCCGCAGATGCGGCCTCGATCGAAACGCGCCGCACCATCGAGCGGGCGGAGTCGCGGCAGCAGGCGCTGGCGCTGCTGTTGATGTCGCCGGAAATGCAGAGAAGATGATGATGATCGACTGCGTCGAGAACCGGCTCCTCACCTCGCGCCGCGGCCTCCTGTTCGGCGGTGCCTCTTTTGCGGCGTGGGCATATTTGCCGAAATTCGCCCGCGCGGCTGATGGCCGGGATCCCCGGCTGATCGTGGTGATCCTGCGCGGCGCGCTTGACGGGCTTTCGACCGTCGCGCCGGTCGGCGATCCCGATTATGCCGGCTTGCACGGGGCGATCGCGCTGACGGCGGACGGCGCCCATCCCGCGATCATGCTCGATACGTTCTTTGCGCTGCACCCGGCGATGCCCGAGTTCGCACGCATGTATCGCGATAGGCACGCCGCGGTGATCCACGCGGTCGCGACGCCCTATCGCGACCGCTCGCATTTCGACGGCCAGGACGTGCTCGAAAGCGGCTACGCCGGCCCGGGGCGCGTGCAATCCGGCTGGCTCAACCGCGCGCTGGAAGCGCTGCCGCGCGGCGAGCGGGTATCGAGTGCTCTTGCCGTCGGCCCGACCACGCCGCTGGTGCTGCGTGGCAATGCGCCGACCGTCGGCTGGGCGCCGGTGGCGCTTCCG
>NZ_JADPIT010000029.1:73072-87390 GCF_023073035.1 Bradyrhizobium sp. 62
TCTATCGTCACCGCGATCCCGCGCTGGCCGCCGTGCTGTCGCAGGGCCTTCAGCTGGAGAAGGCCGCAAGCGGCGACGACATGAAGCCGAAGCCCGGCAATGCGGTCGCGCAGATGCGGCAAGTCGCGCGCGGCGCCGCAAAAGTGATGGCGTCCGACGACGGCCCGCGCATCGCAGCGCTCGCTTTCGACGGCTGGGACACGCACGCCAATGAAGGCGGGCCGATCGGTCGCCTCGCCTTCCTGCTCGGCGGGCTCGACGGTGCGCTCGCCGAATTCGAAACCGGCTTAGGGGAACGCTGGCGCGACACCGCCGTGGTGGTCGCCACTGAATTCGGCCGCACCGCGCGCATCAACGGCACCGATGGCACCGATCACGGCACGGGAACGATCGCGCTGCTCGCCGGCGGCGCGGTGAAGGGCGGCCGCGTCATTGCCGACTGGCCCGGCCTCAAGCCCGCCAACCTCTTTGAGGCCCGCGACCTCAAGCCCACCACCGATCTGCGCTCGGTGATCAAGGGCGTGCTGCAGGGCCAGTTCGGCCTGTCCGATCGCGTGCTGGCGGAGACGGTGTTTCCGGATAGCGCAAGCGCACGTCCGATGAAGGGGCTGGTTACCTGACTGCGATTCCGGGCTCGCGCCTTGCGGCGCGTCCCGGAATGACGACATGATTAGCCGAACATCAGGAGACCATCCCCATGTACATCGCCATGAACCGCTTCCGCGTCGTCAAGGGCTCCGAGGCCGCCTTCGAGCAGGTCTGGCTTTCGCGCGATACCCATTTGGACAAGGTACAGGGTTTCGTCAAATTTCATCTGCTGCGTGGGCCCGAGCTCGAGGACCACACGCTGTACGCCTCGCACACGATCTGGGCCAACCATGCCGCTTTCGAAGCCTGGACCAAATCGGATGCTTTTCGTGCCGCGCATGCGCGGGCCGGCGACACCAAGCCGACCTATCTCGGCCATCCCCAGTTCGAGGGCTTCGAGGTGATCCAGACGGTCGGACATGGCGCCAAGTAGCGCGCCACTTCGCAACGATCAGCCCAGCGTGATCTTATCGATCTCCGCCATCTCCTCCGCACCGAGCTTCCACGCAATCGCCCTCACGTTCTCCTCGACCTGCTCGACGCGGGTGGCGCCGGCAATCACGCTCGACACTTGCGGGCGCGCGGCGAGCCAGGAGAAGGCGAGCTCGAGCATGCTGTGGCCGCGCGCTTTCGCGAAGGCCGTGAGCTTCTCGACGATGTCCTCGTTGCGCGGCGTGACGTAGCGGTCGCGTAACGCCGGTACCTTGCCGAAGCGCGTATCGGTCGGGGCCGCCGCGCCGCGCTGGTACTTGCCGGTGAGGAGCCCACTTGCAAGCGGGAAGAACGGCAGGAGGCCGAGCTTGTACTCCTGTGCGGCCGGCAGCAGGTCCTTTTCGATGTCGCGCACCAGCAGGCTGTATTCATCCTGGCAGGACACGAAGCGGCTGACATTCATCGCGCGCGCGGTGAATTCGGCTTCCGCCATGCGCCAGGCCGGAAAGTTGGAATTGCCGATGTAGCGCACCTTGCCCTGACGGATGAGATCGTCGAGCGCGCGCAGCGTCTCCTCCATCGGCGTCAGCGGGTCGTAATCGTGCTGCTGATAGAGATCGATATAGTCGGTCTTGAGCCGCGTCAGGCTCGCCTCGACTGCGTTCATGATGTAGCGGCGCGAAGCGCCCTGCTTGGTTCCGTCGGTCGCCATCGGCTTTGAGTATTTGGTGGCGAGCACGATCTCCTTGCGGCGGTCGCCGAGCACGGTGCCGAGCACCGTTTCCGAACCGCCCATGCCGGCATAGATGTCGGCGGTGTCGAACAGCGTAATGCCGAGATCGAGCGCGCGATGGATCACCTTGCGCGAGGTCTCCAAATCCGTGCGCTGGCCGAAATTGTTGCAGCCGAGCCCGACCGCAGACACGCGCAGGCCGGAGGCGCCGAGATTACGAATTTCCATGGGAGATCCCTGTCGGAGATAGGCAGGGGCGCATTGTGACTGCGCTGCGCCGCTGCAGCAAGCCGCGCGCCGCGTTGCTGCCATGCTGACAAGGAACTGCGGACAACGACTGCCGACAAAAAAATGCGGCCCCTGTCAGACGCGGCGACTGACGGGGACCGCTTTGGGGCGCTTGATCGGTGACGGGGGCTGATCAGACGCAGCTGCAGCCTAGTCCCGCTATGTTACGCGCGGGTGACAGGCAAAGTTATCCACAGGCCCCGTCGCGACGATCAGAATATGTTGCGATAGACGATGAACCCGGAACGCTCGGCGACCTTGTCGTACAGACCCTGCGCCGTGACGTTGGTCTCATGCGTTTGCCAGTACACGCGCGGGGAGCCTGCGAGCTTCGCGCGCTCGTAGACGCCGTGGATCAGCGCCGAGCCGACACCTTTGCCGCGTGCGTCCTCGGTCGTGAACAGGTCCTGCAGATAGCAGGACGGCTCGATCGCGGTGGTGCTGCGGTGAAACAGGTAATTCGTCATCCCGAGCAGGCGGCCGTCGCTCTCGGCGACCAATCCGTGCACCGGCTCATAGGCATCGAAAAAGCGCTGCCACGTCACGCGCGTGATTTCGGGCGAGAGCGCGGTCGGGCCGGAGCGGCCGTAGAAGGCGTTGTAGCCGTCCCACAGCGGCAGCCATTGATCGTAGTCCTGCCTGGTGACGGGGCGAATGGTGAGCGACATATGAAATTCCCGCGATCGATGAGGCGTCCTTCATACGTGATGAGAGGCGTGCCGATCAATCGCGCATCACTCCGCGACGCGCAGATAACGGATCAGCTTGCGGCCTGCGGGATCGCGCAGTGAGCGGTAGTAGTCGGCGCGGGACGGTGCATCGGTGTGGCGCACCAGGTCGGTCACGGGCGTGTAGCTCAGCATGCGCCCGCCATCGGGCAGCGCGGCACAGACGAAGCGCAACACCTCGCCATTGCGCAAGGCGATGTTGATCGGCGTGGCATCGCCGATCCGCACCATCTCCATGCGCTGTGCGATGAAGGTGCCGAGCTCGTCCTGGGGCAATTCGAACGCGCCGGTGTCGCGGCCGTGATACATCAGCGCGATGAACGGCGGCTTGCCGTCGGCGATGTCGTCCGGCACCGCAAAATAGTCGCGGAACGCGCGGTTGATGAATTCGGCGCGCGTCTCGGCGTCGAGCAGCACGATGCCGATATCGACCTGGTCGAGTGCGGCCGACAGCCGCGCGGCGATGGCGTGGCTCCGACGCTCGGCGGCAAACGTGCCGAGCAGCCGCTGGCGCATCAGGCCGGTGATGCCTGCGGTGCCCGCGGCGGCCGCCGCCAGGAGGCCGAGCCGGATCATATCCGCCGTGGTCAGGCCTGAAACGCCGTGCTGGCTGAGGAGCAGCAGTGCCGCGCCGATGACGGCGATAGCTGCGCTGGCGACGGCGGAAGCGGGACCCGAGAGCGCGCCGGCGAGCGCCACGATGCAGACGAGCAGCGGCGCGGGCGAGGGAATGGGGACGAAGCGATCGAAAAACATCGCCGGCAGCAAAGTCGCTGCCGTCAGCGCCGGACCGGAGATCGCACGCCATCCCAACCGCATGGGCCTGTCTCGCTCCTTCCTGAACGAGGTAAGGCGGCAACACTGACCGAACATTGCGCCATTGCGATGCGGTTTCGCGCGGTGTGCTTAAGGTGCGCTTTGGCTCACGCGCAAAGCTTTCGGATGATTTTAGACCAAATGCGCGTGCCTGAGACGTTGTTGCAGCGCGGGCGCATTCAGCGTCGACGTCCCTTGGCCCTTGCGTGTGCCGACGAAGATCAACAGCGATGCCGCGACGAGGATGGCCGCGGTCAGGGTGATTGCAACGATGACCACAGGTGATTTCATCGAAATCCTGTCGCGATGCCGGTCGGTGCGGGCCACGCGGCGCCTTGAAGGCGGGTCCAGGATGAAGCGGGAATCAGACCGGCAGGCCCATCGCCATGGTCGCCTTGGTCGACAGCACCGTCAGGGTGACGATCAGGCACAGCGAGAGCGCGGCGACGGCGAGCGAGGCCGCGACCGCATTGGTCAGCCGGGAAGACGAAACGGTAGCGGGTGGGCCCTGAAAGCCTGCCGTGCCGGACACCCGAATCATGGTCTAAATCCTTCAACGCGCGAGCGAATCACCCGCGACATCGAACAATTTCACTGTTGCAATCGGCAATATTGCGGCGGCCAGTCGAGGGAAAATGGCGAGATTGCGGCAATGGTGACCCTTATGCCCGCTATTCGCCAGAGCGCGATCCCTCAGGCGCCAGCGGCGATGCTGGCGGGATCCTCGATGTCGGCCGGCCGCCAGTCCATTGCGACGAAGCCGGGCGCCGCTTCCACGCGCTTGAGCCAGTCACGGATCGCCGGGAAGGTCGAGAGGTCGAAGTCGCAGCGGTCGGCGAGGTGGGTATAGCCGTACAGCGCGATGTCGGCGACCGTGAGCTGCCGGGCCGCAAAATAGGCGTTGGTCTTGAGGTGATTCTCCATCACCTGGAGCGCGCCATAGCCGCGCTCCATCCAGTCCTCCAGCGAATGAGTCTGCAGGTCGCGGCCGCCCCTTACCAGCGACAGCCAGAAATAGGCCGCGCCGATGTTCGGCTCCAGCGCGTGCTGCTCGAAGAACATCCATTGCAGCGCGTCGGCGCGATCGATGCGGTTCTCCGGCGCGAGCGGCGTGCCGACGGCGACATACCAGAGAATGGCGTTGGACTCGGCGAGATAGCGATCGTCGCCGACCTCGAGCAGCGGCACCTGGCCGGACGGGTTCTTGGCCAGGAAATCCGGGGTGCGGCTCTCGCCGCGCAGAATGTCCACCTCGACCGCTTCGTAAGGCAAGTTCAGCAGCGCCAGCGCAAGGCGGACCTTGTAGCTGTTGCCCGAGCGCTGCATCGAATAGAGCTTGTACATTCTGAGGAGATTCCGGAAGACGGGAGGGCGCGGCGCTTGTTGCCTCGCAACGCGGCTAAACAATGATGCCGATGCGAATCCGCCGCAAGACCCGGCCAATAGAAAAACTCGAAAACCCTACCGCATTGCAATGCGGCGGAAGATCATTTTCGTGCGACCATCCAACTCAGTTCACGCTTGCGTCACCACGCGGGATGCAAGGCGCCTGCATTGGTGTAGCGCAAGCGCTCGCGTTTCGTCGTGGCCGGGCTTGACCCGGCCATCCACGTCTGAGCTACGCAGCAGAAGAACGGATGCCCGGGCCTTCGCCGCGCCGAAGCGGCTTGGGCCGCGCAGGCGGGACAAGCCCGGGCATGACGACGGTCTGGATTTCGCGGCGATCAACCCGCCAAAATTGCTCCGAGGACACGCCTTGTCGGATATGTGGGATTTGCCTGGCAAAGTTGCGGGAAATTGCGGGAAATCACGGCTTGATGCGCGCCAGACACGTAAACTTTTGCGGGATCGGACCGAAGTTTCTTGCGGTGCAACGGCACTCGTTTTAGGGTGGCTCATTCCCACAATCGGAGTCGTGAAGCCAAAGGGTTCACGACGCTTGTCAGGAGATGACGATGTCCTTCCTTGCCGCTGCGCTCGACCGTGTGAAGCCGTCCGCGACCATCGCGGTCACGGATAAAGCACGTGCGCTGAAAGCGGCGGGCCGCAACGTCATCGGCTTAGGTGCCGGCGAGCCCGACTTCGACACGCCCGCCAACATCAAGCTGGCCGCGATCCACGCCATCGAAGCGGGCAAGACCAAGTACACCGCGGTCGACGGCATTCCCGAGTTGAAGGAAGCCATCATCGCCAAGTTTCAGCGCGAGAACGGCGTCGTCTATAAGGCGAACCAGATCATCGTCGGCACCGGCGGCAAGCAGGTGCTCTACAACGCGCTGATGGCAACCATCAATCCGGGCGACGAGGTGATCATCCCCGCGCCGTACTGGGTCAGCTATCCCGAGATGGTGGCGCTGGCCGGCGGCGAGCCGGTGCCGGTGGTCTGCACCGCCGCGACCGGCTTCAAGCTCCAGGCCGAGGCGCTCGAGCGCGCGATCACGCCGAAGACCAAATGGGTGATCCTGTGCTCGCCGTCGAATCCGACGGGAGCTGCCTACACCAGGACCGAGCTCAAGGCGCTCACCGACGTGCTGGTCAAGCATCCCCACGTCTGGGTGATGACCGACGACATGTATGAGCATCTCGTCTATGACGACTTCCAGTTCACCACGGTCGCGCAGGTCGAGCCGAAACTCTACGACCGCACGCTCACCGTGAACGGCGTGTCGAAGGCCTATTGCATGACCGGCTGGCGTATCGGCTATGCCGGCGGCCCGGCGCAGCTGATCAAGGCGATGTCGACGATCCAGTCGCAGTCGACCTCGAACCCGTCGTCGATTGCGCAATGGGCCGCGGTTGAGGCGCTGAACGGTCCGCAAGACTTCATCCCCGCCAACAACAAGGTCTTCAAGGAGCGCCGCGACCTCGTCGTCTCCATGCTCAACCAGGCCAAGGGCATCGAGTGCCCGCGTCCCGAGGGTGCCTTCTACGTCTATCCGTCCTGCGCCGGCACCATCGGCAAGACCGCGCCGTCGGGCAAGGTGATCGACAATGACGAGACGTTCGTTACCGAGCTGCTCGAGACCGAAGGCGTCGCCGTGGTGCAGGGTTCGGCCTTCGGCCTCGGACCCGCGTTCCGCATCTCCTACGCAACCAAGACCTCGGACCTCGAAGACGCCTGCAAGCGCATCCAGCGCTTCTGCGGCAATCTGCGCTGAACTCGCAGACATGAAGTAACATCAAAGGGCCCGCGCAATGCGGGCCCTTTTTCTTTCAAGTCTGCACGATCTGGCGCCACGGGAACTGTTGTGGCATAGACCATCGCGCGGCGTGTGCCGCGCCCCCATGCTCGCATCGCATTCATCGCCGGAGATTTTCATGCGCCGTTCACTCCTCCTCGCCGGGCTTGCCGCTGCGAGCCTCGTTGCCTCGGTTGCGGGCGCCAGCGCGCAATCGCGGATGGTGCAGGTGGGCGTGCTCGAATGCCGCGGCGGCGCCAGCGTGGGCTTCATCGTGGGATCGGTGACCCATCTCGGTTGCGTGCTGCGGGTCGATGGTTTGCCGGACGACCGTTACGTCGCGACCATCCGCAAGGTCGGTCTGGATATCGGCATCACCCAGGAGACGGCTTTGGCGTGGGGCGTGTTCGCGCCGGTGAACCGGCTCGGCCCGGGCGACCTCGCCGGCAACTACGCCGGTGCGCAGGGCAGCGCCTCGGTCGGTGTCGGCCTCGGCGGCAACGTGCTCGTCGGCGGCTCCAACAATTCGATCGCGCTCCAGCCGCTCAGCGTGCAGGGCCAGGTCGGCCTCAACGTCGCCGCCGGCCTCGAGAGCCTGGAACTCCGCCCGGGCCGTTAACAACTCCCGTGTGTGAATCGCGTCGCTCCGGCGCGATTCCCGCGACGACGCACCGCAGCGACGTTTGATGCTTGCCAAATCTCGGGGACGGGCAGAGCATCGGCGTTTGCCGACCCAATCATGGGCCGAGCTCCACACCAAGGAGGCGGCGAATGGGACAAGACGTCAGAAGTCCCCGAGGTCCACGGTGCATCGCGCTGGTGGGCCCTTTCCAAAGCGGTAAAACCACACTTCTCGAAGCGATCATGGCACGAACCGGCACGATCCCTCGCGCCGGCAGCGTCGATGCCGGAACCTCCGTCGGCGACGCCACGCCAGAGGCCCGTCATCACAAGATGACCGTCGGGCTGACTGCCGTCACCACGAGTTTCATGGGCGACAGCTACACCTTCCTCGATTGTCCCGGTTCCGTGGAATTTGCCCACGACATGCGCGCCGCGCTGCCCGCGGTCGATGCCGCAATCGTGGTCTGCGAAGCCGACGAGAAGAAGCTGCCGCAGCTTCAGATCATCCTGCGCGAGCTGGAGGAGCTGAAGATCCCGCGTTTCCTGTTCCTCAACAAGATCGACCGCGCCAACAAGCGCATCCGCGAGACGCTCGAGATGCTCCAGCCCGCCTCTCGCGTGCCGCTTGTGCTGCGCCAGATCCCGATCTGGAAGGACGAGCTGATCGAGGGCTTCGTCGATCTCGCGCTGGAGCGCGCGTTCATTTACCGCGAGCACAAGGCCTCCGAAGTGGTCGCGCTTCAAGGCGGCGATCTCGATCGCGAGAAGGAGGCCCGCTTCTCGATGCTGGAGAAGCTCGCCGATCACGACGATGCGCTGATGGAGCAGCTGCTCGAGGACATTCCGCCACCGCGCGATGCCGTGTTCGACGATCTCGCCCGCGAACTGCGCGACGGGCTGATCTGCCCCGTGCTGCTCGGCGCCGCCGCACGCGAAAACGGCGTGCTGCGTTTGATGAAAGCGTTGCGCCACGAGGCGCCCGGTATCGCGGAGACCGCAAAACGTCTCGGCGTTCCCGAGACCAGGGACGTCCTCGGCTTCGTCTTCAAGACGCTGCACTCGCAGCACGGTGGAAAGCTGTCGCTGACACGGATGCTCGCCGGCCATCTCGACGACGGTGCCACCCTGCAATCCTCCTCCGGCGGAGCCAGCCGCATCTCCGGCATCCTCGCCGTCACCGGAGCCTACGACACCAAGCGTGCCGCGGCGGAAGCCGGCGACACGGTGGCGCTCGCCAAGCTCGACCCGATCAAGACCGGCGACACGGTCTCGAACGGCAAGACCCAGCCGGCAGCGCTCGCCGCCAGCGAACCCACTCCGCCGGTGCTCGCGATCTCGGTTGCGGCCACCGACCGCAAGGACGACGTCAAGCTCGGCCAGGCGCTGATGCGGCTGCACGAGGAGGATCCTTCGCTCGTCTTCGTGATGAACGCGCAGACTCACGACACCGTGCTGTGGGGGCAGGGCGAGATGCATCTGCGCGTCGCGAGCGAGCGGCTACGCGACCGTTTCGGCGTCAAGGTCGCCTCGCATCCACCCGCGATCGGCTATCAGGAAACCATCCGCAAGCCGATCGTCCAGCGAGGCCGCCACAAGAAACAGTCCGGCGGCCATGGCCAGTTCGGCGATGTCGTGCTCGACATCAGGCCGCTGCCGCGCGGCGAGGGCTTCAGGTTCGCCGAGAAGGTGGTCGGCGGTGCGGTGCCCCGCAACTATATCGGCGCGGTGGAAGAGGGCGTCGTCGACGGGCTTGCGCGTGGCCCGCTCGGTTTCCCGGTCACCGATTTGCAGGTGACGCTGACCGACGGCTCCTATCACAGCGTCGATTCCTCCGACCTCGCCTTTCGCACGGCGGCGCGGGTCGGGCTCAATGAAGGCCTGCCGCAATGCCAGTCGGTGCTGCTGGAGCCGATCCACGTGGTCGAGATCGTCTGCCCGACCGACGCCACCGCCAAGATCAACGCGATCCTGTCGGCGCGTCGCGGCCAGATCCTCGGCTTCGACACCCGCGACGGCTGGAGCGGATGGGACTGCGTCCGCGCCATGATGCCGGAAGCCGAGATCGGCGAGTTGATCGTCGAGCTGCGCTCGGCCACGGCAGGCGCCGGCAGCTTCACCCGCCAGTTCGACCACATGGCCGAAGTCACGGGGCGCGCCGCCGACCAGATCATCGCTGCGCATCAGCACGCGGCGTGAGCTGCCTCTCGCAGTGAGGCACGTACTGCTCTCGCCCTCTCTCCGTTCGTACGGGGAGAGGGCGACGCGGAGCACGTGGCGGCGAGGGCCCTCTTGCGTTCGGCTCAACTTGATGTATTTTACATCATTGTGCATGCTCCAGACATCATTTATAATCGTTCATACGTGAGGCCAAGGTGATCACGTCGTTCCAGATGCGGGCAGCGCGCGCGCTGCTCGGCATTGACCAGAGGGCCTTGGCGGAGCTTGCAGGCGTATCGCTGCCGACCATTCAGCGGATGGAGGCGAGCACCGGCAACGTCCGTGGCGTGGTCGAGACCTTGATGAAGGTGGTCGAAGCCTTTGATCGGGCCGGCGTCGAGCTGATCGGCGAACAGGCGCGCAGCGAAGGCGGCGGACGTGGCGTTCGGCTCAAGGAGCCGGGGCCGCCGCGTCGGGTGGGGGCGTGATCCCGCAAATGATCATGCTCGGAGGCAGTCTTAACTAACGCACCGTCGCGCCCCGATACGCGGCCGCACGATGCATCGGAGCGTCGTGGGCAGCGGAGCATTTTGCTGAAATGAGCATCACAGGCGAACACGCAGGCAAGCTGCACCAGCTTCGTCGGCCGACCTTCACCGAACTCTATCTGCCAAAGCTCGTCACCGTATGGCGCGAGGGCTACGGCCTATCGGATTTCCGCGCCGATGTGTTTGCGGGCCTCACAGTTGCGATCGTCGCGCTGCCGCTGTCGATGGCGATCGCAATCGCCTCCGGTGTGACGCCGGACCGCGGACTTTACACCGCTGTTGTCGGCGGCTTCATTGCGTCACTGCTCGGCGGCAGCCGGTTCCAGATCGGCGGTCCTGCCGGCGCCTTCATTGTGCTGGTTGCGGCGACCGCCGACCGTCACGGGGTCGACGGCGTGATCCTGGCGACGCTGATGGCGGGCCTGTTCCTGATCGCTGCGGGCTTCCTGCGGATCGGCACCTATATCAAGTTCATTCCGTATCCGGTGACGGTCGGCTTCACCGCCGGCATCGCCGTCATCATCTTCGCCAGCCAGCTGCGCGATCTCGGCGGGATCACGCTCCTCGCGAAGGAGCCGAGCGAGTTCGTTCCGAAACTGGTCGCCCTTGCCGGCGGCCTGCACACCGTCAATCCGTCGGCCGTCGCGGTCGCGATCGTCAGCATTGCCATCATCGCCGGCCTGCGACGTTGGCTGCCGTCCTGGCCGGGCATCCTGATCGCGGTCGTGCTCGCGGCGGTCGCATGTGCCGTGCTGTCGCTGCCGGTCGAGACCGTCGGCTCTCGCTTCGGCGGCATTCCGCGCGAACTGCCCTCGCCGGCCTTGCCTGCGTTCTCGCTCGCGAAGGCGACCGCCGTGCTGCCGGATGCGATCTCTTTCGCGCTGCTCGCCGCCATCGAATCGCTGCTGTCGGCGGTGGTGGCCGACGGCATGACCGGTCGCCGTCACCGCTCCAATTGCGAGCTGGTGGCGCAAGGCGCCGCCAATGTCGGCGCGGCGCTGTTCGGCGGCATCTGTGTCACGGGGCTGATCGCGCGTACCGCGACCAACATCCGCGCCGGCGCGCGGGGGCCGCTCGCGGGCATGCTGCATTCGGTATTTCTGCTGCTGTTCATGCTGATCGCAGCGCCGCTCGCGAGCTACATCCCGCTGGCCGCGCTCGCCGCCGTGCTCGTCGTGGTGGCTTGGACCATGGCGGAGAAGCACGAATTCGCGACGCTCCTTCGCTCGTCATGGGGCGATGCCGTGGTGCTGCTCGCAACCTTCCTGCTCACCATCTTCCGCGATCTGACCGAAGGGATTCTGGTCGGCTTCGCGCTCGGCGCGGTGCTGTTCATCCATCGTATGGCGGAAATGACCGGCATCGAGGAACGTTCGCCGATGGTGGCCGCCGATCGTCCCGACGACGAAAATGGCGAGCGCGTGCCTTACGACCCCGCGCTCGCGGTCGATCGCGACGTGCTGGTCTATCGCATCACCGGCGCGTTCTTCTTCGGCGCGGCCTCGGCGATCGGCAGCGTGCTCGACGGCATCGCCGACAAGCGCAAGGGATTCGTGGTCGATTTCGCCGCGGTGCCGTTTTTGGATTCGACCGCGGCCAACGTGCTCGGCCGCGTCGCCGCCAAGGCCCACCGCCAGGGCATCCGGCTGTTCATCACGGGGGCGTCGCCTGCGGTGCGCCGCGCGCTGCTCACCCATGGCGTCACGCCGCCACGCGCCCGCTATCGCGAGACCATCGCGCGTGCGGTCGCCGACATCAAGGGTGGCGCGGCGCAGCCCGCGGCCGGTGAGGCGGGCACGACCTGACGTCGAGCCTCTCCCGAGACGGCCCGCGCGCTTGACAGGGCTAGCGGGACGCGAAATGGATCGCCTCCGAAACGACCCCAGGGGAGGACGACCGTGACCAAGGCTCCCGCAGCCTGTCTGATCGGATGGCCGGCTGCGCATTCGCGCTCGCCGCTGATCCATCGTTACTGGCTGCGCACGCTCGATATCGAGGGCGGCTATGTCATCGAGGCGGTTCCACCCGATAATCTGCGCGACTTCGTGCTGCGGCTGTCGCTGCGCGGCTTCGTCGGCGCCAACGTCACCATCCCGCACAAGGAGGGCGTGCTTGAGCTCTCGACGCCCGATGCCCGCGCGCGGGCGGTCGGTGCGGCCAACACGCTGTGGTTTGCGGACGGCGAGCTGCACTCGACCAACACCGACGTCGAGGGCTTTATCAGCAATCTCGATGCCAGCGCGCCCGGCTGGGACGCAGCCGAAGAGGCGCTGGTGCTGGGCGCCGGCGGCTCCTCGCGCGCCATCGTGTTCGGGTTGCTCGAACGGGGCATCAGTTGCGTCCATCTCGCCAATCGCACCATCGCCCGGGCCGAGATGCTTGCAAGGCAGTTCGGGCCGAACGTGCATCCTGTTGCGTGGGACAGCATCCACGACATTCTGCCGCGTGCAAACCTTCTCGTGAACACGACCTCGCTCGGCATGGACGGCCAGCCTTCACTCGACCTTGACGTGGCGCGCCTGGCGGATGGCGCCGTGGTCGCCGATCTCGTCTATGTCCCGCTGGTGACGCCGCTGCTCGCGGCCGCACAGGCGCGCGGGCTGAAAACCGCCGACGGGCTCGGCATGCTGCTGCATCAGGCGATCCGCGGCTTCGAGCTGTGGTTCGGCCAGCGGCCGCAGGTCACGGCCGAGCTGCGCGCGCTGGTCGAGGCCGATCTCACAAAGACTTGAGAGAATAGCGCGTAACCTCCGGAGTTCTATGTCCGTAGGGACAATAGGGCGCAATCGGAGACCATCATGTCTGTTCAACGTGCAACTTTCACACGTCCGCTCATCGCCGTCGCGATGGTGGCCGTCTCGACCCTCTCCGCACTTGCGCAAAGGGCGCCGGTGCCGACGCGCGTGCGCGGCACGATCGAAAGCGTCAATGGTGACACGATGCAGGTCAAGGCGCGCAGCGGCGAGGACGTCAAGCTGCACATCGCCTCCGACGTGAACGTGTCGGGCATTACCAGGATTTCACTTGCCGACATCAAGCCCGGCTCCTTCGTCGGCGCCACTACCGTGCCGGGACCGGACGGCGGCGCGAACGCGGTCGAGGTCCACGTGTTTCCGGAGAGCATGCGCGGCACCGGCGAGGGCTCGCGCCCCTATGACCTCAAGCCCAACTCCAGCATGACCAATGCGACCGTGTCGGAGAGCGTGGTAGGCAATGACGGCCATACGCTGCTGGTCAAGTACAAGGACGGCGAGAAGAAGGTGTTCGTCGCCGACAATACGCCGGTGGTGACCTTCGTGCCCGGCGACAAATCCGATCTGAAGGCCGGCGCCAAGGTGATCGCCTTCATGAAGCAGCTGCCGGACGGCTCGTTCGAAACCAACCGCGTCAGCGTCGGCCGCGACGGCCTGACGCCGCCGATGTAAACGGAGACTAACAACATGTCGAACAGAAGCTGGATATCACGCGTTGGCGTGGCCGCATTCGCCGCCTGCATCGTCACGTCATCCGCCCTGGCGCAGCAGACGCCGACGGTCCGCATCCGCGGCACCATCGAGAGCGTCGACGGCAACACGCTCGGAATCAAGACCCGCGAAGGCAACGACGTGAAGGTGCGCATGACCGACAACGTCGCGGTCTTCGCGGTGGTGAAGACGTCGTTGTCGGAGATCAAGGACGGTTCCTATATCGGCGTCACCGGAATGCCTGAGCCCGACGGCACCCAGAAGGCGATTGCGGTGCACATCTTCCCTGAAAACCAGCGCGGCGCGGCCGAAGGTTTTCGTCCCTGGGATGCGCGCGCCAACTCGACCATGACCAACGCCACCGTGGCGCAGACGGTGAAGGGCACCGACGGCCAGAACATCACGGTCAAGTACAAGGACGGCGAGAAGAAAGTCGTGGTGCCCACGGACACGCCGATCGTCACCTTCGTGGCCAGCGACAAATCCGAGCTCAAGCCCGGCGCCAAGCTGATCATTTTCGGTGCGGTGAAGAAGGACGATGGTTCGCTGGAAGCCAACCGGGTCAACGTCGGCCGCGATGGGGTGACGCCGCCGATGTGAAGGTGCTGCTGCGGCGACATCTTCAGTGTCGTCCCGGCGAAGGCCGGGACCCATACCCCGTGATCTATCGTTGGGCGCAGGTCTCAGTACCGCGCGAAGGTTGAATAACTAGCAATCTTCGCCAAACTACTCGCTGTGGCTATGGGTCCCGGCCTTCGCCG
>NZ_JADPIT010000029.1:87400-96808 GCF_023073035.1 Bradyrhizobium sp. 62
GAGTTTGAAGCGGTTGCTTTTTGCCACACCGCTGCGGTCACATCGCGATGATATGCTCGTCGATCTCGTCGATTCTGTTGACGCCGCACAGGCCCATGGTGGTGAGCAACTCCTTCTGGATGATGTCGATCGCCTTGGCGACGCCGGCCTGGCCGCCGGCGCCAAGACCATAGGCATAGGCGCGGCCGATCATGCAGGACTTTGCACCGAGCGCGAGCGCGCGCATCACGTCCTGGCCGGAGCGAATGCCGCCGTCGAACATGATCTCCATCCTGTCACCGACCGCCTCGGCGATCTCGGGCAGCACCTCGATCGATGACGGCGCGCCGTCGAGCTGACGGCCGCCGTGGTTCGAGACGACGAGCGCCTGCGCGCCGGTCTTGGCGGCCTCCTCGGCGTCCTCGACATCCAGAATGCCCTTGATGATCAGCTTGCCCGGCCAGATGCTGCGGACCCACTCGACGTCCTTCCAGTTCAGGGACGTATCGAATTGCGACGCCGTCCACTCCGCGAGGCGATTGAGGTCCCCGGTGTTCTTCACATGGCCGGCGATGTTACCGAAGGTGCGGCGCTTGCCTTGCAGCACGCCGGAGACCCAGGCGGGCTTGCTGGCGAAATCCAATAGCTTCGAGAGCGACCATTCCGGCGGGACTGTCATGCCGTTCTTGATGTCCTGGTGGCGCTGGCCGATCACCTGGAGATCGACGGTCAGCACCAGCGCGGAGCATTTCGCCGCGATCGCGCGCTGGATCAATTCCTTGATGAAGCCGCGGTCCTTCATCACGTAGAGCTGGAACCAGAACGGCTTCTCGACACTGGCCGCGATGTCCTCGATCGAGCAGATCGACATCGTCGACTGCGTGAACGGGATACCGGCGGCTTGCGCGGCGCGGCAGGCATGGATCTCGCCGTCGCCATGCTGCATGCCGAGCAGGCCCACCGGCGCGAGCATCAGCGGCATGGTCGAGGGCTCGCCGAGGATCGTGGTGGCGGTGTCGCGTTTGGAGACGTCGACCAGGATACGCTGGCGGAACTTGATCGCCTGCATGTCATCGCGGTTGGCGCGCAGCGTTTCCTCGGCGTAGGAGCCGCGGTCGCAATAATCGAAGAACGCCTTCGGCACGCGGCGCTGATGCAGTGTGCGAAGATCGTCGATACAGGTGATGTGCTTCATGAACGTTTCCCCGGCCCGTCTTGTATCGGAAGAGTCTGCATCGGAAGTAGCGGATGAGTCTTGCATCGGAAGATCGAGGGGTCATCTAGCATGGTTGGATGCACAGCCAAATCGTTTGCAAATCCTTTGTGGAGAGGAGGGCGCCATGACCAGGCCGCACACCGGACCGACGCCGGAGGAGATCAAGGAGAAGCATGATCTCGAGGAAGCGCTGGAGGAAGGTCTGGAAGAGACCTTTCCGGGCTCCGATCCCGTCAATGTCACCCAGCCGGCGCCGAGCCGCGGGGACGGCCATGTGAAGCGCTCGGACTAGGCGCGGGTTCCGCCCTGTTCCGGCGTCCTCGCTGGAAATATAATGTTAACAAGACGTTATCAGCATCGGGGCCTGCCCGGTTCCGTAATGATTTATCATATTTTTTGAAGCCAAGTTAGCCGCGATGGCTTTATAAGACCTCAGCAAATCAGGGATGCGGGTCCCGCCAGGGCACCCGCAGGTTGTATTGGGGATCCCTGGTTGTCGCGTGGGGGACGATATGAGCCGCAAATATTTCGGGACGGACGGGATCCGGGGCCGCGCCAACGGACTGATCACGCCGGAGCTCGCGCTCAAGGTCGGCCAGGCCGCAGGCCTGGCGTTTCAGCGCGGTGATCACCGCCACAGGGTCGTGATCGGCAAGGATACCCGCCTGTCCGGCTACATGATCGAATACGCCATGGTGGCGGGCTTCACCTCGGTCGGCATGGACGTGCTGCTGGTCGGCCCGATGCCGACGCCGGCGGTCGCGATGTTGACCAAGTCGATGCGCGCCGATCTCGGCGTGATGATCTCCGCCTCGCACAACCTGTTCGAGGACAACGGCATCAAGCTGTTCGGCCCGCAGGGCTTCAAGCTCTCCGACGACGTCGAGAAGCAGATCGAGCAGCTGCTCGACGAGCCCATCGACAAGCGTCTCGCCCAGAGCGCCAGTCTCGGCCGCGCCCGCCGCATTGACGGCGTGCATGACCGCTACATCGAATTCGCCAAGCGCACGCTGCCGCGCGATCTGTCGCTCGACGGCCTTCGCGTCGTGGTCGATTGCGCCAATGGCGCCGCCTACAAGGTGGTGCCGGAAGCGCTGTGGGAGCTGGGCGCCGACGTGATTCCGATCGGGGTCGAGCCCGACGGCTTCAACATCAACAAGGAATGCGGCTCCACCTCGCCGGAAGCGCTGTCGAAGAAGGTCCGCGAGATGCGCGCCGACATCGGCATCGCGCTCGACGGCGACGCCGATCGCGTCATCCTGGTCGACGAGCGCGGCCACATCGTCGACGGCGACCAGCTGCTCGCGGTGATCGCGCAGAGCTGGAAGGAAGACGGCCGGCTGTCGCGATCGGGCATCGTCGCCACCGTGATGTCGAACCTCGGGCTCGAGCGCTTCCTCAATGCGCAGGGGCTCGATCTCGTGCGGACGCCGGTCGGCGATCGCTACGTGCTCGAGCAGATGCTGAACGGCGGCTATAATCTCGGCGGCGAGCAGTCCGGCCACATCATCCTGTCCGACTACGCCACCACCGGCGACGGCTTCGTTGCCGCGTTGCAGGTGCTTGCCGTGGTGCAGAAGCTGCGCCGCCCGGTGTCGGAAGTCTGCCACCGTTTCGATCCGCTGCCGCAGATCCTGAAGAACGTCCGTCACAAGGGCGGCAAGCCGCTCGACAATTCCGATGTCAAATCGGCGATCTCCGATGGCGAGCAGCGGCTCAACGGCCACGGCCGCCTGCTGATCCGCTCCTCCGGCACCGAGCCGGTGATCCGCGTCATGGGCGAGGGCGAGGATCGCATCCTGGTCGAGGACGTCGTCGATACCATCGTCTCGGCGCTCGGGCAGGCCGCGGCGTAAGCTCTTCCTCGACCACAGTATCGTAGGGTGGGCAAAGCGAAGCGTGCCCACCGCTTCTGTTGCGCTGTCGGTCGATGGTGGGCACGGCGCAAGTGCGCTTTTGCCCACCCTACGATTCCGGACTCGCGGAGAGGTAAGAGATGCATCGCAGCCATTTGCGATTGGCGGTGGTTCCACCACTCCCTGCATCGTAATGAGCTTGTCGCGGCAATCTGCCGCGCCCGCCGGGATGCTCCAGTGAACAAGCCTGTCGTCGTCTCAGAGGAAGCGCTGACCGAACCCGTCATCGTCAGCGACGTGGCACAAGCAGCCAAGGCCGCAGGGCCGGCCTACGTCGTGCTGGCCGGCATCAGCTTCTCGCACTTCCTCAACGACACCATGCAGTCGCTGATCGCCTCGGTGTATCCGATCCTGAAGGACACCTACGCGCTCGACTTCGCGCAGATCGGCATGATCACGCTGGCCTTCCAGTTCACGGCCTCGCTGCTCCAGCCGGTGGTCGGCCACTACACCGACAAGAAGGCGCAGCCTTATTCGCTGTCGATCGGCATGGCCTCGACCTTCTTCGGTCTGTTGCTGCTCAGTGCCGCCCACCAATATCTCGTCATCCTCGTCGCCGCCGCGCTGGTCGGTCTCGGCTCGGCGGTGTTTCATCCGGAGTCGGCGCGCATCGCGCGGCTGGCCTCCGGCGGCCGCTACGGTTTTGCGCAATCGGTATTCCAGCTCGGCGGCAGTTTTGGCACCTCGATGGGACCGGTGCTGGCCGCGCTCATCGTCGTGCCGTTCGGGCAGGGCAGCATCGCCTGGTTCTCCTCGATCGCCTTCCTCGCGATCCTCATCCTCTGGCGCATCGGCCGCTGGTACGAACCGCAGATCAAGGCGAAGAAGACCGCGGTGGCTCAAGCCCATCCCGACGCGCCGAGCTCGCGTCGCGTCGTCGTTGCGCTCCTCGTGCTGGTCGCGCTGCTGTTCTCGAAACAGCTCTACGTCTCGAGCCTGTCGAGCTACTACATCTTCTATCTGATCGACCGGTTCGGCGTGTCGACGCAAGCCGCGCAGATGTATCTCTTCATTTTCCTCGCGGCGAATGCGGTCGGGGCTTTTCTCGGTGGTCCCCTGGGCGATCGCTTCGGCCGCAAGATCGTGATCTGGATCTCGATCCTGGGGGCGCTGCCGTTCACGCTGGCGCTGCCCTATGCCGGGCTCTATGCGAGCGCGGTGCTGTCCGTGATCATCGGCCTGATCATCTCCTCAACGACGTCGTCGATCATCGTGTTCGCGCAGGAGTTGGTCCCGCATCGCTTCGGCATGATCTCCGGCGTGTTCTTCGGTGTCGCGTTCGGCATCGGCGGCTTGGGCGCCGCCGTGCTCGGCAAGCTCGCCGACCATACCTCAATCGCGTTCGTCTACCAGGTCTGCGCCTATCTGCCGGCGATCGGCCTGCTTGCGGTGTTCCTGCCCAAGCTACCGCGGCATGCGCGTTAACATATCCTGTCTTGCTGCAGCGCGGCTTCATACATCGTTAGGACATGCGGCGACGGCGTCGCATTTGCGCTGCATTTTTGCAACGCTCGCCCCGCATGCGCGTGAGCGGTTAGAAAAAATCAACCTTAAAAATTAGGGTTAAGTGGCGCTTAAACATTTGCTGGCATCGTCCGGGCCGTGAGTTTCCAGAACGTGAGGCGCCGTATTGCCTCACCGGCCAAAAGGACGAAGCCAATGCGTAGCGTTAAGTCTCTCCTTGCCGCGGGTGCGGCAACCCTGATCTCCTCGGTGGCGTTCGCCGCCGACATGCCGATCGCGGCGCCCCCTCCGATGTACGCGCCCCCGGCGCCGCCCGCCGACTTCGGAGGCTGGTATCTGCGCGGCGACGTCGGCATGACCAACCAGCGCGCCAAGAGCATCGAGGGCGCCGTAGCGCCTGGGTTTACGAAGACGACGGAGGGACTCGGCTTCGACTCGGCGACGCTGTTCGATCTCGGCGTCGGCTACCGCTTCAACAACTGGTTCCGTGGCGACGTGATCGGCCAGTACCGGGGCAGGGCCAATCTGCACGGCAGCGACAACGTCATTGGACCCGGCTTCGTCGGCGTCAACAATTACAGCGGCAGCAAATCCGAGTGGGTCGTCATGGCGAATGCCTATGTCGATCTCGGCACCTGGTGGTGCATCACCCCGTTCATCGGCGCCGGTGTCGGCGGCTCCTACAACAAGATCAGCGGCTTCCGCGACGACGGCGTGTCGTACAGCCCCGGGCTCAACAACAGCGTCGCTTACTTCGCCGACAACGGAAAGTGGAACCTCGCCTGGGCCGCCCACGCCGGTCTCGCCTACAAGGTCAATCCCGGGTTCACCGTCGAACTGGCCTACAGCTACATGAACCTCGGCGACGCGGCGCCCGGCAACTATCGCTTGTTCGACAACAGCGCCTCGGGTCCGTCAACGATCAAGATCAAGGAGCTCACCTCGCACGACGTCAAGCTCGGCGTGCGCTGGGATCTCAACAGCCCGCCGGCCTACATGCCGCCGCTCGTCACCAAGGGCTGATCGACAGCCTCATCGCTTAGGACTTCTTAACGGCGCGGGATCATCCCGCGCCGTTTCGCTTTGCGTATTTTTCATGGCGAGCGGCGACGAAAGGCTGCGACGCAACCATTGGTTAAGGTTAACGAGCCATGATCAGGGCTGAAAGATCGAGTTCGATGGAGCGTTCGATGCGTAGGCTTTTGTTGGCGGCGGCGATGTTGGGGACGGTCTCTGCGGCGCATGCGGCCGATCTTTCCGATCTTCCCATCCTGCGCGGTGGCTTCACCGACGGCTTGAGCAAGTCCAACGTCAACTGGCAGGGCAGCTATATCGGCGCCCAGGGCGGCTATGGCTCGTCGGACGAGAACTTCAACGGCTCGACCCGCAACATGATGGCGGCGTTGCTGGCCGATACCTTGATCGAAAGTTCGATGGGTGTATCGCAGTGGAACCTCGGACTTGGCAAGGCTTCGCAGCGTACCAGCGGCTACGGCGCTTTCGTCGGCTACAATGGCCAGTGGGACGATGTCGTACTCGGCCTTGAATTCAGCTACCTGCACGGCAAGTTTGGTGGAACGGCGTCAGCGTCGGAGCGGCGCGTGAGCCCCGTCGCCCTGTCCGACGGCAATTTTCACGACGTCACGGCGACCTCCACGTCATCGATCAACATCAGCGACATGGCGACATTCCGCGGCCGCGCAGCTTACGCCTGGGGATGCTTTCTGCCCTACATGTTCGCGGGTCTCGCACTTGGGAATGCCGACATCATCCGCACGGTCAGTGCGCAGGACCGCATCAGCGCGACCCAACTCGGCACCTATACTCCACTCGCGCTGCTGAGCTCGACGGATGCCCAGCATAACCATTTGATCTACGGCTACACCGCCGGTCTTGGCGTCGACGTCAATCTGGTTGGTGGCCTGTTCTTCCGCGGTGAATACGAATACATCCGCTTCAGCTCGGCGGTCGACACCAGCATCAACACCGTTCGCGCCGGTCTCGGCTACAAGTTCTGACGCGCCGGCGCGCGGCGCCGATTGACAGGCCGCCTCCGTCCTGATGCTCTGTCGCCGAATGCGCGGGGGGCAGCGATGCGGATCTACGGCGATACCAATTCCGGCAATTGTCTGAAGGTGAAGTGGGTCTGCGACAAGCTCGCGCTGCCCTACCAGTGGATCGAGATCGACACTCGCAAGGGCGAAAGCCGCACGGCGCAATTCCTCGAGATGAATGGTGCCGGCCAGGTGCCCACCGTCGCTTTCGACGACGGCCGCACGCTGGCGCAATCCAATGCCATCATCCGCTATCTCGCGCGCGACAGCGTGCTCATTCCGCGCGATGCTTTCACCGCCGCCAAGATGGACGAATGGCTGTTCTGGGAACAATACAGCCACGAGCCCTACATCGCGGTGTGCCGCTTCCAGCTCGTCTATCTCGGCAAGGACGCCTCCGAGCTCGATCCTGAAAAGGTCAAGCGCGGCTATGCGGCGCTTGACCGCATGGAGCAGCATCTCGCCGGCAGCCGTTTCCTCGCCGGCGATGCCGTCTCGCTCGCCGAGGTGTCACTGCTCGCCTATACCCGCGTTGCGCATGAAGGCGGCTTCGATCTCGGCCGCTTTGCCGCCGTCCGCCGCTGGATCGCCGAAGCTGAGACCTTTCTCGGGCTTCCCAAGGTGCGCTAAGGCGCGCTGAGGCAGGAGTAACTTCATGAACGCCGAATCCGTCTCCATTCGTCCCGCGCGCCGCGAGGACGTTGCTGCGATCGTGGCGATGCTCGCCGACGATCATCTCGGGCGCGCACGCGAGCGCGTAGAAGACCCGTTGCCTGCGTCCTATTACGAGGCATTCGCGCGGGTCGAGCGCGATCAAAATATCCAGCTCGTGGTTGCGGAGAGCGAGGGCAGGGTGGTCGGCTGCCTGCAGCTCGCGATCCTGCCGGGTCTCAGCTCGCAAGGCGGCCGGCGGGGTCTGCTCGAAGACGTCCGCGTTGCTTCCGATTGCCGCAGCCGCGGCATCGGCGAGCAATTGGTGCAATGGGCGGTGACGGAAGCGAAAGCGCGCGGCTGCAATCTGGTCGAACTGCTCACACATCAGACGCGAACAGATGCGCAGCGCTTCTACAAGCGGCTTGGGTTCACCGCGAGTCACGTCGGCATGACTGTCCGCTTTTGACGCAGCGCGCCATGAGCCTTGCGCGATCAGCGAAATCGGATCGCGCATACGTTCATGTTAAGAGCTGATAAACTACCCGTTCGACGTTCACATGGAACCAGGAACGAACGGTGCTACGCGAGCGTCTGAAACCGGGCTCGATCGGTTCGGGGATTTCGATGACAAGCTATTCGATGATCAAGGTCGGCAACGACTACGTCGTGCAGGCCAATGACAAATGCATTTTGAAAGTAGGCAGCCGCCGCCGCGCCGCGCAATTGATCAACGATGCCACGGACTTGCTGAACGCGCTGGCCGTGGTCGAATCCCCCAAAATCACACCGGAGGCGCCATCACTCGCGCGTGAGGCTCCGGAACTTCCTTGACTGGTCTTCCCGATTCCCGTATCTGCCGCGGCGGGACACCTCCCCCCAACGGGAGGCTTACTATCTGGAAGGGTAGACGATGACTGTAGCGAAGCCCGCTTCGCGGCCGAACGTGCCGCATTTTTCCTCCGGTCCCTGCGCCAAGCGCCCCGGATGGAATGCCCAAAATCTCAAGGACGCAGCGCTCGGCCGTTCGCATCGCGCGAAGGTCGGCAAGACCAAGCTCAAGCTCGCGATCGATTTGACGCGCGAGGTGCTCGAAGTGCCCGCCGATTATCGCATCGGCATCGTGCCGGCCTCCGATACCGGCGCTGTCGAGATGGCGCTGTGGTCGATGCTGGGGGCGCGGCCCGTCACCACGCTCGCCTGGGAATCCTTCGGCGAGGGCTGGGTCAGCGACATCGTCAAGGAATTGAAGCTCAAGGACGTCACCAAGCTCAACGCGGCTTACGGTGAGATCCCCGACCTCTCCAAGGTCGATCCGAAGTCCGACGTCGTCTTCACCTGGAACGGCACCACCTCGGGCGTGCGCGTGCCTAACGCCGACTGGATCAGCGCCACTCGCGAAGGCCTGACCATCTGCGACGCCACCTCGGCCGCGTTCGCGCAACCGCTCGACTGGGCCAAGCTCGACGTCGTCACCTTCTCCTGGCAGAAGGCGCTCGGCGGCGAAGCCGCGCACGGCATGCTGATCCTGTCGCCCCGCGCCGTGGAGCGGCTCGAAACCTACAAGCCGGCCTGGCCGCTGCCGAAGATTTTCCGCATGACCAAGGGCGGCAAGATCAACGAAGGCATTTTCGTCGGCGAGACCATCAACACGCCGTCGATGCTCTGCGTCGAGGATTATCTCGACGCGCTGAACTGGGCCAAGTCGATCGGTGGCCTGAAGGCGCTGATCGCGCGCGCCGACGCCAACACCAGGGTGCTCGCCGACTGGAAGGCGAAGACGCCCTGGATCGACTTCCTCGCCAAGGACGCCGCGATCCGCTCCAACACTTCGGTGTGCCTGAAGTTCACCGATCCCGCGATCACCTCGCTCTCCGAGGACGCGCAGGCCGACTTCTCCAAGAAGCTGGTGGCGCTGGTCGAGAAGGAAGGCGCGGGCTACGACTTCGCCTACTACCGCGATGCGCCCGCCGGCCTGCGCATCTGGTGCGGCGCCACCGTCGAGGCCAGCGATGTCGCGCTGCTGACCCAGTGGATCGACTGGGCCTTCGCCGAGACCAAGGCCACGCTCGCCAAGGCGGCGTAAGCAGGCTTCGCTCGTCGCGTATCTCATCTCGTCATGGCCGGG
>NZ_JADPIT010000029.1:96866-99585 GCF_023073035.1 Bradyrhizobium sp. 62
TGCGGGTCAAGCCGCGGATGACGGTCTCAGATTTATCGACCATCAGGGATCATTCCCATGACCAAACCCAAGGTTCTCATTTCCGACGCGCTCTCTCCCGCCGCCGTTCAGATCTTCAAGGACCGCGGCGTCGAGGTCGACTTCCAGCCCAATCTCGGCAAGGACAAGGACAAGCTCGCCGAGATCATCGGCAATTACGACGGCCTCGCGATCCGCTCGGCGACCAAGGCGACCGCGAAGATCCTCGAGAAGGCGACCAATCTCAAGGTGATCGGCCGCGCCGGCATCGGCGTCGACAACGTCGAGATTCCCGCCGCCACGGCCAAGGGCATCATCGTGATGAACACACCGTTCGGCAATTCGATCACGACCGCCGAGCACGCCATCACCCTGATGCTGGCGCTGGCGCGCGAGATTCCGCAGGCGGACGCTTCGACCCAGGCCGGCAAGTGGGAGAAGAACCGCTTCATGGGCGTCGAGATCACCGGCAAGGTGCTCGGCGTCGTCGGCTGCGGCAACATCGGCTCGATCGTCGCCGACCGCGCGCTCGGCCTGCGCATGAAGGTGATCGCGTTCGATCCGTTCCTGTCGCCGGAGCGCGCCAGGGACATCGGCGTCGAGAAGGTCGAGCTCGACGACCTGCTCAAGCGCGCCGACTTCATCACGCTGCATACGCCGCTCACCGAGAAGACCAAGAACATCATCGACGCAGCCGCGATCGCCAAGATGAAGAAGGGCGTGCGCCTGATCAACTGCGCCCGCGGCGGCCTCGTCGACGAGCAGGCCGTGGTCGACGCCTTGAATTCCAAGCACATCGCAGGCGCCGCCTTCGACGTCTTTGTCGAGGAGCCCGCCACCGCGAACGTGCTGTTCGGCCATCCCAACGTGATCTGCACGCCGCATCTCGGCGCGTCCACCACGGAAGCGCAGGAGAACGTCGCGCTTCAGGTCGCCGAGCAGATGTCGGATTACCTGCTCACCGGCGCGATCTCGAATGCCGTCAACTTCCCCTCGATCACGGCGGAAGAGGCGCCGAAGCTGAAGCCGTTCATCGCGCTCGCCGAAAAGCTCGGCTCGTTCGCGGGACAGCTCACCGAGAGCGGCATTCTCAAGGTCGAGATCACCTATGAGGGCCACGTCGCCGAGATGAAGATCAAGGCGATCACCTCCGCCGTGCTGTCCGGCCTGCTGCGGCCGATGCTGGGCGAGGTCAACGTCGTCTCCGCGCCCGTCGTCGCCAAGGAGCGCGGCATGGTGGTGGACGAGATCGTGCGCGCCGCCCAGAGCGACTATGAAAGCCTGATCACCGTCACCGTCACCACCGAGCGGCAGGAGCGGTCAGTCTCGGGCACGGTCTATGCCGACGGCAAGCCGCGCCTGGTCGACATCAAGGGGATCCGCGTCGACGCCGAATTCGGCAAGTCGATGATCTACGTGACCAACGAGGACAAGCCGGGCTTCATCGGCAAGTTCGCGAGCCTGCTCGGCGATGCCAAGATCAACATCGCGACCTTCCATCTCGGCCGCGTCGCGCCGGGCTCCGATGCCATCGCGCTGATCGAGGTCGACGGCGCGGTGCCGGCCGATCTGCTCGCCAAGGTGCAGGCCCTGCCGCAGGTCAAGCAGGTCAAGGCGCTGACGTTCTGATACGCCGACATATTCCGACCCGCGGAACAACGCCGCCCTCTCGCGAGGGCGGCGTTTTTATTTCTCCCGCGACCGCTGCACTTTGTGTACCAATGGCGCCGAGAAGACGTCGACCGACGCTCCGTTCAAAATCGTTCGAAAAGGGAGAAAACAATGCGTGAAGCCGTCATCGTTTCCTATGCACGCACGGGCCTCGCGAAATCCGGCCGCGGCGGGTTCAACATCACCCCGCCGATGTCGCTCGCGGCCCACGCCATTCACCACGCGGTCGACCGCGCCGGCGTCGAGAAGGACTATGTCGAGGATTGCTATCTCGGCAATTGCGCCCATGGCGCGCCGAACATCGGCCGCCAGGCCGCGCTGCTGGCAGGAATGCCGAAATCGACCGGGGGCGTCTCGGTGAACCGGTTCTGCTCGTCCGGTCTCCAGACCATTGCGATGGCCGCCAACTCGATCCGCTCGGACGGTTCGGACTGCATCGTCGCAGGCGGGGTCGAGAGCATCTCGATGCCGGGCGGCGGCACTCCGAAGGAATCGATCGATCCCGAGCTGCTCAAGACGGCGCCGGCGATCTTCATGGCGATGATCGACACCGCCGACATCGTCGCCGAGCGCTACAATCTCAGCCGTGAATATCAGGACGAATATTCGCTCGAGTCGCAGCGCCGCATGGCCGCCGCGCAGCAGGCGGGCAAGTTCAAGGACGAGATCGTCCCGATGAAGACCAAGATGAAAGTGGTCGACAAGGCGACCAAGGCCGAGTCGATCGTCGATTACGTCGTCGACCGCGACGAGTGCAACCGGCCCGAGACCACGCTGGAAGGTCTCGCCAAGCTCGAGCCCGTCAGGGGCCCCGGCAAGTTCGTCACGGCGGGCAACGCCAGCCAATTGTCGGACGGTGCCGCGGCCGTGGTGCTGATGGAAGCCAAGGACGCGGAGAAGCGCGGCCTCAATCCCATGGGCCGCTTCGTCGCCTGGGCGGCCGCGGGGTGCGAGCCGGACGAGATGGGCATCGGCCCGATCTTTGCCGTGCCGAAGCTGTTGAAGCGTCACGGCCTGAAGATCGACGACA
>NZ_JADPIT010000029.1:99595-119379 GCF_023073035.1 Bradyrhizobium sp. 62
GTGGGAGCTCAACGAAGCCTTCGCCAGCCAGTGCCTCTATTCGCGCGACAAGCTCGGCATCGATCCCGCCAAGTACAACGTCAACGGCGGCTCGATCGCGATCGGCCATCCCTTCGGCATGACCGGCGCGCGCCTCACCGGCCACATCCTCCAGGAAGGCAAGCGCCGCAAGGCCAAGTGGGGCGTCGTGACGATGTGCATCGGCGGTGGCCAGGGCGGCGCGGGACTGTTCGAGATCTACAGCTGAGGCGATCGCCTCATTGAATGCGAAGGGCACGGCGCCGCAAACGCCGTGCCTTTTGCTTTCTGGCGTGCTTGGGGATTCGCCCGCGGCAACTCAACCGTTCTTCTCGGTTGCGACAGGTCGGAACACCCATTCGCGCCAGACCACCAGCAACGCCGACATGATCACCGGGCCTAAAAACAAGCCCAGGAGGCCGAAGGCAGCCAGGCCTCCAAAGATCCCGACGAACGCGAACAGAAACGGTAGCCGCGCCGAGTCGCCGACCAGGGTCGGCCATACGAAATGATCGCCGGCCAACATGACGATCGCGCCCCAGAAGAAGACGCCCGCGGCTGCGAAGCCGCTGCCTCCGCCGGAGATCAGGACCAGCGCCGCGGCGGTGAAGGCCAGCCAGGCGCCGAAGGGAAGCATGGCGAAGGCCGTGGTCAAGATCGTGAATACGATGGCATGCGGCACCCCCGCGACGAAATAGGCGACGCCGATCAACAATCCCTCGCCCGCGGCGACCAGCACCGTGCCGTTCACCGTGCCGCGGATCGCATCGACCATTTGCTCGGCGAGACCCTCTCCCGCCTCGCCGAAAAGCCGATCGCAGGTTTCCAGCACGCGGCCCGAGATCGACCGGCCGTTGCGCAGCAGGACGAACAAGGCCACCAGCGAGAAGAATAGAAGAAACATGCGGTGAAGCAGCTGTCCGCCGAACGTTCGAAACAGTTCCGATGCGTTGTCTGCATTGACGCTTTTCAGCCATGCGGTCGCGGCTTTGGGATCGGAAAGATTGCTGCGCCACCACTGCTCCATGCTCCCTGCGGCGATCGGAAGGCGGGCGAGCCAATCGGGCACTTCGATCCCGCTCTCTCCGGCCTGTTTCATCCAGCCCACGAGCAGATCGCCTTGTTGCGCGATCTGATAGACGGCAAGCGACATCGGCGTAAACAGGATGAGGGCGACGACGAGCGTGAAGACCAGCGGGGCCAGGCTAGACCGGCCGGAGCTCACGCGTGCCGCAAACTTGGTGTAGAGCGGCCACAGGCTGGTTGCGAGAATCGCGGCCCAGATCAATGCGGGGAGAAATCCCGCCGCCGTCCACAACGCCAGTGCGACGAGCGCGAGGGCAAGCACGACCCGTGCGTTCATGCGTGCGCCCGCACCCGTGGGCAGCGGCTTTCGCTCAGTCGTGTTCGGGCCGCCTTCGCTCCGCACGGCGTCGCTCCGCTTGGGCGAACGCTGCTTCGGTGCCACGGATTTCGCTCGTTCGGCCATTTGAGATCACTGGGGTGCGGGAGCTGCAGTGTCGAACTGATCAGCAGGAGAAACGCTGGGTCCCGGCTTCAAGCCGCAACAAGGGGCTTCAGTTCCGCCCGGGAAGAAGTTGCAGTGAGGTGGCGCCCTTCGTCGGGCGCGGCTCGGCCGAAGCCGCCCGGCACGAGGCCCGCCCGCAGCGCGGCCGCGGGCGTGCACCGCGGGCAGGAAATCGCGTTCGCCGCTTAAGCCTGCGCCAGCGCCGGTGCGAACACCACCTCGATCAGCGAGCCGGAGTTCGCCGCGCTCTTGATGTTGAAGCGGGCGCGGTTGGCTTCGACCAGGGCCTTGGTCAGCGACAGGCTCAGCGCCGAATTGTCCTCGGCGTCGCCGGGCGGTGGCGTCCGGAACGGCTCCATCGCGGCGGCGACTTCGCGCTCGCTGAGGCCGTGGCCGGTGTCGCGGATGCGAAGTGCGACCTCGCCGCGGTCGGTGAGCGCGGTGGAGACGATGACCTGGCCGCCGGCGCTGGCGAGCCGGATCGAGTTCGAGATCAGGTTCATGGTGATCTGCCGCATCGCGCGCGCATCCGCGCTCACCTGCGGCAGGGCGTGGCCGAGCGAGGTGCGGATGATGATGCGCTCGCGATTGGCCTGCGGCTGCATCACCACCACGCAGGCCTCGACGAGGTCGTTGAGGTTGAGGTTGGCGAAGTTGAGGTCGAGCTTGCCGGTCTCGATCCGCGACAGCTCGAGCAGGTCGTCGATCATGGCGATGACGCGCTCACCGGAGGCGCGGATGTCCTTCATGTACTCGCCGTAGCGCTCGTTGCCGAGCGTGCCGAAGCGCTCCGAGATCATCACCTCCGAGAAGCCGATGATGGCGTTGAGCGGCGTGCGGATCTCGTGGCTGATCCGCGCCAGCATGTCGGCCTTGGCATTCGCCGTGCCTTCGACGAGGCGGCGCGCCTGCGTCAGCTCGCTCTCGCCCTGCTTGCTGTGCGAGAGGTCGCGGAACACGGCGAAGAAGTTCGGGCCGTCGGGCCTGGTGCGGCCCATGATCATGGCGAGCGGAATGACGCCGCCCTTCTTCTCGCGCCCCAGCACCTCGCGGCCGTGGTCGAGCAGGCTCGCGATGTCCTGGCTCTTGAGGTTTTCCAGATAGTCGATGACGACATGCTGGCTCTCCGGCGCGAACAGCGTCACCAGATTCTGCTGCATCAGCGTCTCGCCGTCATAGCCGAACAGCGCCTCGGCGCTGCGGTTGCAGGCGTGGATGTTGCCTTCGGCATCGAACATGACGATGCCCTCGGCCGTGGTGTCGAGGATCGCGGCAAGATCTTCCGCCGCCGCCTCGCCGGCGTCGGGCTCGGGCGCGGTGGGCAAGATCTCGGGGACAATGGTCTCGGCGACGACGGTCTCGGCGATGACGGGCGCAGCGGGTGCAGCCTGCGGCAGCGCGCAGATCAGCGCATGCGCGCTCTCGCCGTCCCAGTCGATCGCGTGCAGATGCGCCTCGGTGGTCGGCAGCGGCGCTTCGCCATTGGCGAGCGTCGCGCTGATCGTGACGGGCGTCCCTGCTTGCGACGTGCTGCTGGCCGCGGACACGCCCGGCTCGACATAGAGCGCGTCCAGCCCGCCGGCGTTCTCCAGCGCGCTCAGGCTGGCATGGCCCATGCGTGCGAGAAAGGCGGGGTTGGCGTAGAGCAGGCGGTCGAGCCGGTAGATCAGGATGCCGGTCGGCAGCAGGTCGAGCAGCGCGCGGTCGCGCGTGCTGTGGCCGAGCGCGGGCGGCGCGGGCTCGCTCAGCCATTCGGCGGGCATGTGCGGCGTCTCAGGCTCCGGCGTCGGCGCCTCGGGCGTGACCTCGGCATCCGGCGGTTCGGCCGATGCCGCGATGGTTTCCTTGTCGCGTTCGAGGCGCTCGGACAATTGCCGGGCGAGTTCGTTGAACGCGCTGTTCTCGACCGGCGTCAGCGTCGGCGATCGCGTGTCGCCGGGCGCGCGGAACGGCAGGACATTGGGAGGCGTTTCCACTGGCGTTTCCGGATCGGTTGGATGTGAATTCGCGTCGGTTGTGGGTTCGGGCAGTTCGGCTTCAGGCTCAGGTGCGGGCGGCTCGATCGGTGGAGGCGGCACCTCTGGCTCCGGTTCGGGCTCCGGCTCGACCACATCGGCCGTCAGGCTTTGCGGCGCTGCCGGTTCGGCCAACAGCTCAAAACGCCTGAGCGCATCGAGCCGGTTGAGGCCATCGAGATCGCGGCAGACGCCAAAACCCCTGAAGCCCACGAAATTGCGCTCGCCGTCATAAACCGGAAGCCCGGCAAGCTCGACCGGCAGATGCTCGCCGCCGTCGGCTGGCCAGTTCACGGTGATCCCAGCCCAGGTGTCCTTGCTCGCAAGCGCCTGCGCCACGCGTCCCTCAGGATCGAGCGCGAATGCATCGGCGATCTCGCGCCAGGAGCGGCCGAAGCCGGCGGCCGTGCGCGGACCGATCAGGTGGATGAATTCGTCGGAGAGAAGCACAAAGCGGCCCTCTGCATCCATCTTCCAGAGGAAGCGCAGCGGATGCTGACGCGGTGCGGGCGGCTCTTCATGGCCCGACGGCGGCTCGACCATGCCTGTCACGGTCGGCGCGGCCTGCGGCGACACCATGGCTTCGGCCGAGTTTTCAACCGGAGTTGCTGGCGCGGCTTCGGCCGCTTCCTCGACGGCTTGCTGGATCGTCACGATCTCCGTCACCGGCTCGTGCGCGGGCGGTTCGTGCGCGATCGTTGCTTCCGGCGCGTCGACCGGCTCGGCAAAGGCGTCGAACAGCGCGATCTCGGATGGCGCCTCGTGCGGTGGCGCTGCTTGCACATGCTCCGGCGCGGGGGGCGGAGGAGGGGGCGGGGCAGGCTCACGCTGAACGATGTCTTCTCGGGCGACGTCTTCGCGCGCGACCTCTTCAGCGGCCTCGGCTTTAACCTCGTCAGTCGCAGCCGCCGCCTGCTGCACGGCAGGCTCGATCAGCGCGACCAGACCGACATCGGCTCCGCTGCCGACCCGCTGCAGCACCATCTGGCCGATGCCGATCGGCGTCTCGGCGCGGCCCTGGCGAAGCGCATCGCTGCGCGCCTGTTCGAGTCCGCCCTCGGTGAGATCGCGGAAGCCGAGCAGGGTGCGGGCCGTTTCGCTGGCGCCGACGAACAGGCCGTCGGGCGCGAACGCCGCCATCGGCGTCTTGGCGCCGTCGACGAGACGAAGCAGGCGTTCGACCAGCGGCATGGTGCGCAAGCCCGGGTCCATCGCGGTGACGAGCACGGCAGATCCTTGGAAGAATTGGCCGCCATCGGCGAAGTCGAGCCGGGCGCAGGCGCAGGTCATCAGCGTGCCGAGCCGCGCCCCGAAGCCGCGCAGCCGTTCGAGCCGGATCGCGCCGTTTGGAGGCAGGCGGCCGGCCAGCCGGATGATCTGGCGGCGGTGGCTGTCGGTGGGCCCGAAGGTCTTCTCCGCCAGCGCCGTGGCATGGGCCGCGCCAAACAGCCTTGCGCCGACCGGATTGGCCCAGAGCACGCGGGTGCCGTCGATCGACCAGAGCCAGACGGGCAGCGGCGAGGTCGCGTGCACGGCCAGCCGGGGATCGCCCACGCCTCGCAACTGGAAATCCGAACTCGTCATCCGACCGGCTTCGCGTCCCACTTGTGCGCATCAGGCTGCCGGAATGACAGCCTTAAGAAAGGGTTAGTATCGCCCGCAGCCGCGGGCAGGTCCACGTCCCAAGCCTAGGCGGCAAGGCCTAAAGCCGCGATAACCTTAATGTGGCGAGGCCCGCAAGCCGTAGCCCGGTCGCATCCACATCCTTCAGATGCCGCGTCGGGCAGCACCTATGCCGCCCAGCCAATCCGCGCAGCGGTCGTCTCCAGGACAAGGCGGGTGCTCAGAGGCCACCCCGTTACCTCAACCACCGGTTCCCCAGCCCGGGAACCTCATCCTCGCCGCGATTAAATTTGCGCAATGCACCCCAAAACCCGTTGCGTTGCACAATGTTGACATTTTAGGCAGGCATGGTCGCCGCGCTGGGCGAGCCATCATTCGTTTTATGTTTCCAGTCTTCGCTTCCGTCACCCAATTGGCCGGCGGGCGCGGCCGAAAAGGCTCACTCCGTTTTTCCATTTAGTGTGAGGGATACCCAATGACAGGTACGACTGATCCATTCTCCGCCTCCGTCATTCCGTTCGAGGTGCCGGAGCAGATGCGTGCGTTCGCCGAAAAGGGCGTGTCGCAGGCCCGCGAGAGCTACGCCAAGTTCAAGGACGCCGCCGAGACCCACAACGGCACGGTCGAGGCCGTGTTCGCGTCCGCCCACAAGGGCGTCAGCGAATACACCGCCAAGCTGATGGAGTTCGCGAAGGCCAACACCAAGGCCCATCTCGACTTCACCCAGGAGCTGTTCAGCGTGAAGGCGCCGCAGGATGCGTTCGCGCTGTGGACCAACCATTCCAGGGCGCAGCTCGAGACCTTCCAGGCCCAGGCCCGGGAGCTCGCCGAGATCACCCAGCGCGCGGCCACTGCAGCCGCCGAGCCGATCAAGGCCTCTGCCGCGAAGCTCTACACGCCCGCCGCCTGATCTGGTTGGGACGTCTGAATTAAGAAACCCGGGCCGAAAGCCCGGGTTTTTCTTCACCTCTCCCGCAAGCGGGAGAGGCCGGGAGAGGGCTCTCTCATCACGGGGAGTGTCGCCATCACGCGGGCGAGGGGAGCGCAACCTCGCTACGGTCGCCATCAAGCCCGATTTCATTGTGCTGAGGGTGATTTACCCCGGTTTTTCGTCCGTTTGCGGCCTTGCCAAAAACGCCCGTTGCACCTAGTTTCCGCCCCGTCCAGCCCCCCTTAGGTCACGGCCCTTTCAGGGCGCCCAGAGGCGCGGCTCGCAAGGATGCAGTTGTAGCTCAGTTGGTTAGAGCGCCTGTCTGTGGAACAGGAGGTCGGTGGTTCGAGCCCACCCAACTGTACCAGTGAAATCATCGCTCAGCAGAATGCTGTATCGGTCGCAAAACGGCCGGGCGGACAGGCTTGCTCTCTGTCGTGCCAGCAGCTGAGGTCTCACCGATACCTCTCTGGACCGGGGTGATCCCGGGACAGCGCAGCCAGAAGAGCAGCCTCTTCAAATGAGGCTCGGCGTCCACGTGAGCAGCCTGCCGGACAACATCGTCTGGCGTACTCCCTAGTCGCGCCAAAGGGCCTTCATGGACGACCACGAAGGCCTTCGCTTAGCACCAGCGGAATGTCCGCAGCACCCCCGGCGCAGTTCTGCACAATTACTTAACCTGTTAGGTTGATTTCTTGTCGAGAGTCGGTCACTCTCTCCCTGCCTAACATCGGGAGTAAATCATGAACAAGCTCACCCCATTTGGGATCACCTGCCGCAAGCTCCGGCTCGACAAAGGGCTGCGCTTAATGGATGTCGCCCAAAAGCTCGGTCGCAGTTCGGCGTTCATTTCTGCGATCGAAACAGGCCGGAAGTCAATTCCGGACGCCTACATGGTTACGCTTGCGCGCGCGATGGATCTGTCGGCGGCCGAGGTTAAAGAGCTGCGGCGCGCGGCCGATCGGACTCGCAAAGAGGTCTTGGTGGAGAAGCTTCCAGAAGACCAACGCGAATTAGTAGCCGCCTTTGCTCGCCGCCTGGATGATGTGCCGAGCAATGTGATGGCTGAACTTAAAAAGATTGTGCTGAAGTCGGGTGGCGAAGAAGCCCCTTTTCATCGATCTCGGCGCGGGATTGTCGTTCCCCCGCTGTCGACGCACATCATCCGAAAATTTTCAGATCAGGTGCGTGACGCCTTTGTCGATGATGACACAGTCGAGTTTCCTATTATGGACGTCCTCGAATTCCGCATGTCCAAGCTCTTCGATGGATTTTATCTCGATCCCCGTGATGCTGCCTTTATGGGAAGTGACGAGGGTCGAGTAATTGCTGGAACGAACTGCATCGCGCTACGGGAGGACATTTATGAAGGCGCATGGAATGGAAACCGGCGCGATCGCTTCACCGCTTGTCATGAACTCGGTCATTTTTTGATGCACCGCACGGTGACAATGGCGAGGACTAGAGACGACGGCGACAAGATATTCTGCGATGCCGAGTGGCAGGCCGACACCTTTGCCGGGACGCTGCTGATGTCTCCTCGCCATCTATGTCTTTTTGCAAACGCTGAAGAGGCGGCGGGCGGATGCAAGATGACGGGTCATGCCGCCGAAGTGATGTGGAGCAAATACACTGCTGAGGGAAAAATCCCCTCGGCGCACCAGCCAAAAATGCTTTGAAGAGGAAGAGCGATGGACCTGCATCAAGGAAAGTAAGGTCGCCTGCACCACCCGGACCTAAAGGGGGTGGGGGCGTTCAGTTAGTGGTTGCACACCAACTGAACGCCGAAGGCCAAGGCCAACAACCCAATGCGCTCGTAGCTCAGCTGGATAGAGCAGGTGCCTAGTAAGCCCGAGGTCGCAGGTTCGAGTCCTGCCGAGCGCGCCATCCGCCGCGAACGCACGTAGGTATATAGCCTATGTGGCCTTCATTTTTAAATCGTCAATATTCACAAATTCAAGCCCCTGCCACTCTTCACCGCTCCTCCTCCTCCTCATTTTGCCACCAGCGTCCCCGCAGGTGGCTACCGGCGTTGCATCTTCCTGTGGTCCACAAAAGTATGTTCTTGTTTTGTTCTAAAGTCAATAGAGCGCTCCCGCCACGTGGCAGGAAACTTACTTCGTCATGGATGGGCGGCTGCGACCGGCGAAGGTCCCTTATGCGGCGAAGCATTACAGTGACAATGGATTAAATTCCCGATCCAACCGGAGGGCTCCCTGTCCGCAACACAGATCAACTATCACCGCAACTCTGGCTCTTTGGTCAGAGTGCATGGAGTTGCTTATCGAGTGAGCTTTACGGCGATATTGGGATCGAATTCTTCCGACTCTAATGCGGTGACCGCAACATCGTAAGCTTTGCCTGCGTTGTGTCCTGCCGCGATCGCGTCGTAAAATCCCTTCGCAAACACGAGTGCAGCCTCGTCATCGATGTCGTCGATCATTCCGATTACTAGTGGAGCAAACGCTGTGCGGAGCCCCTGCATAGCACTACACGCATTGATGACCACGCATTTTAGCGTTTTCTGGTCTTTGAGCATCTTGCCAAATGCGTCGAAGGACAGATTTTGGACTCCACTTGGTCCCAACAGTTCGAGCCCATCGCCATCAGCGTGTCCTGCGAAATGGATAATGTCATAGTTGTTTGAAAGTAGATCGACGCGTAAATTGTCAATAGTTGCTGCCTGCAATGTTTCGATGTGAATGCGGTCTCGCGCAGTTCCTATTTTCACTCGTTGACGAATTTCAGCGATCTCCTTGTCAAGGCGAATGGCCTGATTGTTTTCCCCCCGCGGGTTGGCCGTAATAACTAGGATCCTGGTTTCTAGAATGTGAGTAAGCTTGCCGAGGCCTGGCTGCTCAGTTTCAATCGACTGTTGAACCGATGGATCAGCTTTGAGCCATGCCTCCTTAAGTACGTCGAGTACTTCAGCAGTCACCGCATGGGCAGTCGTGCCGCTTGGTCGCTTTTCGCGGCTTAGCTCATTCGCTAGGGTGAGTAGCCGATCGGCAGTATCTTTATGCCCTTCCCCGAGAGCATGTGCCAGTCTAAACGCAAGCTGAGTAAGTAACGCGTTCACGTCCCCACGATCATAAGGCAAATACTTCGCTAGGCCCGGGACTAGGCCGACGCTTTCTAAGACCTTTTCCGCTGTGGCGCGGCCCTCTGCGTCAAATCTCTCTGGGTCCGTAATCGGCGACACGTTGATCGGCATCTCCTTTGCCATGCGGCCGACCGTGGCGGGTGGCACTGTTGGGCAAATACAAACTTGTGCTCCACATGCAATACATAGTCCGGGATATCTCGCGAGGAATTCACGCTCGTAGTTGAATGTTTCGTCGTTTTCGACGCATCGAATCTCATACTCGTTTGCAAGGCCCATCAGATATGAGAAGACGTCTGCGGCTTCTCCATAGAAGTAATGTGGATAGCGATCGAATACCCTCACCGCTTCGGCTAACTCTCCGAGTTCTTCCAGTAAGGCAATGGTACTAAAGCCGGTTGAATTTAGATCTCGCGGATAGATCGTGCCAAACATCCGCTGCCAGTTGTTCAAGCTAGCGGGACGCTGCGCCCAATTAGCTTCCGTAAGCTCGCGAACTTCATCGTGAGATAAAACTCCTTCAGTGCCGCGAACTAATTTACATTGCATTTCCACATGCGGTGATTTGCGGCAATAAGGACAAACGTTTGGATATTTAGTGAATAGAAGGCGTTCGACGCTTTCAACGCCCATCTTCGAAAGTAATGGAAAGTACCAGCCGAGAGCCTTGCATAGTGCACCGGCGACGTCCACGCGATCGCGTTTCTTTTTCCGATCCAATAACGTGAGCATGCCGCAAACTTCGACGAAATGAAGCAAAGTTGACTCTCGGCTCCGTCCGAGACTTGCGTCGTGGTATATGAAGGACGTCATGCGATACAGATCGTCCAGTCGCAGTGTCAGTTCGGCCTTCGTTACACCACTGTTCTCCACGCGTATCCTCCAGCCTGCGGGTTACCCTGGGCAGATTAGTGGGTGCGCGCTATAGTTGCAATCGAACGAAAGTTTTGTCTCAGGTGCGAGCACCTTAGGGGGCTTCGGATCGTGCTCTCGTGAATGAAGAGCATTGTTGGCGGCAACAAAAATGAGCGCCAACGGGGGTTATGAACTTCTACGACCTACTTCAGCCTTGCTACGACCTACTTCAGCCTTGCCACCACCATCACCACAACCGGCAACGTCACCTCCACCAGCAGCGTGCCCAGCGCTACCGCGCCCGACACCGGGTTCACCAGCCGCTGATACTGGACCGTAAAGATATACGCGTTCGCCCCAGTCGGCATTGCCGCGAACAGCACGATCACGCCGGCTGCTACCGGCGGCAGGTCCAACAGCTTGGCGAGCAGGAAGGCGGTCGCCGGCATCGCCAGCAGTTTTAACGCGCTCATCACGGTGATGCTGAGCTTCTCGCCCCTGATCTCGAACCGAAACCGATTGATGCCGAGCGCGGTCAGCGCCGCCGGCGAAACCTGCTTGCGCGAGTAGCTCGATGGTTCTGTCGACGACGGGATTGAGGCCGACTCCCGTGAAGCGCCAGACGACGCCAAAACCGATCCCCAGCATCAGCGGATTGCGCGCGAGATCCGCGAGCACCGCGATCACGGTGAAAGTGCACCAAACTTGAAGGAGGGATTGCTCGATCCGCAACGCCGCTCAATACCAATTTTATGCACTGTCACCGTAGCTCCCCGGTCCGCAATGCGCTATCCGTAGCAGACCAAAGGCGTTCATGGACAAGCAGGCCAGGCGAAAAAGATCGTGAGTTTCTTCGAGCGTCTCAAGACAGCAGCATCCGTTGAATGGCGGGCCTACACCGAGCATCCCTTCACGGACGGATTGGCAGACGGCTCGCTGCCCGAAGCGGCGTTTCGTCACTACCTCGTTCAGGACTATCTATTCCTCATCGAGTTTGCTCGCGCCTACGCGCTCGCGGTCTACAAGTCGCCCAGACTTTCCGACATGCGTGAAGCAGCGGCCGGCCTTTCGGCCATCCTCGATGTCGAGATGAACCTGCATGTGAAGCTCTGTGCCGATTGGGGTCTGTCCCCACGAGACCTTGAACAGGCCCCTCCGGCGGCCGAGATGCTGGCCTATACGCGCTACGTGCTCGACGCGGGAATGCGCGGCGACCTGCTGGCCCTCAAGGTGGCGCTTGCCCCCTGCGTGATCGGGTACGCGGAGATCGCAACGCGGCTCGCCTCGCTCCCCCTCGCGGACGCTGCGACGAACGCCTACCGCGTCTGGATCGCCGAGTACGCCGGCGCGCCGTACCAGGAGGTCGCTGCCAAGGCGCGGGCCCACATGGAGCATCTCGCCGATCTCTACGCCACGCCGGCCCGCGAGGCAGAGCTGATTGCGATCTTCAAGGAAGCCACCCGACTCGAGGCAGACTTCTGGGAGATGGCCTGGCGCGAGGGCCAGCGCGTTCAATAGCTCTTTCAGGCGGTCAGGACGGGGGCGAGGGCTCAGCACGCCACGACGCAGGATCGGTCGCTTTCGTTCCCCCATTTCAGGAGAAATCGGCATCGAGCAAGGCCGAACCTTTTCATGACCTGGAGTGTTTGTACCTGCGGCAGGGGTGACAACGCTGAGGAGCCAAGACATGAACGGAATTATCTATCTGGTCGGACTCGTCGTCGTGATTGGTGTGGTGCTCTCGTTCCTGGGCCTGCGCTGATTGTATTTGGGAGGTGGTGCGTCGCACTCGCCAAGCCTCTGACACCTCACCTCGCCACCACCCACACCACCATCGGCAATGTCACCGCCGCCAGCAGCGTGCCCAGCGCCACCGCGCCCGACACCGGGTTCACCAGCCGCTGGTACTGAACCGCGAAGATGTACGCGTTGGCGCCGGTCGGCATCGCCGCGAACAGCACGACGACGCCGGCCGCGACCGGCGGCAGATGCAACAGCTTGGCGAGCACGAAGGCGGCCGCCGGCATCGCCAGCAGCTTGAGCGCGGACATGACGGCAATGCCGAGCTTCTCGCCCTTGACCTGGAAACGAAAAAGATTGATGCCGAGCGCGATCAGCGCCGCTGGCGATCCCGCCTGCGCCAGCAGCTCGATGGTCCTGTCGACGACGGGATTGAGACCGAGGCCGGTGAAACGCCAGACCACGCCAAAACCGATTCCCAGCATCAGCGGGTTGCGCGCGAGATCGGCGAGCACGGGCCGGATCACCGCGAGGGGCGAGCCGGCTTGCTTGCGGCTGACAAGCTCCATCTGCAGGATGCCGCAGAGCCAGAGCAGCGGCGTGTTCACCGACAGGATCAGCGCCATCGGTCCCGCCGCCTCGTTGCCCAGCGCCGAGAGCGTCAGGGGAATCCCGAGCATCACGATGTTGCCGTAGACCGAGCCGATCGCGAACACGACGCCGTCCTCGCGGTCGTCGCGCCGTTCGCGCAGCAGGGCGGAGAGCGCCAGCGCCGCGATCCAGGTCATCGCCAGCGCGCCGTAATAGGCGCCCCACATCCTGTAGGGGCTGACATCGGGGAATTCCGACACCACGATGGTGCGGAACAGCAGCGCCGGAATCGCGATGCTGAAGGCGAATTCGGAGATGCCCTTGTGCGCGCTCTCGGAGACGAACCGAAACAGCACCGCGGCATAGCCGGCCGCGATCAGCGCAAACACCGGCGCGACGATCAGCACTGTAGACATGCGCCGCTACGACCCCATCTCGATGATCCGGCGCGCCATGCGGACATTGGCATAGTCGATCATCTTGCCGTCGAGCGTCACCGCGCCCTGGCCCTGCGCCTCGGCCTGCTCCATGGCCTCGACCACCCGCCGCGCGTGCGCGAGCTCAGTGTCGGACGGGACGAACGCCCGCAACGTCGGTTCGATCTGGTCGGGATGGATCACTTGCTTGCCGTCAAAACCCATCGCAGCCGCCTTGAGCGCGCCGCTTTCGGTCAATCTGGCATCCCGGAACGCGCCGCACGGGCCGTCGATGGCGCGCAGGCCGAAGGCGCGCGCGGCCACCAGCAGGCGCATCATCGGATAAGCGAACAGATCGAGCGGGGCGGAGGCATAGCCGCTCTGGGCGGAGCCGACGTGGCGGTAGCCGTCCGGCGACGCGCCGATTTCGGAGGAACGGGCGCCGATCGACGCGGCGAAATCGCCGACACCGAGATGAAGGGCGGCGACGCTGTCGTGCGCGGCGGCGAGCGCGTCGACATTGAGCAGACCCAGCGCGGTCTCGATCAGCAGTTCGAGCGCGACGGGAGAAGAGCGACCCGGCGCGGCCGCGCGCAGCTGATCGGCAATGGCGGCGATGTCGCCCGCGCGCTCCGCCTTCGGCACGATCACCGAATCCAGCCGGGGCAGCGCAGCGAGCCTGCGGATTTCCTGCGCGATGAAGGGGCTGTCGACGGCGTTGAGCCTGACCGCGACGACCTTGTTGCCCCAATCCAGAGAAGATAACGACCCCGCAGCTTCCTCCAGCGCCGCGCTCTTCTCGGACGGCGGCACCGCGTCCTCGAGGTCCATGAACACCGCATCCGCGGCCGAGGCAGCTGCCTTGGCGACGAGACGGGAGCGATGCGCGGGAACGGCCAGATAGACCCGCGTCGGCCGCTGGGGGGCCATCGTCATGTCTCCTTTGCGAGACCGAGTTCGCTGAGGATGGATTGATTGTGCTGCCCGACGTCGGGCACCGGATCCATCCGCGGCGACAGGCCTGGAATGGTGAGAGCGGGCAGGAAGCTCATCACCGGACCGCAACGAGTGCCCACCGTTTGCACCCGGTCGCGGGCGCGGAGCTGCTCGTGCGCCAGGAACGCCTCGACCGAATTCAGATGCGCGTTGGCGATCGAGGCCTCGTCGAGCAGCCGCAGCACCTCTTCACTGGTCATCGCCGCAAAACGCTGCTCGATATGGACTTGCAGATCGTCCCTGTTCTGCATGCGCAGCGGATTGGTGCGGAAGCGGGGATGATCGGCAAAGGCGGCATCGCCAAGCACGATGGCGCACAGCGATCGCCATTCCCGGTCGTTCTGGATGCCGAAGAAGATCGTGTTGCCGTCGCCGACGCGGAACGGGCCATACGGCGCTATCGTTGCGTGCCTTGCCCCGGTGCGCGGCAGCGGCCGGCCCGTACTCTGCGTGTAGAAGGCGGGATAGCTCATCCAGTCCGTGATGGAATCGAACAGCGAGGCCTGGAACGCGGTGCCCTTGCCGGTCCGCTCGCGGCGATACAGCGCCATCAGCACGCCGTTGAGGATGTACATGCCGGTGGCGATATCGACCACGGAAAGTCCGATCTTGGCGGGCTCCGCCTCGGTGCCGTTGATGGCGAGGACGCCGGCCTCGCACTGCACCAGGAGATCGTAGGCCTTCTTGTTGCTGTAGGGTCCGCCCGCACCATAGCCCGACACGTCGCAGGCGATGATGCGGGGAAACTTTCGCAGCAGCGATGCGGCATCGAGGCCGAGCCGCTCCGCCGCGCCGGGCGCCAGGTTCTGGATGAAGACGTCGGCCTGCGGCAGCAGGGCCTCGAGCACCTCCTGGCCGTCAGGACTCTTGATGTCGATGGCGAGGCTTTCCTTCGACCTGTTGGTCCAGACGAACTGGCTCGACATCCCGTTCATCACGTGATCGTAGTCGCGGCAGAAATCGCCATCGCCCGGCCGCTCGATCTTGATGACGCGCGCGCCCCAGTCCGCAAGATGCCGGCTGGCAAGAGGAGCCGCGATCGCCTGCTCGAGCGAGACCACCGTCACCCCCGACAGCGGCAGCTCCGCCTCATTTCGCTCCATGCAATCGTCTCCGCTCCCGCTCACGCTTTCGACCAGCGCAGGAGACAAGCCGACCACCCCACGCACGTTCTGTGATGATGGCATCATGCCCCTGTTTTGCCCGACGAGTCAAATCGATTTCGTAAAATCCGCAAAACACGGTCCGCAAAGTTCAATGCCAACATGGACTTGGCTACTGTGCATGGGGTTGTTTTCGCGGTTTTTGTTTTAGGGGGCCCTGTTGCCGAGACCGCACACGTCCCGCCTTTCGCATCTGCCCTCGTTGCCAACGAACGCCCGTTCACCCACTATCCGCTCCGACTCGACATTTGGGGGGATCGATGCCGGCGTTCCGTTTCAAGAAAACCTTGGCTGCCGCGATCACGGGGATGGCGCTGGCCGTCCTGATCCACCCGGGTGAAGGCTTTGCCTACTCCCAGGAGGAGCAGCAGGCCTGCACCCCCGATGCGATGCGGCTGTGCGGCGACTTCGTTCCGAACGTCGACGCCATCACCGCCTGCATGATCCAGAAGAAGTCGCAGCTCTCGCCGCAGTGCCGGGCCTTCTTCCGGCCGGGACCGGAGCCGGGCATGGCGGCGGCGCCCCGCGCCGGCAAGCCGACCAGCATCGCGCCCAAGAGCTCGGCCCGGACGGCGAAGAAGAGCACCAAGCCGGCCAAGAAGAAGAAAGCCAGCGAAGGCTGAGCGCGAGCACGACGTTCCCTTTTTGAAACTCGACCATGCCCGGGCCACAGCGCGCAGTGCGTTTGAAGTCCCGGGCATCTGCGTGTCCGACTTCTCGTTTGCTCGCCCCTTGAGTCAAACTGACCCAGGCACCAGCCCCACACCAGCCACCGGACTCGTTTTGTTCGCCTTCGCGTGCGGATGCTTGCGACAATTACGACCGCGCGGGGATGGAAACGAGTCGCGGAACGGTTTGCCCGGCGAGGTTGCATTCCGTTTTTTCCCGCCGCACTGCTCAAAAAACGCACGATTGCTGGCGTGAGGCCGTCGTCGCACGCAGCAGTGTGACTCAAAAGCCAACGCGCTTTGTTATTTCATGGCGCCAGCATAACTTATGATAAATTTTTCTTTCCCGAATCACCGCGGTGATTCATTTTCGCTGCCTGGGGTCAATCTGGAGGCAGAGGTATGAACGTTATTGTTTTTGCATCGCGTAAAGGTGGCTCGGGCAAGAGTACGCTGGCCGCGCATCTTGCCGCGCAGATCAAGGCGACCAAGCCGATCCTGCTCGTCGATGCGGATCCGCAAGGCTCGCTCACGCTGTGGCACAAGCTGCGTGGCACCAACGAACCGCCGATCAAGTCCGCGGTGAACTCGGTCAGCGGCATCGTCTCCGCTGCCAAGCGCGACGGTTATGAATGGGTGTTGATCGACACGCCGCCGAACCTGTCGGCCGTCGTCGACGACGCCATCCGCAATGCCACCATGGTGGTGATTCCCGCCCGTCCCGGCGTGTTCGACGTCAACGCGGTGCAGGAAACCATCCAGATGTGCCGTGCGGCGCGCAAGCCCTACGCGGTCGTGCTCAACGGTGCGCCGGCGCGCCGCGATGAGTCCGAAAGCCCGATCGTCACCATCGCCCGCGAGGCGCTGGCGAAGTTCCGTGCTCCGGTGTGGGGCGGCCAGATCACCAACCGTTCGGATCTGCTGATGGCGCTGAGCCACGGCGAGGGCGCGCGGGAATATCAGGCCGAGAGCCGTGCGGCGCAGGAAATCGCAAGGCTGTGGGCGGCGATCGAGCGTTCGGTAAAGGCTATTCGCGGCACGGCGTCGGCTTCCGGCGCAATGCACAAGCAGGCGGCGTAATTTTCATAAATCATTCCCCGGACGAAAAACGCGCGGACCTCCGCGCGTTTTGCGTTTTTGGGAAGATGACTTTGCCGCTAGGCCACCATCAGCATGTAGAACACGATCACCGGCGACAAAGTGAGGATCACCGACCAGATGCCGGCGGCCCAGAGAATGTCCTCGGTGGTGAAGCCCTGCTGTTCGACGTCGTAATGCGACGCCATTTCGTTATGACTATTCACAAACGCCCCCGCGATTTCTTCGCTTATGGGCATGAACGCTACACGGGATGTTTTAAAAATCCGGGTCGCAGTTTCGCGCGCTTTTGAACACAGCTGCTACCACGGATTAACCATCCGGACGCGTGCTGACATCACGCCAGCCAGACCCGAAACACCAGCACCGGCATCAGGCCGAGCATCACCGCCCAGAAGCCGAACGACGACACCACCACAATTCCCCGCAAGAAATCAGCGGACGCGAACATGTCTGCCGCCGTCGGGCGGATGCGTTGCCCCATGATCATTCCCCCATTTGAAAAGACTTTGAATGAAGACGATAGGCGCGATTGCGTAAACGAGCCGTGGATGCGCCATATGGCAGCAGCGAAGACCGTTGAGGCGCGGTTAACCAAGCACTCCGCTCTCTCACTCCCTCTCCTCGTTCTTACGGGGAGAGGGTGGGGTGAGCGGCTGTCAGCACCCCGCGACTTGCATGCGTCGCTCGATCTCGCGGTCGAGCTGGACGGCGAGTTCGCTGCCGACCTCCACCATCGGCAGGCGCACTTCGGGGCTGTCGATCAGCCCCGTGCGCCACAGCCAGTATTTTGCCGGCGCGGGACTGGGCTCGGTGAACAACAGGCGCGTCAGGTCCGCGACCTCCTGCCAGCGCGCCAGCGCCGCATCGTGATTGCCGCGCTTCAGCTCGGCATGGACGGCCGCAAACGTCGCGGTCTCGAGATGGGCTGACAGCACGATGCCGCCGTCGGCACCGTCGCTGAGCGCCTCGAAATAATTCGCATCCTCGCCGGTCAGCACGCGAAAGTCCGCAGGCCTGTCGCGCAGCAACGCGATGGATTGCTCGCGGCTCGCACCGCAATCCTTCAGGCCGATGATGTTCGAATGTTCGGCAAGCCGCAGCAGCGTCTGGTTGGTGATGTTGACCGAGGTGCGATAGGGAATGTTGTAGAGCGCGAGCGGCCAGGCGGCGTGATCGGCGAGCGCCTCGAAATGCGCCAGCAACCCGCGCTGCGACGGCCGCACATAATATGGGCTCGCGATCAGATAGCCATCGATCGGCCAGTCCGCGGTCGCGTCGAGACGCTCCTTCAGCCGCGAAGTGTCCGCACCTGAAAGTCCAAGGCAGATCGGAATCTTGCTGTGGCCGGTGGCCAGCTCGTCGCGCACGATGGCGACGAGGCGTTCGAGCTCGACGCCGCGTAGCGTCATGCCTTCACCGGAGGTCGCCCCCAGGATGAAGCCGTCGACGGCCTGTCCACTGTAATGCCGGGTCAATCGGCGCAGCGACCTCTCGTCGAGGGCGCCGTCGCGAAACGGCGTCACCAGCGGCAGCCAGAGCCCGTGCAAATGTTCCTGTAGTCCGGTCATGTTCCATCTCCTTCTCGGGAAAAATCCTGAGACGAGGCACATGAAAAAACCCCGTCCAGACGGCGGGGTTTTCGAAGTTTCGGCTCGCGATGACGAAGGCTGTTAGCGCGCGCAAAAATCCGAGGTCCCCAGATGGGGGCCTTTTTTCGAGGCGACTGCCTGCGACGAGATTGCGCACGACTTCGTGATCATTCGCAAATGATGCGGGGTAAGCATGGAACTGTCAATACACGCGGAGGGCGATGGCCGGATCCGCAAAAAAAAAGCCGGGCTCGATCGAGCCCGGCTTAAGGTATTGGCCACGTGAGGCCGACACAATCACCTTCCAAGAGGGATTACTGAACTCCCGCGCCACTGGAGGAGGGGGACAAATGCGCAACGCGAAGGCTCAGCGTGAAGAGATTATGGGCTAGCTTCGCGCCATGCATCAAGCGTCCAAGCCGCATGTCAGACATGCGGAAATCAGGACGGCCAGCGCTGCGCCTTGCTCACCACGAAGTCGCGGAACACTTGCACGCGCGCGACCGTCTTCAGCTCTTCCGGATAAACAAAATACGTATCGAGCTGGATCGAATCCGATTCGCCGAACAGCTGCACGAGGCGGCTCTGTTCTTCGATCAGATAGTCCGGCAGCGCGGCGATGCCGAGGCCCTGCTGACAGGCGCGGACGAGGCCGAGAATGTTGTTGACCCTGAAATAGGCTTCGCGCGGACCCGAGCCGTTGCGCCCCGCCTCGACCAGCCAGTTGCGGTTCTGAAGATGCGGCGCGAAGTTGCCGTCGGAGAGCGTGATGATGCGGTGGGAGTCGAGCTCCTCCAGCGTGCGCGGCGTGCCGAAGCGCTTGATGTAATCGGGCGAGCAATAAGCGTGGAAGCCCATCGCGAACAGCTTGCGCTGGATGAGATCCGGCTGCGTCGGCTTGCGGGTGCGGATCGCGACATCGGCCTCGCGCATCGAGAGATCAAGCTCCTCGTCGGTGACGATCAGCGAGATCCGGATTTCCGGATAGAGCGCGGTGAATTCGCCAAGCCTGGGGATTAGCCAGTTGATGCCGACGCCGGGCGTGGTGGTGATCTTGAGATCGCCGCTCGGCCGCTCACGGCTGTCGGTCAGCTTCGCGCGCGCCGCCTGCAGCTGCATGAACACGTCATGGGCGGTGCGGAACAGGAGGTCGCCCTGTTCGGTGAGGATCAGGCCGCGGGCGTGGCGGTGAAACAGCGAGACCGAGAGCTCCTGCTCCAGTGCCGAGACCTGGCGTGATACTGCCGATTGCGACAGGCCGAGCTGCTCGCCCGCGTGCGTGAAGCTGCCCGCTTCCGCCGCGGCGTGAAACACCTTCAGCTTGTCCCAGTCCATATCCGTAAATCCGTCGCGTGTTCTTGCCATGATGTCTATTCCGCTGCCGCGCGCTCGCTGGCGCGCAGGGCCAAAAATCGTTCCGCCTCGAGCGCCGCCATGCAGCCGAGGC
>NZ_JADPIT010000029.1:119440-132047 GCF_023073035.1 Bradyrhizobium sp. 62
GCGGCGAACAGGCCGGGCACCGAGGTGGCGGTCGAGTTCGGGGCGACCTCGACATAGCCCGACGGTTTCAGCTTGATCTGTCCGGCTACGAGCTCGGTCGCCGGGGCATGCCCGATGGCGACGAAGACGCCGTCGGTCGGCACATCGGTCAACGCGCCGGTCTTGACGTTCTTCAGTCGCACATGGGTGACCTTGTTCGGGTTCTCGGTGCCACAGATCTCGTCGACGGCTGAGTCCCAGACCACCTTGATCTTAGGGTGCTTGAACAGACGCTCCTGCAGGATGCGTTCGGCGCGGAAGTGATCGCGACGATGCACGATGGTGACCTGCGAGGCATGGTTGGTGAGGTACAGCGCTTCCTCGACCGCCGTATTGCCGCCGCCGACCACTACGACTTGCTTGTTGCGGTAGAAGAAGCCGTCACAGGTGGCACAGGCCGACACGCCGCCACCCTGGAATTTCGCTTCGGACGGCAACCCGAGCCAGCGCGCCTGGGCGCCGGTGGCGAGGATGACGGTGTCGGCGAGATAGACGTCACCGCTGTCGCAGGTCAGGCGAAAGGGGCGTTGCGAGGTGTCGAGCTTGGTCACCAGATCGGTCTTGATCTGGGTACCCACATGCAGCGCCTGCTTCTCCATCTGCTCCATCAGCCAGGGGCCTTGGATCACGTCGGCGAAGCCCGGATAGTTCTCGACGTCGGTGGTGATGGTGAGCTGGCCGCCCGCCTGGATGCCCTGGATCAGGATCGGCTCCAGCATCGCGCGCGCGGCGTAGATCGCCGCCGTGTAGCCGGCGGGGCCGGAGCCGATGATGATGACCTTTGCATGGACAGCGGCGGACATTTCGACAGATGCCTTTCACGGGGGACTGCAGCGCGGGCGCGGAACGTGCCGGGAGGCCTCGCGGAGGCGCTGAAATATCAGAGGTAATCTAAGCCTTCTGGTGAGCTATGCAAGAATTGCATTCCCTGTCGGCGGATTTTTCCAACAGGGAACAAAAGTCGATTGCGCTGCACGCGCAATAAAATTGCGCCGAGTGCGTGGTCTGCGCTATGAGGATTGCGACAGAGCCATCAATACCGCCGCAAAGGCCAGGAGTTCCAATCACGTGTCGCGGAACCTAGACGAGATCGACCTGAAAATTCTCACCGAGATTCAGGCCGACGGTCGAATCACGAATGTCGAGCTGGCCAAGCGCGTCGGCATTTCGCCACCGCCCTGCCTGCGCCGAGTCCGGGCGCTGGAGGAGGAGGGGTATATCCATGGCTATCGCGGGCTCTTGGACGCGCGCAAGCTCGGCTTCGACGTCACGGTGTTTGCCGCAGTGCACCTCTCCAGCCAGGCCGAGGCGGATTTGCGCGCCTTCGAGGAGTTCGTCCGCGCCGAGCCGCTGGTGCGCGAGTGCTGGATGCTGTCGGGCGAAGTCGATTTCATCCTGAAATGCGTCGCACCCGACATGGCCACCTTCCAGGATTTCGTCACCCATTTGACCGCCGCCCCGCACGTCCGCAACGTGCGGACCTCGCTGGTGCTGCACAATTCGAAATACGAGGCGGCCGTGCCGCTCGACGTGAGGGGACGAAGGTAGCGTCTCCTCCGTCATTGCGAGCAACACGCAGATACAGAAAAGGCCGCGCAGTGCGCGGCCTTTTTCAAATCACACGCAACGGCAAATCGCTACCGCCACTCCACCTTGGTGATCTCATAAGCCTTGGCGCCGCCGGGTGCGTTGACCTCGACGGTTGAACCCTTCTTCTTGCCGATCAGCGCGCGCGCGAGCGGCGAGGTGATGGAGATGCGGCCCTTCTTGGCGTCGGCCTCGACCTCGCCGACGATCTGCCACACCGTCTTCTTTTCGGTGTCCTCGTCGACCAGTGTCACGGTCGCGCCGAACTTGATGGTGTCGCCGGACAGCTTCGAGATGTCGATGATGTCGGCGCGCGCGAGCTTGTCCTCGAGCTCGGCGATGCGGCCTTCATTGTGGGACTGCTCTTCCTTCGCGGCGTGGTATTCCGCGTTCTCCGACAGGTCTCCGTGCGAGCGCGCCTCGGCGATATGCTCGATGATCCGCGGACGGTCCTCCGACTGGCGCTTCTTCAGTTCTTCCCCGAGCGCGGCAAAGCCGCCCGCAGTCATCGGTACCTTTTCCATCTCTTCTCTCGTCCTTCGGTCGCGCGCGCCCTGACATGTCAACGCGCACGCAACTTGATTCGTCAGTCTGTCCGGGGGCTCAACGCGCGTGCCGCCGAACGTTCATATGGGCTTGGCGCCGGAACAGAACAACCATATGGCCGGACAGTTCCTCCGGCCATAGTGGCTTCATCGCCAATCACTTAGCGGAAGGTTGGGCCTCCCGCTCGCGATCAGGTTTCCGAAAAGTAGCTCTGCAGGGTCCGAACCTCAAGGTCCCCGCCCAGATAGGCGTGGATGCCCTGCGCGGCCGCCACGGCCCCGGAAAGAGTGGTGTAATACGGCACTTTATGCAAGAGGGCCGCGCGCCGCAGAGAACGGCTGTCGGCGAGCGCCTGCGGGCCTTCGGTGGTGTTGAAGACGAGCTGGACCTCGCCATTGGTGATGGCGTCGACGATGTGCGGCCGGCCCTCCAGCACCTTGTTCACCTTCTCGGTCGGGATCCCCTGGTCGGTCAGGAAGCGGGCCGTGCCCGATGTCGCCAGCACCTTGAAGCCGAGCGAATGCAGCTCGCGAACGGCCTCGGTGATGCGCGTCTTGTCGCTCTCGCGAACCGAGACGAACACCGTACCCTTGCGCGGCACTCGTGTGCCGCCGCCGAGCTGGCTCTTGGCGAACGCCACCGCGAAGGAGCGATCGATGCCCATGACCTCGCCGGTCGAGCGCATCTCGGGGCCGAGCACGGTATCGACGCCGGGGAAGCGGGCGAACGGAAACACCGATTCCTTCACGCCGACATGGTCGAATTTCGCCTTCTTCAGCTTGAAATCGGCAAGCTTCTCGCCGGCCATGATACGCGCCGCGATCTTCGCGACCGGCGTACCGACCACCTTGGCGACAAAGGGCACCGTGCGCGAGGCGCGCGGATTGACTTCGAGCACGTAGATCTCGCCGTCCTTGATGGCGTATTGCACATTCATGAGGCCGACGACGTCGAGGCCGAGCGCCAGCTCGCGGGTCTGCCGCTCCAGCTCCTCGATCATCTTGTCGTCCAGCGAGTGCGGCGGCAGCGAGCAGGCGCTGTCGCCGGAATGGATGCCAGCTTCCTCGATGTGCTCCATGATGCCGACGATGAAGGTGTCCTTGCCGTCGCAGAGGCAGTCGACGTCGATCTCGGTCGCATCGGACAAATAGCGGTCGAACAGCAGCGGGTTCTTGCCGAGCACGGTGTTGATCTGGCCGGTCTTGTCGTTCGGGTAGCGCGCCTTGACGTCTCCCGGCACCAGCTCCGGCAGCGTGCCGAGCAGGTAATCGCTGAGCTGGTTCTCCTCGCGGATGATTTGCATCGCGCGGCCGCCGAGCACGTAGGACGGGCGCACCACCAGCGGCAGGCCGAGATCGGTTGCGACCAGGCGCGCTTGCTCGACCGAATACGCGATGCCGTTCTTCGGCTGCTTCAGCCGCAGCTTGTCGAGCACCCGCTTGAAGCGGTCGCGGTCTTCCGCAAGGTCGATGGCGTCGGGCGAGGTGCCGAGGATCGGCACTTCGGCGGCTTCCAGCGCGCGCGCGAGCTTGAGCGGGGTCTGGCCGCCGAACTGCACGATTACGCCATGCAGCGTGCCGTTCGTGCGTTCCTTTGCGATGATCTCCAGCACGTCCTCGGCGGTGAGCGGCTCGAAATAGAGCCGGTCCGCAGTGTCGTAGTCGGTCGACACCGTCTCCGGGTTGCAGTTGACCATGATGGATTCGTAGCCGGCGTCGTGCAGCGCGAAGCAGGCGTGACAGCAGCAATAGTCGAATTCAATGCCTTGGCCGATTCGGTTCGGGCCGCCGCCGAGGATGATGACCTTCTTCTTGTCGGACGGCGAGCTCTCGTCCGCAGGCGCGCCCGCGAACGGCGCCTCATAGGTCGAGTACATGTAGGCCGTGGGCGAAGCGAACTCGGCCGCGCAGGTGTCGATGCGCTTGTAGACGGGGCGAACGCCGAGCGCGTGGCGCTTCGCCGTGACCTCCGCCTCCGTCGTCTCCGCGATCACCGCAAGCCGGGCATCGGAGAAGCCCATGGCCTTGAGCGTGCGCATGCCGAAGGCGTTGCCCGGCAGGCCGTTCTTGCGGACCTTCGCTTCCATATCGACGATGCCGCGCATCTCACCGAGGAACCACGGATCGATCTTGCAGGAATTGAAGATCTCCTCGTCCGACCAGCCGAGCCGCATCGCCTGCGCGACCTGGAGCAGTCGGTTCGGCGTCGGCGTGCCGAGCGCGGCGCGGATCGCATTCTTGTCGTCGTCGCGGCCGAGACCTTCGATCTCGATCTCGTCGAGTCCGGTGAGGCCGGTCTCGAGCCCGCGCAATGCCTTCTGAAGGCTTTCCTGGAAGGTGCGGCCGATCGCCATGACTTCGCCGACCGACTTCATCGACGTGGTCAGCGTGGTGGAGGCGCCGGGGAATTTCTCGAACGCGAAACGCGGCACCTTGGTGACGACGTAGTCGATCGTCGGCTCGAACGAGGCCGGCGTGGCGCCGCCGGTGATGTCGTTGGCGATTTCGTCGAGCGTGTAGCCGACCGCAAGCTTGGCGGCGACCTTTGCGATCGGAAAGCCGGTGGCTTTCGAAGCCAGGGCGGAGGAACGCGACACACGCGGATTCATCTCGATGACGACCATGCGGCCGTCTTCGGGATTGACGCCGAACTGCACGTTGGAGCCGCCGGTCTCGACGCCGATCTCGCGCAGCACCGCCAGCGAGGCGTCGCGCATGATCTGGTATTCCTTGTCGGTCAGCGTCAGCGCCGGCGCCACCGTGATGGAATCGCCGGTGTGCACGCCCATCGGATCGAGGTTCTCGATCGAGCAGACGATGATGCAATTGTCCTTCTTGTCGCGCACCACCTCCATCTCGTACTCTTTCCAGCCGAGCACGGATTCTTCGATCAGCACTTCGTTGGTGGGAGACGCATCCAGGCCGCGCTCGATGATGTCGAGGAACTCTTCCTTGTTGTAGGCGATGCCGCCGCCGGTGCCGCCCATGGTGAAGGAGGGGCGGATGATCGCGGGCAGGCCGATCTCGGATAGCGCCATCAGCGCTTGGCCGAGCGCATATTCCTGATAGCGCTTGCGGCGGTCGCTCTCGCCGAGCGTCCACTGCCGCTCGAGTTCTTCGAGCGCAGCGCCCGATGCCTTTGCGCGATCGGCCTGGTACTTGTCGCGGAAGGACTTCTTCAGGGCGGAGGCGTTGGCGAGCCGCGACTTCGGCGTCTCGAGCCCGATCTTGGTCATGGCCTCGCGGAACAACTGGCGGTCCTCGGCCTTGTCGATCGCGTCCGCGGTGGCGCCAATCATCTCGACGTCGAACTTGTCGAGCGTGCCTTGCTGGCGCAGCGACAGCGCGCAGTTCAGCGCGGTCTGTCCGCCCATGGTCGGCAGCAGCGCGAAGCCGCCGGGAATGACGTGACGTTCTTTCTCGATGATTTTCGCGACGATCTCGGGCGTGATCGGCTCGATATAGGTCGCATCGGCCAATTCCGGGTCGGTCATGATGGTGGCCGGATTGGAATTGACGAGGACGATGCGATAGCCCTCTTCCTTCAGCGTCTTCACCGCCTGGGTGCCCGAATAGTCGAACTCGCAGGCCTGGCCGATCACGATGGGACCGGCGCCGATGATCAGGATGGTGGTGATGTCTGTACGTTTGGGCATCAACTCTCGCCGAAGTGGAATTTGGGCACAAAAAAAGGGCGCGCCTGCTGCGCGTCCCTTTGGCCGAGAGCGCGTTGGTCCCCCTCGCGCGCGGGGTGGGTCTTAGACCAGTTTTCAGGGCGGCGAAACCCCGAAAAACGCCCATCAACCGGCAATTTTGACGGGTTTTGGCCGGGCCTGCCAGCCGCGGGCGAGATGGACCAGAAGAGCCGCCGAAACGCTCAATCCGCCGACCCAGCCCAGATCCGCCGGGCTCCACGCCGCAAGCACGGCGCCGCCCAAGGCTCCGCCGATCGCAAAGCCGAGATACATGGCCGAGGCGTTGAGCGAGAGCGCGATCATCGAGGCCTGCGGCTCGATCCGGATGATGCTGGCGACCTGGGCCGGGTAGAACGCCCATCCCGAGATGCCCCAGAGGAAGATCGCGCCCAGCACCGCATAATGCGCCTGTCCCGGCATCAGCTTCAGGACCAGCGAATGCAGGATCAGCGCGCTGGCCATGCCGGCAAGCCCGAGACCTGCTGTGGCGAGCGTGCCGAGCCGGTCGGCCAGGACGCCGCCGAGCATGTTGCCGATCGCGGCCGCGCCGCCGAACACCAGCAGCGCGAGGCTGATCTGCGAGGCGTCGAATCCAAGGCCGTGCAGCGGGACCGCGAAATAGGTAAACACGGTGAAGCCGCCGAGCGCCCATAAAATCGTGATCAGAAGCGCCGTCAGGACATTGCGGTGACGCGCCACCGCCAGCCGATCGCTGAGCGAGGCTGTGTTGCGCGGCAGGCCGCGGGGCAGGCCGAGCAGGAGGCCGGCGAGCGCAACGGCGCCGATCAGGGCGACCATGGCAAAGGTCGCGCGCCAGCCGAGCAGGCTGCCGACGAGATTGCCGAGCGGAACGCCGATGACGGTCGCAACCGTGAGGCCCGAGGTGACGAGTGCCACCGCGCGGCCGCGCCGCTCCGGCGCGGCGACGGCCACGGATACGGCCAGCGCGGTCGGCATGCACAGCCCGGAGCCCAGCGCCATCAGCATGCGCGAGCCCAGCAACAGGGCGTAATTCGACGCCACCATGGCCGCGAGGTTTCCGGCAATGAAAGTCGATAGCGCCAGGGCCAGCACGGTGCGGCGGTCGATATTGTTCAGCGTCACCGCCAGGATCGGCGAGCCGACCGCGTAGGTGAGGGCGTAGGCCGTGACCAACTGGCCGGCGGCGGGGACGGAAATCGCCAGGTCGGTTGCGATAGACGGCAAAAGCCCAGCAATGACAAAGCCTTCCGTGCCGATCGCAAAGGCCGCCAAGGCCAGCCAGAATATGCTCATCAGGAAAATCCCTATGTTCAACGTTTATTGAACTATGGGTGGGACCGGGTCCGGAGTCAATTGGTTCAAGAACTATTGAACATTGAGGCCATTTCGCTATGATCTCAGACCATGAGCCGCACGCCTCCTCACCCCACCCGCGAGCAGATCGAACTGCCGATGGTCCTGGATTGCCTGGGCGATCCGATCAGATTGGCGATTGTGTATCAGCTCGCCCAGCAGGAACCTGTCAGCGGCGAGCTGTGCTGCGGCGACTTCAACGCGCTCAGCGGCAAGTCGAATCTTGCCTATCACTTCGCCAAGCTACGCGAATGCGGCCTGATGCAGACCCGCGTCGCCGGCACCAACCGGTTCGTGCGGCTGCGCCGCGCGGATCTGGACGCACGCTTTCCGGGCCTGCTCGATGCAGTCATCACGTCCGCGGCAAAGGATGCCGACCGGCTGCGGCTGCTGTCGGAGCACGATCTGGTTGAGGCTGATTGAGGATTGGGCGGCCAGTCCGTCTTCGCTTGCGCTTCGCTCCAGCTACGCCGGACACGCTTCGCCCCTTCGGGTCTCGCGTGGCTGCGCCACGCGTAGCCCCGCAGGGGCGAAGCGTGGAGACCCGGCCTGGATTTGAACCAGGATAAAGAGCGATGCATCGCCCTCGCGTAGACACTTCCGCCACCGGGCCGCGGCGATCATTACTGATCGGGGTGCGACAAGCCACCTCAGGCGGACGTTATGCTTAACGAACTCAGGAAGCTTACCGAATCCGACAGGTTTACCGAACTAATGGCGGCCGCGCGACGAACGTCATGCGCCAGCTATTGTGGCCGATATTGCGGTGAGCGCGCTGGACCGTGAAGCCGGCGGTCTTGAGCTTGGCGGTGATCTCCTCCTCACTGTAGCGCTGCAGCCCGATGCGCGTGCGCAGCTGACGGTAATCCGACAACGCGGTGCTGATCAGCCCGATCAGCGCATCTTTCAAAAAGCCGTGACGAAGGCCGAAGCTGAGTAGCGCTGTGACGTCCCTGAACATGCCGACATTGGGCTGGAGGATGTCGCCGAGCACCAGCTTGCCGGAGGGCTTCAGGATGCGGCGGAAGTTGAGGAGCGCGGCGTCGAGCTCGTCCGGCGCCATGTATTGCGCGACCGAGTTCATCACGACGAGATCGATCGACTGCTCCTGCATGTTGTGGACGTCATCGAGCGAGCGGACGCGGATTTTCGTGTTCGGGGCAAACCGCGCGATCAACCGGCCGCGCACGCCGGGCGCGGGCTCGGCGAGGATCAACTTGCCGCAGACAGCCGCGACCTGGCTCGCCGACAGCGCCTCGCCGCAGGCATAGTCGAGCACGGTCGCCTCGGGCGAAGAAATGTAGCCGATGATGTCCCGGGCGATGATCTGGAAGTGCAAGTCGCGATGCAGCTTGCTGACATAGATCGTGTGCGTCGAGTCGTAGTAATCGATCCAATCGTCCATGGTATTCGAGGGCCCCGGCCAAACGGTTCCGCTGAAGGAACCGGCGCTGCCCGCCTGCGTTAGGGGTGCGGCGGCGCGCCGTCAATATCTGCGTCCTAACAGGAAGGTTTCCCGTGAGCAAAGCCCCACAAAAGGTCTCGCCCGACCTCGATACACCCACCGATCTGTCGTCCCAGGCGGTCAACAAGGTTTCGGAGGCGCTCAACGTGCTTCTGGCAGACGCGTTCGCGCTGTATCTGAAGACCAAGAATTTCCACTGGCACATCAGCGGCCGGCATTTCCGCGATTATCATCTGCTGCTTGACGAGCAGTCCGACCAGATCTTCGCCACCACCGACCAGCTCGCCGAGCGCGTCCGCAAGATCGGCGGCGTCACGCTGAAGTCGATCGGGCAGATCGCCAAGCTTCAGACCATCAAGGACAACAACGAAGACTATGTCCCGCCGCGCGAGATGCTGCGCGAGCTGATGCAGGACAACAAGCATGTCGCCGCGGCAATGCGCAAGGCACACGAGGTCTGCGACGACGCCGGTGACGTCGCCAGCGCCAGCATCCTCGAAAACTTCATCGACGAGACCGAGCGCCGCACCTGGTTCCTGTTCGAAGCCACGAGACAGGAGGGCGCGAACGAGGCGTAGGTGACGCTGTCGTAGGGTGGGCAAAGGCACGCTCTTCGCGCGCCGTGCCCACCATCTATCCGCAGTTCAAACTGTTTGGTGGGCACGCTTCGCTTTGCCCACCCTACGGCACCGTCTTTGTAGCTACCGCCACAACCGCATCAACGCTCCGTCCTTCCCCGTCACCGGATCGGCCGGCGGCAGCGCGACGTTTGGAATCGTCTTCAGCGTTTTCGCGTGGTTCTCGGGCGTTGCGCGGGTGACCTCCATCTTCGCACCCGGCGGATAAGCGCCGATCACGCAGAAATCCTCGCTCGCCTTGATGCGTTGGTGACCTGTGCCGGCGGGCAGGATCGCGACGTCGCCGGCCTTGATCTCCAGCTCCTGGCCATGGTCGCCGCCGAAGCGGACGCGCGCGCTGCCACGCGCAACGCCGAGCACCTCGTGCACCGTCGCGTGATAATGCAGATAGTCGAAGACGCCATTGCGCCACGTGCCGCCCCAGCCGTTCGCTTCGAACAAGCGTTCGATCGTCTCTTCCGGCTGTCTGGAATCGAGCTTCACCGCGGCCTGGTAGACCAGGAAGGGGAGGATATTGTTCGGCACGAGCCCGTCATCCTCAAACACGATGGCGAGCGGCTCGGCATTGTCGCGGACGACGGACATAAGGGGCTCCTGCGTGAGCGTAGCAGGGATCAACGAAGGGAGCTAAGCGGCGTTCCTTTCACGAAAAAAGCCCGGGACCAGGCCCGGGCTCTTTGTCATGACGTTAATTGCGAAAGAGCGCGCGCGCCTTACGCGCTCTTGTTCTGCCGCATCAGATCCGCAAAACGCTGGAACAGATAGTGCGAGTCGCGCGGACCCGGCGAGGCCTCGGGGTGGTACTGCACCGAGAACACCGGCTTGCCGTCGAGCTGGATGCCGCAATTGGAGCCGTCGAACAGCGAGATGTGGGTCTGCGTCGCGCCGGTCGGCAGGGTGCTCTCGTCCACGGCAAAGCCGTGGTTCATCGAAGTGATCTCGACCTTGCCGGTGGTCTCGTCCTTCACGGGATGATTGGCGCCGTGATGGCCCTGGTGCATCTTCTTGGTCTTGGCGCCGACGGCGAGGCCGAGCATCTGATGGCCGAGACAAATTCCGAATGTCGGCGTGCCCGACTTGATCACGTCCTGGATCACGGGCACGGCATATTTGCCGGTCGCGGCCGGATCGCCGGGACCGTTCGACAGGAACACGCCGTCCGGTTTCATCGCCAGGATGTCCTCGGATGACGTCGTTGCCGGCACCACCGTGACCTTGCAGCCGACGCCGGCGAGCAGGCGCAGAATGTTGCGCTTGATGCCGTAATCGATGGCGACCACGTTGAACTCAGGCTTGTCCTGACGGCCAAAGCCCTTGTCCCAGAGCCAGGGCGTTTCGTCCCATGTGAAACGCTGGCCGGAGGTGACCATCGGCACGAGGTCCATGCCCTCGAGGCCGGGCCATTCGCGCGCTTCTTCCTTCAGGCCGTGCAGGTCGAACTCGCCATCCCTGGCGTGTGCGATCACGGCGTTGGGCATGCCCTTGTTGCGGATCAGCGCGGTCAGCGCGCGGGTGTCGATGCCGGACAGGCCGATGATGCCGCGGGCCTTCAGCCACTGGTCGAGGTGCTTGGTGGCGCGGTAGTTCGAGGGATCGGTGATCGCGGTGCGCAGGATCACGCCGCGCGCGCCGGGCGTCGCGGCCATGTTCACCGTCTCGATGTCGTCGTCATTGGTGCCGACATTGCCGATATGCGGGAACGTGAAGGTGATGAGCTGGCCGGCATAGGAGGGATCGGTGAGGATCTCCTCGTAGCCGGTCATCGCGGTGTTGAAGCAGACCTCGCCGACGGCTTTGGCCTTCGGCGCCGAGGCCAAAGCCTTCCAGCACCGTGCCATCGGCAAGCACCAACAGCGCGGTCGGTTTGTGGTCCGGCCAGGCGTGATCGTTATCATGTTGTGTCATGAGCCCGGTTCATAGTCCCCGCGGGCGCCGACGTCAAAGCGGAGATGCGCCGATTCACATGCGTTTTTGCATATTTGACAGGTCGCCTTGGGCCCCTAAGCTCCGCGGCACAATTTCCGGCAAATTCGAGGGCTTGGGAGGCAATAATGGACCAGACGATGCCGATTCTGCTGGTTCCGGGATTAGCTTCCTCGGCCCGGATTTATGCGCCGGTCATCCCGTCGCTCTGGCGGTTCGGCCCGGTGATGGTCGCCAACCATATTCGCGACGACAGCATGGCGGCGATCGCCCGGCGTGTGCTGAGCGAGGCGCCGCCGCGCTTCGCGCTCGCCGGTCATTCCATGGGCGGCTACATCGCCCTCGAGATCATGCGCCAGGCGCCCGAGCGGGTGGCCAGGCTGGCATTGATCAACACTCAGGCGCGGCCCGACACGGAGGAGGCGACCGCGCGCCGCCGTGGCCTGATGGAGCGGGCCAGGCGCGGCGAGCTGCGTGCCGCGCGCGAGGAGATGTTTCCCGAACTGGTGCATCCGTCGCGCCGCGACGATGCCGGTATTCGCCAGCTCGTGCATGAGCAGGGCGAGGACGTCGGCGTCGAAGGCTATCTGCGACAGCAGACCGCGATCATCGCGCGGGTGGATTCACGGCCGACGCTTGCGACGATCAAATGCCCGACATTGGTGCTGACGGGCGATGCGGACAACACGATTCCCAACGCACTCTCGAAGGAGATGGCGGAGGGCATTGCCGGTGCAAGGCTCGTCGTTTTGGAGGATTGCGGACACCTGCCGCAGCCGGAGCAGCCCGCGGCGACGGTGCGCGCGCTGGTCGAATGGCTGGGCCCCCCGGTTGTCTCAGGGCCGCGAACGGCCTAGATCAGGCCTCGGATATGCTAGGGGAGCACGATCATGCTGCGCGACGACATCAACAATGCGGTCAAGGAGGCCATGAAGGCCAAGGAAGAGCGCAAGCTGTCCACGCTGCGCATGGTCAATTCGACCATCAAGAACGCCGACATCGAGGCGCGCGGCAGCGGCAAGCCGCCGCTCTCGGACGCGGACCTGCTCGGCGTGTTTCAGAAGATGATCAAGCAGCGCCAGGAATCGGTCGAGCTCTACGAGAAGGGCGGCCGTGCCGAGCTCGCGGCGCAGGAGCGCGAGGAGATCGCGGTGATCTCGGCGTATCTGCCGAAGCAGATGTCGGACGACGACGTCAAGAAGGCGATCTCGGATGCCATCGCCGAGACCGGCGCCGCCGGCATGAAGGACATGGGCAAGGTGATCGCCGTGCTGAAGACGAAGTACGCGGGCCAGATGGATTTCGGCAAGGCGTCCGGTTTGGTGAAGGCTGCTCTGACGGGCTAGTTCTTGCCCTCTCCCCTTGTGGGAGAGGGTGGAT
>NZ_JADPIT010000029.1:132191-133429 GCF_023073035.1 Bradyrhizobium sp. 62
TGCACCTTTGATGCGGCGCCCGTTCGGTCTACTCTCTCCCGATAGACAAATCGGGAGCAACCGATGACTGCCATCAAGCCGTTTCGCATCGCCATCAGCGACGACATTCTCACCGACCTCAAATCGCGCCTCGCCCGCACGCGCTGGCCGGAGGCGGAGCTGGTCGACGACTGGAGCCAAGGTGCGCCGCTGAAATGGATCCAGGAGATCTGCGCCTATTGGGCCGATGGCTATGACTGGCGCGCGCGCGAGGCAAAACTCAACCGCTTCGAGCAGTTCACCACCGAGATCGACGGGCTCGACATCCACTTCCTGCATGCGCGCTCGAAGGAGCCGTCGGCGCTGCCGCTGATCATCACCCATGGCTGGCCCGGCTCGATCGTCGAATTCCAGAAGGTGATCGCGCCGCTGGTCGATCCTGTCGCGCATGGCGGCAATCCCGCCGATGCTTTCCACGTCGTCTGTCCGTCGCTGCCGGGCTTTGGGTTCTCCGGCAAGCCGAACACCACCGGCTGGGGCGTCGATCGTATCGCCGCGACCTGGGCCAAGCTGATGGACCGGCTCGGCTATATCAGTTATGGCGCGCAGGGCGGCGACTGGGGCTCGGCGGTGACGACCTCGCTTGGCATGCAGGACGGCGAGCATTGCGCCGGCATCCACGTCACGCTCGCCTTCAACGCCGCGCCGAAAGTCGAGGGCGAACCGACGCCGGAAGAGAAGCGCGCGCTCGCCGGCCTCAAGCATTATGTCGACCTCGACTCCGGCTATTCGAAGCAGCAATCGACGCGGCCGCAGACACTCGGTTACGCTCTGACCGATTCGCCGAGCGGACAGGCGGCCTGGATTTTGGAAAAATTCTGGGCCTGGACCGATTGCAACGGTCATCCCGAAAACATCTTCACCAAGGACGAACTGCTCGACAACGTCATGCTCTATTGGGCGACGGAGACGGCGACCTCGTCTGCGCGGCTCTATTGGGAAAGCTTCGGCAAGCGCCGGACCTCGCCCGTCGTCAAGGTGCCGACGGGCGTGGCTGTCTTCCCCAAGGAGATCATCACGCCGGTGCGGCGCTGGATGGAGCCGAACTTTCACAACATCACGCATTGGAGCGAGATGGAGAAGGGAGGCCATTTCGCCGCATTCGAGCAGCCGGAGCTGTATGTCGGCGAGGTCAGAAAGTTCTTCCGGACGGTGCGCTGAGACGCATTCTCCGTCAGGCCCGGGCTTGTCCCGGGCAT
>NZ_JADPIT010000029.1:133478-152723 GCF_023073035.1 Bradyrhizobium sp. 62
GAACGTGGATGGCCGGGACAAGTCCGGTCAAGACGACGCTGCCGGGAAACGATCATGCTCACCGAAGCCAACACCTATGACGAACTCTACAGCAATTTCCGCTGGGAGATCCCGGCGCGCTTCAACCTGGCGGAGGCTTGCTGTGATCGCCACGCCGACGGCACCGGCCGGCTCGCGTTGGTCTATGTCGACGAGAACGGCGTCATCACGCGCACATCCTTCGACGAGGTCGCGGAGATGTCGCGCCGCTTCGCCAATGTGCTGAAGGCAGATGGTCTTGCCCGCGGCGACCTCGTCGCGGTGTTCCTGTCGCAGTCGCTGGAGCTGCCGATCGCGCACATGGCCGCGTTCCGTTCGGCGATGATCTCCGTTCCGCTGTTCGCGCTGTTCGGCGAAGACGCGCTGGAATTCCGTCTGTCGAACTCGCAGGCCAAGGCGATCGTCACCGACAAGGCGGGCTGGGAGAAGCTTTCGAAGATTCGCGACCGTCTGCCGGAGCTGAAGAATGTCTACATCGTTGCCGAACGAACGCCGACGGGCACGACATCGTTCTGGGATTCGGTCAAGGCGGCATCGCCCGACTTCACGCTGGTGGACACGTCTGCAGACGATCCCGCGCTGATCATCTACACCTCGGGCACGACAGGCAATCCGAAGGGCGCGCTGCACGCACACCGCGTCGTGCTCGGGCATCTCCCCAATGTCGAGATGTGCCACAACTTCCTGCCGCGCCCCGGCGATCTGATGTGGACGCCGGCGGATTGGGCCTGGATCGGTGGCCTCATCAACGGCCTGTTCGCGTTCTGGTATCACGGCATTCCCCTGGTCGGCCACCGCGCGCGAAAGTTTGAGCCGCAAGCGGCGATGCAGATGATGGCCGATCTCGGCGTGCGCAATGTCTTCCTGCCGCCGACCGCGCTGAAGCTGATGCGGCAGGCCGGCGTGACGCATTCCGGAGTCAAGCTGCGCAGCATCTTTACCGGCGGCGAGTCCCTCGGCGGCGAGCTGCTCGGCTGGGTGCGCGAGACTTTCGGCGTCGACGCGCACGAGGTGTTTGGCCAGACCGAATGCAATCTCGTGATCGGCAGCAACGCGAATCTGTTTCCGATCCGCCCCGGTTCGATGGGCAAGGCGACGCCGGGTTTCGATGTTCGCATCGTCAACGACAGAGGCGAGGAGCAGCCACGTGGCCAGCGCGGCATCATCGGCGTGCGCCAACCCTGTCCTTGCACGATGCTGGAATACTGGCGCAATCCGGAAGCGACGGCGAAGAAATATGCCGGCGAGTTCCTGCTCACCGGCGATCTCGGCGTGCAGGACGAGGACGGTTACTTCTGGTACGTGAGCCGCGAGGACGACGTCATCACCACCGCCGGTTATCGCGTCGGTCCGTCCGAGATCGAGCACACGCTGATGAAGCACCCGGCGGTGGCGATGGCGGCGGTGGTCGGCATTCCCGATCCGATCCGCACTGAATCGATCAAGGCCTGGATCGTGCTGCGCCCGGGCTTCTTCGCCGGCGACGCACTCGCGCGCGAGATCCAGGAGTTCGTCAAGGTGCAACTCGCCGCCCACGAATACCCGCGCTTCGTGGAGTTCGCGGAGACACTGCCGATGACCGCCACCGGAAAGGTGCTGCGGCGCGAGCTGCGAGCGCTCGGGTAGAGCACATCGTCATCTCACCGCTGCGGCGTCGACAGCGCGGATCGCAGCATCGCGGCGAGGTCTCGCCGCCGGAATGGCTTGGTCAGGATGCGGGCATCGCCGATCCCGTCGGGCGCCTTGACCGGATTTTGGCTGTAGCCGGAGGTGAAGAGCACCTTGAGCCCGGGCCGCAACTGGATTGCTTGCCTGGCAAGCTCCGGCCCGAACATGCCGCCGGGCATCACGACGTCGGTGAACAGCAGGTCGATGTCCGCGGACTGGCGCAACAAGTCGAGCGCCGCCGGGCCGCTTGCGGCCGTGATGACGCGGTAGCCGAGCGCCTTCAGCTCGCTTTCGACATAAGTCCGAACCATGTCGTCGTCCTCGACGACGAGAATGGTCTCGCTTCCTTCGCGCGTGACGATCCCTTCGGCGGGTGAGGCGTCCTCGTTTGGCGTTGCCGCCAGGCGGGGAAAGAACAGCCTGACGGTGCTGCCTTGTCTCGGTGCGGACTGCATCTGCACCAGCCCGCCGGACTGCCGAACAAACCCGTAGACCATGCTCAGGCCGAGCCCGGTCCCCTTGCCGACCTCCTTGGTGGTGAAGAACGGCTCGAACGCCCGGCTCGCCACCTCGGCGGTCATGCCGCTGCCGGTGTCGGTCACGGCCACCATGACATAGTCGCCCGGTCGCGGCTCGCCGTTGATGTCCAAGTCGGATTCACCGAGCGAGACGTTGCGCGCCTCGATGGTCAGCCTGCCGCCCAACTGCATGACATCGCGCGCGTTGAGCACGAGATTGAGCAGGGCCGTCGTCAGCTGGCCGGGATCGACGCTGGTCAACCCCACATCCGGTTCGAGCGCGAAGGCGCATTCGATGTGCTCGCCCAGCGGCCGGCGCAACAACGCCTCCATCTCCTGAATCTTCCCGCTAATGTCGATGTCTCGCGGCCTCAGGGGCTGCTTGCGCGCGAAGGCGAGCAGGCTCCGCGTCAGGTCGGAGCCGCGCTCGGCGGCTGTCGCGATGTCGCCGGCGATCCGGTGCAACTCCTTGTTCCCCGCCAGCCTGTCGGCAAGGTGTTCCGAATTGCCGAGAATGACGGTGAGGAGGTTGTTGAAGTCATGTGCCACCCCGCCGGTGAGCTGGCCCATGGCCTCCATTTTCTGGGATTGGCTGAGCTTCTGGTTGAGGTCCGCGATGGCCGCGCGTTGCTGCTCGAGCGACTCGGCGGTGCCATTGAGCAGGGTCATCAATCCCCCCAGTTCGCCGCGCGGATGGGGCGGGGGAATTCGTGCGCTGAGATCGCCGAGCCCGAGTCGCTTCGCCATGCTGGCGAGTCGCCCGACCTGGCGCCCGACGCTCACGGTCGCGAGGATCCATACGCCGGCCAGCAGCAGCAGCAAGGCCACCGCGAGGATCGCCATGTCCTCGTAGAGCCGGCGATTCGCCGCCGCGACCAGTCCGTCCTTGGAGCGTCCGACCAGGATGAAGAGGCCGGCATCACGGATCGAAGGCGAGTGGGCGACGGCCCAGACCTGCGTGCGGCCGTCGCGATCGGTCACTTCCTGAAATGCCTTTTGATCGGGAGCCGTCGCGAAGCGGAGCAGGTCGGATCCCGCAATCGACGCGCCCACGGGCGCGGTCCAGCCGGCTGTCGAGGGGGCGACGAGAACGGTGCCCTTGGCGTCGATGAGCAGGACATCCTTCTCGGCGAGCAGCCGCTTGTGGTGATACTCGGCGAATTTGCGCAGGTTGAACGAGGCGAGCAGCACCAGCTTCAGAGCGCCCGCCTCCGATCGCACCGGATATGCGATCTGGAGCACCGATATTCCGGTCAGCCGGCCGAATACCGGCTCAACCACGACGCTGCGCGAGACCAGGGCCTGCTTGAAATAGGCGCGATCCCTCAGATCGAGGGTGCGGTTGGTCCGCAGCGAGTCGCAGAACAGGCTGCCGTCCGGGTCGATGGTCAGGATTCCCGTGAACTGAGGGTATTCCTCGCGCACGTCCGATAGAAATGCCGAGCACGCCGCCTTGTCGCGCGTGTCGAGGTCGCGCGCGCGGGCCAGACCGTAGTGAAGCTGCGCGGTTCCTTGAATCTTCTCACTCAGATCGCTGGCAATGTCGTCGGCCGAGGCCGCGAGATTGGCCAGGGCGGCGTTGATTTCACTGCTCCGGTTCTGCACGAAACGGAGCCCGACGAGGCTCGCCGGCACCAGCATGGCCGCGATGACGAGTATCAGTAGCCGGGTACGCAAGCTCATCGGTCGGACGGTCCAATCTGGTCATCGCGCGCTCGTTCAAGGACCCAATTTGCGGCACCACCCTCCGCTCAGTCCATAGGCAACGGGCCGAAAAAGTCCTCGACGGGGAAAGATTTCGAGCTAGTTGCAGCACGGATGAGCTTCTCGAAAGGAGCGCCGCCGACGGCGCGATGGCTTTCCCGGGTCTGCGCCGGCGGCCTCGGGATACCGTCGTCCGGCCGTCAACTCCCGCGTGCGCGCCGGCCGCGGGGACGCTAAGATCGAGGTCATCCGCGTGCGACGGAGATCGCACCGGCTAAGGAGGAGGGAGCTGATGTCCATTTCGGGCAAGGTCGATCCGGTGGTGCGTCCCGTCGCGGCGACCGACATCGCCGAGGCGCTGGTCGAGGGCCTGCGTGATTTCCAGGCGCTGCCGCTTTACGGCCTTTGCTTCGGCGTGCTCTACGCCGCCGGCGGCATTGCCATCATGCTGTGCTTCACTGCGTTCGGCATGGTCTATCTGATCTATCCGCTGGCCGCCGGCTTCGCGCTGCTCGGGCCATTCGTGGCGATCGGGCTCTATGAAGTCAGCCGCCGTCGCGAGCGCGGCGAGCCCGTCTCGCCCGGCGCGATCTGGTCGGCCGTGCGCGCGCGCAGCGAGATCGGCTGGATGGCCTTCGTCACGCTGTTCGTCTTCGTGGTCTGGATGTACCAGGTGCGGCTTCTGATCGCGCTGCTGCTTGGCCTGCATGCCTCGTTCTCGAGCCTGCAGGAGTTCATGACGGTGGTGCTGACCACGAACGAGGGCTTGCTGTTCCTCGGCATCGGCAACGCGGTCGGCGCAGTGCTGTCGCTGATCCTGTTTTCGCTGACCGTGGTGTCGTTTCCGCTGCTGCTCGACCGCGAGGTCGATTTCGTCACGGCGATGGTGACAAGCGTGCGCGCGGTCGTCGCCAGCCCGCTGCCGATGATTGGCTGGGCCGCGGTGATCGTGATGGTCCTGATCGTCTCGGCGCTGCCGTATTTTCTGGGGCTGGTGGTGACGCTGCCCGTGCTCGGGCACGCGACCTGGCATCTTTATCGGCGGATCGTGGTGCCGGTGGCGTAACAGCGAGCCGGACGCAACGGCAGCGAGCTATTCGCCCGTTGCCAGCCGGCGCTCGCCTGATGAGGTCAGTTCGAGTTCACCGAGGCGCCTGATCGCATAACCGAGGTTGTTCAGCCGCTCGCCGTGCGCTTGCGGAATTTCGCCTTGCGCCTTGCCCTTGCCGATCTCGGCCAACGACGCAAATTCATCGGCGCTAAGCGTAACGCTGCTGTCTGTCATCAGGCAACCTCGTCGGTCCATACTTTGAAATTGAGCAGCTTATTCGGACCGAAGGTCTGGGTGATCGGGACGTCCGCGGCATCGCGTCCTTGCGCGATCAGCACGCGGCCGATCCGCGGCGTGTTGTTGCGGGGATCGAACATGTGCCAGCTTCCGCCGAGATAAGCCTCGAACCATCCGGCGAAATCTCCCACGGCCCAGGGCTTCGGCGTGCCGATGTCGCTGAGATAGCCGGTGCAGTAGCGCGCCGGGATGTTCATGCAGCGGCAGAACGCGATGGCAAGATGAGCATAGTCGCGGCACACACCCTTGCCTTCGTCGTAGACTTCCCGAGCCGTCTTGGTTGCGCGCGCGTGCTCATAGCCGAAGGCGATGTGACGATGAACGAAATCGCAGATGGCCTGGACCCGCGCCCAGCCGGGCGGCGTGTGCTCGAACAATTTCCATGCGATATCCGACAGGCGATCGGTCTCGCAGTAGCGACTGCCGAGCAGATAGACGAGCGTGTCGGTCGGCAGCGCCTCGACGGCGTGCTGAACTGCGTTCGGAAACGCCGGGTCGGGCAGGCCGCTGTCACTCACGACCCCATCGCCGGCAAGGCGAAAGGTGCCGGCCGGCGCTACGATGCGGCTGCACCAATTGCCGAAGAGGTCGCGATAGGGAGTGATCGGCACCGAGGGTCTGGTGGTCACCAGGTCGGGCACGATGACATCGGAGGCGCGGGTGAAGTGCGTGCCCAACACCATGATCATAGGCGTGGGCTGCGGGAATTCGTACAGCATCTCAAACCCGACGCGGAGCTTCATACGTTTTTCCCTTGGCTAAGCTCCCAACATGGCTACGAAGCGGCCGATCACAAGGCTTCGACGGCTTATTCGGTCGCGAACGGCAATTTGCGCTTCAAAAGCGCGGCACGGGCGAGAAAACGATAGCTAATTGCGGCGATTGCGCGCACGGTGCCGACAACGTCGGAAAGAACCTGTCGTCTCTGCGCATATGCAGCGCCACGACTGTTCGCGCGACGTGAAGCGCCTCATTCCCTCGCACTGGCGGAGCCGACTCATCGCGACGTCGCAACAGCGGTCGTTGCGTATATTGCCCGCTCCAGCGGTGAGGCGGACACGGCACGCCCGTGCCGCGGACGCCTGAAGGTTTCATCGCGATTCTATCATGAGATCGAACGCCAACCGAAAGCACCCGATGCAAACTCAACCGATGCAAGCTCTCTCGCCACGGCACGTCAAGACAGAAGAAGCGCTCCGGCTCGGCGTCGAGTCGGGCTGGTACGCGATCAAGGTCAGCGGGACCTTTGTCTCGGGCCCGCACGTTTCGGAAGCGGATTGCAGTCGCAAGATCGACGAAATCAATCCGCCGGTGAAGAAGAAGCGGTGACGGCGCAGGGTTCGTCCGCTACGGCGTCTTGATCCCCATCGCCCTCAACGCTTCCAGCATCTGCGCCGGCGGCGCCATCTTGATCTGCGGCGCCTTGCCCGTTTCCAGCAGGCTCTTCAGCCCCGACAGGATTGCGGGCCAGCCGGTGCGGCCGCCGGAAAGGATGTCGTCGCTGAGCGGGCGGTCGTGACGTTCGCTCATGGTGAGGCGGACGGCCTCGCCGGCTTGTTCGATCTCATAAGTGACAAGCGTGGTGCCGAGCTTCGCGACAAGGTCGGGCCAGTTGACGTTCCACGTCACCGTCAGCCTGTTCGGCGGATCGCATTCGAATACATCGCCCGAGATGTGTTCCGACCCGTCAGGCGCGCGCACGATGAATTTGCCGCCGAGTCTGGGCTCCATCTCAACCGCAAAGCCGGAAAAGTATTTGCGGCTGAACTCGGCGGAGGTCAGCGCCTCCCACACCTGCTCCGGCGTCGCGGCGATGTAAATCGTGTAGACGGTGAGCGGCTTGAACTGATCGAGGTTCATTTTGCATCAAATCCCTTGTTGAGGGCTGCGCGCGGAATGGCTAGCACTTTGCCCCGTTCCAGCAGGCTCTTGAGGCCGGACAGGATCGCCGGCCAGCCGTTGGAGACGGCGCCGAGATATTTGCCGCCTTTGACGAAGCCGTCATGCAGCACGGTCAAACGCACGAGCGAGCCGAACGGTTCGATGGTGAACACGACGCGCGAGATCGGTTCGCCGCGCAGCTCTTCGTATTTCTGGTGCTTGAAGCTGTAGGACAACCGCCGCGGCGGATCGGCTTCGAGGATTTCGCCGGAATCGGTGGTCTCGCCGTCCAGCAGCAGCGCGAAAGGGGAGCCGATTTTCCAATCGGACCCGACCTCGGCGCCGAACCAGTATTGCTTGGTGAACTCGCTCGACGTCAGCGCCTCCCACAGCCTCTCCGGAGTGGTCTCGATGTAGGTGACATAGACGAATTGCGGCTTACTCATCACGCTTCTCCAACTGGCGTTTCAACTCGCCGAGCGCGGCGAGCTTGCCGCGCTCGAATTTCTTGATCCAGCGCTCGCCGATCTGATGGATCGGAACCGGATTGAGATAGTGCAGCTTCTCGCGGCCGTGCCTGATGGTCGTGACCAGGTTGGCGTCTTCCAGAATGGCAAGGTGCTTGGTCACCGCCTGGCGCGTCATCGCGAGGCCTTCGCAGAGCTCGTTCAGCGTCTGGCCATTCCTGGTGTGAAGCCTGTCGAGCAGCGACCGTCGTGACGCATCGGCGAGCGCTTTGAAGACCTCATCCATGGCGACGATAATAGGCAACCAAATGGTTGCCTGTCAAGGCGGTGATGCATCGTGCGCGGCTCGTGTTCCTGCAGACACCGGAGATGAAGACGTGGGAGCTGCGGCGCTGGACGGACATTGAGTGTCATGCATTAATGCCCAAACCGCTCTCAGCGAGTCCTCCCCATGATGTCTCTGCAAGCCTATCTCGCCTTCCTTGCCGCCTGCATTGCGCTGGCGCTGCTGCCGGGGCCGATCGTCACTCTCGTCATCGCCAACGGGCTGCGCCACGGCACGCGTGCGGCGCTGACCAATGTGGCCGGTGCGCAGGCCGGCCTCGCCATCGTCATCGGCATCGTCGCGGTCGGCCTGACCTCGCTGATGGCGACCATGGGCTACTGGTTCGACTGGGTGCGCTTTGCCGGCGCCGCCTATCTGGTTTGGCTCGGCATCAAGCTGATCTGGGCGCCGGTCGAGGGCGTCAATGTCGACCAGCCGCCGGCGCCGCCGCGCGGCGGATTCTTCCTGCAAGGTTTCCTGGTGCTGCTGTCGAACCCGAAGGTGCTGGTGTTCTTCGGCGCCTTCATCCCGCAGTTCATGGACATGAATCGCGACCACTTCCCGCAGGTCGCGCTGCTGGGTGCAACCTTCATGGTCACTGCGGTGATGACGGACGCGCTCTACGCCATCGCCGCGGGGCGGGCCCGAAAGTTCTTTTCGGCTCGCCGCACCCGCATGATGTCGCGCATCTCCGGCGGGTTCATGATCGGCGGCGGCATCTGGCTGGCGCTGACCAGGGCAAAATAACCGCCATCGGGCTAGTCGATAAGCCTCTCTGCCCGCAGCTCCAGCTCGATCTCCGCAAAAATCCTCGCCAGCCGCTCGGCCCATTGTTGCTGGCCGGACTGGTCCGCGATCAGATCCTGGCGGATCTCGATGCCGGTGTTGACGAGGCCGCGGGCTTCGCCGTGGACGGGGATGGTGTAGTCGGTGAGGTCGTTGACCGCGTAGGGCTCGTTGTCGCCGACGACGAGATCGCTCTCTCTGCTCAGATGTCTGAGCAACAGCTGCGGCAGCACGGTGTCGCGATTGTAGAGCGCGCCGATGTGCCAGGGGCGCGCGACGCCGGCGTAAACGGGGGTGAAGCTGTGCAGCGATACCAGCACTGTCGGCCGCTTGTCGTGCACGCGGCGGCCGATCGCGGCCTCGATACGGCGGTGGTAGGGCTCGAAGATCTCGCGCCGGCGCGCTATGCGCTCCTGCTCCGAAATTCCCTCGTTGCGCGGGATCGCGGTTGCTTCGGAAATAAGGGGGATAGAGCTCACGGCGCCGGGCGGGCGGTTGCAGTCGATCACCAGCCGCGAATAGCGCTGGGCGATCAGATGTGCGCCCAGCATCTCTGCGAGCCGGTCGGCGACCCCCGCAATGCCGATGTCCCAGGCGATATGCCGCGTCAGCTCGCCTCCCGCGACGCCGAGATCGCCGAGCGCACGCGGCAGGACCCGTCCGTAGTGGTCCGAGGTGAGCAGAAAAGGCGATGTCCCTTGCGCATTCACCTCGTGCACTGGGGGGACGTCACCCTCGCTGAGGAGTTGATTGGTCGCCTCGATTGTGTCTAAAGCCATCCTGATTGCCTAATGAAACAGCAGTCACCCCGAAGAATCGGGCGGGATTGCTATAGATTGGTCCGCCCGACCTCACCATGATTGCCTGACGATGCCGCTGCTGACGATTCATCACAAGACCGAATATCGCTACACCCGCCCGGTGGCGTTCGGCGAACACAGGATCATGCTGCGTCCGCGCGACGGGCATGATCTGCGCGTGCTCGACTCCAGGCTCGAGATCTCGCCCGAGCCGATGTCGCTGCACTGGATCCACGACGTGTTCGGCAATTCCGTCGCGATCGCGAATTTCGACGAGCGCGCGGACACGCTGGTCTTCGATTGGCACGTCACCGTCGAGCACAATCCGGTCGAGGAGTTCGCGCTGACGCCGGACGACTCGGCCTATTTCTATCCGTTCGCGTATGATGACGAGGAATTTCCCGACCTCGTCCACTACATCACGCCGCAATACACCGATCCCGACGGCGAGATCGCGGAATGGGCGCGCGGCTTTCTCGACGAGGACGCGCCGACGCCGACCTTCAAGATCCTGAGCGGCATGACCCACGGCATCCGCGAGCGGTTCAAGTACCGCAAGCGCCACGAGCTGGGCACGCAGCATCCGCTCGACACCTTGCAGTCCGGTAGCGGAACCTGCCGCGACTACGCGCTGTTCATGATCGAGGCGCTGCGCCATCTTGGCATCGCCGCACGATTCGTCTCCGGCTACATCTTCCTGCCGGAGGATATCGAGCAGCGCCATGTCGGCGGTGGTTCGACGCATGCCTGGGTGCAGGTCTACCTGCCGAGCGCGGGCTGGATTGAATTCGATCCGACCAACGGCATCGTCGGCACCCGCGACCTCATCCGCGTCGCGGTCGCACGCGATCCGCGCCAGGCGATCCCGCTGCACGGCGTCTATATCGGCGCTGCGGGCGCGTTCGACGCCATGGACGTCACCATCAGGGTGGTGTCGGACGAGCAGCGCAGCGGTGAGAAACTCGAGGCTGAGGCTTCGTAGATCTGCTGCGATTTGCACGCTGCCGATTGACGGTTATAGAAGGCAATGACCTCCGATCGTCTTTTCGTCTACGGCACGCTGATGCGCGGCTTCGACCATCCGATGGCGCGGTTGCTTGCGGGCCATGCGGATTTTCTGGGTGAAGCGACCTGCCGCGGCCGGCTCGTTCTGGTGAAGCATTATCCGGGGCTGCTGCTCTCCGATGTGCCGTCCGACCGCGTCCACGGCGAACTCTTTCACCTGGGCGTGCCCGACGAGCTGTTGCGCGAGCTCGACATGTACGAGGCCTGCGGCGAGGGCTTTCCGGCGCCGACCGAATATCTGCGCCAGCTGGTCGACGTAACAGGCCCGGACGGCGCGACGGCACCGGCCTGGACCTACATCTACAACTGGCCCGTCACCGATCTGCCGCGCATCGAATCCGGCCGCTTCCTCGATCACTAGGCCGACAGCACTTCCTTCACCGCGCGGACGTCGACCTCGCGCTCGACATAGGTCCACTCCTCCGTCCGCCTCAGCATCGCAACCAGCTCCTCGAACAGCGAGGCGTGCGCGGGCGCGAATTCGAACCAGGTCAGGAAATCGAAAGGCCCGCCGAGGTCGCGGCAATGATAGAGCTGGCGCGCGATCGCAGGCAGGAAGCGCAGGCTGCTCGCGATGTGGTGCGACTTGTCCTCGAAGATCCTGCGGCGCTCTTCCTGGGTCAGATCCCACCAGGCCTGCGACTTGCGGATCGGGATCAGCGCCGCGCTGGTCGCTTCCAGCCGGCCGAGGCCGGCCTGCACGGCCGCGAGCTGCTGCTTCTCGGCGCTCTCGGTGTAGCGCAAGTTGCTCGCGGCGCCGACCAGCCGCCAGGCATTGCGCGAGGGCACCAGGGGCAATGCGATGGCCTCGCTATCGGTGACCGACAGCGCCGGCATGAAGGGGAGGGGTTCGCCCGTCACAGGCGAAATCGAGGTGATGCGCCAACCCCCACTCTGGCCGCCTCGGAAGGTCCTGAACATCGCCCATGGAAGCGTGGAACCGAGGCGGGTTCAAGGCCTCTGGCAGTCGGGCTCACACTCCGTGGGCCCCGGGATGACCGAAGGGCTGTGAACAGCGCGTATAAGCCTGACAAACCTGACTTCTGGACGGGCCGTCCCTATATCCCTGATCCCTTCGCCCGACTCACACGGTTTCGCGTTACACAGAGCCCATGCGCTTCACGCCCCAATTCCTCGACGAGCTGCGTGCCAGGCTTTCGGTCTCCGAAGTCGTGGGCAAGCGCGTCAAGCTGAAGAAGGCGGGGCGGGAGTGGAAGGGGCTGTCGCCGTTCCAGCAGGAAAAGACGCCGTCCTTCTACGTCAACGACCAGAAGGGCTTTTACCACGACTTCTCCTCGGGCAAGCACGGCGACATCATCAGCTTCATGATGGAGACCGACGGCCTGCCGTTCGCGGAGGCCGTGGAGCGACTCGCCAATATGGCGGGCCTGCCGCTGCCGGCGGTGACGCCGGATGCGGCGCGTCAGGAGCAGCGGCGCCGCTCGCTGCACGACGTGATGGATCTCGCGGCCAAGTTCTTTGCCGAGACGCTGGCCTCGCGCGTCGGCGCCAAGGCGCGGGGCTATCTCGCCGACCGTGCGATCTCGCCGGCGACGCAATTGCAGTTTCGGCTGGGCTATGCGCCACCAGATCGTTTCGCGCTGAAAGAGCATCTCGGTAAGCTCGGCGTCTCCGTCGACGACATGGTCGAGACCGGCATGCTGGTGGCCGGCAACGACATCCCCGTGCCCTATGACCGCTTCCGCGACCGCGTGATGTTTCCGATCACGGATTTGCGCGGCCGCGTCATCGCCTTCGGCGGGCGCGCGCTCGAGAAGGACGTTCCGGCCAAGTACCTGAACTCGCCGGAGACGCCGCTCTTCCACAAGGGGGACAATCTCTACAACCACCAGACCGCGCGCAAAGCCACCCATGACGGGAGCGCCCTCATCGTGGTCGAGGGCTATGTCGACGTCATCGCCATGGTCACCGCGGGCTTTGCCGGAAGCGTGGCGCCGCTCGGCACCGCGCTTACCGAAAACCAGCTCGCGCTGCTCTGGAAGATGGCGGACGAGCCGATCCTCTGCTTCGACGGCGACCGCGCCGGCCAGAAGGCGGCTTATCGTGCCGCGGACCTCGCCTTGCCGTTCCTCGCACCCGGCAAGAGTCTTCGTTTTGCGCTGCTGCCGGAAGGGCAGGACCCCGACGATCTCGTGCGCTCCGGCGGTCGCGGCGCGATCGAGGAGGTGATCGCGGCGGCGCGTCCGCTCGCCGAGATGATCTGGTCGCGCGAGCTCGAAGGCGGCAATTTCGCCACGCCCGAGCGCCGCGCCGCGCTGGAGGCGCGCATCAAGGAGCTTTCCAACGGCATCCGCGACGAGGTGGTGCGGCGCTATTATCGGCAGGATCTTGCCGAGCGGCTTCAGCGTGCCTTTGCTCCCGAAGGCGGGCGCGGCGGCTTTGGCGGCGGCCGTGGCAATTTCCGCCCCGGTCCCGGCCGTCAGTTCCAGCCCCGCGGTGGGGGAGGCGCGAATCGATTCGGCGGCCAGGGATTTGGCCAGGGATTTGGTGGCCGCCGCGGCCCGCCCGGTCCGATCCAGCTGCCCTCCGGGCCCTACCAGGCGGCGAGCGCGCAGCTCGCGGCAAGCCCGATCATGCGCGGCCAGCGCAGCGCCATCTCCCGCCGCGAGGCCCTGATCCTGCAGATCCTGATCAACCACCCCTGGCTGCTGCACGATCACCTCGAGGAAGTCGCGGCCCTGGAGCTCGCCCATCCCGAGGTCCATAAGCTCAGGGCCGGCATCATCGCCGCTTTTGCCAACGACCATCACCATTCGCCGGACCCCGGCGAGCTGGCCGAGAAGATGCGCAGCGACCTCGAGAAGGGCGGATTTTCGCAGGCTCTTCAAAGGGTTGAGGGCGGCATCACGACGGCGGCGGTGTGGGGCGCCCGCGAGGGCGCCGCACGGGACGACGTTCTCTCCACCTGGCATCAGCTGGTCGCCTTGCATCGGCAGTACCATTCACTACTTAGAGAGCTGAAAGACGCCGAGCTGGCCTTGGGGGAGGATCCCAGCGAGGCGAACATGGCGTGGCTGCGCGACGTCAAGGCTCGGATAGGCGAAGTCGACGGCACCGAGGCCCTGATCGAGGGTTTTGGCGAGCTGTCAGGCCGGTTCCAGAAGAGCGTGTGATGAAAGAATCATGCGGACGGCCGAGGCCTGAACCGCTAAAAGACTCGCCAAATCCGAGGTTTGGCGGCAAAAACAGGGTTAATCGAGGCTTAACGGTCTTGTAGCACTTTGGCCACCAGGCGGCCGCAGGCAGAACAGACGCGTCAGGAATGAATCCGCGCAATTGCTGTTGGCACTACACCTGCATCCGCTGCGACAAAGAGGCTCTACGAAGCGTTAGGCAAATCCGGCGAGTGAAAGGTCGGGGGTGGCGACAAGAGGTCCGCGCCGCCCTTTCCGTGTCGAGATCTGACGAAGCGAGAGCATCGAGCAACAGGTTCAAGTGATTTCACGCGGGCGCGGCGAACGTCTGTGTGAAACGCGTTTAGGAGCAATGGATGGCCACCAAGGCAAAGACGCTGCAGGCGAAGGACAAGGAAAAAGACGACAAGGCAGCGGACGCGCCGGAGAAGGACTCCCAGGACGCGCCCTCGCCGTTGCTCGATCTGTCCGACGCGGCCGTGAAGAAGATGATCAAGCAGGCCAAAAAGCGCGGCTTCGTGACCTTCGATCAGCTCAACGAAGTTTTGCCGTCCGACCAGACCTCTCCCGAGCAGATCGAGGACATCATGTCCATGCTCTCGGACATGGGCATCAACGTCACCGAAGCCGACGATAGCGAAGGCGAGGAGGACAAGGACGAGGGCGGCGAGGACGAGACCGACAACGAGCTCGTCGAAGTCACCCAGAAGGCCGTCACCGAGGTCAAGAAGAGCGAGCCGGGCGAGCGCACCGACGATCCCGTGCGCATGTATCTGCGCGAGATGGGCACCGTCGAGCTGCTGTCGCGCGAAGGCGAAATCGCGATTGCCAAGCGCATCGAGGCCGGCCGCGAGGCGATGATCGCAGGGCTGTGCGAAAGCCCGCTGACCTTCCAGGCTATCATCATCTGGCGCGACGAGCTCAACGAAGGAAAGATCTTCCTTCGTGACATCATCGATCTCGAAGCCACCTATGCCGGGCCCGATGCCAAGGCCGGCATGAACAATGCGATGATCGCCGGTCCGAACGGCGAGACCGGTGAAGCGACGGCCGAAGGCAGCCAGGCCACCGGTGCCGCGCCCGCGCATGTCGCCCCGCCCGCCGCACCGCCGGCGCCGACCCCGTTCCGCGCCGCGCCTGCGCCCGGCAATGCCGGCGACGCCGCGAAGGATCCGGCGGAGTCCGCCGCCGAAGCCGACATGGACGAGGACGACGAGTTCGAGAACCAGATGTCGCTTGCGGCGATCGAGGCCGAGCTCAAGCCGAAGGTCGTCGAGATCTTCGACAAGATCGCCGACAGCTACAAGAAGCTGCGCAAGCTGCAAGAGCAGGACATCCAGAACCAGCTCGAGAGCACCTCGCACGGCCCTTCGCTCTCGCCGCACCAGGAGCGCAAATACCGCAAGCTCAAGGACGAGATCATCGTCGAGGTGAAGTCGCTGCGCCTGAACCAGGCGCGTATCGACTCGCTGGTCGAGCAGCTCTACGACATCAACAAGCGCCTCGTCTCGCATGAGGGCCGCCTGATGCGCCTTGCCGACAGCCACGGCGTCGCGCGCGAGGACTTCCTGCGCAACTACACCGGCTCGGAGCTCGATCCGCGCTGGCTCAACCGTGTCTCGAAGCTGTCGGCCAAGGGCTGGAAGAACTTCGTCCATCACGAGAAGGACCGCATCAAGGACCTCCGCCACGAGGTGCATCAGCTCGCGGCGCTGACCGGCTTGGAGATCATCGAGTTCCGCAAGATCGTGCACTCGGTGCAGAAGGGCGAGCGCGAAGCCCGCCAAGCCAAGAAGGAGATGGTGGAAGCCAACCTCCGTCTCGTGATCTCGATCGCCAAGAAATACACCAACCGCGGCCTGCAATTCCTCGACCTGATCCAGGAAGGCAACATCGGCCTGATGAAGGCGGTCGACAAGTTCGAGTACCGCCGCGGCTACAAGTTCTCGACCTACGCCACGTGGTGGATCCGGCAGGCGATCACCCGCTCGATCGCCGACCAGGCGCGCACCATCCGCATCCCCGTGCACATGATCGAGACGATCAACAAGATCGTGCGCACCTCGCGCCAGATGCTCAACGAGATCGGACGCGAGCCGACCCCTGAGGAATTGGCCGAAAAGCTCGGCATGCCGCTGGAGAAAGTGCGAAAAGTCCTCAAGATTGCCAAGGAGCCGCTCTCGCTGGAGACGCCCGTCGGTGACGAGGAGGATTCCCACCTCGGCGATTTCATCGAGGACAAGAACGCGATCCTGCCGATCGACGCAGCGATCCAGTCCAACCTGCGCGAAACCACCACGCGCGTGCTGGCCTCGCTCACCCCGCGCGAAGAACGCGTGCTGCGCATGCGCTTCGGCATCGGCATGAACACCGACCACACGCTGGAAGAAGTCGGCCAGCAGTTCTCGGTGACGAGAGAGCGTATTCGCCAGATCGAGGCGAAGGCCCTGCGCAAGCTGAAGCATCCGTCGCGGTCGCGGAAGCTGCGGAGCTTCTTGGACAATTGATCGCGAACATCGATTCAAAGCAAAACGGCGGGCCAAGGCCCGCCGTTTTTGTTTTAGCTTCCGCTCTCGCCCCGTCATTGCGAGCGAAGCGAAGCAACTGTCATTGCGAGCGAAGCGAAGCAATCCATCGCGCAGCATGTGGAGACGTGGATTGCTTCGCTTCCCTCGCAATGGCGGGGATGGGGCTGAACCTACTTCTTCTTCGCGCCGACCCGCTCGAGGTTCTTGATCTCCAGCGCCGGACGGCCGGATTTTTCGGCGATCTCGCGGTCCTGCTCCATGATGTAGGCGCGGGCCGGCTCGTCGCCGTCGAGGCCGCCGAGCAATTCCGCGGGGACGCGCCGGTTGGAGCGTTGGGAGCCGTCTTCATAGAAGACGTTGAAAAAGGCGAATTCGCCCTTGGGATTGGTTCCGGGTTTTTTGGCCATGGCCGGCTTTTCGTCGATCAGGGGGCCATAGTCAAATGACTTTGGCAGGCTTCCGGAGGCCGGTGCCCGGCCCTGCAGCGGCAGAACCGCCTGCGATCGATCGACGAACCCATTTGCGAGGCGCCTGGCTGTCGGGTGGAACGTCCAGCGCTTCGTAAAACCCGATGCGCTCCTTCGAGGAGACCCTTGTCTCACCCTTGCCTCAACAAACGGCGGGCCGCGAAGCCCGCCGTTTATTTTGGTCTTCAGTGTCGCCCGGGGCTGGCGGGGCGACAACCTAGAATAGAAGTTTATAACCGGCGCCATGCCGTGGCAAGGCAAATCGTGGGCGCTGCGATGTCGTAGCGAACGCATCAGATATGCAGCGGTCGCGACATCGCGTTTCGATCAGCGCCAAAGCAATTGCTTGGATGGCCAAATCACTTTGTTCGTATTTCCTGCTCTCGCAAAGAGACCGGCGCGCGCCTTGTTAGAAAACGCGTTTGCCTGCAGGTATTTCCGCGTGCAGAAGTTGCGCTGACTAACATATGTTAATCCGTTTTCGCCTTCACATTGTTCCCATCATGCTGCGCGCGCAGCATGCACCAATCTCACGGCGCCACCAGCTCCACGCGCCGATTGAGCGCGCGGCCGGTGTCCGTTGCATTCGGGCCGACCGGCGCCAGCAATCCAACGCCGGCTGTGCGCAATCGCGTCGGCGCGATGCGAAAGTTCTTCACCAGCTCGGCTGCGACGGCTTCGGCGCGGCGCTTCGACAGGTCGAGATTGTACTCATAGGCGCCTTGGCTGTCGGTGTGGCCGACGATGAAGACGTTGAGCTGCGGCTGGTTCGTCAGCAGCTTTGCGATCTGCTCCAGCGTCGGGCGGCTTTCCGGTTTGAGCACGGCCTTGTCGGTGTCGAAATAGATGCCGTAGAGCGCGATGTGGCCGGTCTCGCCAAGCCCTTTCGCCATTGCGGCGGCATCCACCATCTTGTTCGCGATGGCGCCGAGCTCGGCGACGGTGACCTGCGCCGTGATGTCCTGATTGTTCTGGCTTACCAGGACGCTGGCAAAGGTCTCGCGCCCGCCCTCGGTCTTGCGGCCGGCGTAGTAACGATAGTTGAAACCATCGACCCACATCTGCGGGACCGGCAGCGTGTCGATGGCCTCAGTAAAGGGAATGGCGCCGCACGCATCGGTGTCGCAGGCGAGCAGGGTCTCGAAACCGGCTTTGGCAAGCTGCGTCTCGAAATTGCGCGACACTTCCAGGATCGAGGGGCCGGGATTGGTGCGATAGGCGATGCGAAAGACGCGTCCCTCGAGCCGCCGGGCGTCGACGGGCTGGCCGTCCCTGAAGGCCGCCGCCTGCATCCGCACCGCGTCAAAATCCTTCATCACATAGCCGGTGATGACGCTGCCGGCGAACCGGCCGATGCCGGGATAGTCGCGGCTGCCGGCGACATCGCGCGTCTGCGCGGAAGCGGCAGTCAGGGTGAGGGAGAGCAAGGCGAGGGCGGCGAGAATCCGGCGCGACATGGACATGAGCATGGAGATCCGCATAGGCATGGTCATCTCGATCGGTTGGGGAGGGGGCGAGCGCATTTGATTTGTCGCAGGCAGGCAGCGATCGGTTCTGGCGAGGATTTGCCGCTTTGACGCGAATCCGGTTCCCGGGCATGATCGCGCGCTGCTCTCCCGCCCATTCCCTGTAGGATTCATCCGAATGTCGAAATACGCCTTGGCCATCGCCTTCATCGCCTGTCTGGCCGGCGGATCGGCGCAAGCCGCGCGCTGCGGCGGCGACTTCAACAGCTTTGTCGCCAGCATGGCCGCGGAAGCGCAAGCTGCCGGCGTCTCGGCGAGCGTGACCAGCGCGGCGCTCAGCGGTGTGCAGCAGGATGGCGCGGTGCTCGCCTTCGACCGGCGCCAGCGCTACACCTTCAACAAGAGTTTTGAGCAGTATGTTTCGACCCGCGTCGGCCCCGGCCGCATCAATGGCGGCAAGGCGCTGTTGCAGCGCCATGCCGCGCTGCTGTCGCGCATCGAGCAGCAGTTCGGCGTGCCCCGCCATATCCTGGTCGCGATCTGGGGGCTGGAGAGCGATTTCGGCAAGGGCGACATCGGCAAGCTGCCGGTGGTCCGCACGCTGGCGACGCTGGCGCATGACTGCCGCCGCACCGAGCTATTCCAGGGCGAGCTGCTTGCGGCGCTGAAGATCGTGCAGCGCGGTGACCTGCCGCTGCGCGACCTGATCGGCGCCTATGCCGGCGAGATCGGCCAGACCCAGTTCCTGCCGTCCTCCTACATCAAATACGGCGTCGATTTCGACGGCGACGGCCACGTCGATCTCCGCCACAGCGTTCCCGACGTGCTCGCCTCCACCGCGAACCTGCTTCACACCAGCGGCTTCAAGATGGGCCAGCCCTACGGCGAAGGCACCGCAAATTTCGAGGCCATGCGCGAATGGAATAGAGCGGTGATCTATCGCAAGACGATCGGGTATTTTGCCGATCGGCTGGCGGGGCAGTGAGGGGGAGCTAACCACAGTCGTCATTGCGAGCGCAGCGAAGCAA
>NZ_JADPIT010000029.1:152733-175043 GCF_023073035.1 Bradyrhizobium sp. 62
TGGAGACGGTCTGGAATGCTTCGTCGCTGCGCTCCTCGCGATGACGAGCGGAGACAGTGCCGCGCCCCTGACCTACTTCGCCGGCCCCTTCGCCATCCTCTCCAGCTTGCGCTGTAACGGCGCCCAGTACGTTGCCGGGCGGAAGCGCTGCAGGAGGTCCATGAAGCGGGCATCGTTGCCGATCAGGATGCGCGGCTCGTTTCTCTCGATGCCCCTGATGATGCGCAGCGCGGCGTCTCGCGGCGTGGTCTTGGCCGCGTTCTCGAACCGCTCGATCGATTGCGACCGGCGTGCGTTGTCGGTAACGCCGACCCCGGTGCGAGAATTGCGGGCGATGGCGGTGGCGACGCCGCCGGGATGCACGACCGACAGCCTGACAGGGCTGCCCGCGACTGCAAGCTCGTGCCGCACGCTCTCGGAAAAGCCGCGCACCGCGAATTTCGCCGCAGCATAGGCCGACTGTCCGGGCGGGGCGATGATGCCGAAGATCGAGGACAGGTTGACAATGTGCGCCTCGCCCAGCGTCTTCAGATGCGGCAGGAAGGCGCGCGTGCCGTGCACCACGCCCCAGAAATTGATGTCGAACAGCCAGTCCATCTGCGCCTGGTCGATCTCGTCGAACGAGCCCATCAGCGCCACGCCGGCATTGTTGACGACGATGCCGAGCGCGGGATGCGCGGCGGTCGCCTGCCGCGCGAACTGCGCGATGTCCTTGGGCTCGCTGACGTCGACGCGGTGCAGGCTGACCTTGCATGCGGCTCCGATCTCGGCCGCGAGCGTCTTCAGCCCGGCCTCCTCGCGATCGGCGAGCGCGAGATCGCAGCCGCGCCGCGCAAGCTCGATCGCCAGCGCGCGGCCGATGCCGCTTGCCGCTCCGGTGATGGCGGCGGCGCCGCGGATTGCAGTCATGATGATCCCCCGTCGAGCCTCTCGAGCGGAACTATGATTTACATTTTTTCATATTGGAACCGAACCGCATGGCGGTTCCCACCTTAACCTACGTTACTTGATGAAGACAGGCAGCATTGGGAGCCGCCGATGGGACAAGCACAGCCATTTCGCGCCACCGCACTGATCGTGGAAGACGACCTCATGCAGAGGGAGATGCTCAGTCTTCTTCTCGAAGAAAGCGGCTACGACGTCATTCAGTGCGAGAGCGCCGAGGCGGCCGAGCTTGTGCTGGAGAAGAGCGCCGGCGCGCTCTGCCTGATGATGACCGACGTGCAACTCGCCGGCCGCATGAACGGCGTCGAGCTCGCGCATGTCGCCAAGGACCGCAACCCCAAGCTCGACATCGTCGTCACCTCCGGCCGCCCCTTGATGCAGCCCCTGCCGAACGGCGCAAAGTTCTGGGCCAAGCCCTGGGCGCCGCTCGACGTGCTCCGCGAGGCCGAGATCGCGCAGCTGTCCTGACGGTCGATCCGGCAGGCCGGCTTTCGTGGTCCGGAGCGCGGTGATAAGGTCGGTCCATGACCTTGTCCTTCCTGCTCACCTCGCTCATCGTCGTCGCCTCGCCCGGCACCGGCGTGCTCTACACGCTGGCCGCCGCGCTGACCCGCGGCTCGCGCGCGAGCATCGCGGCTGCCTTCGGCTGCACCCTCGGGATCGTGCCGCACATGACGGCCGCGATGCTGGGGCTCGCCGCCGTGCTCCACACCAGCGCGCTCGCCTTCGCCGCGCTGAAATGGTGCGGCGTCGCCTATCTGCTCTACATGTCCTGGCAGGCGCTGCGCGAGACCGGGGCGCTGGCGGTCGATGGCGAGATCCGCGAGCGTTCGGTTGGCCGGGTAATCGTGACCGGCTTCCTGATCAACATCCTCAATCCGAAGCTGTCGATCTTCTTCCTCGCCTTCCTGCCGCAGTTCATCGCCGCGGACGAGAGCCATGTGCTGGCGCGGATGCTGGAATTGAGCGGCGCCTTCATGGCGATGACGTTTGCGGTGTTCGTGGTCTACGGGCTCTGCGCGGCCTCGGTGCGCGAGCGCGTCATTTCCCGCCCGCGCGTCATGGCCTGGCTGCGGCGCAGCTTTGCCGCCGGCTTCGCCGCGCTCGGCGCCAAGCTGGCGTTCGCGGAGCGATAGCTTCTCCAGCCAATCAACGCGGGAGCCAATAAAAAAGCGGGCCTTGCGCCCGCCATCTTCCAGCTCAGAACTTCCACCCGACGCCCGGGCGGAGCGAGCTCCACCCGGGCAAAGAATAAGAAGCCTCGTTACTTCTTCTTCGCTGCCTTCTTGGCCTTCTTCTTCGTCGCCTTCTTCGCCTTCTTCGCTTTCTTAGCCATAGGATCCTCTTCAGGGTTAATGGTGAAACGCGACACGAGGGATGCTCGGCGGAGGGCCAGCCTCGCAACATCCTCGATGACAAGCTCAGCAGATTCGCGCGCTTCTGCCCCGCGCTGTCACATCGGTGTCATCGCGTTATCCACAGCTCAGATGCGTTTTTGGGTGATTTTGGTTCGCGAATCCGGCGTCGCCGGCATGCCTAACGATCCGACAATGCGCCGGCCGTTCATGAATCCAAAACCAAAGGCATGCTTTCGCGGATCGCAGTGAGACTCCGTTAAGCGCGACGGCCGCATTGTCTCCGCAAGAAAACGGGGACGGGGTCATGGACGGACAGCTGGCAGGGACAGAGGGCGCGATGCTGCGCTTGTGGCGCGCGCCATGCTGAACGTGCCGACACTCTGGACCGTGTTCGTCGTCAACTTCCTGGCGCTCGGCCTGATCTGGGCCTACGTGACACGCTCCTATCCGAAATTCGCGGCCGCGCGGTTCTGGATGGCATCGTGCTTCGTCGGCGCGACCGGCACGATGGCGGCCTTGATCCGCCTATTCGTCGTTTCGCCTGTCCCGCTTCTGCTTGGAGCCGCCGGCGTCATCGCGGCGAGCTGCCTTGCCGCCATGGGCATTCAGCGCTTCTACGGTCAACCGGTGTCCTGGCGCGTCATGGCCGCCACCGGAATTCTCAGCCTTGGCGGCGTCGTGTTCTTCATGGTCGCATACGATCACATGCAGCTGCGCATGCTCAGCTACTCGCTCGGTCAGGGGCTGCCGCTGGCGCTGTCGCTGCGTTTGCTGCTGTCGCCGCCGGAAGGCCGCGCCAGCCCGGGAGCCCGGCTCTCCGGCATCGTGATCATCACCATCATCGCGATCTTCGCGGCCCGTGCGATCGGCAATCTGCTCGGCGGCGATTTCTCGTCGGTCGCCGGCGGGCAGTCTCATGCCGTCATGGTGCTGGGCCTCCTGTTCCTCTCGATGACGCTCAATTTCGGCTTCCTGCTGATGGCGATGGACCGCCTGCGCAACGAGGTTGCCGACCTCGCGCTGCTCGACGATCTCACCGGTGTCGCCAACCGGCGGCACCTGTTGCAGCGGCTGGGTGAAGAATGCGCCCGCTCCGAACGCAGCAGCGAGCCGTTCTCGCTGCTGGTGATCGATCTCGACGGCTTCAAGACCATCAACGACACCCACGGCCATGCCGCGGGCGATGCCTGCCTCCAGCACTTCACCCTGATGGCGCAGACGCGCTTGAGGCCCGGCGACATGCTCGCCCGCACCGGTGGCGACGAATTCTGCGTCGTGCTGCCGTCGTCGACCTTGCGCGAGGCGGCTGCGATCGCCCGCCGCGTGCTCGAGGTCTGCCGCCAGGATGCCGTCAACTGCACCGGCATCGACATTCCGATCGCGATCTCGATCGGGGTGGCGCAGTGGGACCGCGGCGTCGGCCAGTTTCCGGACCGCCTGATCGCGCATGCCGACCACGCGCTCTATGCCGCCAAGAAGAACGGCAAGAACGACTTTGCCGTCCACGATCCGGCGCCGCCGCTCATGCCTGACCCGGTCGGTCCCGGCGAGGCCTTGCGCAAATTCGCGTAAGGGCGTGCTAACGTCAGGTCCGCACTGGACCCGCATGATGATCTCTCGCCTGCTCGCGGCCGTTCTCGCCGCTCTCATTCTGATCGCACCTGCCGCTGCGACCGACGCCGAGCTCGCTAAGCTCGCGCGCGCCTCCGGCACGCCCGACATTCCCGGCCTGAAGATGGTGTGGCTGGCGCCATGGGGCGACGTCGGCAACGCAAAACCGTGGCGTAACATCATCGTGCACCAGACCGAGGGACCGGCCGGCTCGGCGCGGGGCGGTGCCGAGGTGCAAGCGAAGAATCCCACGCGTCGCGGCGTCACATTGTGGGTCGAGACCGACGGCACCGTCTATTGGGCGGTCGCGGAGAACCTGGTGCCGACCCACGGCGACGGTGCCAATCGCAACGACAATAAGTACATCGACAACAAGCCGACCTATCGCCAGGTGGTGCGCGACAATTCGATTGGCGTCGAGTTCGCCGGCAACTATCCCGACGTCACCACGGGCCCGACCGCGGCGCAGGTCGCGGCATGGAAGATCCTCGTCCAGATCCTGCGCGCGCGCTACGGCATCCCGCTCGACCACGTCTATGCGCACAACTGGATCGACTACAAGGACGCCCGCTATTGCGAAGGCTGCTGGCTCGCGACGCTGGCGCGGATTTGGGGGGAGTGACGAGCTACACCGGTTGCGACATCCAGCCGAACAGCCGCCGGATCAAGCCCGGCCGCCGCGGCAGTTCCGGCGGGTCATCCACCGCCAGCACGCGTTTGAAGAAGTAGTCCAGGAACACCATGTCGTTCGGCTCAGTGACCGTGAATGTCTCGTCGCCGAAGTAGACGCTGTAATTGAAGAAGAACGGACCCATGAGCGGGATCGTCGCGGTCGAGGCGTAGTCCTTCGAGATCACGAACTCCGACGGCTCGAGACCGTGGTCGCGCATGGCCTGCTCGACCAGCGGCAGCTTGCGCATGAACTGGGCGGAGAAGCCGCCGACGGTGGATTGCAGAATGATCGACACGGGTGGTGTCCGTTCTCTTGATGCTGTCGGCCCGATGCTTTTGGTCGGTCGACCGGCAGCGCGGGTTCAAGATGCCTGGTCCGCCTCCGCGCGAACATGCTGCACCTCACACGCAAACAAAAAAGCCGGCGTTGCCGCCGGCTTTTTATCTCTTGTCGATCCGCCAATCTCTGGCGCTAAAAACCTCGCGCTTAGAGCGCGGCTTCCAGCGCGGCCTGTTCGGCCTTTGCGATCGTGCCCTTGACCGCGGACTGCACCTTCTCGAAGGCGCGGACCTCGATCTGGCGGACGCGCTCGCGCGACACGCCGAACTCGGCAGCAAGGTCTTCCAGCGTCATCGGCTCATCGGCGAGGCGGCGCGCCTCGAAGATGCGGCGTTCGCGCGGGTTGAGCACGCCCATGGCGCCGTTCAGGGCGTCACGGCGGTGATCATACTCCTCGTGCTCGGCCAGCATGGCTTCCTGGTTGGGCGAATTGTCGACCAGCCAGTCCTGCCATTCGCCGGCCTCGCCGTCGTCGCGGATCGGAGCGTTGAGCGACGCGTCGCCACCGAGGCGGCGGTTCATGTCGACCACGTCCTGAGCCGTGACGCCGAGACGCTTGGCAATGATGGCCACCTGGTCGGGGCGGAGATCGCCTTCGTCCAGTGCGGAAATCTTGCTCTTCGCCTTGCGCAGGTTGAAGAACAGCTTCTTCTGGTTCGCGGTGGTGCCCATCTTCACGAGCGACCACGAACGCAGGATGTACTCTTGTATCGACGCCTTGATCCACCACATCGCGTAGGTAGCGAGACGGAAGCCCTTCTCGGGCTCGAACCGCTTCACTGCCTGCATCAGGCCGACATTGCCTTCCGAGACGACCTCGGAGATCGGCAAGCCGTAGCCGCGATAGCCCATGGCAATCTTGGCCACGAGACGGAGATGGCTGGTGACGAGTTGGTGCGCGGCGTCACGATCATCGTGCTCGCGCCAACGCTTGGCGAGCATGTATTCCTGCTGGGGTTCCAGCATCGGAAACTTGCGGATCTCGCCGAGGTAACGGGAAAGGCCGGATTCGCCATTAAGGACCGGCAGGGTAGCTGTACGGGCCATAGTGCGCCCTCCAAACAGGTTCAGGCCCCCGATAGCGGCGGGCCAGGCAGACGACCGCTTGGTTAAAGCCGATCGGTGCTGCGATGTTCCGCGTTGGTCTTCAACGCAAGCGCAATATACTCCATCGGGAGGCAAAAAGGGAAGGATTGCTGACGTCACGTCCCCGTGTGGCAGCTATAACTTTTTGTAATGTAAAGCATTTCTGAAGCGGCCTGCGTCATAGCGCCGCTTTCAGGGCCCCCTGGAGGAGAAGCAAATCCTCCGGCAGAGGCGCCTCCCAGTGGAGTAATTCTCCAGTCCTCGGGTGCTCTAATACCAGCAGGTAAGCGTGCAGCGCCTGCCGCCCCAGCGCGGCCAGGACGGCCTGCGACTCAGGGCTCAGCTGGTTTGCCTTGGTCTTGAAATGCGGGCCGTAGACGGCATCGCCCAGCAGGGGATGGCCGATATGGGCGAGGTGGACGCGGATCTGGTGGGTGCGCCCGGTCTCGAGCTCGCAGGCGAGCAGCGTCGCGATCGGCTTGCCGTCGCGCCCGGCAAAACTCTCCAGAAGCTCCCAATGCGTCACCGCCTCGCGGCCGCCCTGGCGCACCGCCATCTTCTCGCGCGCATGCGGGTGGCGATCGATCGGCGCGTCCACAGTGCCACGGTGGCGGCCCGGCAGCCCCCAGGCGAAAGCCATGTAGCCGCGCCGCATCGGCCCGGTGCGGCCGTGGTCGGCGAATTGCGCGGTGAGCGAGGCATGCGCGAGGTCGTTCTTGGCGATCACCATCAACCCCGTGGTGTCCTTGTCCAGCCGGTGCACGATGCCGGGCCGCCGCACCCCGCCGATACCCGACAGCGATGAGCCGCAATGGGCGATCAGCGCATTGACCAACGTGCCGGTCTCGTGGCCCGCCGCGGGATGCACCACCAGCCCCTTCGGCTTGTTGAGGACGACGATGTCGTCGTCCTCGAACACGATGTCGAGGGCGATATCCTCGCCTTTCGGCTCCGGCGGGGCCGCTTCCGGCACGTCGATTGTGATCGTATCGCCGGAGGCGACGTGATAAGCGGGGTCCCGGATCGCGGCGTCCCTGAGGCTCACCGCGCCCGCCAGAATCAGGGCTTTCAGCCTCGATCGCGACAGCTCGGCAAGGTGCGTCGCCAGCACGCGGTCGAGCCGGGTCGATCCCTCGGAGCCTTCGACGACAACCTCCAACCTTTGCGCAGAGCCAGAATTTTCCATGACGACGTCTGATACCGTTGTTCCCGAACCGAGCCCCGAGCAGGCCGCATTGTTCGCGCGGGTGCGGCGGATGATGCTGATCGCGGGGCTGACCACGGCGCTGGCAATCTGCGCCGTGCTGATCGCGGTGGGCTACCGCCTTTTCAAGTCGGAGGGAAGGGCGCCCGAGCCGGCAGGCGACGTCATTGCCACCCTGCCGAAGGGCGCCAAAATTGTCTCGAGCGGCGTCGCCGGCGACCGGCTCGTGATCACGCTCGACGTCGGCGGCGTCACCGAGATCCGCACCTTCGATGCCCACACCTTGCGGCCGGCCGGAAAGCTGAAATTCGCCAATGAGCCGTAAGGCGGGGCTGGGGCGCGGAACCCGCCTCAGCCGTCGTCCTGGCGAAAGCCAGGACCCATAACACAGAAACCCGGTTGCGTGAACGAGATCGTTACTCGGTTCGCCTTAACCATCGCCACACGGGGCGATGGGTCTGAACTTCGCCAGGACGACGCCGATTGGGCGTTTGAATCCCCTCGATCCCCGCTTGCCGCCGGCAAAATTCGAGGCTATGTCCTCTCCCTCACGCTCCCTTCGTCTAGCGGTTAGGACGCGGCCCTCTCAAGGCTGAAACAGGGGTTCGATTCCCCTAGGGAGCGCCATTTTTCCTGCCAGACTGGGCACTTCGAAAACCGGCCATTTCCGCTTGTAGCCCCAACCGGCGTGCGCAGTTCGCACGGCTCGGCGCGGGCGCTCTCCTAAGCGATCGTGCCGTCGATCGAGCGGCGGATCACCCGCTGTACCTCTGCATTCGACAGAAACAGATCGTGGTTGATGATGCCCCAGCCCTCCTGCGAAGCATCGACCACGCGCACACCGAGCTGCGCGAGGACGGCTTTCTCGGCGGCGCCGACCCTGGTCATTCCACCTGCGATCTGTCCCGACAGGGCCAGGGCGCGATCGTTCGTGGAGGCGATCACGGTGATCTTGCCGGCAAGCGGACCGATGCGGTGGATCGCCGACGAGAACACGTCCATGTCGATATCGGGCGCGGCAAACACCACCGCGCCGATCTTGCTCGTCACTGTGTCGCCGTATCGCGAATAGAGCTGACGCAGGCTTTCGAGCGACAGCATGGTTCCCATGCTGTGCGCAACGATGTTCACGCGGCCGGTGCCTGGCGCCGACACGAGTGCGGAGAGCACGTGCTCAAACTCGTCGCGGGACCACATCGCACTGTCGCGGTCATAGGCATAGTCGAACAGTCCTGCCTTGGAGGGCCAGGAGAACACCATGGTCCGACCGCGGAACTTGATCCCATCGGAGAGATGGGCGCCATCCAGCACCGCCGTCTCGAACGTCTGCTTGAAGCCGTGCACATAGATCAGCACGTCTCCTCCGCCGGACTGCGCAACGAGATCGCCAACGTCGGTCGACACCGGTTCGACCCGGTCAAGGCGCCAATCGCCAAGTCCAACCGAGGCCAGAGAAAGGCGGCTCTCGTCCGGCGCCACCAGCTTCGCCCGCGCGACTGTCATGGTCGTCGCGCGCTCCGGCCCGAACCAGGGCTTCGTGCGACCGCCGTTCACCGGCTTGCGCGTGGTGGTGACGAGCAATGTGGGGTCAAGGGATAGCGATGACGCGTCGAAACGTGCCCCGGTTGCACCCAAGCCGGCGCATCCGCCGAGCGCGAGGGCGGTCCCTGCCGACATAAATCGGCCGAGGAGAGCGCGGCGCGAAATAGAATGACGAGGGTCGCGTTGCAGAAGAGGTCGAGCGATCACACAAAACCCTTTGGGAACTTTGCCCACCGTAGCGCCCCATCTAACTTCGTGAATGACAATGGGGGCGAGAAGACGGCGGAGCTGCTTCGCGGTCCATTGCACGGTCGTGGCGTCCGTCGTCTCCGACGGCCGGACGAAACAGACGCAAACGCTAGTCAACCCGTCATATCAAAATATTTCGCTTTACCGAAATTCGGAAATGTCGCATGTGTCGGCCATCCCAGCCCACAAAAGGGGCGGTCGTACGTCGTCACGAACGCGGGTTGGGAGTTGCGGTGGACGCGGGCGGCGTTAAAGGCGGGCTTGTTGCGTGCAGGGCGAGATGAACCTCGTGAGCATGGCACGAACCGCATCGACGGACGGCGCTCAAACCGCGTGAAGCTTTTGGCGAAGCAGGAAACTCGCATACGGCGAAACCGTGTGGTCCTGGCCGTCGTTGCTACGGTCAAGCCTTTGCGAAGGCGTCAGCGCGTCAACCGGCGCGGCCGTGCATTTCGTGGAAGTGACGGAGGCAAGAAGGAACTCGTCTCCGGGGAGAGCGCGGCATAGGCCGTCAAACCATCGCGCAGGGAAGGCCTGGTCTCGGCTGCCCTGTGTCTCCCCTGTGCATTTGCGAGCATGATGCATCGGCATCGGTGGAGGTGGTCGTACCTCACGGAATCTGCCTTGATGCGAATTCAGCGTGAGGGAGCGACGATATGAGCGGCTTGGTGATCTCTGGCGGTCGGGTGGTGGATCCCGCCAGCGGAATGGACGCCATCGGGGATGTGGCGGTGGTGGACGGCAAGGTCGCCGCGGTCGGAACGGGGCTCGGCAGTGCCGAGCGGGTGATCGACGCGACCGGGCTCGTGGTCGCCCCCGGCTTCATCGACCTTCATGCGCATGGCCAGTCGCTCCCCGCCGATCGCATGCAGGCGTTCGACGGCGTCACGACGACGCTCGATCTCGAAGCAGGCGTGCTGCCGGTCGGGTCCTGGTATGAGCGCCAGGCGCGGAAGGGACGCGTGCTGAACTACGGCGCGGCCACCAACTGGGCTTTCGCGCGTATTGGCGCGATGACGGGCTCCAATGCGGAGAGCTCGCTGGAGGCATTCGGCAACGCCATGCGCGATCGCCGCTGGATGGACAACGTGGCGAGCGATGCGGAGGTTGCCGGCATTCTGGAGCGCCTTTCGCGCGGCCTGAACGAGGGCGGCATCGGCATCGGCATCTTGAACGCCTATGCGCCGGGCGCCGGCGTGCAGGAGCTGACCGCGGTCTGCCAGCTCGCGGCCGCGCAGGACGTGCCGACCTTCACCCACGTCGCCTACATGTCGCGCGTCGATCCCGAGAGCGCGGCGGAAGCCTATATCCGCCTGATCGGCTATGCCGGCGCCACCGGCGCGCACATGCACATCTGCCATTTTAACTCGTCGAGCAAGACCGACGTCGAGCGCTGCCGCGTGCTGATCGCGAAAGCGCAGGCGCAGGGCCTGCCCATCACCGTCGAGGCCTATCCCTACGGCACCGGCTCGACCGTGCTGGCGGCTGCGTTCTTCAGCGACCCCGAATTCGTCGAGCGCAACGGCACCGGTTACGATTCCGTGCAGCGGGTCACCGACGGCCATCGCTTCAGCGATCGCGAGGAGCTCTTGAAGGCGCAAGCTGAAGAGCCGTCCTCGCTGGTGCTGTGGCACATCCTCGACACCGAGAACAACGCGCATCACCGCGACCTGCTCGACATGTCGGTGCTCTATCCCAGCGGCGCCATCGCCTCCGACGCGATGCCGTGGACGACGTCGGACGGCAAGACCTACACCGGCGATGACTGGCCGCTGCCGGATGACGCCACCTCGCATCCGCGCTCGGCCGGCTGCTTCACGAAATTCATCCGCGAATGGGTGCGCGAGCGCAAGACCGTGTCGCTGCTCGAAGGCGTGCGCAAATGCGCGCTGATTCCGGCGGAGATCCTGTCGCAGAGCACGCCCGCGATGCGCGCAAAGGGCCGGCTCGCGAAGGATGCCGATGCCGACATCGTCGTATTCGACTACGAGAAGCTCTCGGACCGCGCGACCTTCACGGCGATGAACCGCCCCTCCGAAGGCGTGCGGCATCTGATCGTCAGCGGCGAGATACTAATCAGCGATGGTGTGCTGGACGTGGCGGCGCGGCCCGGCCGTCCCGTGCGCCGCCCTGTCGTCGGAGGCTGACACATGCCGGTCCCCATTCTCCTGGTGACGGGTTTCTTGGGGGCCGGCAAGACCACTGTCGTGAACCATCTGCTGGCGCATGCGGAGGGGCGGCGGATCGCCGCTGTAGTCAACGATTTCGGCGCGATCAACATCGATGCCGAGCTGATCGCGGGTGCGAGCGACGGCGTGGTCAGCCTCGCCAATGGCTGCATCTGCTGCTCGCTCGAAGGCGACCTATTGCGCACCCTCTCGACGCTGCTGCGGCGTGATCCGAAGCCGGAATACATCGTCATCGAGACCAGCGGCGTCGCCGATCCCGCCGAGATCGTCCGCAATTTGATGGATCCCGTGATCCTGCGCGAAGCGCCGCTGGAAACGGTGCTCTGCGTGATGGACGCGGCGACACCGCCAGCCGCCCTGGACGACGCGCTGCATCGTTCGCAGCTGCGCGTCGCCGACATCGTGGCGCTGAGCAAGCTGGATCTGGCGGACGAGAGCGCGGGCTCCCGGATGCGCGAGGCCATCCGCGGGCAGCGCGTTCCTGCCGTGGTGGTCGATGCGCCGCACGGCGAGATTCCGTCCGCGCTGCTGTTTCCCGCGACCGTCGATCGGGCCCCCGCGCGACGCGAGCCCGGACCGCGACGGCCGGCAGAGCAACGCTTCGAAACGCTGAGCTGGACCTCGGACCAGCCGATCTCGCTGCCCCGCCTGCAGCAGGCGATCGGCCGGCTTGCGCCAAAACTCGCGCGGGCAAAAGGCCTGTTCGAGACCGTCGAGCAGCCCGGGCGCCAGATGGTGTTTCAATTCGCCGCCGGCCGCGCCACGCTGGCGCCGGGTGAAGCCGGGCTCGCCGTTGGTGATGCCACCGCTCTGCCGCGCGCGCGGATCGTCTTCATCGCCGAGCTCGGGGTGCTCTCGAAGGCGGAGCTCGACGGGATCATGGAGACGTGCGTTGGATCGGTGAAGCTATAAGCTCAAGCGAATTGCGCAACGCCGTTGCCGACGGACCAGTTCTCCGCGGGCGCATCGAGGACGTTGACGAACACGTCCTCGGGGCGAATGCCCGGGTTTTCGCCGAGCAGATCCGCGATCCGCCGGTACAGGGCCTTCTTCTGCTCGGGTGTGCGCGAGGCGAATACGGTGATCTGGATCAGCACGGCATCGTCGCTGCGCGTGACGCCGTAGGCGTTGCCGCAGCGGAAGTTCGCGGGCGAAAGCTCGCTGATGGTCATGAACTCGTCGCCTTCGGGGACGTTCAGCGCCTCGCGCATGGCGCGGTAGAGGCCGTCGAGGATCGCCTTCCGGTAGGCTTCCGGCTTTCCGGCGCGCATCGAGATGTGGAGGAGAGGCATCGCGAATTCCTCATTGACGAAAGGCTGCGTAGGCCTCAGTTTGTTTTTGACGAGGCGTCAAGAAATCATGTTTTTGACATCGTGTCAAATACACCTGACGGGAGCAAAGCTTGAGGCCGCGCGAATTCGACCATGACGATGTCCTGCGCATCGCCTTCGACCAGTTCTGGCGCAAGGGCGTGCGCGGCACCTCGCTGTCGGACATCGCGCGCGACGCCGGTGTGCAGCGCGGCAGCCTCTACAACGCCTTCGGCAGCAAGGAGGCGCTATTCCTGCAGGCTTACGAGCGCTATGCGGGAGACTATCTCGTCGCTTTGCAAAAGGCGCTCGGTGCGGGCAGCTTGCGAAAGCGCCTCACCGCGTTCTTAGACCTGACCATCAGCAACTTCCGCGCGGGCTCGCCGCCGCGGGGATGTCCGACCACGCGCGGCTTGATGGAGCTCGGCGCGGCCGAAGGCGAGGGGCTGGACGAGGAGGCGCGGCAGGCCTTCGCGAACCTCATCTCGCGCATCACTGTTCTGGTTCAGGAGACGTTGTCGGCGGGTGCGGCGCGCGGCGAGTTCAGCGGCAATTCCGCGGCCGCGGCACTGCACATCATTACCGTGACGCGCGGCCTCGCCGTGCTCGAACGCGCCTTCGGCGACGAGCCGCAGCTGCGCAAGATCGCGTCCCACACCATCGATCTCGTGCTCGGCAAGAAGGGCGGCTAGGTGTCAGCAGACCGCGAGCGCGTTAACCGCCCTGGTTGTCGCAATCCCGTTCTCGTCGCCGACGAACTGGCAAACGGCAGATTCGAGCTCACCTGGCTGGTTGCCGCGCGCCACCGCCAGCAGCCGCATCAATTCCGCCTCGTCCTTCGACAGGCGCCGGCACGACGGCGGCATGAAGCACAATTGGCATGGCCGACCGCTGCGCAGGATTCTGACCAGTGCGGCAACGCGTGCGACCAGCAGCGGGCTGTCGGCGATGCCAGGCGCCTCGTCGGCAAAGCGATAGGCCGCCTCCCAGCAATCGGACGCGCCGGTCGCATAGGCGGCAGCGATGAACCGGAACAGCGAGAGCGTGACGCGGCCAAAATCATCGTAGCTATCGAAGTCAGGCCGCGTCGCAAGCGCGACCCGAAGCGGACAGAGCCGCGCCTGGCCGGCTTCCGTGACAGACACAGCGCCGCAACTGTCCTGCATCATGCGCGATCCCGGTCAGTGCAACGTGGGGCTTCCGACCAGCCAGCTCTTCATCGCCATTGGTCGGTCATGGTCGAAAGACGGAACGTGTCGGTCGGGCAGGATGAGACCCGCCATGCGGAAGATCGTTGCAAGCCCGCGCACGGGTGCGAGAGCCCAATCGGCACCGACCGGCGGCAGCCAGCATTCGAACTGTTCGCGCGCGATATCATCGCGCTCTTTCTGCGCGGCGGCGATTGCCCGTAACATCCCGTGCTCGCTGTCGGACATGCGCGGGCAGGTCGGGCAGTGCACCGCGATCGCCGTATGCGCCGTGCAGGCAAAGATCTCGATGATGGATTCCAGCGACGGCACGGCGTCGCCCACGCGAAAATGGTCGTACACTTGCTGGATGTCGGCCGCGGTGGGAACAGCGCTTCCGCTGCGTGCCTTGGCCCGAAATCCCCAGATGAAGAGCCGCTCCGCCGCGCTCAGCGCCGGAAGGTCGAGGGACCCTGTCGATGTCGATTGATGCATTCTAGCCTCTGGCCTCCGGCTGCGCCCGCGCCCCGGCTGACGCTGATGATCTGCGCCGATCGTTCGGTCAGAGCCCCCTGCAAGTCAACGCTCGGAGGGGCGATGTCGAGGTCTTCTAGTTTTGAAGAGTTCGCAACTCGGATGCAGTCCGCCTCGTGAACCTGCGAGGCCGTCCGGGGCATGCCGGTAGGATCCTACGGAGTTTTGCGGGACTTGGGGGAACCCGAATGCTTAAAGCTTTGCTAAGGGACGCGGGATAAACTGGCATCAGCCCTTCCAAATCTTGCGAGCACCGATGTTTTTCTCCCGCATCAGTTTCAAGCTGGTCCTGATTGTCGGCATCAGCCTCCTTGGCATGATCGCGCTGGCGCCGATCGCGCTCTCGACGCTGCGCGCGCAGATGATCGCGGACCGTGAGGCCAAGACGCAGCACATGGTCGACGTCGGCTACGGCATCCTGGCGCACTACCAGAAGCTCGAGAGCGAAGGAAAACTTCCACGCGAGCAGGCGCAGGCCGCCGCGATCGCGGAGATCAAAAGCCTGCGCTACGACAAGGTCGAGTATTTTTGGCTGAACGACATGACCCCCAAGATGGTCATGCATCCGATCAAGCCGGAGCTCGACGGCAAGGATCTCTCCGGGATGAAGGATCCGTCCGGCAACGCGCTGTTCGTCGGCTTCGTTGACGTCGTCAAGAAGCAGGGGGCGGGCTTCTACAGCTATCTCTGGCCGAAGCCCGGCTTCGACCAGCCGGTCGGGAAAATCTCCTATGTGAAGGGCTTTGCGCCCTGGGGCTGGATCATCGGCACCGGGATCTATCTCGACGACGTCGACGCCGTCTTCCGCCAGAATGCGATGACCTTCGCCTTGGTGTGCCTGGTCGTGTTCGTGCTCGTGCTCGGCGCCTCCTTCGTGATCGGCCGCAGCGTGACGCGGCCGCTGGCGAAGATCACCGCGCTCACCGAGCGCCTCGCCTCCGGCGATAGCGCGTTCGACGTGCCCCATACCGACCGTCGCGACGAGATCGGCGGGCTCGCCAAGGCGCTCGCCGTGTTCAAGGACAATGCTGCGGAGGTCGGCCGGATGCACACCGAACAGCAGGAGACGAAGCAGAAGGCCGACGAGGAGAAGCGCAGGACGATGACCGATCTCGCCGGCAAGTTCGAGGCGAACGTTCAGGCCGTCGTCCGCGACGTCTTCAATGAGGCGCGCGCGATGCAGCAGGCCGCGCAGGGCATGTCCGAAACCGCCAACAAGGCGACCGACCGCGCGAGCTTCGTCGCCACCGCCTGTCAACAGGCTTCGAGCAACGTGCAAACGGTGGCCTCCGCCGCCGCGCAGCTGTCGTCCTCGATCACCGAGATCAGCCAGCGTGTCGCGCAGGCTGCAACCGTGGCCGACAAGGCCGCTGCCGACGGTCAGCGCACCAACGACACGGTGCAGGGGCTGGCGGCGGCCGCGCACAAGATCGGCGAGGTCATCGACCTCATCAACCAGATCGCCTCGCAGACCAATCTGCTCGCGCTCAACGCCACCATCGAGGCAGCGCGCGCCGGCGAGGCCGGCAAGGGCTTTGCGGTGGTGGCAAGCGAAGTGAAGTCGCTGGCGAGCCAGACCGCGAAGGCGACCGACGAGATCGGCGCGCAGATCACCGCGATCCAGGCCGAGACCAACCAGGTCGTCGGCAACATCGAGAGCATCCGCAGCACCATCATGGAGGTCAACGAGATCTCCTCGTCGATCGCCGCAGCGGTCGAGGAGCAGGGCGCCGCGACCGCGGCGATCGCCCACAGCGTGAGGGAGGCCGCCTCCGGCACCGACCAGGTTTCGCAGAACATCTCGGGTGTGACCGATGCGACGGCGGAGACCGGCCAGGCCGCGGGCCTCGTGCTGCAATCGAGCGGCCGGCTATCGCAGAAGCTGCAATCGCTGGAAGACGAGGTCAGCGCTTTCGTTGCAGGGGTGCGGGCGGCTTAGTATAGCAGGGGGATGGGCCAAACTTCCGATCGGCGCGCGCGCATTCTCCTAATCAATCCAAACAGTTCCGTGGCGACCACCGAGATGATGGTCGCCATCGCGAGGTCGGCCGCCGGCGACGGCTTCGACATCGACGGCGCGACCGCAACGCGCGCGCCGCAAATGATCGTGACGCCGGATGCGTTGGATGCAGCTTCCACCGAAGTTCTGGAGATCGCGCAGTCGAACCGGCATGCATGCGACGGCATCATCGTCGCGGCGTTCGGCGATCCCGGATTGGCCGGGATCAAAGCCGCGATAGAACTGCCCGCGGTCGGCATCGGTGAGTCCTCGATGCTCGCAGCTGCCGAGAACAGCCGCCGCTTCGGCGTGGCGACCACGACGCCGCTGCTGGAAGTGAAGATCGACGCCTTGCCGGACGCGCTGGGGCTGCGATCGTATTACACCGGCGTCCGCTTCGCGGAGGGCGATCCGCAGGAGCTGATGGGCGATCCGGCGCGGCTGCGCACAGCGCTCGCCGGCGCGGTCGAGGCCTGCATCGCGCAGGATGGCGCGGAGGCCGTCATCATCGGCGGCGGGCCGCTGGGCGAAGCTGCGCGCGAGCTTCAGCCGATGTTCACCGTGCCGATCATCGCCCCGATCCCGTCTGCCGTGGCGCGGATTATTCGCCTCATCACGGCGCAAGCGACCGACTGAAATTCCGGCCCGCGGGAACGGTCGTCGCGACCGGCGTTCTTGCCCTTGACGGCCTCGATTAAAGTGACGAAGCAGAACCATCGGACCTGTCGACCCGCGCTTGGGCACGCGGGCATGGAGACGCTGCATGTCGTTCAAGAAGCTCCTGATCGCCAATCGCGGCGAGATCGCCATCCGCATCGCACGCGCCGCAGCCGATTCCGGCATCGCGACGGTCGCGATCCATCCAGCGGACGATGCGCTGTCGCTGCATGTGCGGGTTGCCGACGAAGCGGTCGAAATCCCCGGCCGCGGCGCACGGGCCTATCTCGACATCGAGGCCGTGGTGAAGGCGGCAACGGCATCCGGCTGCGACGCCGTGCATCCCGGCTACGGCTTTCTCAGCGAGAACGCAGCGTTGGCGAAAGCCTGCGCTGATGCAGGCGTCGCCTTCGTCGGGCCGAAGGCCGCGGCGCTCGAACTGTTCGGCGACAAGGTTGCGGCACGGCAACTGGCAAAGCGCTGCGGCGTGCCGATCATCGCCGGCACCAGCGGGCCGTCCTCGCTGGAGGACATCGCGGCGTTCTTCACCTCGCTCGGCAGCAACGCGGCGATCGTGATCAAGGCGATGGCCGGCGGCGGCGGGCGCGGCATGCGCGTGGTCGAGCGCGCTGCCGATCTGGCGGAGGCCTACGCGCGCTGCCAATCCGAGGCCAAGGCCGCGTTCGGCTTCGACGGCGTCTATGCCGAGCGGTTGATCCGGCAAGCGCGCCATATCGAGGTGCAGATCATCGGCGACCGCCACGGTGCGATCTCTCATCTTTGGGAACGCGAATGCACCATCCAGCGCCGGCACCAAAAGCTGATCGAGGTGGCGCCCAGCCCGTCGCTCGGCGACGGCTTGCGTGGCCGTATCATCGAGGCGGCGAAGCAACTCGCCGTGGCCGCGTCGTACGACAATCTCGGCACGTTCGAGTTCCTGGTCGACGGCACCGCCGACGACAGTTTTGCCTTCATCGAGGCCAACCCGCGGCTTCAGGTCGAGCACACAGTGACCGAGGAGGTGCTCGGCCTCGATCTCGTCCGCGCCCAGCTTGCGGTTGCTGCCGGTGCCTCGCTTGCCTCGCTCGGCCTGGCGCAAGGCTCGATCCCGAAGCCGCGCGGTTATGCCATGCAGCTCCGCGTCAACATGGAGACGCTGGACGAGCTAGGGGCGACGCACCCGACCGGCGGCGTGCTTGCCGTGTTCGAGCCGCCGTCAGGCCCCGGCGTCCGCGTCGATAGTTTCGGTTATGCCGGCTACAAGACCAGCGCCGCCTTCGACTCGCTGCTGGCAAAGGTCATCGTGCATACGTCCGGTGAAGCCTGGCACGAGGTCGTTGCCAAGGCTTCGCGCGCCTTGCGCGAGTTTCGGATCGACGGCGTCGTCACCAATATCGGCTTCCTCCAGGCCGTGCTGGCGCATCCCGACTTCCGCTCCAACCGCATCGCGACAGACTTCATCGATCGCAACATCGGCAAGCTCGTCGAAGCCGCGGATGGCGCGGCCAAACCACTCTATTTTGTAGCGACGGAGCGAAGCGGCGGCCCCGGCCCCGAGGCGCATGCTGCGCAGATCGTGCCCGAAGGCACGGTGATGGTCGCGGCGCCCCTGCAAGGCACCATTGTCACTATTCAGGTGAAGGAAGGCGAGATCGTGCGTCCGGGCCAGCAGCTCGCCGTGATCGAATCCATGAAGATGGAGCATCTCGTCATGGCCGAGCAGGGCGGCCGCGTCATGCAGCTACTCGCCGGCGACGGTGTCACGCTGATGCATGGCGAGCCGATCATGTATCTGGAGCCGCTCGAGGTTGCGGCTGATGCGTCGGCAACGGAAACCGATATCGATCTCGACCACATCCGTCCCGATCTCGCCGAACTGATCGCGCGCCAGGCCAACACGCTCGACGAAAATCGCCCTGCTTCGGTCGAGCGCCGCCGCAACACCAATCAGCGCACCGCGCGCGAGAATGTCGCGCAGCTCGTCGACGACGGCTCGTTCATGGAGTATGGCAGCCTTGCGATCGCGGCGCAGCGGCGGCGGCGCAAGCTCGACGATCTCGTCAAGAACACGCCGGCTGACGGCCTCGTCATGGGTGTCGCGACCGTCAACGCCGAGAAGTTCGGCCCCGAGGGCGGTCGCTGCATCGTCGTGGCCTATGACTACACAGTGCTCGCGGGCACGCAGGGCCACATGAACCACAAGAAGATCGACCGCATGCTGACGCTCGCGGAAGACTGGCGCGTGCCGTTGGTGTTTTATGCCGAAGGCGGTGGCGGGCGGCCTGGCGATACCGACCGGCTCGGCATGACCGGCCTCGACGGCCCGTCCTTCGTGCAGTTCGCACGGCTCTCGGGTCTCGTGCCGGTCATCGGCATCGTCTCCGGCTATTGCTTCGCCGGCAATGCCGCGATGCTCGGCTGCTGCGACGTCATCATCGCGACCAAAAACGCCTCGATCGGCATGGGTGGCCCCGCGATGATCGAGGGCGGCGGGCTCGGCGTCTATCACCCGGCCGAGGTCGGGCCTGTTACGTTCCAGTCGCCGAACGGCGTCATCGATATCCTCGTCGAGGACGAGGAGGAGGCGACGCGTGTTGCGCAAAAATATCTGTCTTATTTCCAAGGGGCGGTGACGGACTGGCAGGCCGCCGACCAACGGCTGCTGCGCCGCGCCATCCCCGAGAACCGCCTGCGCGTCTACGACATCCGCAGCGTGATCGACCTCGTCGCGGACAAGGACTCCGTGCTGGAGCTGCGCCGCGATTACGGCGTCGGCATGATCACCGCGTTGATCCGCATCGAGGGCAAGCCGTTCGGCCTGATCGCCAACAATCCGCGCCATCTCGGCGGCGCGATTGACGCAGATGCCGGCGACAAGGCCGCGCGCTTCCTCCAGCTCTGCGACGCCTTCGATCTGCCTATCGTCTCGCTGTGCGACACGCCCGGCTTCATGGTCGGTCCGGAAGCCGAGAAGACGGCGATCGTACGCCACGTCTCGCGCATGTTCGTGACAGGCGCGAGCCTGACCGTGCCGCTGTTCGGCATCGTGCTGCGCAAGGGCTATGGGCTCGGAGCGCAGTCGATGATCGGCGGCGGCTTCCACGCCTCGTTCTTTACCGCGGCCTGGCCGACCGGCGAGTTCGGCGGCATGGGCCTGGAGGGTTACGTCCGCCTCGGCTTCCGCAAGGAAATGGAGGCGATCGCCGACCCCGCCGAGCGCGAGACTTATTATCGCAACAAGGTCGCCGAGCTCTATGCCAACGGCAAGGCTGTCTCGATCGCCTCCGTGTTCGAGATCGACAACGTCATCGATCCCGCCGAGACGCGGCGTTGGATCATGGCGGGCCTGCGCTCGGTGCCGAAGCCGCCGGCGCGGAATGGGAAGAAGCGGCCGTGCATCGATACGTGGTGAGGGCGGTGCAGCAATTCCGATTTGCGCTTCGCCGCCTTCCTGGTTCCCGATTGACATCCCCGCCTGCGGTGCCAGACTTTGCACAATAATATAGGGTGGAGACGTCCGCGATGGCCAGCCTTTCGGCCTCGAACCATGTCGCCCGCGTCTTGTCCGTCGCCAATCACGTGGCCGACGTCGATGCCTCTTCGCGCATTGCCAATTCCTGGCGGCGTTGCCTGGTCAGCCACAAGCTCGATCCCGCCCGTCAGGGGCCGCCGCAGACGCTCACCGAAGCCGAGATCCGTCACGTCGCCGAACCGATGGAAGAGACGATCCGGCTCGCAACGCCGGAGCTCGACGACCTCGCCCGGGTGCTGCGCGATGCCGGCTATTGCGTCAATCTGGCAGACGTGAACGCAACCATGCTGTTCAGCCGTCTGCCCGGCGAGGCCGACGCAAGACTGTTCATGGACTGGAAGATCTACACGGGGTCGAATTTTTCCGAGGCTTTTGAAGGCACCAACGGGCTCGGTACCGCGCTCGCCGAGCAGAAGCCGATCCTGGTGCATCGCGACGAGCATTTTCGCGCGCAGTGGCACATGTTTTCCTGCGCCGTGACGCCGCTGTTCGACCAGGCCGGACGGCTCGCAGGCGCCGTGAACATCACTTCCTGCCGCGAAGACCTCGAGCGCACCGCGCATCAGCTCGCGCTCGCGGTGACGATGGAGGCGACGCGGCGCATGGAGGGTGCGATCTTCCGCGGTCATTTCCGCAACGCATGGATCGCGACCGTACCGGGCGATGGCGGCAGCGGCCTGCTCGCCTATGACGACGATCGCCGCATCGTCGGCGCCTGCCGTTCGGCGCGCGCGCTGCTGGGTCTCACCGACGGCTTGATCGCATCCGGCATCGATCTGTCGCGCTACGTCAAGTTCGACCATCCCGCCGCGCGCGACGCAGACGATCTCGTCGAGCTGCGCCGGGCCGATGGCACTCCGTTGGGGCATGGCCATGTCGCGCCGCCGCTACGGGCGAGGGTCTCGAGCCGTCCGCTCGCGCCGCGCCGCGATGCACAGGTCGATCGCTTCGATGCTCTGCAGCGGCTCGCCGGCCGCGACCCCGGCCTGATCAGGAGCGTGAAGCGACTTAGAAGCATCGGCGATCGCAATCTGCCGGTGCTGCTGCACGGCGAGACCGGCGTCGGCAAGGACGTGTTCGCCCGTGCCATTCACGCAGCCGGCAATCGCGCGCGCCACAACTATGTCGCACTGAACTGCGCGGCGATGCCGGAAAGCCTGATCGATGCCGAGCTGTTCGGTTACGAGGCCGGTGCCTTCACCGGCGCGCGCCGCGACGGCTCGAAGGGTCTGATCGTGCAGGCCGACGGCGGGACGCTGTTCCTCGACGAGATCGGCGACATGCCGATCGCGCTGCAGACGCGGCTGTTGCGCGTGCTGGAGAACCGCGAAGTGTGGCCGCTCGGCGCGCTGAAGCCCGTGCCGGTCGACATTCGCCTGATCAGCGCCACCCATCGCGATCTCGGCCACATGGCCGAGGAGGGCGCCTTCCGCACCGACCTCTATTTCCGTCTGCGCGGCATGGAGGTGCGGCTGCCGGCCTTGCGCGAGCGTGCGGACAGGGATGACATCGTCCGCCAGATCGCGCGCGAGGAAGCGCCGAACTGCTCCCTCTCGGACGAGGCCTGGGCGCAATTGGCGGCCTATCCCTATCCCGGCAACATGCGCCAGCTCCGACATGTGCTGCGGCTCGCCGGCTGCACGGCGGAGGACGGCGTGATTACCTATGCCGATCTCGATCTGCCCCCGTTTGGCGGAAGGGCGGTGGAAGCGGATCTGGCCGCGGCGGAGCGCGCCACGATCGTGGAGACATTACGCAAGTATGGCGGCCGTGTAACTGAAGCGGCGCGCGCGCTGAAGCTGAGCCGCGCCACGCTGTATCGCAAGATCAAGCAGTTGAAGATCGAGACGACGCAGTAGCGCTCGCTTTCTTACCCTCTCCCCTTGTGGGAGAGG
>NZ_JADPIT010000029.1:175053-181089 GCF_023073035.1 Bradyrhizobium sp. 62
CGGCATGAGCTTGCCAGCGGTGTTCGCCGGGACGTCCGTGCTCTATGTGTCGATGGGACTGTGCGCGCCTTGGCTCGCCAAGTCGTTTGCACGGCACGGTGCACGAAAGGTGATGATCTCAGGTACGGTCCTCACCGTGCCGGGCTTCATACTGCTGTCCCTCGCGCGCGAGCCGATGCTGTATTTCGCCGCCTGGATCGTTCTCGGCATCGCCGGCAGCGCCACGCTGTCGACCGGCGCCTATATCATGCTGAACGAGGTCGCCGGGCGGCAGGCCAAGAACGCGATCGGCGCGCTGATGCTGGTGACTGGCTTGTCGAGCAGCATCTTCTGGCCGACGACGTCGTTCCTCAGCGGTCTGCTCGGCTGGCGCGGGACGTGCCTGGTCTATGCGGCCATGATGGTCGTCATCAACCTTCCGCTCTACGCGTTCCTCGCCCCGCGCCGGAAAATCGCCGCGGGTCGTGGTGGTGAGTCGGTGAAGTCTTTGCCGCCACCTGCGATTCCCAAGAGCACCTTCAGCCTCGTCGTTGCCGCGATCACGCTCAATGCCTTCGTCAATTTCGGCATCGGCGCCATCATGATCGAGTTGCTCCGGGCGGAGGGGCTTCCCCCGGCGCAGGCGCTTGCGTTCGGCTCGATGCTGGGCGTGATCCAGGTCAGCGCGCGCGGGCTCGATTTTCTCGGCGGAGGGCGGTGGGATGGAATCACGACCGGGCTCGTCGCCGGCACGGCGCTGCCGATCGCCATGCTGCTGCTGATGACGAGCGAGGGCGCGACCTGGGCGGTTGCGGCCTTCATCCTGCTCTATGGCGCCGGCAGCGGCGCGATGGCGGTGGCGCGGGCGACGATCCCGCTCGTGTTCTACGATCAGACCGAGTTCGCCAAGGCGATGTCGATGATCGCGCTGCCGCTCAATCTCGCCTCCGCGGTCTCGCCGCCGCTCCTTGTCGGCCTGCTCACCGAGTTCGGCAGCCGCGGCGCGCTCGGTCTCACCTTCGTCTGCTCCTGCGCCACGGTGCTGATCCTGGTCCTGCTCGGCCGGCGGCGGCCGCAGGTGGCTGCAGCGGCCGCGACCTGAGAATATTCGCGCTGCGGAAATTCGCCGCGGTGACCTGGGCCGGGCGGGCGGGCGGATAGCTGCATGCCGCCAGCGCAGTGCTCGGACCGCCAAAATAGTGTATCCGCAGGGAGCGCGTCCCGCGATCTCGCCGCCGCGCCAATATTCAGTTCCCGGAGGAATTCGACATGTCGGCCCTGCCGCTCTCAGGCATCAAGATCCTTGACCTCACCCGCGTGCTTGCCGGGCCTCTGTCGGCCCAGATGCTGGGCGATTTGGGCGCGGAGGTGATCAAGATCGAGCGGCCGGGCACCGGTGACGACGCGCGCGCCTTCGGCCCGCCCTATCTGACCGACCCCGAGGGCAAGGCCAACAACAACAACTCGTTTTACCTCTGTGCCAACCGCAACAAGAAGTCGGTCACGGTCAACATCGCCAAGCCCGAGGGGCAGGCGATCATCCGCGAGCTCGCCAAGGACGTCGACGTTTTAATGGAGAACTACAAGGTCGGCGATCTCAAGCGCTACGGCCTCGACTACGAGACCATCAAGGCGATCAATCCCGGCATTATCTACTGCTCGGTGACCGGCTTCGGCCAGACCGGCCCTTATGCGCCGCGCGCCGGCTATGACGCCATCCTGCAGGCAATGGGCGGCCTGATGAGCGTCACCGGCCATATCGACGGCGAGCCCGGCGAGGGGCCGATGAAGGTCGGCCCCTCGATCGTCGACTACATGACCGGCATGAACACCTCGATCGGGATTCTCTCGGCGCTCTATCATCGCGACGCCAATGATGGCGTGGGACAGCACATCGACGTCTGCCTATTCGACACCGTCATCGCGTCGTTGTCGCACTGGCTGCAGATCTATCTCGTCAACGGCAAGACGCCGCCGCGCCGCGGCACCTGGGGCAATGGCGGCATGCCGGCCGGCGTGTTCCGCTGCACCGACGGCGAGCTGATGCTGGTGGTCGGCAATGACGGCCAGTTCCAGCGCACCTGCGCCGTGCTCGGCGAGCCCGAGCTCGCGAACGACAAGCGCTTCGTCAAGAACAACGACCGCGTCGTGCATGGCAAGGAGATCATGGCGATCTTTGCCGGCCTGTTCCTGAAGCAGCCGGTGTCCTATTGGCTGGACAAGCTGGAGGAGGCCGGCGTGCCGTCAGGTCCGATCAACAATTTCGAGCAGGTGTTTTCCGACCCCCACGTCCAGTCGCGCGGCATGCGGGTGAAGGTCGACCATCCCTTCCAGCCCGATCTCTCGCTGATCCGCAACGCGCTGACGCTCTCGGGAACCCCGATCAAGGATTATCGCGCCCCGCCGCTGCTCGGTGAGCACACCCAGGAGGTGCTCGCCGGCAAGCTCGGCTATGATGCCGGCAAGATCGAGACGCTGAAGCAGCAGGGCATCATCTAGCGATTTCTTACCCTCGCTCCTTGTGGGAGAGGGTGGCTCGCCGCATAGCGGCGAGACGGGTGAGGTTCTGTCCGCGCGCGCCGTTGTGAGTTGAGTTCGTGGAGAGAACCCCTCATCCGGCGCTTCGCGCCACCTTCTCCCGCAAGGGGAGAAGGAGTAGGTCCGGTGCTCGTGGCGCGTTTTACGAAAAGGGACAGTACGCATGACCCCGACCAAGACCATCATCACCTGCGCGATCACGGGCAATCTGACAAAGCCCGAGCAATCGCCGCATCTGCCGATCACGCCCGAGCAGATCGCGACGTCGGCGCTGGAAGCGGCCGAAGCCGGCGCCGCGATTGCCCATATCCACGTCCGCGATCCCGCGACGGGGCGGCCTTCGATGGAGATCGATCTCTACCGCGATGTGGTGGATCGCATTCGCGCCCGCAACACGTCTCTCGTCATCAACCTCACGACCGGTCCCGGCGGACGGTTTGTTCCTTCGATTGAGGATCCCCGCGTCGCCGCTGCAGGCACCACGTTGCTGCCTCCCGAAAAGCGAGTCGAGCACATCGAGCTGCTCAAGCCCGACATCTGCACGCTCGATCTCAACACCATGAACTCGGGTGGCGAGGTGGTGATCAACACTCCGCGCAACGTCCGCATCATGGCCGAGCGGATGAAGGCCGCCGGCGTGCTGCCGGAGATCGAGCTGTTCGATTCCGGCGACTGCCATCTGGCCCGCGATCTCCTTGCCGACGGCACGCTGAAAGGACCGGGCCTGTTTTCGCTCGTGCTCGGCGTCAAATACGGCTTCTCCGCAACGCCCGAGACGATGTTCTATGCCCGCAGCCTGTTGCCGCCGGGCGCGATCTGGTCGGGCTTCGGTATCGGCCGCGCTGAATTCCCGATGGTGGCGCAAGCCTATTTGCTCGGCGGCCACGTCCGCGTCGGCATGGAGGACAATCTTTATATGTCAAAGGGCGTGCTGGCGAAGACTAATGCCGAGCTGGTTGCGCGTGCCGCCGGCATCCTCAAGGGCCTGGGTGCGAGCGTCGCGACCGCCAACGAGGCCCGCGTGATGCTCGGGCTTGCCTGAGGCTTGCGGGCCATCCCCAGATAATCCCGGTCCGTACTCACACAGGCTTCCGCTCCGCGCGCGACTCAGATTCGATCCTTCCACTCAGTCCGGGAGGGAACGCATGTCCTACACGATCGGGTTTCAGGCCAAGAACCAGAAGGCAATTCTGGCGACCGAGGCGGCAACGGCCAACCAGGCCGTCGCGATCGTTGCCGCGTTGCGGCAAAGCGCCGACGAAATAAAGTTCATCCGCTCGCCGCAGGAAGGCGACATGGGCATCGAGATGCTGCTGCTGCTCGCCAAGGAAGAGGCCGAGGAGATGCCGCAGCACGCCTAGGCGGGCTCGGCGACACACTTCGGTCGAAAGCGAAGCATGACGGCTGCGCTATGATGTAGCAAGCCGTCATCTCGCTTGAACCGAAGGTGGCCGTCCATGAAACGCGAAGCGCTCCGCGTCGAACCGATCTCGACATTCCTTGACCGTCGGAACGCCCCGGTCTCGCCGGTCACGCGCGCCGGCAACATGATCTTCGTCGCAGGGCTGCCGCCGTTCGACCCCGACACGGGCGAGATCGCGGACGTGCCGATCGAACGGCAGAGCGAACTGATCATGGAGCAGATGAAGCTGTGCCTTCAGACGGCAGGCGCAAGCTTCGACAACGTCATGAAGTGCAACGTCTATTGCACCTCGACACAACACTTCGCCGCGTTCAACGCCGTCTATGCGCGCTATTTCCCGCACGATCCGCCGGCGCGGATCTTCGTCTGCACGCCGGAATGGTTCGGGCCCTTCGACGTCGAGATCGACTGCATCGCGATGATGTGAATGTTAGCGCACCGCCACCTTTGGCGGCGCCTTCGCCTCTGTCCGTCCAGCCGTCAGCGCCATCGTCGCCACGCTGACGACGCGCGCGACCACGTCCTCGACGTCGTCGAGATCGCATTTGCCTTCCGATAATTTCGTCAGCCGCTCGCTCTCGCGGATGGTGTGGTGCGCCATGGCGAGCGCGAAATTCAGGCCCCAGTAGATATCGACGTCGCTGCGATCGGGCAGGGACCTTCGCATCGCGCCGGCGAATTTCCGCAAATGGTCGATCTCGCGGTTCTTGATGCGGCGGATCGGAGGCACGGATTCGATCGAGGCGCGGATCATGAAGCGCGCCGCGCTCGACCGTTGGTTCTCGGGACCGAGGCAGCCGCGCAGCGTCGGGCCAACGAGGGCGTGCAAGATCACCTCGATCGGCGCGCGGCCGCCGCCTTGTTCTTCCGCCGCCTTCAATTCGCGCAGCCGCTCGCGGTTGGTGGCGATCGAGCGCGTCACGAACAGCTCCGCGATCAACTCGTCCTTCGAGCCGAAATGATAGTTCACCGCCGCGAGGTTGACATTGGCCTCCGCGACGATGTCGCGCAGCGTCACGTCGCCGAACCCCCGATCGGCGTAGAGCCGTTCGGCGGCGGCGAGAATGGCAGTCCGGGTATGATCGCTGGCCATGGGAGCCCCTCGGGGAGGGAGTTGCAATTCAAACAGTTGTATGAAACTATCGTTTGAAGGCCGGGAAAGTCAATCCGCAATCAGGAGTCGTTCGCAAAAGTGCGAATGGGTTCCGGAGCGTCCGCAAGCCGCGCATTCGCACTTGCGGGTCGCACAATGCGGGTGGACAGTCCGGCGCAAAACAAGTTCGCCAAAACAAATTCGCCAAAACGAGTTGGCAAAGACGAGGAGCGTCCCATGGATTTCGATCTGTCGCCGAAGCAGAAGGAATGGCTCGACCGCGTGCAGTCCTTCATGGCCAAGCACGTGCGACCGGCCGTGCCGGTCTATGATGAGCAGGATCGCAGCGGCGAACGCTGGAAGGTGATCCCGGTGCTCGAGGATCTCAAGAAGAAGGCGAAGGCCGAAGGCCTCTGGAACATGTTCATGCCGCCCAACGAGCATGAGGATGACGAATTCCGCGGCGCGGGACTGACCAATCTCGAATACGCGCTGCTCTCCGAGCAGATGGGCCACATTTCCTGGGCTTCGGAAGTCTTCAACTGTTCCGCGCCCGACACCGGCAACATGGAAGTGTTCATGCGCTACGGCTCCAAGGAGCAGAAGCGCAAATGGTTGCGTCCGCTGATGGACGGCGAGATCCGCTCCGCCTTCCTGATGACGGAGCCGGCGGTGGCCTCGTCCGATGCCACCAACATCGAGACCAGCATCGTGAAGGACGGCGATCACTACGTCATCAACGGCCGCAAATGGTGGTCGTCCGGCGTCGGCGATCCCCGCTGCAAGATCGCGATCCTGATGGGCAAGACCGATTTCAAGGCGGCCAAGCACCAGCAGCAGTCGCAGATCCTGGTTCCGCTCGACACCCCCGGCATCAAGGTCGAGAAGATGCTGCCGGTGTTCGGCTTCGACGACGCGCCGCATGGCCACGCCCAGGTGCTGCTCGAGAATGTGCGGGTGCCGAAGGAAAACATCCTGCTCGGCGAAGGCCGCGGCTTCGAGA
>NZ_JADPIT010000029.1:181099-185162 GCF_023073035.1 Bradyrhizobium sp. 62
GCGCAGGGCCGTCTCGGTCCCGGCCGTATCCATCACTGCATGCGCACCATCGGCAAGGCCGAGGAGGCGCTGGAGAAAATGGTGAAGCGGCTCACCTCGCGCACTGCCTTCGGCAAGCGGATCGTCGAGCATTCGGTATGGGAGCAGCGCATCGGCGAGGCCCGCACCAATATCGAGATGACGCGGCTGTTGTGCCTCAAGGCCGCCGACATGATGGACAAGGTCGGCAACAAGACCGCGCAGGCCGAGATCGCCATGATCAAGGTCGCAGCCCCCAACATGGCGCTGAAGATCATCGACGAGGCGATCCAGGCCTTCGGCGGTGCAGGCGTCTCGGACGAAGCCGGCCTTGCCAAGGACTACGCCCACATCCGCACGCTCCGTCTCGCCGACGGCCCGGACGAGGTGCACAATCGCGCCATTGCCAGGCTCGAGGTTCGGAAGTATGCAAACTCTTCCAGTCATTAAGCGGGAGAGCACGCTGGCGCTCCCGATTTGAAGAAACGACAGGGCATGATCCATGATCGGATGACCGCTTGACGCAAGTGCGCTGGGAGTTACCGATTAGGATCATGTTCGGACTGAAGAGGGAGCGTCATCGTGGCTGACGGCGTCAGGAAAGACGAGGAATTCTCGGGCACCAAGCCCGTCGAGGAGCGTCATCGTATCGACGAGATGCGGCTCGAAGCCTGGATGCGCGACAACGTCGAAGGCTATGAGGGACCGCTGGTCGTCCTCCAGTTTAGGGGTGGCCAGTCCAACCCGACCTACCGGCTCGACACGCCGAACCGCTCCTACGTGATGCGCCGAAAGCCGTTCGGCAAATTGCTGCCGTCGGCGCATGCGGTCGATCGCGAATACCGGGTAATCGCAGCGCTGGGAAAGCAGGGCTTTCCGGTCGCGAAGGCCTACGCGCTGTGCCAGGACGACAGCATCATCGGTTCGGCCTTCTACATCATGTCGATGGAAGACGGCCGGGTGTTCTGGGATCCGACGCTGCCGAGCCAGACGCCGGAGGATCGTCGAAAGATCTTCACCAGCAAGATCGAGACGCTGGCCAAGCTCCACATGTTCGATCCCGTCGCGATCGGTCTTGGCGACTTCGGCAAGCCCGGCAATTATTTCGCGCGCCAGATCGATCGTTGGACCAAGCAGTACCGCGCGTCCGAAACCCAGACCATCCCGGAGTTCGAGAAGGTCGCCGAATGGTTGCCGAAGACCGTGCCGGAGCAGGCGCGCGTCTCGATCGTCCACGGCGACTATCGCCTCGACAACATGATTTTCCATGCGACGGAACCGCGCGTGCAGGCCGTGCTCGATTGGGAATTGTCGACGCTCGGCGATCCCATGGCCGACTTCACCTATCTGCTGATGCAGTGGGTGATGCCCGGCCTGGACGGCGCCGACCTCAAGGCGCTCAACATTCCGAGCGTGGAACAGGCCGCGCAGATCTATTGCAACGTGACCAAGATGACGGTGCCTGACCTCAACTGGTATTTTGCTTACAACCTGTTCCGCCTCGCCGGCATCACGCAAGGCATCGCTGGCCGCGTCCGCGACGGCACCGCGGCGAATGCCAAGGCGCTGGAGTCAGCCAAGCGCACCGTACCGCTGTCGAAAGCGTCTTGGGAGTATGCGCAGAAGGCCGGCGCGGTTTAAGGACTCCGAAGGCGCTGCCGGCGGCCGCGCCTTTGCTTGCGTTCCTCTCGTGTCCGGGACACGGGACAGAATGACGAGAGAGATACCCGCATGATCGACCACACCACGCTCATCACCTACATCCTCATCGTCCTCGGCTTCGTCTTCATTCCCGGTCCGGCGACGCTCCTCACCATGGCGCGCGCCGCGAGCTCGGGAACCAGGGTCGGCATCGCGACGGGCGCGGGAGTTGCGGCTGGTGACGTGGTCCACACCACCATGGCAATCGTCGGCCTCTCTGCGATCATTGCAACGTCGGCGCTGCTGTTCAGCGTCGTCAAATACGCGGGCGCGGGCTTCCTGATCTATCTCGGCATTCGCGCCATGCTCGACAAGACGCCGATCGAGGTGAATGGCGGTGCGCCCGCGATCAGCGCAGCGCGGGCCTTCCGGCAGGCCGTGCTGACCGAAGTGCTCAATCCCAAGACCGCGCTGTTCTTCCTCGCGTTCCTGCCGCAGTTCGTCCGTCCAGAACACGGCTCGACGACGCTACAGCTCGCGCTCTTCGGCGCTGTGTTCGTGTTGCTCGGCCTCCTCAGTACGGTGGTGTTCGCCGTCGGCGCCGGCCGCCTCGGCAATTTGCTACGCCGCCATCCGGCCGTCGTGAAATGGCAGGGCAAGGTGGTCGGGACGATCTACTGCGCCGTCGGTGTGCGGCTGGCCTTGCAGGAGCGATGAGGCGCACCGCTCACGTGGGATACGCGCTGCCCCACATACTCCCGTCATTGCGAGGAGCTCTTGCGACGAAGCAACCCAGACTGCCTCCGCGGAACCATTCTGGATTGCTTCGCTTCGCTCGCAGCCTGGATTGCTTCGCTTCGCTCGCAATGCGGAAAATTGGAGGAAGCCATCATGTCCCAAGGAGAAGCCTTACCCCTTCACGCAATGCGCGATCAGCTTCTCCACGAAGCCGGCGCATTTCTCCAGCTCCGCCATTTCCACGAATTCGTCCGGTGTATGCGCCTGCGCGATCGAGCCGGGGCCAATCACGACGGACGGGATATCGGCCATGCTGGCGAACAGGCTTGCCTCGGTGCCGAACGCGACCTTGGCGTGGTCGTTGCGGCCAGCCAGGCTCTTGGCCAGCGTGACGATTGTCGCATCGGCCGCCGTGTCAAGCGCAGGGTAGTCGAGGATCTCTTCGAAATCGATGCCGCAGTCCGGATGCTGCTTCTTCATCGCTGGCTCGATCTTCGCCTTGGCCCAGGCGACGATCGCATCCGTCACCTCGCGCGACTCCGTAATGCCGATGCCGCGGCATTCGAAATCCACCGTACAAGTATCAGGGACGATGTTCAGCGCGGCGCCGCCATGGACGATGCTGGTGAGCAGCGTCGAGTGCGGAACGTCGTAGAGGCTGTCGGCCGCTCGCACGGCTGCGAGCGCCACGGCGCGACGGCGGATTTCGACGATCAGCTCGGCGGCGTATTCGATGGCGTTGACACCCTCGGGCGCGATCGAGGAGTGGCGGGCGAGCCCCTTGAAGGTCGCGCGCACGCCGTGCTTGCCCTTGTGGCCGATGATGACCTTCATCTCGGTCGGCTCGCCGATGAAGGCGCCGAGTGGCTTGATCCGTTTCTTCGCGACCTCGCGCAGCATCGGCCGCACGCCGACGCAGCCGATCTCCTCGTCATAGGAGATCGCCAGATGGATCGGTGTCGCGAGCTTCGCTTCCAGCATCTCCGGCACCATGGCGAGGCACACCGCGACGAATCCCTTCATGTCGGTGGTGCCGCGGCCATAGAGCCTGCCGTCGCGCTCGATCAGCTTGAACGGATCGTGGCTCCAGTCCTGGCCGACCACGGGCACCACGTCGGTATGCCCCGACAGCACCAGGCCCGGGCAGTCCTCGGGTCCAATGGTGACCCATAGCGAGGCTTTCTGTCCGGTCTCGTCGACGATGCGCTCACCCTTGACGTCGAGCGTGGCGAGATAGCTCTCGATATGCGCGATGAGGGGCAGGTTGGAGCGATCGCTGATCGTGTCGAAGCCGACGAGGTCGGCGAGCAGCTTGCGAATACGGTCGGGTCTTGAGCTTGGCATTTTCACGTTCTTGTCAGGGGAATGGAAGCTGAAGTGCTTGCACGAACCATACCAATGTTGCGGGTGGTAGGGCAAACCAGCACAAATCCGAGCCTGCAACGCCTTGCGTTGCCGTCGAGCAAAACACGCGAGCCGTGGCCCAACGCGCGGCGGCGAAACTTTGCCGAAATTCGGAAGCGGCGTATGCCGTCTGGGTGAGACGACCAAAGCAAAGCTCGGGCGAACAAGCCGCGAGGATGCGAAGGTGCATCTGCGATCGAGAATGTGAATGGAAGCGTGACGCTGCCATCCAAAGACTCCGTCATTGCGAGCGCAGCGAAGC
>NZ_JADPIT010000009.1:0-55096 GCF_023073035.1 Bradyrhizobium sp. 62
CGGATGGAGCGCAAGCGTAATCCGGGACGGTGCCGAATGCGCGCGAGCGGCTCCGGATTGCGCTGCGCTCCATCCGGGCTACGAAGCCTCACTCCTTTGTTCGCACTGGCGTTCCGTCCGCCCAGGGCCGCCTGCGACAAATTCGAGTCCGCCGCGGACATAAAGACGCAACAATTGCGAGGCTTGTCGATCGCCCCCGCCCTAATTCCTCTCCCCGGAGTTCCCATGTCTTCTGCCGACAAGCCGGCGACACGCCTTGCGACCAGGCTTGCCTTCCTCGTCGCGGGCTTCGGCATCGCGTGCTGGGCACCGCTGGTGCCGTTCGCGAAGGCGCGGCTCGCCGTCGACGACGGCATCCTCGGACTGCTCCTGCTCAGCCTTGGCATCGGCTCGGTCATCGCGATGGTTCTGACCGGCGTGCTGAGCGCGCGCTATGGCAGCAAGCCGATCATCATTGCGGGCGGGCTCGGTCTTGCCTTGGTCCTGCCTCTGCTGACAATCGCGAGCTCGCCGGCGACGCTGGCGCTGGCACTTCTCGCATTCGGCGCCGCGCTCGGTTCCATCGACGTCGCCATGAACATCCACGCGGTGGAGGTGGAGCGCGCCGCGGGACGTCCGCTGATGTCCGGCTTCCACGCGCTGTTCAGCATCGGCGGCTTCGCCGGGGCCGCGCTCATGACCGCACTGCTCTCGCTGCAACTCGGCGCGCTCGCTTGCACGCTGATCTGCTCCGTCCTGATGCTGATCGCGATGCTTGTGGCCTGGCCGCGGCTGCTTCGCTCCGTGCAGGTGCAGGAGGGACCGCTGTTCGTGCTGCCGCATGGCGCCGTGCTCCTGCTCGCACTGCTTTGCGCCATCACCTTCCTGGTCGAAGGCGCGATGCTCGATTGGGGCGCGTTGCTCGTCATCGGCGCGGGCCTCGTTTCCGAGGCGCAGGGCGGGATCGGCTATATCGTGTTCTCGGTCGCGATGACGATCGGGCGGCTCGGCGGCGACGCCGTCGTCGCGCGCATCGGAGACCGCACCACATTGTTCTGGGGCAGCCTGATTGCGATCGCGGGTTTCGTGGTCCTGCTCACGGCTCCCGTCGTGGCGGTGGCTGTGGCCGGCTTCCTGCTCATCGGCCTCGGCGCATCGAACCTCGTGCCGGTGCTGTTCCGCCGGGCGGCGAGGCAGACGGTGATGCCCACGGGGCTCGCCGTCGCAGCGATCACGACCGCCGGCTACGCCGGCGTTCTCGTCGGCCCCGCCGGTGTCGGCTTCGTCGCACGCCTTGGCGGATTGCCGGTCGCGTTCTGGCTCCTGGCCGCGCTGATGGGTCTCGTCACGCTGACGGCGCGCATTGTCACGCGCGCCGACGGCTGAGCGGCCTCACAAATTGCTCAGCCCGATCGATTTGATCAGGGGCGCGAGGCTTGCGGATGTGGCCTCGACGATGCGCTGGAATTTGTCCGGGCTTGAATCGTTGTCCGGCTCCATGCCCTGGGCGCGATAGCTCGCCAGAAGCGCCGAATCGGCCATGGCGAGCCGCGTCGCCTGCGCGATCCGCTCGATGATCGCATCGCCGGTGTCCTTGGGTGCGAACAGACCGAACCAGCCCTCATACCGGATGCCGGGCATGCCGGATTCGACGGCGGTCGGGATCTCGGGCGCGCCGCTCAGCCGCGTTTCGGTGGTGACCGCCAGCAGTCTGACTTTCCCCGCTTGAGCCAACTGCTGCAATTGAACGGACATGACGGCAATGACGAGCGATATCTGGCCGCTGACGAGATCGTTGGTCGCCTGCGCGATGCCCCGATAGGGCACGTGGACGATGTCCAGCGCACCGGCCTGCTGCTTGAAGGACTCGCCGACCAGATGGTTTCCGGTGGCGATCCCCGGCGTGCCATAGGACAGCTTTCCCGGATTGGCTTTCGCATAGGTGATCAATTCGCGCAGGTTTGCGGCGGGCACCGAAGGATTGATGGCGAAAACCAGCGCGCTGTTGATCAGGCGGTAGATGGCGCGGAAATCGCCAACGGAATATCCGGGATTCGCCGACGTCATGGGAATGATGACCTGCGTGCTGCCGTTGCCGAGCAGCAGCGAATAGCCGTCGGGCTCCTCGCGCGCGACCGCCGCGGTCCCGATGGCGCCGCCCGCGCCGCCGATATATTCGACGAAGGTCGGCCCCAGCAGCGACGGCATCCTGTCCACCCAGGGGCGCGCGATCTGGTCGCCCGATCCGCCGGCTCCGTAGGGAATCACCAGGCGAATGGGACGAGACGGATAGTCGGCGGCTTGTCCGCTGCGGGGAAGCGCGGCGAGCGCCGCCGCGCTTGTCAACGCGTGCACGAATTGTCGCCGCGTGAAAGAGGCCATGCTGGAAATTCCGGAAGTCGGCAGTCAATGTGGTGGCGGGACCGGCTCCCGGACCATGCCATCGCAGCAATCCGGCACCACAGTCAATGCTCCATCCGGACGAACCCCGGTGTCATCGCATTGTCACGTCGGCCTAACTCTTTACTTTCCAAGCATAATTTCGCGAGCGAGCCGACCCAAGCCGTCCACGCAGGGCTGCCAGCCCTGCCCACTGCTTTCGGCCAGTTTACTGTACGCCTCGTTCTGGTAGACCAAAAAGTAATACCTTTTGACTCCCTTCGAGGGGGCGATGGCGCGTGCCAGATCGTAGCGAAGACTCGGCCATTTCCTTTGGGCCATTTCGACTGTTTCCGAAGTCCCGGCTCTTGGAGAAGGAGGGCTCGCCGCTTCATGTCGGCGGCCGCGCGCTCGACATTCTCATCTTCCTTGCCGGACGCCCCGGAGAAGTCGTCGACAAGAGAGAGCTGGTCAAGCGCATCTGGGCCGGCGTCAATGTCGACGAGGGCAGCCTGCGCTTCCACGTCGCGGCGCTGCGCAAGGCGCTCGGCGACACCGGCAAGTCGGCCCGTTACGTCGTCAACGTGCCGGGCCGAGGCTATTGTTTTGTCGCCTCGTTCGCTCAAGCAGCTCTGCCGGCCGCCCCGCTCCCGGCCGAAACCGCCCCTCCCCGCTCCCTGCCCGCTCAGCTCACAAGGATGGTCGGCCGGGAAGATGTCATCGAGAAGATCTCGAACGGACTTTCGCTCTATCGCTTCATGACCGTCGTCGGCCCGGGCGGCATCGGCAAGACCTCGGTCGCCGTCACCGTCGGGCATCGCCGTTCCCAGGATTTCGACGGGCGAGTCTTCTTCGTCGATTTCGGTCCGCTGAGGGATGCCAGTCACATCGCGACCACCATTGCTTCGGCGCTCGGACTGACCATCAGCGCGGAGGATCCGACGCCGGCTCTGCTGACGTTTCTGAAGACCGGCCCGGCCCTGCTGATCTTCGACGGTTGCGAACATGTGTTGGATCAATTGGCGCCGCTGGTCGAGCACATCGTTCGCGAGGCACCGCAGCTTCGTGTTCTCGCAACCAGCCGCGAATCGTTCCGCAGCGAAGGCGAGCGGATTTTCCGGCTGTTCCCGCTGGATTGTCCGCCCGAGCGCGAAGGGCTTGCTGTCGACGAGGTCCTTGCCTATCCCGCGGCTCAACTCTTTGTGGACCGCATTGCGCAGAGCTCGGGCCCGTTCCAGCTCAGTGCAGAGGAGGCGCCCCTCGTCGCGAGCATCTGCCGGCGCCTCGACGGCATCGCGCTGGCGATCGAGCTCGCGGCGGGCCGCGTCAATGCTTACGGCATCGCCGGCACGGCATCCCTGCTCGACAGCCGCTTTTCGCTGCAATGGCGGGGCCGGCGTACCGCCGTGCCGCGGCACCAGACGCTCGCTGCGGCTCTCGACTGGAGCTACGACCTTCTGCCTCCCGTGGAGAGCGCCACGCTGCGACGCCTGTCGGTCTTCGCTGGGCCTTTCGCGCCGGAGGCGGCTGCCGCGGTCGCGTCCGGTGACGGACTCAATGCATCCGAGACTCTCGAAGCAATCGACAGCCTGGTGACCAAGTCGCTTATTTCGCCGTCCGGCTCGCGCACGCTGCGCTATCGGCTGCTCGACACCACGCGCACCTATGCATACGGAAAACTCAACGAGCTCGGCGAAGCCAGGCAGTTCGCGCGGCGTCATGCCGAGCATTTTCGCGATTTATTCCAGCGCGCGGAGGCGGATATTTCGACGCCGCTGCCCGAATGGCTGAGCATCTATGGCGCGGAGCTGGACAATGTGCGTGCGGCGTTGGACTGGGCCTTCGGCCCCGACGGCGAGGCGAGACTCGGTATCGCGCTGACGGCGGCCGCGGTCACGCTGTGGGTGCGTCTTTCGCTGTTCGCGGAGTGCCGTGAGCGCAGCAGAACGGCGCTCGCGGCGCTCGGAGACACCGCCGACGATAACCGCATCCGCATGCAGCTGCTGTCGGCGCTCGGCTGGTCGCTGATGTATGGCGAGGGCCGCGCGCGCGAGGCGCGGCCGATCCTCGAGACGACCCTTGAGCTTGCTGACAGGCTCGACGACAAGGATTTCCGGCTGCGCGCGCTCTGGGGCTTGTGCATCGACCAGTTCAACAACGGACAGTTCGGCAAGGCCCGTGCGCTCGCCGATCGCTTTGCGAACGCGGCCGCGAACTCGCCCGACAAGACCGATGTCATGCTGGGCGACCGGCTGATGGCCGTGGCGCTGCACTATCTCGGGGATCAGAACGAGGCTCGGCTGCGCATCGAGCGGGTCAATGCATCGCTGCATGTGTTGGCGGAGAAGCCGAAAATCTTTCCGCTCGATCTGAGAATCTCGACGCAATATTTTCGGGCTCGCATCCTGTGGCTTCAGGGCCTGGCCGATCAGGCTCAGGCCCTTACCGCCAGAAACATCGAGGAAGGCCGGGCCAACGGCCACGCGCTGACCTTCTGCAGCGTGCTTGGACAAGCCGCCTGCCCTATCGCCTTCTGGTCCGGCGATTTCGACGCTGCGGAACGTCACGGCGCCGAGCTGCTCGAACACACCGAGCGCCACGCGATCCGGCTGTGGGGCCTGTGGGCGCGGGCCTTCAATGCCGCGGTCATGGTCAAGTGCGGCGACGTCACGACCGGGTTGCCGCTGCTGCGTGAGGAGCTCAATCGCGCCGGCGATGCGCGCTTCCTGCCGCGCTTTCTGCCCCTGCTCGGCGAGCTCGCCGCGTGTTCCGGAGAGGCCGACCAGGTCGATCGCGGGCTCGACGTGATCGAGGATGTCCTGACCCGCTGCAACGACCGGCAGGAGCTCTGGTATCTGCCGGAGCTGATCCGCATCAAGGGAGAGTTGATGCTCAGGAGCACTCGGCATTCGGAAGACGCCGAGGCGCACTTTCGCGAGGCCATGGACATTGCCGTCCAGCAAGGCGCGCGCTTCTGGGAGCTGCGGAGCGCGGTCAGCCTGGCGCGGTTCATGATTGGGGCTGGCCAGACCACGGAAGCCTTGGCAATTCTGGAACGCGCATGCGGGCCTTTCAAAGAGGGCGCCGGCATCGCCGAGATCCGTAGCGCCCACGATTTGATCGAGCAGCTCCGGGCTTGACGAGTCGGCTGACCGGCACTGATTCATCCAGCCCGCGGGATGAATCCGGGCACGCCGGTCTCGACGACCGTGTTGAACCTGATGTTTGTCGTGATCTGGTCCCTCATCTCTCGCATGGCGTCTTCGGGCAAGGCTGAAATATCGAAGTTTTCCTGGATGCGCCGGGGATTGGTCGAAGTCGTCAGGAAAGCGGTGCCGCGCTGGACGGCCCACGCCAGCGCAATTTGAGCCGGTGTCTTGTGCACACGCTCCGCGATGGCAGTGATCACCGGATCAGCCAGGACGTTCGGCTTCATCGCGTGTCCCAGCGCTGCAAACGCCTGCAGCACAATTCCGTGCTCTCGACAGAAGTCGAGCAGGTCCCATTCGGGGAGATACGGATGCGATTCGACTTGCACCATGGCGGGCCTGATCCGCGCGACCGAAACGATCTCGCGTAGCTTGTCCAGGGTGATGTCCGACAGGCCGATCGACTTGCAGTGCCCCTCGTCGACAAGGCGTTCCAGCGCCCCCCACGTTTCGGCCAGCGTAACCCCAGAATCATAGATGACCCGACCGTGCTCATCCCTCGGGTCCTGCTCGTCGCCGGGTTGAAAGGCGAAGGGCGTATGGATGATGTAGCAATCGATCTCGTCGAGCTGCAGCCGCCGGCGACTGGCGTCGAAGGCAGGCCTGACCCGTTCCGGCCGATGATTGGTGTTCCATAGCTTCGTCGTAACGAACAGGTCCTTGCGCTGAAGCGTCCCCGCCTTGAAGGTCTCCTGCAGCGCGTCGCCGACCGCTTCCTCGTTGCGATAGCGCTCCGCGCAATCAAGATGTCGAAATCCGGCCTCCAACGCAGCCTTGGTGGCCCGCCTGGTCACGAGCGGATCCGGAATCAGCGTGCCAAATCCCACCGCGGGAATCGTCCCGGATTGATGAGTTGGAATTCTCGTATAACGAAGCGTATCTGACGAAGTCATGCTGATGCTCCTTTGCTTGTCCACGGCTCCCCCAAAAGTAAGGGACGAGGTATTCGGAATTGACGATGCGATGTCGTTCCACGGCTCAAGGCGTTAACCGGTAGGCCGCGGCTTACGGAGAAAAAACACGAGCGGAATCACGACGAGCATGGCGAACATCAGGATCTCGAACTGGTCGATGACCGCGACGGTCGCCGCCTGACGCGTGACCATGCCGTTGAGGGCCGCAAGGCCCGGCTTGCCGACCGAGCCCCCGACATAAGCGGCGACACGATAGGGCGTGAGATTCTTTGCGAGTGCGGCGTGCACAGCCTGCGTGTTGGCGTAGAAGAAGAGCTGGACGACCGCGATGCCAATGGTGCTGCCATAGAGGCGTGACAGATTGATCAACGCGCTGCCTTCCGGGCGGAGCTTCGGGTCGAGCGTGCCGAACGCGGCCCTGGCGAGCGCGGGCAGCAACATGCCGAGACCCGCTCCCTGGAGCAGGCCGGCCTCGACCACCGGCCGCCAATCCATCGCCGGCGAATAGCCTAGCATCAGCCAGTTGGCATAGACCACCAGCGTCATTCCACCCACGAGGAACGGCCGGTAGTCGATCTGCGCGGGGACCAGGCTCGTCAGCACCAGCGCTCCCATCAGTGCGACGCCGCGCGGAACAGTCATGTATCCGGTGGTGTCGACGGGGTAGTTGAGCAATTCCTCCAGCATCGGGGACGTCAGGGCCAGGGTCGGCAGCAGCACGAAGCCAAGCGCGAAGGAGATGACCGTCGAGAGCACGAGATTGCGGTCCCTGAACAGCGCCGTGCGGAGAAAGTGCTCCTTTGTCGTCATGACGTGCACGATGAAGAGATAGAAGCCGAGCACGGAGGCGCCCGCCTCGATCCAGATTTCCGTCGCGGCAAACCATTCGAGGCGCTCGCCGCGGTCGAGCAACATCTGCAACCCGATCATGCCGACGGAGAACGTCGTCAGGCCGAAGAAGTCGAAGGGCTGGCTCCGCTCGGCCCGCTTCTCGCCGAGCAGCTGAGCCGTCGTCAGGAAAATGAAGCCCGTCATCGGCAGGCTGAAATAGAAGATCGCGGGCCAGCCGTAATATTCACTGAGCCAACCGCCAATGGCTGGGCCGCTGCTGATGCCGAGCAGGGAGCAGACGGTCCACGCCAGGCTCATGCGCGCATGTCGCACCGGCGATGTCGCCTCGAGCAGGATCGCCAGCGAGAGCGGCGCCAGCGGTCCGCTCGCCGCGCCCTGGAGGATTCGCGCCAGCACGAACTGGATCGAGGTCGTCGCCAGTGTATCGAGGGCGAGACCCAACACGAAAATCGTGACGGCGGCCTGATAGACCACTTTCCGGCCGTAGCGTCCCGCCAGCCATTGCGTGATCGACATTGTCACGGCGCTCGCAGCGATATAAGAGGAAAACACCCAGCCGACCTCGTCATTGGCCATCGAGAGCGTCGCCTGAATATGAGGTAGCGCCACGTTCGGTATCGAAATGTTGACGGCCTGCATGTAGGTCGCCATGAGGGCGGCCGCGGCGATCGCGTGACGACCACCGGGCGCCGTGGTCGATGGAAGGGGCGTACTCATTTTCCCTCCGTTGCGCGCGCGGGTTGGAGCAGATGTGCCCAGCTGCGGCGATGGCCGGTATCAACCCGCGCCGTCACGCTGATGCCCGAGAACAGCGGCCGGCTTGGATCGAGATCGTCGAGTTCCAGGCGCACCGCCAATCGCTGGACGACCTTGACCCAGTTTCCCGTCGCATTCTCGGGCGGCAGGAGCGAGAAGTCCGATCCGGTGCCGGGACTCATGCTGACGATATGCGCCCTGAACTTGCGATCCGGATAGGCATCGACGTCGATCGTCGCCTCCTGCCCTGGACGCATATGATTGAGACCGGTCTCGCGAAAATTCGCCTCGACCCAGACGTGCCGGCTCGACAGCAGCGAGAACGTCGGTGCCCCGGCATTGACGAAGCCGCCGATCTGGAGATCGTCCACCTTGGTCACGATGCCGTCCTCGGGCGCCGTCACGGTGGCATAGGAGAGATCGAGCCGCGCACGGTCGAGCTGTGCCCTGGCCGCGCGAACGGTCGGATGGCGATCGATGTCGATGTCGGCATCGCCATTGAGGGCAACGATTGTATTGGCGATCTGCTGTTCGATCGACACCATGCGGTGGCGAGCGACCTTCATGTCCGTCTCGGCCCGCTCGTAGACCGCGCGCGGCGTGAAGTCGGAGGCAACCAGCATCTTCTTGCGATCGAACTCGCGCTCGTCGAAGGCAGCAGATTCTTTGGCCGATTGCAGCTCCGCCAGCTGCTGACGATGGGTCGCCTTGAGGGATTCGATCTGGAGCCGCGCACTTCCGAGGCGCGCCTCGGCCTGGTCGACGGCAATTTCATAAGGCTCCGGGTCGATGCGAAACAGCACCTGGCCCCGCCGGACGCGCTGATTGTCACGCACGGCGATCTCGACCGCCTGGCCGGAAACCCGGGCATTGATGGTCACCTTGGCGGCGCGAACGAATGCGTCGTCGGTCGAGACATATTGCTCCTGCGCCAGATAGATGAAGGCGCCGACCACGGCCACCGCCATCGGCAGCGCGAGCATCAGCGGCCGTCGCAGCCGCTTGCCGAGCCCTGTCCCGAACCATTGCGCGGCGGCCTCGCTCGGGCGGAAGCTGTTGCGATCACCAAGCCCGCCGGCGATTGGCGCAAAATCGAAACGCATCGGAATATCCTCGGGTTCAACTCATTTAATAACGATCGTTACAAATATTGTACTCCTACGTGGCGATCAAGGGCGCGACCTTGATTTTTATAACGGTCCATACAAATATATGTGTGGAACGTGGCAACCGGGATTCTGACGACATGGCACGGAAAAAGAGCGAAACGAGCCCGGCCCGCCGGGGACGGCCACCGGCCTACGACGCAGAGACGGCCTTGAAGCGGGCAACGGAAACGTTCTGGAGGACGGGCTATTCCGGTACCTCCCTGGACAAGGTCGCTGCGGCGACCGGCATGAGTCCGCCGAGCCTCTACGCAGTGTTCGGCAACAAGCATGCGCTCTATCTCGAGGCGCTCGCGCGTTATTGGGAGATCAGCCTGGCCGCGACGCGTGAGGCTCTCGCCGGGGACCATCCCTTGGACGAAGCGCTGATGCTGGCCTATGACGCGGCGCTGTCGATCTATTTTTCCGGCAAGGGAGCCGCGCGCGGCTGCTTCGTGGTGGGGACGGCGGTGACCGAAGTCGCAGAAGATGCCGCGATCCGGAGCAGCGTCGCGGCGGGACTGCGCATGATAGATGCCGATTTCGAAGCCCGCTTCCGCTTCGCGCAGGACAAGGGCGAGCTAAAGCGCGACGCCGATCCGGCGGCGCTTGCCATTCTCGCTTCAGCCACGATGCACACCATTGCCATTCGCGCCCGTGCCGGCGCCCGCCGCTCCGAGCTGAGAGAGATGTCCCGAAAAGCGGTCGATGTGCTCTGCGGATCAGGGCGATGATCTCGCGGATTTCAGCCATGGCTCCACCCGGCAATAGCGACGACCAGCTTTAGCCTGCCGCTGCAGCCCCGCGCCGCGGCAGCTTCCAGTCGGGGCGGATGAAGTGGCAAGTGTAGCCGTCCGGATAGCGTTCGAGATAATCCTGATGCTCCGGCTCGGCTTCCCAGAACTCGCCCGCGGGCGCGACCTCGGTCACGACCTTGCCAGGCCAGAGACCGGACGCCTCGACGTCTGCAATCGTGTCCTTTGCGATCCGCTTCTGTTCGTCGCTCATATAGAAGATCGCCGAGCGATAGCTCGTGCCCAAATCATTGCCCTGGCGGTTGAGCGTGGTCGGATCGTGGATCTGGAAGAAGAACTCCAGCATGGTCCGGAAGCTGGTCTTGGCGGGATCGAAGGTGATCTCGATCGCTTCGGCATGACCTTCATGATTGCGGTAGGTGGCATTCTTCACCGTGCCGCCGGTGTAGCCGACACGGGTGGAGATCACGCCCGGCTGCTTGCGGATCAGATCCTGCATGCCCCAGAAGCAGCCTCCGGCCAGAATTGCGCGTTCCGTTGTCATTCGATGCTCCATCCGTTTAGCTGAGATGCTTACCGCTGTTCTGCGATGGCACGCAGGCGCGGGTCATCATGGTCGTCGTGATACTCCAGGCCCAATGGGCCGATGGCTGAAACCTGCGTGACGTATTCGCCGGACTTCGCCCAATGAAAATGCCAGGTCTCGCCGGGCAGCACGATAACACTGCCCGGCGGATAAGCCTTTACTTTGTCGCCGTCAAAGCTTTCGCCGAGCCCGATGTAGAACACACCCGACATGACTGTGTAGATGCGGTCCTCCGGATGCTTGTGCGGCATCAGCCTGGTGCCGCCGGGCACTTTCACCCGGACTACGTAAGGCGCGGGTTCACTGGGGTGGCCAACCATGACGGCCAGCCGCGCGTCCGGCGGGAATGCCGGAAACGGCTGCCATGCGATATCCTCGGGCAGAATGGCCCGGAACCTGTCTTCGTCCGGCTGATGTTGGCGGGGCATGACGGCAGTCCTGGTGTGTTGAGCTATATCAGCTTGGCGTCAAGCGTAATTGCGGCGTTGAGCACCTTCGACACCGGGCAGTTCTTCTCGGCTTCGCCGGCGATCTTGGCGAAACCTGCGTCATCGAGGTTCGGCACCTTGGCACGCAACGTCAGCGCCGATTTGCTGATCTTGAAACCCTTGCCTTCAGGTTCGAGCGTGACCGCGGCTTCTGTCGAGAGCTCGTCAGGCGTGAAGCCGGCGAGCTGCAGACCGAAGGCCAGCGCCATGGTGAAGCAACCGGCATGGGCCGCCGCGATCAACTCCTCGGGATTGGTGCCCTTCTCGTTCTCAAAGCGGGTCTTGAACGAATAGGGCGTCGCGGCGAGCACGCCGGATTCACTCGATAGCTGACCGGTGCCATCGCGACCGGTGCCTTTCCAGACTGCTGTTGCCTTGCGGATCATCTCAATTCTCCATGTTTGATTTCAGCACCGGGGCTCGGTACCGGACGAAAGCGACATTGGCACGACCACCTGTCGCCGTTCCGCCCGGCCGAACGCCGCAGCGGTTCCGTTAGGCGCCAATCTGTCCGACGTGGAAGCCGAGCCGGTTCTCAACGTCACCGGCGCGGTGGAGGCCGCGCGACATCAGCGCCTTGATGCGGGTCTGACTCGCGGGGCGGCTGAGCGAGGCCAGGAACGCGTCCCATTCCGGCTTGATCTCGACATCCGGCGGCAGGCTCGCGACGTCGACGAGGCGCTTGGTCTCGGCAATCGCCTCCTTGTCGAAGGACGCGATGCGCATAGCCAGCGCCTCGACGAAGCCGTCGAGCTCGGCATCCGGCAGCGACCGGTTCACATAGCCGTAACGTTCAGCGAGATCGCCGTGGATATCGTCGGCGCCGAGCAGAACTTCGAGCGCGCGGCCGCGGCCCATCAGGCGCGGTAACCGCGCCATCGGCCCGCCGCCGGGCACCAGGCCCGCACCGACTTCCCATTGCGACAGAATCGCCTTTTCGCGGCTGGCAAAGCGCATGTCGCTCGCGAGCGCCAGCTCGCTGCCGACGCCGGTCGCGCGGCCCCGGATCGAGGCAATCGAGACGACCGGCGCGCGGCTGAGACGCACCAGCATGTCGGGCAGCGCCTGCAGGCCGGTCGGCCCGGGCGGGATACGAAGCGAATCCTCCAGCGGCGCGAGGAAGTCGTAATGCGTGATGAAGAAGCCTTCGACGGCGCTGTCGAACACCACGACCTTCACCTCAGGATCGGTCTCGATCGCCGTGACGACGTCGTCCAGAAGCGGAAGTTGCTTGGGGCCGAAGATATTGACCGGGGGCATGTCGAAGGTGACACGCCAATATGACGGCAGTCGACGTTCAACGCGGATTTGGTCAGTGGTGAAGCTGCGTTCGGGGCGGTTCATGATGTATTCCTGTCTATGGGAAAGAAGGGAACGCGCGGAAGTGCGCGTCCCCGCAGGTCTCAGATCGACTGACGCAGCGCTCGGAAGGCGGTGCGCATTTCCGAGGAGAACAGCGCGGGCTGTTCCCAAGCAGCGAAGTGGCCGCCCTTATTGAGGCGGTTGTAGTGCATCAGCTTCGGATAGGCCTTCTCGGTCCAGCTGCGCGGCGCGGCGTAGATCTCGTCCGGGAAGACGCTGACGGCGACCGGGATCTTGATGTGCTTGGGCTCGAAGAATGCCAGCTTGTTCTCCCAGTACAGCCGCGCCGACGACACCGCGGTGTTGGTGAGCCAGTAGAGCGTGATGTTGTCGATCACGTCGTCCCGCGACAGCCCTTCCGTCTTGCCCGCGAACACCCGAGCGATCATCGCGGTGCTGCGCGCATCATGGTCGAGCATCCAGGACGCGAGACCCGCCGGCGAATCCACCAGGCCATAGAGCGTCTGCGGCCGGTTGGACATCTCGATCGCATAGCCGAGACCATGCTTGTAGAAATCATCGAGCTGATCGTAAGCGTAGCGCTCGTCGGCCGAGAGGTTCGACGGCCGCGATCCGCCGGGCTGAAGCGCCTTGGCAATGTCGTCCGGAACGGTCGCGGGCATATTGGTGTGGATGCCGAGCAGTTCCGGCGGCGCGATCACCGCCATCTGCTCCGTCACGGCATTGCCCCAATCGCCGCCTTGCGCGACATAGCGGTTGTAGCCGAGCCGCTTCATCAGCATGATCCAGGCGCGCGCGACGCGCTGGGGGTCCCAGCCCAGCTCCGTCGGCTTGCCGGAGAAGCCGTGGCCGGGCAGCGAGGGGATCACGAGATCGAAGGCGTCCGCCGCCTTCGCGCCATGTGCGGTGGGGTCGGTGAGCGGGCCGACGATCTTCATCTGCTCGATGATCGAACCGGGCCAGCCATGCGTGACGATCATCGGCAGCGCGTTTTCGTGACGCGAGCGAACGTGAATGAAGTGGATGTCGACGCCGTCGATCTCGGTGACGAATTGCGGCACGGCATTCAGCCGCGCCTCCATCTTGCGCCAGTCGTAGTCGTTCTGCCAGTAGCTCACGAGTTGCTGCACCGTCGTCAGCTGCACGCCCTGCGATTGATCGGCAACGATCTCACGATCCGGCCAGCGCGTCGCGGCGAGACGGCGGCGGAGATCGAGCAGATCCTGCTCGGGCACGCTGACGTGGAACGGGCGGACCGCCCCGCTCACGCCGGCCTTCACGGAATGCAGCGGCAGCAGGCTCGACACGCTTGCCGCGACCGCGGTCATCGCGGCCTGGGTCAGCAGTTGACGGCGGTCCGGATTGAGAATGTCGGTGCGTGCTTGCGTGGTCATGTTCGATCTCCCTGGCTTTGGTCGGTGACGCTGACCGAATTCGACATCAACGCCTCGGTTCGTCATGCCGAGAGATTGGCGCAGGCCCTGGCAATTTGCTCGTTATGGGTTGTTAGAGCGCGTTAGCCGTTGCGAGCCGCGCGACACCGAGGAGAGCGATCGTCGACTCGCGATGCGCGCCGCCAAAGCAACACGGCCCGCGATGAGCTCAGTCATCGCGCGCCGTGTCGGCTTGCATCAGTCGAAGAATCTGTGCTGTCCAGCTCAGGATGGCAGCGGCTGGCCCGCCTGCTCGCGGACGATGTAATCGGCGTACCAATCGGCCCAGTTCTCATCGTGCCCGCCGGTCCGCTTCTCGTGCTCGCCATGTGCCGCCGCCGCGCGGCGCAGTGCTGCGGCCAGCGCAGTCTGTGAAGCGAATGTCGTGCCGCCGCCCGCGATCCGTCCCGGCAATCGCGTCGTGACCTCCTGGAACAACCAGCCATTGCCGTCGGGATCGCTGAACGACGCATATGAGCCGTAGCTGCCGCGCTTCGGGTCAGCACCGCTCACCCGAACGCTGCCGGAGAGATAAGGCTCGTCGGTCCCGGCGTGAACATCGCCGGCACCGTGGAATGGAGCGCTGACCTCGACGCCGCGGTCGAGCAGATCCGTTCGCGCCGCCTCCAGATCGGAGACGATCAGGTACAAGCCTCGCGCCGAGCCCGGCGCTGCCGCCGTCACGTTCCTGCCGAAGATCACCGAGCAGGCCGAACCCGGCGGCGTGAACTGGATCACGCGCCAGTCATCGCCGGAGGCAAAATCGGCGTCCAGTCGCCAACCGAGACGCGCGTAGAAGGCCTTGGCGCGATCGACATCGGACACGGGGATCACGATCACCTCGAGCCGCTGATCGACGCTAGGCGATGTCGAAGGCGTCTTCGCAGACTTGTTGGAAGGCTTGTTGGAAGGCTTATTGGAAAGCTTGGCCGCGGCGTCGCGGTCGATTTCGGCAGTGGCCATGTCGAACTCCCTGGGTTGGATCTAAGACGAGCTTCAGGCAGCTGTGATCGGCATCACGATGGTTACGCGTGTGCCGTCGTCGCCCGCCTCGCCCTGCAGCCGGGCGTGAATGCTGCGTGCGAGTCCTTCGAGAATCCGGCTGCCGGTGCCCTGAAGCGGCCCGGTCGCGCCGATCCCGTTGTCTGTTACCGTGCAGAACCAGGCGCCGTCGCGATTGGCCATGTCGATGCGGATCAGTGCGTCATTCCTGTTCGGGAAGGCGTGCTTGGCCGCATTCGTCACCAGCTCCGTCAGCATCAGCGCAAGCCGATGGCATTGCGACGCCGGCAGCGTCCCGCTTTCGATCGCAGCCTCGCAGCGGATGCCCGCCGGCTCCAGCACGGCCTCGGAAATCGCTCCGCACAGGTTTTCGAAAAAGGCCGCGACCGGGATCGCCGTATGGTCGTCATTGTCGGACAAGAGCTGATAGAGCCTGCCGAAGGCGACGATGCGCCGCTCGAGCCGGTCCGCTGCAAGCGACACGTCCCTGGTACCCGTTCTGGTGAAATCGCGGCGGACTGACGCACCGAGTATCGTCAGCGTGTTCTTCATCCGATGGTGGGATTCCCGCAGCACGAGCTCCCAGTCACGCGACTGATCGTCAAGACTAGCCACAAATTGAGATCGAACGACGTCGTCATTCGGCCGAGCATCGATACCGGACATCGTAGCCTCCCCGTTGGAATTAACGCCAAACTCGGAACGGATACTGGATGCAGTTCGTGCGCATTGCTCGTTAGACGTTGCAAGATTCTGTTATGATGGCGGTACGACGACGGGCACTCCGAACGTGAGCTCGTCGGTCAAGCACGCTGCCGGGTTGTCCCGATCGCTTCGCAAGATGCTCGCGTTTGAGTACAATTTGCGACGGATCGTCGCGCGCGACCGGCCAATTGCCGGCACCCTCCACGCGATTTCGCCACTTTCGACCAGTTTACTCAGGGTTCCCTTCTGGTAGATCAAAGTGCAGAGTTCAGCTCTTTCACTGGAATGATTGGCACGTGCCGGACACTAACGACCAGGATTCGGCCATTGCTTTCGGGCCTTTCCGGCTGTTCGCAAAGACGCGGCTGCTCGAGAAGGACGGCGCCCCGGTTCACCTCGGCGGCCGTGCGCTCGACATTCTCGTTTTTCTCGCCGAGCGAGCCGGCGAGGTCGTGGACAAGCGTGAGTTGATGCGGCGGGTCTGGGCCGACGTGAATGTGGACGAAGGCAGCCTGCGCTTTCACATCACGACACTGCGCAAGGCCTTGGGCGATCCGGGCGAAGGCTCCCGCTACGTCGTCAACGTCCCCGGACGAGGTTATTGCTTCACGGCCGCGCTGCTCCAGGCCGCCCCTTCGGAGAGCCGGACCAGCCTGCCCGTTGCTGCGCCGCGCTCGCTGCCCTCGCCGCTCGCGAGGATGATCGGGCGGGACCATGCGGTCGAGAGAATTTCCGCCGAGCTGGCCTTGCATCGCTTCGTCACGATCGTCGGCCCCGGCGGAATCGGCAAGACTTCGGTGGCACTGGCGGTCGCACATCGCGAGCTCCAGGCCTTCGACGGCCAGGTGTGTTTTGTCGATTTCGGCGCACTGAGGGAGACCCGGCTCGTTACGGGAACGATTGCGGCCGCGCTGGGCCTGACAGTCAATTCCGACGACCCGATGCCGGGGTTGCTGACATTCCTGCGCAGCCGGCGGATGCTGCTGGTCTTCGACAGTTGCGAGCACATCCTCGACGATCTCGCCCCTCTGGCCGAGCGCATCGTCCGGGAAGCGGGCGAGCTGCATATTCTCGCCACCAGCCGCGAATCTTTCCGCGCCGAAGGTGAGCGTGTCCATCGGCTGTTTCCATTGGATTGCCCGCCACAGCGCGACGGCCTCGGCATCGCCGACATCCTTGCCTATCCTGCAACTCAGCTCTTCGTGGAACGCATCGCAGAGAGCCTGAGCGATTTCGAGCTCAGCGAAGAGGATGCGCCGCTCGTAGCCGATATCTGCCGTCGGCTGGACGGCATCGCGCTCGCCATCGAGCTCGCGGCCGGGCGTGTGAATGCCTATGGCATCGCCGGGACCGCCTCTCTGCTCGACAGCCGTTTCTCGCTGCTGTGGCGCGGGCGGCGCACCGCCGTCCCGCGGCACCACACCCTGAGTGCGGCGCTCGCCTGGAGCTATGATTTGCTGCCGGCAACCGAAAGCGCAACGCTGCGCGGATTGTCGGCATTCGTCGGGCCATTCACCCTGGAAGCCGCGCTTGCGGTCGCATCCTGTCAGGGCATTGGCGAAGCAGAAGCCGCCGAGGCGATCTCCAATCTGCTTTCCAAATCGCTGATCGCGACCTCGCCTGCGGAGCGGCGGCTGCGCTATCGCCTGCTCGACACCACACGTGCCTTCGTCGCGGAGAAGCTCGTCGAGAACGGCGAAGCGGACCGCGTCGCACGCGCCCACGCCGAATATTTTCGCGACTTCCTGCGCGACATCGCTCTCCAATCCACGGGCATGCAGAGTGCCGGCGGCTTTCTTCCCTATGCCGACCACCTGCCCAATGTCCGGGCCGCGCTGAACTGGAGCTTTTCGGACGGCGGGGACCGAACGATCGGCGTGGATCTGGCGGCGTCAGCGGCCCAGTTCTTCCTTGAGCTGACATTGCTGACGGAATGCTACCGCTGGACCCAGCAGGCGCTGGCGTCCCTCGACGCGAGCGCGGAGGATGGCCGCAATGAAATGATCTTGCAGGCCGCGCTCGGCGTCTCCGCGATGTTCACGCAAGGCAATACCGAAGCGGTCCGCTCGGCATTCACGCGCAGTCTCCAGCTTGCGCGGGAGCTCCAGGATTTGCACTGGCAGCTCTGGCTGCTGCGCGGATTACACATCTACCTCACCAGGGTCGGGGATTTTCACGGAGCACTCGGAATCGGTGAACAGGGCGAAAGCGTCGCGCGGAAGCTGAACGATCCCGCCAGCACGCTGAACGTCGAATGGATGTTGGGGGTCGCCCATCATTTAATCGGCAACCAGGACAAGGCAGTGCAGCTCTGCGAGAGCGCGATGTTGCATAATCCCGGCTCGCAGCGGCTGAATATCGGGCATCTCGGCTATGACGACCGCATCGTCGCACTGGTGGCGCTGGCACGCGGGCTTTGGCTCACCGGCCGGCCCGATCGTGCGATCGAGGCGTCGCGATACACCATTCGCGAAGCCGAGCTGCTCGAACAGCCGCTTACTCTCGGTATTTCCTTGATCTGGACCATCTACGTGTTCCTGTGGGTCGGCGATCTGGCCAATGCGGAAATCCTGATCGAGCGGCTGATCGATCATTCCGCGCGGCACTTCCTCGGGCCCTATCACGCGGTCGGCATCGGCCAGAAGGGTGAGCTGCTGCTTCGCCGCGGCGACGTCGCCGCCGGCATCGAGCACCTCCGCCGCAGCCAGGCCACGCTGTACGCGACGCGACACCGGATCATGACGACGGTGTTTGCGACTGCGCTCGCTGAGGGTCTCGCCTTCCAGAACCAGGCCGGCGAAGCCTTGCAGACCATCAATGATGCCATCGCCGAGATTCCCGATCATGGCGAATCCTTCGACATGCCGGAGATGCTCAGGGCCAAAGGCGACATCCTCGCCCGGTCGGGCAAGGCCGCGGAGGCCGAAAGCTGCTTCCGGGACTCGCTCGATCTGTCACGTCGCCAATGCGCGCTCGGCTGGGAGCTGCGGGGGGCCATCAGTCTCGGCCGGGTCTGGCGCCAAGCTGGTAAAGCCCGAGACGCCCGCGCCCTGCTCGCTCCGCTCGTCGCACGATACCAAGAGGGCCTCCAGACCCGTGATCTCGTCGCCGCCAGGGAGCTCCTTACGGCGCTGAATTGAGAGTATCTTCAATGGGATACCGCAAGGCTATCCGCTCGCAACTCCTAACAAATTCTAACACGCCAAGCCGCATCCGCCCCGCCATGGTGGTGACACTTCATGGTGGATATGGCGGGACATGGCGCTTCTTGACGATGTAATTGATGCCAGCGGCGGAATGGCCCGCTGGAATAGCTTGAGCCGGTTCACGCTTCACCTCTCCGTCGCCGGAACGCTGTTCTCCAGCACCGGACATGCCAGCGAATTCAAGGACGTGACGGCGGAGGGCTCGACCCGCACCCAGTCGGTCCGCTTCACCGGCATCACCGGAGGCGAACACTCTGGCTCTTTTCAACCTGACGCGATCACGATCGAAAGCCTCAAGGGTGAGATTCTCAGGACCTGGCCCAATCCGAGCCTTGCGTTCACCGAGACTGGTTCGCCCGCGCTCGCGGACGAACTGCATCTCGTGTTCTTCTGCGGCGTCGCGATTTGGAATTATCTGACCAATCCATTCCTGCTCGTCCATCCCGACGTGGTGGTGGAGGAACTGCCGCCGTGGCAGGAGAACAACGAGTCATGGCGGCGGTTGCGGGCGCAGTTCCCGCCGGGCCTGATCACGCTCGCGCCCGAGCAGATCTTCTATTTCGACCACAACGCGTTGCAGCGGCGGACCGACCACGATCTGTTCGGCATGAAAGTCGCGCATTACTCCTGGGCCCATGACAGCTTCGGCGGCATCGTGGTGCCGACGCTCCGACGCGCGCAGACGCTGCGGCCCGACGGAACCGTGGTCGCCAAGCCCGTGCTGATGGACGTCGAGATCTTTGACGCCGTCTTCGAGTAGCGGGACGCGCGACATCTCCGTGCTCTCAACGTCTAACAATACATAACGCGCCGACAGCCGGCCTTGAGTGCAGATTGGGATCGCGAGCAACGAACGACGTGACGTGCTCGGACGAGATCCAGCTCGGCGCATCTCCACCACAATGGAGTGCGTCATCGCCGCAAACGCACTCAAGGAGAACGGTCATGAAAATATTGATGGTCATCACTTCGCACGACCAGCTCGGCAACACCGGGCGCAAGACGGGCTTCTGGCTCGAGGAGCTCGCCGCCCCTTATTTCGTCTTTAAGGATTCCGGGGCCGAGATCACCCTCGCCTCGCCGAAGGGTGGCCGTCCGCCGCTCGACCCCAAGAGCAACGAGCCCGAATTTCGCACCGACCTGACGCTGCGCTTCGAAGCCGACGCCGACGCGGAAGCCCAGCTCGACAGGACGGTTCGCCTCGACAGCGTCAAGCAGGAAGATTTCGACACCGTCTTCTACCCAGGCGGTCACGGCCCGATGTGGGACCTCGCCGAGGACAAGGACTCGGTCAAGCTCATCGAATCCTTCCTTGCCGCCGGCAAGACAGTCGCCGTCGTGTGCCACTCGACTGGCGCGCTGCGCCACGTCAAGGCGCCCGACGGCAAGCCACTGGTCCAGGACAAGGAGGTGACCGGTTTCACCAACGGTGAAGAGGAGGACGTCGGCCTCACCAAGGTGGTGCCTTTCCTGGTCGAAGACGAAATGCTGAAGCTCGGGGCAGTCTTCTCGAAAACGGCAAACTGGGGCGTTCACGTCGTCACCGACGGCCTCTTGATCACGGGCCAGAACCCGCACTCCTCGGGTCCAGCCGCGCAGGCCCTGCTGGCCGCCCTGAAGGGCAAGCCGCTGGCACGCGCTTCGTAGTTCCCGGATGCGGCACATCACGAGAGGTGCCCGCAATCGGGCCTCTCGACGCCGACAGGCCGGAGGCATGCCCCGCAGCAAGCGCAATGCACTTGCGACACATCTTCACGCCACATGCTGGATTCGGAGCGATGACATGAACATCCCAATCACTCTTGCCCTGTCAGCCGCTTTGGCCTGCGCGACCGTGCAGGTCTCGGCGCAGGATCTGCGATCGAGCCGGCGCTCGATCAGCTATCACAAGGTCGACATCCGCGGCCTCGAGATCTTCTACCGCGAGGCCGGGCCCGCCGACGCTCCGACGGTGCTGCTGCTTCACGGGTTTCCCTCGTCGTCGCGGATGTGGGAATCTCTGATGCCGCTGCTCGCCGACAAATATCATCTGATCGCGCCGGACTATCCCGGTTTCGGCAACAGCAGCGCGCCGCTGCCGTCCGATTTCAACTATACGTTCGACAACATCGCCGCCGCAATGGGCGAGCTCACAACGAAGCTCGGCCTCACGGACTACGTCTTGTTCATGCAAGACTATGGAGGTCCTGTCGGCTTCCGCATGGCGCTGGCGCATCCCGAACGCGTCCGCGCCATCATCATCCAGAACGCGGTTTCGCACGAGCAGGGGCTGAGCCCGCTGTGGAATGCGCGCAGGAAGTACTGGGCCGACCCGGCACGCGAGCTCGAGGCGCTCAAGGCCAACTTCACATCCCTGGAGGCGACGCGTCAGCGGCATCTCGGCTCCAGTCCGCGTCCCGAGCGCTACGACCCCGACGCCTGGATCGACGAATACGCGTTCCTGACGCGTCCCGGCCAGGCCGAGATTCAGACCACGCTGTTCCTGGATTACCGGACCAACGTCGCCTCCTATTCGAAGTGGCAGGCGTGGTTGCGCCAGACGCGGCCACCGACGCTGGTGGTCTGGGGCAAATACGATCCGTCCTTCACTGTCGCAGGCGCGACGTCCTATCGCGACGATGTGCCGGATGCCGAGGTTCACATCCTCGAAGCCGGCCACTTCGCGCTAGATGAAGCCACCGACGAGATCGCTACGCTTGTCCGCGACTTCCTGGCGCGGCTGGGTGGACACAAGGGTTGAGCACTGGTGGACGCGCTCAGCAGCGAGAAGGGCACGGTCGTGTCGACCTGGTCAGGCCGCCGGCCCGTTCAGCATGTGCCGTGCTGCAATGAGATCGGCGGTCTCGAGACCTTCGGAGAACCGGGCATAGGTTTGAGCGAGCTGTGCGAGCGGATTTTGTACATGCTGCCGGATTCGAAGCCGCGCCAGCGACATCTCGGCTCGCAGCCGCCAGGACAAGGCGCCCTGCTGTTCGGCAAGCGAGATCGAGGCGACAAGATCCGCCTCGGCCGCGTCGGGATTGCCGCCAAGGATCTCCAGCTCTCCGCGCAGGCGGAGCAGCTCGGGCAGATCGAAGGCGCCCCCTTCCTGCTCGACCCGAGCAATGGATTCGTGAAGAACCTGAATGCCTTCCGTCAATTGTCCCAACGTGACCAAACCTTGGGACAGATCCGCGGCGAACGCCGAGGCATAGAGTTCGTAGCGATCGGCATGCAGGCGTGGAAGCGCACTCCGCATTAGGTCGACGCCGCCGGCCACCTCGCCCCGGGCGATCATGCTCTGTGCCCGAAAACCCGTCGCGACGGCTTCGTAGGGCACGAGTCCGTGCATGCTCGCATGCGCCGCCAGGCGATCGGTCATGGCCTCGACTGACGACCAGTCGCCGAGCCAGCCGAACACCGAAGCGGACCAGCATAATGCGATACAATGCATGATCACGTCATGCGGCGCCGAAGCGCCGACGAGCGGCCGGACGCATTCGAGCGCGCGATCGGGAAAGCCGCGCAGCCATAGGACGCGCGCGAGCGGAATCTGCGGTGTGCGTGAATAGGCGAAATGCCCAGGTTGCGTCCCGCGGAGCGCAGCGTCGTCGCGCAGGCCCTGGTCGAGATGGGCTTGCGCCTCGGCCTGGTCTCCGGCGAGGTGATATGACACGCCGAGCAGCGCTTTGCTCCCGGCGATGCCCGCGGTATCACCGATCACACGGGCAATCCGCTCGGCGTGAAGCGCAGTCGGCACCAGATGCCGATAGCGACCGGTCCGGCGGTAGAACATGTTGAGCCGGGACAACAGCCTGAATGTGTTGGCGTGATCGGAAAGCGCTTCCGCTATCTCCAGCCCGCGCCTGAGCGCCGATTCCGCCTGCTCGCTGTTACGCTCGGTGAACATGAAGGCGTGACCGAGCGTCGACTGAAGTTCGAGCTCCCATGCGCCGCCCCGGTCGGCCTCGTCCAGCATTGCGAGTGCGCGATCGGACCAGATGCGGGCCTCGTTCAGCAAATTGAGTTCGACGAACAGCCTTGTGCAGCTGCCGGCGAGCGGCACGCGCAAGCCGGCGCCGTCGTCGTTGGCATAAGCCCATTGCAGCGCAGCGCGGGCATCGGCGAGCAGGCTCGCGCGTTCCTGCAAACGTGACGCATGATCGCTGCCCTCCTTGTCCCTCATGCCCGCTTCGAGCGTGCATTGAACATAGAGAGCATGACGATGCGCGATCTGCGCCATCTGTCCGCCGTCGGCCAGTTTCTGCAGGGCATAGGCACGCGTTGCGTCGAGCAGGCGATAGCGCCGCGATGCGCCGTCCGGCTGGGTGGAAACCAGCGACTTCACCACGAGTTGCTCCAGGGCCTCGACGACGCGATCCTCCGCCATCTCCGCCCCGGCCGCGACTGCTATCGCGCCCTTCAACGTGAAGTGACCTGCGAAGACGGCGAGGCGCTGAAATACGATCCGCTCGCTCTCGCCGATCAGACCGAAACTCCAGTCGAGCGTAGCGCCGAGCGTCTGCTGTCGCGGCGGCGCCGTCCGCCGCCCGCGCCATTCGAGCTGCAGCCGGTTGTCGAGCAGCGCCGCCATCTCGCGCAGTCCGTAGAGACCGACACGTGCGGCAGCCAGCTCGATCGCCAGCGCGATGCCGTCGAGCTTGCCGCAAATCCGGGCCAGGACTTCGGCATCCTCGTCGGTGATGTCGTCGCGATGCCCCGCCGCGACGGCGCGATCGACGAACAGGCGCACGGCGGGATAGGCCAGCACCTCGCCGGCACTGAGGCGGGTGCCCTGCGGCGGACCAGGGAGCGAAACGAGCTCGAAAATCTGCTCGCCTTCCACCAGCAGCGACTCGCGGCTGGTTGCGAGGATGACGATGCCGGGCGCCTCCCGGTAGATGTTTTCTGCAAGGCGCGCGACCTCCTCGATGACGTGCTCGCAGCTGTCGAGCACGAGAAGCAGCCGGCGGCCGCGCAGGAAATTGACGATGCTGGCCGAGGGGTCCTCGTGGTGCACGACGAGGCCCAACGCGGCTGCAACCGTGCTCGCGACCAGCGCTCCGTCCTTGAGCGGACCGAATTCGAGGAAATGGACGTTGCCGTCGAAGCTATCGCACATCTCGTGCGCGAGCGCGGTCGCAACGGTGGTCTTTCCGATGCCGCCCGGCCCTCGCAGCGTGACGAAGCGATCGCGGAGCAAGCGCGCTGCCAACTCGGCCACGGCGTCCTCCCGCCCGACCATCCGGTCCAATCGGCGCTGTAGCGACGGTGGCGGCGCGGCCCTTTCAGGCACACGCGACGCCGGTGTAGCCACCTCCGCGCGCCCGCCACGCCGCACGGGCGCGACAAAGCAATAGCCCCGGCCCGGGATGTTGGTGATGTAGCGGGCACCATCCTTTCCGTCGCCGAGCACCTTGCGCAGCTCCGCGACATGGACGCGCAGGCTGACCTCCTCGACGGAAAGTCCGGACCACGCATAGCCGAGAATTTCGCTCTTCGGGACCACTTCGCCGGCGCGACTGACCAGCAGGCGCAAAATATCCGTCGCGCGGCTGCCGAGCCTGACCGGCAAGCCATCCTTCTCCAGCAGCCGCGACCGAAGCGAAAATGGCCCGAACGCGACGGCATCGAGATCCAGAATCGTTGCGGCGTCGCTGCCGCGGGGGCCATGTCCTGCCGAGAGCTCGGTCATTTCTGACTCATCCTGACGATCGCTCCTTCGAAATGCGGCGCGACTATACCCGGCACCGATGCGAGGTCCAGCGAGGGCAACGCATGGAACTCACACCGCCGCATCGATCTCCTCGCGACGTCCGGCGCTCTCCTGAGTCGGATCGAGAATGCGCAAATATCTGATAAATTGTACAAAAAGGACGCTTCCTGAGACGGGATGCCGCACCTGATGCGCTCCCACAAAAACTAACACATCCTAATCACCACTAACGAGCTTGCAGGTCAGCTCACGCCTATCCTCTCAACATGGAAAGCAGGGCTTTGCGCGTTTGCTGGTTGCAAACAGCGGAGAACGCCCGGAGAGGACGAACGATGTTGACCAATTTGCAGGCAGGTGATGCCTGGATAGAATTTCCGGGCGCCTCGGGGGATTGCGAGATGCCTCAGGCAACACAAGCGATCATTCGCGAGCGTCAATGGCGTCAGATCGACCCGCGCGCGGGGGCGGCCGCCGACGACATCGCGATCTCGCGATGGGAAGACCCGCGGAGCACCTCGTCGCACCAAGCGACGACGCCTGAGGATCGCTATTTCGTCGGCATCGCCCTCAAGACCACGCGGGCGAAACTGACCCGGGATCGCCAAGTCATTTTCGACGGGACCATGCCCGCGGGCACACTGTATCTCACCGCGCCGTCGAAGCCCCTTGCCGTGCAATTCCAGTCGCCATGCGCCTTCCTGCACATTCACATTTCCGCGGACCAATTTCCGGCACAATTTTCCGGGACCGAGGGGTTGAATGATCTCGTCCTGTTGCGCGATCCGCTCGCAGCCGAGCTTGCCAAGGCGCTAATCGAACTTGGCGACGCCGCGGACCACGAGTTTACGCGCTGCATCGGTCAAACCCTTGCGATGCATCTGGCGCGCCTGGAATTGCCACGCGCCAGGGTCAATGCCTTGCCGAAATGGCGGCTGCGGCGCGTAGAACAATATGTCGCCGATCATTTCCACCGCTGCATCAGCCTGTCCGAACTCGCCAACGTCGCCGGCCTGTCCAGAATGCACTTTGCGGCGCAGTTCCGCGTCGCGACCGGTTACCGGCCCCGCGAATATCTTCTCAATCACCGGATCGAGCATGCCAAGATGCTGCTGGCAACCACCGACCGGCCGTTGGCGGAGATCGCGCTTGCGGTCGGCTTCAGCACGCAGGCCCATTTTTCGACCGTGTTCAAGCGCATCAGCGATCAATCCCCGGCACGCTGGCGCCTCGCCAGTAAGGGCGAACGGCGAGAGGTGCAAGCACTCCCGCCGCGTCGTCCTTCTACGGAGAGAGACTGGATCAGCGCAGCCGCGTGAACATTCGCTCGCGCCCTCATCCTCCCGGGCCTGCGAGCCACTCGGGGCTGTCCCTGCACCCACAGGGCGGCCCCTTTTTTTCTACACCGGATCGAAAGCCCGGATCGGCGGCAGATTGCCGGTGAACTTCTCGACCTCGACTGTCGTGAGCTGGCCGGTGCAGCCCTGCGCGAAGGACGAGGTGCCGACGTCACGTGTGAGCACGTTCGGGTTGCCGTGCACGCAGAGCGGCGCGTCGTCTTCGGGGTCCATCGGGTCGTACCAGGCGCCGGTCGGGAGCTGAACCACGCCGGGCGCGATACCGTCGGTGACGTGAACCGCGGCGAGACAGGCGCCGCGCGCGTTGAACAGCCGAATGATGTCGCCGTGCTTGATTCCGCGTGCGTCTGCGTCCTGCGGGTTCATGCGCGCGACCTCTCGGCCGCGATGTTTGCTTTGAAGCGAATGTCCACCGAAATCGAGCTGACTGTGCAGACGCGTCACCGGCTGGTTGGCGACCAGGAAGCACGGCGCCCCCGGCTTCGGCATGTCGGACTTCTCCAGCCAGACCGGATGGCCCGGGCAATCCGCATCGCCATGACCCGCGATCTTGGCAGAGAATATTTCGATGCGACCGCTCGGCGTCGGCAAAGCGTGGTTGACGGCATCGTCGCGGAAGCGGCGCAGCCGGCCGCCGTCGTCGGGCTGTTGCGGCACCACCAGGCTGCCCCGCCGCCAGAACTCTTCGAAGTTCGGGGCCTCCAGGCCGCGCGCTTCGAGCGAGGCGCGGGTCGGCTCATAAAGATGCTCCAGCCACTGCCGTGACGTCCGCCCCTCGGTAAAGGGTTCGCGCGCGCCGAGACGGTCGGCGAGATCGGCAAAGATCTCGTAGTCGTCGCGCGCAAGGCCGAACGGCTCGGCAATCCGGTGCATGGCGACCATCAGGGGATCGTTGCTGGAATAGCCGATGTCTTCGCGCTCGAGCGTCATCGTCGAGGGCAGCACGATGTCGGCATGCCGGGCCGTGGCAGTCCATGCGAGTTCGTGCACGACCAGCGTGTCGACTTTCGCAAACGCCTTGCGCAAGCGATTGATGTCCTGGTGGTGATGGAAGGGATTGCCGCCGGCCCAGTAGACGAGGCGGATATCCGGATAGGTGCGCGTCTCGCCGTTGTAGCGATAGGTACTGCCGGGATTGAGCAGCATGTCGGCGATGCGCGCCACCGGAATGAAATCGCGGACAGCGTTGCGGCCCTGCCCCAGTGTCGGCCCCGGCACGTCGTTGACGCGGCGGCCGTAATAGCCGATCGCCCCCAACGAATAGGCGTAGCCGCCGCCGGAGAGGCCGATCTGGCCGAGCGCTGCCGCCAGCACCATGCCCATCCACACCGGCTGCTCGCCGTGCTCGGCGCGCTGGAGCGAATGAGAGACGGTGATGAGCGCACGCTTGCCGGCGAGCCGGCGCGCCAGCTTGCGGATTGTATTCGCGTCGACGCCGCAGATCGCGGCGGCCCATTCGGCGTGCTTGGGTTGGCCATCGCTCTCGCCGGTGAGATAGCGCAGGAAGACCGGCCATCCCTCGGTGTAGCGATCGAGGAAAGCCTGGTCGTGCAGGTTTTCCGCGACCAGCGTATGAACGATGCCGAGCATCAGCGCTGTGTCGGTGCCGGGCACGCATATCATCCATTCGGCGCCGGCCTCGACCGGCAGGTCTTCGCGCAACGGGCTGACCAGGATGAACTCGCAGCCGCGGCGGCGCGCGGCTTCCATCGCGCCGCGCTCGACGTGCTTGCTGATCGAGCCGCCTGCGACCATCGAGTTCTTCAGCGCCATGCCGCCGAACGCCAACACGACGTCGGTATCAGCCGCGATCTGCTCCCAGGTGACGTTGCGCTTGGTGATGTCCTCGTAACCGCAGAGGATCTGCGGCAACAGCACCGAGGACGCACCGGAGGAATAGGAGTTCACCGAGCGCACATAGCCGCCCAAGGCGACGTTGAGGAAGCGATGCACCTGGCTTTGGGCGTGGTGGAAGCGGCCCGCGCTCGACCAGCCATAGGAGCCGCCGAACACCGCGCCGGGGCCGCGCGTGTCACGGATGCGTGCCAGCTCGTCGCCGAGCAGATCGAGCGCCTTTTCCCAGCTGACGGAGACGAATTCGTCGCGGCCGCGGCGATCGTCCGGACCGGGACCGCGTTCGAGCCAGCCGCGGCGGATCGCGGGTTGGGTGATGCGCGCCTGATGACGCAGCGCGCCGGGAAAATTGTCGATGATGCCGTTCGGATCGGGATCGCCCGCATAGGCCCTGACCTCGAGCCCGGCCTCGCCTTGACGTGCCGAGAACACGCCCCAATGCGAGGTGTGCGGCTTGAAACCGTCGGAGAGGTCGAGGCCGGGGTCGGGGAAGCCAATCGTATCGTCCATCGTCGCATTCCTTGTTCCGGTCGGCGCGGTCCCGGCCGTACCGATGTCATCCGGATAGCAGTATAGCGATCCGCTCTTCGATGTCGTCGGGTCTGGGCCGGCGAAAATGCCGGGCGCTCGTGCAAAGACAGATTGGCGAACATTTGCATGGACGACCGGCGGCGATTTTTCGACCAATTTGTACTTTTATTTTCAACGCGTTAGCCGTCTGCATTCTGAGCTGTGCAGGTCCGTCTTCCGACAAGACCTTGCGCGAGATCTCTTGCGACGACACTGACATTGAAATGTGCGATATCCCGGCCCGTCACACAGCAACATCGGTCCCATCATGATCAAGCGCGTCTTGCCCTACGAAGGTCTGCTCCACGAAGTAGTCGAGCACAATGGCGTGCTTTACATCGGTGGCATCGTCCCCGAGGACACGAGCCTCGATATGTCGGGCCAGGCAAACGACGTCCTCGGGCAGTTGGCGCAGTTGCTTAAGACCCTCGGAGCCGATCTGAGCAACGTCTTGCAGGTGACCATCTATATGACCAGCCTCAAGGAAAAGGCAGAGTTCAATGCGGCCTGGAAGGCGCATTTTGCACAAGCTCATCTGCCGGCGCGCGCCGCAATCGGCGTGGCCGATCTCGGTCCCGGTGTCAAACTCGAGATCACAGCCGTCGCCGCTCGACAATAGTGGCATGCCAAGGCGCCGCAAAGAACCTCACACCAAACCCATTTTGTTCTCGGCAAGATCCACCTCAGATTAGCGCCGCTTGTGAAGGATAACCGCCACCAGCGACGTTGCTGTCAGCACGATACCTAGCCCGACGGCCGGATCGCTGGCGACAATCGCCGCGAGAGAGGCACCGCATGCAGCGCCCGCCATTTGCGAGAATCCGAACAGGGCTGCGGCGATACCGGCCTTGCTGCCAAACGGCGACAGCGCTGCCGCGCTCGACAGCGGGCTCACCACTCCGACGCCGAACAGAAAGACGGAAGCCGCTAACAGAAATGGCAGCAGCGCGCCGTTCGCGAGCAGCACCGCGCAAAGCAGCCCGACGCCTCCGAGGACGGTTAATCCCAAACCGACCGACGTCGCACGGCAGGTACCAACCCGCGCCGATAGCCTAGGCGCCAGCATGCCGGCCGCAAACACCAGGAAGACGACGCCCGCAAATAGCTGACCAAGTGTGATTGGCGAGAATCCAAACAATTCGAGCAGCACCCGCGGCGCGCTGGAGAAAATCGCGAATAGACCGGCCATCACCAGTCCAGCGGTTCTAGCAGGCGCAACGAACCGGCGATCCCGAACAAGCTCCAGATAGGCCCCGGCAATTTTGAGCGGGTTCAGAGAACGACGCGCGCCGTCATTGGTTTCGCCGACGAAGGTCGCATAGGCCAAAGCCGTGCAGAGCGCGAAGGCCGCGACAAAGGCAAATTCCGAGCGCCAGCCAAAGAATAGAACGAGCACACTCCCCAGCAGCGGTGAAAAGCCTGGGGAGGCCGCGGTTGCCATTGTGATCGACGCCATGACCTTTGCAAGTGCCTGGCCATCGAACAGATCCCGGGCGATCGCACGTGAAAGCACCGAAGCCGCACATGCGCCGCAAGCCTGCATCGATCGGCCGATCAGCAGGCTCGATAGATCGCGCGCGAAAGCGCACCAGATCGTACCGGCGATGAAAATTCCGAGTCCTATCAGGATCGGCATGCGTCGCCCGAACCGGTCCGACAGCGGGCCGGCAATCAATTGCCCTATGGCGAAAATCGCCAGAAAGATCGTGAAGGCCGACGTGACCGCCGCGCTGGATACATGCAAATCGGCCGCGATGACCGGCAGCGAAGGCAAGAAGATGTTGGTTGCAAGAATGCCTGTCGCCGCCAGGGCACAAATCACTATTCTGCGCGCCGCCGCCCCTGCTTTACGCCCATGCCCCGCCGCAGAAACCGTGCCCTCGACGTCAATGGACATGCTGCGCTCCCAACTCCTGTCCAGATGCGGCGAGGCAGGGACGCCTGATCACCTACCCCACTGCGTGCCGGCGGGACGCATGCCATCCTGAACAACCGCTGCTTGGGTGTCGTCCTGCGAACGTGGGAGGAGCGCGCAAATATTTGCTGCTTCTGGGTGCTGCAACGAGCGACCTCTCTCCTATTCGGCCAGCGGCGTCGTATAGCCTGCAACCAGCTTGACGAGATCCGCCTGGCGCGCGGCACCTGTTTTTTCAAACAACCGGCTGACATGCGTCCTAACCGTGCTATCCGCGACCCCGAACGCCATAGCAACCTCGGGAATGCCACCGACCTCGACGACGGCCAGCAACACGCGAAGCTCGGTCGGCGTCAGCTTGAACGCGCTGCCGATGGCTCCGGGAACAGAAGCGACGGCCAGCGACGCCTTGCGAACGAACAAGGCCACCGTGGCGGTGTAAACAATACCGGCCCGCCGACGCGCGCCTGACGTGAGCGGCAATGCATGGGCCACATAGCGGTCGCCCTCCCTGCCGGTCAGCGGCACCGCGATGCCCCTTATACCAAGTGCGGCATCGCCCTGCCCCGCGGTGGCGAAGACATCTCGTAGGGTGCGATCGATCTGCGGATCGTTGGCGACCAGCCGCCCACCCACCGAACTCAAAATATCGCGGGCGTCGAGAATGGCATTCCCGGCCGTATTGGCGTGAATGAGACGTCCACCGGGATCGACGAGATACATGCCGGCACCGAGCCCGTCCAACGTGTCAACGAACGTCGCGAGTTCAGCGGCCTTGAACTCGAACATCTTCCCGATCACGACGGCACGCCTGACATGCGGCGCTATCAGCCTCATTTGCCGGCGCGCGTGCTCGTCTACGATCCCATTTCGCCGGTGGCGGAAGACCCCAAAAATGGCTGTGCTGACCGTGGTTCTGTCGACAACCGCGCTGACGAAATCGACAAGCCCCTGGGGCTCGGCCCACTGCCGGTATAGTTCACTCTGGGTGAGTGCTGCGAAGGACATCAAATCGGTCGTCGCGACCGGCTGTTCGAGGTCACCGAGAAAGTGACCCTCCGCGGAGGAATAAATCTGCCGAAAAAGTTCGACCCGCAACGGCACGTCAAATCCGAAGCGATGGGGCACCGTGGCGTGTTGAACACCAATGTCTTTGCAGAACAGCCCGCCTCCCGCGCCGCCAACGAATTGCACGATGCTGACGATGGCGTCTTCCCAACGAGAGGGATCGATTGCGGCATCGTAGATGACGCTGATCAGGTCGCTCAGTTGCTGCTGATCATCTGAATTGTCTTGCGACGATTCCGAAGCCGACCGCGGATGTGAAACCCTGTTCATTCGACGACGCGCCCCAGTATGAGGATAGCTATGAAACAACTTTAAGCTTTTCCGCTGATATCGAGCCGGTGTCGCGCTCAAATCATTTTGATCGTGTCCCAGCGGGGCCGCGGGGAATATCGGCCATCCTTCAAATGGAGGATGATCAGTGCGATCGGTGACATCTTGGCCGGAGGCTTCAGGTTGAAAATGAGTTGATCAGAACGCGATGCGCACGCCGCCCCGCCCGTGTCGATACGGCTGCGAACGGACAACGCGCCGCCCTGGAACCCCGCCAAATAGCGCGACACTTGGCGCGGACGCGGCAATCAAGGCCTGCCCAGCAAGTGCCAGTCGCGGATAGCTTGTGCCCAGGCTCTTTCAATCCACCCTGCTTGCTGACTGATTGGCCTGTCTTGACGAGCGTCTTGGGTCAGATGTCGGCGTCCTCGGAAGCAGCGAATCTTCGGCCTGGAAGCGGGACGAGCATGGCCGCATGACGGCGGTAGCGGCGATACCGGTCGCCGAACTGCTGGATCAGGTCGTGCTCTTCCAACTGAATGCCGATCAGAATGTAGGCGGTGATGCCAAGCGAATAGAGCAGATGACCGATCGTCATCGCAGGCGTGGCCCAGACTGCGAGCAGGACGCCGAGATAGATCGGATGGCGGACATACCGGTAGAGCAACGGCGTGCGGAAGCTGGCTTCGGACGGTTGTTTACCGAACAGGCGCATGAACACCTGGCTGAGGCCGAACAACTCGAAATGATTGAGAAGAAACGTGCTGGCCACCAGCACGACCCAACCCAGCCAGAAGATGGCGTCGATTGCCCCCGCCGCGACCGGGTGGCTCACGGTCCAGACCGGCGTGGGGATCGGCTGCCACTGCCAGTACAGCAACAGCAGTGCAAAGCTGGCGAACAGCACGTAGGTGCTGCGCTCGACCGAAGCCGGCACGATTCGCATCCACCAGCGCTTGAAGCCCCGACGCGCCATCACGCTGTGCTGGATCGCGAACAGTCCGATTAGCAGCACATCGATAACAATGCTTGGCAGAACCGGACCAATGGCCCCGGAATCGACAGACTTTGGAACGACCAGGTTCCCGGTGAAGCCAATGAGATAGAGCAACGCGATCAGCGTCACCCCGTAAGCGGCAGTGCCGTAGAGGACCGCAACTAGACCCGCCATCAATCTTCTCCCAGAGAGTTCAATTTTTTGCATCGATTCGTCAGATCGCGGCGGCTGCGGCGGTGCTTACAATGGAGAGATTTCGAGCAGAGACCGGCGCGGGTACGTCACCCCCGGGGCCGCTGCGGTGATCCCGGATTCTGCGCGGTGACCATCCAAGAGCTTGAATTCATCATCACGCCTTCAGGGCGGACGAATTGTTTCAACTCGTCGTTCAAGGCCGCCACCAGCGTATCAAACAGGCGAGCAGCCTTCGGGCCGGCTTCGCGATAGACTTCCCCTGCGGGACCGATCGCGAGCTGAAACGCGACCGCTTCGTCAAGATCTCGCCCGACCAGGACTTCGGCATCGATCCGTTCGAACCTGATGCCGCTGTAGCCGGCAATCATCAATTGCCGAGTCACGGCCTCGGGATCGGTCATGGAAAACGGTCCGGGGCCGCAGGTTGCGGCGTCTTCCCTGACGGGGGGCAGGTAACGAAGCAGAACCTCCTTCGACAGTGTAAGCCACGGATTGTCCGCCCGTTCGCGCCAGACGACCATCGTCATCAGTCCACCCGGCTTGAGCGCAAATCGCATGTTGCTCAAGCCAGCCGTTGGGTTTTCGAAGAACTGGGTTCCAAAGCGAGAGAAGCAAAAATCATGTACCGGCTCGAACGGATGGGTCTGAACATCCGCTTCGAGAAAGCTGAGATTGGTCACCCCTGCCTCCTTCGCATCTGCGCGGCCGACGTCGAGGAAGGCATTGCAGCAATCGAGGCCGAGGACGGATCCGGCCGGTCCGACGCGCCGCGCAAGTTCAATTGCGGTGTCGCCCCAGCCACATCCCACATCCAAGACCCTGCCGCCGGCTCTGATCGGCAGCGACGGGAATACTTTAGCGCTATGCAGGTGAAGGCCGCCGGCGAGGATGTGCCGCCACGCATTGAATTTCGGAGCCAGTATTGCGTTCCAGAAATCGATATACGGAGTGACGGTTGCGTTAGCCTGCGCGATGCTCATGATCGAGATGTCCGTCTGCTTGGTTGCCATCCGGAACCCCGTCGTGCGTCCCGCTTTTCCGTTCTTCCGCAACCGGTTCCGCGTCCGCCTGACCGTCTGGACAGCGTCTCAAGGAAACGTGGAGGAATCGGTTACTTGGCAGTTCATTCATGAGCCCCGTATAAGCGGGGGGACCGCCACGGTGAATGATCGCCCAGCCGGATCAGTTGACCGATCGTCCAAATCTGAGATTAGCCTAATGATCGATCCGCTATCGGAAGTGCTTCGATCGGTTCGCCTGACTGGCGGGATTTTTCTGGATGCGCGTTTCACCGCGCCGTGGAGCGTGCATACCCAGATCGTCGCTGAGGACTGCGGGACTTTCGCAGTCAAACCGTCGCTGTTGATCGCTTACCACTTCGTCATCGCGGGAAAATTATTGCTCAGCGTCGATGGTGAACCCACCATTGAAGTGCGGGCCGGGGAAATCGTACTGCTGCCGCGAAACGATGTTCATACGCTGGCCAGCGACGCGGGTCTGATACCGACAAGCGCGCGTCATCTCATTCAACCCTCAGTGGATGGAGGGCTGGCAAAAATTCTGCACGGCGGAGGCGGTGAGCCGGCGCAAATCGTGTGCGGGTTTCTCGGCAGCGAGGAAACCTATAATCCGTTGATCGCGGCCCTGCCAAGAGTGCTGAAGCTCGACATTCGCGAGGGCGTCGCACGCGACTGGATCGAGGCTTCAGTGCGATATGCAGCCGGCGAACTGACGGCCGGCAGGTTCGCCTCGTCAAACCTGATGTCTCGGCTTTCCGAACTGCTGTTCGTAGAAGCGATGCGCCAGTATTCCGTGACATACACCGATCAAGATGGGGGATGGCTGAAGGGGATTGCCGATCCGCAAATCGGACGCGCGCTCGCCTCCATTCATCATAACGTCGGGCTGCCGTGGTCCGCGGAGTCCCTCGCGAGAGAAGTCTCGATGTCGCGGAGCGCCTTCGTCGACCGCTTCACAACCCTGATCGGGGTGCCACCAATCCGGTATCTGACCATCTGGCGGCTTCAGGCAGCCAAGGTGAGCCTACGAGAAACCCGCAAGCCCATCGACCAAATCGCAGAGGAAGTGGGTTACGGATCCGGAGAAGCATTCAGCCGGGCGTTTAGGCGTGAATTCGGCCTGGCGCCTGCGCGATGGCGGCAACGCTGACAAGCCAATTGATTGCGCACGCGTCAAGTTTCAGAACGAGCCTCCATAGGGGACGATCAGGAAATGATGCGTCGCCGTCGCGGCGAGAGCCGTGGCGGGTCAAAACCGCCATGGACGGTCGGAATCGCACCTCTTGTCTACCTCGCACAGCGGAGCATGTGACCAGCTGATAGGCACGCCCAGTGCCCTCGGCGTGGACCTGGAGTAGGGGACGCGTCACGCACGCCGATTTCGGTGCGCACAAACACGGGTAATATCGGCGATGGGTCGAGATCGGCGAAGGCACGCACATGGTTCTGCTGGAGAAGAACCGGTTGCAGGCGTTCGACGCGATCAATCAGTTTCCCTCGGAACAGTATGAGCATGACTAGCGCGATCTCCGCGGATCCCGCCGCGAGAACACAGATGCTTCGCCTGAGCGCCTCGCGCTTCTGGTTCCGAATCGTCCGATCCTTGAGGACGATCGCATGCGCCGTCTACTGTTCCGAAACCGTTTGACCGATGGTCCCTCCCACTTCTGGGCGCATGCTGGGCAGACAAACATGACCTGCATGGAGTGAAACTATCAAAGTTTAATGCGCTCTGTCGTTCTCATCGATCAGATTGGGGACGGGTTCTGAGTTGTTAGGCGACCAATGCAGGCAGGATTTGCGTTCTCCAAGCTCGCCGACCGGTTGGCGAGCCTCACTCCCGTAACGGCCGACGATCTCCACCTGCTCGCGGACATGGCAAGCACAATCGCGCATCTAAGTTCGCGCCAGGCCGTTTTGCGGCATGGCGATGATGCCACTCAGTGCTGTCTGCTCCTTCAGGGATATCTGTCTTGGCAGGATGCAGAGAGTGCAGACGGGCAGATCACTTCAATCCATGTTCCCGGAGACATCGCCGATCTGCACACGCTTTATCGTCCTCGCGTTGACGGCAATTTGATCGCACTTGGCCCCGCCATCGTCGCTCTCGTGCCACACCGTTTCTTCCGCGATTTGTCCGCGCGTTCGCCCGCGATGTCTCGCGCATTGCTGCTGATGCTGCTCACCAGCCACGCGATTCAGCGCAACTGGACAGTGAACCTGGGTAGCCGTGATGCATTGACGCGTGTGGCGCATCTGCTGTGCGAGATCACCATCCGCCTGCAAAGCGTCGGCTTGGCGAGAGATCTCAGGTTGCCATCTCCTTTTACCCAATCGGACCTTGCGGCAGCATGCAGCATCTCCCCGGTCCACGCCAACCGCACGATTCAGGAGCTGCGACGATGCAACCTCCTGCAATGGCAGGGTAAGACGGTAACGATTACGGACTGGCCGGGACTCGTGCGGCTCGCAAGATTCGATCCGACTTACCTGGGCATTCAGTCCAGCCGCGACGATGCGTCGTCATTGCGGCTCCGGCCACTTACGGCGGACCTTGCGCTCGCTTGAGCCCCTTTCGGACGACACGTTGGAAACTTGCGGAGCGTGCAATCAGGGCCTCCCGCGCCTCTCCAAGGACGTCATCCCAATTGCCTGATGTCCTCTGATGAAACAGCCGCAGGCTCGGATACCAAAGGGAATGGGACTCGGATGACGGCCAGCGCCAGTCGCAATCCGCATGCAACAAGACCCACGCGTCACAGCCGAGCGCTCCCGCAAGATGGGCCACCATGGTATCAACGCAAACGAGGAGATCGAGCCGCTGGAGGAGACGACCGAGAACCGTAATGTCAGGCGTGCTGACGTCCTTCGCGTCGATCTCGGCCAGTTCGGGCGTTCGGGCCCCGCGTTGCAGCGAGCAGAGCGTCACTCCGGGAACGGCAAGTTGCCCTAGCAGGGACGGCGGGATGGTCCTTCGCTTGTCCCAGTTGCCGACTTCCCAAACCAGGCCGACGGCAAGAGCTCCAACTTCAAGACCTCGGACTTGCTCGACCGCCGGCGGCAGCGATACGTAAGATGCACGCATCTCGACGTGCTCCCGCCTCGCCCTTATGGCATGCGGCACCTCCATGATCTCGATATCGACCTCGAAGTCGATCTCAGGTGCACCATCATGGAGCGCAAAAGCCCGATCGACGCCTGCCGCTCGCTCGACCAGCGGCAGAAGCTCGCCCTGGCACCAGACCGTGACGCGGCGCGCGACGTCACGAAGCGGCCGCATGAAGCGCAGGAACTGGATGGTGTCGCCGAGCCCGTGGTAACAGCGGACCAGTACATCCTTGCCCCTCAGCTCCTCGCCGCGCCAGATGCGCTGGAGGTGACGAGGCCCGGTATGCTTGGGTGGATACGCAAACGTTGCCAGATCGCGATCGTTGATCGCCCAGGCGCGCTCGAATTCGCCTGCCCGCATCGCCTCCGTCCAACCGCCCGACACCCGCGGTGATCCGATCAACGCCGAACGAATTTGTGAAAGCGGCTCGGCTTTCCGTCCTTGGTGCGGTCCTGGTGGAGGAACGCAATGCGGGTCTCGTCGAACTTGGCGAAGAATTCGTCCCAGCTGATCCGGTCGAGCCCTTCGTCGGGCGGATCGAAATCGATGCGCAGGATGCCGGCGTGTCCGTCCTCCTCGGTAGCCTTGACCGTCGCGGGCTTTCCGCCGCGTTCCTCCGCCCATTTCCGGATCACGTCATGGCTGGTGGTCTGCTGGGCTTCGCTGGTTTGTGATTTGGATGACATGTGACACCTCGATTCCTGACAAGGAGCGAGCGACGGATCGGCCCTCGCGTCAGACTGTTTCGCCGTGAACGCCGGACGCGAGGATTTGTTCTTTCGTAGGCCGGACTCTCTCAAAGCATCATCTTCTTCATCTTCATCATGGAAGCGTTTCGTTCCCGCCAAACTGCCCGGGATTCTATCCCAGGTTAAGCGCGTGAAATTTTTTCGGCCGAAATCCGACGTGAGGCGGACATAGTGCCGTGAGTTCAGGAACGAACATACGTTCCTCACGTTCGCCGACGTACTTACGTCAACACTGCAAGTCTTCAACACTGCATGCCTCAACGCTGCACGTCTTCCGGAGGGCCTCGATCCATGCATTCTCGTCTTCAGGACAGGCGGCGCGTGCGCGTCGGCATCGTCGGTGTCGGCAATTGTGCGAGCTCCTTCGTTCAGGGGCTCTCCTATTACCGGGACGCCAAATCGAACGAGCCGGTGCCTGGGCTGATGAACGCCGATCTCGGCGGCTACCACATCAGCGACATTCAGGTCGCGTCGGCTTTTGACGTCCATGCCGGCAAGGTCGGACGCGACGTGGCCGAGGCGATCTTCGCAGCGCCGAACAATACGCACCGCTTCTCCGACGTCGCAGCCACCGGCGTCATGGTCCAACGCGGCCCGGTCATGGACGGCGTCGGCCATTATCTCAAGGACGACGTCCCGATCGCGGATGTCCCGGAAGCCGACGTCTCCGAAGTGCTCGCGACCTCGCGCACGGACGTGCTTGTGTCCTATCTTCCCGTCGGTTCGCAGCGCGCGAGCGAATTTTACGCCGCGCGCGCGATCGAGGCCGGCTGCGGCTACGTCAATTGCATCCCGGTCTTCATTGCCTCGAATCCCGACTGGCGGCGGCGATTCGAGGATGCAGGCCTGCCGATCGTCGGCGACGACATCAAGAGCCAGGTCGGCGCCACCATTCTGCACCGTGTGCTCGCCAATCTCTTCCGCGAACGTGGCGTGCGGCTGGACAGAACCTACCAGCTCAACGTCGGCGGCAACACCGATTTCAAGAACATGCTCGAGCGCGAGCGGCTCACATCAAAGAAGATCTCCAAAACCCAGGCCGTGACCAGCCAGTTCGACGTGCCCATGGATGCCGATAATATCCATGTCGGCCCGAGCGACCATGTGCCGTGGCTGACCGACCGCAAGCTGGCCTTTATCCGCCTGGAGGGCACGACGTTCGGCGGTGTTCCCTTGAGCGCGGAAGTCAAGCTCGAGGTCTGGGACTCTCCAAACTCGGCGGGCGTCGTGATCGACGCGGTCCGCTGCGCCAAGCTTGCCATGGACCGCGGGCAAGCCGGCGCGCTGACGGGCCCCTCGAGCTATTTCATGAAGTCGCCGCCTCAGCAGTTCCCGGACGAGGAAGCCGGACGGCGAACGCGCGCCTTCATCGACGACAAGGCGTACACCTGATGGCGAACATCATTCATCTGATCCGCCACGGGCATCATGCCCTGCTCGGCCGCACTCTCTGTGGCCGGATGAAAGGCGTAGAGCTCGATGATCTCGGCTGCGAGGAAATCGCGCGATGTGCCGATACCTTCACGCCGCCGCCGAACATGGTTCAGTCGAGCCCGCAGCGGCGCTGCATGCAGTCGGCCTGCATCCTGGCCGCACGCTTCGGCTTGCCGGTGGAGATCGTGCCGGCACTCGACGAGCTCGACTACGGCGAATGGACCGGACTGTCGTTCGAGGCACTCGCCCGAGACCCCCGATGGTCGCGCTGGAACGAACAACGCGGAACGAACCGCCCGCCGGGCGGCGAAAGCATGCGGTCGCTCCAGAGGCGCGTCGTCGCCCATCTGGAGCAGCTGCGCAACGATCATGGTAGCGGCACGGTCGTCGTCGCCGTCAGCCACGCCGAACCGATCCGCGCGGCGCTGCTGCATTATTCCCGGAAAGAGCTGGACGACTTCCTCTCGATCGAGATCGACCCCGGCAGCGTCAGCACCCTCAGCGTGGACAATCGCGGACTCAAGATCACCGGGATCAATCAGCGGGTGCCAGCGTGAAGATCGTGATTTTCGGCCTGACAATTTCCTCATCCTGGGGCAACGGTCACGCCACCTTGTGGCGAGGGCTTTGCAAGCATCTCGCGCGAGCCGGCCACAACGTCGTCTTTTTCGAGCGCGACGTTCCCTATTACGCCGGCGCGCGGGATTTGCACGAAGTGCCCGGCGGCCAATTGCGCCTGTTCTCGAACTGGGACGATGTACTTCCTTTGGCGCGCAGCGACATTCGTGATGCCGATGTCGCGATCGTGACCTCCTATTGTCCCGACGCGATCGCCGCGACGGAACTTGCCCTGTCCGAGGGCCACGCGGTGCCCGTGTTCTACGACCTCGACACGCCGGTCACGCTGGCGAAGCTCATGGCCGGCGAGGCCGTTCCCTATATCGGGCCGCGGGGCCTGCGGGATTTCGCCCTGGTCCTGAGCTTCACCGGCGGTCCACGCATCTGCAACGAATTTCGCGACAGGCTCGGCGCCGGCAATGTCCGCCCGCTCTACGGCCATGTCGATACGGACACCCATCGACCGGTGTCGTCGCAGCCGCATTACCGTGCGGATCTGTCCTATCTCGGCACATATTCGCAGGATCGCCAGCGCGCGCTCGAGGCTCTGTTCGTCGAACCCGCACGCAACAGGCAGGATCGGCGTTTCCTGATCGGGGGTGCACAGTACCCGGAAGATTTTCCCTGGTCGCCAAACATTTACTTCGTGCAGCACTTGCCGCCGTCTGAGCACGCGTCGTTCTTTGCGTCGTCCCGGCTGACGCTCAACGTCACGCGCCGCGCCATGGCGGAGATGGGCTGGTGTCCCTCCGGCCGCCTGTTCGAAGCCGCTGCCTGCAAGGCCCCGCTCCTCAGCGACGACTGGCCGGGACTCGATGAATTCTTTGTACCCGGCCAGGAAATCCTGATCGCACATGATGCGAAGGACACGCTTGCTGCGTTGACGATGGCCGACGCCGACCTTCAGCACATCGCCGGGCGCGCATATGAGCGGACCATGGATCAGCACACATCCGACAAGCGCGCTGCCGAGCTGATTTCGCTGCTTGAGCAGACGGCATCCCTCGGCGCGCGCCGACAGCAACCCGAGGAGGCCTGATCATGTGGGGCATCGTTCCGGCCGGGGGCCGCGGCAGCCGCATCCAGCCGCTCGCCTTCTCCAAGGAATTGCTTCCGGTCGGAAGCCAACGGGACGACGGCATCGATCGTCCATGCGCCGTCTCCGAATATCTGCTGGAGCGGCTGATCCTTGGGGGTGCCGACAAGATCTGCTTCGTGATTTCCCCCGGCAAATCGGACATCCTCGAATATTTCGGCGATCATTACGGCAGCGCTCAACTCGCCTATGTTGTGCAGCCCGATGCGTCGGGGCTGTGCGATGCCGTGTTCAGGGCGGGCACGGTGGTTGGCCACAACGAAGACATCCTGGTCGGACTTCCGGATACCGTCTGGTTCCCAAAGGCCGCCCTGCAGGCGCTGCCGGCCGCTGACCTGTCGTTTCTGCTGTTTCCGGTCGAACACCCCGAGTTCTTCGATGCCGTCGTGCTCGACGGGGATCGCGTCACGGAGATCCAGGTCAAGCAGCCGGATGCGGCGTCGAAATGGATATGGGGCGCCTTCAAGATGTCCGGCAACGGATTTCGCGAGCTACAGTCGCTGTGGACGAAGCGCGAGCGCCGGGATGAATATTTCGGGACGCTCGTCAACGCCTACATCGCGGCCGGCGGCCAGGGTCTCGGCGTCAAGGCCGGCGAATCCTATGTCGACGTCGGCACCATCGACGGCTACCGGACGGCAATGGCGTTGCTCGCCGAAAGCTCCGTCGGGAACGGACGCTCTCGACTGCTGGCCGGCGGTTCGCCGGAGGCGGCCCGCCCGGCCCACGCAATGAACAATGGAGTGACCGCATGAGCAGAGGCGCCCTCTCCCGCGAGGAAATCCGCCAGCGCGTCGACGCGCTCGGGCCATGGTTTCACAATCTGGACCTGAACGGCGTCCCGACCGCGCCTTCACACTTTCTCGGCGACTATCCCAACGTGAAATGGCGCCGCTTTTCCGGGATCATCCCGGACCGCCTCGAGGGCAAGACCGTGCTCGATATCGGCTGCAACGCCGGTTTCTACGCCATGGAGATGAAGCGGCGCGGCGCCGAGCGCGTCCTCGGCCTGGACACTGACGACGAATATCTCGCACAAGCCCGCTTCGCGGCCGAGGTGAACGGGCTCAGGATCGAATTCCGCAAGATGTCAGCCTACGACGTCGGACAGCTGCGCGAAAAGTTCGATCTCGTGATCTTCATGGGCGTGCTCTACCACCTCCGGCACCCTCTGCTGGCACTCGATCTGATCCACGAGCACGTGGCCGGCGATCTCCTGCTGTTCCAGTCGATGCAGCGCGGCGACAGCCGCGTGGATTGCGTCGACAAGAACTACGACTTCTGGACCACCGATCAGTTCGATTCCCCGGGCTATCCAAAGCTGCACTTCATCGAGAACAAATATGCCGACGACCCCACCAATTGGTGGGTGCCGAACCGCGCCTGCGCCGAAGCCATGCTGCGCAGCGCCGGCTTTGCGATCGCGGCGCATCCGGAAGACGAAGTCTATCTATGCAAGCGGGTAGCAAGGCCGCAGGCGGAAGGTCCGGTCTATCCGTCGCGGGAGACCGGCCGATGATCGAAGCCGCCAAGATCTGGAACGAGCCCAACAACAAGTCGCACTGGGACATCCTGATCGATCCGGATTGGACCATGTTCGCGAGCCTGGCGCTCGCTGCGGGAAAGGCGATCCGCAGCGCGCATCCCACACTCCCGCGTGTGCTCGGCGGCATATCGCCGATCGATCCGTCCTTCATCCGCAACATGCAGGCGCGCGGCGTGCTCGATCATGTCGATGCCGTGGCCGTGCACGGCTTTCCGCTGGACTGGAACCTGTGGCAGATCGCAGAATGGCCGGCCAAGATCGACGAGATCAAGGCCGTCACTTCGCTGCCGGTGTGGGTGAGCGAGGTGGGAGTCTCGTCCTTCGGTGCCGAGGAGGTGCAGGCCTGGGGACTGACGCGGACCGCCGAGCTGTTGACTGGCCGGGCGCCGCGGATTCACTGGTACAGCCTCTACGATCTTCCTTCCAGTTGGGAGGCGACGACGCGGCACAAGGAAGCTGAAGGTTCCTCCTACTATCGGCATTTCCACATGGGGCTGCTGCGCGAGGACGGCACGCCGAAAGCTGCCGCGGGCCTGTTCAGCCAATATGCACCTGCGATGGGCCTGTGCCAGTGGTTTCACTTCGAGGACCACCGCCTCGACGACGCCGTGCGCTGGATGCGCCGGCTCGGCGTGCAGCATCTCAGGACTGGCCTGTCCTGGGCCGACAGCTTCCGTCCCAATGCGCTCGCCTGGTTCGATCGGCAGATGGACGCGCTGGCCGAGTTTCAGGTCACGGTGACCTTCTGCTTCACCCCGGAACATCGGGGTATCGAGCCTCATCACACCAGCCCGCCGCTCGACGTCAACGAGTTCGCGGATTTCTGCGCAAAGATGGTCGAACGCTATTGCGCGAAAACCGGACTCGCGCCGTCCGCAGTGTCTTCGCGCCCGGCCATCTCGGAGCCGACATGCGTGCCCTGATCCTGGTGATGGACTCCGTCGGGATCGGCGCCGCGCCCGATGCCATCAATTACGGCGACGAGGGTGCCGATACCGTCGGCCACATTGCTGACATGTGCATGGCCGGCACTGCCGACGGACCCAGCCGGGAGGGGCCGCTTCGGCTTCCTAATCTGGTTGCGCTCGGACTTGGCGAGGCTTGCCGTCTCGCCACCGGGCGCGTGCCGCCGGGGCTGGATGGCCGTCCTGAGCACGCGCGATTTGGCTGTGCGAGCGAGATCTCCAAAGGCAAGGACACACCATCCGGTCATTGGGAGATCGCCGGCGTTCCGGTGCCGTTCGACTGGGGCTATTTTCCAAGAACCAAGCCGTGCTTCCCGCGCGACCTGATGGAGCGCCTGTGCGAACAGGCGCGATTGCCCGGCATCCTCGGGAATTGTCACGCCTCCGGCACAGAGATCATCGCCGAATTCGGCGAGCATCACATCAGAATGGGCGAACCGATCTGCTATACATCGGCCGACAGCGTGTTTCAGGTCGCAGCGCACGAGGAGACGTTCGGACTCGAACGCCTCTATGAGGTCTGCCGCATTGCCCGCGGACTGGTCGATCCCCTCAACATCGGGCGCGTCATCGCACGTCCCTTCATCGGTACGTCGGCAGGTGGCTTCAAGCGGACATCGCACAGGAAGGACTTTTCCGTCCCGCCGCCGGAGCGGACGATCCTCGATCTTGCCGAAAGCGCAGGCCGTGACATCGTCACGATCGGAAAGATCGACGACATCTTCGCTCATCGCGGGACCGGGAGGAACCTGCGCGGCGATGGCAACCAGGCGCTGTTCGATGCCACGCTCAATGGGCTGGCTTCTCTCGGAGAGGGCGGGATGTTGTTTGCCAACTTCATCGATTTCGACACTCTGTACGGCCATCGTCGCGAAGTCGCGGGCTATGCAGCGGCGCTCGAAACATTCGATGCGCGCGTTCCGGATCTGCTGAACCGCCTGCGCGACGATGATTTCCTGATCATCACGGCCGATCATGGTTGCGACCCGACCTGGAGCGGTACCGACCACACGCGGGAACAAGTGCCGATTTTGGCATGGAGCCCGCGCTCAACTTCTTCGATCGGCAAGCGCGCCGGATTTGCGGACATCGGCGCAGCGGTCGCGAGGTATCTCGAACTGCGGGCGCCAGGTCACGGCGTGCATTTCTAGTCCGCTGCACCCGGCAGATTCACCTGGGTTATTGATCCAGGTTAGAGAAATATTCGTTTGTAGGTTTCGCAGGAACGAACATTCCTTGCATCGCTTCTACTCCCAAATGTGACTGGCGCGCCGGTCGCCCGACCAGAACAGCAGCGCGCTTTCATTCTCATCACGGATTGATCCCGCAGGATCGATCTCACGGCGGCACGGAGCGGTGAATGACGCGAGTATTGATCACTGGAGGTGCGGGATTCATCGGATCGCATGCGGCCGACGCGCTGCTGGCGGCCGGCTATGAAGTCCGCCTGCTCGACAATCTCTCGCCGCAGGTCCACGGAGGCAACCGCCAGCGTCCCGCTTATCTTGCCAAAGACGCGGAGCTCGTCGTCGGTGACGTCACCGACGCTCTCGCGGTCGATCATGCGTTGCGCAGCACCGACATGGTCCTGCATCTCGCATCAGCAGTCGGCGTCGGCCAGAGCATGTACGACATCGAACCTTATGTCAGGACCAACGAGCTCGGCACCGCCGTGCTGTTGCAGACATTGTCCAAGCGCCCGGTCGCGCGGCTCGTGGTGGCCTCGTCCATGAGTATTTACGGCGAGGGCCTCTACCGGAGCGCCGATCAGAGCGTGGTCGCCTGCGAGGAGCGGGCGGTCGAGCAGCTTCGCCGCGGCGATTGGGAGCTGCGCGATGCAGCCGGCAAACCGCTCGATCCCGTCCCTACGCCGGAGACAAAGCAACCTTCGCTGAGCTCGATCTATGCGCTCAATAAATATGCGCAGGAGCGCATGTGCCTGATCACAGGAAAGGCTTATGGCATCCCGACGGTGGCGCTACGCTTCTTCAATGCGTTCGGGCCGCGTCAGGCGCTGTCCAATCCGTATACCGGCGTGCTGGCCATCTTTGCCGCCCGGCTGCTCAACGGCCGCCCTCCCCTCGTCTTCGAGGACGGCCGGCAGCGCCGCGACTTCGTCCATGTCCATGACGTCGCCCGCGCCTGCCGGATGGCGCTGGAGGCGGAGCACGCGCAGGACGTCTTCAACGTCGGCTCCGGCCAGAGCCGCACCATTCTGTCGGTCGCGGAGGATCTGGCCGAAGTCATGGGGCGCCGCGACATTGCGCCCGAGCTGACGCGGAAATATCGCGCAGGAGATATCCGGCACTGCTTCGCCGACATGGGAAAATCCCGCGACGTGCTCGGCTTCGAGCCTCGCGTCGCATTCAGGGATGGGCTCGAAGAGCTGGCGGAATATCTCGCCGACCAGATCGCTGACGATCAGGCGGAGCGGGCCACCAAGGAGCTGCAGCAACGAGGATTGGTCGCGTGATGAGTGAACGAGACAACAGACCCGTCCTGATCACCGGCGGCTGCGGGTTTATCGGGTGCAACCTTGCCGACCGCCTCGCGGAGCGCGGCGAGCCGGTGCTGATCCTGGATAACCTCGCCCGCGCCGGCGTGCGGGAGAATGCGCAGTGGCTGAAGTCCCGGCATGGCGACCGGGTCACAATCACCGTGGCCGACATTCGCGAGCCGATCCCGGTGATCGACGCCGTACGCGAAGCCCGCGCCGTGCTGCACCTGGCCGCCCAGGTCGCCGTCACCGACAGCGTGAGCGATCCGGCCGCCGATTTCGAGATCAACGCGCGGGGCACATTGAACGTGCTCGAAGCCGTGCGCCTCCACAACAACGCCGCGCCGGTGGTGTTCGCCTCGACTAACAAGGTCTACGGACGCCTGATCGACGATGGCGAGATCGCGCTCACCGGCCGCCGCTACACGCCGACAAGCGGCCTGCTCGCCGCCGGCATCTCGGAAAATGCGCCGCTCGACTTCTACAGTCCCTATGGATGCTCCAAGGGAACGGCGGATCAATACGTCCACGACTATGCGCGGGTGTACGGCCTGCAGACCGTGGTGATGCGCATGAGCTGCATCTATGGGCCCCGTCAATTCGGCACCGAGGATCAGGGCTGGATCGCGCATTTCCTGCTGAGCACCATCCGCAGCAAAGAGCTGACGATCTATGGCGACGGCCATCAGGTCCGCGATGCGCTTCACGTCTCCGACGCGGTCTCGGCCTGGCTCGCCGTGCTCGATGGCATCGCGCTCGCCCGTGGACGCGTCTTCAATCTCGGCGGCGGTCCGGCCAACGCGATCAGTCTGCTGGAATTGATCGACCGCATCACCGATCTGACCGGCCGCAAGGTGGCCTATCGCTTCGCCGATTGGAGGCCCGGGGATCAGCCCTGGTACGTGACCGACACGCGCGCGCTCTCCAGCGCGCTCGGCTGGGCGCCTCAGGTTTCGTTCGCAGACGGCCTCCGATCCCTTCACACCTGGCTGGACGGCCGGTTCGGATCGTCACAAGGCAACCGCGAGGCGCTGGCATGACGCGTGTTGCCCTCATCAACCCGAATTGGGATTTTGGCGGCAGCATCTATTTCGGCTGCCGATCCCCTCACCTTCCGCTCGAACTCGGGATCTCCGAGCATTATTTGAAGGCGGCCGGGCACAAGACGCTGCTGCTCGACGCCCACATGTTTGACCTTTCTCTCGCCGATATCGAAGCCGAGCTGCGCGCGTTCGGCCCCGACCAGATCGTCATCACGACGGCACCGACCTATCTGTTCTGGCGCTGTGCCCCTCCCGAGCTCCGCGTCCCGCAGGAGCTTGCGAGGGCGGTGCGCGACTTGGCTCCGATCCTCGTCGCGGTGGGCCCCCATGGCTCGACCGTGCCAAAAGCGGCGCTTCGAAAGCTCGGCACCGACATCGTCGTGATGGGCGAGTGCGAGGCCTCCTTATTGCGTCTCGCCAATGGCGAACGGGACTTTCCGGGCCTGTGCTTTGCCGATGGCGCCTCGCTCCGCGTCAATGGCGGCCCGCAGGCGGTCGCATTCAAGGATCAGCCGCCGCTTGACTGGCCGGAGGAGATGATCCGGCGGCACCACCATCACCACCACCGTTTCGAAGCCGGGCCGCAGGCGCCGGGCGCTGAGGTCGAGGCGTCCAGGGGATGTCCGTACAACTGCACGTTCTGCGCCAAGGAGAACTTCCGCAACGCCTACCGCAAGCGGCCTGCCACCATCGTTCTCGAAGAGGTCGAAGGCCTGCGCCGTCAAGGCATCGAATATGTCTATTTCATCGACGAGATATTTCTTCCGAACGAGGAACTGCTGGAAGGGCTGGCCACACGCGGGCTGAAGTTCGGGGTGCAGACCCGCATCGACCTCTGGAAGCCGGACATGCTGGCTCTGCTCGGCCGCGCCGGCTGCGTCTCGATTGAAGCCGGCATCGAGAGCCTCACGGTCGAGGGCCGCGCCGCGCTCGCCAAGAACTGCAAGATGACGACCGACCAGCTCGCCGAACGGCTGGTCGAAGCGCGCCGTCACGTCCCCTTCGTGCAGGCCAATTTGATCGAAGTGCCCGAGGACGAGGATCCCATCGTGCAGCGCTGGCGCCGCACCATGCAGGATGCCGGCATCTGGGCCAACGATCCGGTCCCGCTCTATCCTTATCCCGGCTCGCCGGATTATCGGAAGCTGTGGGGCGAGCCCGACGATTTCGCCTGGGAACGCGCACACCGGCACTATCTCGCGATGTTCGACCAGTTCAGCGATGTGCAGAACGATCGCCCGGTCCCGCTCGAGGCTCTCGAACTGCAGGTGGCATCATGAGCCGCAGCTCGCAGCTCAGGATCCTTATGACGACCGATACCGTCGGAGGCGTCTGGACCTATTCGTCATCTCTGGCTTCGTCCCTTGCAGCGAAGGGGGCCGACGTCACCCTGGTGACGATGGGTCCGCGCGCGCGGGCCGGCCAGCTTGAGATGCTCGGTGGCTCGCGGGTCCGCCTGATCGAAACGGACCTTGCACTCGAATGGCAGGATCCGGAAGGACAAGATCTGTCCCAGGCCAGGCGCGTCCTTACGAAGCTCGAAGCCAAAATCCGGCCTGACGTCGTTCACCTCAACAGCTTTCGCGAAGCGAACTTCGCCTGGCGCGCTCCAGTGGTGGTCGTCGCGCATTCCTGCGTCAACTCCTGGGGGCTCGCGTGCCGCGATACGAGCTGGCTCGGCGAACCGAAATGGCGCGGCTACACCGAACGGGTGACGGCCGCATTCGACACGGCACAGGCCTGGGTTTGTCCCAGCCAGTCCTTCCACGATGACATTGCGGAAATCTATCGGCCTCGCTCGCGCGGCATCGTGATCTGGAATGGAATTGAGCCTCAGGGCCTCGCGGGACGGAAGCAAGACATGATCTTTGCAGCGGGCCGGCTCTGGGACCGCGCCAAGAACATCGAGGTCCTGGCGGCCGCGGCGCCTGGACTGGACTGGCCCGTTCAGGTCGCCGGGCCGGCGGATGAGTGCCCTTCGGCTTCCGTCACCTGGCTCGGGCAGTTGTCTCACGAAGCCATGCGCGCGCACTTGCAGCACGCTGCCATCTTCGCCAGCCCCGCGCTCTATGAGCCGTTCGGCCTCTCCGTTCTGGAAGCCGCGGCCGCGGGATGTGCCCTCGTCCTGTCCGACATTCCGACCTTTAAGGAATTATGGAGTGGGGCCGCGCTGTTCGTCGATCCCACCGACAGCAAGGCGCTGCATCGAGCGCTCGCAGGTCTGTGCACCGACGATCGCGAGCGGGTGCGGCTGCAACGTGCCGCCTTCGAGCATTCCCTGACCTACTCGCTGACCCGAACCACGAGCGCCTATCTCAGCCTGTACGAGGAGCTGCTTGCCGTCCATCACGCGCCCGCCCCCATGGAGGTCCGTGCATGAAATGCGTTCTGTTCTACCACGCGTTCACCTCCTGCTGGAACAACGGCAATGCCCATTTCCTGCGCGGTTATGCCCGCGAACTTCACGCGCTCGGTCATGAGGTCGTCGTGTTCGAGCCGATCGACGGCTGGAGCCGGTTGAATGCGATCCGCGAGGGTGGCAATCAGACCATGGAGGATATTCCAACGCTGTTTCCCGGCATCGGCATCCGCCGCTACGATGCCTCCCTTGATCTCGATGAGGCGCTGCACGGCGCCGATCTCGTCGTCGTCCACGAATGGAATTCACCTGATCTGATCGCAGACATCGGATCGAGACGGGCTCACGGCGCTCCGTTTACGCTGCTGTTCCACGACACCCATCATCGCGCCGTCAGCGCACCGGACGAACTTGCGCAGTTCGACCTCGACGGATTCGACGGTGTGCTCGCCTTTGGCGAGGTGCTTCGCCAAATCTATCTGAAGCTCGGCTGGGCCGACCGGGCCTTTACTTGGCACGAGGCGGCCGATGTCGCCCTGTATCATCCGCTGCCGCATATCGAGCGCACCGACGATGTCGTCTGGATCGGCAATTGGGGCGACGGCGAACGCAGTGCCGAGCTCAACGAATTTCTGGTCGAACCCGTGGCCGAGCTGAAGCTGCGCGCGGGGGTCTATGGCGTCCGCTATTCGGACCCAGCCCTCGCCACCATTCAAGCCGCAGGTATTCGGTATGGCGGCTGGCTGCCCGCGCACTGGGCTCCCATTGCTTTCGCTGGCGCACGTGCGACTGTCCACGTCCCCCGCGGCCCCTATGTCCGCTTGCTTCCGGGCATTCCGACCATTCGCGTCTTCGAGGCGATGGCGTGCGGCATTCCACTGGTCTCGGCCCCCTGGTCAGACGCGGAAGGACTGTTCCCGGAAGGTGCCTATCTCAGCGCTTCCGACGGCACCGAAATGAAGCGGGCGCTCCGTGCGCTGCTCGATGACCGGGACTTATGGTCCGCCACGGTGGAGACCGGACTCCGGACGATCAAGGAGCATCACACCTGCCGTCATCGGGCGGAACAGCTTGTCGGCATCGTGCAGAACCTCCGGGCCTCACGCCACTCCACACAGCCCCTGCGATATATCGGAGCCTCCGCATGAAGATCTGCTTCTTCGGATCCAGCCTCGTCTCATCCTACTGGAACGGTGCCGCCACCTATTACCGCGGCATGTTGAAGGAGATCGCGGCGCTCGGCCACGACGTCACATTCTTCGAGCCCGATGCCTTCGAGCGCCAGGCTCATCGAGACATCGACGATCCAGACTGGGCGAAGGTGGTGGTCTATGCCGCGACGACCGACGGTTGGCGAAGCTCGCTTGAGGAAGCCGCCCGCTCGGCCGACATGCTGGTCAAGGCCAGCGGCGTCGGCGTCTTCGATCAGGAGCTGGAGAACGCGGTCGCCGACATCCCGTCGAATGCAATGCGCATCTACTGGGACGTCGATGCCCCCGCGACGCTGGAGTCGGTGGCGGACAATCCAGACCATCATCTGCGCCATGCGATCCGGTCCTACGACATGGTTCTGACCTATGGCGGCGGCGATGCCGTCATATCCGCTTATCGCGGCATCGGCGCGCGAGACTGCGTGCCAATCTACAATGCGCTCGACCCCGCCACGCACTTTCCGGCGCCGCCCAATACGCACTTCACTTGCGATCTGAGCTTGCTGGCAAACCGCCTCCCTGATCGCGAGCAGCGCGTTGAGCGGTTCTTCATCGATGTCGCACGCCAATTGCCCGACAAGACGTTCGTGCTCGGTGGCTCGGGGTGGGACTCCAAAGACACGCCAGCCAATCTGCACAAGGTCGGGCATGTCGGGACCGGCGACCACAACGCGTTTTTCGGCTCCGGGCTGGCTACGCTGAACGTCAATCGCGACAGCATGGCGCGCTACGGCTTCTCGCCGCCAACGCGCGTGTTCGAAGCCATCGGTGCCGGCGCCTGTCTGATCACCGACCAGTGGGACGGCATCGATCATTTTCTCGAGCCAGATCGCGAGGTGCTGGTGGCCGCGAGCGGGACGGAGGTCGCCGAGCATCTTGCCGCACTGCGCCCCGACCGGGCTCAGGCGATCGCGGCGCGCGCTCGTGCGCGCATTCTGAGCCATCACACCTACCGGCAGCGCGCGCGCCAGTTCAACGATCTCTTTGCCGCAAGCAGTTCGCGAATCGAGGCAGCAGAATGAAGCTCACCATCGTCGTCGTCGGTCTTTCGGTTACTTCGTCCTGGGGCAATGGTCATGCCACGACCTACCGCGCCCTGATCGAAGCCCTGGCACGACGAGGTCACCACGTCACGTTTCTGGAACGCGACGTCCCCTGGTATCGCGAGCATCGTGATCTTGCCAAGCCTTCCGGTTGGACCGTCGAGCTTTATCAATCCTTGAAGGACATCCCGCAGCGCTTTGGCAAAATGATCCGCGACGCCGACCTGGTGGTCATCGGCTCCTACGTGCCTGACGGCATCGCGATCTCCGAATGGATCACGACCCACGCCCGGGGGATTACCGCCTTCTACGACATCGACACGCCGGTCACGCTTGCGAAGCTCGAGCAGGGCCTGGGCTACCTTTCCGCGGCGATGATCCCGCGCTTCGACCTTTATCTGTCCTTTGCCGGCGGCCCGGTGCCCGGCATGATCGAGGAGAACTATGGCAGTCCGTTGGCTCGGGTGCTGTATTGCAGTGCCGACACCGACATCTACGCGCCGCAACGCGCGGAGAAGAAATGGGCACTGGGCTATCTCGGAACCTACAGCGAGGACCGGCAACCGGTTCTGGAGGAGTTGCTGCTCGCCCCTGCTCGCACTCTGTCACGCGAGCAATTCGTCGTCGCCGGGGCGCAATATCCTGATGAGGTGGTCTGGCCCGCCAATGTCGCCCGGATCGAACACCTCACGCCCAGACATCATCCGGGATTTTACGCACAGCAACGCTTTACGCTAAACGCCACCCGCGCCGACATGCGCGCGCTCGGCTTCTCGCCCAGCGTTCGGCTTTTCGAAGCGGCCGCGTGCGGCACGCCCGTCATCTCGGACCGGTGGCCTGGAATCGAGACCGTCTTCGAGCCTTCCCGGGAAATCCTGCTCGCATCGAGCCCCCGCGACGTCGTGGAGATCCTGCGCGACATGCCCGAGGAGCAAAGGCGCACGATCGCGGAAAACGCGCGGCGCCGCGTTCTGGCCGACCACACCTCCGACCACCGCGCCCGGCAAGTGGAGACCTACTATGCCGAGGCATCGGTACGTCGCCGCCGGAAACCCCCGCAACTTCCCGCCTCGCGTCCCATGCAGGTCGCTCAAATCTGAAAGGCAGCACCATGACAGTTCAGACCCGCATCAACGCGTCCCGCCGCTCTCCCACCGTTCTGGTGGCCGGAGGCGCCGGCTTCATCGGATCCCACCTCTGCGACGCGCTTTTGCAGCGCGGCCACACCGTGATCTGCCTCGACAACCTGTTTACGGGAAGGATCGACAACATCCGGCCGCTGCTCAATCATCCGAACTTTCGCTTCATCGAACATGACGTACGCGATCCCGTCGAGATCGAGGGCGACATCGACCGGATCTACAGCCTCGCCTGCCCGGCGTCACCCCGTCATTATCAGAAAGATCCGGTCGGCACGATGAAGACCTGCGTGCTCGGCACTATCAACATGCTGGAGCTCGCGCAGCGCAAAGGCGCACGGGTCCTGCAGGCATCGACCAGCGAGATCTACGGTGATCCCGAAGTGCATCCGCAGCCGGAATCCTATCTCGGCAACGTCAATCCGATCGGACCCCGGGCCTGCTACGACGAGGGCAAGCGGGCCGCGGAAACGCTGATGTTTGATTACCATCGCATGTACGGGGTCGAAATCAAGGTCGCGCGCATCTTCAACACCTACGGCCCCCGGATGCTGGAGAACGACGGGCGCGTGGTCTCCAACTTCATCGTGCAGGCGCTTCGCGGAGAGCCGATCACGATCTATGGAGGTGGTACGCAGACCAGGAGCTTCTGCTTCGTCGACGATCTCGTGCGTGGCCTCCAGTTGCTCATGGAGAGCCCATCGTCAGTCACCGGACCGTGCAACCTGGGTAATCCGCACGAGGTTACGATCGAGGCGATCGCGCGCGACGTGCTGGCGTATACGGAATCAGCCTCCCCGCTCCGGTTCGAGGAGCTGCCGAAAGACGATCCGAAGCGCCGCAAGCCCGTCATTGACACGGCCGTGAAGGCGTTGGGGTGGCGCCCGCGCGTGGCGCTCAAGGATGGTCTTCGCGCGACGATTGCTTATTTCGCCATGCGCATGGCCGGCGAAGCGCCGGCACTGGTCCCGGCCATTGCACCGCGGAGGAGCGGACGTACCGGGGCACGCGGCCAGCTCACGATCGCAGATCGGCAGTAACAGCCCACGAACCCGCGCGAGCCCTCAAGCGCGTGAAGCAGCCGCGCCACGGGCCGGCTTGCAGAGGTTCTCGAGATGGTACTGGTATTCGGAGATCGCGCGATTGGCCATCCGGATTCGGTTTGCCTGCCCTTCCTCGACCATCATGGTGATGCGTTGAGCCAGAAACACGCACGCCTCGAACTCATCGTGGATCGCCCCGCTGCGGGCCAGAAAGTCCCATGCGATCTCATAGGCCTGTTCGGCAGCAGGATTGCGGTAGTCGCTGAAGATGATGTGCGCCATTGCAGCAAAACGCGGATGAGAGGGTTTCGGTCCTGCGAGCCCATATGAGGACGCAGGCGACTCAGCGGCCGAAGCCGCTGGTCTCGCCCTTGCGGGTGTGATGTGCGATCAGGCCGCCTGGCGCTGATGCGCCAGATATTCCATTGTCACCTTCTCGACGTTTGAGTCGATCCAGGCGGCCATGCGCTGCTCCTCCTTCAGCGATGTCTCGAGCGGCTCCTTGGCCTCCGCGAAACCGGCGGCGCCGCAGAGGGCGAGCAGAGACTTGTAGGCAGCGATCTCGAAATTCTCGAAGGCATTGTTGGCGAAAGTGTTCTTGAGAATCTCGTCGCCGGCCACCGAGTGTGCCATCGCTTGCATGTTCGCCATCATGGATTGCGTCGTATCCTTGAGGCTGGAGGTACTCTCGCCGCAAGCTTCCAGGCATCTCTCCAGCCGCTTCAGCTGCTCGTTGGTCTCTTGAAGGTGGGCGGCAACCTTGGCCTTGACTTCGGGATATTCGTCCAGTCGTTCCGACTGGCGCTCCATCAGCTCTCTTGCTTGCACTTCCATCGCATGCGCATTGCGTAATCCAACCACGAATGTATCGCGGGCTGCGTTCGTCATTTCATGTTTCTCCATTTCACGGGGCCCTGTCGCCGCCAACCGCAGTTTCGGTGGATCGTTCCTAGGGTGATCCACGACGCCAATGCCGGGTTCCGGCCGTCGGACCCGAAGCTAACCTGCGATAACAGAACGCAAATCCTCCTCCCGCCGCAGGAACGCCGCATGCAAATCACTGTTTCCCGGAGCGGGTGGTCGCATCGCCAAACGGCCGCAGCGCTCAGGGACACGAATGACAAACAATTTTCCGCACGTCGGCAGCTCAGGCCCTTCGCTTGGCCGGCCTGGATCTGGCCGGCCGGGCGAGGGACGGCCGGACAACACTTCCGATCCGTTCTTCATGACGATCCGCGACGATCTTGGGGACAAGGGCTTCTTCACGGCGACGGCGGAGGAGCTGATCACCTGGGCGCGGACCGGCTCGCTGATGTGGATGACGTTCGGGCTCGCCTGCTGCGCGGTCGAGATGATGCAGATGTCGATGCCGCGTTACGACGCCGAACGCTTCGGATTCGCGCCACGCGCATCACCGCGCCAGTCGGACGTGATCATCGTCGCGGGCACGCTCACCAACAAGATGGCGCCGGCGTTTCGCAAGATCTACGACCAGATGCCCGAGCCGCGCTACGTGATCTCAATGGGGTCCTGTGCCAACGGCGGAGGCTATTATCACTATTCCTACTCGGTCG
>NZ_JADPIT010000009.1:55106-91131 GCF_023073035.1 Bradyrhizobium sp. 62
CTGTGATCGCGTCGTGCCGGTCGACATCTACGTGCCCGGCTGCCCGCCGACCGCAGAGGCGCTGCTATACGGCGTGATGCTGCTTCAGAAGAAGATCCGGCGCATGGGTACGATTGAGCGCTAGAGAATTGATTACATCGGACCCGAATGAACATGACGCAGATCTCGCTTCCCTCTTCCGCCGACGCGGAGCACCCGCAATCCGACCTCGACCGCAACGACAGCACGCGGCAGATCGTCGCTGACGTCGCCTATCGTCAGCTTGCGATCGTCAACGTCATCTTCGTCGGTTTCGAGAACGCCGGCGACGGCAATTGGGTGCTGGTGGACGCCGGCATCCCCGGATCGGCTGGCGCCATCCGCTCTGCCGCCAAGGCCAGATTCGGAGGAAACGGCCGGCCCGCCTGCATCATCATGACGCATGGGCACTTCGATCACGTCGGCGTTCTCGAAACGCTGGCGAATGAATGGGAGGTGCCGGTCTATGCCCATGCGGCCGAGCATCCCTATCTTGACGGAAGCCAATCCTATCCGTCGGCCGATCCCAGCGTCGGTGGCGGGCTGCTCGCCCGGCTTTCTCCGCTCTTCCCGACAAGGCCGGTGAACGTCGGATCGCGCCTCTATGATCTTCCCTTTGATCATAGCGTACCCTTCATGCCGGAATGGCGGTGGATCCATACGCCCGGCCATACCCCAGGGCATATCTCGCTCTGGCGCGAACGCGATCGCGTGCTGATCGCCGGCGACGCCTTCATCACGACGCGGCAGGAATCCATTTACGCCGCGGTGACGCAAACACCGGAGATGCACGGGCCGCCGATGTATTTCACGCCCGATTGGGAAAGCGCGAAGACATCGGTGCGCGCACTTGCCGCGCTCGCTCCAGAGATCGTCGTCACCGGGCACGGCGCGGCCATGCAGGGGCCGCAGATGCGCGTGGCTCTCGATGCTCTCGCCGAACGGTTCGACGAAGTTGCCGTGCCTTCGCAATATCGACGCGGAGTCGTCGAGGACAGAGCTTGATCGCGCTGCACGGCTAGGAACGGTGGATGCTTCACATGATTGGTCCGACATCGAAACCTCAAGGAGAAGACAGATGCGTAAGACGATCCTGACGATCTTTACGGCAGCAATGCTTGCAGGCGCTTCAGTCGGCGCAGCGTTCGCGCAAGGTGCAGGCGGTGGCGCTGGTGGTGGCGCAGGCGGCGCCGGCGGTGGTGCGGGTGGCGCCGGAGGTGGCGCGGGCGGCGGCGCGGGCGCCGGGGCCGGCGGTGCTGGAGCTGGCGCTGGTGCTGGCGCTGGTGCTGGCGGTGCAGGAGCCGGCTCGGGCGGAGCCGGCGGCTCCGGTGGCGGCGGCATCACCCATGTCGAGCGGGGCGGACAAGGTGCTTCCAGTCCTCCCGGCATGCGCAACGAGACGACCCCACCGTCCAACGGCACCATGCCGCGGCGCTAACGGTTCGCGGTTCGCAATTTTCTAACGCGCGCTCCCTGCTGTTGCGCGCATGAGAGCGGCCTCGGCGAAATCCTCTCCTCGCCGGGGCCGCATCGCGTTCACGTCTCAATTTAATGGCTTTCAAAATAGTCGCTAGAAACTCCATAGGAACGCAACCCGGCAGCACTCATTGCGCAATAGCCTCAACACAAAAGGAGCTGCGCATGTACTACTTCGACAAACGACTGCAATATCCCGTCAAGGTCGAGAAGCCCGATCCCATCTTCGCCGCCAGCTGCAGCAAGCCATCGGCGGCGTCGAAGGCGAGATCCGCGTCTGCCTTCAGTATTTCTTCCAGGCCTGGGGCGCACGGGGGCCGGCTAAATATCGCGACGTCCTCCTCAATACCGCGACCGAAGAGATCAGCCACATCGAGATGCTCGCGACCGCGGTCGCGTTAAACCTCGAGAATGCGCCGGCAACGATGCAGGAGACCAGCCTGCAGGCCAATCCGGTCGTCGGCGCGGTAATGAACGGCGGCGAGCGGCCGCGGCACGTGATCGAGGGCATGCTGCACCGGCATCTGCTCTCGACCGGCATGGCTGCCTTCCCTGCCAATTGCGACGGCGTGCCGTTCGATTGTTCGCATGTCTATGCCAGCGGAAATCTGGCCGCCGACATGTATTGCAACGTTGCGGCTGAATCCACCGGCCGGACCCTCGCCGTGCGTCTGTTCAACTCCACCAGCGATCCCGGCATGCAGGACATGCTGAGCTACCTGATTGCGCGCGACACCATGCATCAACAGCAATGGCTCGCGGTGATCGAGGAGATGGGCGCGGACGCCGCCCTGCCGATTCCGAACAGCTTCGACCGCAGCAAGGAGGCGACCGAATTCAGCTACATGTTCATGGGCACCGAACGCAACGCCGCGCCGTTGCAGCCGGGGCGCTACTGCGAAGGTCCTTCGCTCGACGGGCAGGGGTCGTTCAGCTTCCGCGCCGGGTTCGAGCCTTTGGGCGAGGAGCCTGTGCTCGGACCGGCGCGGCCGGATAGCGGCGCACAGGTGGAGCAGATGAACGAGCCGCCGGTGACGAACGCGTTGGCCTGATTCTCGTGCAACGGCCGGGGTCGTCCGATGAAAGGGACGCCCTGGCCGACGTCTAGCGACGCCGAGCCACCAGAACGCCCAGCAGAAACGCCGCAAAGACCGCTTGCAGCGGCGCTGCCCTGGTCATCTTCTGCAGTTGGTCGGCCAATTGCGCCGAGGGCGCTTGGGAACGCGCATCGAGTCCTGTTCTTGTATCACCGTGCGGCGCGTGCGAGCCGCTCTGCGCGGTGAACTGATCGTCCACAAGACCCGACGCTTCGGTCATGGCGGAGCTTTCCCTGATATCCATGCTGATCCTCCAGTGCGGTTTTCCAGTCAGCGATCGACCTCGCCGAAGACAATGTCCAGCGACCCGAGGATCGCCGAGACGTCCGCGACCAAATGCCCCCTGCAGAGAAAAGTCCATCGCTTGCAGGTGGGCGAATCCCGGCGACCTGATCTTGCACTTCTAGGGACGGTTGGTCCCGTCCGCGATGAGGAACACACCGAACTCGTCCTTCGGTGCCTCGACGGCGACATAGACCTCGCCGGCGGGAATGTGGAAGCCCTCCGTCTAGAGCTTGAAGTAGTGAATCAGCGCCTCCATGGAACGCTTCATCTCGCCACGTCTCGGCGGCGCGACCTTGTTGTCCTGCACGAGCACCGGGCCCTGGCCGTCGGCCGACTTCAGCTTCTCGATGCATTGCTTCATGATACGCACGGATTGCCGCATCTCCTCCATGCGGATGAGATAGCGGTCGTAGCAGTCGCCGTTCCTGCCGACGGGGATGTCGAAGTCCATCTCGGCATAGCAGTCGTAGGGCTGTGCCTTTCGCAAGTCCCAGGCCGCGCCCGACCCCCGTACCAGCACGCCGGAGAAACCCCAGGCCCAGGCCTGATCGAGCGTCACCCGGCCTATATCGACGTTTCGGGCCTTGAATATGCGGTTGAGCGAGAGCAAACGATCCAGATCGTCGACGACGCGCAGGAACGGATCGCACCAGGCTTCGATATCGTCGATCAGTTTTGGTGGCAGATCCTGGTGCACGCCGCCGGGGCGATAATAGTTGGCATGCATCCAACTGCCGGACGCACGCTCGTAGAACACCATGAGCTTCTCGCGCTCTTCGAAGCCCCAAAGGGGGGGGCGTCAAGGCCCCCACGTCCATCGCTGCGTCGTGACGTTCAGAAGATGAGACAAGATGCGGCTGATCTCGTGATAGAGTACCCTGATCAGCTGCCCTCGCCGCGGAACTTCAAGCCCGATCAGTTTCTCTATCGCCAGGCAAAATGCGTGCTCCTGCGTCAAAGGAGCGACATAGTCGAGCCGGTCGAAATAGGGGATCGCCTGAAGATAGGTCTTGGCCTCGATCAATTTTTCGGTGCCCCGATGCAGAAGACCAATGTGCGGATCGACCCGTGCGACGACTTCGCCGTCAAGTTCGAGCACGAGCCTGAGCACGCCATGAGCGGCGGGATGCTGTGGACCGAAATTGATGGTGAAATTTCTAAGGCTGGGAGATTGGTCAGGCATACGGCTTCCGATCGAGGACATCCGTCACCTTAATCGCGATCGGCATCGAACGGCTTCACACAGGTTAACGATTCACGTCGAACCCGAGAAAAGGAGCCGTCAACGTTGCACTTTGGAACGCCGCTTCACGAGGGACGTTCAATGTTGAAATTGGAGATTTTCATGAAACATCGATTGCTCCTGGCTGCCGCGTCTCTCGCGCTCGTGGCGGGGATCGGCTCCCCAACGGCGGCCGTCGCACAAGACCGCTACTGCCTTCAGGGCCGCGTCTGGGGCTATCCGGGCAACTGCCAGTTCGCCAGTTACGCTCAGTGCATGGCGACTGCATCGGGAACGAACGCCTATTGCGGCGTCAATCCTCGCTATGCCTATGCCCGGCGATATAGGGGATATCGGTGACCAGTCCCGCTTGCGGACTGGCAATCGAGCCCCGTTCTGACCGATCCCGCCGCTGAGCCGAGCGCCCCATGGCAGCAGAGCAAATGCTCACGGCTATCGTGTTCGCCGGTGGTCTTGGTCTGGGCGCGCATCGTGGCGGCGCAGTTGAGGCACTCACTTCTTTCGGTCATTACGTTGGCGGATGTCCAGCAAGAACCGGGTAACACCATCATCCGGGCTGACGCCATCGGGCGGCGCGATGGTGGTGATGCCCCAGTTCGCCAATACCGCTTCCTGCACCGGATTGCGCTGCGTGACGAAAGCGAAGGACCTCGGTCGGTCCTGGCGGTGCCCGGACTCCTCCCAACTCTGCCAAATCCGGTGCAGCAGGAGCCGAATGTTGGGATCGGACAATGCTGTATCCGATGAAAAGCAACGTGCTTCCCAAGGCATCGGCGCGAAACCGATATCGAGTGGCGAGTCGAACGCGAGCCGGTTGAGGAAGTCGGTCTCGGTCAGGACGAGCGAGGCATCGTCGTCGAAGTCGCCATGGAATTTGATGATGTGTGTGACGCCGGAACGGGCGCCCGCAATATCCTTTGCGTTGCTGATCTTGGCGTAGGGCTTTTCCAGGACGTCGAAGGCTGTCTCGAGGTTGCGGTCGTAGTTCGTGGTGTAAATGGTCGGAAAATCGAGCTCCACGATCAGCTTGTGGAGCCGCGAGGCCGCGATCCTGTCCGGGTCGACGCGCCAGTTGCGGTCGAGCCAGCTGCGGAGCGGGCCAATTCCGCCGCGCTTAAGCCGGTAGTACTCAGCCAGCATCTGATAGCAGCCGTGCATTCCATCGATCACGTTGCGCTCAAGTCCAAGGTCATCCAGCAGGTGGTCGATCAGAGACTGCCAGACGGCAGGCCGACAGCCATCGAGATGCCGGCACCGACGAACAGGATGGCGCAGCGCCGCTTGATCGCAGCGGCCAGGACCTCATGAGGCGGTCGCTCCTCGAATGCGAATCCGGTCGGTTGCTGGTTCATCTACCTTGAATAGCTGGACGAGACGCGGGTTCCTGGGCCGTCGCCCAGCGGTAAGGAGGCGGTCTTCTCCGTCTGCGCCGCAAACCGGGCGATCAGACGCCGAAGCTGCGCCTTGTGTACCAGACGGTTCGCCTTCTTCGGCGACACCCAGATTGCTTCGCGCTCTCCCTTTTCCGGCCACCAGCGCTCCTGCCCGTGGACCCTCATGGGAAAGACGGCAACGTTCATGGTCCGCTTGCGATCACCCTTCCGTTTGCGATGCTTGAAGGACCCGAGCGCGCGCTTTGCGGTGACGCCAACAAGACCGGCCTCCTCGTATGCCTCGAGCGCAGCCGTACGATGCGGCTCGGTCTTGCGCATCGGCGACCCCTTCGGGACACTCCACCTGCCCTTACGCCTGGTCGTGATCAGCATCACGCGCAATTCGGAATTGTTCAGCGTGAACGGCAAAGCGGCGAATTGTTTCTTGCCCATCAGGCGCCTCCAGTTTGGTCGATAAGCCTACGCCGCAGCCATCGTTCCTTTCTGCGGGGAGCGTCCATCTCCGATCAGAACTTCCGTTCGACCATCTTGAGGCGCAATCCGGAAATCGCTTCGCCCGGATTCAAGCCCTTGGGACACGCCTTCGCGCAGTTGAGGATGGTGTGACAGCGATAGATCCTGAAGGGGTCTTCAAGCTTGTCGAGGCGCTCGCCTGTCGCTTCGTCGCGGCTGTCATTGACCCACCGCGCCGCCTGGATCAAAGCCGCTGGGCCCAGGAAACGCTCGGAATTCCACCAGTAGCTTGGACAAGACGTCGAGCAGCAGGCGCAGAGGATGCATTCGTACAGCCCGTCGAGCTTCGCCCGATCCTCATGGCTCTGCCGCCATTCCTTCTGCGGCGTGGGCGACACGGTCTGCAGCCAAGGCTCGATCAATGCAAGCTGGGCGTAGAAATTCGTCAGGTCGGGAACGAGGTCCTTGACCACGGGCTGATGCGGCAAGGGCAGCACGCGCAACGGCTCGCCGTTCGGGACGTCCTCACTCATGGATTTGGTGCAGGCGAGCGTGTTCTGGCCGGCAATATTCATCGAGCAGGAGCCGCACACGCCTTCGCGGCAGGACCGCCTGAACGTCAGTGTGGAGTCGATGTTGTTCTTGATCCAGATCAGGCCGTCCAGCACCATGGGCCCGCAATCGCTGATATCGACGAAGTAGGTGTCGAGCCGGGGATTGCGACCGTCGTCGGGATTCCAGCGATAGACCTGGAATTCGCGCAACGATTTGCTGTCCGGCTTGGGCCAGATCCTTCCCTTTTCGACGCGGGAGTGTTTCGGAAGCCTGAACTCGACCATGTTACCTCCGGGCGGACATGAGGCGTTGATAACTGCGCATCAATTGGGATTGAAGCAACGTAGTTGCAGGAGATCATCCAGCGACACACCAAACAGCACGATGCGAAAGGCCGGTGCTGTCGCGAGCAACAGCAGCAATATAAAAAGGGCGTAGACCAGAGCTGGCGGGGTCTCTCTAGCGAGCCTGTAGACTGCTTTCCGCATGTACCCTCGCTTGCGTGGCGGCGCGTGTCATGGCTGCGCCGATCACCAACATGGCCGCACCCCATAGCAGGAAGCCGATGTCCCAGAAGATACGCTGTTCGTCGGGCACGGTCTCATTCACCCGATGCAACTTGAATATCTCATGGTCCACCACGCCTTCAACCAGATTGAAGATGCCCCAACCGAGCAAGACCGCTCCGAGACACCGGCTGCCCGACAGGTGAATGTCGGACCTGCGCGCCCGTTGCCACAGCACATACAGGCCGAGCAGCACAAGCAGATAAGTCGCACTGTGGAAGATGCCGTCCCAGGTCGTATTGAGCTTGACGTTGTCGATGGAGTTGAGCGGGTACCAGCCGCTTAACATATGATGCCATTGCAGCAACTGATGAAACACGATGCCGTCAAAAAACCCGCCCAGGCCAAGCCCGAGAAGGACACCCGCGGAAATCGGGAAGCTGGATGAATTGCTGTCTTGCATGAATCTGCTCGTGCGTCGGTCGGCATCTGGATGATGGACAAACCCTCCTCCAGGTTGCCGTTCCTATGATCATGACACACTCCCCCTGCCAATAACCTGCGTTAACCTGCCTGCTCATCTCATGCCACCGAAGGCGCTCGGTGGAGCATCGCTCGGCTGCTTATGTGACGATAGGAACGTTCGAAACGGTCGCAGTGTCTTGTGAATCCAACATTGGAGATTCATCATGCTGAGAAGATCGTTTTTACTTGCGTTGGGCGGCCTCGGACTATCGATCTACGCTGCGCAATCCAAGCCAGTCCCACAGCGGGATTTTCGAACGGCCGACCTCATGGGTGGCGCGTTTGCGATGCAGACGAGTCAGCTCGCCCTGACGCGCACCGGCAATCCCGACATCGTCAACTTCGCCAATGCAGAGATCACCGAACAGGTCCAGGTCGCGAGCGCGCTCGGAGCAGCGCCGGGATCGGCACCGCTGCGGCCGGATCATGCCGCCCTGCTTCAGCGCCTTCAGGCCACACCGTCGGGTCCCTTCGACCGGATGTACGTGCAGGGGCAGATCCGCGGACACCGTGAATTGCTCGCGCTCAACAATTCGTATTTGCGATCCGGTGGCAACCCCAGCGAACAGCAGGTCGCACAGATGTCGCTGCCCATCATCCAGCGTCACCTTGCGATCCTGAGCAGTCTCAGGGAAGTCGACTAGAGGTTCACCCCAGCGACAAGGAGGTACAAATGGCAAGAAAGGTCGAGACGGACCGCCGTGAAGCACGGCAAAGGAAAAAGGGGAAACGGCGCGCAACGTCTCAAGCGCAAGCGGAAGTGGCAGCCGTAGCATTGGCGGTGGCCGCGCGTGACGGCCGCCGTCAAAGTTGCCGATGATCAAACTGTGAGGACCGAGATGGCGTATGCCCTGTTCAAGGATGACGAAAAACTGAGCCGGACATTTTCGACCAAAGAGGAAACGCTGAAGAGAGCCGAAGACGCTGATCTGGTCGAAAGCAGCGAGGGCGAGGGCAAGCCCAGGCTCGAGGACGACCTGAAGATCAAGCCCTGCTCGCCCGACCCCGAACCTCGAAGCGAGGATGACCTCGATTGGACGCCGGGAAGCCCGGCGTCCTGATCACCACTCTAGCAGCCTTTGCAGATGCTCTTGATCTTTCGATCGACGTGCGAATCCTGAGAGTTCTCGGAGCGTATTTCGGCATCGCCCGGCATCGACGGACCGGGTGTCGCAGTTCCGTCGATCCGTCCGCTGCTGGTGCCTCCTGCGGGATTGCCGGCCCGCCCGACAGTGGTCGATCCTTGCGGGCCGCTACCCGTTGATTGTGCCGTTCCAGCGGTGTTCGTGCCGGTAGCCGTCGTGCCGCGCGAAGCCGCGGCCGCGTCGGCTGGATTGACCAGGTTGGGCGATACATCCCCCGCCTGGTTTGTCGCTCCCGTCGACCCAAGACCTGTCGACCCAGGACTTGCAGACCCAAGACCTGCAGACCCAGGACCTGTCAACCCAGGACCTGCAGACCCAGGACCTGCAGACCCAAGGCTCGAAGCACCGCCGGCTGACCCGGGGCTTGTCGCACCGCCGGTGCCGCCGCTCGTGCTGCTCGCGCTTGCTCCGCCCGATCCTCCCGAACCGCCACCGCCGCCGCCCCCACCCCCGCCACTCTGCGCCGAGGCGGCCCCTATCGACGCGCTCGCCAGGAAGGCGATCAGCATCAAGCTCGAACTTGTCCTATGCATTGCTCAGCTCCTCTCACGATCATTATGCGTGTGATGTTGATCGCGCTCACCACCGCCTCACGAGACGTGTGATTTGCGGTCGTTGGTGGGCGTTCCGGGCGCAGGGCACTCAAGGTCGCGACCTCCCTTTTCAGGGTGCTTGCGATCCTGCCGCGAGGAGCCCGGACCACCAAAGCGTTCAGTGCCTGGGTTCTTGTGTGGCATTCATCGGTCCTGCTGGTAGCCTTGGTTTGTCGTGTTCTGTTTGATGTTGCCGTGACGTCCCTGGGTGTCGAAGTTCTCGCGGCCGGGCAGCTTTTCGTCCGTCTCGATCTTTGGATCAGATCCGGGTCCCTTGTCGCTGCGCTGCTCCGGCGGTACGGGGGGCATTTTGGTCATTGCATGCTCCTTGCTTCGGTCTCGCGACCTCATGCGCTGGCAATGAGATGCGGCGGCGGTCGTTCCTGATCGATGCCCATGCATGCCCGTAGGAACGAACGATTCCTGCGCGGGTTGACTCCGCAGTTCATACCGAAGGCTTTTTGTTCATGGTCAAGTATCTATCGCGTGAAACGGAGAAGGACGGCACCCGGAAGCTGATGATGGCAGGATCGGGAGTGGCCGCGGTCCTGTTTGTAGGTTTCATCGTCTGGTTCGCCGTGCCCCAGATGTTCGGGGCAACAGACTATCTGGGCCGCCCCTCCACAGGCGCCGACAAAGGTGCCCCTGCCACAACGGTCGGCACGGGAGTTCCCACGCAACGCGAAGCAGTCAGCAAAGCGGCCAAGGAAAACCCGGCTGGCAATGAAGACACGACCGGCGCCCGTGCGCGGGATGTGAAGCAGAGCGCCCAGCCGACTGGCCTCAACGATCAGCAACGCGAGCAGCTCCGCGCCACCATCTCATCGGCGCATGGCCCGACGATGGATCGCCCGAATTTCGAAATGATGATCGGTACGTCTGTGCCGCGCCAGACCGAGGTTGCCGATTTGCCGCCCGAAGTCACCCAAGTGCTGAACGGGTTCTGGGGCGATCAATATCTGATCGCCGGAAACGATCTCGTCATTGTCGATCAGCATTCGCGCCGCGTCGCGGCAATTATCGCTGGCGTACGCTGATCGCGTGCCGCCGCGTCGACAGACCATAAAGAGGACAACTTATGCCGAGAGCGAAAGCACCTGAAAACGACCCCAGAGAAACCCCGGTCGACGATCCGCGACAGCAGACTGATTTGCCAACCCACCGGCAGACGGACGAGCCTTGGCAGGGGAATCCCGAGAAGGAGCAGATCGACCCAAAGCGTCCCCCGATTGATCTGGAGCGGTGGCAAAAGTCGAATACTCACTAGCTGGCACGCACGCACGTCGTTCACGCGTCGAGCTCATGGATGGTGGGGCGCAGGTCGCCGCCCTCATCCATTTCGAGCGTTGCCAGCGTGATCGGCAGCTTGAAGCGCCTTGGACCGGCGCTTCCGGGATTCAGGAAAAGCACTCCGTTGATCGTGTTGACCTGCACCCGATGCGAATGTCCTGATATCACCACGTTCACATTGGTTGCCGCGGGGTCGATGGCGAGCGCCTTGAGATCGTGAAGGAGGTAGAAACAACGAGCGCCGAGGTGCACTGTTTCGGTTTCGGGATAGCGCTTCGCCCAACTGGCGACGTCGACGTTTCCCCTGATGGCGGTGACCGGTGCTATTCGGCAAAGCCTCTCCAGAACCTCCGGCGCGCCGATATCACCGGCGTGGAGGATATGCGACACCCCCGCAAGACGGCGTTCGGCCTCCGGCCTGAGAAGGCCGTGCGTATCCGAGATCACGCCGATCCTCAACGTCATGTCAGGCCAGGGCTTCAGTGCAGGACATCAAGGGGTACCTTCCCGATCTCCTCACCCTCTTGGTTCGTGACCAGGATGGAAAAATGACGATTTCTGAGTTCGGGACGCTCCGCAAGAAGTCTCCTGGCGATCTCCTCGGCAACATCCAGGGCCATGATGTCGTCGGGCAATTCAGCACCTCCCTCGTCTGCAACGGTCTTCGAATCGACCAGATCGAAATGATAGCGCGGCACGTGAACCCTCGAATTCGTCGCAGGAACGCGCGATCTCGAGCCTTCGTTCCGGCGCTCGCAGGTCAACTCCCGGCACGTCCGCAGGAACCCTCAGGGTCGTCGCGGCATTGCTGCGTTTTTGGAGCCGACACATGCTCGGAGAGTTGCGCGTGCTTGCCCAGCCGGGTGCGATCATCGCCAGTCTTGCCGTCCTGTTGCTGATGGCCGCGGGCGATGCGGCGATCGTGATCGCCGTGAAGGGCTGGCCGTTTTAGCCCGATGATCGATGTCGGACATGTCCTTCGTCGGCCAACCGTTCCGGTTGCGCATAGGAACCTTTGTAGGCCTGACCGGTTCCGCCTGTGAAGCGGAGTGCGACAAAACGTCAATGCAGGTCCGGGTGCAAAGGGTTCTGGTGTTGTGCATGACCTGGCCGCTTGCCGCGTGCGCGGGCCAGCAGTCGGCGCTCGACCCTCAAGGGCTACAGTCTGAGCAGATTCGTCACACGCTGTTTCTCTTCCTCATTGTCGCGGCGATCGTCTGGACTGCCGTCGTCATCGTTCTGGGTGTGGGGCTGTTGCGCCGAAAGCGCGCAGCCGATCAGCCGCTGGACCTCCACCAGCCCTTCGAACGACGCTCCGGGCGCGTCATCCTCGCGCTTGGGATTGCGACCACCGTCGTCGTGCTCGGCCTCTCCCTGGTCAGCTATGCCGGTCAGCGCACCGTCTTTGCCAAGGACGAGAAAACCCACACACTCAAGATCATCGGTCACCAATGGTGGTGGGAGGTCCGCTATGAGGCCGATAGTCCGCACCAGAGTTTCGTGACCGCCAACGAGATCCGGATCCCGACCGGGCAACCGGTTAAAGTCGAGCTGGAATCCGCCGACGTGATCCACAGCTTCTGGGTGCCCAGCCTGACCGGCAAGATGGACTTGATCCCCGGGCAGAAGAATGAGCTGCAATTTACGGCGAAGAACGCGGGCATCTATCGCGGTCAATGCGCCGAGTTCTGCGGGATCCAGCACGCCCACATGGCGTTCGCCGTGATCGCGATGTCCCCCGACGAGTTCGGCCGCTGGCGCGACCATGAAAACCAGAGCGCGAGTAACCCCGCGGATCAGCTCGGCAAGCAGGGCGAGGCTCTGTTCCGGGCGCGCGGATGCGCCTTGTGCCACAACATCAGCGGCACGCTGGCCGGCGGCCAGCTCGGCCCGGATCTCACGCATATCGGCAGCCGCACGACGATCGCTGCGGGAACGCTGCCGAATACTCCCGCGACGCTCGGCGCCTGGATCGCCGATCCCCAGCACATCAAGCCCGGCAATCTCATGCCGAAGATGCCGCTGCAATCGGACGAGCTGATCGCGATCATTCATTATCTGGAGCAGCTCAAGTGAGCATGGCCGCTGAACCAAATGAATTGCGGGACGACGTCCTGAACGGTCTGCAGCTTTCGACGCAGCTCGAGCGGGTGTGGCGCACGCCGTCCGGACTAACCGGCGCGCTGATGTCGGTCGACCACAAGGTGGTCGGCCGCCGTTACATCGTCACGGCGTTCGTATTCCTGCTCCTCGGCGGCATCCTTGCGGTCCTGATGCGCATTCAGCTGGCCGGGCCGGAGAAGACGTTTCTCTCGGCCGACAAGTACAATCAAGTCTTCACGATGCACGGCTCGACGATGATGTTCCTGTTCGCCGTGCCTGTCATGGAGGCGTTCGCCGTCTATCTGGTGCCGTTGATGGTCGGCACGCGGAACATCGCCTTTCCGCGCCTGAATGCCTTCAGCTATTGGATGTTTCTGTTCGGCGGCTGCTTCCTGTGGACCTCCTTCCTGTTCAACGTCGGCCCCGACGTCGGCTGGTTTTCCTACGTTCCCCTCTCCAGCCTGCAGTTCACACCGACCAAGCGCGCCGATGTCTGGGCGCAGATGATCACCTTTACCGAGGTTGCTGCGCTCGCGGTCGCCGTCGAGATCGTCGTGACCGTGTTCAAGCTCCGCGCGCCAGGGATGACGCTCGACCGCATTCCCCTGTTCGTCTGGGCCATGCTGGTGACGGCCTTCCTTGTGATGTTCGCAATGCCCTCGATCATGGTCGCATCGACGTCACTGATCCTGGATCGCCTCGTCAATACCCGCTTCTATGATTCCTCATCGGGCGGCCATCCCTTGCTCTGGCAGCATCTGTTCTGGTTCTTCGGCCATCCCGAGGTCTACATCATCTTCATCCCGGGCACGGGAATGGTTTCGGCGATCCTCGCGACGTTCGCGCGGCGGCCGGTGATCGGCTATCCCGTGGTGATCCTCTCCTTGATCGCGACCGGCTTCCTGTCGTTCGGCCTCTGGGTCCACCACATGTTCGTCACGGGCTTGCCCCAACTCGGTGCGGCCCTGTTCACGGCCTCCAGCATGCTGATCGCGGTGCCGAGCGGGCTGCAGATTTTCTGCTGGCTGGCAACGCTCTGGGACGGACGTCCGGTGTACCGGACGCCGCTGTTGTTCGTGATCGGCTTCATCGTGATCTTCGTGCTCGGCGGGTTGTCCGGCGTGATGGTCGCCTCGGTCCCGATCGATACCCAGGTGCACGACACCTATTTCGTCGTCGCCCACTTCCATTATGTTCTGATCGGCGGCGCCGTCTTCCCGCTGGTCGGCGCGGTCTACTACTGGTTTCCCAAGATCGCCGGCCGCATGCTGAGCGAAAGACTAGGGCGCTGGAATTTCTGGCTGGCCTTCATCGGCTTCAACGTCGCCTTCTTCCCGATGCACATTCTCGGGCTGATCGGAATGCCGCGCCGGGTCTATACCTACACCGCCGACATGGACTGGGCGCATCTGAACCTCGTGTCCAGCGGCGGTGCTCTCGTTTTCGCGTTTAGCTTCGCGCTGCTTCTGGCCAATGTGGTCTACAGCCTGCGCAAGGGCGCGCTTGCGGGCGACAACCCCTGGGATGCCTCGACGCTGGAATGGGCGACCTCGTCGCCGCCTCCGCCGCAGAATTTCGACCGCATTCCGGTCGTCAAGCACCGCGATCCGCTGTGGGCCGACAGCGAGAGCCTGCCAGTAGTCGCGGGTCTGAGCGCCGAGCGGCGCGAGGTCCTGCTGACCTCGCTTGCGGAAGCCGAGCCCCAGATCCGCGAGGCTTCGCCCGAGCCGAGTATCTGGCCGCTGCTTGCGGCGATCGCAACGACGATCTTCTTCATCGGATCGATCTTCACGCCCTGGGCGGTGCTCTGGGGCACGCCGCCGATGGCCGTGACTTTGATCGGCTGGTTCTGGCCAACCGGCAGCAAGGAGGACGAGGAGTGAGACAGACTATCGTCCGCGACGTCTCGGACCTGCCGACTTACGGCTACGGCCCGCGTAGTGGCCCGTGGTGGGGCGCCATGGGTTTCATGGCGCTCGAAGGCATGGGCTTTGCCATTGCCATCGGCGCCTACCTTTATCTCTACGCAGTCAACCCGACCTGGCCGATCGGAGCATCCCCGCCGGATCTCTGGCCGGGGACGGTCGAGACGGTGATTTATCTATTGAGCATCATTCCCAACGAGTTCACGAACCGCGCCGCACACCGACAGGATCTCGCGAAGGCGCGGATCGGCCTGATCGTGATGGCCTTGATCGGCATCGCGCTCCTGGTGCTGCGCGGCTTCGAGTTCGCGCATCTCAACACCCGCTGGGACAATTCAGCCTATGGCTCGATCGTATGGCTCATTCTGGGGCTGCACACGACCCACCTTGCCACGGATGTCGGCGACACGGTCGTGCTGGCGGTGTTGATGTTCACGCGCCATGCGAAACCGCGCCGGTTCAGCGACGTGACCGACAACGTGTTCTACTGGAACTTCGTCGTGCTCGCCTGGCTGCCGCTCTATGTCTTGCTCGATTGGGTACCACGCCTATGACCGCAGCCGAGGGACGTTCCAGACTGCTTTACTGGGCCGGCGTTGCGCTCGGGCCCATCGCGTGGGGGATCAATTTGCAGGGCATCTACGTGCTCGCGCACTTCGCCTGCGAACAGACCAGGATCAGCGGCGCGATCATGAGTGCGGCTCTGGCTGTCGTCGCCCTCGCGGGCACTGTCATTTCCGCCCGCGCGGTTCGACGCGGGGCGGGGGCTGAATGGACGGATGCGCAAGGCGGCGGGCCACGAACGTTCATGGCCTGGCTCGGCGTCGGCTCCGGCGTGCTGTTTGCGCTGGTGATCGCGAACCAGTTCGCCGCCTCGCTCATGATCAGCCCATGCCTGCGCTGAGCCTTGCAGCACTGCTGCTCGCGCTGTTCACGGCGCCGGCCGATGCGCATGGACTATCGGAGGTCGATCCCGGCTCGCTGTGGAGCTACGATCCCTGGCTGATGGCCCCGCTCTATGCCGTCGGTATCGCCTTCTATGTCGGAACGCAGCGGCTCTGGCATCATGCGGGCGGCGGCCGTGGCGTCAGCTTCCGCCAGGTCGCCGCATTCTGGACAGGATGGCTGGTGGCCGCGCTTGCCGTGACCTCGCCGCTGCACTGGCTCGGCGAGCGTCTGTTCACCGCACATATGGTCGAGCACGAACTGCTGATGGTGGTCGCGGCACCGCTGATGGCGTTTGCCCGGATCAATGGGCCGATGCTGTGGAGCCTGCCGGCCCGGCTTCGCCCGGCGGCGGGTCGAATGCTCAATCTGCCGATACTGGCGTGGCCGTGGCGGTTTGTGAGCCATCCCATGAGCGCGACCATCCTGCACGGCGCAGCGCTCTGGGTCTGGCACGCACCGCCGTTATATGCATGGGCGCTCGAGAATACGGCGATCCATCGTCTCCAGCACATCAGCTTCTTTGCGACCGCGCTGTTGTTCTGGTGGGTGCTGCTGCATGGCCGCGGTCAGGGCCGTAGCACACGAATTCGCGACGGCATCGCCGTCGCGTGCCTGTTCATCACGATTTTGCATTCGGGTGTGCTCGGGGCTCTGCTGACGGTGTCGCCGCGGCTGTGGATCCCCGGTCAAGGCGCCCTCGCCGGTGAATTCGGCCTCTCGGCACTCGAGGACCAGCAACTCGCCGGCATCCTGATGTGGGTGCCCATGGGCCTACTCTATACCGGCGCGGCGTTGTTCTTTGCTCACCGGTGGCTGACTGCGAACGGCGGCCATTCCCACCTGCCGCTCCCTTCAACATCCGGGCTGAGCGATACGGCATAGGAACCGCAACTTCTGTTCGAACGTTCGCCTGCCGACTGCGACACTCCACGGAGGCCACATGGAAAAACGATCCGTCATGGCGATAACGGCTATCTTCACCGCAGCATTCTTGGTGCCTGCAGCCTTGAACGCGCAGGACCAACCCCAGCCGGGGATGTCGTGCCCGGTCGACCATGACAAGCTCGCCGATATCCTCAAGAAGAGCGTCAAGTCGGGCGGCGGCCCCAGCAACGGAGGTCTGGACAACAACGAATGGGCTGCCGTCGTCAATCGGCAGGGCGTCGTCTGCGCAATTGCCTACAGCGGCGGCAAGGTCGACGACCAGTGGCTGGGCAGCCGTGCCATCGCGGCCGAGAAGGCCAACACAGCGAATGCGTTCAGCCTGAAGGACAAGGCGATGGCGACCGCCAATCTCTATGCAGGTGCGCAGCCGGGCGGGTTCCTGTTCGGCGCGGCACTCGGCAACCCACCATCCCAGGAAGCCTTGTACGCCGGATCTCCGGACAACTTCGGCACGGCTCAGGATCCGATGGTGGGCAAGCCGATCGGCGGCACGATCGTGTTCGGAGGTGGGCTCGCGCTCTATGACGGCAACGGCGTCACGGGCGCGCTGGGCGTCAGCGGCGACAGCTCCTGCGCGGATCACAACGTGGCCTGGCGCGTGCGTCACCAGCTCGGGCTTGACCGGGTGCCGGCCGGAGTCAGCCCCAACATGAAGGACGCGATCATCTACGACATCGGCCCCGACGGCAAAAGCCCGTCGGGATTTGGCCATCCCAAGTGTAACGGCAAGGAAGATCAGATATCAGTCGACCTCGGCGCCGGCGTATCCGGCAACGTGGTGAGATAGCGCTGCGTCAATCGCCGCTTTTTGGAACCAAGGGAAGTCGGAACGTTTGTACGTCCGCAAGCCGGCCTGCAATGCGGCACGGCCGCATCCCTGCCGTGGAGATCTTTACATATGTTAGTGCGTGGTCTCACGCGTCTGCTCAACCGGATTCCGGCCATCCTTTGCGCCTGCTGCGCGATGCTGTCATCCGCGTCAGCACAAAGCGATCTCGCCAGCCGCATGAAAGATCCCGGCCAGTGGCCGATGGCGGCGCGCGACTACGCCAACACCCGCTACAGCGAGCTCGACCAGATCAACGCGTCCAATGCTTCGCGCCTCCAGCTCGCCTGGACCTTCTCGGTGGGCGCCGACCGGGGCCAGGAAGCGGCGCCGCTCGTGGTGGACGGCACCATGTATGTGGTCGGTCCCTATGCCGGCCCCTATCCCAACCGCGTGTTCGCGCTAGATGCCACGACTGGCGAGTTGAAATGGTCCTATGCGCCGAAGCCGGAGCCCGCAGCCGCGGGCGTTGCCTGCTGCGACGTCGTCAATCGCGGGCTGGCCTTCGACAACGGCAAGGTCTTCCTCAACACGCTCGATAACCACACCGTCGCCATCGACGCCAAGACCGGCAAAGAGCTCTGGCACACGAAGCTCGGCGAGATCAACAAGGGCGAAACGATCACGATGGCTCCCATCGCGGTGAAAGGCAAAATTCTCGTCGGCAACAGCGGCGGCGAACTGGGCGTGCGCGGCTGGGTGACCGCGCTCGACGAGACCACCGGCGCCATCGCTTGGCGCGCCTATTCGACAGGTCCCGACAAGGACGTGCTGATCGGCGACGATTTCAAGCCATTCTACGACAATCTCAAAGGCCAGGATCTCGGCGTGAAGACCTGGCCCGCCGACCGCTGGCAGGTTGGCGGCGGCACGGTCTGGGGCTGGATCTCCTACGATCCCGATCTGAACCTGGTCTACTACGGCACGGCCAATCCGAGTCCCTGGAACGCGAACCAGCGCAGCGGCGACAATCTCTGGAGCACCACAATCTTTGCCCGCGATCCCGACACCGGTCGCGCCAAATGGGCCTACCAGATCAACCCGCACGATCTGTTCGACCACGACGAAATCAATGAGAACGTGCTTGTCGACCTCGAACTGAATGGACGGCCGCGCAAGGTGCTGATCCACCCCGGCCGCAACGGCTATATGTACGTCATGGACCGCGCCACTGGCGAGGTGATCTCGGCGGACGCTTATGACTTCGTCAACAGCTACAAGGGCGTCGATCTGAAGACCGGCAAGATCATCCCGAACGAGGAGAAGACGCCGCTTGTCGGCAAGACCGTCGAGAACATCTGCCCGAGCGCGCCGGGCGCCAAGGATTGGCAACCGACGGCGTGGTCACCGCGCACAAAACTTCTCTACGTGCCCCATCAGCATCTCTGCATGAGCTTCAAGGCCTCTCAGGTCGGCTACATCGCCGGGACGCCCTATGTCGGCGCAGACGTCGATATGTATGCCGGCCCCGGCGGCTATCGCGGCGAGTTCATGGCGTGGGATCCAATCGCGCGCAGGAAGGTCTGGGAGATCCACGAGAAGCTGCCGGTATGGAGCGGCGCGCTGGTCACAGCAGGTGATGTCGCCTTCTACGGCACCATGGATCGGCTTTTCAAAGTCGTGGATGCCAAGGATGGACATGTGCTGTGGCAATTCCGCGCCGGATCCGGGTTCATCGGCCAACCGATCTCCTATCGCGGCTCCGACGGACAGCAATACGTCGCGATCCTGTCGGGCGTCGGCGGCTGGCCGGGTGTGGTGGCCAATGCCGAGGTCGATCCGCGGGTGCGCAACGGTGCGCTGGGGTTCACCGGCGCGACGCAGGATCTGCCGTTCTACACCGCCGGCGGGAGCGAACTGCTGGTCTTCAAGCTCGGCGGCGCAAATGGTGAGGATACCAGCCATGCGCCTTCGAAATAGTTGTCCGGGCATCGCCCTTGGTTTTCTGGTTGGGCTTGCAACCACGGCGGCGGCAGCGTCGGATCGCGAGCTTCGCGTCTGTGCCGATCCCAACAATCTGCCGTTCTCGAACAAAGCCGAAGCAGGATTCGAGAACAGGCTCGCGACGATGGTGGCCGAGCATTTCGGCCAGCAGGTCACCTACACCTGGTGGGCGCAGCGCCGCGGCTTCATCCGCAACACACTGAAAGCCGGCAGATGCGACGTCGTGATGGGCGTACCGTCCGGCTATGATCTCGTCGAGACGACCAAGCCCTATTATCGCTCGAGCTATGTGTTCGTCACGCGGCAGGACCGGCACCTCGACCTTTCGTCCCTGCTCGACCCGCGCTTGCATCACCTCGTGATCGGCGTGCATCTGATCGGCGACGACGGCAACAATCCACCGCCTGCGCAGGCGCTCGGCGACCAAGGCATCGTCGATAACGTCCGCGGCTACTCCATCTACGGCGATTATCGCCAGGCCGATCCGCCGGCACGCCTGATCGAAGCCGTCGAAAGCGGCAGCCTCGATGTCGCCGCAGCTTGGGGCCCCCTCGGCGGATATTTCGCCCAATACTCCCTCGTCCCGCTGACGGTCACGCCGATCCGGGATTACGAACGCTTTTCACCTCAGCAGTTCCAGTTCGCCATCGCGATGGGCGTGCGCAAAGGCGACGACGCCTTGCGCGACCGGCTGAACGAGTTCATCGACGAGCATTGGTCCGAGATCACCTCGCTGCTGCGCAGTTACGGCGTTCCGCTGGTGGACCAACCCGTCACGGTATCGGGAGGACATGAGTGATGTCTGCTCCAGCAATGCGCGCGAGCGCCCTGTCGTTGCTGCTGGCGGTCTTGCCGAATGGTGCAGGGCTGGCCCAGCAGACCTTGCCGCAGTCGCAGGAGGCGCAGATGCCGACGCTGTCTCCGCGCCCGAATTTCGGTGGCAGCGTCGGCAATGGCAGCCCCGGCGTCTTCATGCAGGTCCCGGTCAGTCACCTCCATCCCGGCGCGCAGCCGGACCCGCCCCAAATCAAGAATCCCGTGCAAGGTGATCCCAACGCGCAGCAGCGCGGGATGACCTACTATGTCAACTTCAACTGCGTCGGCTGTCACGCGCCGAATGGCGGCGGCGGCATGGGGCCAGCGCTGAGCAACAACATCTTTACTTACGGAGCGCAGCCCGAGAACATCTTTCTCTCGATCTACCAGGGGCGGCCGAACGGAATGCCGGCTTGGGGCGGCGTGCTGCCCGACAGCGTGATCTGGGACCTCGTCACCTATATCGGCAAGATCAGCAACGAACCAAGCCACCAATGGGGCCGCACCTTTTCGGCCAATCTGCCATCGCCCGAGGTCGAGCAAGTCCCGAGCGAGCAGGTCTCGACGACCGATCCCTGGTCTGCCACCAAGTCCTTCAACTTCGGCCAGAAGCCCTGATCGGCCGAGCGGAGCAGCGATGGTAAATCCGATCGCGAAATTGCTAGTCACTGCACTCCTGGCTACCGCTACCGCCGCCTGCGAGGCTGCGGGCCCGGACAACTTCACCGGCGACGCGCGTCGTGGCGCCGACCTCGTCAAGCAGTACCAGTGCGGCGGCTGTCACGATATTCCCGGCATTGCCGGCGCCGAAGGCAATGTCGGCCCACCCTTGCATCGGATCGGCACGCGGACCTACATCGCCGGCTACATCCACAATTCGCCGGACAACATGGCTGACTGGATCGAGGATCCACAGCGGGCGTTGCCGGGCAATGCGATGCCGAGAATGGGTATCCCGCAGAAGGACGCGCGGGACATCGCGGCGTTTCTCTATACGCTCAAGTGACCATCATGACTTCGACACATCGTCCAACGAATTGGTTCCGTGACGCGCCATTGCTGGCCATCACCGTCGTGGTTGTCGCCATCATGGGACTGGGCCTCCTGGCTGGCGGTGCCTGGCTCGCAGCCCTCGGTGGCTCCGTCCACTACCTGATCGCGGGGATCATGCTTCTGCTCACGAGCTGGCTGCTCGCGCGCCGTCGCGCCGAGGCGCTCTGGATTTATGCCACGCTGCTGGCCGGAACGATGGCTTGGGCGATCTGGGAGGCCGGCCTCGATTTCTGGTCGCTGGCACCGCGCGGCGACGTGCTCGTGCCGCTTGGCCTATGGCTGATGCTGCCCTTCATTGCCTCTCGCCTCGCGCCTCGCTTGCGCGCGGCGCGATGGGCGCTCGGCCTTGTGTTGGTCGCCGCAGCCATCATCGTCGGCATGTCCCTGACGAGCGATCGCCGCGATCTAGCCGGCACGATACCCGAGGGCGAAACAACGGGGGCCATTGCGTCTCCCGAACCGGAGCAACCTGCTGCCGGCCAGAACTGGACGGCCTACGGCGGCAGCGGCTTTGGTACGCGCTTCTCGTCGCTGAGCCAGATCACCAAGGACAACGTCAAGGACCTCAAGCTCGCTTGGGAATTCCGCACCGGTGACCACAAGGGCCCTGATGACCCCGACGAGATCACCAACCAGGCAACGCCGCTCAAGGTGGGGGATCTCCTCTACACCTGCTCGCCGCACCAGATCGTGTTCGCGCTCGAAGCTGCGACCGGACAACTGCGCTGGAAATTCGATCCGCAAGTCCAGCACAACAAGGCGTTCCAGCACATGACCTGCCGCGGCGTGTCCTATCACGCGACCAGGCCCGGCGCCGTGACTGCCGACGGCGCGCCGGCCCCGAACGATTGTGCGGGACGCATTTTCGTACCAACCAACGACGGGCGGATGTTCGCGCTCGATGCCCAGAGCGGTGTGCCTTGCCAGAGTTTTGGCAACCAGGGACAGATCGACCTCAAGCAAGGCAGCGAGATCCAGACACTCGGCTTCTACGAGGGCACCTCGCCGCCCGTCGTCACGGACAAGGTTCTGATCGTCGGCGGAGCGGTGATCGACAACTATTCCGATCGCGTCCCGTCGGGCGTGATCCGCGGCTTCGATATCTATTCGGGACGGTTGCTCTGGGCGTTCGATGCCGGCAATTCCGATCCGAACGAGATGCCTTCGGCCTCGCATCATTTTACAGCCGGCTCACCCAATTCGTGGAGCATTTCGGCGGTCGACGAGAAGCTCGGACTCATCTACGTGCCGCTCGGCTCGAGTTCTCCGGATATCTGGGGCGGCGGCCGTTCGCCCGAAAACGAGCGCTACGATTCGGCATTGATTGCGCTCGATGTCTCGACCGGAAAACTGCGTTGGTCGTTCCAGAATGTGCACCACGATCTCTGGGACATGGATATGCCGTCGCAGCCCAGTCTGGTCGATTTGCGCTCCAACGGCGGCGTGACGCCGGCGATCTACATCCCGGCAAAGACTGGCGACATCTTCGTGCTCGACCGGCGCGACGGGCGTCAGTTGGTGCCCGCACCGGAGAAGCCGGTGCCTCAGGGCGCCGCGAATGGAGACCGGCTGTCGCCAACCCAGCCATTTTCGGAATTGAGCTTCCGCCCCTCCGGCAAACTTACGGACGCGCAGATGTGGGGCAGCACGATGTTCGACCAGCTCGCTTGCCGGATCAAGTTCAAGCGCCTGCGCTATGAGGGGCCGTTCACTCCGCCGTCTGAACAAGGCACGCTGGTGTTTCCCGGAGACTTCGGCATGTTCGAATGGGGCGGCATTGCCGTCGATCCGCAGCGCCAGATCGCGATCGCGAATCCCCAATCGATTCCCTTCATCTCTCGCCTGGTGCCGCGCGGAAAGGACAATCCGGCCGCGCCGAATGCGGCGCATCCACCAGGAACCGAGCTGGGCGTGCAGCCGATGTACGGCGCCCCCTACGGCGTTGATCTCGGCATTTTCCTCTCACCGCTCGGCATTCCCTGTCTTGCTCCGCCGTGGGGCAACATCGCAGCGATCGATCTTAGGACACACAAGGTGGTCTGGCAGCATCGGATCGGCACGATACGCGATCAGGCCCCGCTGCCGCTGCCATTCAAGCTCGGCGTTCCCATGCTGGGCGGTCCGATCGTCACCGCGGGCGGCGTCATCTTCATCACGGGAACGATGGATGACTACATCCGCGCGTTTGACGTTCGCGATGGCAGACAGCTTTGGCAGGACCGCCTTCCTGCCGGCGGCCAGTCGACGCCGATGACATATGAGGCTGGCGGCAAGCAATATGTCGTGACGGTCGACGGCGGCCACGGGTCATTCGGAACTAAACTCGGCGATTACGTGCGAGCCTACGCGCTGCCGTGATCTGCCTCGGCAGGACTTGCTTGTACTTGCCCACGCCTTGTCCCGATCTGCCGGCGCGACGCGCAACTGCTGACGCCAGGAGAGCTACGCCCGCAGCTATTCCCAGCGCCGCGAGCCCCTGACTGATGACGCCGGCAGGTGGGAGCTGCTTGCGTGACAGCCAACCGCCATCGATCGACGTGCCCTGCGGACCAGCTTCAATCATGGTGCCCTCGCTGCTCTTTGCGGGGTGCGCGCGCGACAGCAGGTAGCGGAAGGCAGCTCCCACGATGTTCTCGGTAATCTGCGGAGCCATCGCATAGGCAAATTGGCCGGCACGAGCCGGCCAGCCGACGGCGACTTCGTCTCGGGGCGCGCGGACGAGGCTCACGAACGTCTCGGCAACGTCCTCCGCCTGATACAGCAGCGGACCGGGATCAAGCGTCCGGCCGGACATGTTGGCGCCGTGGACGAAGCCCGGCGTGTCGACCATGGCCGGGAAGACGCCGCAGACATGGATGTTGCGGTGAGCACTGAGCTCTTGACGCAGGCTAGCGGTGAAGCCCCGAAGGCCGAATTTGCTCGCGGTATAGGCCGCAGCAAAAGGCGTCGGCGCCCAGCCGCCGAGCGAGATGTTGTTGATCAGGATGCCGCGGTTCTGGCGGAGGAAGATCGGAAGCACCGCGAAAGCGCCATGCATCGTGCCGAGGAGATTGACCTCGATCGTTCGGCGATGAAGCGCGATATCCGCGTCCTGATAGGCCCCGAAAACGCCGGTGCCGGCGTTGTTGATCCAGACGTCGATGCCACCGAACGCGTCTTCGGCCTCTCGGGCCAGCCGCTGCACCGCCTCGGCGTCGGTGACATCGGTCGGGATCGCAAATGCGCGGCCTCCGAGCGCCTCGCATTCTGCGGCGAGGCTCGTCAGGACTTCGGCACGGCGTGCCGCCAAGACCACGCTTGCGCCCTTGCCCGCGAAGGCCAGCGCCGCAGCACGCCCGATTCCGCTCGAGGCACCGGTGATGACGACGCACGTGCCGGTCATTTGCCGCGGCTCAGATACGGAGCGGGCCGCCGGAAGCATCCAGTGCAGGGATCGCCGGAGGCGCTCAGTTCCCTCCGCTTCAAACCAGTCGCCATGCGCGAAGATCACCCGCTCCGGAGACAGCCGTATAAGCCGCTCGGCTGCGGACCGCACGGAACGGCCGCCGAGGCGCAGCAGAAGCCGTAGATAGACCGGCGCCATTCCGTTTGGCTTGGAAATGCCCAGGAGGTTTGCCGCCGCCTCATTTGGCGCGCTGAGATCGTTGGGATCGAGATTTTGCACGAGATCCGTCAGGATCAGTGTCCGGCTGCGCTTGTCGAACAGCTCGATCTCGGAGAACATCGGAGCGTTCACCGAGACGGCTTCGAGGTCGGCCCTCCATTCCTCGGGCGTCGCCTCTCCAAGCTCGCGGTCGATGCGGATACGTGCCGCTCGAACTTGCCTGCGTGCCGCAAGGCCGCGCGCCGCGAAAGTCGCCGCCGGCGGCAGCTCTCTCTGCCAGTCGGACAGGAACATCCAGTGCGCGATATTCGGCGCGAGCAAGTACCTTATCGTCCCAAGCCGCTCCAGCTCACCGCGGAGAGCCGGCGAATATCTTACCGGCGAATGCAGCACGAGATCGCCGTTCGAGAGCCGAATGACGGTCATACGCACCGGAAGTTTTAGACCGGCGGCGCTGATCGGGGCGTCGTCCACGACCCAGATATCGTCCGTCACGCGCGACAGACGGGCGGTCGACAAGGTGGCGTCGGAACTTTGCATGAGCATCTTCCATCACGGGCGTTAGCTCAAGCTTTGGGAGTGACGCTCGTTCCTTGCTAGGACGCCCGAGCCTGCTGGCCAGCGTTGCGTCGGCGACGGCGCGCTGCAAGCCGGCCTCGCCCCCTCTCCGCCGGAAAGTGCCGCGTGATCGCCGGTACGCACTCCGGCTCTGAGGGAGGTTGTTCGCAGGCGATCGGCGCATGGTCCGGACGAGCTTCCATCAGATCAAGCACGGCGCGGCCCTTGGCCGTGATGCGCCACCCGCCATTTGTCCGGTCGATCAGCCTTTGCGAAAAGATGTCCAGCCCCGGCACCCGCCCGGCGAGCCGCCGGGTGCGCTCGGTCCAGTCGCGACCGCTGGTCGCCAGAATGGCCATATCCCGCTTGAGATCCTCCAGGGCAGCGAACCCATCCGGGTAGCTCACCAGGATCTTGAGGACCGTCACGTGGAAATTCACCCCCGCCCCCACATGACCATCGTCACATCGTCGGGACTTCTGAGAGAGCATTGCGGGCCGCTTGTTTGAGGCGATCCGCAGAGATGTCCCCCCTGCTTGCAGTCTCCAGAAGCTTCGAGGCCACGTGGGTCCGGGCGCCGATCTCACAGCGTGGAACACCTTCACACACCTCGTCGAGAACGGTGCGCAACAACGCCTTTGTCGCCGTATCGATCATGGAAAGCCCCAGCGGAAAGGTTCACGGTAGGGCAAACGCTCCGGTCTGTGATTCAACATTGTTAATGATCTGAAAATTTCGCTGGCGTCCATTGCCGGCCGCGCTCACCCAGCCCGAGGGCGGGCGCAATCGCCTTGGGCGCCACGACGTCAAACACCGGCATCTTGGAGGTAGGGGTCTGAGGAGTCCGGCATCACGTCGCGACACCACCGCGAGCCTGGAGAAGCTCGAATATCTATGTCGGAATGACAAGTTTCGAGGTGATTGCGGAGTATACAAGCGCCGTCGCCGGAGAGATAACCGGCCAACGCAGCGACGCAATGTCCGAGCCCGGCAATCCTTTGGTCTTCATCCTTTTTAAGAAGCCAAGGCCGGAGGACGTTCAGCTCTATCCCGAGTAGTTGCCAAACGCCCTCAAGGTTTGTGGCGCTGGGATCGCGCAATTAGCAGCGTGGCCGCCGGAATTTCTGCATCGCCTGCACATTCCTCTATTCCGAAAGTTCGATTGCAATGGGTTGGTGATCGGAGGCATCGGTCGCTTCGTTGACCTGGATGCTGCGAACGTAGCCGGTCAAATCTTCCGTCACGAAAATGAAGTCGCGGCAGTCGGGCCCGTCGGCCCACTGCGCGCGGTCGTAGATTCCGCAAGTCGGCGCACGCGCTCGGTCGCGGCCATCGGCGATCCATGCATCCCGATAGGCCAGACCGGGCCGGCCGGATCGAGCAATCAATGCGTGCTGGGGGTCGGCAACGTCAAAATTGAAATCGCCACACAGCAGGCTCGACGCAGCGACGGTCTGACTTCCATACGGCTCGTCGTGCCGGGAGCTGGCCTGCTTCGGGCTCATCGACGCCTCCTCCTGCAAATCCAGCAGACGGGCGATCTGTGCCTCGCGCTGGCCGGCCGAATGGAATTCGAGATGCGTGTTGACAATGCGGAGCGCGCCAAACGAGGCCTGAACCGTCACCTCCAGGGCGTGACGGCGCATGCTGCGCACCGTGGCTGCGTCCGGCCATGGCAGCAGGTGGTTGGCGATCTGCAGCACCGGCAACCGCGACAGCGTCATGTTGCCGAAGCAATGGAGGTTGCCATCACGATCGACAGTTTCGATAGCAGGTCGGAATATTGCGGAGTAGCCGGGCAAAAGGGCTGCCAGCTGTTCGCTCTGATCCGCTCCATCACCAAATCTGGAGAAGTTCGCGCTCACCTCCTGGAAGCAGAACACGTCCGCGTCGAGCGTCTGCTGGGCGACGGCAACGATCCTCGCCAGATCGGTCACGCCGTCGCATCCTTTGCCGCACTGTATGTTCCAGGTGAGAAGTCTCATTACCGGATGCCTGCACGCATGAACGACTGGACGAACTGGCGCTGGAACAGCAGAAACGCGATCAGCAGCGGCGCCATCGTCATCACGGTTGCCGCCGTGATCAATGACCAATCCACACCGGTCTCAGGCGCGCCGAATACGGCAAGCCCCACCGTGAGAGGCCGCGCTTCCACCGAATTCGTGACGATCAACGGCCACAGGAAATTGTTCCAGTGATAGCTGACGGAGACGAGGCCAAAGGCGACGTAGGTCGGGCGAGCCAGCGGGACATAGACCCGCCACAGGATTCCGAGCGGACCCGCTCCCTCGACCCGGGCGGCTTCCACCAACTCCTGGGGCACACCCTTGAAAGTCTGCCGCAGCAGGAAGATGCCGAAGGCGCTCGCGAGATAGGGCAGCGCGATCGCAGGGATCGTATCGAGCAATCCCAGTTTGGCGATCGCGCGGTAGTTCTCGACGATCAGGACGTCGGGCATGATCATCAGCTGGAGCAGAACGAGGGCGAAAGCGATGCCGCTGCCCCTGAACTTGAAGCGCGCAAACGCATAGGCGGCCAGCGTCGACAGTATGAGCTGGCCGACCAGGATCAGGGTCACCAGTACGACCGTGTTGAGATAGTACCGGGCGAACGGCGCCTGGTTCCAGGCCCGGGCAAAATTCTCCAGCGTCCAGGGCGCGGACAGGCTGAACGACGTGGCGTAAGCGGCCGGATGCAGCGCGCTCCAGAAGGCATAGGCCAATGGGGCGAGCCAGATCAAAGCCAGGAGCCATGCTGCGACGGCTTCAATGGGGCGTGTCCGGCCTTTCATTGATAGTGGATCCTGCGATCGAGATAACCGAACTTGATCAGCGCAACCGAGCTCAGCAGCATCAGAAGCACAACCGTCAGTGTTGCCGCGTAAGAGGAATCCTGGAAGGTGAAGGCAACCTCATAAATGTAGTAGAGCAGCAGCGTGCTGGCGTTGTTCGGACCGCCCTTGGTCATGATGACCAGATGGTCCACCAGCTTGAAGGAGTTGATGACTGCGTTGATCGCCACGAACAGCGTGGTCGGCATCAGCAGCGGGAACGTGATCCGGCGAAACGTGTACCACCGGCTCGCGCCTTCGATGGACGCGGCCTCTTCGAGATCCGGCGAGAGCTGCTGCAACGCCGCCAGGTAGAAGATCATGAAGAAGCCGGCCTCCTTCCAGATCACCATCACGACCAGACAGCTCATCACCGTCGAGGGATCGCCCAGCCAGTTCCAGCCGCCGAGACCGAAAAGGCCGCGCAACTGATCGAGCAGCCCATAGCCCGGCGTGTAGAAGAACAGCCAGATGTTGGCGACGGCGATCATCGGCAGCACGGTCGGCGTGAAGTAGGCCAGTCGCAGAAAGCCGCGGCCGCGCATGTTGCGATTGACCCAGATCGCCATTACCAGAGCCAGGGCGATCGAGGTAGGGATGGTGCCGAGCGCGAACCAGAAATTATTGACCAGCGCCTTCCAGAAGATCGGATCGGCCGCCATGGACCGATAACTGTCAAGCCCGACGAAGGCCTCGGTGCCGTTCCGGCGTGTGACGAATAGCGAATGCCGGATCGTCGCCAGAATCGGAAAGTGCGTGAATGCGATCAGCAGGACGGCCGCCGGCAACAGCAGCAGCCAGGCGTTCACGGTGTTCCACCACGCCTGCGATCGGGCGCGGCGCGGGGCGATTGGCGATGAGGCGACCTCGTCGGACATCTGTGAGCCGGCGGGATGGCGGCGGCGCGCCATCCCGCCTCGTCCCTATTTGTAAGCGCGCAAGACGCGGTCGGACTGCTGCTGCGCGGCAGCCAACGCCTCCTGCGGCTTCTGCGCGCCCGTGATCGCGGCCTGCACGGCATCGCCAACAAACTTGTAGATGCGGCCGTTCTCATGGACGGAGAGCTCCGGCACCGCATGCTCCAGCTGATCGCGCGCAACTGTGGCCTGCGGGAAGCCTTTTGCGTAGGCCTCCATCGTCGGCGTCTTGTAGGCGGCCGGCGACACCGCCACGTAGCCGGTCTTCATGCTCCATTCCGCCGCGCGTTCCGGAGCCGTCATCCATTGAATGAACTTGACGGCCGCCTTCTGCTGGTCGGGAGACGCACTCTTGAAGATGTAGAAATTGCCGCCGCCGGTCGGTGATCCGCGCCGCTCCCCGGCCGGCAGCATGGCCACACCGAACTGGAATTTCGCGGCGTCCTTGACCGCCGTCAGATTGCCGGTGGTGTGCCACATCATCGCCGTCTTGCCTTCGAGGAAATCGTTGCGCAGCGTCGCCCAATCGATGCTGCCGGCGGGGGCGACGTTGTGCTTGCGCGACAGGTCGACCCAGTACTCGAGGGCGGCGACCGTCTTCGGAGCGGTCAGATAGACCTCGTTGCCGGGCTCGTTCATCATCTTCTGGCCGTTCTCGATCGCCAGCGCCTGCAGCATCCAGTAGGCATAACCAGTCGAGGGAATTTCGATGCCCCAGCGTGTCGTGTTGCCGCCATCCTTCTTGACCAGCTTCTTCGACATCTCGACCATTTCGTCCCATGACGCCGGCGCCTTCTCGGGATCGAGGCCCGCCTCCTTGAAGGCGTCCTTGTTCCAGTACAGCACAATGGTCGAACGCTGGAACGGCACGCTCCAGGTCTTGCCGTCGATCTGCCCGTTCGCCATGAACGCCGGATAGAACTCCCTGAACCAGGCCTTGTCGCCGACGAGATCGTCAAACGGCACGATGGCGTTTTCGTCCATCAGCGTGAACACGTCGGTCGACAGCAACACCGACAGTTGCGGCGGCTGCCCGCCCTTCATGGCGGTCATCGCCTTGGTCATCGTATCGGTGTAGTTGCCGGCATAGACCGCCGTCACCTTGATGTCCGGATTGTCCTTCTCGAAGCGCGAGACCATGTCGTCGATGATCTTGGTGACGGGACCGCCGACCGCGACCGGATAGTACATGGTCAGATCCACGGCGGCGGCCGGGCGGGCAGCCATCGAAAGCACGGCGAGTGCCGCTGCTATCAACATCGTTCGTCGCGCAAACATGTGACAATCTCCTCCGTTACCACGTTTGAAACAGCCGCTGCTATCGACCGGTTATCGCCCGCTGGCCCTCTGTGACGATGGTCTCCAAGCGAGCTTCCGAATTCGAATCGAACCGATGCTCGAGCCCGGGTTCCCACGCGATCCGGACATCCTCGCCTGGCCGAACCTTGCTGAAACCTTCGAGCCGCACTGAGATCGGCTGACCATCGACCTCGCACAGAACGATGCTGTCGGCCCCAAGATGCTCGATCGCCTTGACGCGCGCAAAATGATCCCCGCCCGACACGATGCGGATATGCTCCGGCCGGATGCCGATGAGATGATCGCCATGGCGCAAAAGATTCATCGGCGGCGTGCCGATGAACCGCGCCGTGAACGCCGTCGCGGGCCGGTTATATAACTCCTCCGGTGTGCCATTCTGCTCGATACGACCATCGCGCATCAGCACGACGCGATCCGCCATCGTCATGGCTTCGGTCTGATCGTGGGTCACGTAGACCATCGTCATTCCGAGCCGCTGTTGCAGGGCGCGGATCTCCGTCCGCATCTCATGCCGCAGCTTGGCATCCAGATTTGAAAGCGGCTCGTCCATGAGGCAGACCCGCGCTTCCGCAATGATGGCTCGCCCCAGTGCAACCCGCTGGCGCTGGCCGCCGGACAGCTGCGACGGCTTGCGTTCAAGCAGCTGCGCAAGGCCAACGATCTCGGCCACACGCCGGAGCCGTTCGTCTCGTTCGGCGCGCGACACGCGCCGCACACGCAGGCCGAAGACGATGTTCTCGGCTACACTCAAATGCGGAAACAGCGCGTACGACTGGAAGACCATGGAGATCTTCCGTTGCGCCGGAGTCAGATGGGTCACGTCGACGCCGCCGATGGCGATCGTGCCGGCGTCAGCATTCTCAAGGCCGGCGATCAGCCGCAGCGTGGTCGACTTGCCGCAGCCGGACGGTCCCAGCAGCACCAGCAGCGAACCCTCGTCCGCCGTCAGACTGACGTCATCGACGGCGCGCATCGCGCCCCAGAACTTGGAGACATGACTCAGCGTAATCGCTGACATGGCCCGTTCGCTCTCAGCTGCAGGGCTCTGCGCCGCGCGCAGACATAGCTCGGCATGCTCGCAGCATCCTGCTCGCACGGAGCAGCCCAAAGCTGGTCGCCATGAGCAGACAGATCCATGCCGTCCCTCCCGATGGCCACGCAACGTTCACCGGCGCGGCAAGTCATTCTGTTCATATGAACATATTGGAGCGCCATATGAAACAGAAAATTGCGCCTTCGCTGTTCGAATGATAGTTTGCTTCGAACGGACAGCCCCATGCTCAAGACAGTCTCGTCACGTCAGGCCTACATACTGGAGATCGTCCGCGACGAAGGCTTCGCCTCGATCGAGCAGCTTGCAACGCGCTTTGACGTCACGCAGCAGACCATTCGCCGCGTCGTGAATGCGCTCTGCGATCAAGGGCTGCTCCGGCGAATGCACGGCGGCGTCAGCCTGCCCGTTCAAAGCCAGAATCTCGCTTATGGAAGCAGACAGGGATTGAATGCCGACGCCAAACGGCGCATCGCACACGCGACCGCGAGCTTCATTCCCGACGGGGCGTCGCTTATGATCGGGCTGGGTACAACACCTGAATATGTCGCGCAGGCGCTATCCCGCCGTCAGGATCTGCGCGTGATCACCAACAATCTGAATGTGGCCGCAGCGTTCGCACAAAATCCCGACGTGGAAATCACGATCGCGGGCGGCACGCTCCGTTCGCTCGACCGGGACATCGTGGGCGAAGCGGCGGCCCGCTTTTTCTCGGGCTATCGAGCCGATTACGGGATATTCGGCGTCGGAGGCGTCGATCAGGACGGCACGCTGCTCGACTTTCACATCGACGAAGTCCTGGCGCGGCAATCCATCGTTGCCAATTCGCGCACCGCCGTCCTGGTCGCCGACACGACAAAATTCGGCCGCAACGCCACGGTGCGCGGCGGACATCTCGCCGATTGTAACCACCTATTCACCGACGGGCCGCTGCCACCGGCCTTTACACCGGTCGGCGCCAAATTTGCCGAGCGCATTCACGCATCCGATGCCGCGCGTGCCGGAGCCACGTAGCCTGCGCGAAATTAACCCGCGCCAGCAGTCGCCAAGGCCGCGGCCCCTACGCCCCCTCAATTATATCGGACGCCGTTTCGGCTGATTTGTAAGCACAATTCTCCACGTGTGACGGACAAATCCCGACGATATACCCACTGCGATTTTTCGGTCTTGAATTCACAGAAAATTCGAGCCGCTCGCAACGCTGGTGGCTCCGGTACCTATCGGGGTCAATCGACTGTCGGCACTGTGTGGGGGCGAAGATTGCCGTGCGCGCACTGGTGCGGTGTAAATTCAAATACCGTCAGAGATCGGAAGGCGCTCGGCCGCTCGCTCGGTCCGCACAGACAAAGGCGTGCTTGCCGAGAAGATCAATATTCTCTTGATGCCGCTGCTGTCGACCTCGCCGCCCCACAAACAGACGTCTATCGGGGTAGCCAGCCGGATTTATTCTCCGCGGAACACCGCCGGGCGACGCTCCACGAAAGACTGGATGCCTTCTTTCATGTCTTCGCTGCTGAAAACGCGGTCCTTGATTTTCAGGATATAGTCGATCGCCGCTCTTTCGCCGGCCTCAATGTACTTCAGCGCGGCCTCTTTGGTTACCTGAATGCCGATCGGAGCGTTCTTGGCGATCAGACCAGCAATTTCCATCGCGCGGGGAATCTGCTGACCAGGAGCGACGACTTCCTGAGCAAACCCGATTTTATACGCCCGCGCCGCGCTGAACTCGTCGCACAAGAACAGATGATACATCGCATCCCCCCATCCTGCCCGCGCCACGTACCGGAAATGGGCGCCACCGAGCGGCGCGATCCCGCGCTTGGATTCCATTTGGCAGAACCGGGCGTCGTCGGCGGCCACAACGATGTCGCCGGCCAACATCATTTCGATGCCAATCGTGAAACAGATCCCCTGCACGGCCGTCACGATCGGCTTACGACACCGGCTTTTCAGCGCGAACGCATCGATGTTGCCGGGCTTGATCTCGGTATTTTCGGCCTTGGGTCCGAAGAACTTCGGCATATCAAGGCCTGCCGTGAAGTCCGGGCCGTCGGCGCAGAGCACACCGACCCAATAGTCGTCGGTGCGGTCGAGAAGCGTCATCGCATCCGACATCTGCGCCATCATCTGCGGGCTGAAAGAATTCTTCTTCGCCACGTTGTCGATGACGATCTTGAACACATGCCCATGCACCTCGGTACGGATCTGACCGACTTGCGTCGTCTCGGTCATTTGCTGGTCTCCGAATGCTCCTAGGCAACTGCGCGACGTTGTGCAGAACTAACCTGTCAATTTTGCTCAGCTCAGCGCCGCAAACGCAGTCCGTTCAAAAGCCATCAGTTCTTCTGTCCGTCCGTCGCGTATCTTCAGCAGCCACTGCGGATCCTGAAGCAGCGCCCGCCCCACCGCGACGAGATCGAACTCCTCGCGATCGAGGCGGCGGATCAACTCGTCGAGGTCAGTCACCGCCTCCCGTGCGCCCCGGCTGCACGGCCGATGTACTTGGCTGCGCTCCAACGCTGCTCACCTACCATTTTTCGACCCAAGGCCGCAGCACGACTTCGAACGCCCAGGTCGACCGATGCTGACGATGCAGTTGCAAATAGGCTTTTGCGATATGGTCGGGGTCGGCCATATTGTCGTCGACAGTTGTCCCCGCCAGCCGATGCGCGCGAGTGCCGTCTTCCTGGGTCCAGCCGATCGCGGCGTCGATCGGCACATTCGCTATGTGGACGCCCTGCGGCATCAATTCTCTTGCCATGCTCTGCGCGAGTCCGGACTTGGCATGACATGCCATTGCAAATGCGCCACTTGATGGGAAGCCTTTGAGCGCCGCGCTGGCGTTCGTGAAGATGATTGTTCCTCTGGCGCCGTTGGCGTCGGGTTCGTTCCCAAGCATGAGCCGGGCTGCCTGTTGACCGACCAGAAACGCGCTGAACGCCGAGTTGCGAAGTGTTTCGAACGCCATGCCCGGGTCGGCTTCGATGATGCTTTTGCGGAAAATGCCGGGAACCCGGCCATCGATGTTATGCACGACAAGTCGTGGCGTGCCGACGTCCTGAACGACGTTGCCGAACAGCTGTGTCACCGCCGCCGGATCAGTTGCATCGCAGGCATATCGAAGCACACGATGCGTCTTCTCCAAGGCTTCGAGGACCGGCTTTTCGGGATTCCTGGCTGCGACGCAGACACGCATGCCGTTCTCCGCGAACAGCCGGGCGCAACTCGAGCTGATGCCCGGACCGCCCCCCACGATCACCGCAACCTCGTGCACGGAACTTTTGATATCAATCATCTTGACCTTTCCAGTCCTGCGTTGTCGCGCTCTCCATGAAGAGATGACACGGAAACCGCCGTGACCCTGCTTCCCGCTAGCCGGGCGTCACCAATTTTCGCCGAATGGCCGCAGCTCTGTGAGGAACGACCAAGCCGATCGATTCTGCCCATAGAGATGATAGAGTTCGTCCGCGATGGCAGCAGGCTTGATAAAGAATTCATCTGGCTTGTCGCTCATCCGCGCGCGCATTCTGGGCGTATCAATCACGGCGTCGATGAGAACATAGGCGACGTGCACGCCCAGAGGTCCCACGTCACGTGCGATCGACTCGGCCAAAATGCGCTGCGCCGCCTTTGTCGGCGCGAAGCCGGCGAAGTTGGCCTTGCCCCGGATCGAAGACGTGTTTCCGGTCACCAGGATTGCGCCCTTGCCTCGGTCGATCATGTCAGGAGCCACTTCGCGCGCCAGGTATAACAAGCCCATCACGTTGACCTCGAAATTGCCCTTCAGCATCTTCGGATCGATCTCCCGAAAGCTCCCCCAGCCTCCGCCGACCGCGTTGTGGACGAGAACTTCAGCCGCGCCAAAACGCCGCTTTACATCCGCAACGACGGTCCGCACCTGATTTTCGTCTGAAACGTCGCAGGTCGCCGCGTGGACATCAGGAAGCTCTTGCGCCAGGCGATTGATGAGCTCGGCTGAGCGAGCCAGCGCTATGATACGGAACCCGCCGGCAGAGAAGCGCTTGACGATGGCAGCTCCGGTGCCCGGCCCGACCCCGGTCACGATCGCGACTGGTTTCTCACTCATTTGAACTTTCTCCACGTTATTGTCCGGCCGCTTTCAAATGAATTCGCTCGGACTGCGACTGATAGGCGGCTGCCTCCTGCGCGGACACCAAGGCCAAACGAACCGCAACATTCTTGTGGTAGGGCGTGCCGGCAATGGGATCGCGGTTGCCGCTCTCTGTGAGCAGATTGATACGTGGCCCATTGATCAGTCGCTCTCCGTCCGACGCGGGGTATGCCTGCCCATAGCCGTGCGGCAGCGCCAGCTGGCCGTTTCGCAAGGCGTCATCGAGCTTGCAGCGGACGACGAGCCGGCCAATCACGGATTCCACCGCGACCCAGTCACCATCCTCCGCGCCCAGATTTCTCAGATCGCTCGAATTGATCAGCATGGCGCCATCCGGATCCTCGCGACGCCATGCGGGGTCACGGAAGATCTGGTTGGCGTTGAACATGCGGCGGCCGCCGGCTGCCAACATGAACGGAAACTCCTTTGGCGCGCCCGCGGCACGTGGATCGAGCCGCGCGAGCCATTCG
>NZ_JADPIT010000009.1:91141-94641 GCF_023073035.1 Bradyrhizobium sp. 62
GTCGAACCCTGCGGTCCGAATGGCTGATCAATGACCAGACCTCGTCATACTCGTGCTCGGTAATCGCCGTCCCCTGCCGCGCAGCCACGATCGTGTCGAACAGGAGATCGCCGAGTTGATGGTCCGCCACGTCGTTCGATGCACCAATTGCCCGTCGCACCGCTTGCGGCGATCGCTTCGCGCAAGCCAGTGCCGCGCTCCACATAGGCGCCGCGGCCGCGGTACCATCCGGAAGCGTCTGCCCCAGCGTATGGTAGAGCACGAGGGCTGGCACTGCCCCGGGGTTTTCCGCGATGAAAGCACGAAGTGCCGCGGCGAATTCCGGTCGCGAGCGCCGTGCTATTTCGCGCAGCGGCGCCAGCACATTGTCACCTGGTAGAAGTCCCAAGGCGATCGCAAGCCGCGTGTAGATCTCGGGCTCCGGCAGGGTACCGGCGAGCGGCGCCAGGACACCCGCCCGAACGTGGAAATAGTTCGTCGGAAACTCGAAATTGAACAGGGTGAATTCCGTTTTCTCAAACTGCGAAGACGCCGGCAGAACGTAATGTGCGAGCCGTGCGGTTTCGGTCATCGCAACGTCGACCACGACGCATAGGTCGAGCGAGCGCAGCGCGCGCTCTACAGCTTCGGTGTTTGCCGCCGTGTTGGCTGGATTGGAGCTGTCGACCCAAGCGCATCGCAACCGGTCGGGATGGTCGTTGAGCACCGCCTCGGGAAAGATGTTGGGCGGCAACAAGCCCCCGATAATTGCATCGCCAGTCGGTGCGAAGGTCTGGTTCGGCGAATTGCCCCATAGCGGTTGGAGCCAGCTATGCAGTTGGTTGGTGCCTTTCCGGCCGAAATTTCCGGAAAGCATGATCAGGAGCTTCTCGAGATAGGAGTTGAGCGTCGAGTTGATGCCCTGCTGGATGCCAAGCTCGACCCGCACCACCATGGCCTTCGCGGCTGCGATCATCGCGGCGCACCGCTCCAGGTCCGTGATCGAGATATCGGCGGCTGCAGCCCATTGTTCAATGGGGATATCCAGTAGCGCCTGCCTCACTTCCGAGAAGCCGACGGTGTGCTCCTGAATGAATGCGTCGTCGATCCGATCGGAGCGGACAAGCGTGGCCAGCAGCGCGCCAAGAAGGAACGTGTCGGCACCCGGACGCACTGCGAGATGTAGATCCGCCATTTCGGCGGTCTCGGTGCGCCGGGGATCAATGACGATCAGCCTGCGGGCCGGATCCTTGCGGATTTGGTTGAGATGATCGCGCGCATTGGGGAAGCCGTGCGCGATCCAGGGATTTGCACCGATGACCAGCAAGAGATCGCAATGATGGACGTCCTCGGCGGTGTGGCACGTCTGGCTGCCGAACATGTGGCCATTGACCCAGAAGTCGCCGGTCTTCTCCTGCGAAAGAGCGTTGAACACGCTGCGCGAACCCAGCGCGCGCAATAATCCGCTGGCATAGGCGCCGCCGGCGTGGTTGCCCTGCCCGCCACCGCCGTAAAGGGCAATAGTCTTTCCGCCATGCTTGTCCGCGATCTGACGCAGCCGCGCCGCGATTTCCGCGATCGCCACGTCCCACTCGATTTCGTCGAAGCCTCCGTCCGCGCGCCGACGTAGTGGCTTGGTCAGCCGATCCTTGTGATGGGCATAATAGGGAATCCGGGTCGCCTTGTTGCAGAGATAGCCCTGTGATTTCGGGCTCGAACGGTCGCCTCGCACTTTCTCGAGGCGCTCGTTGTTCACGAACACCTCGATCCCGCAATTGATGTAACACAGGTTGCAGGCTGTTTTGAGCCACTCGCCGGCCGTCATGGTGACCTCCCTGGTATTGTTATTTGTCGCAGCGCATCGTCCTTGTCGCCCGCCGAGGCTTTTGAGTCCGGCCACTGGCAGTCATGCGTCCCGCAGCGAGAATTCCGTCGGAAAGCTTCCCAGCACCAACAGCGCGCGACAGCACGATTGATCCAACCAAGGTTGCGATAGCGCCGGTCGCGATTTGGCGGGCCTGTCGAGGTGGCTGATCGGGAAGCAGCTCGACAAAGACGTCGATCATCTTCTCCAGCTTGTCGGCAAACGCCTGTTGCTCGCTGGAGCCCGATCGAGCGATATCGACAGCGAGGGTTGGAAGGGCGCAACCATGTTTGGGATTGTCTCGATGCCGCGGACTCAGATAGTCGGCAATCAAGGTCGCGAAGCGTTCGCCGTTGGCCGTGTTGTCAGTCAGCTTTTTCCAGCGCTCCGTCGTTTGGTCCATTGCAAAGGCGATCGCCTCGCCAACAAGCGCCTCACGCGACTCGAAATGATTGTAGAAGCCGCCATGCGTCAGACCCGCAAGCTTCATCAAATCGATGACGCTGAGCCCTTTGGCGCCCTTCTGGCGTAAACCGTAAGAGGCATTTTCAACGATCCGACGGTGCGTCCGACGCCTGTGGTTTTCTCCGTAACGCATCACCACCCCGTGCAAGCTCCCTGGAGGACCGGCCGTACAATCGTACTCGTCCCCTCGGAACAATTCTCGAACCGCGCTTTCTTGACGGCTGCGGCAAGATTTCATTGCAATGCCTGCCATCTTATATGACTATCATCATATAACAACAGATATCAGCAGGAGAGTTCGCGATGGCCGCCGTTTCCGATCCCATCGTCATTGTTTCCGCCGCTCGCACGCCCCTTGGCCGGTTCATGGGCGAGTTGTCGCCGCTGAGCGCCCACAAGCTCGGCGCTCACATTATCGGTGCGGCACTGGAGCGGGCGAAGCTGGCGCCTGAAAAGATCGACGAGGTGTTCATGGGCAATGTGCTGCCGGCCGGCCAGGGCCAGGCACCGGCCCGTCAGGCTGCGCGCGGCGCCAAACTGCCCGACGCGACCGGCGCCACCACCGTGAACAAGGTCTGCGGCTCCGGCATGAAGGCGACCATGCTCGCCCATGACATCATCAACGCGGGGTCAGCGGAGATCGTGCTGTCCGGCGGAATGGAAAGCATGAGCAATGCACCCTATCTGCTGACGAAAGCAAGGAGTGGATATCGCGCCGGGCACGACCGGATCATTGATCACATGATGATGGACGGGTTGGAAGACGCATATGAAACCGGGCGTTCGATGGGCGATTTCGGCGAGGCCACAGCGGAGGCTTATCAATTCACTCGCAAGGACCAGGACGCCTACGCGATCGAGACGCTGACCCGCGCGCGCAACGCGGTCGAAGGGGGCGCGTTCAGGGCCGAGATCGCGCCGATCACGCTCACAGAAAAGGCCGGACAACGGATCATCGCGAACGACGAGCATCCGCTGAAAGTGGATCCAGCCAAGATTCCCGGATTGAAGGCAGCGTTCCGCGCCAACGGCACTATTACGCCGGCCGCCTCCTCCGCCAATGCCGACGGCGCCGCGGCTCTCATCCTTGCAAAACGCTCTCTCGCCGATCGCGATGGCCTACCCGTGCTGGCAGAGATCAAAGGTCATGCTACCCATAGCCAAGAGCCGCAATGGTTCACCACGGCGCCGA
>NZ_JADPIT010000009.1:94651-117559 GCF_023073035.1 Bradyrhizobium sp. 62
GCTCGACAAGGTCGGCTGGAGTGTCGGCGATGTCGACCTGTTCGAGATCAACGAGGCCTTTGCCGTGGTCGCGATGGCGGCACAGAAAGACCTCGGCATTCCCAGGGAGAAGCTGAACGTCAACGGCGGCGCCTGCGCGCTCGGTCATCCCATCGGCGCTACCGGTGCGCGGCTGATCGTCACATTGTTGCATGCCCTCGAGGCCCAAAATCTCAAGCGGGGCGTGGCTGCGCTCTGCATTGGAGGCGGTGAAGCGACCGCAATCGCCATCGAGCGAGTGATACACCGCTAGCACGTCAATCTGCAACCGGACCGTTTTGGTTTCCGGGCGCACCGGCCATGCCGATTGCTGAATCCTGCGCGCCGGGCGCGGCAGATGCGCCCGGTTGAAGCGGTCGAATTGGACGAGGCGAGGATCTCAGCCGCGCGCCTTCAGATGCAGCATCGGGTGATGCTCGTAGTGGCCGGCGCCATTCTTCACGATGGGGTCTTCCGAGGTGATCACCTCGATGTCGAGATCATCCGCGATCTGGTAGAGCGACACGCCATAACCGCCACGCGGGTCCATGACGGGACCGTGCGCGACGATCTGCCCCTTTGCGAGCAGATCATCCAGGAACGCACCGTGCTGCTTCATCAACTGTTTCTCATCGGCGTTCATGGTCACCAGGAAATCCGCCCGGGGCGGAAGGTACTTGCAGAGGTAGTACTTCATCGGTCGCTCCTCGGTGAACACGGCTTTCTACCTTGCATGTCGGCCTGGCTGGCGCCCCTCGATTTGAGAAATCAATCGGCGACGCCCATCTGCTGCTGAATGCGATCGGCGAGTATTGATCCTTGCACTGAAGGTTCTCTCACAAGGTCTTGTCAAGCAACGGCTCGCGTGGCCGCATTGTCGACAGTACCGTCAAGGAAGCCGGTCAGCCGCTGCCGGATGATCTGTTCGGCTTCCGTCATGATGCGATCAATAAGCTCCTTCACCGTCGGGATATCGTGGATCAGTCCGACCACCATGCCGCAGCTCCAGGCGCCGGCGTCCATCTCGCCGTCAACCATCACCCTGGGGTAGACGCCCGCCACCTGCTCGTGGATGTCCTCGATCTTGAGGCTCGCCCCCTTCTCCCGCTCCACTTCGAGCAATTGATCGACGCCCTTGTTCTTCAGCACGCGCTCGGTGTTGCGCAGCGCACGCATCACCAGCACGGTGTCGAGTTCGGTGGCTTTGACCAGAGCCTGCTTGACGTTGGCATGGACGGGCGCTTCCTTGGTGGCGACGAAGCGGGTGCCCATGTTCATGCCAGCGGCGCCCATCGACAGCGCGGCAACAAGGCTGCGTGCGTCCGCCATGCCACCCGAGGCCACGAACGGAATCTTCAGTTCATCCGCCGCGCGCGGCAGCAGGATCATGTTCGGGATATCGTCCTCGCCGGGATGACCGCCGCATTCGAAGCCGTCGACGCTGACGGCGTCGCAACCGATCTTCTCGGCTTTCAGCGAATGCCGCACCGAGGTGCATTTGTGGATCACCTTAATGCCAGCCGCCTTCAGCGCGGGCATGTACGCTTCCGGGCTGCGGCCGGCGGTCTCCACGGCCTTGACGCCGCCCTCCTTGATGGCGGCGATATATTCGGGATACGGCGGTGCAGTGAAGCTCGGCAGGAAGGTCAGGTTTACACCGAACGGCTTGTCGGTCATGTCACGGCAGCGTGCGATTTCCTTCGCCAGCAGCTCCGGCGTCCGCTGTGTGAGGCCGGTGATGATGCCGAGACCGCCGGCGTTCGATACCGCGGCGGCAAGCTCCGCAAAGCCGACATAATGCATGCCGCCTTGGATGATCGGATGCTGGATACCGAACAGTTCGGTGATTGCTGTCTTCACGTGCGCTTCTCCGCTTTCCGATCAGTTGACAATTTCGAACAGGCCGGCTGCGCCCATGCCGCCGCCGATGCACATGGTCACCACGCCGTATTTCGCCTTGCGCCGGCGCCCCTCGATCAGGATGTGACCGACAAGCCGGCTGCCCGTCATGCCGTAGGGATGGCCGATCGCGATCGAACCGCCATTGACGTTCAGTTTGTCCGGATCGATGCCGAGCTTGTCGCGGCAGTAGATCACCTGGACCGCATAGGCTTCGTTCAGCTCCCAGAGATCAATGTCGTCGATCTTCAGGCCGTGCCGCTTGAGAAGGCGCGGGATCGCCGCGACCGGACCGATGCCCATTTCGTCCGGCTCGACACCGGCGGCGACGAAGCCACGGAAGATGCCGAGCGGCTTCAGGCCCTTCTTCGCAGCGATCTTGTCGCTCATGACCACGCACGCCGATGCGCCATCGGAGAGCTGGCTGGCGTTGCCGGCCGTGATGGTCTTGCCTTCGAACACCGGCTTGATCTTCGCCAGTCCTTCCGCCGTGGTCTCGGGGCGCGGACCTTCATCCTTCGACAGCGTCACCTGCTGATAGGTGACCTCCTTGGTGTCCTTGTTGACGACGGCCATCCTGGTCGTGATCGGGACGATCTCGTCATTGAAGCGGCCCGCCTGCACCGCCGCACCGATGCGGCGCTGACATTCGAGGCTGTATTCGTCCTGCCGGTCGCGGCCAATCTTGTAACGCTCGGCGACGATTTCTGCGGTGTCGAGCATCGACATGTACATCTCCGGCTTCATCGCCATCAGCTCGTCGTCGACCGCATGGAATCTGTTCATGTGCTCGTTTTGCACCAGGCTGATCGATTCGATGCCGCCTCCGATTGCGACCTCGACGCCATCAAGCATGATCGAGCGTGCCGCGACCGCGATCGCCTGCAGGCCGGAGGCACACTGCCGATCGATCGTGGTGCCGGCAACGGTGACTGGCAGGCCGGCCCGGATCGCCCCCTTGCGTGCGACGTTCATCACCATGGTGCCCTGCTGCATCGCGCAACCGATCACCACATCTTCGACCTCGCCCGGATCAATGCCCGCGCGCCTCACCGCTTCGGCCATCACATGGCCGGCCATGGTCGGACCTTCGGTGTTGTTCAGCGCACCGCGAAAGGCCTTGCCGACGCCGGTGCGTGCGGTGGAAACGATAACTGCCTCTGTCGTCATGCTTGCCTCTTTTGCTATGCAGCCGCGTCGAGCTGCACGTAACGCAGCAGGTGGTGAGCGGGATCGCCAAACTGGATGTTGATGGAGGAGATTCGCTTGAAGTAATGGCCGACGTTCAATTCGTCGGTCATGCCCATGCCGCCGTGCAGCTGAACCGCCTGGTCGGCGATGAACTTGCCGGCATAGCCGACCTTCGACTTGGCGCCGGAGGCGAGGCGCGAGATACCGCTCTCGCCGGCACCGAGGCTAAGATTGAGATGCTGCATCAGGGAAAGCGCCTCCTGATGGGCAATGAACATGTCGACCATCCGGTGTTGCAGCACCTGGAAGCTGCCAATGGTGACGCCGAACTGCTTTCTCGCCTTGGCGTACTCCAGCGTCGCTGAGTTCAACTCGGCCATGGCGCCGACCGCCTCGGCACAGAGCGCGCCAATGGCCCGGTCCCGGCAGGCTTCCAGCAGGGCGACGCCCTCCCCCTCGCTGCCGAGCAACTCGCCGCGAACATCCCGTAAGGTGATTTCCGCGGCGCGGCGGCCGTCGATGGTCTTGAAGCTGCGCAGATCCAGATTGGCCGTCCTGGCATCGACGACGAACAGGCTGACGCCGGAGCGATCGTCGTGCTTGCCCTTGGTGCGGGCGGAGACGATGAAATAGTCCGCCCATGGCGCGGCGACGACGGCGGTCTTCTCACCAGTGAGCATGTAATCGCTGCCGTTGAGCCGCGCCGTGGTCGCGACATTGGCGAGGTCGAAGCGCGAGGCTTTTTCGGTCCAGGCCAGCGCCCAGATCTTCTGTCCGGCGATGATATCGGGAATCAAAGCCTGCTTCTGCTCATCGGTGCCCGCATGTTCGATCAAGCCGCCGGCTAGCACGACCGTTTCGACGTACGGCTCCACGACGAGGTGACGGCCGAACTCCTGGGCAACGATCATGGTGGAGAGCGGGCCGCCACCAAGGCCGCCGCTCTCCTCGGAGAACGGCGCGGCGAGCAGGCCGAGCTCCGCAAAGGCATCCCACTGCCTGCGGCTCCAGCCGTCGTCGCTGGCGACGGCCTTGCGGCGCGCCTCAAAACTGTACTGGTCGCGCAGCATGCGCTGCACGCTGGAGCGCAGCAGTTCCTGCTCTTCCGTGAACTGGATGTCCATCCGATCCTCTTGTTGCGCTGTTGCTAGAGACCGAGCACCGCTTTGGCGATGATGTTGCGCTGGATTTCGTTCGATCCGCCGTAGATGCTGAGCTTGCGCGCGTTCAGGTACTTTTCCGTCGCGGTGTGGCCGTAATCGGGACCCGGCATGAACTGGTTTGCGCTTAAAGATTGCTCGCGAAGCGCCAGCCCGTAATTTCCGATGGCGCGATGCGTCAGCTCGGTAATGCCCTGAAATATCTCGGTGCCGCGGATCTTGAAGAGCGAAGCCGCAGGACCCGGATCGATGCCGCGCGCCATCTGCGCAACGACCCGCAGCTCGGTGGCCTCGAGCGCAAGCACGTCGAGCTCGATCCGCCCGATTTCCTTGCAAAATTCGAGATGCGCCGGATCATCCGCGGGGATCTCCGCCTTCACGATCTTCTTCAACCGGTCGAGATAGCGCGTCGACCGGCCAATTCCGGCCATGCTGGTGCGCTCATTGCCCAGCAGGAATTTTGCGTAGGTCCAGCCCTTGTTCTCCTCGCCGATCAGGTTCTCGACGGGGACGTGGACGTCCTCGAGAAAGACGTCGTTGACCTCGTGCGATCCGTCGATTGTGATAATCGGACGCACGGTGACGCCGGGCGACTTCATGTCGATCAGGAGGAACGAGATTCCGGCCTGAGGCTTTGCGCCCGGATCGGTACGCACCAAGCAGAAGATCCAGTCGGCATGCTGCGCCAACGTCGTCCAGGTCTTGTGGCCGTTGACGATGTAGTGGTCGCCGTCGCGCACGGCCTTAGTCCGGACGGTGGCGAGGTCCGAGCCCGAGCCCGGCTCTGAATAGCCCTGGCACCACCAATCTTCACCCGAAAGAATCCGCGGCAAGAATTTCTGTTTTTGCGCGTCGTTGCCGAAGGTGTAGATGACCGGACCCACCATGGTCACGCTGAACGCCAGCGGCGGCAGCGTCCCGGCCCGGCTGGTTTCCTGCTCGAAGATGAAACGCCGGGTGATCGACCAGCCGGGTCCGCCATATTCTTTGGGCCAGAGCGGCGCGATCCAGCCCTTCTTGTAGAGAATGCAGTGCCAGAGCAACGATTGCTCTTTGGTCAGGTCGGTCTCCGGATTGGGGACCCGCATTTCCTTCGGATAGTTTTCGGAAATGAAAGCGCGCACCTCATCACGGAAGGACGCGTCTTCGGGGGACAGTGCGAGTTCCATCCTGAGCGTCCTACCACTTCTCACCGAAGGGGCGGATTTCCAGCTCGAAGGTCCAAGCGCTCTTCGGCTGCTGGTAGAGCTGCCAGTAGGACGTCGCGACCGAGGCCGGCGGCATCAGCAGATCCGGATCGTCGAGCGCACCGGGCCCGAGCGCTTCCAGGCGCCGCTGACGGACCCACTCGGTGTCGACGCCGGAATCGATAATCAGGTGGGCGACGTGGATATTCTTCGGGCCCAGCTCACGTGCCATCGCCTGCGCCACAGCGCGCAGTCCGAATTTGGCGCTGGCAAAGGCAGCATAGCCGCTGCCGCCGCGCAACGAAGCGGTCGCACCCGTGAAGAAGATGTTGCCCTGGCCGCGCGGCAGCATCAGCCGGGCCGCCTCGCGCCCCGCAAGGAAGCCGGAGTAGCAGGCCATCTCCCAGACCTTGCGGAAAACGCGCTCGGTCGTTTCGAGGATCGGGAAGTTGACGTTGGCGCCAATGTTGAAGATGCAGACATCCAGGGGCGCGTGCTTGTCGGCGTCGTTCAGGAAGGAGATGATCTCCTCCTCCTTGCGCGCGTCGAGCGAACGTGCGTGAATCTCGCCGCCGGCGGCCTCGATCTCCTTGACCAGCGGCGCCAGCTTGTCGCCATTGCGGCGGCCGGCGAAGACAGTAAAGCCCTCGGAGGCAAACTTCTTGGCAATCTCGCCGCCGATGAAATCGCCCGCGCCGATCACGGCGACGGTTGCATTTCTCTTTTTCAAGGAACTTCTCCCGGTTAAGCTAGGCGCGCTGTATGCGAAGCTGTTCTATCGGTCCTGGAACGTGGACCACGTTTTTGAGCCAGACCAGAACGATGAGGATTTCGCCATCGCGCTGATCGAGGCTACCATGGCCGCGGCGCAGTCCTCGAGCGGCCCGATCTGGTCCAGCGCTTTGGCAAGATGGCGACCTGTCGATTGGTCGATGCGGCCAGCAAACCGAAAAGCAATTTGATCGAGACCGAGTGCTTGCGACAGCTTCGCCACGACTAACCGCCTCCCGACTGAAGAACATCGGCGCCTTTTTGAGCATTGCGCCTCGCGATGAAACATGCGTTCTTTTTTAGAACTCGTCAATCGCTATTTTGTTGTCACAGTCGGATCAAGAAATGGCAAGTTCGCTGCCCTATGCAGAGACTATCGAGAACCCTGTTTACAACGCGCCTTCCAGGCGATACCGATAGCGTATCAAATAAGAACTTATGGGAGAAGCGAGCATGGGAGAGAGGCGCGGAGTCGCGATGCTGGTCGGCGCGGGCGATGCCATCGGCGCTGCCGTTGCGCGGCGGTTTGCCAGCGGTGGCTACACCGTTTGCATCTGCAGGCGCGATGCAGCCAAGTCCCAGGCGCTTGTCGATGAACTCAGGGGGAAAGGCCACAGCATTCACGCCTTCAGCGTCGACGCCCGCCAGGAAGCGGAAGTGCAGAAGCTGTTCGCGGACGTCGAACGCGATATCGGCCCGATCGAGATCTGCCTGTTCAATGCCGGTTCGAACGTCAACAAGCCCCTGCTGGAGACTACCGAAAAGCTCTTCTTCAAGGCTTGGGAGTTGGCCTGCTACGCCGGCTTCCTGGTGGGGCGCGAAGCGGCGCGCGTCATGCTGTCCCGCGGACGCGGCACCATCTTTTTTACCGGTGCGACCGCAAGCATCCGCGGCAGCAAGGGGTTTGCTGCGTTTGCATCGGCCAAATTCGGTCTCCGCGCGCTGGCCCAGGCCATGGCGCGCGAGCTCGGGCCTGAGAATATTCACGTCGTCCATCTCATCATCGACGCCGGCGTCGATAGCGAAGCCATCCATCAGCGCATGAAGGCGGCCAGGGGGATCGAGGCCAGCGAGATCCCGCCTGACAGCCTGACCAAGACCTCCTCGATTGCCGAAGCGTATTGGTTTGCCCATCAGCAAAGCCGCGACGGCTGGACCCATGAACTCGATCTTCGACCCGCTGTAGAGAAATGGTGACATGAGCGACAATCCAGACCTCACTTTGTGGGGCGTCGGGACAAGCCGCACCGTTAGGCCGCACTGGGCGATGCACGAGCTCGCTCTGGCTTATACGATCAAACCGATCGGCCCACGGACCGGCGAGACCAAGACCGCCGAATATACCAAGCTCAATCCGCGCCAGAAGATTCCGCTGCTGCAGGACGGCGACTTCCGCATTGGCGAGAGCGCCGCGATCGTCGCTTACCTGTCGCGCATGTACTCTACGCCCGAGCGTGCATTGATCCCTGAATCCACCCGCGACTATGCAGCGTGGCTGGAATGGTGCTTCTTCATCGTCACCGAGCTCGACTCGACCAGCCTGTACGTGATGCGCCGTCACAGCGCCGATGCGCTCGGCCCGATCTACGGCATCGCGCCGGAGGTCGTAGCTCAAGCCGCCCAATACTTTCGAGCGCAGCTGCGCCATGTCGAGGTCGCGCTGGCCGACGGCCGACATTTTATCATGGGCGAGCGATTCAGCAGCGCCGATATCCTGCTGACGACGTGCCTGGACTGGGCGGTCGCCTACGGTGTCGGCATTTGCGACAATGCGCAGCCCTATCTCGACCGTATGCGAAGCCGGGAGGCTTACCAGCGCGCGGCTGCGGCGAATGCTCCGCGCGCGCCAATTACACCGGCGCCTGCCAAGGCCTGAGAACCGTTCGCCGGTCGCGCGAAGCGCTTCGGTCTACATGGCCACGCGCAACGTGCGTGCAGCGACCATATCGTCGATCGCGCCGTCATCGTAGCCAAGTTCGCGCAGCACCTCGCGCGAGTGCTCCCCGACACGGGGGGCTGGTCCGCCGATGGCAGCCTGGTTGATCTCGAAGCGGGCCGCGGGCTTAGGCTGGCGCACAAGGCCGACCTTCGGCTGATGGAATTCCGCGATGATCCCGCGCGCCACCACCTGCTCATTGTGGATGATTTCGCCCCGCCGCAGGATCGGCGCGCAAGGGACATCCGCGGCATCCAGACGCTCCAGCCATTCGGCGGTCGTGTGCTGACCGATATACTCCGCCATCTTGTTGATGCGCGCCGTGGCGTTGACGGAACGCGCCGACGGGGTCGCGAACCTGGGATCGTTGGCAAGCTCGGGATCGCCGGACGCGCGGCAGAAGCCCTGCCATTCGGAATCGGAGATGGTGCCGGCCGTGATGTAGCCGTCGCTCGTCTTGAACACGAGATCGGGCCGGTCATTCGGATCGGCAGCCGCGGCTTCGGCTCCGACCACCGTGTACTGCATCATGCCTTCCGGCCAGAGGTAGGAAATCATCGCGTCCAGCATTGCGACCTGGATATGATCCCCCTGCCCGGTCTTCTCACGCGCGTAGAGCGCGGCCGCCACCGCCTGCGCGGTGAACACGGCGGTGGTCTTGTCGCACACGATGGTGCGGATCATCTGCGGGCGATTGGTGACCGGCTGCGACTGGATATCGGCAAAGCCCGACAGGCCCTGAATGATTGGATCGTAGACGCGCTTCTTCACATAGGGTCCGGTCTCGCCGACGCCGCTGATCGAGACGTAGATCAGGCGCGGATGACGCCGGCGCAGCTCTTCGACGCCGAGGCCGAGGCGCTCCATGGTGCCGGGCCGGAAGTTCTGCACCAGGACATCGGCCTGCGCGACCAGTTTGGCCAGCACCTCACGCCCGGCCGCGCTCTTGACGTCGATCGAGAGCGAACGCTTGCCGCGGTTTGACGAAATGAACAGCGCGGAGAACTCGCCGTCCTTGTCGATGGTGGCCCGGCTGCGACGGGTGATATCGCCGCCGATCGGCTCGATCTTGAGCACGTCGGCACCCTGATCCGCCAGAAACATCGTCGCAAACGGGCCCGACACCACACCGGTCAGATCGAGGACACGAACGCCGTCAAGCGGACCAGCCATTGCACTCTCCCTGGATTTTTTTCTGCCAACCGGCTGAAGGTAAACTCTTGCTTGGTGTCAGCCCTTCGCCTCAACACGCACGGACCGCAAGTTGATAACTAGCCGGTCTTGGAAACGGGCTGCCGGGTCTGTTCGACGATCGATTCCTCGACGTCCCGGAGTTGATCCTTGCCAAAAAACATCTCCTTGCCGACGAAGAATGTCGGCGAGCCGAAGGCACCGCGGGCGACGGCGTCATTGGTCAAGTCGATCAGCCTCTTCTTGACGTCATCCTGCTGCGCGCGCGCAATCAGCCTGTCGATGTCGATCCCCGAGGAGGCAAATGCGGCCCGGAACACTTCGGGATCATCCATCTTCTTGGGCTCCTCCCACATGTGATGGTAGGCGGCGCGGAAATAGGGTTCGAACACGCCTTCGAACTGGGCCGCGACGGCGCCGCGCATCAACATCAAAGTGTTGACTGGAAAGAAGGAGTTCTGGCGGAATTGTGTGATGTTGTGGCGCCGGATGAACCGCTGCGTCTCGAGCGCCTGGTATTCCGGCTTGTTCTTGATCCCGCGAAGCGAGTCGAACGGGGACATGTTGCCGGTCGCCTTGTAGATCCCGCCGAGCAGGACCGGGACGTACTCGAATTTTACGCCGGTCCGCCGCTCGATCCCGGGGATGGCAACCTCCGCCAAATACGCGTTCGGGCTGCCGAAATCGAACTGGAATTCAACCTTGAGGGTCATGACCGCTTTCTCCCGCAGAGCGTATTGGATGGTCAGGGACCGGCGATCCAATCGCATGGCTTGCTTGTTCTCACTTCTATAGTTCTAAAATCGAACTGTCAAATTTGGCGGGAGTTGTACTGGTTTGACCGGTTCATCGGGGTATTGTTTGGAATTCAGTACCTATCTAGAATGCTAGGGAGATGCGGCGGCCCTGGCGGCGAATCGAGCGGGTCTCGCCGGGATGACTGGAGAATACGGATGAAGTGGAAAGAACTGGAGGAAGAGCCGTGTTCGATGGCCCGGACCATCGGCGTGATCGGCGACCGCTGGACGCTTCTGATCCTGCGCGAATGCTTTCTGCGCACACGGCGCTTCGAAGGATTCCAGTCGGCGCTTGGAATTACCCGCCATCTCCTCGCCGAACGGCTGAAGAAGCTGGTTCGGCTGGGCATTCTGCGCCGCATTCCCTACCAGGAAGCGCCCAAGCGACACGAATATATCCTGACCCAGAAGGGCCTCGATCTCTATCCGATCATGATGGCGCTCGTGCATTGGGGCGATACTCACATGGTCGACGAGCGCGGCCGGCCGCTGTTGCACCAGCACCGCAAGTGCGGCAAGGACTTCGACCCGGTCATGGTGTGCTCTGAATGCGGCGAGCCGCTCCTGGCCAGGGAGGTTCATACCCATCCAGGGCCAGGCGCCCAAGGCCCGCGGACGATGGAGGCACCTGGCAAGACGAAGGCAAAGGCCCGCCGCAGCGCGGCTTGAGCCGGCCACCGGCGTCAGGCATTGAACGCATCCTCAGACTCGAATCACGGTTGCGTCAGGTTCGTTGCAGTGAAGACGGTCCGTTTGTTCAGCCCGGTGCTTGAGCACAGCACGTTGATTGACATAGGCCTTGTCGGTGATTTCTCCCGCGGCCAATGAGGGCGGATCCTTCAGCAGGGTGAACGAGCAGATTTTTTCGCTGCTTCCGACAGCCTCATTATATTCCTGCAAACGATGTCTCAGGAATTCGATTACCTTGGAGTCGCAAGTCAAATCCGCAGCCGGCGCGTTCGAAATCCGAGCCGCCTCGGTCGGATTCAGCCAGCACAGCAGCGCGCAGGCTTCACGGTTTTCTCCCGCAACGACGATGTCCAGCAGTACGCCGCGCGTGGCGGCCAGAATGGCGGCACGCATCGCTCCGATCGCAACCCAGGTGCCGTTCGCGAGCTTGAAGTTCTCGGAAATTCTGCCCGTGAAACGCAGACCGAGCTCCGGCTTCTCGGGATCGATAAACGACACGGTGTCGCCGATGCGATAGAACCCCTCCTCGTCGAAGGCCTTCTCGGTCAGATCGGCCCTGCCGAGGTAACCGGGGGTAACGTTGGGGCCTTTCACCCTGGCCTCGTACGTGTCGGAAACAGGGATCAGTTTCAGCTGCACACCCGGCGCCGGAAGACCAATCTCGCCCGGCCGATCCGTTGCCCAATGCGTCGTGCTGATTGTCGGCGCCGTTTCAGTCGTCCCATAGCCCGACATCACCGGAATCCGCCGGCCTGTGATCGATGATGTCAGCCGATAGAGTTTTTCAAGCGTGCCTTGCGAAATTGCAGCCCCGGCGTAGCTCAATCGATCCAGCCGCTTGAAGATGCTCGCGCCGAGGGCGGCATCGTTCTCGATGGCATCACACAACAGGTTATAGCCGGCGGGCACATTGAACATCGCCGTCGGAGAGATCTCCTTGAGGTTCGCCACCGACTTGTGAAAGAGCTGAGGCAGCGGGCGGCCGTCATCGATGTAGAGCGTCCCGCCGTTCTTGAGAATGCCGTGAAGAATGACGTTGCTGCCCATCGTATGGTGCCACGGCAGCCACTCGACCTGGACCGGCGCCTCCGGAGGCGACACCAGCAGGCTTCCCATTTGCAGGGAGCTCGCCATCATGCGGTGCGTGTTCAGCACACCCTTTGGCAATCCGGTCGAACCGGACGTGAAGAGAATCTTCGCAACGGCGTCGCTGGAGATTGCACCCGACGCACGCGTGAATCCTTCGCAGCCCGTTCGATCCGTCAGGACACGGAAGGGCGTCGTGTCCGGCGCGCCATCGACGCTGATCCAGACAGAGTCCGCCAACTCGGGAACGGAGCGAGCCACGGAAAAATCGCGTCCACTCTGAACGAAAACGAAGTTCGGACGCAGCACCTGCGCGATGTCCTTGAGGCGCGCAAGGCCGCCGGGCATCAGAGTGTAGTTCGGCGATATCGGCGCCAGAATGACGCCTATCGACATCGCAGCAAAGGAGATCACCGCGTTCTCGATGGAGTTGCCCGAAAGCACGGCCAGCCTGTCAGCCGGCTTTGCGCCCAGGTCGATCAGACTCTGGCCGACCGCCTGCACCTGCGACCATGCTTCGCCATAGGTGATCTCGTCCCATCCCCCTTTGGCATTGCGCTGTGCGAGGAATATTCGCTGCGGAGCCGCGGCTGCCCAGCGCGGCAGAAAATCGGTGACGCGCCAGTCGCATGGCCCCAATTCGAGCGGCGACCTCAATACGAGCGTGCCGTCGATCCGGCGCTCGACGGAGAGCTCCCTTGGCGCAAACGTCAATGGCTTCGTCGACATCGAAAACGATCTCCTGAATTACCGCGGATGGATGGAACGGGCTGCGCCAGAGTCACTCGGACCTGGCGTCCAGGACTTCTCCGAAGGCTTGCCACGTCGTGCCGGTCCAGCGCTGCAGCCGCATCTGCGTCCAGATCATGTTCTCGGTCTCGCTGGTGTTGACCTTGATCCCGGGCAGCACGGTCGGAACGACGACGTCTTTCAGGTTCTTCGCCTGCGCCAGAATATTCTTCCGGGACAGATCATCACCGCATTGCTTGAGGATTTGCTCGAGCAGGACGCCTTGCTGATAACCGGTCAGATAGCTGCCGTTGGTGATATCGGCGCCCTGCAGATACTTGTCGAAAAATGCCCGGTAAGCCCGCATGCCCGGATCGTCCTTCCATGTCTCGTCCAGGACATCCTTGTTGGTCGTGCCGACCATCACGCCGACCGATTTGTCGAGCCCGGCCGGTGCAAGCGTGCCTCCGACCGATCCGGACGGGAAATTGATGATCACGGTCGCCTTCCAGCCGATCACTGAAGCCTGCCGGATGGCCTGTGCCGCGAACTTCGGCGTCCCGGCGATCACCAGGGCCTCGGCTCCCGAGCTCTTCAGATTGGTAATTTGCGAATCAATGGTCGGTTCGGTGACCTCGTAGGACGCACTGACGACCTTGCGATCGAAATCCTTGCCGAGAAACGCCTTGAAGGCAGCGACGTAATCTTTGCCGAGATCGTCGTTCTGATAGAGGATGGCATACTTGGCGTTCGGCAGCGTCTTCGTCAGGTATTTGGCGTAGATTCTTCCTTCCGTGTCGTAGCTGACAAGGCCCGTGGTGATCAGGGGGTAATTGGCGACGTCCGTGAACTTGGATGAGCCACTGACGATCGCGACACTCGGTACCCCCTTGGCCCTCAGGTATTTTGCAGTGGCCGAGATGCCGGGCGTGCCGAGCTGGCCGAACATGAACGACACTTCGTCGCTCTCAACGAGCTTGCGGACGTGCTCCACCGCCTTGGGAGGACTATATCCGTCGTCATAGGCGATGTAGTTGATCTTGCGTCCGTTGACGCCGCCACGGTCGTTCAAGGCCTGGATGTAGGCCATGAGCCCCTTGCCCACGAGACCGATCGATGATGCCGGTCCGCTGAAGGGGAAAACTCCGCCGATCTTGATCTCAGTGGCAGTGATTCCCGGCTCGTCGGCGCCGAATGCGGGGCCGCTCAGGAATAGAGCCAGAGCCGCGACGATCTTCCATCTCACCAGCATTGCGTCCTCCCAAACTTGCACCCCTTTTCGGGTGTGCGGCTTTGTTTTGTTGCGCCTGTGGCGGCTCGTCGCGCCCTTTGCGAAGAGGCATCGCGCAGAACAGGTCCAGCCGTAAATCCGGCACGTCGCGGCCGTTGCGTTCGGCCATCTCGTGCGCAGCCTACAGTTCTTTTTTTGAACTCGTCAAGCGATTAGATGCTCACGTGCCGTGACTTTGACGACGGGCCCGCTCTCGTACTTGGAAATAGTTTGGTCTAAATCCCGCGCATAAGGGTGCGTTTTCGGCTATTCCAGGACAGGATCGCTGGCGCATTTCCATGCTGCTGTACACATTCTTTTTTTGAACTATAAGGTCGGCGCGAGGCCACGCAGTGCCTGGCTTATCTAACCAGACACCCACGGCGCAGCAGGGATAGATTTCGCCGAGCCCTACTCGGCGGCGATTGCTGTTCGCAATTCTGCATCCTTCGCCGAACGCTCGTAGAGCTCGTCCGGGGCCGGCTTGATGCGAAACCAGGCCACATAAAGCGCAGGAAGGAACAGCAGGATCAGGACCGTGCCGACTGCCGTGCCGCCAATCAGCGTGTAGGCCATCGATCCCCTGAACACGGAATGCGTCAGAGGAATGAAGGCCAGCACGGCGGCAAGTGCGGTCAGGATCACCGGCCTGGTGCGTTGCACGGTGGCTTCGATGACGGCTTGATAGTCATCGAGGCCGGCAGAACGATTCTCCTTGATCTGTTCGGTCAGGATCAGGGTGTTACGCATCAGGATGCCTGCCAGTCCGATCAGGCCAAGAATGGCGTTGAACCCGAACGCAGGATGATGAAGAACAGGGTGACGGCCCGTTCGCGAACGGCGATCGCGGAAAGATTGAGGTTCATCTGCTAACTTATAATTGGCTGGGCGGCAGCTTCCTTGAGGCCAGCTGCCGCTTGCGCGGCAAGCCCGCGCGCGGCTTCCTGTGAATCTTGAAATTCCTCGAGTGCATGGACTCTGCCCCACCGCAGGGTGAACACGTGGAGACCGCGGTTAACGTACGAGCCGTCGCCGTCGAGCAGCGTTGCGGTGCCGTCCCACTCGACAAACACGGTGGTGTTCCAGGGCCAGCCCTTCACCCAGACGTTGTTGACCTTGATTTGGAGCGTGGGCAGGACGCGTCCGAGCCGCTCGAACCAGCGGCGCAGGGCCGCTTTGTCGTGGCGCTCCCCGCCCAGCGCGTGATTGCCGGAAACACGGTGATGGATGTGCGGCGCGACCGCCTTCACCGCTTCATCCCAGCGATGGTTGTTGACATGGTCGAAGGTCTTTCGGATCTCCTGCTCGACGATGTAGCTGTACATGTGCTTCTCCAGCGGCTGGCGCGGAACGATTGAGACTCTTCAGTTGCTCCGGCTTTCAGCGGCGGTCCTGACACGAGCGCCCTCCTGCAGGAGGTGAGCGCCGAGCGAAACAATCGCATCACCAGAATTCAAGCCGGAGATCACGGCGGTTTCGTCGGTCACCCGAACAAGCTTGATCGGCCGAAAGCGTACGGTTGAGGTGGCGCTGTCGAGGATCCAAACTCCGGTCTTGCGGCCATCATCGAGCACTGCTCCGAGCGCCACCTGAACTTGCGGCTCGCTCGTCTGGCTCGGCAGCCGAATGGTCACCGTCGCGCCAAGTGGTGCGGCCGCGGCTTCACCGTCCAGGACAGATCGGGCTTCATAGGTTCGGGTCTGGGCATCGGCGGCGTCGGACAATTGCCGCAAACGCGCCGTATAGCGCCACTCTTCGGCTGCTCCGTACACGCTGGCCTCGGCCACGGAGTCGATTGCCGGCCGGATTGTTTCAGGGAGCGCGACCACCGCCTCGCGAGGACCGGCCTTGGCAATCCGAACAACCGTCTGGCCGGCCGAGACGACCTGCCCGGGCTCGCCAAGCGTTTCGACCACCGTTCCGTCCGCGTCCGCGACCAGGATCGAGTACGTCGCCTCGTTCTCGGCAACCCGTGCATCGGCTTCAGCGCTCGCAAGCTGCGCCTCGGCCGTATCCAGCGCGGCCTTGGCTTGCTCGTAGCGCTGTCGGGAAGCCCAGCCGTTGCTCACCAACTTGGCGTATCGCTGTTCGTCCGCTTCGGTATGCACGACGGACGCGCGCGCGGCAGCAACGGCGTTGCGCTTCGCCGTGACCGCAAGACGAAGGTCGGTTTCGTCGATCCGCATCAGCGGCTGACCGGCTTTGACCTGCTCACCGGTATTCACAAGCCGCTCCACGATATTGCCGGGAACGCGAAAACCGAGGCTGCTCTGCACCCGCGCCCCGATGATGCCGGTGAAGCCACGCTCCGATCCGGTCACCCGCGCCGCAGCCGCGATCCTGACGATCGGGGCTCCTTGCCTCGGATCGCTCACGGCCGAGGCTGCCGGCGGGCGAAGCGCACCGAATGCGGCCACCGCGCATCCCGCGATCAGGACGCTGCCCAGCACGATCATCGGTCGCTTTTTCATAACATCGCCTCATGCCAGATAGATTGCGTTCGAGCTCTATATCGGATAATAGATGTCGAACGCAATCTAAATGGGGAGACCAATGATGCGAGTGAGTCGCATTCAGGCTGAGGAAAACCGGCAAAACGTCATCAATGTCGCAAGCCGCCTGTTTCGGTCGCGGGGATTTGACGGCATCGGCCTCAAGGACCTGATGGAAGCTGCCGGGCTGACCCAAGGCGCATTCTACAAGCAGTTTGAGTCAAAGGAGGACCTGGCCGCACAGGCGTCGGCGCGCGCGCTGGAGAGCGCCACGCTTCGATGGTCGACCGCCATCGCCGCGAACCCTGAGGATCCCCTTGGGGCGGTGATGGGGTTCTATCTCAGGACGGGCCATCGCGACGAAAAGATGGACGGTTGCCCGATCGTGGCGCTCGGCTCGGATGTGGCCAGACAGAGCAGCGAGGTGAAAGCGTCGTTCGAAGGCGGGATCAAAGCGCATATCGAAATCCTCAGCCGCCTGATTGCCGAAACGAGCGACGAGGAATCCAGGAGCAAAGCCATGGCCATTCTTTCGACGATGGTCGGGGCGTTGACACTCTCACGCGTCGTCAACGATCCCGATCTCGCTCAGGCCTTTCTGGAAACGGCGTCGCGACAGATTCGCGACACTGTCGCCGCTTGAGGATCGGTGCTTGATAACTCACAGGGAGAACGCAAATGCGCAAAGCAGGGATACACAATTTTCCGGCAATCGATCGTGTCGTTTACGGCAAAGCTGCGTCTGACGCCTTGAACGATGAAGCGGTGCGGCTGGATGCCAAGCGCGTCTTCCTGATCGTCAGCCGCACCTTGAACACCAAGACCGACGAGATCGAGAAGATCCGGCGCGCGCTCGGCGAAAGACATGTCGCGACATTCGATGGAATTGCAGAGCACACCACGCGCAAGCAAGCTGCCGACGTTGCCCGTCAAGCCAAAGACGCCGGAGCCGACCTGGTCGCCGCCGTCGGCGGCGGCTCGGCGATCGACCTCGCCCAAGATCGTCATCATGGCGATGGAACATGACATCACCGACGAAGCGGGCTTCGATCCCTTCCCGATGGGCCTTGGGGTCACCGTCTCTCCGTTCCGATCGCCAAAGGTCAGACAGATCGCGGTGCCATCCACGCTGAATGGCGGCGAATACAATGCAGCCGCGCTCGTCACCGATGAACGCAACAGGCTGAAGCAGATTTTCTTTCATCCCCGGATGATGCCGGTGGCTATCATTCTCGACCCCGCGCTCACCGTTCATACGCCTTCCAAGCTCTGGATGGGGTCGGGAACGCGCTCGATGGACCACGGCATCGAAGCCTTGTGCTCACCCGCTGGCACGCCGCTCGCCGACGAGGTCGTCCTGGCCGGCATTCGCACCCTGCGTGAGGGAATGCTGCGAACCTTGCAGCAACCTGATGATCTGGAGGCGCGCCGACTGTCTCAATACGGCGCGTGGCTCGCCGCTTTCGGCCTCCAGGCGCGGGTGCCGATGGGAGCCAGCCACGGCATCGGCCATGTGCTTGGCGGTACCTTCGGTGTTCCGCACTACTATTGCACACCAGTCATCATGCCGAGCCTGCTTCGTTACAACAAGCCGTTCACCGAGGATGCGCAACAGCGCCTGGCGACGGCCCTTGGCGAGCCGGGCATGGAAGCCGCCGCCGCCTTCGCGCAATTCACCAAGAAACTTGGATTGCCTGGCCGTCTTGCCGACGTCGGGATCGGCGAAGACAAGTTCGATCAGATCAGCAAGATTGCGATCAATCATCGCTTCGTCCAAGCCAATCCGCGGCCATTCAAGAGCGAAGCCGAGATCGTCGATCTGTTGCGAATGGCCGCCTAGCCGAATTCGCACAGGAAAATCCAGCCGCGACCATCAGCTCCGTTTGCCGAACTGTGGTCCGTAGGAAAGCGACTCGAACCCGACCCGAACAATCTCGTTTTCGTTCTGCAGCAAGCGATATCCTGCGGCGACGGGCAGAACGGATCGTCCGTTTTGCCCGCTCCAGTATCCTATACTACGATGAGCACGTCATCGATCTGTCCATTGGATCCGCGTGCCGAGTCGAATGGGTGACGGTATGGAAACAAGGGAAAGCCAACGGCAAGCTGGCCGCGTCCGCCCACACAAAGAACCTCGCACAAAGCGCACTTTGTTCTGGGCGTTGAAATGAAAAGAACCCGCATCAGCAGGATCTTGAATGGTGGGCGCACCAGGGCTCGAACCTGGGACCCGCTGATTAAGAGTCTCATCTTTTACGAGTGCAAACAGCTACTTAGCTGTAAAATGATCGCTGAATGAGCCTATATAGATCAACAGGTTACACGTGAATTGTAAATCGCACGCGCAACCCGCGAGCCCTGCGTCCCGAACGTAAGTAGCATTCGAAAAAATCAACAAAAAACAATCAAGCTCCGACTATTTTTTGCCGTCGCATTGACGCTCGCCGCAACCGCTGCTCAGGCGCAATATCTCAGCGGCACCGGCTCGAATCCAAGCACGCACACGTCGTCGGGTTACACCAACACCCGTGGCACTTCTGTGCAGCCTTACGTCGCGACGAATCCGAACAGCACCCAGCGAGACAACTTCACATCCACGGGCAACGTCAATCCTTCCACCGGATCCGTCGGCACGCATCGTCCGCGATATTGATCGCAGAGGATGGCAACCCTGCTTACCCTGATCTGGTGGCTTTACGGCTTCCGACTATGGAAGCGATCTCGCCGCGAAGGTAACTTCGCGCTGATCTAAAAGACGGCGTGGACCGAATGCGTCGCGCCTTGATGCTTCCGCGCCTTGTCCAAACCCACACCGGGCAGTAGCTCGCGAGCGCCTGGAGCTACTAGCAATCCAGTCCAGCGGGCGGTCTCGGCGCGACAATTTGCTGGCGTTTCGAGCAGCGCAGCCTGCTCCAGTGGCAGCGTGCTCTCCTGGGCCTGCTCCAAGCAGAGCCGCTCGAAGGTCTTGAGCTCGTCGATGATGCGGTGATGCTGCTCCATGGGCGCGCCGATCAGACTCCAGAGGTCGCCGCCCGTCAACGGTCGATTAGCTCACGCCGCGCAGCAACTTGCTCAGTTGGTAGTTTTGATCGCGCGGTTATCCTTGATTTGCTCGATGTATTCGTTTGCGAGATCAAGAAGGCGTTGAGCCGTAACCTGATCACCGTTTTGGCGTGCGAGCCTTCGGCATTGCTCCACCTTCCCAAGCATCTGAAAATGTAGCTGCGCTTGGTCGTCAAATGTTTCCACCATGCCCGGTGTATTACACCGACGACGAGCAGCGCGCATCCAAGTATATGCCAGTAAGGCTACGGTCTAGCGTCCCCCGCAGGAATGAAGGAGGCCGCCCGCCGCGGCGGCCCTAATGGACGCCGACCTGCTTTATTTCGAATTGAAGCACCACCCGGAGCATCGGGCCAGAGTCGTCCCGCACCTCAATCGAGAGTATGCGGACAATCGAACCCGGGAGGACAACCTTGGCAAAATCCGCCATCGCCGCTGAGGCTGCGACCTTGACCTCGGCTAGGGTCGCGATCTCCACTCCGATGTAGTCCGGGATGAATGTCTCGTTGTCCCGCGTGTCGAAATAGTAGAGCGGCATTCCTCCGAACCCGACCCAAGACGAAGCGTCCCTAATCGGCCAATGTCGCACCCAACCGAGGCAAACAGGGAAAGGCCGCAGGGTGGTTCCAGCCGGTAAAACTACCGGACTCATTGTCGTTAAAGGGCGGACATGGCACGGCTCGCTCTCCAGCCCCCAATGCTCCCGGCAGCCGATTCAATCGCGGATCTGAGCGCCGGGAACGGCCCGCTCAGCGTGAACCACCTGGGCGATCAGCCGCGAACCATCTCGCGCCGCATTGCTTGATCTTGCTGAGAACCATTTCCGGCCTATGTCCACACCGATGACAGCCGCTTCCGTCCGCATCCGCAAGCACGAAGCTGTGCCCCAAACCGGCAGCTACGAAGTCTGCTTCGCGGATGGTCGGCCGAGCGTTTATTTCTACTGGGACGATGTCCCGGGGCGGCGGCTTGCGCCGAACCTGTTGACCGGCGCAGAAGCGCTTGAGCAGGCCCGGGCACTCGCAAGGGCCGAACTCGCCGGGTAATAAAAGACGAACGACGCAAAGTCGTCCGATTGAAAAATTTAGAGTGACGGAATTTAAGGAACGCTAAGCGCGGGCGGACATTTGAGTCATCGCCGGCTCACCGTGTGAGCTGGCGGAGCGGTCCCGGCCTACCGTCCCCTCCAGCCCCCAAGCCGGGGCCGTCTCTCCGCCAACCAAGTCCCACCAGCGTGAACCGCCGGGCCGCTACGAGCCCAGGGGCGCGAAGCCATTTCGTCCCCCGGCGAAATCTTCTTGAAACATAGCAGGTCAAAGCTGGCGGTATTAAATACAGGGATATCACATGCTAGTCCTAATTAACCTGATTTGGCGCCGGTTGGCCTACACGATACTGATCGGCAAGCGCCCTGAGCTCGTCCGGCAGGTAGAGTGAAGCGGCTTTCGTGAGGAGCCCACGACCATGCCCAAAGAGATCGCCATAGCGCTCTGGTCCTTGGCAGTTGCCTGCGTGGTCGCATTCAGCATGGCAGCGCTGGTTGCGCCTCACTAGAAGAGAGAGAGAAGGCCCGCGAGCGTGAACCTCGGCAGAAGGCTAGTCGGCCGGGCCGCCTACTCTCGCTTCGGCTTCTCCTACAAGAGTTTCCTGCAGCCGGAGCACCGAAAGATAGCAATCGGTCCATCCGACGAACCAACCGCTCCCTATGAACAACATCAGCCTGTCGCACGCTTCACAGATCGGCAGCTGCTTGGTTTCTTCTTTGGCCATTCCGCGCAACGCGGGATAGCGAACGAGGTTTCTAACATTCTGCAAGCTCAGGATGCGAGATATCCGGAACCCTTTGCTGAAGCAAAGCCATCGATACCGCCATGGAACGGCGCAGCATTTCTCGCTTCAGATAAACGCCTCGAATTCCTTTTTGGTGACCATGAGACAGGCCCATTCGCCCTCCTCTTCGCAACGGTGCCAACGCCGCGCCGCGCGCTCGAGTCTTGGTTAAGTGAACCGACACTGATTTAGGAACGCCACTGCTTCACAAGTACTTCTGCCGGTATGCAGGCTGAAAGATATCAAGCTCCATCCCAAACCAGATACGTCGTGATCACTGTCCTGATCGCCGCCTATTACTTTTCGTCCCGCTACGAACGCCGATCGTTCAGGAGGTAACATTTTGGCTGCGTTGCTGGAACTGCGCAGCCTGCGGCCGTAGTCGGCATTCGCTGGTGAACGATACATTCTCAGGGGTCGCAATTTGGATGTAGGGGTATGTATAGTGATGTGCTCTTAGACCGATTGAGGCAGATCGAACGCGAGGTTGTCGAGGGGGAGCGGCAGCTTGCGGCGCAAGAGGCGCGTATCGTTGAACTGAAGCGACAAAATCAGGACATGACCACTGCTCAAACCGAGCTTGCGACGCTGCGCAGCGGTCAACGCCGTCGTGAGCAAGACCGACAACGTCTCCTCTCTCATCTCAACCTAGTGCCAAATCATTGAACCCCGAGGAGGGCGGTAAGAGCGCTGGCAGGTAAAGAAACAGTTGGACGCTCACAAGAAGCTGATCCGCTTGTCGCCGTCCTGGCCGGCCGAGCGTAAATCCCATTCGTCAGCAGGGCGGCAGGGACGATTCATTGCGCGCGCATCACTCAGGGAGGACGGTACTGGCAAGCCCTGAGTTTGCCAGCTGATGTTCAACGTTTTGCAGGCGGGCCGCTCTTGTTACCCGGAAGTCCCTTAATGCCGCTCGGATCCTGCTGTTGCACAGTTGAGTCACCTGCTGAGCCAACAGTACCTTGACCAGGGGGCGGTCCGCTCTTACCACCGGGCGCTCCGCTGACGCCGGCACCTGAGTTTTGCGCGCTAGTGGCAGTTGCGGCACCACCGACGCCAGGCTGGCCAGGCGGGTGCGCTGCAGCCCCAGGTGCCTCTTGGCTGCCGACGTTTCCGGAGGCGCCTGAGTTATGTGTCTTGACGCCCTTGTCTGCCTCATTTTGCAGATTCTGGTTAGGGGTCGCTTGCTGGGCCAGGAGCGGGGCTGCGGCAAAGGCACAAGCGACGAGTACGGCTGCGGCCGATAATCTCTTCATGGGCTTCCTCCATTGTTATCCTGCCTGACAACCCGCAGCTGGCTCAACATTTCCCGCTAAGGGCAAATAAGCCGGCTCTTCCCCGCGGCGCAGCTTCAACGCCTTCCAGCACACGATTCAGGACGTTGTTGGCGATGATTGAGGTCCTAAGAGAAGGACGCACCTGCCACAAGACATTCGTTCGATGACGGGGTCTAGTGCGCGACCCGAACGCGACGCCGCTGCCGATGACTTAGCCAGCATTCGTGCCGAACTCTCGGAAGATCTAATTGTATCGGTCGAAGATGCCGCGCCTCTGGGCCGCGTCATCTGCGAGTTTGTCCCATTCGGCTGCGAGACGGA
>NZ_JADPIT010000009.1:117569-120913 GCF_023073035.1 Bradyrhizobium sp. 62
TTTTGTCGCCGTCGTTGTCCGCCTCTGTAGCCAGCCGCCGGCATTGCTCCGCCCTGCTCTTAAACCGGTCCGCTTCCGACACACCGTTCTCCTCTCGTCTGCTAATCGCGCGAGAGGTGCAGCGTTCCGGAACGAATATGCCCTCCTCAAATTGAGTCCGGGTTCTTTTGGTGGAGTAAGTGTATGCGTTCCTCGCCCTCAATTGTTCCGGCCGACCATCTCGACCGCGACATCTACATTGTTCTTGAAGACTTCGGCGCGCGGGCCGGCTGCGCCTGGCGCGAGACGGACGAACAGGCACCGATCTTGAAACGGTGCTGCAAGGCCTGCTTTCCGGCCAGAATATCTGTCCGGTCCGGATCGTGTGCTTCAACGCGAGCGAAGGATGGTCGCGCGACGCCACCTCCGATATCGCCGATGCCCTGGCCCAGCGCACAGCCGAGAACGATGACGATGTCTCGGCCGCTCTCCAGGGCTTCATCAGTGCCAATGCGACCAGGCGCTTTGACGCACAGCTCGAGCTGCCGCTAAAGGGCGCCACGTGATGTTCCGAGAGGGCAAGCCGCAAGGCCCTGCCCCGCAAAGCGAGACGGACCACTTCATCCGCTGCACGATCTGCGGCAAGATGTTGGACATGTGCGACCTGGGCAGCGTGCTTGACCATTTGCATGGCGAGGAGATCGAGGAAGAGCCAGCGGCGATTAACGGAGGACCGGACGTGGCATGCTCCCAATGTGGCGATACCCACTGGGTTTGCGAGAACCATGCCGACCGCCCCTGGGACGGCCCAAAGGCCCGCGGCTGCGGCGGCGCCGGCGACCCCTCCCCGGCTTGCAACGATGCCGCACCCGACGAGATGCCGCTGCCGCCCGGATTTGAAAACAGCCTCACCAGCGTTGTCGTCATGCGCCCGCTGTTGAGGAACCCAGCCGGAACGCCACGACCGAAGCCGCGGAGCTAGGTCGTGTAGTCATAACGTCGGCTTAGCGACACCAAGCGGACGTCTCCAACCTCAGCCGTGATCGGCGGCAAGTGACCCTGGCTGTGTGAAAACGCCGTGCCTGCTATGATTCCCGCACTGAATCGGCGGGGGCTGGCATGGCTCGTTTCGTTCAAGGAGCTGATCGCGGGCAATCTACTTTGTTGCCGGAATGCCTGGACGACTGGGTTGCAGATGACAATCCGGTTCGCGTGATCGACGCCTTCGTTGCAGCCCTCGATCTGGCTGAACTTGGGTTCGGTGGCGTTGAGCCTGCCGGCACAGGTAGGCCGTCGTATCATCCGGCCGCGCTCTTAGGGCTCTACATTTACGGTTATCTCAACCGTGTCCATTCGAGCCGCCGGCTTGAGCGTGAAGCTGGCCGCAACGTCGAAGTGATGTGGCTGCTCGCCAGGCTTGCGCCTGATCACAAAACGATTGCCGATTTCCGTAAGGACAATGGTCCCGGCATCAAAAAGGTCTGCGCGCGCTTCGTCGAGGTGTGCCGCAAGATGGGCTTGCTCGCGACAGCCAGCGTTGCGATCGACGGCAGCAAATTCAAAGCAGTCAATAATCGCGATAAGAACTTCACGCGCGGCAAAGTCGAGCGGCGGCGCACGCAATTGGAGGAGAGTGTTGCGCGCTATCTCGCTCAGCTCGATACCGCCGACCGGCAGGAGCCGTCGGAAACACTGGAGTTAAAAAAGACGCGGATCAAAGAACGGCTGAAAAATCTGACCGTTGAAATGGCGAAACTCGCAGCGATTGAAAAACAGGTTCTGGCGTCGCCCGATCAGCAGATATCGTTCACTGATCCCGACAGCCGTTCGATGGCCACGAGCGGCCGTGGTTCTGGCGTCGTCGGCTACAACGTGCAGACGGCGGTCGATACAGAAAACCATCTGATCGTCGCGCACGAGGTGACAACAAGCGGCTCAGACCGGTCGCAACTTGCAAACATAGCCCGGCAAGCCAAAGCCGTTCTTGAGGCCGACACGCTCGATGTTGTCGCCGATCGCGGCTACTTCAAGGGTGAAGAAATCGTGGCGTGCGAGCAATCTGGCATCACGGTGACTTTGCCCAAGCCGATGACATCGGGTGCGAAGGCTTCGGGACGCTTCGGCAAACAGGACTTTGCTTATCTGCCAAATGAGGATGTTTATCGCTGCCCTGCCGGTGAGAAACTCAAATATTATTATACCAACGACGAAGACGGCCAGAAGCTGCGCAACTATTGGACGAACGCCTGCAAAACCTGTCCACTCAAATCGAAGTGCACGCCGAGCCCACAACGCCGTATCAAGCGATGGGTGCACGAGGACGTTCTCGAACGCGCTCAGGCGCGGCTCGACAAGAATCCAAACGCCATGCGCACACGCCGCGAGACCGTCGAGCATCCGTTCGGCACACTGAAGATGCGCATGGGCGCGACGCACTTCTTGTGCGTGACGCTGCCGAAAGTTGCGACCGAGATGGCGCTGTGCGTGCTCGGCTACAATCTGACACGCGTGCTGAACATCGTCGGGATGAAACCGCTGCTGGCGGCGGTGAGGGCGTGATACGGGCGTTGCCGCGCGGCCGTTGCGGTTCATGGGGCGCGTAAAAGAGCCCCGACATTGCCTCAGGATGAGTTCTGGTCGAGCGGCCGTAAAACTTGCCCAAATTGATCGGACCGCGATAGCCTGAGCTCAACCGCGCTGGTCCGCGTCATGCAACAGCGTTTTTACACGACCAAGACCCGAAGCGGACTTTCAGTGCCGCAGCCCCATAATGCCTTTGATCAGACGCACGGCGTAGTGTGACTAATGTCACTGAGTCGAAGCTTGCGTTTCCGCAGCCCCCGCATACCCTGCGCATATGGTATCCGGAGCTGTGATGGGCGCGCTTGGCTGGTTTTCATTATGCTTTTGTGTATTGCTGACCTGCAGCTCAGCCCAAGCCGAGCGCCGCGTCGCGCTGGTGATCGGGAATTCTGCTTACAAGAGCGTCGCCAGGCTGAGCAACCCGGCAAACGATGCCACGCTCGTCGGAGGCATGTTCAAGAAAGCCGGGTTCGACACCGTCGATGTCAGGCTCGATTTGAGCATCGTCGAGATGCGCAAGGCGCTACGTGAGTTCGGCGGGCGTACGCGCGAGGCCGATGTCGCCGTCATCTACTACGCTGGTCATGGCATTGAACTGGACGGAAACAACTATCTCATTCCGACCGATGCGGTTCTGGAAACTGACACCGACGTCTATGACGAGGCATTGCAGCTCGACCGCTTGCTGGTGACCGTCGAGCCTGCCAAGCAGCTAAGGCTTGTGATCCTCGATGCCTGCCGAGACAACCCGTTTGCTAAAACGATGAAGCGCACCGTTGCCT
>NZ_JADPIT010000016.1:0-21416 GCF_023073035.1 Bradyrhizobium sp. 62
CCCCCTTCCCTTCCCGCCTCTGCCTGCCAGGACCAAATGTAAGGAACATGGCTACCCACCCGATGACAGATCAACGGATTGACGATGCCATGTCGCCAGTTTTTAGAGCTATGTCGCTAGTTTCGTCCATGACCGCCTTAAAGCACGTCAAATTGCTGACTGAACCAGCGCCGGTTCAGAGCGCCGCACTACACCTCTGCTCGACCCTTCCCCGCAGCCGTTCGAAGAAACGACGAAATATCAGGGCGATCGGGACGCCCGGCCGGACGTCCCGCCAAAACTGCGCCGCATCGCGGACTAGGCTGCCGATATCCACTTCGTAGCGTCGGCGAGCCCGCTCCAGGTCTGCCTCCACCTGGGCCCAATCGCTCAAAGAAAGCGCGGCCAAGGCTGGACTGATCGCAGACACGCCGTTGCTCCCAAGTTCATGGCGCAATTCCAGCTCCAGCGACGCTGCCTGCATTGCTCGGATACCGGCTGGCTGGTCCGGGCCAATGCTCTCAAACGCACTGAGCGCTTCATCGAGTTGCTCTGCCAGCAGGGCGCGATAGCAGTGCGATGCGGCAGGCCCCCATGCCAAGCCGAGCTCCGTTAAGGCGTTGGTCAGGGTCAATGGGCCTCGGCCTGAGACCGCGGCGAGCATTCTCAGCGAGGTTCCGTACGTACCTCTGGCTGCTTGAGCGATCACATCCAGAGCCGCAACTTCATGTTCGATCGAGTCACGCGCGCAGGCTGCTGCCAAGTGACCGACGATCTCTCGGGCTTCCATGGGTCGCATTCGGAAGACGTTGCATCGAGACCGCAATGCTCCGGAGAATCTCTGTTCATCGCTGACGAGGAAAATGAAGATCGTCTGCGTCTCTCGCTCCAGCGTCTTCAATGCCGCATCCGCCGCGGGCGCCTGGAGCCGCTCGGCATGATCGATCAATACGATCCGGACTCCGGCAGTATTCAACGTCCCATCACGTTCAACGAGCGTCCGCGCTGTTTCTTCATCTCCCTGCTTCGATGCGTCAATCTGGACATAAGCCCAGTTCCCTCCACTTCGAACGCCGTCACACTCGACGCAAACTCCGCAGGGCGATCCATCTGCCATGGGCGAGTCACAAATCAAGGCCTGCGAGTACAGCTTCGCGATCGTCTTCTTCCCACTGCCGGGCCCGCCAAAGAAGGCGAGGTGACGGCCAACACTTGTCCCGCCCGATAAATGGCCTCTCAACGCTTCGACAAGCAGGTCTTGTCCAACGATGCGGTCGAAGCCCATAATGTTCCCTCGTTTATGCAGCTCTCCGCCTTCATGATGACTCTCACTCATTCGCGGGCACCGCGCTCTTCCCGACCAATTCGTGAAAGCGGGCCGATGTCGCCTCACGCAACTGCAATCGGTCTAATAGAGCACGGGACCGCGCGTTCAATGCGGAACAAAGCGTTGCTCTCGCTTGGCCGAGGCCGGTGATCTCCTGAGCTGGTTCGCCTAAAATTCGGAGCAAGACGGCTTGCCAATTCGTTTCATCGACAAACCACTCCTCCACCCGGCCGGCCGCCCCATGATAGGCTTGGCACAGATGTTCGAAGGCCACCATGAAATTGCCTTCCATCAGACTTGACTCATATTCAAGCAGCAGAATGCCCCACGCCAAGTATGGCAAGACGGCCGGATTACCTTCTCTGTTCCGCTTGTAACGCTGGTCTCGCCCGGCCACGACGTTCGCTGACGCGCGATACAATCGCTCGAGTATACCCGCAGCGCTATCGCCGGACAGGCACGCGTTACTGAGAAACTGCAAGAGCGGGTACAAGGTACCGGTCCGGCGGTCGTCCAAGAACTGGTTCAGTCCTTCGGAAAGCACTCGCCGTTCGCGCCGCTCGATTAGACGCGTCTCTTGCTCGAACGCGCCATTTTTCATCTCGGTCAGGATGATGCGATCGATTTCCATGGCCAGCGATCGCGGGGAGCTCGACCGGCTATCCTGGACAAACGCTTTCACTCTTCCTAAGAACCGGGGGTCATCTCCCAAGTGCTGGACGGTTGCCAGATCGCTTCGTCTCAGCAAGAAACGGGTAATGGATCGGTAGTTGTCGATCGTAACCAGTGGCTCTTCGATGAGACCGAAGGCATCTTTGGCGCGGATCCATTCTTCCTCTTCGAGAAGCTCACTGCCGTCGGCAACCATCAGCAGCATATGGTTGCTTGCCCCGCCGTCCACGATATCGATGAGGCTTCCCTGCAAATCCGCTAAACTAAACTCTGCCGCATCGCAGACGACGAACATCTCACCGAGCAAGGACGGCGCCCTCATCTGTTCCCGCAACGTCCCGCCAGCCATCACGCTTACGGGTTCCCATCCTGCCCGCTTGGCAAACGTCTCGACCTGGGCTCTGACCGCCGAACGAAGCAGACCGGATTTCCTGCCGTAGACGTACAAAAACTGGTCGCGGTGAATAACCTCACGCTCTTGGAATTCGATGTCGCTGACCTTATCGGCAATCACTGTTCGTGCTCCCAGAGCTGCCATGACCGCTCACGTGCGTACTTGTCCGGCCAACTGGTCTTCAACTCCGCCAGCTCCGCGTCCAGGGCGGCTCGCTTTTCTGGACTGTCGGCCGGTTCATAGCGGCGTCGTACCTCATCAACGGCTGCCTCTCGTAGCCGCCTATGCGCTTGACGGCTCAAATGCTCCTCCAATTCCCAGCCGTCATACAGCCGGTCGAACGCTTCATCGTCCAAGGCTGACAAGACGCCGAGCCCGAGCGCCTCTTCGGCTCTCATAATTCCCGCGGATTTCAGCGAGTCGGATATCGGCATCCTTGTACGCTGACCGATATCGCCTGCCATGCGCCGGAACTCAGGTTCGATACCCAACCGATCCAATAAACGCTCGCGAGGATCGAGACCGCCGCACAACCAGCGAACGCAACGCCAATGCTCGTCCAACCTCTTTCCAGGCGAGACAAATTCTACGCGAATCGCACTAGCGTCCTGCGCCACGCCCCGAGCTTCGTACACCCATCGCTCCGACCATCGCGCGAAGCGAGCATCATTCGGCACATGTGCAACGATACGGCCGCAAAAACCCTCGGCCTCATTCACTTCCTGGACGCAGATCCGATGGCCACTGCCGGTCCACGCCTTCAATCGGCTATCCAGAGCCTTGCTGAACTGCGCGAAATGCTCGGCCGCCTCGTCCTGATTGGTGGCCCCGAAAGCTCCATGACGGATGCTGATCATCGCGTTGAAATGAATGCCGTACTCTTGCACCGCGAATGAAGCCGCCCGGATCAGCTGCGCAACGTTGTCCATGCTCAAATAGTTCGGGTCGCGCTTCAACTTGGGGACTCGTACGAGGCGCGCTACCGGATTCCCGACACGTGTGCGTTTGGCACGAACGGCCCGTTGCTCGGCACCCTCGAGAATCCTATCGGGCGCGGTGACCGGTCTCGGCGCTGCTTCCGACCTGCAGGCGCGACGCTGGAAGCCGATCACATGCGCGAGCAGCGCTTCATCGCTAATCGCCGGCGTCGCGACCGGCAGCGCCGCCATCAAGTCCTCCCAAAAATGCTTCAGGTCGGTACCCGGCAGACGCTGACGAAATGCAGTAATGATCGGGGCGCGCTCGTCCGGCCGGATGGATGCGACTAGGGGATCCAGCGTGATCTTGAGGGAGCACAGCTCGTTATAATACAGGCTGAGCAAAAAGCTTTGGATCAGACGTACCTTCAGTTGCACGCCTTCGGTCCAGCCAAAAAATACAGTGGTTTGGCGGGCGAAGTCCCCTTCCCCCAACGCGATAAAATACTCGCACAGAAGTTCGGTCCGGCTGACACCGAACATGTCGATGACGCGTTCGCGCGTCACCTCCAACCGGCCACCGGCGCCCCCATCGCTGACCTGATCAAGGGCTTGCAGCATGTTGCGTGGCTGACCATCGCCGAAGCCGGCAATCAGCGCGAGCGCCTCTGCCGCGACCAAGATACCCTCCTGCTTGGCGATCTCGGCAAGGTAATCGATGCTCTCCTCGATCGGCAGCGGGCGGAGGCGAAGCGATACAAGCCGAGACTTCAGCGCCCCGGGAATGCTTTCCGGTGCAGTCGTCGCGAGGCAATATGCAACATCGGGCGGAGATTCCTCGATCTGCTTGAGCAGAAAATCGAATCCGTCGCGAAACTTGGGGTTCGAAAGACTATGCGCCTCGTCGATGAAAATGACCCGTCGCACGCCACGGTCTCGCTCGCTCTGAAGAAGTTGCGCGATCCGCGACTTTAAATCCTCGACGCTCCGATAGCGTGGTGCATCGATCTCGGCAAACCGCGTCTCATCGCCTTCGTCAATTGCCTTGCAAGAGGCGCAGCTAAGGCACGGTGAAGGATTTTGCGACGAGCGCTTCTGGCAGTTCAGCGCCTTTGCGAAGATGCGCGCCAGCGTCGTTTTGCCGGACCCGATGCTGCCGTGAAGCAGAAGATTGCGGCAAACTGGCCCGCGCAATATTAGGCCGGAAAGATAGTCGACAGGAACGCTCTGGCCTTTCACCGCGTCGAAGGTCTCAGGCCGGTAACGGCGGATAAGTGCGGCGTTGGTTGTCTGAGGAGCGTGCCCGCGCTCGGGCTTCCCGAGCTCTGTTGTATGCAGCGTGGACATGGAGTTTTTCTTCACTTACGAATTCGTCCGGCAGGACATGATAAGGGCCCGGCTCATAGCTGAACCGGGCCTCTCGCGCATTCAACCTTTGAAGGTCTTGAACAAGTCGGGCATGCACGATTGTCCCGAAAGCGGCCTTGACCGCCCAGCGCTCAACTTGCGGCCCATCAACTTTGATTGCTGGCTCCGCCGCCGGGGTCGCCGGTGGCGTTTTGGCTTCATTGGCGGATCCAAGTTTGCTTGAGCCAAGTGCCCAACAATGCCAGCATCTTTCACGGACAAGATCGCCTGTTTGTGTTGCTCGTCGACTCCGAAGAAAGCGGTCTTCAAAATGACGAACGCTCTGCGCTCGAGATTTTCGAAACTCATGATCCAGTCGACCGGCGGATCAACCACCTCCGACAAAGAGACCTCGTCGGGCTCGGGAAAGCTCGGAGGGGTCGAGAGCTCCACCAGCTCGCGGCCCTGGCCGAGGCGGCAGGCTTCGACGATGCCCTCATATCGCAGAAGTTCTCCAAAGGGGTGCGTCCGGCAGATCAGATCTCGAACGGCAGCAGGATCGGTGTAATCGATCTCGCTCTTCAAGGCGACGACGCGGGTCGAGGAGCCCTGCTCGTTGGACAGCTGACGGTCCTGGGGGACCGTCAGCAATGTTTGATCATGGCGCAAATCGATCACAGCTTGCCTCGAAAGAAAGGGTTCGTGGCCGACTGCTCCTCGTAACTCATCGGACGTGACCGATATGCTTCGGCCGCTAGCGGAGGCGCAACCGGCTTCGACAAGTCCGGCCGATCAACAGCTTCATCGGCGTGACCAGTCAGCGCGCTCAACTGCATCGAATACTCGCCAGGGCCTGCGGCCGCGACAGCGACGACATCGGCGAGGTCCGGCTCGTGCATCAAACCGTAATTGACGATAGCGCGAGCACGCTCGTTACGATCATAGATATTCAATAGTGTGATCCGATTTTCGGCATCGTCAGAAGAGGGATTATACATTTGGGTGTCCTGCTAGTTGATGCACGGGCCGTTGCCCGGCGTTGATCTTCCGGCGCAGCGCAAGCCGGGAGGCAGGTGCGCTGCGCATCTGTTGCGATCCAAGGGATGATCAGTATCGGCGCCGATCGACGGAGACTTCAAAGAGCTCGAACAATCGACGGTCACCCGGCCGGCCTTCCAAACCGTACGGACGATGGAGCCACGGCCAACGCATGCTTATTTCATCGGGACTATCAGGGTTCGATATCGCGACTCCACCAATCCAGCCGAGGCGGCTGCAGGGAATCGTGGACGCATAAATATCAACGGTTCTGCGCCACTCGCGAAGGATTTCGAGCATCCGGTCCTGCTCTTCGTCGGTAAAGCAACAATGTACCGGGTCATCCTCCGACGGAACGAGAATGGATGGCCAGGTGGGGCCAGTTGAATGCGGATCAGCGACCGGAATCAAATAGTGAACACAAAAATTCGAGGCAAAAAAACTGACGACCTCGTCCGCTAGTTGAGGGAAGGGCGACGCGCTGAGCGCCTCCACCACGGTCGAACATTTGACGTTGTCATGCTCGACGTACGAGCAATCGTCACCGACCACTGCCGTCGTGATTTCGCGGATGTTGATTTCGCCGGCGAGGGCGAGCTCTTGCTGCCGCAAATAGTAGGCCCAACTGGCCGGGTTATCGTGGTCTCTACGTGTATTGAACACTGGTGGTTCTCCGATTAAAGAGGGAACCACTCTGGCTCCCCTTCATGTGAGGAACCCGCCGCGAAATCGGCAAGAAACATTCTCACCATATATATAGGGTTTTTCAGGCGCTTAACGTATGCACTCAGAGAGCATCGTCATTCGCCTCCCGTATACGTCTAGATTTTGTAGGAGACGCCGGCTTTTCGCCGACATGTAGACCTGGTGTTACCGGCAACCGGCTTCGGAACGCGCTGTCCTCCACCTCGCGCGGTCGAGTCCAAGCTGCGAAGCCGGCTCCGAAGCAAGCAGCTCGCCCTCATCGCGGGGCTTCGCCGCGCAAACGGTAAAGATCCCGAGGCGCCAGTTGAATTCCGCAACGCGATTTCGTGCGAACCTTCCCAGGGCAGCGACGAGGGGTACCGGCACGTGAGGGACATTGCGAAACGTTCCGTAGCCATGACTTGCAAGGTGCGAAATCCAAGAGCCCCCAAATTGGGGGCTCTTTTGCCGCTCCCCAGTATTTGGCGAGATCCCCAAAGGAAGCTCACCGGCCCAGACGGTAAACATCTGAATGCAGTGACTGAAGCTTCATTTTAGCCGGCCGCCGCGGATGGTGGGGAAGTCTGCGGACCTCGAGCTAGGCCCCGGCTGCACTTGCTGGAGAGACCCAAACAAATGCCGAACACTGAGATCACTCGCCCCCGTTCGTGGAGTGGCAAGAACCTGACGGGTGACTGGCTGATCAGCCTCAAGATCGATGGCGTCCGGGCAATCTTTCACCCGGATCGGGGCTGGCTGAGCCGCGCTCACAAGCCGCTCTACAATATTCCGCCGCCCGCGGCTGGAAGCGTTCGCGACTGCGAGATATTCGTCGGCACCTTCCGCGACACCATTCGGGCAACGCGGACGAGGTCTCTCAAGGGAGGCGAGCCGGCCGTCCTCCCACAACACGTCTACGGCCTCGACCCGCTCGATCACCGTCTTCATTGGGGCAGTCTGACCAACCCCACTCCTGCCCATATCCACGCGCAGCTCCAGCGCGCCAACGAACTCGGCTACGAGGGCCTGATCCTGCGCCAGGGCGATCGTTGGCTCAAGGTCAAACCGGAGGAGACGCACGACGTCACAATCGCCGGGTTTTGTGAAGGCGGGGGCAAGCATCGCGGCCGGTTGGGCTATCTCACGACCGCGATGGGAAACGTAGGGGCAGGCTTCACGGACGCCGAGCGCGAAGCACTATGGGCCGAGGCAAAAGCTGATCGGCTGGTCGGCCAGGTGATCGAAGTCAGCTGCATGCAATTCACGCCAAACGGCCAATTCCGTCATCCGGTCTTCGTCCGCCTACGCCCAGACAAAACTACCGGTTTGTGCTGTAGCCTTCTTCAGACTGAGCGTCATGACTCTCTCCCACCCCAACGGAGACGCTCGCAACATTCTTTCGCGCCGTTTGAAACAAGCATCAAGCTTCGTGCGCCCCAGAGCAGCGGCTAGGGGTACCGTCACGTGGGGGGCTTTCGAAAACGGGGCGTAGCCCGCGGATACCGTAATGTGCGAAGCTCAAAAGAGCCCCGAAAGGGGCTCTCTTCTTCCTCCTGCCTCGACGAAGCAATCAGCGCTTGTTCAGCTTTCTCACGACCTCAGCTGGATCAAAACCAATGATCCGGCTCAATTCAATGAGCTCCACCACATCGATCCGGCGCTGACCGGACTCCATGTGCGTCACCCAGCTTTGATACACCCCAAGCTTCTCCGCGAGGTCGACTTGGCGCAGGCCAGCATCCTTCCTGAACCCGACCAGCATCGCGGCGAGCTTCTTCTGAATCGGTGACGCGACCGTCTTTGGCATCCAGCCTCCCAGAGGGGGCTAGAGACATAAACCGACTTTTCAGATACCTAAAAAATAGGTATTGAAGACGCAACTAACCGAAGCCTTGGCTGAATCCCAGCTATCCAACCTTACATCCTGAGGCAGCGAATGAACAATCGAATGGGAGATTGGTGGCCCTGGTGCCTACTGGTCGGAGGCGCGGTACTGCTCTGGATCCTTGGCTACGGCGCGCAAGGCCCGACCCCAATCATCATCATGGCCGCGCTGATCACCGCGGCGGGGGGTTACCTCGTCTTGGTCGAGCAGCAAAAGCACAAATAGAGCCAGCAATCGCCGGCATCAAAATTAGGGCTATAAGAATGACTATTTCGGCCGAACCTACGACCCAAGCCCCGCCGCCAGCCAACGACCGGGGCTACGCGTTGGCCGTCTACGCTCTTTACGCGTTGGGCTTCTTTACGGTTATCACTACCGTCATCGGCCTAATCATCGCGTACGTAAAGGCATCTACGGGCAGCGACCTGTGGCGCAGCCATTTCCAGTTCCAAATCCGCACCTTCTGGATCGGACTCCTTTACTTCATCGTCGGCTTCGCCCTGCTCTATTTCTTCATCGGCGCCTTCATCATATTGTGGTGGACGATCTGGACCCTCGTCCGCATCATCAAGGGCGCAATCCTGCTCCACGATCAGCGCCCGATTGCCACGCCATCGTCATGGCTATTCGGATAGTTGCAATGGCGGTTTAGTAGCATTAGAGGCATCACCTAACATATCGAAACTTCAGGCCATTAGGTTCGGACTTGAGCAAAACCCACGCGGTGGGCGACGTGCACGGATGTCTTGACCAACTGGAGCGCCTTGTCGAGCTCTGCGAGCGCGACGCGGGCGAAGGACGGTCTAAGCTTATCTTCCTGGGAGACTACATCGATCGGGGGCCCGATAGCCGCGGGGTCATCGAATTCCTAATGGACCTCCAAAAATGGTCGCCGGACGAGATCATCTGCCTGCGCGGCAATCACGAGGATCTACTCCTTGCCGCGCTCGAGGGTGAAGACGCAGAACTCAACTGGCGTCAGAACGGAGCTCAATCCACTCTAGAGAGCTACAAAGCAAAGACCCCAAGATACGTTCCCCTCAAGCATATAGACTGGATTCGTTCGCTCCCCCTCTACCATGACGACGGAATGAGATTCTTCGTCCACGCCGGTGTGCACCCAGACAAACCGTTAGATCTGCAACGGCGGCGCGATCTCCTTTGGATCCGAGAACCATTCCTCTCAAGTGACAAGGATTTCGGGCGGCTGATCGTGCACGGTCACACGCCGATCCCCAGCGGCAATCCAGATCAGCGCATTAACAGGCTCAATATCGATACCGGCGCCGTTTATGGCCGCGATCTCACCGCCGCAGCCTTTGACGCTCACGTGGCAGCTCCCCTTAGGTTCTTTTCTACCAGCCCAATCCGCAACTGAGAAGTGTGCGCTCGGGCCCTTAAACTTCGCCCTCGTCATGATCGAACAACAGGCGTTTTGGCTCGCCCCACATCGGATTTTTGATGGCGCAAGGCTCAAAGAAGATCAACTGACCGTTGTGCTCGACAATTGTACGCCAGCGAAGTCCGTAGCCCTGTAAATGCTGCCGCACTTCTTCATTCGGCTGGGCAACGCTGATTGACTTCCCGTCTATCGCCGAAACGAAGCCACCGCCGCCGTATTCAAGTTCGCCCGGCCATCCGGCCGCGATTTCATAGTCCCGCCTGATCATTGGGGAAACTCCTTCGGTAACGTTGTAGTCGCCGGTGTATCGTTGAAAGTGATGAAATGTCGCAAAGTCTGACGCCACTGCCGTTGAAATCCTTGGTAGTCGCACGGGCACCCAACGGAGGTCTTTTGCGTAAGCCCATGGGCTAACCTTGGTGCTCGCCGCTTTTTATCAATGACGACTTCATCTTGTCTCAAGACGCCGGCCTCTCGGCACCAGCGCGCGACGGCATCAATCTCGCCATGGTCACGAATGAAGCCGTTGCTGGTCAAGCCGTACGCGCGCGCGCGCGAGGAGCGAGAGGACAAGTAATGACAAGGTGCATGTAAACAAATGTGAACAAAACTAAACCCTCGGAGACAATCTCGACGCGCGACATGGTTCCATCGAGATAGGCTGGGGCGTCGAGAGGCAGTGGAGCGCGAATATCGCCATACGCCTTCATGGGATTTTCTTTGTTGTAGGCCGCTATCATGCGCTTTGCACAAGCGGGGACGCCCGCACGATCGACGCGGCGCTCGGAAAGTTCGATCCAAAGATCACCTACGATATCTTCGCGAGCGCTTTTCTGAAGATAGCGCGGCGTGAGGTTGAACAACCACTCGTAATCACCATCCTGCGGCACATAGAGGGGAATATCATTGCGCACGAAGTCAGATGAGATTTCGACCGGCAACCCACGTATAGGCGCTATCGAATGGACGCTGCTGAAGCTTCGGACGGTGACTGGATTGCGTGCCGCCATGGCCCAGCGCCTATTAACATCTGGCTGTGTCAACCTAAGTGTCCGCATTTGCAAGAAAGAGAGAGTCGATCGATGGCCAGCAGCCGGAGTTGTGAGTTGCTTAAAGCTCATTCCCGTTAAGAGACCGCACTCGACGTTTCTAATGACCTTCTCCGTCGCTGGGGCTCCGGTAAAGGCTCGCCTGCAAGTAATACAGGCACGTGTGCCATTCCTCGAGTCGACTTTGACATTGTCGCCTGTGAGGGCGTGTCCGTATTTGCAATGGGATTGATATCCTCGAGATCCCGCCGCCGTTGCGAGCCTGGAATTTCTCGTGATGACGGGCTTGAACTTAGCCTCCCAAGATGGATTGCTCTTTCGATACAGTCTCAACCTGATCGTGTCATACTCACTAAGCAGTTTTCTCAACGAGGCACCCAGGTTGAGCCCACTTTTCGGTCAGGGCTACGTCATCCGGCGTGAGGTGCACTGACCCCTTGGAGAGTTTTAGACGGGCCTCGATTTTGGGAGGCTCGGTGATAGTCGTATCCTCCGTCAGATATCGGCCGACGCCGTTCCAGCTACGTACGCATGTATCGCACCATTTATGATCCCATTTCCGCTCAGCATGCATTCTTACAGCGACTTCGGCGGACAATGGGTGCCCTCGATTACAGGCCGTGCGGCTGGCCACGGTGCGATTGTACACCCCCTCAAGAACCCGAGACTTGCCATTTATCTTGACAAGAGGGCTGGCCTTCTCACCCCATTCAGGATGCAGTTCGCAGTGCTTGCGAAAGGCCTCCGCCGAGCAAATTGGCGACTCACCGGCGCCACCTGTGAGCATTCGAAGCGACTGGCCAGCTTCCAGCCTTGCCATGAACGTGGCGGCTTCGGTCGGATTCATGGTGAACACTTCGCCATTCACTATTGCGGAGAAGCAGCCGTGACAGAACTTTCGGGGGCGAGAGCGTCCTCCATAACCAAAGCTCGACAGCGGTAGGTTCTGCTGGCATCGACGACACTGCTGCATCATCTCTCTCTCCTTTGAGGAAGCGCGGAAATGCGCGGCACAGAGCCGAATCCTGAATCGCGGCGGCGCGTGGGCGACTTCCGACATCAGGATTTCTCATTGAACGCGGACAGCTTTTGAGTCGGTCTTACGTCATCCAGCCCGGGTCGTTGCCTTCAATACGTCGTTGGCCGGACGAATGTTCGCTTGGCCGGATGCGGCAACCGAGGGGCCGACGTCAGGCCGGATTTGAGCAGCGGTAAGCCGCCTCAATTTGCGAGATCGAGCGCTCGTTAACCGGCCAGCGTGACACGAACATGCCGCGCGGTTTCTCCCCCTGCGCATCCGGCTGTTCACTAACCTGGGTTAATCGATTTTAGAATTTTGGGGGGGTAACCTACTTAAATGGCGCCCAGCTGAGGCGGCTCCATGCTCGCTACATGTCTGATTCCGTTTCTGCGCGCATTGAGCGCGTCTTCTACGAATCCCGGGCCATCCGCGAGCAGCGGCGTGCGTTGTCCGAGGAAAGCGAACGGGCAATTCTCGACCTGAGACGTTCGATCCTTGAGAGCGCTTCCGCTCGCGCAGAGATCAGGGCTCAGCGTGAGAACCGGAAAGAATAGGGCTTGTTGCCGCCTCAGTTTATTCGGGGGCCTGGCTGGTTAGCGCGCCGATCGTCCGCGTATTCCTGTGCAACCTATCGACCGTCAAATCCGCGGCGCTCGCTTTGTTGTTCGGCATCGAGGATCTGCTGCGCTCGCCGCGCAAGCTCCTCATAGTTCTGCGCAGCTTGACGGAGCGAGTTGCTGGACTCGGGATACTTGCAGTTATCGGCTTTGGTGTGGAACTCCTCCGCACGCATAAACCAATACTTAGGCGAACGCATTCGCTCCATGCCCATAGCCACACCTCTTAATCTGCGCCGTTGGCTTAGCCCGGCCATACGGCCCGACGAGCGGAGTGTACAGATGGGCAGCCCCCCCTCAGTATCAATTGATACGAAGACCGCTAATTTGCTTTCGCCTAGCTGCCGGAAAAGAGTCAGTAAAACCGCCGTTCCGGTTGCCAGCATATTGTGCATTCAAGGAGCGCCGGGAGCCTCAAAAGTGAAAGTCGCAGGAACGTCTAAACGGTATGCTCATCGAGTGGGGGCTTACGTTGGGGGGAAGAAGGCCGGGGGAGCCCAGCCACTCGCTCAGATGCGCGCCGGTGTCAGCTAAGCGCGCCTTCCTGAGAAGGCGTTCGCGCTCAGCACCAGCTGGTAGCCGCGCAGCTTGTTCTTTGAGCTGGCTGGCTTGCTCGCCCAATCGTTCTTCAAGGGACCGGTTCTGCTTCACTCTGCGGCGCCGCTGAGACATGGAGACTCTTCCTTGTGCCATTCACGACGACTCCAAAACGAGAAAACGTAGGTTCAGTTCCGTAATCGGAACGAAAGTGGGCGATAGCTGAAGTGGGCGCCTGTCGGAACCGTGGCGCCACTTCTGTCTGTCTCGAAGCTTGCGATTCGACATTGAAGCCCTTCCATCCGGACTGATCGAGGCAGCCCGAGTCCAGCCCGCTCGGCAATAGCAGGGCGAGTAAACCAACCATCGGATTTGCTTAATTGCCCCAGAGCATCTCGGGCTAAGCTCCCACGCGCAGGATGATCTCACGAGCAATCGTTGCCGCCGAACCAAGCACATCGATTGGGCCGTCATAGGCGACTGCACTCTGCGGCATTCCGGGCTCAGCCACTCCGTCCCTGGTAAGCACCATTGTCACTCCGCCAGCGTGTGCAATCGCTTCCAGCCCCCGCGATCCGTCTGAGAGCAAGCCCGACAGCACGACGCCGATCCCCCGCACCTTGGCATGAGCAGCGATCGACTCAAAGAGAATGTCGATTGTCCGATTGCGGTGCCTATCACCGGCACCGTCCACCAGGCGCACGTCGCTTTTTGCCGCCAGCGTGAGATGAGCATCAGGCTCGCCGATGTAGCACCGCCCAGCACGGAACCGATCGCCTTGCTCGGCAATGAGAACCGGCATTTGCGAGCCTGGGGAGAGCACTTCCTTCAGACGGCTGATCTGATCACTAGGACGATGCAGCACCACCAGCACGACTGCGGGCAAGTCAGCGGGGAGCGCAGCAAGGAGGTCTTTGATGTCCCCTAGACCCTCGCCGCCTGACGCGCCGATCGCCACCATAAATGGGGAAAGTTGTTGTTCGTCTACTATTGCCGGTTGCGTCACCCGGCCAGCTTACCGCCGAATCAATCAGGTTCGAAAGCCTTTCAGTTCGCTTATGAATCTCTTAGGCCCCGACCCGCTAGCGAGTGATCTCACCCTTGAGTCTCCATATGAAGGCCGCGTCGGCGCAAACTGCGAAACCCTCGTCAAACCAGATGCAGCGCAGCCTCAAGGCCATCTGGAAATACTAGATGCCCAAATCGCCGAGATACAAGCTCGGCAGGTTGTTGAGGCGGGTGCCTATTCTCTGCCAGACCGTCTTGATGGCCCTACGCCGGCACCCGAGGTGATTGAGCATGTGGCCAAAAGCTCGGTCGGTTCATTTTTGCACTTAGGAACTTTTGTGTGCTTGTTGCGTAGCTGATCCGGCATTATGGCGGGCCGGACAGATGGTGGAATTTGCGCCGGCCATTTTGGTCGTGGATGACGAATATCTAATCGCAACGATGATCCGGGACGCTTTGGTCGACGCAGGATTCGAGGTCGGCATTGCCGCTGATGCCCTTGAGGCAATCTCAATACTGAAGGGGGATGGCAACGCCGCCGCATGGCGGGCCTTGGTCACTGACATCAACGGGCTCGGCGACATGGACGGCTGGGGGTAGCTAAAGCGGGGCGGGAGATCGATCCCACGTTGCCAGTTATCTATGTGACGGGTGCTGCTGCCGCCGACTGGGCGGCAATGGCGTACCCCACAGCGTTTTGATCACCAATCCATTCTCACCCAGCCAGATTGTCAGCGCCGTCTCTCAGCTTCTTAACGCCGTCCCGCCCGCTACAAAAGAGGAAGGCCGCCTCGGTCTAACGCCATCCTCGGCTTTGACATCCGACCGGAACGTCTCTCCAGCCGAGAAGTTGAGAAATCGGTCTGTGGCGCGATACCTGGATCTGTCCAGGTCCGCACCATCCACCCGGGGCGGCCCATTGTCCGACGCGCGTTTGGCGATGGGCCGATCCTCTCGGGACGCGCCCCTCAATAAGTGGCCGCTGGCGTTTACGCGGGCACGCTGCACCGTAGCATTACGGTCATGGACCTGGGTGCGGGATGCTCATCGCGGGTGTAATACACCAGCATGGTTCAAACGTTCGACGACCAAGCGCAGCTACGATTTCAGATGGCTGCGAAGGTGGAGCAATGCCGAAGGCTTGCACGCCAAATCGGTGATCAGGGTGCAGCTCAACGCCTTCTTGATCTTGCAAATGAATACGTGCAGCAAATTAAGAATACCAAGGGCAAGTGACGCTACCTTAACTGGCTGCCGTCCATCTGACAGGAACGACTCTCGAGGCCTGGCTGTGTGCACATTGAAGCTCAACTTGAGGTCGCGACCTGCGAGGCTTGCGAGGTGGCCAGATGATATTGAATCGTTTTGGAAGAGCAGGGAGCGTTAGATGAGCGAACGACGTGAGCTCTATCGCAGCGCCAACGGAGACGCCTGGTATTTGGGGCGCGAGCCGGCGAATGGCTATGCTTTCATCATTCATCAGCCAAACGCGCCTTCTGGCGGTCGAGTGACCCACATCGAACTCCGCGACTTCTTGCAAAGCGAGCCGAAAGGACCCGAGCACCAGGCCCTCTTGCGGCTAATAGGCACCCTGGTGAACGTGCCGCCATACGCTTAGGATTTCACGGGCTGAAGGAAAAAGACTGCGTGGCTCGGCTACCATCCGGGCCCCCAGCCGTGTCGGCGAAGCGTTGGCCGCTCATTTGGTCCTGAATACGCCAAGCTTCTTATCTACCCAGCTAACAAGACACAGGAGGAGATGACATGGCTAACGGGCCAGATTTCCAAAGTGAGCACGAGAGTCATTCCGCCGATTTGGAACGGCGCATCCGGGAGCGCGCCTACCACCTTTGGGACTTGGAGGGGCGACAAGAAGGAAGAGCAGAGGAATATTGGAACCGGGCTGCGGAGCAAATCGAGTCCGATACAAGGTCGGCCTATCCGCCGTCCGCGTCCCGCGGCCATCGGACCTGAACTTGGCTGTTCGCGCTCGCCCAGGGTGGTAACTCAAAGCAAGCCGGTTCCGGCGTGTTCCTGGAAAAGCTCGGCCTCTTGGACGTAGCCGCGGAGCGTATCGCACTGACTTGTTCCGGCTCACACCATCATGCGAAAGATGGAGTTACCGGCGGCAGCTGCGGACGTTAGGAACCCGCGCTGCAGTTACTAGCCCTGCCGCACGCAGTACAGGTCGCCGACCGTTGGCATCTGATGGAGAATGCAAGTCGGGCCTTCCTCGACGCCGTCCCCAAATCGCGAATACGCTCCCACTCGGCACGAGCAACGGAGAGAAGCATGACGGAGGCAGTAACAGTGTTTTGGACCCCGGAGGCTGCGATGATGCTAGTGCAACCGGGGACCTCTATTCCATGGTGGGAAAGATCGAAGCTTCGGCGACTTAGAGGCTGCCGTGCGGTTCGTAATGGAAGATTTGCCTGAGGGCCTGCGCTCCACCGCGATGATCCAAACCGATACCGCGTCGATTCAGTTCGTCGATATCGAGCGGCTCTACAAGGGACGTGAGCTGGCAAATGGAGTACAAGGGCAGGGCTGAGAAACACCGATCTGGAAGCTGGAGGCTCACTCAAATGCCGGTCGTGCCGCAAGGGTCGCAACGGGCCCATAGCCCATATGATAAAGGTGACCGAAAGCCATGGAATCAGGCCCTGTAAGTGGGTTCATCCAGAGCGGTAACATCACGAATCCGCTGAGAATGTCTGGCAGAGAGTCCGCCGACTGAGCCGGCCTTAACCGACGAGGTCGGTCGTTAGGATAGTGAGGGCAACCCTCACCAGGGCACTGCCCTTATCGCGAACCTCAACCTTTATAAGACCATCTTAGCCTTTCGCCGTTAAGTCTCGCGCAGCGTCGCCCGGTGCGGCGGGCCTCACTGCGCGCAGTATTCAGGCCGGGGAGTTCGTCCCCCTCGTCGTCAATCGTTACGCCCTTGTCATCGTAAAACTCGAAGTAATAGCGGGGCATGCCGAAACCATTCGGTGAAATCAGTCCGCATTCCTAAGCCAAGTTGGACCCGTGTTCTCGCCCGGATGACTGGGGTCTTCAGACGGGAGCACCGCCACTAGCCCCGATGGAACGCCAAATCATCCAGGGGATTGATATGGTACCCTCGGCTGCCTCCCCGCAAATGCAAAACTCAATATCGGTGTTGATCTTACTGTCGGGTTTGTCGCTCGCTCTTCTGGGCGCTTGGCTTCTTTGGGGGCCGTTGAGCGTGCTGATTGTTGTTGGCGCCGCACTTTTCGCATTCGGGCTAGCCTCGATCGACTAAGACCGGCCAAGAAGCCACTTCTCCGCACCGAGAACTTCGTTCGCGTCCGAAGAACATCGGGGCCGGCCACCCGATCGTGAGGAGAAGGATCGAGAGCCCCAGCTAGGCCAGAATGATGCCCATGCGCCTCCGCGCGTTTCGACCGGAAACAATCACGAGGCCGCGCCTTTCCTGGGCAGCGAGCGCTCCACGCTACCGACTCATCACCGCGTGGGTGTCGATCACTAAGCCTGGCCGCTGAAGAAGGAGTGCTGCAACGGCGACCAGGACCAGCATCGAGGCGACCATAATGGCGATCCACTTTCTGTCATCCATGGGATCCAATGTCGGCCGCAGGGTCTGGTTCCCCTTGGGTTGTGCGGCTCTCCACAGCAGGCTAGCTAGCACACCTCAAACACGACCGCGGCGGAGATTCGAAGCACCACGCGACCCGCAGCGTCTCTGACCTCGAGAATCGCGGTGGCCCGTCGCCTGGACCCCGACATCTGCCTGGTCCTTGAATTTCGGGCGCGTGCCGGCTGCGCCTGGCGGGAGACGGATGAACCGACACTGATCTCAAAGTGGTGCTGCAAAGTCTGCTCTCCGGCCAGTACGTCTAGCCGGTCCAGATCGCGGGCTTCAACGCCGCAAAGCGAGGGCGGCCGCTTCATGCTGCACGGTTGCAGCAAGTACTGACATGCGCGCCCTCGGCGGGTTCTCAACTTCGCACGGCAGGAGATCGAGGAAGAGCCCCGCGCTACCCTGGAAGCATTCGGCGTAGGCGGTTTAGCCGCTCGGCCGCGGTTCCTCTGCTTGAAGTGTTTTAGTCTCCAGATCCTCCGCGAGCCGGTTCAGCTCGGCAGCGGCCTCGGCCTCGCTGACCAGAATTGCGAGATTTCGAAGTTGCTCAGACTTGGGTGTAGTTTTGCCAGGTGTTTGCATGCTGAGCAACGCACCGAACGATCAACCGTTGCTTCTCGTGCCACGAAATTATCAAGCGGGGCTGGTTCGAACAAAGCTGCCCAGGCGAAAGCCAACTCGCTTTTGGCATAGGTCCCTACTTCGACTACCGGTGTTGGCCCAACGGAGACCTCGCAGATCATCCGCTCTTCGGGCGCTGGCCGCTGTTGGCGGTAACCATATTTGGCGTTCGTCTTCAGTGCTATTGTTTGCTTCCATTGCAAAACGGTGGCCGCCACATTCCCGGAGAGAGTGGGCCCGATCCGCCCGGTCTATTTCCTGACCACGGTGGTGTTGTCGGGCTAAGGCGATTCAACGGCAGTATCGTGCTCAGTTGCCACTGTTTTAGTCGCGACTGCTAGACCACCGCCATCTCTCTCCTGCAAGCAGACTGGAACAAAGCTCCAGCTGCTCGATTGCCGCTCTATGCAGGAAATGCGTATTGCTTGAATACGAGACAGGAACAAGGAATGGCCTACTCCAATCACGGAATCACCAGGACTGGCCGGGGCGAAGAACAACCGACAGATAAAAAACGCGCGCAAACTGCCGACCAGGTAAAGACGTCTGAGAATTCGCCGTCGAAGGAAGCAACTCGCACGGAAGTGCAGAACAGCCCTTCTCGCTCCGGCTCGTCACGCGAGGACTGAGTAGGTTTGAAGAATTGAGAACGGGAGATGGCGAGATGGTTCGTCGTGAGAAGGGACGCATAATCGAAACCGCCACTGAGTCAAGACAAGCCGAGCCCGGCCGCAGCATATTCGCGGTCCTATCTGGAAGTCTGGGGCTGGCCATCGTACTGATGGGTGTCGTCTGGTTTATATTCTTCAGGACATGATAGATCGGCGAACATTGGCGTTGACCAAGCCATGGTTGCCCTACACGTTCTGCCCCAAGCCCTAGCGGCTTCTATCAGCATCGTTTCTGCGCGATCATCGTGCCATGTCCGCAGCCCGCATCATCAAGCCACCACCCATGTCTGGCGGCGACGGCAAATATTACGCCCGTGAGATGCACAAGGCTGAAGTTACCTTCGCCAATCTCGTTGAGCAGGCAGCTACGGCCCATGCGGCTGCGGACGCAGCGCGCGCCACCGCCTATGCGCTCGATTGCGCGGCTTGGAACACGGCCCTATTCATTGGGGAGCTCGATCACGCCTCGCCAACGATCAAGGCGGCCATCGCAGGAGGCTTCCCGCTCCTCGAAGTGCGCTGCGAGCATTGCAAGCACACCGAGATTATTGACCTTTCCTTGGTCGTGCAGCCCCGTGATCGTAACGTAGCGCTGATGCGAGATTTTCTTTATTGCGGCCCCTGCCAGCGCACCCTGGGCAAGAAGCGCCGGCCCCATCTGATCGGTCTGCGCCCGGCCGGCGACCCCCCACCCGCTGCACCATCACGGCGCACGAAGAAGGCCTGCTGACGATGTGCAATCTCTATAGCGTCACCACCAACCAAGCCGCGATCAGCGCGCTGTTCCGCGTTGTCAATCGCTACGTCGGCAACCTCGCGCCAATGCCGGGCGTATTCCCCGATTACAAGGCCCCTATCGTCAGGAACGGCGCTAACGGCCGCGAGCTCGTTACGGCGCGGTGGGGCATGCCGTCCTCATCTAAAGCGTTGATGGACGCCACCAAGAAACGAGCCGAAAAGCTGCAGGCCAAAGGCAAGACGGTCGATTTCAAGGAGCTGCTTCGGATGGAGCCGGATGGCGGCACGACCAACATCCGCAATGTGAAGAGCAAACATTGGACGAGATGGCTCGGTCCGGAGAACCGCTGTGTGGTGCCGTTCAACAGCTTCAGCGAGTTCAACAAGGCGGAGGGCGGGGATATCTGGTTTGCGCTCGACGAGACCCGGCCCCTCACCTGCTTCGCCGGCATCTGGACCAATTGGACGTCGGTCAGGAAGGTCAAGGAAGGTGAAACTACGAACGACCTCTACGCCTTCCTGACGACGGAGCCTAACGCCCAAGTCAGCGCCATCCATCCGAAGGCGATGCCTGTGATCCTCACCACGCCAGAGGAAGTCGAGACCTGGATGACCGCTCCTCCGGACGAGGCTCTCAAGCTACAGCGGCCGCTTCCAGATGGGGCCCTACGGATCGTGACACGCGGCTTGAAGGAAGACCAGGTCGCAGTATGAAACGCGCTGAGCCACGCGACTGATATGGAACTCGCCCGCTTTTGTAATATTGGACATGTACCTGGCGCGCTGCTGAACGTGTCCCGCACACTGTCCTGCACTCCATCTCTGAGGGGGAAGCTATGTCTGACAGGAGAGAACTCTATCGAAGCCCGAACGGCGACACCTGGTTCATCGGACGCGAACCGATGAATGGCCACGCCTTCATTATTCATCAGCCCAATGCTCCGTCTGGCGGACGTCTATCTCACATTGAGCTAGGGGAGTTTTTACGCGACGTGAAAGGGCCAGAGCAGCAAGCTCTGTTGCGACTGATCGGCACCTTGGTGGAGGTGCCTCCTTTTGCTTAGAGGAGCTGCAAATGTCTGATGGCTGGTTTCTGCTAGAAGGGGGGTTGGATAGTCTTCCGCCGTCCACCCTTATGGCGCCGATACTCGGAGGCCGATGTTCACTTCCCCGGAAGTCCTAATCGTATCTGTCAAAGATACCGCGCTTCTTATCTGCGTCTTCCGCTAGTTTGTCCCATTCGGCTGCGAGACGGAGCCAAGCCTCTCTGTCGGCGTCGTTGTCGGCCTGTGCAGCGAGCCGTCGGCATTGCTCAGCCCTGCTCTTAAATCGGTCCGCTTCCGCCACACCATTCCCTCCATACACTAATCGAGTCGGAGGTGCAGCGTTCCAGGAACGAATAGATCTCCATCAACTTGAATCCCGGTTCTTTTGGTGGAGTTGCGTATGCGTCAGTCCCCGTCGATAGTGCCGTCTGACCGCCTCGACCGCGACATCTATATCGTTCTTGAAGACTTTGGCGCGCGCGCCGGCTGCGCCTGGCGGGAGACCGACGAACAGGACACGGATCTCGAAGCTGTGCTGCAAGGGCTCCTCTCTGGCCAATACGCCTACCCGGTCCGGATAGTTTGCTTCAACGCGAGTGAAGGGTGGTCGCGGGACGCTACCTCCGACATCGCCGATGTCCTGGCCCAGCGCGCGGCCGATAGCGACGACGAGGTCTCGGCCGCCCTGCAGGGCTTCATCAGCGCCAACGCCACCAGGCGCTTTGACGTACAGCTCGCGCTGCCGTTACGGGGAGTCGCGTGATGTTCCGGCAGGGCAAGCCGGAAGGGCCTCCGCCGCAAAGCGAGCATGACCACTTCATCCGCTGCACGATCTGCG
>NZ_JADPIT010000016.1:21426-54390 GCF_023073035.1 Bradyrhizobium sp. 62
CTGGACATGCGCGACCTAGGTGACGTGCTCGACCATCTGCACGGGCAGGAGATCGAGGAAGAGCCCACCGCGCATTGACGGAGGACCGGACGCGGCACGCTCACCCGCGGTCAAGGCACCCGCTCGGCAATCATCCCGCACGCCTTGGGGGACTTAACCTAGGACATCGCAGCTGATCCGAATCACGGGCATGCTTCCGCGCATGGTCATCATGGGGACATCTCGAAGCGAGCCGACCCGGACGCCGCCAGCACCCTCCTGTGACGATTGCCGCCTGCCGGCGAGCTTCACAACGGTGATTTCGAGTTTGCAGGCTGGCCGGCAGCCTGCACGCGTCTACCAGTGCGCAAATTGCGGAAAGGTCATTTGGGACGAATAGATGCATAAGACGCCGAGGCTGAATGCTCAAACCTGAGGAATGCCGGAAGCTCGCCGATAACTATCGAGCGCGCGCCAACGATGGATTATCGGCGGCTCGCCTCGCCAATGTCCTTTTGAGTGTTTCCAACGCTTATCTTGCTCTGGCGAGCCAGCTGGACCTTCTTGCGTCCGTGGAAAGCCAAGAGAGCGCAAGGATGAAGGACCGGGCGTGACATGCGCTCGCTGTGACGGCACCCACTGGGTTTGCGAGAACCATCCCGAATGCCCATGGGACGGGCCAAAGGCCTGCGGGTGCGGTGGAGCCGGAGAGCCCTGCCCGGACTGCAATAATGCTGGGCCGGACGAGATGCCGGTGCTGCCGAAGGGTTTTGCCCCCAGCATCACCAGCATGGAGGTCATGCGCCGGATGTTGAGGAACCCGGCGGGGAAGCCACGTCGGAAGTCGCGGAGCTAGGACGTGTACTCGCTAAGTCGGCTTACAACGCAGTCCGGGAAGACTTCCATCTTGAATCTGATCAACGGCTTGTGACCCGGAATGGACATCATGCGGCTCACATTCTGCAACGAAATTGCGGCTCGCCATTGTCACCACGCCACCCGCAAGCCGCCCCTGCCATTATAGGCTCTGGTGCTGCCGACCTGGGAGCCGGCACTAGCGAACAGCGAGGTGGAGGCTGTGATCTTCGAATCCGCCCCCGCAGTAAGCTCAAACCAGCTACCGCCTAGATCGGACCGGAAGGCGATCGGACCGGCCGCAGAGGAAAACAGCGTCTGCGGATCGCCCCGAAACTCGTTCCAGAGGCTGGGCCTGATCCAAGTGGTGATGGACGCGCTTTCGCTAAGCGACGATGTTCGCGTAATTCGCGCGCCAATTCGCGCAGCTACTGAACCAGCGTTGCGGAATTGAACGGTGGCAGCGGTATCGCTGCCGTCGCCAAGGCTGATGGTCTGATAGACGATCTGCGCCTGCGGCTCGATGACGAAGCCACCACCGAGATGCACCGGATAGCCGGCTTCGAGCGAACTGGCAAAACCCCAGCCGTTAGTGGTCAGCGCGGGCAGGCTGGTGGAGGCGCTTCTCACATTATACCAAGTGCCTTGCAGGATCGCGTCGAGATACCAACCCGTCGCACCGAAATGGGTCCAGTAACCGCCGAGACTGTACGCATTGATGCTGTTGGCGCCAGCGAAGGTCCGGTCAAAATGAGTTACGTCCCCGGTGAGCAGGCCGACCGCCGCGTAAAGCCCGGCGTGGTCCCGGCTGCCGTCGGCGCCATCGCGCCGAAGCAAATCCTGACCGCCCTGGAACGCACCGATGTTGTAGTCGAACTTCGGACCGCTGCCGAATACTCCGAGCGGATCGCCTTCGTGGTTGCCATGCTGACCGATGACGCGCCCCCACGCGCCGGCGGCGACGCCGTTCAGGCGCGGCTGGTTGCGTGATTGGCCTTCATCGCCAACACGTTCATGGAAGGTGTCGAGTAGCGTGCCGCCGTAGAGCAGCGCCATCGAGGGAATGGCGGCGTAGAGAGAGGTCTCGGGCCGAAAATCTGGTGGCGCAGGGCCGGCTCCTGGGCCGGGGGCAGGACAGACCGGATCGTTCGGAGAGAGCGAACAGTCGAGCGTCGAGCGCAAATACCAGGCTTGAGCGTTGCTGGCGTCAACGCTGCTGCGGAACAGGATGTATTCGTAGGGTCCTGCGGCCACCCTCCCGACCAGGGCAAAGGTACCGGGCGCGGTGGTGCCAGCGTTGATCGTATCGACCACCAGTATGCCGTTGCCGGTCGTTAAAGCACCCGCGCCGGCCGCATTCGTAATCCGCAGCAACGAATTACCACTGGCGGTGCCGCCGTTGATGACAAGCCTGTCCGAGGGTGAGCCGTCAGTGCCGAGATACGTGTTCAAGCCCATCGTGCCACCTTGGCCAATGTAGTTTGCGGCCGTCAACGTCTTGTAGCTTGTTAGCACCGTCGGGTCGCCTGTTGGCCGCGTGAACTGGATTAGGCTCGGATCGTTGGCCAGGTTGGTGACATTTGAATTTCCAGTCACATTCCAGGTTGAATTGTTCTGAAGTGTCACATTCGAAGTGCTGCCAGCCTCCGTCATGGCAGCACCCGTCAGAATAGATGAACCGGAGACCAGATTGAGCGTGCCATTGCCGACGACCTCCAAAAGGTTCGGGCTTCCGGTGATCGACGAGCCGACGAATGTTGCATTCAACGCGGTCCCGGAGGCGCGGACGCCGGCGCCCTGCGCGGCGATCAGCGTGCTGTTATTGATCAGGGCCGTGCTGGAGCCAATGTCATAGGCTGACGAAAACAGGGCGCTTGCACCTGCGCCTGAGACGGCGATCGAACTGTCGTTCATCGCAAGGCTGCTCCCGCCGCGGATGCTCGCGCCATGAGACCCCGATCCAGATGTTCTGACTGTCACACCATTGGCAGTGATGGATGAGCCCGTTGCACCGGCAGAAGGCGATAAGGCGTCGTCGAGCAATACCAGTAATGACGGAACCGCGGGCGTGGCCGATAGAGCCGAAAGCAACCCGACCGAAAAAAGTCCTGCAGCCGCGGTGCCACCGGTTGTGATCGTTCCACCGTTCAAGACGAGTCGACCACCAAATTGGGCGCTTGCGCCAATTCCACTAGCGCCACTCGTCACCACCGTGGCATTGGTTGCAATCAACGTACTTCCTAATGTCGAGAGCAGGCCGAACGACGACGTTCCGACGGTTGTGAACGCCCCTCCTGTGACTGTGACGGAGCCGAGATTGTCGGCCCTGGCTCCGTGCGAGTTGTCCCCAAACGTCGTAACGGCAATATGGTCGAGTGTCATTCTTCCGAAAAAACCGTTGGCGCCGCTCGCAGTTGGGCCACTTGTGCGGATAATGGTATTTGTCACGTCAATTGAGGCGGCGCTGTCGATGGTGATGAGGGCGTCAGCGCCGCTGCCGGCGGTCGCAATCGAACCGCCATTGAGAACGATGTGCCCAGACCCATTCGCCCGCGCTCCGTAGGCGGCGCCCCCAGTGGTGTTAATGGTCACGGCGCTCGCTGTTATCGTCGAGTTGGCTTGCGGGGCGGAAAGAGCGTAGGCCATACTGCCAGTTGTCGTGACCGAACCGCCGGTAAAGTTTACGGTCCCACTTTGGGTCGCTTCTACACCGCGGGCGTTGCTACCCATCGTGAAGACGGTGGTGTCCGTCGTATTGAGGACCGAGTTGATACCCGTGGCGAGGAGACCCGCCGCAGAGCTGCCGGCGGTCGAAACCGACGAGCCACTGAAAAGCGTAATGATGCCGCCGCTCTGCGCGTGTGCCGCGTCGGAGCCCGCCCCACCCGTGATCACACTGAGTGGGCTGAACCCATTGATGATTCCATTATTAAGTGCGTAGAGCCCGTAGCCCCCCGTGGGCGTCAACACACCAGTGTTGATCGTCCCGCTCGCGCTCTGCGTAGTGCCGTCAGCAACGACCTGCTGCGCGACTGCGCTGCGATAGGTCAATGCCTGCAGCAGTGCACCAATGGCCGCTGCGGACCCGATTATGATCATCCTTGAGGAGCGTGGCACTGTATCCTCCACTTTTGAAGGTCGGGCGAGGCACTAAGACACGCTCGCCTCGTAAGTTCGCGGTAGCCAAGCGCGACCGTCGGCGCCTAGCAAGCAGCACGGCCGCAGGCGGAGCTTCTGTTTGGATTGCCGACCATTTCTTTACGTTGCTCGCGCTTTCGGCGCGACGGCCCCATCTACCTCTGCGTGCATCGCGGTGCATTTGAGGCGAAGTTCGTCGGTTGAGTAAATTCATTGCGCATGTTGCATCCCTGCCACGAATTTCTTTTCATATGCAACTTGTGGTCAAATGGCTTGGGCCGATAGCGAGTAAAGCTTCGCTCGATTTTGGGGAGATAGCGGAAGATAGGGCGGTCGGGCAGCCGTGCAGCAATGTCGGATAATTCGCTTCGGCCTTAGCCCACGTGCTCATCACTTGTGGGATCGCGCTCCGGCACACCAGCTTTTGAATTAAAGTGGACATTCCCCGAGTGGCACTTGAACCAGACTTCCACAGTTCGATCGAGCCGTTTGCAGTTCCATAAGACTAAGGGCTCTACCTGTGGTAACAGGCAACCAACGATGGTTGTAAATGTGTGCTGTCGCCTTGAGGGAATGAGAATGCCGCAGTTTACCGTCAGCGTCTGTTTCTGCGCTCCGGGCAAGAATTGGCACCAAGATACATCGCGAGACGTCACCACAACGATGACCGCAAGGAACGGCGTGCAGGCTGTGATCGCGGTTCTCGAAAATCTTCAGTTCGACGACCGCGCCGAGCTCATACACTTCATCCATGTAGGCAATGCGACGTGCAGTTGAGAAGGCCTTCACTAATTTAGCTCGGGCGTAGAGACCGCTTCCCCCCCATCGGTGACCCATTTTAGCTGTTGGCCCGTCCTCGACCTCAGAGACCATCCAATCTTCGGGCGCTCGGCGTCGATGGCGTGTCCGACTTCAACGCGCTGCATTCGCGCAAGCACGATGCCGAAGTGCAGCTGTACGCGTTCGACGGCCTTGCGCTCGGCGGCGAGGATCTGCGGCAAATGCCCCTGTCAATGCGCAAGGCCAACCTGGCGCGGCTGCTCCGCGGCCGGCCCGACGGCATGTTCATTGCGCCATTTGGGGCGGCCGAGATCGGGCAAAAGCTGTTCGGCGCCGCTTGCAGCATGGGCCTCGAGGGCATGGTGTCGAAGCGGCGCGAGCGGCACTACAGTGCCGGCCGGTCGAAAGACTGATCAAGGTGAAGAACCGGAGGCATCCCGCCATGTCACGAGTAATGGAGGCGTTCAGTCGGTAGTTGAACCGACCAGCCTCCAGGAGCGCGTCGACCCGCTGCCGTGTCCTAAGGTCGGCCTCTTTCGTCAAAAGTATTGGTACACGCGTCTAGATAATCGTCATAAGTTGCTGCCAGAGGTAGTGTTTGTTTTAATCTTTTTAGGGCGAGCTGTGCCAGCCACCACATACAAAGTTTGGGCCTGGGGCCCGCCAGTAAATATCGGCGCAACGGGGGCTTGCTATGTTGGCGTTGCTGGCGTTGCCAAAAGAGCTACCGCTGCGGAGCCGCATATTGTCGCAAACGAGGTTTTTTGCAACGCGGTCGCTCGCATGCTTCTTCTGCCTTGCCCGCCGGGAGCGACATTAGAAAAGAGCGCAGAAACGTATTTCTTTTCGTTAGACTTCAACCTGGCTGGCCAAGCTCTCCCACCTGTCAATCCCAGCGCAATAGTTGCTTCCGACCCACGACTTTCATGGGGGATTATTCTCTTTGATATGCTCGTGCTGAACAGCGACCGCCATCATCAAAACATTGCCTACGATAGCTCGACACAGAGAATTCAAATTTTCGACCACAGCCACGCGTTTTTACGTCCCAGCGGAGACGTCCTCATCACTTTGGCATCGAGCGACGGCAAACTTGGTTTTGGAGGACATTGCCTCGCGCATGAGATCGACACCTATGACGGGTTCGAGACTTGGAACAATAGGATCAAGCAGATCCCGCATTACTTCATAGATGGAGTGCTCGATGCCTGTGCCACGGTTGGGCTTCCGACAGCCCATAAAGGTGCATGCGCAGATTTCATCAAAAAGCGGTGCCAAGAGCTCGAAGTTATCGTACAAAGCAACCTTGCAAGTTTTCCGAAACTCCCTAAGGCAAAGCCATGAGCGCACAATATTGGATTGCCAAGTATGTCGATGATCCGTTTCGCAATGAACCGCGGAATGTAGGAGTGATCGTTGAGGCGAACGGATCTCTCGTCGCTAGGTTCTTTGGAGAGCGCGAAGATGGTGTCTTCGACGCTCGGAAGATCAAGTCGAAGTTTCTCTATCCAAACGTGTACTCCCAGTGGCGGGACTTTTGGCGCGACCGCATCAAGTCGCGCGACCTAACTGGTATCATCAAAGGTAAAACTGCTAACTTTTATGTTGATGCGGGTGGGGATGTCACTGACACCGGCTCCGATAACAGCGGCGAAGTGTGCCACTTCCTGTACACGCTTCTCGTGGGCGCCGGGGCGATGGAAGCTTTTGACTGGAAGGACACGGAAGACAGCGAAGTCGATCTTGCAGAAGATATCACTGTTGCCCTGAAGGAATTTGACGTTCTCGCCACGTCTGCTGATCTGCTCGAAGTGGGGCGCCACCCGGTGGTTCGGAACAGGGACATCCTTGGCAGCCATGTCACCCATACCCCATCGTTCTCCCAACAGAACGGTCGCCTATACGTCTTCGAGCACATCAACCTCAGTTCGATGCATATCAATAAGGCGAAGGAGCGCGCCGGCTGGATGGCCTACATGTTTGAGGACATCAGGAGCGCTCACAAGGAAGCTCAAGCCTACAGCCTAGTGCGGCCTGAAAAGGAAGACGGTGTCGAGCAGATCGAATACGCGAAGACCATGCTTCGAGGCGAATCTAAGGTCATCAATTGGTCGGACGAGAATGAGCGCCAAGGCTTCCTTCAGGAAAGAAAACAGGTCGCCGCTTGACCTACCGGCTTCGACGCAGATCTTGCTTTTGCGTCCCCGGCGCGTCCCCAATTTCCCCGCCCGGACGCCGTCAAACCGAAATGGCGTGAAAACAGCGGGAAAAATGGCGCGCCCGGAACGATTCGAACGTCCGACCCTCAGATTCGTAGTCTGGTGCTCTACTGAGCTCATTGGAAGCACACTACGCAAACTGCGCTTTAGCCATTTTAAGCGCTCGTTTCCAGCTTAAGCGTTGGTATCCTGCAAAGCTCTCGGAAAAGCGCCTCGACGGGAAACTCCCCGTAAGAGTCCGCGACCGACTTCGACCCATGGCCCGTGATCGCGTTCAGAACGTCCAGCGCAAGCCCATACTTGCGTCCCATCGTCTTGATCCGATGACGCCAGGAATGGCTTGGCGACAGCCGTGGGTCTTTCAATCCAAGTTGACGCACAAATCGTCCGATCATTTTTGTGCCGTTGCCGCCGCGCTTCCCGAACTTGTCCGGAGAGAGCTCGGAAAACAGTGGCCCCGATTTGATCTGAGCCACATATTTCAGAAAGCCGCTTTCGATGAGCGCAGGATGAACTGGCACAATGCGCTCCGAGCCGGATGTTTTAAGCGATCCGGCTTCAGGCACGAATTTCATGCACCAGATGTTCTCGATCTCAAGAACGTCTTCGCTTCGCAACTGGCAGATCTCGGATAGTCGAGCCCCAGTGTAGGCACCGATCCAAGGCACCCATCTCTTGACGGGGTCCTGTTCAGCAAAAGCCGCCCGAAGAACAATTCTAGCTTCGTCGTCCGTGAAGCTTCGTTTGCGCTCTCCTTGCTTCGCCTTAACATCCAGCGAGATGCCTTCGGCGGCATTCAACCTGAGAAGCTTGTTCTGAACACCCCATTGCAGGATGGCCCGCACCGGCGACAGCTTCGAACCTTGGATGGTCTTCGCCCGCAGCCCCGCAGCCACCAACGCCCGCTTCCAGTCGACGAGATTCTCAGCGGTCAGGCTATGGGCATCTGTATGCCCAAGATATTTCTCTAGTTCCCGGATGACGCGCGACCATTCGTAAACAGTCTTGGCGACTGGCCGACGCTCGGCCTTCCAACCATCCAGAAGATCCTGGAATGTGACGGCTCGTCCTGGCGAGCGAGCGACAGGCGCGCCCGGCGATACCGACAAAGTCGGGAAGGGAAACTCTGCGACAGTTTCCCCTCTTGCCAGCTTGGCTAGCACCAGACTTGCACGCTGTATGGCAACCCCAATGGCGCGGGCCATGGTTCGTCGATTCTGCGAATCCTCAGAAAACCCGTGAGCGCTCAGGTAGCCGTCCGCGGCTTCCAAACAGGCCTGCTCCATTCGAGCAATCTGGTACAATTCCGGCTCGGGAGAGAAGAAATCGACCGACTGCGCACGAGCCGCGTCTTTTTCCTCCCTGGTCGGGGGTGGGCCAAAGAGCCGATCCCCCAGTTCGACTTCCCAGCTGATCTGTTGACTCGGATTGTCCCGGTGCTGCTCCAGCCACCTCTCATACGAGACCACGGCCAGCTGGTGCGCCTCCCGCTCGGTCAGAAGTTTCGGCCCGGCGCGCAAGTTGGCCCACCGAGCTTCGAGCTCGGCGAGCGCCTTGGCATGCCGCACTTTGGCCTCGGCGGGATCGCGGGTCTGAAGGCTTACCTTCTCCTCGCGCTTACCTACCAGCGTGCGCAGGTCGTCCGGGACGACTTTTCGGAGCTGATAAATTCCGGTTTTCGGATGCTTCGAGGGACGTGGCATGGCTAACGGCATTTGTACCACCCCAATGTACCAATTGGGAGGCGGCAAGCCATTGAAATTGCTGTAAAGCCTTGGATATCAGGCTCTTAGAAGAGCGATGGTGCCCAGGGGCGGAATCGAACCACCGACACTGCGATTTTCAGTCGCATGCTCTACCAACTGAGCTACCTGGGCGTGCTCCAAAGAGGGGCCAAAGCCCATCGAGCGGGCGGTTTATAGTGGGCTGAAGGCTGCCTGTCCACCCACGCTTCGCCGATGGCTTCGCGGGGCGCGGCCCGGCTGTGCACAAGGCGGGACGTGGCTCGGAGGCAACGCCGCGTGGCGGTGCATCGACAATTTAAATACTTGATAGAACAGGCCTATTCTTCCCCATCTGCCTCGTCATCCCGGCCGGGAATGACATAGGAGCCTTTCAGCCAGCGGTTCAGATCGACGTCGCGGCAGCGCGAGGAGCAGAACGGGCGGGTGGCCTCGGACTGCGGCTTGCCGCAGATCGGGCAGGTTTTGAGGGAGCTTGCGGGCTTTTTCACCGGGTAGTCCATGAGGTGCTCAGCTTACACATGCGAGCCAGTTCAAGAGCCTGTCGCCAAAGGGATTCCTCCGGCGAAGGCGCAGGCGGCCCGGCCAGGTCCCGCGGGGCAATTCTACTGTGCATGGGGTTGTTTTCGAGATTTTTTGCAGGAGCGGCTTGTCGGCTCAGATGGCGGTGGCGTTGAGCCAGCCGAAGCGGATCGGGAAACCTTCGCCGCCAAGCAGCGTGGTGGTCTCGTAGAGCGGCAGGCCGACCACGTTGGTGTAGGACCCCACCATCTTGACCACGAACGACCCGGCGATGCCCTGCACGGCGTAGCCGCCGGCTTTGCCGCGCCATTCGCCGGAGCCGATATAGGCCTGGATGTCGTCTTCCGAGAGGCGCTTGAAGCGGACGCGGGTCTCGACCAGGCGCTGGCGGAAGGCCTCGCGCGGCGTCACCAGGGTGATGGCGGTGTAGACGCGGTGGTTGCGGCCCGACAGCAGCCGCAGGCATTGCGCGGCCTCGTCGACCAGGTTGGCCTTGGGCAGGATGCGGCGGCCGACCGCCACCACCGTGTCGGCGGAGAGGATGAAGGCGCCGCGCAGCTCGTCGTCGAGCTGAACCGATTTGAGCGCCGCATCCGCCTTGGCCCGCGCCAGCCGATTGGCGCAGGCGCGCGGCAGCTCGCCCCGCTTCGGCGTCTCGTCGACGTCGGCGGGCCGGAGCGCGTCCGGCTCGATGCCGGCCTGGTTGAGCAGCGACAGGCGCCGCGGCGAACCGGAGGCGAGAACGAATTTGGGGCGGCCGAGCATCAGGTGATTTGGGGAATGAAGCAGGGGGTGAATTGCGCGCGGAACCTATCGGACGGGGGCTGATTTCACAACCCGGGAACCCGGACTTTACTGATTCGACGGGCACGGGATGCGTGTGCCCGCAGTCTGTGACGCGGGTGTTACGGGCGCCGAATGCTAGCCGTTTGCCGCGCCCACCTTCGAAAATCGCCGGCGGATGCGCAGCAGGAGCTGATCGCAGACGTCACGATAGGCAGCCAACTTCTGGTCGCGGCTGCCTTCCATGGTGGTGGGATCCTGCGTCGGCCAGTATTCGACGTCGGCGGCGAGCGTGCGGGTCAGCTCCAGCGCCTTGTGGTGCGCCTCCGGCGAGAGCGTGATGATCAGGTCGAAATTCAGCCCCTCCCAGTCCTCCAGCTCCTCGAAGGTCTGCGGCTTGTGGGTGGAGATGTCCTGGCCGAGCTCGGCCATCACGGACACCGCGAACGGATCGAGCTCGCCGCGCCTGGCACCGGCCGACTTCACGTAGAGGCCCTGCGGAAACATGTGCCGCAGCAGGCTCTCCGCCATCGGCGAGCGCACGCTGTTCATGGCGCAGGCGAACAGCACCGATTGCGGATCGCGTGCGCGTGGCGGACCCGCCATCGCGCTTAACCCTTCCAGTGCAGAACAGTAATGAGCGTGAACAGCCGGCGCGAGGTCTCGAAATCGACCCGCACCTTGCCCTTCAGCCGCTCCTGCAGCGTGCGCGAGCCCTCGTCATGGATGCCGCGGCGGCCCATGTCGATGGCCTCGATCTTGTCCGGCGTCGCCGTGCGGATCGCCTGGTAGTAGCTGTCGCAGATCATGAAATAGTCCTTCACGATCCGTCGGAACGGCGTCAGCGACAACAGATGCGCGACCACGGGCGTGCCGTCCTCGCGGCGGATGTCGAACATCAGCCGGCTGCCGGTGATGCCGATATGCAGCGTGAACGGCCCCTTCCCGTCGGCGCCCTCGGGCGCGAACAAATTCTGCTCGATCAAATCGTAGATTGCGATCGCGCGCTCATGCTCGATGTCGGGCCCGGAACGGCCGATCGAGTCCTCGTCGAGCGTGACGCCGACGATGCGATTGGTCGAGTCGTCCTGTTCGGGCGGCTGGGTCATGACAAATTGAGGCGCAATCCAATCGAGCGCGAATGGGCATCTAGCCCCTCCGCCTTACCGAGAATCATCGCGGCCGGACCCAGCGCACGCAGCTGATCCGGGCCGCATTTCAGGATCGAGGTGCGCTTGAGGAAATCGTGCACCGAAAGACCCGACGAGAATCGTGCCGAGCGCGCCGTCGGCAGCACGTGATTGGAGCCGCCGACATAGTCGCCGATCGCCTCCGGTGTATGCGGCCCGAGGAACACGGCGCCGGCGTTGCGGATCCTTGCGGCGAGCGCGTCGGGATCTTGCGTCATGATCTCGAGATGCTCGGCGGCAATCGCATCCGCGAGCGGAATGGCGTCGTTGAGGTTCTTCACCATGATGATGGCGCCGAAATCGGCCCACGAGGCGCTGGCAATCGCGGCGCGCGGCAGCGTCTTCAACTGCGCCTCGACGGCCTTTTCGACATCGGCGGCAAGGCGCGCCGAATCGGTGATCAGGATCGACTGCGCGCTGGTGTCGTGCTCGGCCTGGGCCAGCAGATCGGCGGCAATCCAGTCGGCATTGCCGGTGTCATCGGCGATGACAAGCACCTCGGAGGGACCGGCGATCATGTCGATGCCGACCTTGCCGAACACCAGCCGCTTTGCCGCGGCGACATAGGCGTTGCCGGGTCCGACGATCTTGACGACAGGCGCGATCGTCGCGGTGCCATGCGCGAGCGCGGCAATCGCCTGCGCGCCGCCGACGCGATAGATCTCGGTGACGCCGCCAAGCTTTGCTGCCGCCAGCACCAGCGGATTGAGCTTGCCGTCGGGCGAGGGCACCACCATGACGAGACGCGCCACGCCCGCGACCTTTGCCGGCACCGCATTCATCAGCACCGAGGACGGATAGGCCGCGGTGCCGCCGGGCACGTAGAGGCCGGCGGATTCGATCGCGGTGTAACGCCAGCCGAGCTCGACGCCGAGCTGATCGGTGAAGCGCTCGTCCTTCGGCAGTTGGCGGCTGTGATAGGTCTCGATGCGATCGCGCGCGAGCTTGAGCGCATCCAGCGTCGCTGCATCGCAGGCTTTCACCGCGGCCTCGATCTCGGCGGCGGTGACGCGCAGGCCGGATGCATCGAGCGTCAGCCGGTCGAACTTTGCCGTGGCCTCGAGCAGGGCGGCATCGCCCCGCTTCGCCACGTCGTCGACGATGGCACGCGCGGCCGCCTCGACATCGGCCGAGGCCTCGCGCTTGGTGGCGAGGAAGGCCCCGAATCGCTGGTCAAAATCGGCGCTGCTGCGGTCGAGACGAACGGGCATCTTGGCTTCTAACTGGTTTTTGGGGGCGCGGCTTGGCTCACCAGGCCCCTGCTCAATGGCGCGGCGGGGAAGCTGCGTCAACCCTTGGGCCGGGCCGTTCCCCTCCGGCGTCGTCCTGGCAAAAGCGGAATGCGTGGCCTTGGCATGCCACCTCACCCCTCCCCTTCAGCCTCCAACCCCGTCCCCAGCTGATCCGCCCCCAGATCAGTCAGCTCGCATTCAAGGCATTCGACGTCGAGGCGGATGGCGCCGCCTTGGGCAAACAGGAGCAGCGCGCTCCCGCCGGGGGCGTCCTGGCCGTGGAATTCGATGCCGACGAGGTCCAGGACAGTGTCCAGCGCGTCGAGATCGATGTTGCGCGCCTTGCAGGCGAGCACGCGGTCGAAACGGAGGGCCGCCACCAGCCTGCGCGGCTCGGCCTCGCCGTCCAGCGTCTGCTCCCAGTCCAACCGGCTCATGCCGACGACCAGCCGCTTTTCGCTTTGGCGCCAGATGATGTCCGAGGGCTGCACGCGGGCGTCCTGGACGTGGGCCGAGATCACGGAGAGGTCGTCGGCGTCGAGTGCGATCAGTTTGAGCTGGGGAGACATCGACGGCGCTTTCTGCTTCGGGCGGACGGGGCTCAACGCGGGCGGCCGGCGAAATTTCCCTAGAACTAACGCCCCACCGGACTAGAGGCTATTGATATCCTCCATCTCCAGCACCTTTCGCGGATACCCCTCCCGCGCAACCCGGATCATGGCGCGGCCGATCTGCTCGGTCGAGGTGACGAGCCGCGGCGAGAGCCGGCGCAGCACCGACCACAGTGGCCAGGTTGCCGCATACACGGCCTGCACCCACGCGGTCTTGGAGCGGGCACCGTGGAGCGGTTGGATCGCACCGGGCCGGAACATGTAGGCCGCCTTGAACGGAAGCTTGAGCAGATCGTTCTCGGTCTTGCCCTTGATCCGCGCCCACATTCGCGAACCCCGCTCGGTGGAATCGGTGCCGGCGCCCGTGACATAGACGAATGTCATCTGGGGATTGAGCCGGGCCAGCACGGTCGCCGCTGCGAGCGTGAGGTCATAGGTGATTTGACGGTAGCGCTCCTCGCTCATGCCGATCGAGGAGACGCCGAGGCAGAAGAAGCATCCGTCGAAGCCGGTGAGCTGCGTTTCGATCCCCGAGTAGTCCATGAAATCGCCGTGCGTGATCTCGGTGAGCTTGGCGTTGCGCACGCCGGTCGGGCTGCGGCCGACCACGAGCACGCGGCCGATGCCGGCATCGACCAGGCATTCGCGCAAGACGCCCTGCCCGACCATGCCGGTCGCGCCGAAGATGATGATCTGCATCGGGACCTCCCCGACAGGCCCGCGGCTCATGCGGCGGCCGCGATCTCGTCGAAGGATACACCGGTCAAAGTCGCCGAGACATCCCACAGCATGGCTGCCGAGGCGAAATCCTTTGCCTTCGGCATGATCTTCGCCGGACGCGGTGGCCCTTTCAATTCGTAGAACCCGTTCGGGCCGTAATAGCCGCCGGGCTCCGCGGCCGGCGAGGTCGCCGCCAACAAGGTGGGCAGCGCGCCTTGCGCTGCAGATTGGCTAATGAAGGGCTGCAGCCACCGGCTCACACGCGACTGCAAACTGCTGGTGCCCGGCCCGTTCCAAATCAGATCGGTCCGCGCGTAGCCGGGATGTGCGGCAAGGCTCGTCAGACCCCAGCCTGCGGCGAGGCTGCGGCGCTGCAACTCCAGCGAAAACATCAGCATCGCCAGCTTGGACTGACAATAAGCCCGCCACGGACGATAGGAATGCCTAGCCTGCAGATCGTCGAAATTGATCGAACCGGAGCGGTGCGCAAGGCTCGAGAGGTTGACCACCCGAGCCGCCTTCGCCCGGCGAAGCTGCGGCAACAGCTGCGCCGTCAGCGCGTAATGACCGAGATAGTTGGTGCCGAGCTGCATCTCGAAACCATCCGCCGTCTGCTGCCGCTTCGGCAGCGCCATCACGCCGGCATTGTTGACAAGCAGGTCGAGCTGTTCATTGCCGGCCGCGAAGCGCCTGGCGAAATCGGCAACGGAGGTTAGACTGGCGAGGTCGAGATGCTCGTAGGCGATCAGCGCATTGGGAAAGCGCTCGCAAATGCCATCGATCGCGCGCAGGCCCTTTGCGTCGTTGCGCCCCGTGAGTATGACAATGGCACCGGCGCCCGCCAGCGCCATCGCCGTCTCGTAGCCGAGGCCGCCCGTCGCTCCGGTCACGACGGCAGTCTTGCCGCTGAGGGAGGGGATGTCTGCCGTGGTCCAATCGGTCATGCCATAGCTCCGTCGGGCTGGGAAAAGGCCCGCGACGGGTCTAAATGTGCACTGGGTGCAACTTTGCAAGTGGTGAAATGATTTGAAGCTTTCGAAGCTCGCCGGGAAATCGGTCAACAAGCGCACCAAGCCATTGCCGGTAGGAGCAAAATCCGCCGCTGGCACCGGCCTGCGCCAGCGCAAGCTGCAGGCGACCCGCGAGCGGTTGACCCGCGGGGCGATGGCACTCTTCCTGGAGCGCGGCTTCGAGGCCACGACCATTGACGATATCGCGGCCGCGGCGGACGTGTCGCGACGCAGCTTCTTCCATTATTTCGCCTCGAAGGAGGACGTCGTCGCGGCCTGGCAGGAAGGCGCTGCCGCCGCGCTGGTCGCGGAGGTCGTGGCGCGACCGGCGGGCGAAACCATGCTGACCGCGGCGGAGAACGCGATCGCGGCGGCGCTCAAGCGGATCGATCCGGCCGAAGCTGCGGCCATGTCGCGGCTCAAGCGCGACAATCCCGCGCTTCGGGCGCGCGACCAACTCAAATACGAGAAGCTCGAGCGGGCGCTGGCCGAAGGGCTCGCCCGGCGCGCCAGAACCAAATCGGACCAGCTGAAGGCACGCCTCGTCGCCATGATCGCCACCGGCGCGATGCGCGTCGGCGGCGAGAGCTGGATCGGCGGAGGAGCGCGGGAGAAGCCGGAAGCTTTCGTCAAGCGCACCTTCGACGCAATCAGGGCGATATTGGAATGAGGCCGCTCACTCCCTGAAGAACGCCAGCAGGTCCGCGTTGATGGTCTCGGCGTGCGTTGTCGGCATGCCGTGCGGGAAACCCTTGTAGGTCTTCAGCGTGCCGTTCTTCAAGAGCTTGGCCGACAGCGGTGCGGAGTCGGCGTAAGGCACGATCTGGTCGTCGTCGCCGTGCATTACCAGCACAGGCACATTGATCTTCTTCAGATCCTCGGTGAAGTCGGTTTGCGAAAACGCGACGATGCCGTCGTAATGGGCCTTCGCGCCGCCCATCATGCCCTGGCGCCACCAGTTCTGGATCACCGCTTCCGACGGCTTTGCGCCGGGACGATTGTAGCCATAGAAGGGGCCGGCCGCGATGTCGCGGTAGAAGCTGGCGCGGCCGGCAGCGAGCTGTACCTGGAAATCGTCGAACACGCTCTTCGGCAGGCCGCCGGGATTCGCGTCCGTCTTCAGCATCAGCGGCGGCACCGCGGACAGGATCGCGGCCTTCGCCACCCGGTTCTCGCCATGGCGCGCGATGTAATGCACCACTTCGCCGCCGCCGGTGGAGTGGCCGACATGGATCGCTTTCTTCAGGTCGAGATGCGCCGTCACGGCCGCGAGATCATCGGCATAATGATCCATGTCGTGGCCGTCGGCGACCTGCGACGAACGGCCATGGCCGCGACGGTCATGCGCGACGACGCGATAGCCCCGCGTGACGAAGAACATCATCTGCGCGTCCCAGTCGTCTGCCGACAGCGGCCATCCGTGGCTGAACACGATCGGCTGGCCCGAGCCCCAGTCCTTGTAGAAGATCTCGACGCCGTCCTTGGTGGTGATGGTGGGCATTACTAGGCTCCTTTGAATGATCAGGCGAACGCCATCGGCTTGAAGCGGCGCCAGGCACCGATGGTGAGCACCACGAAGAACACCAGCACGAGGCCCTGCACCACGGCGAACACCGGGCCTCCGGGCGGCGCCGGGGCCACGGCGGGCGCGAGCGCGGCAAGCGCCGGCACCTTCAGGAACGACTGGATCACCAGCACGAAGACGTTGAAATACAGCGAGATCATCGCCGTCACGATGTAGACCGGACGCCAGACGCCAGCGAGCTTCATGCCGTAGAGCGCGATGCAGGCGATCGCGAGCAGGACCAGCGAGATGATCCCGATGATGTGCGACGGCAGCAGCTCCTTGAACGGAAACAGGAAGCCGGTGGCGCTGGTGAGGATCGTGAACGCTAAGAAAATCGCGGTGAGGCCCGGCATCGGCTTCGAGCCGAGCAGGCCGAACATCACGACGAGGCCGGCGGCGATGCCGATCAGGCTGATGACGACATGGACCAGCGTGAAGGCGGGCAAGCTCAACCCAAGAACCATGACATCTCTCCTATTCTCTGCATCAAGTTCGGGAGATTGATATTACGGCCCTCATCAGATTGCCACACGCGCTGACGTCACACATGCGTGCGCAGCCATGCGTCATCGTGCGAATCGAAAACGCATGGCTGAATTATTTGCATCGCTGTAAACGACGGCAGGCTTTCAACGAAGTTGAATCGAATAGGCAGGGGCGCTCGCGAGGTGCGAGCGCCCCTGCACACGTCTCACACTTCCTTGGTGTCGAAGATCAGCAGGTCGGCGCCGCCGCTGGCGAATTTCGGCACGTCAGCGCCGGTCGCCTTGCCTTCCGGGCTGCCGAATGCCGCCTGGATGTCGGCCGCGCTGTCGAAGGTGAGAATGGCGACCAGATGGATTCCGGACGGTCCGGCGGGGGAGCCGACCGGCCCCTTGCTGATGGCGTACTTCTTCAGGCCGGGAAGTTTCTTGGCAAGCGGAATGTGGGTCTCGGCATAATACTTGTCGAAGGCCGCAGCATCCGTGGGCGTTTTATACAGCACGACGATTTCAGCCATTTAGTTCCTCCCATTTGAGTCTTTGTTCTTCCACGGGCGTTTGGCCTCGCGACGAGGGGATAGTCCGTGGGACACGTCGGGATGGCAAGTCACATTCGCCTTGCCATCTGCGTGTCTTCTACTTGACTAAAGCGCCGGCTTTGCGGCGTCGCCGAGATAGCCGTGCAGGGAGGCCACGACCTGCGCGCCCTCGCCGATGGCACCGCCGACGCGCTTGACCGAGCCGGAGCGGACATCGCCGACCGCGTAGACGCCGGGCACCGACGTCTCCAGCGGTGCAACCAGCCGGCCCTGGTTCTGCTCGGACTGCGCGCCGGTGACGACGAAGCCGCCGCGATCGAGCGTCACGCCGCAGCCGTCGAGCCAATTGGTGGCGGGATCGGCGCCGACGAACAGGAAGAGATTGCGGATGTCGGCGAAGTCCTCGTCGGCCGACAGCCGGCTTTTCCAGCGGATACGCCGCAGCAGCGAGGCCTCGTCGCCTTCGAGCGCCGTGATCTCGGTGTTGAACATCAGTTCGATGTTCGGCGTGGCTTCGATGCGCTCGATGAGATAGCGCGACATGCTGGCGCCGAGACCGCCGCCGCGGATGATCATCAGCACTTTTTTGGCGTGCCCCGAGAGGAACACGGCGGCCTGCCCCGCCGAGTTGCCGGCACCGACCAGCGCCACCTCCTCGCCGGCGCACAGCTTCGCCTCGACCGGCGAGGCCCAATACCAGACGCCGCGGCCCTCGAACTTGTCGAGGTTCTCGATCTCGGGCCGGCGATAGCGCGCGCCGCTGGCGACCACCACCGCGCGCGAATGCAGGGGGTCGCAGCCATCGAGCGCCACCGAAAATGCGCCATCCTTGCGCGTGCAGTCGAGCGACTTCACCGTCACCGGGATCATGATCTCCGCGCCGAACTTTTGTGCCTGGTTGAAGGCGCGTGCGGTCAGGGCCTGGCCGGAAATTCCGGTCGGAAAGCCGAGATAGTTTTCGATGCGCGCGCTGGCTCCGGCCTGGCCGCCGAAGGCGCGGGTGTCGAGCACGGCGACCGATAGGCCTTCGGACGCGGCATAGACGGCGGTGGCGAGTCCAGCCGGCCCGGAGCCGACGATCGCGACGTCGTAGATGCGGTCGTTGCGCGGGCCGCCGATCATGCCGATCGCGCGCGCAAGCTCGGTTTCGCCGGGATTGCGCAGCACCGCACCGTCGGGAGTGACGACCAGCGGCCAGTCGTCCGGCTTGGGCGAATAACGCGCGATGACGTCGGCGGCGTCGCGATCGCGCGCGGGATCGAGCAGATGATGCGGCTGGCCGTTGCGGGTGAGGAAGCCCTGCAACCGCACCACGCCTGCCGAATGCGACGGACCGATCAGCACGACGCCGCCGACGCCGCCCTGGAGCAGATTGACCCGGCGCAGGATCAGCGCGCGCATGATGCGCTCGCCGAGCTCGGCCTCGGCGACCAGCAGCGCGCGCAGCCGCTCCGGCGGCAACAGCAGCGTCTCGACATCGCCTTCGGCGCGACCGTCGACCAGCGCCGGCCGTCCGGAGAGCTGGCTCAGCTCGGCCAAAAATTGCCCCGGCCCCTGGTCGATCAACGGGGTCACATGGCCAAGGCCGTCGCGCTGGGTGATGGCGACGTGGCCCTTCAGCACGACGAACATGCCGGGCCCCGGCTTGCCGGTCTCGAACAGGAATTCCCCATCGGCATAGTTGCGGACCTCGCCGAAATGCCTCATCCGCTCGATCTCGGCCGATGTCAGCGTCGGAAAGGTCTGTTCAGGGCGGGTGAACCGCGACATCTGCGCGTCACTCTCGGGTCGTTGCGATTCGTCCTGCCCCATTGCCACGTCCATGCTCTCCAAAGAAATTCCAGCCGTCGGATTCTAGCCGCCGGTCTTGTCGGCGGTCCCCTCATCTAGGGAACCATCTTCATTCTGCGAGGGGTCGGCACTTGTGGCGCGTTCGCGCGCCTGCACCTTCCGCCGCTTCAGGTTTTCGCGCAGCGCCGATTTCAGCCGGTCGTCGCGGGACGCCCTCGCCTGCCGCGAGTCCTGTCTCGAATCCTGTCGCTCGCTCTTGTCGTTCTCGTCAGCCATCGGGGTCCATTACAGCGATCGGCGATAACATGCCCGAGGAATAAGGCAGCTCAAGAGGCCCGCGCGATCTGATCGTGCGAAAATCGAAATGGATCGAACCCGGCGCGTCGGGCAACTGGCCAGTTGGGTGGGGATATCGGAACCGAACCCGCGGAAAGTCGGCCATTTCGGGCCAAAACAGGCACTTTGGCCCCGATATCGACCCGATTTTATCGCTTTGGCGGAGCTAGCAAGCTTGCACAGGAGGGGGGCTTGTGGCAGATATCGGCCCGCTTGGTAGGCCCCTCGTGGCGGCCGATTCTTACCCCAGCACATGCTGCCGTAGCTCAGTGGTAGAGCACTCCATTGGTAATGGAGAGGTCGACAGTTCAATCCTGTCTGGCAGCACCAGTCATCCCATTGGATGCATTGATTTTATTGGAAATTCGGTCCTGAGTGCCACACAAGAGTGCCACACAGACCAATGGTTTCCCTAAAACTTCGTATGGACAAGCGCGCCGCTTCCACCGTTCCTCAATTTCGTTGTCGCGTCCCGACCAAACTGGTTGATCAGCTACGCGGTAAGAGGATTTTGCTGCATCTGTCACGTCGGACTGAACCGGCCTGCATCAAAGTCGTGACGATCGGCACCGACGTTGCGTTCAGCCTTGAGACCACCGATGAAACGATTGCCGCCGCACGTCACGCTGACGCTCTGGAGCATTTGCAGCGTCTGTTCGATCTAACCGCAGCCGCACCAATCAAGCTTTCTCATCGCGAGATGGTCGCCTTAGCCGGCGCCGTCTATCACACCTATGTCTGGGTCCATGAAGACAATCCAGGAGAGCCGGGACGATGGGCGTGGCACAAAGGACTTTCACGGGCCATCTATGAAGGCCGCATACACGATGCGCCACCAGCTACGCTGAGGGTTGATGATCGAGAAGCCGGCTTAGTTATATTTGGCACTGGCGATTTGACGGAATCGATTAATGCGTTGCCGGCAGGTCAGCATGATGGACTAGAGAGTCGCTTCGGTCTGTTGGCGGATTGGGCTTTGATCCGACATCGCGTGCATCTTTCTTCCGATCAACGGAAGCACTTCCTAAAGCTGGTTGCAGCTGCATCGATAGATGCGGCTTGGCAACTTCGCCGAAATGCCGAAGGTGACTACCGGCCTGATCCTTTGGCGCAGCGCTTCCCGCCGATCGAAACCGTCGCGGTGGCCAAACAGAAGCAGACGATCAGCGGCCTATTTGACTTGTGGTGGAACGAAGCCAAAGTCACCGGCCGCTCTCAGAGCACCCACGACACTTACCGGGGCGCAATCGATAGGCTGATTAAGCACCTCGGACACGACGATGCCGGCCGCGTTTCCGAAGACGATATGCTTGCGTTCAAGAATGCCCGCCTCAAGGTGGTGAGCGCCAAGACATTAAAGGACGGCGATGTACCCGGAATAAAGTCTGTGTTTGGGTGGGGGGTTGACAATCGAAAGCTGACAAAAAATCCAGCGGACGCAATCAAAGTCAAAGCCGAAAAGAAGATACGGACCCGATCTAAAGGCTTCACGGATGCGGAAGCCATCGCGATCTTCGCTGCTTGCCTGGGATATGTGCGGAAGCCGAAAGAGGATACCAAGACCGCTGCCGCCAAGCGATGGGGCCCGCTCATCGCGGCTTACACCGGCTGCCGGATTGCTGAGGCGTTGCAACTTCGCAAAGAGGACATCCGCAAGGACTCCCAACATCGTGTCTTCGATTTCAACCCGGCTGCCGGAAGCATCAAATCCGGCTTGTATCGGCTAGTGCCAGTTCATCAGCACCTCATCGATTTGGGCTTGCTTCGCTTCGTTGAAGCTTCTGATGATGGCCCCTTGTTCGCAAAGGGCAGCTACAAGCGCGTTGTAGATTTTGTTCGAACGGTCGTCACCGACAAGCGCGTCCAACCTAATCATGGTTGGCGACACCGCCTCAAGACGATCGCCCGAAACCTAGGCCTGGATCACCGGGTCGTCGATGCCATCCAGGGGCACGCGCCGCGAACCGCCGGCGAAGACTATGGCGACGTTACAATGCTGGCTATGGCCCGCGTGATAGCCGCTATTCCGCGCATCGCGGTCGATACCGCCGCGAGTGATCGCCGTAATGCAATTCCTTCCCAGAAGGTTCGTTCACCGCGAAGTAGCCGCCCGCAGCGAGGCGCCTAAGCGCGCCTCGCACCGTGCCGAGACTCAGACCGGTTCGACGGCAGATTTCCGGATGAGATATCTGCGCGTCTCCCCTCCTGGGGTCGAGCGATGCAAGCAACACATTCGCGACGGCGATATCGGCGACCCTCATGTTCTGATCATTCGCAATCACCCGCATCATCAAGCACCGCGCTGTGGTTCGCTAATGTCGATCGCGGTCGTTAGGTCGAGCATGGCCATCAATGCCTCAGCAGCGTCTCTGGCTTCTGCTTCGCCGCGCCCCCCGAACACCGAACAGTAAGGGCAAATGGCTTCGACCTGATCGACGTGCTTTCGCGTAACAACAAATTCCGGCATCTGCTCCATTGTATCCTCACTTGGTTAATCAGCGGTGGTCACATTGTGATTGAGCTGCACTTGCATTGCGATGCATTCAAATGTTGTGACCATCTGACGCAGACGCTGGCGCAAGTTGATCGACCTTCTCAGAAAAAAGAGACGACCATTTGCATTTTGGGCGGGCGAGTCGCCCCAACTTGCACTTTTGCAGGAATGCAAATTGGGGCTAGGCTCAGCTTAGGTATACTCGCTCACGGTGTCGTGAGCGCGCCAGTTCATCGACTCGTCGATCCGGCGCTGCACCAGCGTGGCCAGTGCCTCCGGATCGTGAGACGAACCGTTGATGTGGATCGCGATTGGTCCCATAGAGCGAACATCGCCCGCGCCGGCACCAGTACCACCGCCCGGAGATACCGGGGGCGGGACATTCTGGATCACGCTCGCAGGCGGGACTTGCGAGGTGATGCCCTGAGGCACTTTGACGCCAACATTGCCCCGGCGAACTTGCGTGTTCGGACCAGCGTCAACCCAATGATATTGCACCCGGTCGGAATCGTTTCCGGCAAGCATGCGAACCTGTACCCTACCATTCACCATGCGCGTTTCACCGGTCGCAATGCCGACGTGACCGCCTGGTTGATTGTCGCCGCGACCGTTCGTCATCAGCACGACGTCGTTCCTCTGTGCCTGTGATGGATCGATCTTGCTTCCCCAATGCTGATAGCTGTTCGCCACATTGGAGCCGGTGCCTTTGCCGCCAGCCGCTGCAAGCGCACGGTTGACGAAACGAGAACACCACGCGTTGCTACGACCGCGTACATCGCCACCGAGAGCAGCGGCCAAGACACGCGATTCGCTCGGGACGTTCTCGCTCATGCCCTGGTACCGTTGAGCCCAAGCAAGAGCATCACCGCTGCCGGCGCTGCCGATATCATCAGACAGCGCGTTCGTTTGCTTGCGTACGCCGTCAACCCATCCTCCGTTCTGGCCATGAGGATCATTCGCTGCTCCAACGGGAGCATAGCGCTGCCCCATCTTGCCGAGGTCGCCACCGGCGGCCCGATAGTTCTTCGCGACGGTACGCCCAGCAGCATCGATGCCAGAGTCGAGATCGGAAAATGCCAGCTTGGTTCGCGAGCCGGTCTCTGGGTTCATGAGTCCAGCGACGTTGTTGTAACGAAGGTTCCGACCGTTTCCGGTTTCGTGCGCGATAACGCCAGCGAGCAGCGCGGGCGGAATGCCATTCGCTTTGGCAGCGGCCACGACTTGGTCGTACTTGCCAGCGAGCGCGGTGCCGGCGAATTTCCGTTCGAAGGCGGACCGATTGATGCTATCAGTGCCACCGCCGAACGACGGAATCTTGTCGCGTCTGATGATGTTGCCCGCGTTGAACGAGGGCAGCGTCAGACCGGGCACGCTCTTCATCAGGTTCGGGATACGCGTGAAGCTGCGAGTTCCGACACCCGAGCTACCGAGCCCACCACCGGGGCCGATAGCGGCATGCTGAAAACCACCACCGAGACTGCTGTTGATGAAGGCAGCGCGCTGGACGTTTGCGCCGAACTTGTTCAGTTGATCTGCAAGGTCATCCACCTTAGAACGGCGCCGGCCCGAGAGGTCCGTTGCCCCTGTGAAGCTCGACGGTTGAAATAGGGGATCAGCTCCCGATGGCGTCTTGTAACTGCGCAACTCCCTGAGTTTTTGTTGCCGCTCGCGCCACTGGGTGGTGGTTTCTCCAGGCCGCTTGATCGCCGAGTCCGAGACGCCGATCTCGTTCCCGAGGGTCAACCCGAGAGCGGGGCCAAAGACAGGACCGAGTCCGAGTCGAGCACCGGCACCGATGAGAGCACGACCACCGAGCGAGCCTGCGATGCGGCTGATAAGGCCCGCGAAGCCAGCGAGGACGGTCAGCACGGGAGCCAACATTCCGAGGGCCACGGACAGACCGACGATCTGGCCTGACAGCTTGCCCAGGACTTCGGAGTTGTTGCTGTCTTTGCCCATGACGCTGGCGATGCTCTTCAGCATGGCGGTCATAGAATCCGCGACCGAGACCAGACCGCCGACGAAGCCGGAGGCGAAGCCAAAAATTCGGTCCACGTCGATACTCGACAGCTTCTCGACGATCTTATTCAGAGCTTCATCGGCGCTGCCGATTCCGAACGCCTTCTTCAGCTTCTCGACGAACTCGCGGGATTTCTCCGCGATCCGGCCAGAGGTGAAGAGACTTGAGTGTCTGTCAAACCAATCGGACACCTCTACAAAGGTGACTTCAAGCCCTGAACCTAAATGCTCCCAGGCGAGGCCGAACATAGTCTTAATCCGGTCCCAACGTTTTTGCAGCGAGTTCAACTTCGTCGCTGAGAACGCGGATACCGAGTCGCTCTTCTGTTCAATCTCTTTCAACGTCTCCCTGACTTGATCAACGGCTTTTGCCATTTGCGCGATCTCGTCGCGCCATTCTCTCTGGCCTGCCAAGTTCGCAAACTTCGCGCGGTTCTGCTCGGTCATGCTTTGCATCTTGGAAAACATGTCGAGCATGAACTCGGTCGGCGCGGAGGCCATGCGCTGTGCCATCTGCTGCCGGTTGCCATAGCCGAGCATTTGCGCGGCCTGGTTCAGATCCTCGGCGCGCTGCCCCCTGGCGTTGCCGGCGTTCGCGAACTCGGAAGTCAAATAGCTCAATGCAGTACCCGCTTTCCCGGGGGCAAGGCCTGCCGAGATGCCAACCGAAGTGAACGCGGAAAGCTCGGTCTCCTTCATTCGCGTGGTGCTGAGGGCAGACATCGCTCGCTTGTTCGCCTCGATGATCTCGTTCGGGTCTGCGGCCGTAGCCGCAGCGGCAATCGCGACCGCATTCATCGCCTTGATGACGCGAGCAGGATCAGCTTTTTTCACGTCGCCGTAGATGGAGGTCGCGGTTTTGCCGGCCAGCTTCATCAGCTGGTTGATATCCATTTCGAGCGCGGCAGCCGATTCCATCGCGCCCTCGGTTATCCGCTTCGCCGCGTCCTGTCCGAAGCCTTGCTTTAGGCTTTCGGTGAACGAGTCGATGACAACGGAAGCGGACTCGCCGAACTTGATCGCGATCTGGTCCGACCAGTCCCCCCGCAGTTTCTTCACTTCCGCTGCCGACATGCTGCCGAAGAGCTGCATCTTGGTCTCAGCCGTATTCGCAATCATCCGTTGCTTGAACGCAGATGCTGCGGCGGTAAATGAGAGACCTCCAGCAATGACGGCGGTCGTCGGCGACATGCCACGAGGGAGTGAGCCGCGTCCGGCTGAGCGACCGCGATCAACGGCACCGGCTCTGCTTTCCAGGGCAGCGCGGCGCGCAAGCTGGTGCTGATATCCGACCTCGAGTCGTTCAAGCACCTGATACGTCCGCCGCGCATCGTTCAATCGTTGAGCGTTCGCGCGATTCCAATCGGCTGCGTAGTCGCGGGCAGCGGAGCGGGTGAGGTTAGTCAGGCCTCTCAGTTGGTCTGCCGCCGCCTTCGTCGACCGGTTGAAGCCGTCAAGCGCGGACATGCCGGCGCGGCCCATGCCGGACAGTTGAATGTTGACGCGCTTCGCGACGCCTTCAAACTTCTGGATGTCGTTGAGGACCCGCCTGAGCACCGGGCTCAGTTCATTGACTGCGGTTAGGCGTGCCCTGATGTCGAGATTGTTGTCGGACATTTGTCTTTCTTGGGGAGAGTTGATGTTGGTTGGATGGGGCAGCGCAGGGGAAATGGTCTTTTAGGAACTGCGCCGAAGAATTGGCTTCGAATGTGCCCGCAAGGTTTTTTGGCGGGGTGGGGTTGTGCTGGACGACGTGGTAATTCGTCTTTTACGAAATCGACAGCGGAGAAGGGCAGCCTCTGCCGGGCCATGCCGCGCAAAAACTCTCGCCTTCACCTCTCCAGTGCTTTCGATCGCTGGGAGACCTCTGCGCGTTCGATGCAGGGGCGAGGACGACGATGGTGGTGTTGCTCCGGCAGCCTACTATTTGACCGGTCGCATTCTGGTCGGGTACAATGACAACTAAGTCGAGCTATCGACCCGTGCGCCCCGCATCTGTGGGACCGTGCTCATCGCAACGACCTTCAGCATCAGCATGCACAACGCCACTGCCGCCACCGGCATGGCGAAAGAGGATCATTGTATGAGCAGCACCATCACGTTCAGCGCCGCCCGCCGTCGCTTCGAGCGCGCCCACGACAACCATCAGACAATCAGCAAGCTGCGACCGTCAGAGCAGCAGAGCCTAGATTTCGGCTTCGCTCTGATGAATGGCAACCACGTCATGGATGGCGGAGACCTGACAGCGGTCGAGCGCTGGTGCCGTGACGCTGGCGTACTGAGCGCAAGTGAGGCCGTCACGGCCTAAGCGGGCGATGCAGGGCGGCGGTCAGGTGCGCCAACACCGGCCCGCTGGCCAGCTTGCTGGGCACACCCTGTGAAATTTACGGGGTCGCAGCTGTTAGTGTCTCGCATGGGTATACGGTAGCGAGACAGTCGGCTGGGACAGAAAATTCGTCTCAATAGGGTTGACTCCGAATATCTGAGACATCATTGTCTCGTTGTCTAGAGGCAAGTGAGACGCAGAGGCACCCATGACCGTAATCGGATACGCTCGCGTCAGCACCACCGACCAGGACGTAACCATCCAGGAGGCCGCGCTTCAGACTGCTGGATGCGAGATCATCAGAACCGAGAAGCGCTCCGGGACCACGACTGCCGGGCGCGATGAGCTTCGGACCGTGCTCGACTTCATGCGAAAGGGCGATGTGCTTGTCGTGACCCGTGTTGACCGGCTCGCGCGGTCGATCGGTGACCTCCAAGACATCGTCCGCGAGATCAAGGCAAAGGGTGCCGCTCTCAAGGCGACAGAGCAGCCGATCGACACCAGCACGGCGGCCGGGAAGGCCTTCCTCGACATGCTCGGCGTGTTTGCCGAGTTCGAAACCAACCTCCGGAAAGAGCGTCAGCTTGAGGGCATCGCCAAGGCCAAGGCGAACAACGTCTACAAGGGCCGTAAGCCATCGATCGACGTGATGAAGGTGCGAGAACTGAAGGCAGCCGGCATCGGCCCAGCTGCTATCGCGAAGCAACTCAAGATCGGCCGAGCCTCGGTCTACCGTGCTCTGGAAACAGGATCAGCATCCGCCGATTAGCGAAGTGACACGCAGTAATCGCCATTACTGGCGAATGCCCCGGTCGGACACGATCGACCGGGAATGCGGGCAAAGGCCCGCGGCGTGTCGGAGTGGAGCGCTTGGCAACATCGTCCAGTGGAGATGTATCCACTTGGACAGACCCGGCCGATCTTGACGAACTGGTCGCGACCGTCGGTCGGCTGACAGTAGGAAGCTGCAAGGGCGGGGAGCGCGCCACATACGGTCAACGCGAAGGATAGTCCTGCGAGTCGTCTCATCGTGTCGCGCTCTCTTGCGGGCAGCGGTTGCCGCCATCCATCGATGTTACCCTGCCATCAGACGTTCGCGCGCTGCAACTCGGCCAATTTCTCGTCGATGCGGGCCTGCTCCGCAAGTGCGGCCTCAAGTTCGGCGCGTAGCGCGAACACGTCAACCGACTCCAGTCGGTCCCGTGCTGCCGCCACTCGCTGGTCAGCCTCAGACTTGCGTCGGCGAAGATCGAACAGGTTCAAGGCCGCGCCACGGGCGGCCCTGACACCGTCTTCAACGGCGTATTGCTCCCCCGTCAGCCGTGCGGCCGTCTGGCGAGCGAGGATTCCAGGTCGTTTCATATCGGTGCTTTCCTTACTTTTGGGCGGCGCGACGGCGCTCTTCCATGTGCTGGCGGGTAACGCCCGTAAATCGAGCGAGATCAGCATCCGTGATACGGGCCTGCTTCCGGCTCGCTGCGACCTCGGCCATCATCGTTGAGGTCAGGTTGCCGACTGGCCGCTGGGGTTCATCTTCGGTGGTCGTGAAGGCCTCAGGCATGCGAGCGCGAAGCGAGCGGGTGAAATCGGATGCCGAGATCGCACCGAGGCCGGGAAGGTGGATCAACCCTTGGCTAGTCAAGACGGCGCCAGCAAGATCGATGCCGGCTTGCCTGATAGCGCGCTGATCGGGTTGGCAGCCCTGCCGGCGTGACTCCGCCAGGATAAATGTTTCAAGGTCGGCCATCAGGCGGCCTCTGTCTGACGGGCGAGGTACGAGATCAGGGCGCGCCTTACGACGGATGATCGGTTCGGACTGGACGGATCGTCGATGGCTGCTGCGGCATCGATCTTGTCGAGGAGGACTTTCGGTAGCCGGAACGTGCCGTGCGTCATCGGCGAGCAGACCAATTCGTCCGCCCCGAACAGAGGTTTTCTCTTCATGGGAGGCTCCAATAGAAAAGCCGCCTCGGTGATCCGGGGCGGCTTGTGATGCAGATACGATAAAGGCCCCGCTTGGGGCCTGGATGATTTGACTTGACCGGCCTTAGAACCTTGGCCCGGGCGGCGTGCGTAAAAGTGCTAGTGTGCCTGTGAAGGTAGCACGGGGGGTGGGGTATTGTCAAGGGGTAACTCTACCCGAATCAGAGTAAGGCAATGAAATGGCTCATCTTTATGGGCAGCGCGAGTTCTCGGCAGCCCAGCTTTGGAGCAAGTCAACCTGCAAGGTAGGAAGCCCCTCGGAGCCGCGCTGACAGCTTTGAATGAGTCGGAGTGTTCCAATAAGGGTGAGGGGCTCCTCCCGCTGGGGGCAGGACGACCGGCCGGTGTCCAATCCGGCCCATCCAGCAGGATGCCAGCCTGCTGGATGCCCATGAACCTTCCGGTCCGCCGGGGCGGAGAACCGGCGGCGATCTCGGCGAGCGTGATGGATTAGGGTGGCGTCAGATTGCGGTGCGCTTCTGCGATTTCAGCCTAAGCTCTAAAAGCTTTTGGTTGTCCTTCCAGGGTTCGTCGTCCATCCACGCCACCGGGTTCTTGCAGAATCCGGTGTTCAGAATCCCATTGCGAACGAGTTCTTTGCCGTGTCTGCGTGCAGCGACGAGGATGGGACTCATCGGGACACCGGCCTTGGCGAGTGAGATGAGTTTTATCTCTGCGCCCTTCACGTTCTTTCGAACCGGAAAGGCTTTCCAGAACTGGTCCTTCCAATCGTCGGGCCAGTTGTAATCGGCTGGCTGAAACTCGCTGTCGTTTGCGGCTTTCGGCTTGGTCCCAGACCCATCAATCGAGCCAAAAACCAGTGCGCCGGAAGCGCTCCCAGATTGGGGTGGGTCTTTGGGCTGGGTCTCTGGGATGAGTAACTGAGAAGAGTTGGGGGCGGTGACCTGTTCATCCTCGACAGGTGACCCGTTTATCCTCGACAGGTGACCGCCGTCGTCAGACAGGTGACTGCCCCCTGCCTGCTGTTCCTTGTCGACGGGTGATCGCCCCGCAATCGAGGGGGCACCGCCCACATTGCGTTTCCGATCACCCACGGCGAACGCTCCCCACGACCTAAGCCGCATGAGGTTGAAGTCGTCATGGCCATCTTGGGTCTTGCGGTTCTCTACCTTCAGAACCGCCTTGCACGGCACAAGGCTCCGCACTCCGCTCTTCGAGCGGGTCTCGCGCTGACCGTCCCTCAGCTCTTTCACGATGCGCCTGGCAGCGCGTTCGTCCTTAGCGATGTCCTTCGCGAGCGTCTCGGGAGTCGGGTAGGCGCTACCCCAAAGGGACTGGTCTGTTCCTTCCTTGCCTTCGTTCAGACGATCGACGATGCAAACGAGCGCGCGGAATTGGGCATCCGAGATGTCGGGGTCGCGTGCGAATGCCCTCATCTGTTGAAGCTTGCGGCCGGAGGTGATCTCAATCTCGTCTCCCTCGGGCGTCTTGATGACACGGGTGTTGTCGCTGGCGGGTTTGTTATTTTCTTCGGGCATCTGTGGCAAGGTTTGACTCGATTTCTGAGCTGAACTTCATGAAGCCCCGGCGTTGGCGCGGTGGGGCCTTATCTTTGGCTACTTGGCTGCGGCCCGAAGCCGTTGCAGACGCTCCTCGATGGCCTGCCTCACGAACTCCGACCTGCCCTGACGTAGGTTCAGGCGTGCTTCATCCAGCGCAGCCAGTTGGTGCGCTGACAACCGGAAGCCGACGTATGGCCGTGCGGTATCGGGATCGTAGAAAAGGCGGTTCATGGTTTCTCCAAAACAAAACGCCCCGGCAGGAATGCCGAGGCGCGGACGGGACCGAAAAAAGCCACCACTGGCGGGGCTTTCCTCTGCGAAAAATCATCAACGATGTAAGTTGCGATTAGCACAAACCATGAACGCAGTCAAATGTTTGATCCGCCCCGCCGACGATATGGCGTCAACTCGATCGAGCCCTGTATTGGTGTCTCCATGGATGACAGGAAGTGGATTGCCATCATGATCGCCTCGATGCTGCTGCTGGTCGGGGTCGCTGCGTTGCTGGTGCAGCAGCCTGAGCTAGTCGCGACCGGACATTCGGTGGTGAGCGGCCGTCCTTCCGGCTTCTGAGAAGACAGGCTGGCCGGGGCACTGCCCTCACGCATCAGAGGCGTTCAACTACGCGGCCGGCTCGCAGGCCGCGAATTTGAAGGCTGGCGGAGTGCCGCCGTGCCCGTGACGCACTACCGAAGTACCACGGCACTGCCGGATTCCGCTCGGGTTCTCAAAGGCCTGCTAGCCAAAGCCTGCATTTGCCTCAACCTCGGCCGAGGTTGTTAGCAGCTTTGAAGCTAAAAATGATGATCGTCATATCGAATGCACCCGAACAGGTGACACGGTCATGGCATCACTCCATCAGGCGATACACCGCAAGCCCCTCTTGGTCGTCGGCGCCTTCCTGGCCGTCATGATGACGAGTGTCCTTGGCCTCGTTGCGTGGAAGGCGTCGGTGGCCCGTCACGCCACCTTGGTCCGGGCACAGGAGGATTTAAGTAACCTGGCCCGTTCGCTGGCCCGGCACGCGACCACTACCCTCAAAGCGCCTGATGTGGCCATGACCGGATTGGCGGACCTGCTGAAGTACCAGAGCCCGCTGGCTGAGCGGTTCAATCCCCATCTGGTCGCCACGACCCGATCTCTGCCGCAGATCCGCGAGATCGGCGTTTTGAATGCCGAGGGCAACTGGCGATACTCGTCCTTCGAGCGTTTACCGGACTACAACAACTCCGATCGAGCGTACTTCGCGCACCATCGAGACAATCCCAACCCCAAGATGCTCGTGAGCGGGCCGATCATCTCCAGGACTAGCGGGCAACCATCCATTATCCTGTCGAAGCGGATCAGCACTCCGACCGGGGACTTCGCAGGTGTTGTGGTCGCCGCGATCGACTGCAACTACTTCAGCAATTTCTATTCGTCCTTTGGTGTCGGCGCTCAAGGCGGCATCAGCCTCCTGTCCACCGATGGAATGATGTTCGCTCGTTGGCCGGTGGTGGAAAGTGGTCGAAAGATCGCCGACACCTCGCTGTTCCAGAAGCGCATGAGCGAAAGCCCTAGCGGGTCCTACAAGATCACCTCCCCGTTCGATGGTCTCACCAAATACATCGCATACCAGCTGGATCCCGAATACGCGGTGGTCGTCACGGTGGCGCGATCCGAGAACGAGGTGCTGGCCAACTGGCGGACCGATCTCATCTCGGATGCGGTCGTAGCGGTCCTGCTGGTCGCGATCATCGTTGCTATGGCGGTGCTGTTGAGGAGCCAATTCAGCTTCAGGACCGGATTGGAACGGTCGCTGCGGGAGCGCGAGGCGCGTCTGCGCTTGTTGGCGGACAACATCGCCGACATCGTCATCGTGATGGACCGAAAGGGATACCTCCGCTACGTGTCACCTTCGGTGGTGGCTGTGCTCGGGATGACGGAGAATGATTTCCTCGGCCGGTCATGTCTCGACGTGGTCCATGACGACGACCGCGAAAAGGTCATGGCCGCCAGCCGAGAGCTGAAGCACGCCAGCGCATCCAGCTCTGTCCGGTTCCGAACCAAGCGAGGAGATGGGGCCATGGCTTGGCTGGAGGCTCATTTCAAGCTGGCCGAGCAGTCGTTTGGCGGCGAGCTGGAGATCGTCGGAACACTTCGCGACATCACGAAGCAGAAACGCCTCGAGGACGAGCTGTCGTCAGCCAACCTCAGACTGGCGCAGCTCGCGACGACAGACGGTCTGACTCGGCTTGCGAACCGACGCAGCTTCGATGCCTTCTTGCGGGAGGCTTACGCAAAACATGACATGCTGTCGGTGCTCCTGATCGACATCGACCAGTTCAAGGGCTTCAACGACGCACTGGGCCACCAAGCCGGGGACGGTTGCCTCCAGCGCATTGCCGAGGTGATCGGAAGCGCCACCGCAAACACGGGAGGATTGTCGGCGCGGTATGGCGGTGAGGAGTTCGCGGTGATCCTGCCCGGCGTGAACGAGGAAAGGGCGGTGAAGGTGGCCAACGCGATTCGGATGCTGGTCGCTCGTTTGCAGATCCACCATCCGCGCTCGCCACGAAAGTACGTGACGATAAGCGTGGGTGTTGCCGAAAAGGGCGACGCCACCACGGATGAGTTGGCGCTAACCCGTGACGCTGACATCGCCTTGTACCACGCAAAGGAACAGGGCCGGGACTGCTCGGTCGCAGGCTCCTCGCTGGTATCCTCGCGCCTGGAAATGCCGTCGCTGGTGCCCTCACTGCCTGATCTGGAGGGCGCGTGATGAGAGCGCCGGACAAGCGAGGAGCGCGGCGAGTTGAGTTCGAGCGGGCCATTCCGGCGAGCATGATGGCGATCGACGGAACGTGGCAGCGCGCTTGCACCTTGAAAGATATATCTGACGTCGGAGCCAAGCTTTTCATTGAGGGCCCCGTGGAGGGGCTGCTTTTGAAGGAGTTTTTCCTGGTGCTCTCGTCCACCGGCCTTGTCTATCGCCGATGCGAACTGGCGTGGGTAAACGGCGGCGGAGTCGGCGTGACCTTCATCAGACAGGACCACAAAAGACCGATGAAAGCCCAACCTACTGGCACCCGCTGACCAAACCTGGATGGCGACTTGGTCGCTTCACATAAAGCCTGGATTCCG
>NZ_JADPIT010000016.1:54400-55390 GCF_023073035.1 Bradyrhizobium sp. 62
ACATCAGCAGCATCGGAACTTAATCCGCATGCCGAGCTCGATCGCCGTCGTCAGGGCGGCTTCGCTCGCGCCCGGCAAAAATGCCGATACTTGCGATGCGCCACTCTCGAGGGCCAGGCGTAGCGCAGTCCTGAAGGCGATGGCTACGGCGCTGGACTGCAGGACGCGACCGGCCCGATATGGCTGCCGGTATCGACGTAAACGTAGCCCGCCCAATCATCTCCGTCGTAGAGGCCGAAGCCTCGCGTCCGGCTGTCGTTGATGAGATAGCGATGGTGTTTTTCCACGGGATGCACCAAGCACCCGCTCGTCCGCCTGCAAAAGGCGAGCCACGCTCGAAGCGCTTGCGTCGAGCGGAACGTATTTGAATTGCGGCCCGTTCAGGGCGCGCTGGTGCTCGAGGCTCCGCACCACTCCTTCCGGCTATATGAGATTCTTATAACTTCGCCATCGCGCTTATCTCGAAAACTTATGGCCCTGGTGGCACTTCAGCATGGTCAAGAGGACCCGATTGGCGCCGTGGAAAATGCGTTCGCTTCTCTCCACGAGCTCCGCCGGGTCCCGACAAAGTGTTGCTCCCGACATAGGGCGCAGCGAGGAGCATTCCATGATGGACATTCTGCTGCTGGCGCTGGGCTTCGGCTTCTTCGCGCTTGCGATCGGCTACACCTACGTCTGCGAGCGGCTTTGAGGGAGCGGACCATGATCTTCGATTATTCGCTCGCCGGTGCCGTCTCGCTTGGCCTGCTGTTCTACCTCACTTACGCGCTGCTGCGGCCCGAGCGATTCTGACCGTGCTCCTGAAGCCTGAAGGGTTGATTCCATGACTGTGATCGGTTGGCTCCAGATCATTCTCTTCTGCGTCGTTATCGTCGCGCTCACAAAGCCTCTCGGCTGGTACATGACGCGCGTGTTCAATGGCGAGCGGACGTTCTCGTCGCCGGTGTTGCGCCCGATCGAGGCCGGCATCTACTGGTTCTCCGGCGTCGA
>NZ_JADPIT010000016.1:55400-58726 GCF_023073035.1 Bradyrhizobium sp. 62
GGACACGATCGTCGACATCTGATTTGTGTGATAGCGGGCTCGCATTCAGCAATGGTTGCTGCAACCGCCGCGCCCCAACCCGCTACCGGCTCCCCCAAACTCCATGAAATAGCGCTCGTGGCCGGTGGCGACACTCTCACACGAACGGGTGCGATCTTGTTTGAGGTGTTGCCGATCTGTGTGGCACACCGGGCGGTAGGATTTTGGCGCCACGTGTAGCGCGAAAGGCGTTCCTCGCCGACCATTCCAGTCTCATTTTCGCCGGTCGTTTATTCTAGAGGATCGTTTCCCTTCGGCTCTTGCAAGAATTTAGGCACGCGGTCTCGCGGGGCGGGGCGTTCGGACGGGTCGCGGCCGAGCTTGGACTGCAGCTCGACGAGGTCGGTGAAGACGTCAGCCTGGCGGCGCAGCTCGTCGGCGATCATCGGCGGATGGCTTGCGATCGTGGAAATCACGGTGACCCGCACGCCCCGGCGCTGAACGGCCTCGACTAGGGAGCGGAAATCGCCGTCACCCGAGAACAGGACCATCTGGTCGATGTGCTCGGCGAGCTCCATGGCGTTCACGGCAAGCTCGATGTCCATGTTGCCCTTGACCTTGCGTCGGCCGGAGGCGTCGATGAACTCCTTGGTCGCCTTGGTGACGACGGTGTAGCCGTTGTAGTCGAGCCAGTCGATCAGCGGCCGGATCGAGGAGTATTCCTGGTCCTCGATGATGGCCGTGTAGTAGAACGCCCGGACCAGCGTACCGCGGTTCTGAAACTCCTTCAGCAGTCGCTTATAATCGATGTCGAAGCCCAGAGTTTTTGCCGTCGCGTAAAGATTGGCTCCATCGATGAAGAGCGCGATCTTGTCGGTAGGTGAGTGGGACATCTGTCCAGGCTTTCGGTGGAGTAACTCGGGCTCAAAGCATCCCGGAAATTTGCGACGCGTAGGTTTGGTCGCATTCTATATGGAGGGCTACCGGAGATCGTCGAGTAGCCGCAAACATTAAGCTTCAAATAATATCAGGCCTGTGCGGGCGTGGAACTCTACCATTGCCCGAAAGTTCTCCCTGTCAAAATTGTAATGTATCCTCGATTTCCAAGTGCGTATTGAAGGTTTGCCTGATGAACGCCGGCGATTTTGCTCTCTTTGATCTGTCCATACAGAGACGGGGTCGTGGCTGGCGTTGGGTAGTCATTGACCGGTCAGGCAACCCTTTGTTGACTGGGAGTGAGTGCAGCAGGACTGCAGCTCGCTACAAGGCCACCAGGGCAATCTTCCAAATGTTATTGACGGCTCCGTATCGAACTCAAATCTCTCCAGCAGCCTGCTCGCTCGCCTCGAAAATTGAGGCGCCACGCACCTCCCTAGACTCAGGGAGAAGGCGCGGGTTGAGATCGAAGGGCTAAAAGGCGACGCGCCGGTCTAACGAGCTGCGTGCCGGCAGAAGATTGCCTATAAGGTCGAAGTTGATCAGAGGCGCGCGGTAAGAGCAGCGGAAACGGCGCATCTGATCACTGCATTTTGCGCCCGAGGTCTCTCAGGAGGGAGTGGAGAAAATCACTCGCATGGTCGTACCGCGCGCCGCCGCTCGCGATTTCACGGGCCCGCGGCTCCACTACACTACCGACGGTTTCTGGACCGAGTAGATCAGCTTTTTCGGACCATTGCTGCAGCAGGCGATCGGGAATGTATTCCGCAGACCCGAACAACGTCAAAAGGCATTCCTCGGCTTCGCCTTTGTGATCGTGATGAGCTTTCGCCCAGTAGAAAGCGAATAGTCCACGAAAAGCATCACGGGAAACGGCTGGTTTGGCCATTGCAATGTCCCCGCAGGAATTGAACGTGAAACGAAGAGGCCACCCAAAGGCGGCCTCAGGAGTTCATTAGTTGATCTAAATAACACGTACTAAAACGCCTGCCGCAGCGTTGCCGTTGCTTCAGAACCCGGGTGTAAATAGATGCGAGATGAACGTGCCAGCCCCGGTCGCAGGAGCATGCCAACATGATTCGCTTCTGCCAACTAAAATCTGACGACTGCCGGGAAATTCTGGCAATCCCAAACCTATGTTAGTTTAAGTGCGTACGCGTCGAGCCGTTCGGCGAGCCAAGTATCATGATGATCTATCAGGTTACGTGCTCGACAAACTCGACAACGCCGTGAGTTTGGCGCGCGACGGAGGTCGAAGCAAAGGAAGGCCGCAGCGATGGTTGACGAATACTCCGTGGAACTTTGGTGCGATTGTCGGCGCCTCGCCTGTTTGCAGCAGCAGCCGGACTAGTCCGAAGCGCCGTCGAGGACGTCACGCACCTTCGCCGCCAGATCGCTGAAGCTGAATGGCTTCACGAGCAACTGCACGCCCTTGTCTAGCCGGCCGTGGTGGATGATTGCATTCCTGGCGTAACCCGTCGTGAACAGCACCTTCAAGGTCGGACGGACCGTCTTCGCCTGGGCGGCGACCTGTGCTCCTGTCAGGCCGCCTGGCAAAACAACGTCGGTGAAGAGGAGGTCGACCCGGGGCTGCCGCTCCAGGAGCCTTAAGGCCGAGGGGCCGTCGTGAGCCTCGATGACGCGGTAGCCGAGTTCGCGGAGAGTTTCGACTGAATATGCTCTCACCTCGTCGTCGTCCTCGAGGACGAGGACGGTCTCTTCCTGTGCGGCTTCGGGACTTGGATTGGACTCGACTTGCTCGGCACCCGCCGCCTGCGTCGCGAGCCGCGGCAAGTACAGCTTCACCGTCGTTCCCTGTCCCACTTCCGAGTAGATCTTGACGTGACCGCCGGACTGCTTGACGAAGCCATACACTTGGCTGAGCCCCAGTCCGGTGCCCTTGCCGACAGCTTTGGTCGTGAAAAAGGGCTCGAAAGCCTGAGTGACCGTTTTCGAATCCATGCCGACGCCCGTGTCCGTGACCGCGATGGCAACGTACTGGCCCGGCACGACTTCGGTGTGCGCGGCGACGTACGCCTCGTCGATGTGCGCATTGCTGGTCTCGATCGTCAGTCGACCGCCGTTCGTCATAGCGTCTCGGGCGTTCACGGCTAGATTGATGACAGCCGCCTCTAATTCGGCTGGGTCGGCTTCGACTCGCCACACGCCTGCACCCAGGACAGTTTCTACGTCGATCGTTTCCCCGAGGGTACGATGGATCATGTCCGACAGTCCGTTGACAAGTGCGTTCACATCGAGCGGCTTGGGATCGAGCGGTTGCCGACGCGAAAACGCAAGGAGCCGCTGGGTTAGGGTGGCTGCCCGTTGCGCGCCCGTCATCGCGTTTCGCGCCGCCCGCTGCAACCGTCCCGATTCAGCCGGAAGATTGCGCTGCAGGGTGTCCAGATTCC
>NZ_JADPIT010000016.1:58736-59425 GCF_023073035.1 Bradyrhizobium sp. 62
CCCAGTCAGTTGCCCGACGGCCTCCATCTTCTGCGACTGGCGCAAGGCTTCCTCGTTCTTGCGCAACTGCTCGGTCCGCTCCGTCACCTGTCGCTCCAGAGTGGAGTTGAGCTCGACCAGCGCCTCTTGCGCTCGCTTCCGCTCCTCGATCTCTCGGTGCATAGCTTGGGACAGGCGGACGTTATCGATCGCGACCGCTGCCTCGGCGGCAAGCCCGGCCAGGCCCCGCTCCGACCGCTCGTTGAACACGCCGGTCCGCGCATGCCCGAAGAACAGACCGCCGAGCACTTCACCCGTCCGGGACATGACGGATACGGCGAGATAGCTCCGGACCGGCAGGTGGCCTTCAGGCATCCCTTTGCGGGGCGAGTTCTTCCCGTAACGCGGATCCTTGGTGATATCGTCCGAACGAACGATCCCTTGGCCCAGAAAGGTGGGTGCGAACACCTCCGTATTTCGGGGCATGGGGAACTTCGAGAATGCCTCGATCGGCGCTCCGGAGAGGGTATAGAGCATGTAGCTCTCGCCCGCATTGTTGATGACGTTGTAGAAGAACGCGCCGAACTCAGCTCCCGTAAGCGCCACGCCCGCATCCGTGACGATCTGAACGAGGCGCTCGAGGTCCGTCTCCGCTGCGAGCGCCGAGCCGGCACGGTTGAGCACTTCGAGCGCGTGCCGCTCTTCTCGGA
>NZ_JADPIT010000016.1:59632-61350 GCF_023073035.1 Bradyrhizobium sp. 62
CTCTTGGTCCTCCTCGGCAAAGACGCGGCTCAAGGAACGGCTGATCATCTCCTCTTCCGTCCACCCGAGAATGTTGCACGCGCCAATGTTCCAACTCGTCACCCGGCCACGCAGGTCGGTGGTGATGATGGCGGTATCGGTCGCGCCGTTGACGATTTGCCTCCACTGCCATGCGGCAATTTCCGGCTTCTGATCTTCGCTATTTCGCGTCATGAGCCTCCCAGCGGGCCGCGCTCTTCTGGCGCCGACACGTCGGACACGCCGACCGTCTCTTGTTGCTCTGATTGAAGGATTGCCCCCATTGGCATGGGGCAACAATCGACGAAGGTTCCAGTTCCCAATATCATACAATGATACCTCTGACCACTCAGCCGGTGCGCCCGAGACCTCTGTTAGCTACGGCAGAGCTCCAGAGTGGAGACGTTCGCCCGGCACGTGGATCTTCGAGCCGCCGGCTCGGCCAGGATAAACTCGGCATTCGGCGCGCTGCGTGCTGCCTGCCCCGCGAGCATGGGAGGCCGGTGCCTGCTCGCCATGGTCAAGCGAGAGGCCGTTGAAAGTCTAAGGCTTCGAAGCTGGCCCGGTACAGTGGTCGATTACTTCGTCTTTGCTGCTGATCGGCGCCCCTGGAAGCGCATCGTTTTCCGTGCTCGCTGGGCTCGCTTCCCTGAACGACCTGCTGCTCCCGGTGTCCGCTTTACTCCAGCCACCACTGTTCCCATCTTCGAGGGGCCCGGCCTCATCAATGAGCTCGAAGAAGAACGTCGGCATGTCCGCAAATGCCGAGTGCCGTTAGCCGTTCCTAGTTCTTATTGGCGCCTGGAAAAATGCCGAGGACCTCGCCTTCTGCATTCCGAACGGTGACAGTTCGCCCAGTCGTCTCGGCCATCCGCTTCCCCACTGCGCAGGCCTCTTCCGCATTTTCCAGATCGAGAGCGACCACCGACAGCTTTGTTGCGCCAGCTCCTATGACGGCGATATCGAAGGGTTTGCTATAAGCCATATGGCGCAACTCCTGCTGCTGGCGGGTAGCGCGATCTTTGCTTGCTGCAACCGTGATTTAAGGATGAGACACTTTGTACACAAGTGAACACGGAACCTGGTCGCTCCCCGAATTGGCGATCGCGAGCGAACGGAGACCCTTAGACTTCCGACATCACCATCCGTAGAAGTTCTTGGCGATGGCCAGTGTCTCAAGTTCGCTCGTCTCTAAAGCAATCTTTTGAACCAGCATCACATCTCCTTCGACCAGCTCACCAACCGGAACAAAGCACCATCCCATTCCTAGTCGACCGGATGCATCGACCTCGCGGACATTGGCCGATGTGCCATGACGGATGCGGTAGCGGGTACCCGTGTCGGACCCGACCACCTCGAAATAGCCCTTCCCGTCGAACTGGGCGCGCTGCTGCGGAGTGAGCCAGCCGCGGAGCAGGCACAAGCTCTTTCTCCGCCCTTCCTCCTGACAGCTCCGGTAGAAAAGCCTACACGCCCGACGCCGAAAGAGGCTGAGGTAATGGAAATTGACCAAATCAATCTCGTTCATCTGAAAGGGTGACGAAGCCCAGTGGAAGATGCCGAGAAGCCAGCGCGTGTTCCTATGCACGACGCGCGCCGATTGCCGCCTTGGGACTCACGGTTCTGCATCCGCATCGAACGGCCCACGACCGCTGAACTTGCTGGTCTCAGGGAGCGGAATGCGGCCGGAGGGATCCATC
>NZ_JADPIT010000016.1:61610-86710 GCF_023073035.1 Bradyrhizobium sp. 62
GGGCTGATCCGGCGCGCCGTGGCTGATTGCGTTCCCGAGCAGGTTCGAGAACAACTGGGCGATACGGGCCGGATCGCAGAAGACCGGTGTCTCGACCTCGAAGCTGGCTTCGATGCGGCGCTCCGGATGAGCCGCCGTCAATTCGGCGACGACCTGGTCTAGCACGGGTTCAATCGCCGTGATTGACTTGGACAGCGAGATGCCACCGCCAAGGCGGCCTCGTGCCAAATCCATGACGCTCTCGATCATCTTGGCCATCCGCCCGACGCTGCTCTGCATCATGGACTCGAGCCGTAGCGCGTCTTCCGGCGTCTTGGCCTTGAGCATCAGCCGTGCACCGGCCGCAATGGATGCGAGGGGGTTGCGCAGGTCGTGGCCGAGCACGGCGATGAACTGCTCACGCAACTCCGCGTTCGCGCGCTCCTGCTGCAGACGCTCCTCTAGAGCCGTCTTGAGCTGGTCGCTTTCCTTGCGAGCGTCGATCAGCTCCCGCTCATAGCGGCGCCGGTCTGTGGCTCGCATGATCGTCAGGCGCGTGAACAGGAGCGCATCAGCATCGGTCCGCCGCTCACGTGCGTTGGCAATCGCCGGCAGTCGCGTTCCGGTTTTGGTCAGGAGATCGAGGGCGAACTCGTCGAAGAAACCTTGCATACGCAGCAGCGGCGCCACATGGGTCTCCAGGAATATGCGTCCTGCCATGTTGAGCAGGTCGCTCAGTCGCATCCCAGGAAGGTCGTCCGGCTGGTAGCCCATCCAGCCCGCCAGCGTTCGATTGGCCCGATCGATGCGACCGTCCGGACGAACGGAGAGGTACCCGCAAGGCGCGTTTTCGTAGAGATCTTCGAAGTCGCTGTCGGCGGGATGATTGTTATTCACTCAGACGAAATCTCGAATTGCGGCGACGACTTCGTCGGGCGCGCTGAGGTTGGGACAATGGCCGGTCGCCTTCAGCACGACCATTGTGCTGTTCGGGATGTTGCGGTGGACGTACGCACCCACTTGTTGCCCGGCGATGATGTCTTCGCTGCACTGGAGAATCAGCGTGCGCGCTTTGACCTTGGCCAAATCGGCCCGGTTGTCTGAGAGAAAGGTGACCCGGGCAAATTCCTTGGCGATGGCTGGGTCGGTACGGCAGAAGCTGTTGGTCAGTTCCTCGCCGAGTTCGGGACGGTCGGAGTTGCCCATGATGGCAGGCGCCATCTGCGCTGACCATCCCATGTGGTTCTCCTCCAGAAACGAAAGAAGCTCTTCGATCTGCTGAGCGCTGAACCCGCCGACGTAGTCGCTATCGTCGATGTAGCGCGCCGAAGGCCCGACCAGCACCAGGCTCTCGAACAGTGTCGGATCCTTGATCGCGGCAAGAACTCCGATCATCGCGCTCACGGAATGCCCCACGAATACGGCGTCCTTCAGGCGCAGCGAGCGCCCGATCTCGACGACGTCCTCGGCATAGCCGGACAGCGTCGAATATTTTTGACGGTCGTAAGCGGTGAGGTCCGAACGGCCAGCTCCGACGTGGTCGAACAGCACCGTGCTGAAATCGGCCTCGAAGGCCGGCGCCACGAACCGCCACATGTTCTGATCGCACCCGAACCCATGAGCGAACATCATCGCACGCTCGCCGCGGCCACGGACTTGCACGTTGTTACGGAACTCGACCGACACTTGGTACCCCTTGAGCGTGAGACAGTTCTTGCGGTTCGGCGAACCTAGGGTGAACTGAATCGCTGCGCATCCCCTTCGCGCGCCGGGCAGCTATGACGTTCGGATGAGGAGTTCGGACAGAGCCTCGACCAACTGCGCCGGCGCGAAGGGCTTGGGCAGGATCACGCTACGCGGCACACCGTTCGATACCCAGCGATGGGCGCTATCGCCGGAGACGTAGACGATTGCGCAGCTTGGATCGTGCTCCCGTACGCGACGGGCCAGCGCCCACCCGTCCATTCTGGCGCGGCCCAGATTGATATCGGTGATTAGGGCTCGGGGCAGAGAACTCCCGCTGAGCAGGTCGGCAGCCTCCTCGCCGGATGCGGCGCTGAGGACGCCGAAACCGGCCTCCAGCAATGTCTCCTCGAGCATTTCACGAAGAAGATCTTCATCCTCGACCAAAAGGATGATCGATCTCGCTCCGATGTCTTGGGAGTTGCTCAGGTGCATCCTCGCGCATCTCTCATTTTCAGAGCACCCCAGACACGACGCAGGGGCTGCCAGCCACAACGTAACCAGAGGCAAACCGTTCACTTGCCCAGATGGGGCGCTGCTGGTCGTGGAACCGCAAGCGAGAAATACTGGCGGACGCTATCCTGATTCTGCCGGCGATAGTCAATCCACCATTAGTAGGTGCTTCGGGTGCCGTCGCAGCGTGTGCAGGGGGATGCGATGACCTGCCTGCACATCGGCATCACGTGTGCAAGACCACGCGCCGATCCCAATTCAGCAACCGTGCTCATTCCAACACGCGCGGCGAGGTCTACGCGAACGAAAATAGTTCGATTTTTGCGAGCCAGTGCTTACAGTTCGGTCGAACTGAACGCCGAGTAGAGAGACTGGCAATGCAATATCGAGCCTGCATCGTTGATGCTAATGGTCACGAGAACTCCCGCACCTTCGTCTGCGCCAACGACGAGGACGCCGTCGTCTGGGCGAGGCAGATGCTGCACGGCAATTCTGTCGAACTCTGGTGCGGTGAGCGACTGGTGAAGCGTTTGCTTGCTTCAGAGAACAGCCGGGCCGTAACGCATGAGGTGCATGAAGGTCGAATGGTACCAAAAGGAAAAGAATGAGCCACCTGCAACGCGGCCTTATGGAGCCGCGATGCTGACCATCTCTTCAATGATCCTCGTTTCGTGGCCCTCGCCCGCCAGTATTGCGCTGTAATAGCCACGGAAGGGCTGATCGCCCACTTTGGCCTGCCACTCTCCGACGTTGAGTATGAACGAAGCTTGGCTGCGAGATATGACACGCCTGACTGAGTAGTCGTGCAGTCCTATCTTTAGGGCTTCTTGAAAGCTTCGTCGTATGGCATCGCGGCCTTGGAAGATTCCGCCAGGAGTAACTCTGATTGCGTTCTCGTCGAATGCTGCCGCCATTGCATCGAGGTCGCCCCGATTGTACGCGGATGCGAAATTCTTCTGAAGATTGGCGCTCGCACTCTCGGCCGATAGCTTCTCTTGCCCGAGTGCCAGCGAGATCGAGATAAAGAGCAGGAACGCGACCCCGAATGTGGTTCTCACCATCAATGGCTCCGTTGTTGGTAGTTGCAGGTCAGGCTGACTTGCCGTGGCGCTGGCAGGTTGCAGTCAGCGTCCACTTTGCGCACCTGATGGGATCGCGGTCTACGGCGCATGCACTTCCGCTTTGAATTTTCCGAGTCCAACAGGCGATTGAAGCTGCGATTGTGCGCCCCAAAACGAGGCCAAAGCCCCTGCAGTGGCTCAAGATCGAAGCGTCAGTGAAGGAAGCCAGCGCAGTCAATCTAATGCTCACGAACTATTGTCCCATTGCTCCTGCTTTCTGGCTGGCGGCCACCTATTCAGGCAGCCCTACTGCAATCAGCCGGACACGAGCTTGGATGCGAGAGCCGGCTCGCAACCGACGACTCTTGCGCAGCGCGTCCATCAGATCGACGACGTTCTCGCCCTTCGGCCGCTCTTTGGCGAATCGTCTTGCCACCACGCTTCTGGTTGATGAGCGCGATCAGCTCTCGTAGTGGTCCTCGAACTTCTCCGGCTCGAACCGCCCGGCCTCATGGTTCACGATGTACCTGGCGAGGTCGAGCATGTCCTTGATGATTTTTACATCCTGGAACTCTTCAAAGTATTCCTGCTCGCTGCGCACTTTGTAGGGATACCGCAGCAGCGTGCCGACGAAGCCCTTGTCCAGCGGCTCGAGCGCGATGATGTGCTCGCGGTTGGTCACCACCACCCGCCTGATTGCGACCTTGTCCATCTCGCGGATGGTCTCCCGGATCAAGGCGAAGGCGTCATGAACGACCTTGCCATCCGGGCGGATGTAGTAGGGACGGATCGGATAGCGCGATCGATGTCGCTGCGGCAGACGCAGAAAGCCTTTCCAGTTCGCTCGCGGGGCCATGCTTACGCAACGCTCCAGGTACGGGGACTTGGACTCAAGACGGGAGGGGGTGGCCGGTTCCGACAAGCCGGCCGGCGGTCCCGAGATTCATCCGAAGTCCGTCCCCCCAGAGAGAGTGGGACTTCTTGGTACTGGCCGGAATCGGCCACTCGGGATTTCAAAGTAGGCCAGGCGATCAGACTCGGTTGTTGTTGATTGGAGGCCTGACTTGGCTTATCTAGAAAGACCGGAGCGCTCGCGCCAAGGTAGAAAGCGGTGATGGCGCTGCTGGCGTCGAGCGCGACGGGAATGAGCCCGGAAAGCGCAGCCATCGTTGCCTTCATGAGCATGAAAAACGGCGTGTCGTAAGCGCTGGGCTTGCTGACAATCCCGCGGTGGAAAGCCGACCTCGATTCATGCTTCGGGCCGAGCAATCGTTTCCTCATAGTCCTTAAACGAAGGGTCCTGCCCGCCGCCCACGCTGTATCAAGATAAAAGCGGCCGCCCACTGAGGCGGCCTTACTCTTTGCCCTCGGTCCAGGTTTGCTCGCCGCACGGGCACTTGAAGATGCGAACGATCTCGCCTGTACGGGGATTGAGCATCTTCAACGCGGCGGTATTGTTCCGGCCGCACTGCCTGCAAGCCTTGGTTGGCTTGGGATCATAGCTGGGAAAGACTTCGTCTTTGAAATCTCGGTCGTCCACGATAGGCCACTCATCGTTGAGGACCCGCAGTGTGCCACAGTGAACACAAGTCTAAATAACTAAGTTACGGCGCCCCAAAAGAGGAGCAGCATCATGCAGTTTCACTGCCTAGTGTGCCGCTTCAAAACGGCGATACGCCGTTCACGCTGCCACACTTCCAAGTCGTGCCCGTCGAGCATCTGGGCTGCCTTGGCCTTGGCCTCTTCGTCATCAGCGCAGTCGAACTCACGAACCCCGCTGATATGCCCGTCCTCGCTCATGATATAAGCGCGGTAGTCCATCGTCATTGTTCCCCGATTGGAACGATTATACTCAGCGCTCGGCCGCTAAAGTCAAGTCAGGCCGCTGTGAATTTTCAAGGTAGGCTACGACGGTGGAAACAGGCCAGCACCCCTTGGCTTCCGAGAACTCACTGGGAACGTGTGACGGCCTGCTGGTGGCGAACGAGCTTTTGGAGGTCCCGTCTGCACGAGCTCTGCTCGAAGGTATCAACCGGCTACGCCCGGTGACGGCTTCCCGGGCAGTGCAAACGCAAGGACTAGCCAGATGTCTGGTGTGACCTACTATGTCGCTCTACCGTTCGTTTTCTCCGACGCGGCGTGGCCGCCGGCGAGCCGGCAGAATGCCTGAGCGCCAACGCGGCGGTCATGCGGGCGGAGGCGCTCTCCCGCAAGATTGGCCATGCCGGCGCCATCGCGTTCTCGCGGACCGCGGGATCCGTCGAGCGGCGATTCACGACGACAAGCTGAGCCCGACGTTCGGCGACGTTCCGGACGACCTCAGTACCTTATGAAACTCCACTGGGTCCGCCACGAGATCGCCCGGCATGCGTGGGCAGATCCGCGCCGAGCGCGAATCCACATGCTGCAGCGGGCCGGCCTCGCGACCGCCTCGGCCGAACTGCTCTTATGCGGGCCAAGGTCGATGCTCTGCCGGGAGCGGAGCGTGCTCCGGAAGGCTGCGAGCCGGCAAGCTACCGGCCCCGTCGATAGCCAGCGGACGTGAGAGCTGGTTCACAGTCGCCGAAGCCTTTGCGCCTAGGCTCCCCCTGCTTCCGGAGGAGATCGATGATGGCCGCACATTTGTAGAGGTGCTCTCGCATACGAGGGGCCAGGGAGATCAAGGTCGAGGGTCTGAGATCATCGTGATCCTTTTGCAGCGCGCGCCGCGGCCCTGCTCGGAACGACGTGGCGCAGCGGGTATTGGTGTCTCCATGGACGACAGAAAGTGGATTGCCATCATAATCGCCTCGATGCTGCTGCTGGTCGGGGTCGCTGCGTTGCTGGTGCAGCAGCCTGAGCTAGTCGCGACCGGACATTCGGTGGTGAGCGGCCGTCCTTCCGCCTCCTGAGGAGATAGGCCGGCCAGGGGCACTGCCCTCACGCATGAGAGGTGTGCAACTACACGGCCGGATCTGTCGCTTCACATAAAGCCTGGATTCCGGGGCAAATACTGGGCCCAACTGCCGAAATCGCGAGATGCCATCAGCAGCATCGGCAATTTAATCCGCATGCCTTGCTCCAGCGCCGTCGCCAGGACGGCTTCGCTGGCGCCCGGCAGAAATGCCGATACTTGCGGTGCTCCACTCTCGACAGCCAGGCCTAGCGCCGTCCTGAAGGCTGTGGTTACGGCGCCGGACCGCAGGACCGCGAGCGGACCGATATGGCCGCGGTCGTCGACGTAAACGTAGCCGGCCCAATCATCTCCGTCGTAGAGGCTGAAGCCCCGCGTCCGGCTGTCGTTGATGAGATAGCGATGGTGCTTTTCACGGGATACACCAAGCACCCGCTCGTCCGCATGCATAAGGCGAGCCATGGTGGAAGCGGTTTCGTCGAGCGGAGCGCATTTGAATTTCAGGCCGTTCAGGCTGTCGATCAAACGCTCTCGGGGCACGCTGACGGTGTAGATCGAAAACCGCGGAAACAGTCCATGTCGGATGTAGAGCCCCTGCGAGACGGCGTTGAAGGCAAAGGTGATTAGAACCCGAATGGAAGCGCCGGATTTCTTGGCGTGATCCAGGGTCCGTTCGATCAGCTCGTTGCCGACGCTCCCACCCTGGCGGTCAGGCGTTACGAAGAGTTGCGCCAGAAACCAAATGTGTCCGCAGATCCAGCTCCACGCGAACCCGAGGATCCGGCCCTCATCTTCCGCGACCCAGAGACCGTCGGGATCGTCCGTCAGAGAGAACAACTGAAAGTTCGGGGGACTCGCTGCGGCCATGGCCCCAAAGCCATGACGGAGCGTGAGATCGTTGATGCTGGCGACGACAAGCGCATCGGCAAGCTCCAGGTCCTCCGCGCGCGCGGGCCGGCAAACCACTGTCATCGAACGGCTCCACGATCGCACGGACTCGCAGGTGTCTTAACCCTGCGTAGAAGCATCACTTTTTACGGCGCTACGTTGGAAACCTCACCCGAGGGGCCCGCCACGCCGACGTCGCTACCGCAGGCCAATGGACGGACGCCGCATTAAGCGCCTCGCCGGCAGTCAATCCAGACGCGGCCAGACGCTAAAAGTCGAGGCGCTCAGCTCAGAACCATTCACCTGGAGTGTATTTGTCGACGATCAGAACGGAGAGGGACAGCAGCAGGCCCAAACCACTAAACATCGCCACCGAGAGCGCTGCGTCGATGTCAGCGATCGATTTGGCGGACGCGCGGGGCAGCAACCGTGTAATCGCCGCATTCATGTCACTTTCCATTGAGAAAAGCCGGGAGCCGACGCCGACCACAACAGCAGGCGTTCGTTTCAGAATGACTTCGCGGGATTAACGAAACGGCTTCTCGACATGGCGAAAACGGGCACCGCCCGCCTCCTGTTCTATTGCCTGACGAGGCCGCGCCAGGCTTTGCCTGTGTAGGGGCCGATGAAAATTCCGGTCTTCATGCAAGCCTGACCCGCAGCGGCACACTTCGAATCCGCGTCCGAATGACTGGACCCGTCTTGTTTGCAGTGCGAGATGGCTTTTGAGCACGTCGCTGCGGAGGCCGGCGAGGTGAACAGGTAGGCGACGAAAGCAGAGGCTGTCAGTATTCGCATGTGAGCAAATCCCGGCTGGGGCGCGATCGGCGATTACGTTCGGGTGTGCCTTGTACTACGCACTTGCGCTTACCCGGACTGGACGCACTCATCGGGGCGATGTGTTCGCCTCAGGAAACGCCCTCTTTACGGAGTACTCCCCTGCAGTTCAAGGCTGGAGGGAACAGACCATTCCTATGGCAATCACCACGCGATCATCCCGCCGGCGAACACGCGGAATTCAGGGCAGCAGGCGGCCAACATACTGGAGAATAAGGCAGATGTCTGCGTGCTTGCGATACTGAACTTCATCAACGAATGCTGTTTATTACTTCAGGCTAGGTGCTGGCCGTTGGAAGCCTAAAGGAGAACACCGCGCCTGTAGTGAGGTTCTCCGCCCACAGCTCGCCCCGGTAGCTTTCTAGTATCGTTCGTGCGATCGGGAGTCCCAATCCCGTGCCGTGCGGTTTCGTTGTTACAAACGCATTAAAAATGCTTACAAGTTTCGGGTCGGGAATGCCGGGCCCGGTGTCGGATATGCGGACCTCGATCCGATCGGTACCAGCCAGCTTTGTCCGGATCGTCAGATTGTGCGGGTTGGGCACCTCTTCCATGGCATCCACGCCATTCATCACGAGGTTGATGATGACTTGCTGAAGATGAATCGAGTCGCACCGCACCCACAGAGGCTCAGGCGCAAGAATGGTACGTAAAATCACCCCCCGCCTTGTCACTTCAGGAGATACGATTTTGGCGACGTCGCGCACAGTGTCATTCAAATCGATCGTCCGAAGATCGGCTTCTGTTCTGTTGTTGAGCAAGTTTCGAAGGCCGCTAATGATCTCGCTGGCGCGTTGCTCATCCCTGACGATGTCGGAAAGGATTTCGCCGAGCTGAGCCATATCGATTGGATGAACTTTGAGCAACATCTGCGCGGCTTCCGTGTTGCTCAAGATAGCTCCGAGCGGCTGATACAGCTCATGTGCGATCGAGGACGACAGAACGCTTGCGGTCGTGACCCGGTTCAGACGAACGACCTCCTGTCGGCGACTTGTCGCCTCCGCTTGAGCAACAAGACGTCGCCGTCGCTCGACGAGCAGCAACGCAATGATACCGCCCTGCAGCAAGATGGCGGCCATAACAGCCGTGAGTTGCGGCCGATACTGCTCCCAGAGGCTGGGCACCCGAAAAAGAACTTCGCTGCCCGGCGGCAATTGGCTTTCGCTGATGTTCCAACGCTGCAGCTCCCTCCAGTCGTATCTGGGCGATGCAGCTGGAATCGGAGGCGTCTTGATGCTGCCCGGCACCTCTCCCCCCAGAATGCGCACGGCAACGGCGGCGGTCTGGCGGCTGACGTCGGATATGTTCGTCATCCGACCGCCCACGATTCCTCGTCCGAAGAACGCGTCCTGTTCCGAAAAGACAGGTGCATTTGCGACCGCGCGGATACGATCTATGGCTCGCTTGCCCTCGTGCACGACGCCGGCTGCGTCCACCAGCATCTGCCCGTAGACGATAAAGCTCCGCGGTGGCAGCGTGGCTACCTGCTCGAGGATCTCTTCCAGCGATAGTTCATTGGAATAGGTGATCTCTAACCTGGCTGTCAGCGACTCAAAAAGCTTCCGCATCTCCTGCAGCCACAGCTTCTCGATCGGAGAACTTCCCATTACGATGAAGACTTTGGTCGTCTCCGGAACCAAATTCAGTATCTGGTCGAGAGTGCTTGATATATCGACAGATACCGAAACCATTGCATCGGTCGTCGGTGCGTTGGAAGACATCTGCTGCGCCAGAGCCGCGTACAAGGTGGGGATCGTAGGAAAAATTCGCTGACGGTTTTGCTGAAAGAATCGTGCCGCAGGGCCGCCGATCGTCATGATCAGGTCGAGTCTGCGCTCGGAAAATATCGCATTCAGATAGCTGACAAAGGCATCTTCATCCCCGTCCGGGAAGCGAGCCGTCGACAGCGAGACCTCGAAGATATCGATCGGATCCTTCGACTGAAGCCGCAACTCCTCCCGAATGTTTCGAGCGTAGTCGTCCCACGGCGAGAATTCGCGTCCGATTGAATGGACGATGAGCACCCGCTTTGGCTGAGAGAAAGCCGCACCGGTCATGGCCAGGAGCAGAACGATCGAGCTGAACAATGTACGAGTTTTCATGCGATAAAGCGGCCGGTAAAAGTGAGTTACAATTGGCTCCGAAAACCAATCTTACTCGATTTTTCACACTACCTTTGCCTGCAATCGTTAAAGGAGTCGATTTTCGTCCTCAGGCAATCCTGCCGACCGCTTCGATCAGTAGTTTTGATAGGAACGGCTTCTTCAGATACGCAATGCAGCCCGCGTCGAATGCCGCCTGCCGAGTGACCTCACTGTCGATCGCCGTCATCATAATGACGGGCAAATCCCTGCCTGATGCGATCAATTGCCGTTGTAGATCTATGCCGGAGATTCCGCCAAGATGGATGTCCAGCAGCAAGCAATCCACCTCGCACTCGGCGTGGGCGTCCAAAAACAGCTCCGCCGATGCAAACGTCCGGACACGGAAGCCATGGGCTGATAAAAGCCGGGTCAGGCCTTGCAGCATACTCGGATTGTCGTCGACGACAGCTATGGTGCGCATGGCGAAACGATCATCGACTGGTGGTAGACATCCACGCCGTAGAAACGCAATTCCCGGCTACGGATCGCGATCCGGACTATTCCAGCGCCGCTTTTGCAAGTTATCTGCATCGGCCCTCCTTAGGACGCTACGCACAATCCGCGCCCGGCGCAGGGCTGCCAAGGTCATTATGAAACCGCTAGGGCTTCATTTCGATCCCTAGCCTCGCCCGCATGTCCTTGAACACCACGGCGACCGCCTCAATGATCAATTCACCAGGGTTCGCCTTGCAATAAACGATGATCTCGTGCTCAGCCTCTTTTGATTTGACGATATCCATATAGTGCTTTCGAGCAAGTCCATTGTACCAGCCGCTGTACCAGGCTGTCAGGCGGTCGGCATCGCCTTGCCAGGTCCCGGCCAGCTGAGCGCATGTCAGCTTCTGGACATTGAGGAAGCCGTTGGCGTCGGCATAGGTGCTGAGATCGACCTGGGCGCGGGCCACCGGGATTGCCGTTGCAGATATTAGCGATGCGAAAATCAGGGCCCTGTACATCTTGCGCTCCATTCATTCTCCTGCTGAGCCCGTTGCCCGGTTGCTGAAATTGAGCCCGCGGTGTCGTCGATCGTGTTTGAACCTGGTCCGCTGTTCGGCGGAACAGCGGACAGTACGAGGACCGGCGATCAACGCCCCCGCGAGGGACAGACGCCTGAAACCTGCGCCTGCTATGAAACCCGCTTGATTCCAGGCGGCTGCCACGTGCCTTGGCCGGGCGGCAAGATCGAGGGTGGCGTAGGCTTCGGCCAATATAGGCGCATTACGAGATAGATTTTGTCAGCCGGTGCCGGAAGCCAATTTGCTTCCTTGTCCGCGCCGGGGCTGTCTTTTTGAAGGTACAACGTCAGTGAGCCGTCTGCGTCCTTTTTCATCGCCGACAACATCGGAGAGTTGATGAGGTAGCGATTGATTGGGTTCTTGACCAGGAGCTGGCTCTTACCGTCATACATCGTAACGGACCAGAACGCATTCACTGGCGGCATTTGGCCCGGTGGGAAGGTGATTAAGTACTTGTGCTTGCTGCCGTCGAGCGGCTCACCGGATGCGTCCGTTCGGGTATAGGGGTACATCGCTTCTACGGCATCGTTGCCCAAGAGACCGCCCTTTGCAGACCCGGCCCGCATCATCCAATCGCCGTTGTAGAAGGCCTCATCACCAAAGAACGCGCCGACGTTCCAGCCGTTGATGTTTTTGTTCCCGCCAGCCAACCATTTGTCGACCTTGTCGTCACCCTGCTTCATGGCTATCAGGATTTCGGCTTTGTGTTCGAGCGAAAGATCCTTGAACGCAAAGGTCTTGCCGGGCCCGACGCCAATCTTCGCAAGTTTCGCGCGTATCGCCTTGTCCCTTGGCGTCTCAGGGACGTATTGCAGGGCAGCGTCGAGATACTGGAAAAAGTTATCCTTGATCCCAGCCGTGGTCGCGGGGAGGAAATCGATCTTCGGCGCGGCTGGCGGGACGGGTTGTTTACGGAAGGCGGACAGCGGCTGCGCCCTGTAGCCGGTCTGGATTTTTTCGACGTTAGGCATGTCGTCGGCGTTGAAGAGTTGAGTGCGAATAAGCGCAAGGGAGAACGGCGTCGTTGATCGGAAGACCTTCTTGACCCCGGTGGGCGTTTCACCCTTCCAGTCGGGGGCGACCACCAGATAGTCGCCCGGCTCCGTCCCCGTGGCCCGAGTGCCGATGTAGCCATAATTGTAGGTGTTGCAGTCGACGAGCTGGACCGAGTAGTAGCGGTCCCCTTCGATCATTGGCACCGAGATAACCATCGGTTCAGCGCGCAAATCCAGCCAGAGCATCGAGTAAGGCGTGTCGCTGTTCGGCGTAATGACTGCCGTATCGTCGGGAGTGGCGACGTGGTGCATGTTGTGGAGTTCATTGAACGGTGCTTTGAACTGCCCCGAGTTCTTGTCGACGGCGAACTCTTGCATAACCGCATAAATCATCACGAGCGGCAGGCCGTAGATGAAGCCTTCCTCCGCGATGTCCTTGGCCTCTAACAGCCTGGGCCAATCGGCTTTGTTCTGCGCAATTGCCGAGGTGGACTTCGCCGTTGTGGCGACGAGCGCAGTCATCGCAGCTGAGCGAAGCAGATCGCGTTTCGTAAACATCATAACAATTCCTTCCGGTTCGAAGCTTGCGGTCAAGCAAGTTTTGGTAGCAGGCAAACGTTGGGCGCGAGTAGCCTGAGCATTTCTATTCACTCGCTGGACGAGCGCTGGCGTCGCAATCTGCTCAGCCAGCTCATCAAACCTTTGCACGACTGATCAGGATACCTTCTTCGCGGGCGGGATCTTCCAGGAACCATTGATGATCGACGGGCTGTTCTCGCGGGGCCAATACAGACGCAGCATCAGGATGAAATCGCCGGGAGGCGATGGCAGCCAGTTGGATTCCTTATCTTTGCCGGGCGTGTCCTTCTGGATGTAGAGATCAACCGAACCGTCCGGGTTCGACTTAAGTTTCTCGCGCGCGCTGACCGAATAACGGTTGAGCGGGTTGTTGACGAAGAAATAGCCGGAGTCATACATCGTGAGCGACCAAAATCCCTCCGCCGGGGGCAGCTGGCCCTTGGCGAAACGCATCACGTATCTGTTGGTGCCGTTGTATTTGCGGCCCTCGGCATCCTTCTGCGAGGTCGGATAGACCGCGTCTTCTGGCCGATTGGCGCCAAGCCCGATCGCGGTGACGAGCGCGCGCATCAGGTAATCGGTTCCGTAGATGCCAGTCTTGGTCGTGAACGCCCAGCCGTTCTCGTCCGTAATGGCCTTGTTGATTTTGAACTGCAGCATGATCCGGTCGAAGGCGACTTCGGGTACCCGCTTGACGAAATCCGCCTTGAGCTTACTGGTGTCGAAATCCTGGCCGGGAACGATACCAATTTTGGCGAATTTCGCCAGCTGCGGCGCATCAGCCGCCGACGCCGGATTGTCCTTCATCAACTTGCAAAACAGCGTGAAGTACGCCACCGCATCCATGCGGTTGACCTGCTCGCGCACCGCCGTCTTCATGTCAATCGATGGATCGACGGTCCCCGGAGGTGGTGTGTAGGGCTTGCCGTATGCGCTCAACGGCACCAGCTTGAACTCATCCTGCAGCTTGTGCACCTCGGCGTAATCTTGCGGCGTGCCGGTGCAGTAGATGCGCCCAAGCAGCCAAACGATGGCGGTGGGCGACTTGTATTCCTTAACTCCCGAGGGCAGCGAGCCCTTCCAGCCAGGGCCGGTGATTGCGTAAGTCTGCGCGCCAGTCCCAGTGGTGCGCTTGCCTGGGACCTGGAAGACACTGGTCCAGCCATCCAGCATCGGCAGCAAGAAATAACGACCCTTCATGTCGGGAATGCTGAGCACCCACGGCTCCTTGCCGACATCGAAGAAAGATGTCGTATAGAGCGTGTCGGCATTCGGCGCGGTAACGTCGCGAAACGATGCATCGGGATATTGCCGCAGCTTGATGATCTGGCCCATCGGCCCGCGCGTTCCAACCGGAGACGCGACGTTGGTGATGACGCGCCGCGTCATCTCCATGGTCACCAGCGGATAGCCAAAGATGTAGGCATCGGTGGCGAGCAGGAAATCCTCGACGCCCTCCTCGATTCCGAGGAACGAACCCAGTTCGGCACGGCTGATGGTGCTTGCGGAAGCTCCGGCCAGTAGGCTGATGCCGCCCAAGGTGAGATTTCGTCGAGTGATGTTCATTGAAAATTCCCGTTCAATCGGATTCGTTTGGTTCAGTTCAAAAAAGCGCTGACGATTCCCCGATCGAGACGCCGTGCAAACGGGGAAGCGGTGCCTCCCCGCCTTTCGCAGGTCTCAATAACAGGGCGGATAGGGATAGTAGCCGCACGCCGGACGGGGATACGCGTATGGATGGTAGTACGCAGCCGCTCCATAAGCAGCCGCCCCGGCAGCGCCGGCATACATCGCGCCCCTGAACGCCGTGCGGCGGGCAACGCCCGCAAACGACATCGGCGTGAACGGCCGGCCTATGATATCGATGAAGAGCGCGGCCGCACCCTCGGCCCCGGTCAGATCGCCCTCAAGGACCTGGACGTTGAAGGTGAGCTTGTCGCCCTCAAGCTTCGGATTTTTCAGCACTACAACGGCGTCCTTCACCGAGCCGTCCTTGCCGAGTACCGACACGGTCGCGTTCGGCGGGTTCTTGGCAAAGCTGTCGTCGCCGGATCCCCACTCCGCGATTACGTCGGCGGTTGGCTGGTGACCCGCGGCGCGCACCGGCCGGTCCGCGAAGATGATGGAGTTCGGCGTTACTCCCGTCATGGTCAGGGCGTCGCCCTGCAGGGTAGCACCGCGCGAATTGAGCACGAACAGCGACGGCACGAGCTCGGACTTGGCTTGCCCTGAAGCCGCACCGATTGTCTTCAAAGGGGCCGGAGCCGTCTGTCCGAAGGCCGCAACGGGACCAATCAATGCCGAAATCACCAACATTCCCGCAATTTGTGCCAGCCTTGTGCGCTTCATGTCTGCCTCTTCTGTTGTGAATGGGATGACCACGTTTCGGATGATCACGCTCGTTCACAAGTATGAGGAGGCTTCGCGCGATCGGCTATGCAAAAACCGGCAGCGTAAAGAATTTGCTGAAATCATCCAAAAATGAACAGCGACCGGTACGAGCCGATTTTGCATAGCGCGTCCCGGCGCACACCCGGCAAATGAGCAGTTGACGCCACCAAAACGAGAGGGGCCGCCCGTGGTTATTATCTTGTGTCTTTATGTGCTCGCGATGTGGGTGATATTTTCCAAGCTCAAGCTGGTCCGCTGGGGCTGGCTATCGGGGACTATTTCGATCCTGATCGGCGCATTCATACTGGCGACATTTCTTGCGCTGTTCAATCATTTAACGCCATCAGGGAAGGTCACCGTCGCGGGCCGGGTGATCGAAGTGACGCCTAACGTCACCGGCCAGGTGATCGCAATTCCGGTGAAGCCGAACATGGCCGTGAAGTCAGGTGATGTTCTGTTTCAACTCGATCCGGCGCCATTCCAATATAAAGTGGCGCAACTGCAAGCGTCGTTAGCCGCAGCCAAACAGCAAACACAAATATTGAAAACAAATTACGATCAGGCGACCGCGAACGTTGCCGGGCTCGAGGCCCAATACAAGTACAATGCGAAGCGCCTTCAAGACATCCAGAAACTGTATGCCAGCGGATCCAACACCGAGTTCAAAGAGCAGGACACTCAGGTGCAGTTCGAGACGGTAGGGGCACAACTCAAGGTCGCCAAGGCAACCCAGGAAAGTGCCAAATTGGCTCTGGACTCGGAGATTGGGGGTGTCAACACGACGGTTGCCCAACTGCAGGCGCAATTGGAAAGTGCTACTTGGGAGTTGGCGCAAACAACGATCCGCGCACCTGCCGATGGCTTCGCGACGGCGTTGGCCCTGACCGTGGGCGATCGCGCCTTCCAGTTGCGGTCAGCCATGTCGTTCATCGTGGAGAATGAAATTACAATTGTCGGGATGTTTGCGCAGAACGGATTTCAGACCATAAAGGCCGGCGCTCCCGTCAATATCGTCTTCGACAATGATCCAGGCCGCATTTTTCACGCCAAAATCACTGAAATTCCGAAAGGAATAGGCCAAGGACAGATTGCCGCATCCGGGACGTTGGCGCGGACTAATGCGATTGGCGGCGCGTCGGGCTTTCCGGCGGTGATCTCCATTCCGGATGAAATCAGCGGCGACTCGCTCAGGCTGGGCATGTCCGGAAACGCAACTGCGTTTGCTCCGAATGCGGGGGTTATTGGGATGCTCGCCTCCATTCTGGTCTGGGTCAGCTCATATACGGCATACCTGTAACGAGCCTCCGGACCCGACTGGCACAAAGTCATATCAGGCCAGGCGATCAGGCTTGCATATTGCATACATGCCCGCTCCGCGTTGACCGCTGGGGACGCAACCGCTAACTCTCGCATCTCCGGTATTTCGCTACTGCGGACCAGCCGAGGCTTCGGTGCATGCAGCGGATCACATCCGGAGATTGTTCGGGCCTCGGCCGGCGGGCCGCGACGAGGGCGAGAAAATGGAATGACCGGCGCGCCCGTAGTTTACATCGTGGACGACGACGCATCGTTTCGCCCGGCGATATGCCGGGTACTGAAGGCTTCGGGCTATGCCGTGGTCGACTTTGAATCGGCGGCTGCCTTTTTGCAGAGCATCCACGACGCCAAACCTGGCTGCCTTCTGCTCGACGTGCAAATGCCTACGATCGGCGGTCTGGAGCTTCAGCAGGAGCTCGCCAAGCTATCGCATCAGTGGCCCATCATCTTCATGACCGCTCACGGCGATATTCCTATGAGCGTTCGCGCGATCAAGGCGGGTGCAGAAGACTTTCTGTCCAAGCCCATTCCCAGGCAGACGCTGTTGGCAGCGATCGAGCGCGCGCTGTTACGCCTTCACGAAGCTCAGCAGAATCTTGGCCGGCTCGATGCACTAAAAACGCTAGTCGCGAAACTAACTCCCCGCGAGAACGAAGTTTTTGCGTTGATGGTGCGCGGCAAGATGAACAAGCAAATTGCGCATTCTCTGGGTACTTCCGAGCGAACCATCAAGTACCATCGACAAATGATCATGCAGAAACTTGAAGTCGGTTCTTTTGCGGAGGCAGTCTCGGTGGCGGAGCGAACAGGAATCCTGGCGCCCCGGCCCTTGCCCGACGTCGAGAGCGCCTCATAGCTCGTCGCCGCGAGGGCCCCGGCCGCGCCTCGCTGAAGGCCGATCAACTAAAGGTTTTGCCCTCGGGTACAGTAGCGCACTGTCGCTCATGATGCTGAGTTGCCCCTGAGGTCCGGCGCTTTCACCGCGATCACAGAATCCGGGGCATTAGATGACAATTCGCTATTTGCCATCACCTCCTACAGACGTTTCCAGCGGATGGACGATCAGAACCTGGCACGATCTCGTGGTCGAAGCCGAGGCGATCGCTCTTGCAGAGCTGGATTCACCGCTGGCCATTTCGGCTCTCTGCGGCGCCCTCGCCGTCAGCGAGCGCACGCTGCGCAAGGCATTCCACAATGTCTACGGTGTGCCCCCTTGTCGTCATCTGCGCATGCAGAGGCTGTTGCAGGCAAGGCGCGCACTATTGTCCTCTGACAGCAATCTCACGACTGTTACACAGGTTGCGACCCGCTATGGTTTTGCAGAATTGGGCCGGTTCTCGGTTGAATATCGCCGCATTTTTGGAGAAAGCCCTTCGGAGACTCTGCAGCGGACGTCGCAAGCCGAAGCCAGTAAGTCGCCTCAAGCGCCGAAAGACTCACCATCACCGCGACGATATCGGTCCGTAGTAGTGGCACACCCCGCATTCAACTAGCGTATCCGAAGTGGCATTCCGGCAACAACGACGACGAAACTCTGCACCGCGTCGAATCTGCATAGCCGCGCCATGTGGTTTTCTCGCTACGCTGACCCGAGGTTGACTTTGAGGGGCAAATAGATGACGCGCGAACAATCTCAGCAAACCCCAAGCTTGCGTCCGTGGAATACCAGCGCAGCCATAGTGATAGCACTGCTGGCTGCCCTTCCGAGCGTGTCCCGCGCCGACGAAGGCGGCGTTTCGTACTGGCTGCCTGGCCGGTTTGGCAGCCTCGCAGCCGCTCCCGCCGTACCGGGCTGGTCGATGGCTGCGGTCTACTATCACACCACTGTCGAGGCTTCTGGGGCGGTGGCTGCGGCCAGGCAAATTCAGATCGGCAGGATCCCAGCCAACGTCGCTGTCAGCCTGAACGCAAATCTGAATGCGCAGGGCGACCTCATTCTGCTCAATCCGACCTATACCTTCGGAACGCCGGTGCTCGGCGGACAGCTGGCGATAGGCGTCACCGGCCTGTTCGGGCGCTCGAGCGCCAGTGTCGACGGCACGCTGACGGCAGCCGTCGGCCCGCTCGCGGTGACCCGAACCGGCTTCATCGAGGATTCAATCACGTCGGTGGGCGACCTGTATCCGCAGGCAACGCTGAAGTGGAATGCCGGCGTGCACAATTACATGACCTATCTGACGGGTGACATCCCCGTCGGTGCCTACAGCTCAACCCGCCTTGCCAATCTCGGCATCGGCCATGCCGCCATCGATGCCGGCGGCGGCTATACCTATTTTAACCCGGCGGCGGGCCAGGAGTTTTCGGCGGTCGCGGGCTTTACCTACAATTTGAAAAACGACGCCACTAACTACCAGAACGGTGTCGACTTCCATGTCGATTGGGGAATGTCGCAATTTCTCTCTAAGCAGTTTTTCGTCGGGCTTGTCGGATATGGGTACCAGCAGATCACCGACGATTTCGGCCAGCATCCGATCCTCGGAGGTTTCCGATCGCGCGTACTTGGTATCGGCCCCCAAGCCGGGTTCCTGTTTCCCGTCGGCGAGTTGCAAGGATACCTGAACCTGAAAGCCTATGGTGAGTTCGCGGCGGAGAACCGGCCATCAGGATGGAACACTTGGCTGACGTTCTCGCTCTCGCCGATGGCGCCGACCAGCACCGTGACGGCGACGAAGCACCGGATCGTGAAGTGACGCGATAGACGGATATTATTGTTGGGTGGCCCCTGTCGGGGAGACCGCCGTCGAACGGACCAGCATCCGACGGTGGCCCATCAAATAGTGTAGCCTGTGGGCCGCAAGTCCCAGCGCAGCCATCTCGGCGCTGTCGGCGTTTGCGCCGGCGTTCTTCGTAAGCTCCTTCTTCAGGATATCGTCGATCCGTTTTTCGATATCCTCGAGTTCGGCGTCGCTTTTCGCATTCCTGATCTCGTTGCCAAGCTCGTAGAGGGGCTCCAGCATGCTCTCGGACCCGGTGCCGGATCGGGCGAAGCGCCAGGCCGCCACGAGGATGGAGATCAGCGTGCCCAGCAGCAGCGAAGCGTAATAGAGCTTGTCATCATACTTATCGAGAAAACTCTGCTGGCTGCCGTTGTAATAGGTTGCGGCGCCCGGATGGATCGGAATCAGCGCGTCCGCATCCGTGCTCGGTGCTGCGGCTTGGCCCAATATTGGAAATTGCGACAGTAGGTCCCGTTTCGCATCGACCAGCGACTGCGTCAGATCGGTGATCGCATCGGCATTGACTGACTTGTTGGCGACGAGAAAGTAGGAAACTCGCAACGACGTCAGGTCATCGGAAGGGATCGGAGGTGCGCCCCGTAAGGTGCCCTTCGGGATGTCATAGCTCTCGTAGTACTGCGCAACGTTGGCGACCGCGCCGGCCGCTTCGATCTCGATCAGCTTTGCGGCCGATCCTTTGGCGCGCTCCTGCTGAAACAATTGCCTCGCCTTCGCGAGGTATGCTTCCGTCAGCGGAATAACCGTCAGCAAGGCGTGAACTTTTCCCGACGCGAGCGCACCTGCGGCGTCGTTGAGGTTAACATCTTGAAAACTGACCCTGGCGCCGTCGAATTGGTAGACCTGCTTCAGCGCCTCGACTACGGCGCGGTTGACCGCTCCGCCGATCACGCCGATAGCCGTGTTGCGGAGATCGCCCAGACTGTCGGCGCTGGCGGCCGATGGGGCCATCATCACGACCACGCCGTGCGTCAGGAGCAACACGCTTCTTGCGTCAGCCAAACCACTTGTGTCGCCGCGGACAACGGCGAGGTCGACCTTCTGCGCAGCCAGCATTTCGGCAGCCTTTGCCGATGTAGCGGCATCGCTGACCTTCAACCGAACATGCGAATTCGATGCCGTCAGGCGCGCGGAGATCGCCGAGATCAGCGCCAGCGCCTCGCCATCCGCCGACCCGGCGGCCACCGTAAGCACAACAGGCTTGGCGAAATAGCGATACGCGAACCATCCACCGCCGATCGCCGCGGCCATCGCCGCTCCGACAATCGATACCCTGAGCCATCGCGGCCACAGGTTGATCGCTGGACTCGCCATCGAGTTCAAGGCGCCAAAGCCAGCGTGAACCCGGAGATCCCCAGCGACACGTTCAAACCCGCCTGCCCCTCCACTGACAACGGTTGCAAAGCAATCGTTCGATTAGAGCCGCCAAAGAGGACGTTGGCTCCGACACCTACCCCGACGGTAATGTCGCCACTGGCCCCCACATACTCACCAGCCAACGCCCCGATCGGTGCCCCTTGGCTAGGAGCAAACACGCCCCATGCCATCACTCCACCTGCGCTGATTCCGAGTTCGAGCCCGACCGTATTCATCACGCCATTGTAGTCCTGAGGCGGATATCCCCCGTTGGGCACATACCTGCAACTCATCCGCTGGCTTTCCGCAATAATTAGTCCAATGCTCGGAGCAAGGTTACAGGTCAACATCCCCGCCTGGACGCCCGGTGGCGGCTGCTGGGCCGACGCAAACGCGGGAGCAAGAAGTATCGTGGCGGCAAGGCTCATTACGCGGAGGAAATGGTAGCTGAGCATGATGGATCACTCCCTGGGAGGCTCACAGCGCTGGCTTTACAGATGACCCCGCTCGGGCCGATGTCCGCGAGTAGCTATACGAGGCGGCCTAGTCATCCGCCTATGCGATATCCGACCATCATCGACGTGCGCCGCTGATAATTTACCCACCAATCCAAGGCTCGATGCAGACCGCGCCGATTTTGCATAGTCGACCCGTGGATGGTGCGTTACGTGACGGGAGTAAGTCGGGGGCCTATTCGCTCGGGCCTGTCCATGAACGGGGTGTCCGCCAATGTTGACAGATACGCCTTCCGTAACCCAGCTGTCTCAGGTCATATCGCAGTCAGCAGCCCCCGCCTTCCTGCTGGGCGCACTGGGCGCCTTCATCGCTATCCTGATCTCCCGCCTGAACCGGATCGTTGACCGGACGGTGATCCTCAACGGGATTCCCGATGACGACACAATCCGATCCCGGCTCAAGGCCGATCTGCCACGTCTGATGCAGCGCGCGGCGATGATGAATCGGGCGATCTTCTGGGCCGTGATCGCAAGTATCTCAGTGACGCTTCTCGTGATCGTCGCTTTTGTAACGGCGTTCTTTCAGCAGCAGCACGAACGCGGCGTCGCCCTCTTCTTTGTTGTTTCGCTCGCCGCGTTTACAGTCGCGCTGGTCGACTTCGCTCGTGAAGTCCGGATTGCGCTAAGCGAGTATGATCACTACGGCTGAGCTTGCTACCGCTACCGCTACCGCTACCGCTACCGCTGCCACTGCCCCATTTGGAGGCAGGTCAGCAAGCTGACGTAACTCGGCGTCCCACCGATGCTCTCTTGCGGCACACAGCTGGCCCGGCTCGCCGCAGGGAATTTTGACCACCCGCTGACGAGCTGTTGCTTAGCCTTCTGTTCGTCACTGATGCAGTTCTTTAGCGGCTGGCCGACAGACATTCCGGCGGCGGCAGCGATATCAAGCTTGCAGCTCCGCGCGACATCGAATTTCGGCACACCGTCAGCGACCGGCATGACCAGCTGCGAGCTCAGGACAATCATCGAAATCGAGATGGGCATCTCTTTCCTCCTGGTGTTTGGCTCCGTGGCCCACAATGAGACTGCCTCGCTACAATCTCTATCGAGCATAGTTTCGTCTATGCAAAATCCGGCGATAGGACAAGTCTTCCAGGAAATAGTCCATCCGAAGCCGGGCCAGTCGCTTCAATCGCTAACGTGGCGGATTCTGCATAGTGGGCGCAGCAAGGTTTGGTAAGCTCTGGATGGCGCAGTATCACTGCCAACGCGCCGACATGACCTCAGGCAGGCAATCATCTCTGTTCCGAGCTCTCACTACCGACTTTGAACGCCTACTTTGCGCGAGTGCCCCGAAACATTCTGAGAGCGATGACAAGGAAAGAAACGAGCTGCTGAAGAGTGTACTCCTACGGCCGCTTGCTCATCACATGTCCGGTTAAGTGCGTGGAATGCATGCGCCCCGAAGAATTCGGCAATGCGCGTCGGTGACGGGATCTACCTGGACATGTAGATTGAGCAACTTAGAAGCTACGAAAGCTGCTATCCGATCGCGAGATTCTGTAGAAGGACAGCAACAAATGATGAGACGGACGCTCCTTCTTGTACTTTTTGCTTTGGTGTGCCCAACCATTGTTGTTGCGCAGAGCGCCGAAACCACGCCTAGGCCGGCGAATGATGTTCGGAAAAGATCGCCGGCAATCATTCCGTCTAAGAGCGAGATTATTTCAAGACAGGACTTGTTCGATCCAAATAACCCGAACAATCTGCGATCTGATTGGCCAAGGCCGAGTGGTCTACCAGGGCCGAACCACTAGAGAAGCACGGCCCCTCAGGGGACACGATTGTGTACACCCTCCGAGTGGGACGGAGACGCGCCCACGTTCGCTCCATCAGCGTGTCCAATGAGGCCTTCGCGCCTATGTTCGTCGCTGTTAGCGCATAGGCGGGCGGGGATGGCGTTTAATATATCCGTCACTTCGATCCTTCTCTTGTATGCTGAGGAGCTTCCCCTGGAAGGACCGTTCGAGCGATGAAGATGTGCGACCGTAGGGCAAGAGCGCGGTTCTGCTATGGCGCAAAGGCAGGGGCTTGCGCCGGAGGCGATGACTTCTCCTCTACTCCGGATTCCAGACCCGCCGCTGCACCGCCCGAAGCGACGTGATGGGGCGATAGGCGACGTCGCGGGTTTGGCGTGATATGAAAAGGGTCGCCAACCGAAATGGCCTAAGATGAGCCGGAGTATGCCGACGATCTATCTCGTGGCGTCCCGTCGCTGCCGAGCCTGTCGCAGCGAATCTATATCATGTTTTAGATCTTCCCGCCGAAGGTGATGAGTGGCCACTCGCGCAGCACGAGATAGTTGAGTGCGAGCGCCGGGTTCCGTCTGGGGAAGAGTGCTTGGTGGTGAAAGCAACTTAGGACGCGGAAGGTGACCGGCGCTAAAGCGGCGGCCGAGATCCGCTCCATGTCAAAGGCTGACTTCCGCACCTGCTTGATCGGCGGACGGCTTATATCCTGATGGCCGACATCGCGGCCTGTAAGCGCACGGCAAGTTCAACCGCAAGAGAAATAAAAGCGGAGTGGAGCGCGGCTGCCTTTCCACGTTGGGCTGCTTAGACCAGACCCGCCGGGGGTGAGCGATCCTCGGGTCCTCAACGGCATCTTGTGGCACTTGCAACGGGACGCCATGGCGAGGTCTGCGACAAACTTAGGTCCGTACAGGGCCAGCACGTTCGTTCACGTCAACTGACATTCCGCAGCAAGCACCGTTAGCATGGGCCGCTACTCGTGGCGCATCCAGATCGAGGAGAGCCTCTGATGGCTCTGGCGTCGTTGATAGCATGTGGTACCCTGTCGTTCTCAGGTGCCACGCAAGGGTGCCACACAAAAACAAATCGCCGGATCGAAAAACGCAATAAAATCAATCACGAATAGGATTGCTGCAATAGTTCAATCCTGTCTGGCAGCACCATTCCCTGGGTCAAATCACGCACAGATCAGCATTCTCGCGGCTCAAAGCGCCCGAGTTTTGCTTCTCCTTACCCCTCCTCCGTGGAGAGGGCGCAGGGAAGACCGGGTGCCGGCCGGCACCCGCGGTCCGCTGCGCGAAAATGTAGCGCAAAAAGACCGCACAGCAGCATACAGGTGACGCCGAACACTCGGCCTTCCCTGCGCAGTGGGTTGACGGCTTATGCCGCGCTCTCCCCGGCGACGAGTTCCTTTTTGTCACCGTCGCCTTGCGAATTGACGATGGACCAAGACCCGGTTGAATCTCGATCCATCTCCGCAAGGCTTGACCGTAGCAACGACGGCCAGGACCACACGATTTTGCCGTACGCAGCGATCCGGCTTCGCCCAAAGGCTTCGCCGGACACAGGCGCCGTTCGTCCGCACGCAACAGGGCCTCACGAGGTTCATCTCGCCCTGGTCCCGCCTTCGCGTGCCCGACGCTGCCGCGTCCACCGCACCCCGATCCACGTTCGTTACGACGGACGATCGCCCCTCTCCGGGGACCGGGATGGGGAATTTGATACCGCGATTCCGAATTTCGGTAAAGTGGAATATTCTTGTGGGGGAGGGTTGACGGGGTTTTGCGGGAGCCGGGTATTTTGCCCGACGGGTCGCCCTTGGCTGCGTGTACTCCTTTCGCCATTATCGGTGGATCCAAGACGCAATCCTGGGACGGGAATTTCTCAGCGCACTGCGAGCAACAAAAATTCGACAATCTGGAATAGTCGAAATGGCGTGGGAAAAGATCGTCAAGCGAATTGGGGTGGGTTGTTGCCCAGAATGTCAAAGCCTTGGCTTTGACTATCAAGAAGGCGCAAATCCTCACGACGACGAAAGAGCCGCGGTTCTATGTCCGAACTGTGGATGGAAAGGGATGCTTGGCCAAATGCGAATCATCCCGGAGCCGGGCACAAATGGGGCATCGCAAAAAATGAGCGACATGAAACGAACGTCATTGATCGCCCTGCTCGTGCGATTGGTGGGCTTCACGCTTGGCGGAGCCGTTCTCGGATTCGCGGCTATGCTGATCGGGACCTCGTTTCTAGGTGGCGTACAGGGAGGCATTCACAGCGATTGGACGCTCGTTGTGCTCCTTGGAATCCTCGTTTGCTTTGCTCTGGGTGGAGTTGCAGGGGCCAAAGGCGCCACCCGCCTCGTCAAGTCATGGCGCAGCTAAGGAATTGTTCGGTGGCCAAGCATGCATGATCGCAAACTCGTAGGATGGGTAGAGCGAAGCGAAACC
>NZ_JADPIT010000016.1:86720-104927 GCF_023073035.1 Bradyrhizobium sp. 62
CACTGTCCTCACCGAATTTCTGTCCGGCGAAGCGATCGTCGGAACGGCGCAGCCGTCGGCATAGCTCGCGGTTGATGTTCTGCAGGATGATCACATAGGCTTGGATATCGGCCTTGTAGCAGGCGTAGAGCTTTTGCGCAGTCAGCTCGTAGAGCACGGTCGGACTTTCCGCGATCACCGTGGCAGAACGGTTCTGCATTTCGATCAGCGTCATCTCGCCGAAGAAATCGCCGGGCTCCAGAACGGAAATCGGGATGACGTTGCCCGCATTCGCCCGTTTGCTCACCGCCAGCCGACCGGATTTGACGATGAACAGCGAGCGTCCAGGCTCGCCCTCCGTCACGACGGTTGCTCCGGTATCAAATCGGCACTCGACCAGCATCGACATCAGGAGGTCGAGACTTTGATCCGGAATACCGCCGAAGAACGGTGTGGCGAGCAGGAATGCCTTCACGTCGGGGACACTGACGGCCATCTCGTGAGGATAATCTTCATGGCCATCTGCGGCAAGCAGAGCAGATCGGCGCTGACGACGCCGAACGTATTGGAACAAGGCGGTCAGCGAAATTTCGTAGGATGGGTAGAGCACTTGCGAAACCCATCATGCTTCCGCCTAGACCAAGTGCGATGGGTTTCGCTTCGCTCTACCCATCCTACGCACTCTCGCCGCGGAGCGTTCGCCTTCTCCAGAGGTCAACCAGCACCTTGACGGTCGCCGCAAGCACAGCTGCGCACAGCGCCGCCTTCGAGATCGTCTCCATCGTTCCCTCGATCAGCAGGCAATGGGCCACGCTGCCTGCGACGATGACGACCGCGAGCGGAAGATGGACGATGCGCCAGGTGCGCAGCCGCAATCCCAAGCGCCGCCGGAGCAGCGCCAGAAGCGCGACGGTGAAGATGGCCCACATGGCGGTCACGCCGAAGGGGGAGAACGGCGTCGGTGACGTATAGGTCAGGGCGTCGATCATGTCGGGCGGGCTGGTGATCCAGAGGCCGGCGACGTGGACCATGACGGCCAGAACCAGCGTGCCACCGATCCACTGATGGGCGCGCCGGCCACGATAGGCCGACAGTCCCGGCAGGTATCCGCCGATCAGCAGAGGCTGAACGAGCACAAGACCGAGCGCGATGATCCCCGCGAAGCCGGCAAGGATATAGACCGGGCCGCGCCATGCGAGCTGTACGCTTCCCGCAGCGAGCGCGATCGGCACGCAAATGGCCAAGGCAAGGGCGAGCCAGATCAGGGGCGCCCGGGCCGATCTTCGCCCCTTCATCTCCAATGCGATCAGGCCGACTGCAGGACGAAGTGCGCCTCGAGGCTGGTTTCCTTTGCGCTCCGCATGATCGGCCGCAGAAAGACCGTCTTGAACTCACCGCTGTCATAGGCGAGGTGGCCATGCGGCTGGCCGAAGATGGGAATGATCTGCGGCATCTCGAGCCGGAACTTGCCGTCCTTGTCAGTCAGCGTGGCGCCATGGCTCTGCGGCTCGTGCTCCTGCCCTTCCGTGGTGTGTGCCCAGATCTGGATGCGCTGGCCTGCGAGCGGCGCCCCGTCGCCGGCGCGGCGCACGGTGCCGCTCATCCAGAAGCCGCCCTTGCCGATCCGCTCCACGATCGCCGCGCCCTTACGGTAGTTGTTCGCGCCGCCCGACATTGTCTCGGTCGGCGCGAGGCCGGCCGCGCGGACAGGCAACAGCAGGCCGGGAACACCGGTTACCAAAAGCCCGGTTGCGAGGATCGAGCCGCCCGCGGCGAGGAGGCTCCGGCGATTGAGTACGACCGTGGTCATGTCGGTTCCTCCTGGCGAGCGTCCAATGGCTCAGTGAGTGTACAACAACAGGCGCCCGACGCCCAGTTGGGCCGGGGGGCGCAACGGGTCACAATGACGGTGTTGTGAACGGGCGCAGGCCGCCCGCACCTGCATCAGTGATCGTCGTCTTCCTTGACCAACGTCAACAAGCGAAGGGTCAGGAACGTGAACACGGCGACCGTCACCGCGACATCAAAAGCGCCGAGCCCGACGGAAACGCCGATGGCGCCGGTCGCCCAGAGGCTCGCGGCCGTTGCAGTGCCCTGCACCGAATTCCCCTGCTTGAGAATCGCGCCACCGCCGATGAAGCCGATGCCGGTGATGAGGCCCTCGATCACCTTTGCCATCCCATCAGGCGAATGCACGAGCAGGCTTTCGCTGGCCTGCACGAAGCCGCAGCTTGCCATTGCGACCAGCGGAAAGGTGCGCAAGCCCGCGCTTCGCGCCCGCTTCTCACGGTCCCAGCCAATGGGAACGGCGAGCGCGAAGGCCGCAGCCAGCGCGACGACATGAACGCCGATGTTGAATCTGTCCAAAGAAAGCCCCCGAAATGAAAATTGTAGCCATTGATCAAACCGGCCGGCAACGCCGCAATGCGGCCCGCGGTTTCCATGCAGGCGAATTTGCCGCATGCCTCAGCGCAGCGATGGCTTCGCCTCCACGCAATGGAGCCGCCGGCGCAGCACCATGATCGTTTCGGCTGGTATTCCCGGGGCAGGCTCCTACATGTCGAGTCCACGTTTCCATCGCATGCTCCATCCGGACCCGCCCATGATCCCCTTCTCCGTGCTCGACCTCGCCCCCATCCGACAGGGCGGCGACGCATCACAAGCGTTCCGTAACTCGCTCGATCTCGCGCAGCATTCGGAAGCCTGGGGCTACAAGCGCTTCTGGCTGGCCGAGCATCACAACATGGCGGGCATCGCGAGTGCGGCGACGTCGGTGGTGATCGGGCATGTCGCGGGCGGCACCAAGACGATCCGGGTCGGCTCCGGGGGGATCATGCTGCCGAACCATTCGCCGCTCGTCATCGCCGAGCAGTTCGGCACGCTCGCCTCGCTTTATCCCGGGCGGATCGATCTCGGGCTCGGCCGGGCGCCGGGCACCGACCAGTTCACCGCGCGGGCGCTGCGGCGCGATCTCGCCACCAGCTCCGAGAATTTTCCGCAGGACGTGCTGGAGCTGCAGGCGCTGCTCGGCGACGTGCAGCCGAACCAGACCATCCGCGCCGTGCCGGGCATGGGGACGAAGGTGCCGCTGTGGATCCTGGGCTCCAGCACTTTTGGCGCGCAGCTCGCAGGCATGCTCGGGCTGCCGTTCGCGTTCGCTTCACACTTCGCGCCGCAGATGATGATGCCGGCGCTGCGGGAGTATCGCGCGCGGTTCGAGCCCTCGGCACAGCTCGACAAGCCCTACGCGATGGTCGGCGTCAACGTGTTCGCCGCCGACAGCGACGCGGACGCGCAGCGCATGTTCTCCTCGCTGCAGCAGCAGTTCATCAATCTGCGCCGCGGCACGCCCGGCCCGCTGCCGCCGCCGGTCGACGACATGGGCGCGCTGTGGTCGCCGGCGGAGAAGGCGATGGTCGGCCAGTCGCTGTCCTGCTCGGCGGTCGGCTCGCCTGAAACGGTCGAGCAGAAGCTGAAGGCGCTGATCGCTGAGACAAGCGCTGACGAATTGATGACCACGGGGCAGATCTACGACCACGCCGCGCGGCTGCGCTCGTTCGAGATTGCAGCCGGGGTAAGGGATCGGCTGGCGGTGTAAGCGCAGAGTCTGGCACGGTCGACTTGGCAATGGCGCGTCCGTCATTGCGAGCGCAGCGAAGCAATCCAGCTATTTCCGCGGCACGGATTCTGGATTGCGCTTCTGCGGAAGCAAGTCTGGATTGCTTCGTCGCTCCGCTCCTCGCAATGACGGGTCGCCCTAATCCGGAAAGCCGAACAGCCTTGCCGGATTGTGCACCAATATCTTTTCCAGCTCCGCCTGGTCGGGCGCGTAGCGGTACATCAGCTCGAGCAGATCGGCGTCGTTGGGCGGCTGCTTCACCGAGACCGGATGCGGCCAGTCGCTGGCCCAGACGCAGCGGTCGACGGCGGCCTCGATATAGGCGCGCGCGATCGGGATGACGTCGTCGTAGGGCGGCCCAAGCTTCGAGGTCTTCTCTCCGAGCGACAGCATCACCCAGAAATTTCCCTTGGCGAGCAGCTCGAGCATCTTGCGCAGGTTCGGATCGTTCCTGCCGGCTTCCGGATCGGGCCGTGCCATGTGGTCGATGAGCACGGGGACGTCGAGATTCTCGTATTTGGCGACGCTCGACATGATGCCGTCCTTCTCCGGCTGGATCTTGACGTACCAGCCGAGCTCGCGGATGCGCGCAATGGCGCGGGCGAAATCGGCATCCGACAGCACAGCGCCGAGCTCCTGGCGGAAGCTGAAGCGCGCGCCGCGGACCCCAGCATCATGCAGCTTGGCGAGATACGAATCGTTCGCCTCGGCAAACACCAGCGCGTTGGCGCAGCCGCGATAGTTCGGGCCCATCGCGGCGAGACCGTCGAGCACGACGGCATGGTCGGCGCCATAGGTGGTGGTCTGCACGATGATGCCGCGGTCGATGCCGAGCGTCTTGTGCACGCGCAGCGCCGCTTCCCAGGTCGCCGTCGGCATCCGATAGGCCGCACCGGGTCGTTCCGGATATTTGTCGATGGGGCCGAGCACATGAAACTGGCTGTCGACGGTTTTGGGCGGCGGCGCGTTGACAGGGCGGCGCGGGTTCGGGTCGAACGGCAGATAGGTCGGCATACGCGAAACTCCCTCAGTCGATTACGGCGGTGAAGTCACACTGCACCAGCGCGCCGCCATCCATGTTGTCCATCGGCAGCGCGTGGCGCGCCGGGCGTGAATGCTCGTCCGGAAACATCTTCAGCCATTCGACATTCACGGGCCCGCGCTGCGTGCGATCCTTCAGCCACACCGTCATCTTGATGATGTCGTCAGTGGTGCCGCCGGCGGCCTCAACCGTCGCCTTCATATGCGCGAACATGTTGGCGCATTGCGCGTCGAGGCTCTCAGGCATCGCGCCCGCGCGGTCGCGGCCGAGGATGACGCCCGACATCACGAGATTGCCGATGCGGCAGGCGTTCGGAATCGGGTTGGCGTGCTTGAAGCCGCCGATATGGATGCTCTTGCGCCGCGTGTGACCGGTCATGATGCGCTCCCTTTCATGTGTTGGTTCAGACGAACTGGCACGACACCGAGCCGAACGCGCCATAATCGGCATGAAAAGTGTCGCCGCGGCGGATGTCGACTGGACGCGTGAATGATCCCGCCAGCACCACCTCGCCGGCGGCGAGATGCTCGTCATGCGGCGCGAGGCGGTTGGCGAGCCAGGCGATGCCGTTGGCGGGATGGTTGAGCACGCCGGCGGCCAGCCCGGTTTCCTCGACCTCGCCGTTGCGGAACAGCAGCGCGCCGATCCAGCGCATGTCCGCGTCCATCGGACGGAACGGCCGGCCGCCGAGCACCAGCGCGGCGTTCGCCGCATTGTCCGAGATCGTGTCCATGACCTTTCGCGCCTTGCCCGTTTCGGGATCGACGCGGTGCATGCGCGTCTCCAGAATCTCCAGTGCGGGCGTGACGTAGTCGGTGGCGTTGAGCACATCGAAGATGGTGCAATCGGGCCCACGCAGCGGCGCCTTCAGCACGAAGGCGAGCTCGACCTCGATGCGCGGCGCGTGAAAGCGGTCGAACGGAATGGGCGTGGCATCGGCATAGAACATGTCGGCGAACAGCACGCCGTAGTCCGGCTCCGAAATGCCGACCGCGTTCTGCATCGCCTTCGAGGTCAGGCCGATCTTGTGGCCCTTGATGACCCGGCCGCGTCCGAGCTGGAGTTTTGTCCAGGCGCGCTGAACGGCATAGGCATCCTCGATGCTGAAATTGGGATAGTCTTTGGTGAACATCGTGATCAGCGTCTTGGTGCGCTCGGCCTCGTCGAGGCGCGCGGCAAGGCGTTCGATCGTGGCAGTATCCAGCATGGCTTAACTCTCCGCGGCCACGGTATTGCGCAGCACGCCGATGCGACTGGATTCGACCTCGACGACATCACCGACTTTCAGCCAGCGCGGCGGGTCGAAGCGGGCGCCCGCCCCGGTCGGCGTGCCCGTCACGATCATGTCGCCGGGCTTCAGCGTCGCAAAGGTCGAGAGATAGGAGATCAGAAAGTCGAACGGGAACATCAGCCGCTCGGTGGTGTCCTGCTGTCGCACCTCGCCGTTGACGCGGGTGACGATGTCATGGGGGCCGCTCGGGTCGAGCTCGTCCGATGTGACGATCCAGGGACCGATGCTGCCGGAGCGGTCGAAATTCTTGCCCTGCGTGACGTTGAACTTGCCGTGACGCAGCCAGTCGCGGATCGTGCCCTCGTTGCACAAGGTCATGCCGAAGATGTGCGCCCAGGCCTTTTCGCGCGGGATGTGGCGGCCTCCCCGGCCGATCACGATGACAAGCTCGCCTTCGTAATCGAGCTGGTCGGACACATGAGGCTTTTCCAGCGGCTGGCCGGATCCCGTCATCGAGGACATGCTACGCACGAACAGGCTGGGATATTTGGGGAGGTCGGAGCTGTCTTTATACTCCGCATTGCGCTCGGCGTAGTTGACGCCGATGCACCAGAGCTTTTCGGGCGCCAGCACCGGCGGCAGCAGCACGAGATCGTCGAGCGCGTAGTCCGGCTTTTGTCCGGCGATAGCTTCCTGCGCGTCAGCCAGCGCATTGGCCGCGATCAGCGCCCTCACATCGGAGAAGTCGCGGCCAATCCGCCGGGTCAGATCGACGACACCGCCTTCGATAGCGGCACCATAGCGCGGCTCTCCGTCCAGGAGATAGCTTATGAGTCGCATGGTCGTTCTCCAATGGTCTTGAGGTGCGGCCGGGGCAGCGCGTTCAGTCTTTCGATTTGGGAGTCTGGAACACGCCACGCAGCGTCACGATCTCGCCGAGCCGGGCGTAACGCGGGCCGCCGATGCGCGCGATCGGATCGAGCGCCGCAGTCTCGACCTTGCCGTCGTTCACGAGGCCGTCGCGCAGGTGGAACATCACGACTTCGCCGACGATGAGGCGGCTGCGGGCATCGCCGAATTCGAGGCACTGCCGGAAGCGGCATTCCATCGCAACGGGTGCAATGCCAAGACGCGGCACCTTGATGCGCTCGCTCGGGATCGTCTCAAGGCCAAGCTCCGCGACCTCGCTGATCTCAGGCGGATGCTCGACCGATGAGTCGTGCACGGCCTGCATCAGCGGGGTGTCGGCGATGTGGATGACGTATTCCTCGGTGTCGAGGATGTTGTGCGCGGTGTCCTTGTAGTCCGCGCCCTTGCGGCCGACGCTGATGGCCAACATCGGCGGCTTCTGCGAAACGAAGGTGAAGGCGCTGAACGGCGCGAGGTTGAGCACGCCCGCGCGCGACAGGCTCGTCACCCAGGCGATCGGACGCGGCACCACGATGCCGGTCATCAGCCGGTAGATGCGCTCGGCGCCGAGCTCGGTGGGGTCGATCCGCATCGATCAATCCGCCTTGATGTTGGCCTTGCGCACGATCGGAATCCATTTGGCGTCCTCGCGCGAGAGATAAGCCTTGAATTCGTCGGGCGTCATCGCGACGGCTTCGCCGCCGAGCTTCTCGAACTTGTCGACCACGGCGGGATCCTTCAGGATCGCGGTCAGCGCCTCGTGCAGCTTGTCGATCACGGGCGCCGGCAGGCACGCCGGCGCGAACAGGCCGGTGAAGGTCTGGCCGTCGAAATCCTTGTAGCCGAGCTCAGCGAAGGTCGGCACGTCGGGCAGCGACTTCAGGCGGTGCGGGCTGGTGACGGCCAGCGCCCGGAACAGGCCGGCCTTGATGTGCTGCAGGCTTACCGTGAGCTGGTCGAACGCGAACTGCACCTGCCCGCCCAGGAGATCGTTGACCGCGGGCGCATTGCCGCGATAGTGCGCGGTCACCCATTGCAGGTCGAGGCTGGACTGCATCAGCTCGCTGAGCAGATGGTTGGTGGTGCCGGGACCGGGCGAGGCCATCGTCAGCTTGCCGGGCTCGCGCTTGGCGAGATCGATGAATTCCTTGAAATTCGTCGCCTGCACCGACGGATGCACCTCGAGCACCAGAGGCGTCATCGAGATCGTCGTGATCGGCAGGAAGTCCTTCTTCCAATTGTAGGCGTCGCGCTTGTTGATTTCGGTCGCGAACAGCACCGGGCCGTTGGCGCCGACGAACAGCGTGTAGCCATCGGGCACGGATTTCGCGAAGGCCTCGCCCGCGATCATGCCGCCGGCACCCGCCTTGTTCTCGATGATGAAGGGCTGGCCGAGCTTTTCCTGAAGCTTGTCGGCGATGATGCGCGCGGCGCTGTCGACATTGCCGCCGGCCGGATAGGGCACGATCAGCTTGACGTTGCGCAACGGCCATTGCTGGCCCGACGCCGGTCCCGTCAACATCGCCGCTGCGGCAGCTATGGCAATCCAGATTAATCTCATGTTAACCTCCCGGCGGCGCTTCCAATTTTACGTCGATTTGCCTGACGTCGTACACGGCATCTCGATTCGGAGCGCAATCTCCAGATGCGCGCTTTACCTGTCGAGTGAATTGTGGCGTTCTTGTCCATATTATGGACAAGACGACTTCCGCGAAATCCGCCCGCCGCATGACAGAACCGCGACGGGGCGCGCAGGCGATCCGGCGCGCGCTGGCGGTGCTGCGCATTCTGGCCGCGGGCCGCGAAGACGGCGTGCCACTGGCCGAGGTGGTGCGGGCGACCGGCCTCACCCGCCCGACCGTGCACCGCATCGTCCACGTGCTGATCGAGGAAGGCATCGTCGAGCGGCATGACCGGACCGGCCGCTACGCGATCGGCAATCAGGTGCCGGAGCTCGCGCTCGCACGGGCCCGGCCGTCGCGGCTGCTGATCGCCGCAAATCCGTCGCTGCAACGCGCCTCGACCGAGATCGGCGACACGCTGTTCCTGACGGTGCGGACCGGCAACGACACGCTGTGCGTCGATCGCAGGATCGGTGTCTATCCGATCCAGGTGCTGTCCATCGAGGTCGGCGCGCGCCGACCGCTCGGCGTCTCCAGCGCGGGCGTCGCCATCCTCGCCGCGATGCCGGCGCAGGACGCGCGAAAAATCGTCGCGGCCAACGAGAAGAGGCTGGAGGCCTACCGTACCGACGCTGCGACGGTGCTGGGCCAGGTCACCGCCGCAAGACGGCTGGGATACGGCATGAGGGAAATTGGTCTGGTGCAGGGCACGAAATCGATCTCGACCTGGATCAAGACGCCCGACGGCCGCCCCGCTGCCGCGATGACCGTCTCCGCCGTTCGGACGAGGCTCGGCCCGCGCCGCGAACAGGAGGTCGCGGAGATCTTGCTGCGGGAAGCGCGCATCATCGAGCAGGCGATCGGGGGTTAGACAACGCTGTCAATGGGCTGACTTCGCGCGCCATTTTGTGGCACAAGAGCCGCCTCCGCCGACCGAGCAACGAGGCCACGCATGCCCGCGCCAAAACCGCCCGCCTTCGAGACCCTGAGCCTGCATGCGGGCCAGCATCCGGATCCCACGACCGGCGCCCGCGCCGTGCCGATCTACCAGACCACGTCCTACGTGTTCCAGGATTCCGATCACGCCGCCGCGCTGTTCAACCTGGAGCGCGCCGGCCACATCTATACGCGCATCTCCAATCCGACTACGGGCGTGCTCGAGGAGCGGCTCGCGGCGCTGGAGGGCGGCGTCGGCGCGATCTGCACCGCGAGCGGCATGGCCGCGCTGCATCTCGCCATCGCGACGCTTCTGAACGCCGGCGACCATATCGTCGCGTCGAGCTCGCTCTATGGCGGCACCATCAACCTTCTGGCGCACACGCTGCCGCGCTTCGGCATCACAACGACGTTCGTCAAGCCGCGCGATCTCGACGCCTTCCGCGCGGCGATCAAGCCGAACACGAAGCTGGTGATCGGCGAGACCATCGGCAATCCCGGGCTGGAGGTGCTGGACATTCCGAAGGTCGCGCAGATCGCGCATGACGCGAAGATCCCGCTGCTGATCGACAACACCTTTGCCACGCCCTATCTCAGCCGTCCGATCGAGCTCGGCGCCGACATCGTCATGCATTCGGCAACCAAATGGATCGGCGGCCACGGCATCGCGATCGGCGGCGCCATCGTCGACGGCGGCCGTTTCGACTGGCGCGCGTCGGGGAAGTTCGGCGTACTGACCGAGCCCTATGGCGGCTATCACGGCATCGTCTTCGACGAGCAGTTCGGCACCGCCGCCTTCATCATGCGCGCGCGAACCGAAGGCCTGCGCGATTTCGGCGCCTGCCTGTCGCCGACCAACGCGTTCCAGCTCTTGCAGGGCGTCGAGACGCTCGGCGTGCGCATGGACCGCCACATCCAGAACACGCATCTCGTGCTGGAAGCGCTGAAAGCCAACAAGGCCGTGGATTGGGTGCTGCATCCCTCGCTCGAGGACCACACGGACTACCAGCTCGCAAAGCAATTGCTGCCGCGCGGCGCCGGCTCGATCGTCTCCTTCGGCATCAAGGGCGGGCGGCCCGCGGGGCGCAAGTTCATCGAATCGCTGCGCATGATCAGTCATCTCGCCAATGTCGGCGACGCCAAGACGCTGGTGATCCACCCGGCCTCGACCACGCACCAGCAAATGAACGCCGAGCAGCTCAAGGCCTCCGGCATCGGCGAGGAGCTGGTGCGGCTCTCGGTCGGCATCGAGACCGCAAGCGACATCATCGACGATCTCGCGCAGGCGCTGCGCATCTCGCAAAAGGTCTGACAACATGAGACTCTCCGTCAACGGCGCCGAGGTGCTGGTCGCAACCGGCGGCCGCGACTTCGACAAGGCCCTGCCCGCGGTCGTCTTCCTCCATGGCGCCGGCTTCGATCATTCGACCTGGGCGCTGCACACGCGCTGGTTCGCCCATCACGGCTTTGGTGTGCTGGCCCCTGATCTGCCCGGTCACGGCCGCTCCCCCGGACCTTCGCTCGGCAGCATCGCCGAGATGGCCGACTGGACGGCGGCCCTGCTCGATGCGGCCGGAGTTAAGAAAGCGCATCTGATCGGCCATTCCATGGGATCGCTGATCTCGCTGGAGACGGCCGCACGTCACCCCGACAAGGTCTCCGCGCTCAGCCTGATCGGCACGGCCGCGACCATGACGGTCGGCCCGGATCTGCTCAAGGCGGCCGAAGCCAATTCGCAGGATGCAAACGACATGGTCTCGATCTGGGGCCTCGGCTTCAACGCCGAGCTCGGCGGCAGCCTCGCGCCGGGCCTGTGGATGCATGGCGGCGCGCAGGCCGTGTTGAAGCATTGCGAGCCGGGCGTGCTGTTCAGGGATTTATCAGCCTGCAATGCTTACGCGAATGCGCTTCAAGCAGCCGCGAGCGTGACGGTGCCCACGACGCTCATCCTCGGCGAGCGGGACATGATGACTCCGGTGAAGGCCGGCAAGGCACTTGCCGCGGCGATCCCGCATGCGAAGACCGTCGTGGTGCCGGGGGCCGGTCACATGATCATGGCCGAACGTCCGGACGAACTGCTGGCTGCGCTCAGGAACTGACAGGATCAATCGTCCGTCTTGCGCGTTGCGGTCAGACATCCCTGTGAATTGCAGAGGGAACTGGACCATGCCAAGACAGGAAGTCATTCGCAAAGCCAGGCAAGACAAGCGTGCCGGAAAATCGGCAAGCACGCAGGCCGGCGAATTCGTCAAGGACCAGATCGACAAGATCCGCAAGGGCAAGCATGGCGCGCGCTCGACGAAACAGGCCATCGCAATCGGTCTGTCCGAGGCGCGCCGCGCCGGCGTCGATCTTCCGCCGCCGCGCAAGGGACGCGTCAAGAAGGCGACGCGTCGCAGCGCCAAATATGCCTATGAGGTCGGTCAGGGCAAGCGCACGGCGAAGCGCCGGCCGCGCGTGTCGCGGGCCGTCGAAAAGGGTTTGAAAAAAGAGCCGCGCTCGACCGCATCGCGCAGCGCACTGTCGAAACAGGGCAAGCGTGCCGCGAGCCAGCGATCGGCCGCGTCACGTTCAGCCACCGCGCGCAAGGCAAGCCGCACCAAGGGTGCCAAGGCCCGCTCCACCGCCGCGAAGAAGGCGGCGCGCACCAGGGCGCGCCGCCGGAGTTGATCAGTTCGCGCGCCGGCTCCGCTCGGAGAACACCGCGCGTGCGGCGCGCTCGGCCTCGCGCGCCGAGCGGAACTGCCGGCCTTCGAGGCTGTCGAACAGACGCTCGGAGGAGAAGAAGCGGAAGCCGCGCGTATCCCTCGTGACGATGCCGGCGGCGCGGTCGTGGATTTCGATGATGTAGGCATCCGATTGAGTTGGGGACATGACTGCTCGTTCGCCGGGATCTCGGCGCTTCTGTCTTGGGATTTGCTGGGTGGCGTGCTGCTAGGAGGCGGCGGTCAGCAACAACAACAGGCGCCGGTGGCCGCTGAGAAACAGCGCGGCGTCATGCACGCATGCATGTCATTGTTACTGCGCTGGTGATCGGTTCTCATATCGCGACTTCGGCTCGAGGAGCAGTGTCGATGCCTGGAATATCGAGCGTTTAGCGCGATCGGTCAATGAAATGGCCATCCATAATTGCCACCGGCGCGCATCGGCACTTCTCCGGGCGCGAGCGCAGGCAAACGAATTCATCTCGCGATGAGTTCTTCCCTTGCGGGAGAAGGGAAGACGCATCACCACATCGTCGCGGCCGCCCGCTCGGGCCAGGCGCGATCATATTCCGCGCCGCCGACCTTGTTCTCGCTCATCTCGGCGAGGATCTGGCCGGGTGTCGGCAGCGTCTTGGGGTCGATGCGCTTGTCGGGATTCCAGAGATCGGAGCGGACGATGGCGCGGGCGCACTGGAAGTAGATCTCGTCGACCGTCATCACCATGACACTGCGCGGCGCCTTGCTTTCGACCTTGAACGAGGCCAGCAGCTCGGGATCGATCGAAAGATGCGCCCGGCCATTGGCCCGGACCGCATTGCCGGAGCCGGGGATCAGGAACATCAGGGACACCCTGGGATCGCGCACGATGTTGCGCAAGGAATCGACCCGGTTATTGCCGCGGCGATCCGGCAGCATCAGCGTCTTCGGGTCATGAATGCGGACGAAGCCGGAGAGATCGCCGCGCGGCGAGCAGTCGATCCCCTCGGGTCCGATGGTGGCGAGCGCGGCGAACGGCGCCCTTTCGATGAAGACGCGATAGAGCGGGGTGACGTGGTCGGCGACTTTCACGGTCGAGGCGTCGTTGGTGACGCCGTAGATGGCCTCGAGCTGCTCGACCGTTTCAATCACCGACATTCCAGTCTCCTTGTTGCGCGGACTGTTCGTTCCAGCCCTGGTTCTTGATCACGCGCAGAAGCTGGTGGCCGTGATACTCTGCGCTGCCCGCGTTGAGGATGGTGACGTCGGCCTGCGCCGATGCGTCCTCGACGCTGCGCGTCAGCCGTTCCGTGATATTGCCGTCGCTGTGCCGGGCGCGTGCGGCAAGCCGCTGCGCCAACACATCCGGCGGCGCCGTGATCGCGACCACCACGACGTTGGCGTAAGCTTTGCGTAACGCGCCGATCACCGTGCGCGACACATTGGCCACGACGGCGCGTCCGGAACGAATATCGTCGTTGAGGTTGCGCGGCAGCGCGTAGCAATGCCCATGCGCTTCCCAATGCACGGCGAAATCCCCACGCTCGAGCGCGCGGCGGAACTCGTCAGGGCTCACCGCGACATTGTCTTCGTCGGCCGAGGACTCGCGGGTCACGACGCGGCGCGGAAAGACGATGTCGTGATCCTCGATGCACGCCGCCCGCGCCAGCCGCAGCAGCGTGTCCTTTCCGGCACCGCTGGGACCGACCACGAGCACGAGCCGCCCGGGCCCGATCGCGCCCGTCTGCGCTGCCGCCATGGTGACGGTCTCGCTCATGCCACGCGGCTCCCTTCGCGCCAGACGCTGCGGACCGCGGGGACGCTGCCGGCAACATGCACGCGGATCAGATCGGCACGCTTGCCGACGGCAATTTCACCGCGGTCGGACAGGCCGACGGCCTCCGCGGGCGCCTTCGTCACCGTGCGGATCGCCGCCGCAAGATTGATGGCGGGCACATGCTCGGGCAAATGCAGCGCGGCCATCAGAAGGCTCGAGGGAATGTAGTCCGACGACAGGATGTCGAGCAGGCCCTCGCGGGCGAGATCGACCGCGGCGATGTTGCCTGAATGCGAGCCGCCGCGCACGACGTTCGGCGCGCCCATCAGGATGTCGATGCCGGCCTCGTGCAGGCCGCGCGCGGCCTCCAGCGTGGTCGGGAATTCCGCGACCGAAACCCCATCACGCACGGCGTCCACGACGTTCTCCTCGGTGGTATCGTCATGGCTCGCCAGCGGGATCTTGTACTTGTGTGCCAGCGCCACGATCTCGCGCATGTTGGTCGCGGCATAGGCCTTCTGATACTCGAAACGCTTCGCGAACAATTCGTCGAGTTGGGCGTCGGTCTTGCCGCCGCCCTTGCCGCGGTAATAGTCGCGCAGCTTGCCTTCGTCGCGGAACTGGCGCTGGCCGGGGGTGTGGTCCATCAACGACATCAGCCGCACGTCGGGGCGGTCGATCAGCTCCCTGGCCTCCTCGACCACGCTCGGCATCGGGATTTCGCAGCGCAGATGCAGGAAGTGATCGGCGCGCAGCAGGTCGGCATCGCGCGCGGTCGTGATGGCGGCTGCGAGGGTGCCGGCGCGTCCGTCGACTTCCTCGGCGCCGTCCTCGCGCCAGACCCGGAGCGAGTCGAACACCGTGGTGATGCCCGATGTCGCGAGCTGGCCGTCATAGGAGACGACGGCGGCGACCGGATTCCAGAATACTTTTGGCCGCGGCACGTAGTGCGCCTCGAGGTGGTCGGTGTGGAGCTCGATCAGGCCGGGCATGATCAGATCGCCGCCGGCATTCTCTGCCCCCGCAGGCACCCTGCCCTCACCGATCTCGGCAATACGTCCATCGGCGAGAGCAAGCCAGCCCTGCTCGATCACCCGGTCCGCCAGCACGATCCTGGCGTTGGCGATCACGATGTCCTTCTTGGCGTTCATGTCCATTTCCTTCAGGCCGCGGCGGCGAAGCTGGTGACGTCGACGATGCGGTCGGCAATCTGATGACGGATTTCGTCGTCATGGACAATGGCGACCATGGCGACGCCCCGGCGTTTCTTTTCGGCGACCAACCCGACCACGACGGCGCGGTTGGCTGCGTCGAGCGAGGCGGTGGGCTCGTCGAGCAGCAGGATCGGCAGATCCGAGATGAAGCCGCGCGCGATGTTGACGCGCTGCTGCTCGCCGCCGGAGAAGGTCGCCGGCGGAAGCTGCCAAAGTCGCTCGGGGATGTTGAGCCTATGCAACAGTTCGCCAGCACGGGCTTGTGCCTCCGCGCGCACCAGGCCGTTGACGATCAGCGGCTCCGCGACGACGTCGACGGTCGCAACCCGCGGCACCGCGCGCAGGAACTGGCTGACATAGCCGATGGTCGTGCGGCGGATGTTGAGGACCTGCCGCGGCTCGGCGGTGGCAAGATCGATCCCCTCGCCACGATGGCGGATGCCGATGCGGCCCGAGTCGCAGCGATAATTGCCGAAGATCATCTTCAGGATCGAGGATTTGCCGGCACCTGATGGCCCCGACAGCACGACGCATTCGCCGGGGTCGACGTGGAAGGTCACGCCGCTGACGACAGGCAATTCGATGCCGCCCTGCAGGTGCATCGTAAAAGTCTTGTTGGCGTCGGCGATGTCGATCATGGCGGTCATTGGAAAACTCTTCTTGCAAGGCTCATGGCGTTGAAGCCTCATGGCGGCAGAATCGAGGAGACGAGCAGCTGGGTATAGGGCTCGCGGGGATCGTCGAGCACCTGGTCGGTGAGGCCGGTCTCGATGACGCTGCCGCCCTTCATCACCATCACACGATGCGACAGCAGGCGCGCGACCGCGAGATCATGGGTGACGATGATGACCGCGAGGTGCAGCTCGGCGACCAGGCTGCGCACGAGATCGAGCAGGCGCGCCTGCACCGAAACATCAAGTCCGCCGGTCGGCTCGTCCATGAACACCAGCCGCGGCTCGGTGACGAGGTTGCGGGCGATCTGGAGACGCTGGCGCATGCCGCCGGAATAGGTCCGCGGCGCATCGTCGATGCGTGCGATGTCGATCTCGACGCGGGTCAGCCAGTCCGACGCGGTATCGCGAATGCGGCCGTAATGATTCCAGCCCACCGCCATCAGCCGTTCGCCGACATTGGCGCCGGCCGAGACCGCCATGCGCAGCCCCTGCGCGGGATCCTGATGAACGAAACCCCAATCGGTGCGGAACAGGAAGCGCCGCTCGGCCTCGCCCAGCGTGGCGAGATCGCGAATGACGCCGTCGCGCATCCGATAGGAGACGTGCCCACCGCTGGCCGCGAGCTGACCGGACAGCAGCTGCAGCAGCGTCGATTTGCCCGAGCCGGATTCGCCGACGACGGCCAGCACTTCGCCGGGATAGAGCGCAAAGGACACGTCGCGGCATGCCGCGATGCGGCCATAGGACTTGCTGAGAGATTTTGCGACCAGCAGCGGCTCGTCGTTCTCGAGCATGTCTTGATCAGCCATTCGACGCCTCCTGCGCCTTGTCCTTGTACGGCGCGGCGCTGAGGCTGCCGTGATGGCCGGCGGCCTGGCGGCCCTCGCAATAATCGGTGTCGGAGCAGACGAACATGCGACCGCCCTTGTCGTCGGTGACGATCTCGTCGAGATAGGAATTTTCCGCGGCGCACAGTGCGCAAGGCGCGTTGAAGCGATACGGCTCGAAGGGATGGTCCTCGAAGTCGAGCGACACGACTTGCGTATAGGGCGGGATCGCATAGATGCGTTTCTCGCGACCGGCGCCGAACAGTTGCAGCGCCGGGCAATTGTCCATCTTGGGATTGTCGAATTTCGGCGTCGGCGACGGGTCCATGACGTAGCGCGCATTGACCTTCACCGGATAGGCGTAAGCCGTCGCGATATGGCCGAAGCGGGCGATGTCCTCGTAGAGCTTGACATGCATCAGGCCGTATTCGGCGAGCGCGTGCATGCGCCGCGTCTCGGTCTCGCGCGGCTCGAGGAAGCGCAGCGGCTCCGGGATCGGCACCTGATAGACCAGCACCTGATTCTCGTGCAGCGATCTCTCCGGAATGCGGTGGCGGGTCTGGATCACGGTCGCATCTTCCGTCGCCGTGGTCGTGGCGACGCCGGCGGTCTTGGCAAAGAACTTCCGGATCGAGATCGCGTTGGTGGTGTCGTCGGAGCCCTGATCGATCACCTTCAGCACGTCCTCGGGCCCGAGGATCGCCGCGGTGACCTGGACGCCGCCGGTGCCCCAGCCATAGGGCATCGGCATTTCACGGCTGGCGAACGGCACCTGATAGCCGGGGATCGCGATCGCCTTGAGGATTGCGCGGCGGATCATCTGTTTGGTCTGTTCGTCGAGATAGGCGAAATTGTAGGCGGGCGCGTTCATTCCGCGGCCTCCTTCATGGCATCAGGCGCATTGGCTTCAGTGAATTCCTTGCGCAGCTTGCGCAGCAGGCCGAGCTCGGACTGGAAGTCGACATAATGCGGCAGCTTCAGATGTTCGACGAAGCCGGTCGCCTGAACGTTGTCCGAATGCGACATCACGAATTCTTCGTCTTGCGCAGGGGCGAGTGCCTCTTCGCCGAGCTCGCGCGCACGCAACGCGCGGTCGACCAGCGCCATCGACATGGTCTTGCGCTCGCTCTGGCCAAAGGCGAGGCCATAGCCGCGGGTGAAGCACGGCGCTTCGGTCGCGGAGCCCTTGAACTGGTTGACCATCTGACATTCGGTGAGCTCGATCGAGCCGAGCGGCACGACGAAGCCGGCGTCTTCCGCCAAAAATTCAACATCGACCTCGCCGAAGCGAATCTCGCCGGCGAAGGGATGGTTGCGGCCGTAGCCGCGCTGGGTGGAATAGCCCATCGCCAGCAAGAACCCTTCGTCGCCACGCGCGAGATTTTGCAGGCGCAGGTCACGATCCGCCGGAAAGTTCAGCGGCTCGCGGGTGAGGTCGCCGACGCTGGCGCCCTCTTCCGCTTGCGGCGAGGGCTCGATCAGGCCGTCGCGGCCGAGGATATCCGTCACCCGCGGCGTGGGCACTGTCGATGCTTCGGCCGTCGCTGGCGCTTCCGGCACAAAGCCTTCGGCGAGCGAGGGATCGAGCAGGCGATGGGTGTAGTCGAAGGTCGGCCCGAGAATCTGGCCGCCGGGAATGTCCTTGAAGGTCGAGGACACCCGCCGCTGCACCCGCATCGTGCCGGTCTCGACCGGC
>NZ_JADPIT010000016.1:105002-130667 GCF_023073035.1 Bradyrhizobium sp. 62
ATCAGATCGCCGCGCGCCTGCTTGATGGCGAGCGCCGCGAGCTCGCGGTCATAGAGCGAGCCTTCGCTCATGACGCGGTCCACGGCGAGGCCGAGTTGCTCCGAGATCTGGTCGAGCGTGATTTCCGGCACGCTTTGATCGCCGCGTCGCGCACTGGCGAGCAGGCGATGGGCGTTCTCGATGGCGCGTTCGCCGCCTTTGACTGCGACATACATGCTTAGCTTCCCTTATTCACGACGCGCGTGGTGCGCGGGATCGCAACCACGGCATCGTCGGCGACCAGCACCACATCGATGCCGCGCGGGAACAGCGTTTCGTTGACGCGCAGGCGCTCGAACAGGTCGAACGGCTTGATCGACGCCTGGAGCGTGGCGACGCCGTCGATGCCGGGACCGCGCAGCTCGAAGCTGCGTCCGGTGTCAAGGCTATCGACCTGGAAGATCAATGTGGTCGAGCGATCCGGATATTCGCTGGTGCCGAGCGCGAAGCGCTCGAGCGAAGACAGCACTCCGCCGTCGCCGATCAGCGCGAAGCTGGCGATCGAGGGATCCTGCACCACCGGTGCGCCGGTGTGGAACTTCAGCCATTTTGTCACGTCGGGGCTTTCCGACATGCGCGCATCGAGCCAGAGCGGCGTGTCGTGGTCGAACAGCGTCAGCGCGATCGCGGCCGTGCCGCGCATCATCGTTTGAGGCGCTCCTGATGTCGGCACGATGCGCTGGACCGATCCCGGCCGCGCCATCGCGTCCATGACCGAGCGAAAGGTCGATTGCGCCGACAGCACCTTGTCGGCGAACCCCGGCGGCAGTTCCGCAATCGTGGTCATGATCTCACCCCTCACCGCGCACCATGGTGTAGAAATCAACCTTCGTCGCGGCGGTCTCGGCCGCCACCTGTTTGCGCTTGGCCATCAGCTGCTCACGCAACGGCGCGATAATGTCCCGCTCCACCGCGCCGCCGAAATCGCTGGACTGCACCAGCGCATCGCACAGCGCGATCAGCCGCGCCTTCTCGCCGTCGCGACCGAGCGTGTAACCGAAGCCGACCTCGCCGCTCGCAAGCCGCACCGCGGCGCGCGACACCGTGGCTTCGCCAAGGCTGAACGGCGCGCCGTCGCCGCCGACCCGGCCGCGCAGCATGACGAGGCCGTTTTCCGGCGCGCGCAGATCCTGATGCGCTGGCAAAGCGAGAGCGCGGAGGCGAGCGGCGATCTCGCCCGCCTCCGCGTGCGCCAGCACGGCCATTGCGGCCTTGCGCTGGGCTTGCTGATTGTTGTGCTGGGTCACCACATCCACCGACTTTTCTGCAGAACTTGCCGAATCCAAGTTGTCTATGATACTAGACAACTTGATAGCGGAGCGCCATGACTGTTTGGTGACAAGGGCGTGATTTCTGGAGTAGCTTCCCGGCCACATGAGCATGCAGGACACAGCTTCCTCCGGCGTCGCATTGTGGCGCCTCGTTGCCGACGGCATCGAGCGCGGCATCGCCGACGGCCGCTTTGCGGCCGGCGACAAGCTGCCGGGCGAGGTGGAGATCGCCGAAACCTATCGCGTCAACCGCCACACCGTGCGGCGCGCGCTGGCCGCGCTTGCGGAGCGCGGCATCGTGCGGGCCGAACGCGGCAGCGGAACCTACGTCGAGGCGCAGAAGCTCGCCTATCCGCTGCGCTCGCGGACCCGTTTCTCCGAGATCGTCGGCGCGGACGGCCGCGAACCGCATGGCCGGTTGATCGAGGCGTCCGATGATGTCGCGACCCGCGAACTCGCGCGGGAACTCGGCCTCAAGACCGGTGCACCGCTGGTGCGGATCGAGGCGATGCGCCTCGCCGACCGCACACCGATCTGCGTCTCCACGACGTGGCTGTCGGCGCAGCTGTTTCCGGGTGCGGGCGACGTCTTTGCCGCGACCCGCTCGATGACGAAATTGCTCGAGCATTACGGCGTCCGCGACTATCGCCGCGGCGCGACCCGGATCACCGCCGGCATCGTTGACGCAACCGACGCCGCACGGCTCGATCTGGCGCTGGGACGGCCGATCCTGGTGGTCGACGCCACCGATCACGATCTCGACGGCAAGCCGCTGGTCACCAAGCATTCGCGCTTTGCGGCGGAGCGGGTGGAATTTTTGGTGGAGTCGTAGGGTGGGCAAAGGCGCACTTGCGCCGTGCCCACCATCCATCCAGTGCTGCGATTGAACTGGTGCGCACGCGGCGCTTTACCACCCTACGAAATCGTGATCAGGCCACCGCCCTTCGCCCAATAATCGCGAAGCGCAGTTTTCCCGAGACGAAATCGATCGCGGCGACCGCGACCAGGATCATCAGGATCAGGAACGACACCTTCTGCCATTCCAGCACGCGGATCTGCTCGGCGAGTTGGAGGCCGATACCGCCGGCACCGACGATGCCGATGATGGTAGCCGAACGCGTGTTCGACTCGATGAAATAGAGCACTTGGCCGGCGATCACGGGCAAAACCTGCGGCAGCAGACCGAAGCGGATCTCGTGCAGCGCACTGCCGCCGGAGGCGCGGATGCCCTCGACCTGCTTCTGGTCCGCGCCCTCGATCGCCTCCGAGAACAGCTTTCCAAAGGCGCCGAAATCGGACACGGCAATGGCGAGCACGCCGGCAAACGGGCCGAGCCCGACCACGTTGATCCAAACCAGCGCCCAGATCAGCGTATCGACGCCGCGGATCGAATCCAGGAAACGTCGAATCGGGAAGCGCAAAATGCTCGACGGCACCACGTTACGCGCGGCAAGAAGACTGATCGGCAGCGCGAACACCGCAGCCAGCGTCGTGCCGAGCAGCGCGATCGACAGCGTCTCGCCCAGCGCCTTCAGATAGATCGGCAGCGACGAGCCGGGATCCGGCGGAATCATCATCAGGCTGATCCAGCCGAGCTGGCTGAGGCCGGCGACGAAGCGCGAGGGCGAGAAGTCGAGATCGACGAGGCCATAAATCAGGATCGCGAGCGCCGCGACGATCATCCCCGGCATGGCGAGCCGCGCCGAGGCCGGCCGGTCGAACACATCGGGGTAGCGCGCGCGAAGCGCGGCGATGTCGATCTCCTGCGGCCCCGTCACGTCCGCGTCTCCCTGCCGAACAGGCGGCCGCGCAGCCAGCCGGTGCTGATGTCGATAATGAAGACCGTGACGATGATGGTGAGCAGGATGGCGCTGACGTCGGAGTAATAGAACTTGCGGATGGCGACGACCAGCTCCTGGCCGATGCCGCCGGCGCCGACGAATCCCATCACGGAGGCCTCGCGGACGTTGATCTCGAAACGCAGCAGCGCGTAGCTGGCATAGCCCGCCGTGACCTGCGGCAGGATGGCGAAGCGCATGCAGGAGAGCCAGCTCGCGCCGGTCGAGCGGACGCCTTCGACCGGCTTCATGTCGGCGTTCTCGACGATCTCGGAGAACAGCTTTCCGAGCGCGCCGGTGGAGTGAATCGCAATGGCCAGTACGCCCGCCATCGGTCCGAGCCCGAAGGCGATCACGAAGATCAGCGCAAACACGATGCCGGGCACCGTGCGGGCGAATTCAAGCAGGCGCCGCACCGCGAACCGCAGCCAGGGCGCGGGCGAGGTGTTTTCAGCCGCGAAGAAGTTCAGGCAGAAGGCAAAAGTCGCGCCGATCAACGTGCCGACATAGGAGATCAGCAGGGTCTCGCCCAGCATCCTCAGCCATTTGCGCCAGCCCCAGAGCCACTCGCCGACATCGGTCCAGACCCGCTGCCCGCTGTCGAGTGTGAGGATGCGGTCGAAATAGCTGATGAAGTTGCTGTAATGGGCGAACAGCGTCCGCAGATTCACTTCCGCGCCGATCGCCGCCAGAAGCAGCGCAGCGGCGAACACCACGGCTCCGAACAGGAGGCGCCCTCGCCTGCGCGCGACCGCCTGGCGATAGGCGGCGTTGAGCACGGCGAGCTGCTGCTCGGGAAGGATCGAAACCGCGACGGTCATCTGATCAGGAAAGGTGGTCGATCAAAGAGAAAGAGCCGGGTCCATCGACCCGGCTCCAGTGGCATCGTCCCGAAACTCAGGACGCCTTCTTCTTACGCAGCGCATCGACGAACTTGATCAGCTCGATCGTGCCATCCCAATCCTTGGTGGTCGCGGGATGAAAACCTTTCTTCTGGCCGTCCTGGAGGCGGTCGAAGGCAGCCTTGTCCTTGGCCGGCGCGTCGAAGAACGCCTTCGCGATCGCGGCCTTGGCCTCTTCCGGCAGGTCGGAATTGTAGGCATAGGGGCCGTTGATGATCGGCGCCGACTTGTGGATGATGCGGAAATCATCCTTCTTCATCGCCGAGCCATCGGCATTCTTCAGCATGCCCTTGGTCAGCATCTGCGCCAGCGTCGAATCGTCGTCGCTGGTCCACTGGTTGGCCGCGACGTCGACCGTGCCCTGCGCAAGTGCCAGGATCGCGTTCTCGTGGCTGCCGGTGAAGACGACCTTGCTGAAATAGGTGTCGGCGTCCGCGATGCCCATTTTGTCGAGCTCGAAACGCGGCACGTTGTTGCCGGAGGTTGAGTTCGGGTCGACCAGGCCGAGGTTCTTGCCCTTGAGCTGGTCGATGCTCTTGTAGGGGCTGCTCGCCTTGACGAAGAACACCGAGTAGTAGCCGGTAGAGCCGTCGGAGTTGATGTCGTTCGCGAAGGCGTCGGTCTTGACGCCGGTCAGGCGGGCGCGGGCAAACGACGCTGAGCCATAGCTTGCGATATGAATGTTGCCGGCACGCTGACCTTCGATGACGGCCGCGTAGTCGTTGGCGATGCGCAGCGTGACTTTCACGCCCAATTCCTTGGAGAGATAGTTCATGAACGGCGCCCAGCGCTCGGTGACGCCCGAGGCGTTTTCCGCCGGAATGACCGCGAAGGTCAGTTCGGGATATCTAGCTTTCCAGTCCTCGGCGGAAGCCGAGGTCGTGAACGCGAGCGCGGCGGCGCCGGCAAGAATCAATCTGCGAGTGATCATGATAGCCTCTTCATTGGTTGAGGTCGGTTGACGCAAAACTGGTGGGTCCTGATGCGGCGCCGCTCAGGCGGCGGCCGCCGTTCCAAGCACCGGAATGCCCTGTCGCACCGGTGCGAGCGTGCCGCCCATGACATCGGCGGCTTCGAGATCGTAGAGCTCGCGCGCAACGTGCTCGGTCAACTCAGCCGGTGCGCCGTCGAACACCACGCGTCCCTGCGCCATGCCGATCAGGCGGTCGCAATAGCTGCGCGCCAGGTCGAGCGAATGCAGATTGCAGAGCACGGTGATGCCAAAATGCTTGTTGATGCGCAAAAGCGCATCCATGACGATCTTGGTGTTGCGCGGATCGAGCGAAGCGATCGGCTCGTCGGCGAGGATGATGTCGGGCTGCTGCACCAGCGCGCGGGCGATCGCGACGCGCTGCTGCTGGCCGCCGGAGAGTTGGTCGGCGCGCTGGGCTGCTAGCGGGGCGATGTCGAACTGCTCAAGCGCGGACATCGCCAGCGCCTTGTCCTGCTCGGGCCAGGTCTGCGACAGCGAGCGCCAGGCCGGCATCGTCGCAAGCCGTCCCATCAGGACGTTGGTGAGAACGTCGAGCCGGCCGACCAGATTGAACTGCTGAAAGATCATCGCCGAGCGCGCCCGCCACTGCCGCAGCTCCTTACCGCGCAGCGCCGTGACGTCGAGGCCGTCGAACAGGATGCGGCCCTGCGAAGGGGCCGCGAGACGGTTGATGGTCCGCAGCAGGGTCGACTTGCCGGCGCCGGACCGTCCGATCACGCCGACGAAGCCGCCGGGAGAGACTTGAAACGAGGCGTCGTCCACCGCGGCTTTCACGCCGAAGCGACACGTTAGACCTTCAACCACCAGCATGCAGGGCTCCAGAGTAGCTGGGACCCACCGCTAACGCCGGCGCTTGACACTTGTGTGACACGAACGTTGCGGTGCGGCGATCCTACACACATCATCCCCTGTTCATCCCCTGTCATCGCGGCGTCATGACATTGTCATCAAGCCGCTCGAAGAGAAACGCCCGCCCTCTCGTTCGGATGCAACATGGCCGCCAAAGCTCTTTCGGTCCAGCCGACCATCGATCCCTCGGCGAAGCTGCACGACGCCAGGCTTGGCGCCTATACCGAGGTCGGCGCGCGCACGATGCTACACGAGGTGACGATGGGCGATTACTCCTATGTCGTGAACGACGCCCAGATCACCTACACCACCATCGGAAAGTTCTGCTCGATCGCGGCGATGACACGGATCAATCCGGGCAATCACCCGATGCACCGCGCCACGCAGGCGCACTTCACCTATCGTTCGAGCGCCTATTTCGAAGGCGAGAGCGACGACACGGAATTCTTCGACTGGCGGCGCCAGCATCACGTCCATATCGGGCATGACGTCTGGATCGGCCATGGCGCGATCGTGCTGCCGGGCCGCAACATCGGCACCGGCGCGGTGATCGCGGCCGGCGCCATCGTCACCAAGGACGTTCCGGCCTACACCATCGTCGCCGGCAATCCGGCGCGCATCGTTCGCCGGCGGTTCTCGGAAGAGCTTGCCGGACGGCTCGCCACCCTCGCCTGGTGGGATTGGGATCACGACAAATTGCGTACAGCACTGCCCGATTTCCGCAAGCTCGGGATTGAAGATTTTCTCTCGACATACGAAGCACGAGCAAGTTCTCTCAACAATTCTGTTAGCAGCAAACCAAGCGCAGTCGCGTGACAGACATTTTCCTTGAGGGCGGCCGAACCCTGATCGGCTCCGAGCTCGTCGAAACTTCTCTTGCCCTGTCCGGAACGGACATCGCAGAGATCGATGCCTCTCGCGGCCGGGCGCGGCTTGCGATCGACGCGCGCAACCTGCTGGTCCTGCCTGGCATCGTCGATCTGCATGGCGATGCCTTCGAGCGGCAGATGATGCCGCGCGCCGGGGTCGATTTTCCGATCGACGTGGCGCTCGCCGATAGCGACCGCCAAGCGATCAGCAACGGTATCACCACGGTGTTTCACGCCACGACCTGTTCGTGGGAGCCGGGCCTGCGCAGCGCCGACAATGCGCGCGGCCTGATGGAGGCGATCGAACGGCAGCGCCCGCAATTCGCGGCCGACACCCGCTTTCACCTGCGCCACGAGACCTATAATCTCGACGCCGAAACCGAGATCAGCCAGTGGCTCAGCGATGGCCGCGTCGACCTGTTCGCCTTCAACGACCACATGGACGGCACGGTTGGGGACATGGCCAAGCCGCGCAAGCGCAATCGCATGGTGGAGCGCACCGGCCTGTCGGGCGAGGATTTCGACCGGCTGGTCCGACACGTGCTTTCGTACGCCAGCGAGGTCCCTGCTTCGGTGTCACGGCTGGCCGCCGCGGCCCGCGCCGCCGGGATGCGGATGCTCTCGCACGACGACGCAACGCCGGCGATGCGCGAGGGCTTTCGCGCCATGGGCGTGGCGATCGCGGAATTTCCGATCAACGAGGAGACGGCGCGGGCGGCGGCAAGCCACGGCGACGACATCGTCTACGGCGCACCGAACGTCGTGCGCGGCGGCAGCCACACGGGCTGGACCAAAGCATCCGACATGATCGCCAAGGGGCTCTGCTCGGTGCTGGCCTCGGACTATTACTATCCCGCGCAGCTGCTCGCTGCGTTCCGCCTCGCCGCCGATGGCGTGCTGCCGCTGACCGAGGCCTGGAACCTGGTCTCCGCCGCGCCGGCGCGCGCGACCGGCCTTGCCGATCGCGGCGTGCTCGCGGAAGGCCGGCGCGCGGATATTGTGCTGGTCGATGACAGCGTGCCGCTGCGGCCGCGGCTGATCGCCGTGATATCGGGCGGCAAGCTCGTGCATCTCACCGACGCGGCGCGGTTGCTTGGCATGGCAGCTACCCCGCGCGAAGCTGTCGTCGCGGCATAAACCCGCTATGCTCGGACGATGACAAGTTTCCCCCGCTACGCGATCTATTTTGCCGCAGGCAGCGACAGCGCCCTCTCCCGCTTCGGCGCGGAGCTGCTCGGTTACGACGTCTATACCGGCAATGAGCTGCCCTTTCCCGCCGACGCATCGCATCTCGCGCCGGATTGGCGCGACATCACCGCCGATCCTCGCAAATACGGTTTTCACGGCACACTGAAAGCGCCGATGGCGCTGGCGCCGGGCAGGACGGAGGCGGAGCTTTTGGCGGCCTGCGTGGCCTTCGCCGGCGAGGCGCGGACGATCCCGGTGATCCGCCCGATTGTCGATGCCATCAGCGGCTTCATCGCGGTCATTCCGGCCGAGCCGGTCGATGCGCTCCAAGAGTTCGCCGCCGATTGCGTCCGCGCGTTCGATGGCTTTCGCACCGCCCTGACGGCGGAAGATCGCGCGCGGCGCAAGCCCGAGAAGCTCAGCGAGCGGCAGCGCGACTATCTCGACCGCTGGGGCTACCCCTACGTGATGGAGGAATTCCGCTTCCACATGACGTTGACGGGGCGGCTGGACGCGGAGCGCCGCAGGCCAATTCTGGAGACGCTGCGCGCGCGGTTCGCGGCGCTCCGGCTTGATGCGCTGGCGATCGATCGCATGGCATTGTTCAAGCAGGATGATGCGGGAGCAAGGTTTCGCATTGTAGGCGAGTGGGCGTTGGCGAGATAGCTTCCTCAAGCTCCGTCATTGCGAGCGCAGCGAAGCAACCGTCATTGCGAGCGCAGCGAAGCAATCCAGCTATTTCCGCGGCACGGATTCTGGATTGCCTACGTCCGCGGAAATAGCCTGGCTTGCTTCGTCGCTTCGCTCCTCGCAACGACGATGAGTGAGTTACTTCCCCCACCGCAACGCCAGCGCATCGCGCTCCTTCGCGAGCTCCAGCAGCCCGGCCCGCGTCGCCGGGTGCAACGGCTGCAGCGGATGCCGCACCGTGTCCGACTTGATCACGCCGCCGGACTGCATCATCGCCTTGCAGGCGATCAGGCCGCATTGGCGGTTTTCGTAGTTGATCAGCGGCAGCCAACGTTCGTAGGCGGCTTTGGCCTCTTCACGCTTGCCGGCGAAATAGGGATCGACGATCTGGCGGATGCCGTCGGGATAGCCGCCGCCGGTCATCGCGCCAGTTGCGCCGGCGTCGAGATCGGCGAGCAGCGTGATCGCCTCCTCGCCATCCCAGGGCCCCTCGATATCGCTGCCGCCGGCGTCGATCAGGCTGCGCAGCTTTGCAGCCGCGCCCGGCACCTCGATCTTGAAATAGCGGATGTTGGAGAAGTCGCGCGCCAGCCGCGCGAGCAGTTCGACCGACAGCGGGGTGCCGGCGACAGGCGCGTCCTGGATCATGATCGGAATCTTGATCGCGGCCGACAGCACCTTGAAGAACTCGACCACGCCTTTTTCGGGCACGCGGAAGGTGGCGCCGTGATAGGGCGGCATGACCATGACCATGGCGGCACCGGCCGCCTCGGCCTGTTGGCTCCGCGCGGCGCAGACGGCCGAGCTGAAATGCGTGGTCGTGACGATCACGGGAACGCGGCCCGCGACATGCTCCAGTACCGCATGCATCACGGTCTCGCGCTCGGCATCCGTGAGCACGAACTGCTCGGAAAAATTGGCGAGAATGCATAGACCATTCGAGCCTGCGTCGATCATGAAATCGATGCAGCGGCGCTGTCCCTCGAGGTCGAGCTCGCCGCGCTCGTCGAAGATGGTGGGTGCGACCGGGAACACGCCGCGATAGGGGCGCTGGGCCTTGTGTTGGGGCGTGACCGGCATCGAACTCTCCATCCCTGATATCTCTTACATCTGCCGCGGCGCTCGCGCAGCGTCACAGATGTACCCGCCGCGCGCATCTGCGGCAATGCCGATCGCGCGACGTAGGGAGGGAAGATTGTCGAAGTTATGCGGTCCTCACCGCGCCCAAAAAGCCCTCGACCGCCACGCGGAGACGATCGGCGTCGGCGGACATTTTCGACACGGACACCGACAGCACCGAACCGGCATTGCCTGTCTCCTGGTTGAGCCTGGCGACGCTGCCGATGGTGTCGGTGACCTCGCGGGTTCCCTGCGCGGCCTGCTGGAAGTTGCGGGAGATCTCGGTGGTGGCAGCGCGCTGCTGTTCGACCGCGGCCGCGATCGCCGTCATCTTCTCGTCGATGCCGCTGATCGCGCCGCCGATCGCGCGGATGGCAGTGACCGCCTGGCCCGTCGCGCCCTGGATCTCCGCGACCTGGCGGGAGATCTCTTCCGTCGCCGTCGCCGTCTGCGAGGCGAGGCTCTTGACCTCGCCGGCGACCACGGCGAAGCCGCGGCCGGCTTCGCCCGCGCGCGCAGCTTCGATGGTGGCGTTCAACGCCAGCAGATTGGTCTGTCCTGCGATGGCGTTGATCATCTTCACGACCTCGCCGATGCGGCCAGCGGTCTGATCGAGGATCTCGACCGTCGCATTGGTCTGCGCTGCCTGCGACACGGCTTCACGGGCCTCGCGTGCGCTGGCCTGCACCTGCGCGGAGATCTCGCCGACGGACGCGGAGAGTTCTTCGGTTGCGGCCGCGATGGTCTCGAGATTGTTGGTGGCCTGTTCGGCGGAGGACGAGACCGCCGCGGTCTGGCTGCTCGATTCTGACACCAGCGAGCGCACGTCGGTCGCGGTGGCATCGAGCTCCTTCGTCGACGCCGCAACGCTGTGAATGACGGCTTGCACGGTGTCGTCGAAACTGCGGCAAGCCGCATCGACGGTACCGGAGCGGGCGAGCTGCAGCGCCTGCTGCGATTCGCGTTCCCGGCCCAGGCGTTCCGCGGTCGCCGCGCTCTCGCGCAAGCTTTCGAGCGCGGCGGCCATGGTGCCGAACTCGTCGGGATACCTGGATTGCGGGACGGGTGTCGCGTAGTCGCGGGCGCTGATCTTGGCGATGGCATCCAGGATGGCACGCACCGGGCGCATGAGGCGGTTGCGGATCACGTACACGCCGGCCAGGGTCACGGCGAGCGCGAGCAGGAACGCGAGCGACTGCACGACGAGATTGGTGAGCGCCCTAGCCTGCACCGTCTCCGCCCGGACGATCGACTGGTCGAGCGCCTTGTTCGCCACCGCGACGATGGACGCGAAGGGTGACTGACACAGCGTATTCCATTCCGCGGCGGGCATCGCGGGCTTGCCGCTGCCGTCGAAATTCTTGGTGAGGTCGCCGATCTGCTTGAGGGCACCGTCGGTCTTGGCCTTCGCGTCCGTCGCTGCCGTCACCAGCTCCGCCGCCACGCCCGGCGCAGCCAGCAACTCGGCCATGCCCGCCCAGCCGGAGGTGATCGTGCCATCCCACTGCGCCACTGACCGCTTCTGAGCGTCGTCGAGCGGCTTGCTGCCGTTGACGTTGGAGCGCAGCGACGAACAATGGATTCCATAGCGATCGCGCACCTGCCAGGCGAAGCGCCGGACCTGGATCATGCGTGCAATGAAGGGGTCGTCCATCCAGGCACGGTTCGACACGGCGGTGGAGGCGAGGTTGGCCGTTTCGATCACCTTGGTGACGGCATCATACCAGGAGTTGGTGCGCTCGATCTTGCGCTCGGCACGCGGACGCTTGGCTTCATCGTAGAACAGCTGGAATTGCGGCGCCGCGGCGCTCCAGCCCTGCTTCAATGTGCCGGCGAGTTCATCGCGGCGGGCGAAGTCGACGGTGGCAAGCGCGGCGCCGATCGCGTCATAGCCGCCCTGCTCGGCCTTCTCTGCCGCCTCTAGTTTTGCCCGTGGATCATCCTCGCCGAGGATCGCGCTCTGCGCATCGCCACGATTGTTGCGCAGCGCCAGCACGCCATGGAAGATCGCCTTGTCGGCCGCGGCAAGCCGCGCGGTCTCGAGACTGTCGCTATAGCGGCCGAACGCCCCGACCATCTGGATCGCCGTGGAGGCCAGCGCACCCGCGGCCAGCAGGGCCATCAAGGTCAGGAGGAGCGAACTTACCGATTTCTTAAACATTGCCATGGTGTCGGGGCCTATTCTTTCGAGCGCCACCTTGCCCGCGACATGCCAATGTTCCGTTAAGGTTTTAATCGAATGGGCTTGAAGTTCCGGCCCGACGAGCCTCAGTACAGCCCCGGATATCACGCAACCTTGGTGAAATCCGGCGGGCGGCGCTCCGCAAATGCCGTGAAGGCCTCGCGCGCCTCGGCGGTACGCAGGCGCAGTCCGAACTGCTCGCCTTCGGCATTCATCTGCGCGACCAGCGCCTCGCCATTGCGCATCAGCTTCTTGGTGGCGGTCAGCGCGCCGGCCGGCTGACGGGCAAGACGCTGCGCCAGCGCGAGCGCTTCGGCATCGAGCTTGTCGAGCGGCACCACGCGGTTGGCGAGCCCCCATTCCAGAGCGGATTTGGCCGGCACGGTCTCGCCCAGCGCGAACATCTCGTAGGCCCGCGCGTAGCCGATGCGCGCCGGCATCAGCAGGCTGGAGGCGGCTTCCGGCACCAGCGCAAGGCTGACGAAGGGCGTCGACAATTGCGCGTTGTCGGCAAGCACGACGAGATCGCAATGCAGCAGCATCGTGGTGCCGACGCCGACGGCGCGGCCCTGCACCGCCGCAACCAAGGGCCGGGTGCAGCGCGCCAGCGACTGGATGAAGCGCACGACGTTGCGGCTTCCTTCCGACTTGCCCGCTGCGACCGCGGCGAATTCGCCGACGTCGTTGCCGGCAGTGAACATGTCACCTTCGCCGCGGATCAGGATCACGCGGGCCGACGCATCCGACTCGGCGGATTCGATGGCGTCGGCAAGTATGCCGTACATCGCATCCGTCAGCGCGTTCTTCTTGTCGGGGCGCGCCAGCGTGAGCGTGAGAATTCCGCCGTTGTTCTCGATCCGGACTTGGTCAGTCATTCGTTCGCTCCTCTTGGGAATTTATCCTGAATGCTCGTCAGCCAGCGCGCGACGACGTCGATCTCCGCGCCGGTAAATCCTTCCGTCAATGCCGCATTGACCTTTGCTGCGCTGGCCTTCGCCTGCGCCAGCGCCGTTCGCCCCTTCGGCGTCAGCCAGACGCGCCAGGCGCGACCATCCTCGTGATCCGCGCGCCGCTCGACCAGTTTAGCCGCCGCCGTACGGTCGACCAGCCCCGAGATGCCGGCCGGCCCCATGTCGAGCGCCGCGCCGGCCTCGCCCATCAGGACGCCGTCCTGCTTGCCGAGGATGAACAGGAGTCCTGCCTGCGCCGGCGTGACCTCGCTCGAAGGCTGCCCCGCCATCCAGCGCTGCACGCGGCGTTGGGCCACGCTCAACAGGTAGATCAGCCGATGATGCCCCGAGCCGGCCGCTTTATTTCGCATGCGAAATATATAATCGAAGCGGCCCGGAATGTCAAAGGACGGAGCTGGATCGATGTGCCACGGCATCGTCGAGCAACCGGCCGCACCGGCGCACCAGAACCTCACCCACCAATCGCAATTAGTCGCCGCCGCCCCGCTTGACGATCGCTTCTTTCTGTGTTCCCTATTCGTTCTATTCAATCATAGATTGTCCCGGAGACCTTTCGTGATGAACAGTATGCGTGGCGAGAACCAGCCGACCCAGCTCGTAATTCATAATGACGATGATACGCCGGACCAATTCGTGATGGATCTGCTTCGGCAGGTTTTCGGCAAATCAGACCGTGAAGCGACCGCGCTCATCACCCAGATCGAGCAGAAGGACAAGGCGGTTTGCGGGCCTTACCCGCAATCGGTTGCCGAAGCCCTTTTCAAATCTGCGCAATTATCCATCGAATTGGCCGGCCACCAACTGCAGGTCACGCTAGAGGCGGTCAAGACTCCTTGCGAACTCTGTGGCAAGCCTGAGGGACAGACCGACGTTCGTATCGGCGACCGAACGGTATGGCTGTGCAGCGACTGCATGCGTGCGGCGTATGAACCCTCGAACGAACAAGAGGAAGATTTCGACTTTGCTTGCGACGTTCTCGATTGGCACCTTGCCAGCACCGCGCGCAGCAAACTCGTGACCACGATCCGCCAATTTCCCGGCCACATGCGGGTCGATCTTCAAGCCGCGGTCGACCGGCTCTTCGGCAAGGCCATCCGGCTGGTGGGACTGAACGAGGAGCAGCGCTACGAAACGCTGTCGATCCCACGACTGCTCAAGGAGGGCCGCTATGCGATCGCGATTGCCCCGCTGCAATATTCCGACGTCGATGTAGGCGAGAAGAGCCCGGTCAAGTGTCTGGATAACGGACTATGGCTGTGTGAGCAGGATCATCTCCGCTATGCGGTTTTGCTCTGCGCACACCGCGAATACAGTCGCGAGCCCGGAATTCGGATTGAGATCCTGGTGCCTTCAGGTTCCGCAGGCGCGGCTCTCGTCCAGCGATGCTTCGATGAATTGGAAGAAGCCGTACAGGCTGCGCGGACCTATCGCGGCAAGATCCTGTCGCTCGATGCCGACTCCGACTATCGCGGTCGCTCGCGCGGCATCACGGTGCATCGCTTGCCGCAGGTCGCGCGCGACGAGGTGATCCTGCCGGAGCAGACCCTGCGGCTGCTCGATCGCAACGTTCTGACCTTCGTCAACACCCGAGACCAATTGCGCCGGCTGGGTCAATCGACACGCAAAGGCATCTTGCTGTACGGGCCGCCGGGCACTGGCAAGACCCACACGATCCGCTATCTCGCAACGCATTTGCCCGGGCATACGACGCTGATCATCATGGCCGAGCAGATCGGTCTGCTCGGCGCCTATATGAGCCTGGCACGGCTGCTCCAGCCGTCGATGGTGGTGATCGAGGATGTCGATCTCATCGCCCGCGACCGCGATGACATGGGACCGTGTGAGGAATCCATGCTGAACAAGCTGCTCAACGAGATGGACGGGCTGAAGGAAGACGCCGACATCCTGTTCGTCCTGACCACCAACCGGCCGGAGGACCTCGAGGGAGCTCTCGCGGGTCGCCCCGGCCGCATCGATCAAGCCATCGAAGTGCCGCTGCCCGACGAGACCGGCCGCGGCAAGCTGGTCCGGCTCTACGGCAGGGGACTGCCGCTCGAGGGCGCGGTGATCGCGGAGGCTGCCCGACGCAGCGAGGGCACCAGTTGCGCCTTCATCAAGGAGCTGATGCGGCGGCTGGCGCAAGGAAGCATCGCACGGGACGGCGGCAACACCGTGATCTCCGCCGATATCGACGAAGCCCTTGACGACATGCTGTTCTCCGGCGGCCGGCTCAACGCGCAGCTGCTCGGCGGCGCGCAGGCAATGGCCGCCGGGTGACGCTCCGAAGTGGCGCGCCGGCTACGGCGCGCAGGTGAAGCTCGACGCCGCCGTCACCGGACCGCTCTTGTAGTGGGGCCAGGCCGGCCAGCGGCACAGCGGCAGCGCGCGAAGCGTCGCGAAGGACGGCGCCTCGACTTTCTGCTCGGCGACTTCGAGGTCGCCGGGCGCCTTGCCCTTTTCGACCCAGTCGACCAGCGCGCTCAGCATGTCGACATTGGCCGGCGCGCCGGAGCCGACATGGTCGACCCCGGGCGCGGTGTAGAGCCGCGCGAATTCGGCCGTCTCGGCCTTGCCGAGCTTGCGTTCGACGCTCTCGAAATAGCGGATGCCGGCATAGGGGCTCTGCGCGTAGTCCGCCATATGTTCGAGCATGATCAGCCGGCCGCCGCGAGCGCGGAAGCGGCTGAGGTCGGGATCGGTGGAATCCATCAGGCTGGAGACCTCGAGCAGCCGCCCCTTGTGCTCTTCGGGCTTATAGGTCGTCACGTCGAGCTTGGGATCGCGCGCGAACACATATTGGATGCCGCCGGCACCGTAGATCCAGGCGATGCCGTTATTGGGCGCAGGCGGCTGCGCAGGAGACGCCGTGCCGAGCCACCATGCGACCCAGCCGCCGGTCGGCCCAACCGCCGGCGTGTCCTCGCCCGACACGCCCCAGCCCGGATAATCATCGAGACCATTGGCGAGGGGAAACGGGAATTTGTAGGTCGCATGGAGGGTGTCGATCGCCTTGATCTGCGCGTCGGTGAGGCACTGATCGCCCGTCTTGCCGCTCGCGCAACGCAGCGTCTCCGCCTTGAACGCCGCCTTGCAGGACACGGGATCTTGCACCAGCGCGTCGTCGGAGCCGTCGGCCTTGTCGCAAGCCGCGCGCACGGCGTCGCCGACGAGCTTCACCTGCGCCGGATTGATCCAGCCATCGCCCATGGTCACGAGACCCGAGCGGGTGCCGGCATGCTGCAGGCCGACCCAGTTGATGACGGGCACGCGGGCAAAGATGCCGTCGAAATCATCGGGATAGCGCTGTGCCATGGTGAGGCCTTCGCGGCCGCCTTCGGACGACCCCATGAAGTACATTTTCTCAGGCCTCTTGCCGTAGGCGCGCTGCATCAGCGCGACGGCGGCATCGCGTACCTTCTTGTAGGCGCGATGGGCGAAATTCTCGAAGGCTTCGTCGTTGAGCGCGAACAGCTGCGGCGGTTCGCCGGGCTTGGACTCATGACCGGAATCGGTGCCGTAGGTGACGAACCCGCGCGCGAGCGGCGACGGCTTGTCGAAGGGATAGGCCGGCGGCAGCGTCAGGCCCGTGATCAGCACGCCGTTGAATCCGCCCCCGCCATATTGCAGCGAGCGGCCGTTCCATTCGACGGGAAGATTGACCTGAAATCTGATCGGCGGCGCCTTGGGATCGGTGGGATCGATATGGCCGAGCACCTTGCAGAAGCCGGGATTGACGGGCGTGACGCGCCCCGACGGCGTCGGGCCGCGTTCGGCGACGGCCAGTTGCGACGGCGCCAGCAACGTCGCCGAATCGATCTTCACGGCGTCAGTGCCGCCGACCAGGCCCTTGCAGACGGCGTCCGCATCCTCGGCCAGCGTCACCGCTGCAGCGGAGTTCGCGCCCAGTGCAGTCACTGCGCCCACGAGCAATACACACAGCTTCGCACGCACTTGCGCCATCGTTTCCCCCTGCACTTTCTGTTCGCGTTCGTTCCGCCAGGAGGCCGTATTCAAGGCGCCTTCCGACCCGCCGTCAATGACGCTAGTGCTCAAACACCAGCCGCGCGCCGACGGTGCCCTCGAGGCTGCGGATCTGCTGCAGCAGCGCGCCTGAATCTTGGCCGCCGAGGTCGGCGTCGAGCACGACGTAACCGAGGTCGCCGGAGGTCTCCAGATATTGCGCGGCGATATTGATGTCGCGCTGCAGGAACACTTCGTTGAGCCGGCGCAGCATGCCGGGCACGTTGCGATGGACGTGGCTGAAGCGCGCGCCGGAGGGGCGCAGATGCAGCTGCACCTCCGGAAAATTCACCGCCCCCGTGGTCGAGCCGGTGATGAAGAAGTCGACCAGCTTGCGCGCGACCTCGCCGCCGATGCGCTCCTGCGCCTCCTCAGTCGAACCGCCGATATGCGGGGTGAGGATGACATTGCCGAGGCCCTGCACCGGGCTCTTGAAGCGATCGGAGTTCGAGGACGGCTCGACCGGAAACACGTCGATGGCGGCGCCCGCGAGGTGACCGTCGCGCAGAGCTCCCGCCAGCGCATCGAGATCGACGACGGTGCCGCGGCTGTTGTTGATCAGGAGGGAGCCGGGCTTCATCGCCCGCAGCTCCTTCTCGCCGATCATCCCTGATGTCTCCGGCGTTTCCGGCACATGCAGGCTGACGACGTCGCTCTGCGCCAGCAGCTCTTCCAGCTTCTCGACCGGCTCGGTGTTACCGTGGCGGAGCTTGTCGGTGCGGTCGAAATAGATCACGCGCATGCCGATCGCCTCGGCCAGCGTCGAGAGCTGCGAGCCGATATTGCCGTAGCCGATGATGCCGAGGGTGCGGCCGCGCACCTCGCGGCTGCCGGTCGCCGACTTGTCCCAGCCGCCCTCATGGGCTGACACCGAGCGCGGGAAGATGCGCCGCAGCAGCATCACGATCTCACCGATCACGAGCTCGGCGACGCTGCGCGTGTTGGAGAACGGCGCGTTGAACACTGGAATGCCGCGCTTGCGCGCCGCCAGCAGATCGACCTGGTTGGTGCCGACGCTGAAGCAGCCGACGGCGAGAAGCTGGTCGGCCGCTTCCAGCACCTGATCGGTGATCTGGGTGCGCGAGCGGATGCCGAGCAATGACACGCCTTTGAGCGCCCGCCGCAAATCCTCGCCGTCCAGTGCCTTGGTCAGGCGCTCGACATTGGTGAAACCCGCCGTTCTGAACAGGTCCACGGCGCTGTCGTTGACGCCTTCAAGCAGCAGCGCCTGCGCGCTCCGCTCAGGGCTTTGGCCTGGGACTGACATGAAATCTCCGTGGGTCACAGCTTCGCCGCAGCTCATAGACCGCGGGGGATGCGCAGCACAATAGGGTTCGGATACGGGGAGAAGATGGCGGGCGCTCGTCAGATCACGTAAAACCCGTGCGTGCCGTCCAGACGCAATTGTTCGACCAGGCCATACTCCCAGTCGAGATAGGCCTGCATCGCACGCTCGTCGACACCGGTGCCTTCATAGGGGCGGCGGTAACGGTGGGCGGGGTCGGGCTTGGGCAGGACGTGCGGCGGACCGATTTCGAGCGTTCCGTCATAGCCACCTTCCCGCACATAGACCTCCCAGCCCATCTGCGCGAGCCAGGACGCCGTCATGTCGGCGCGGACGCCCTTGTCATCGGTCAGCGCGATGCGCGCGCCGCGCACCGGTGCGGCCATATCGGTTTCCTGGACCAGCTGTCCGCCGGGATAGTGACGAAACCCCGGGAGATGGCCGGCGGCATATTCCTCGGCGTCACGCACATCGAAGCGATAGAGCGTGCGATCGGTCTGCGCGACAAGCGCAGCCATCTCGCTCGCGTCGACATGGCGGACACCGGCGCGATAGGCGACGTCGCGCGCATTGGCCGAGCCGCCCTCGAACGGCCCGATCGCGCCACGCCGGTCGGCACCCTGGTCCAGCGTATGCCGCGCCAGCGTCCAGCCGATGGTGCCGTTACGCAGCGCCCGGACCTTGTTCGGCGCGCCGGCATTGATCAGCGATTGGGTGCCGATGATCGAGCGGGTGCGGCCGGCGCAATTCACGATGATGGTGGTGTCGGCATCGGGTGCCGCCTGCCCTGCCCGCAGCACCAGCTCCGCGCCGGGCACGCTGACCGAGCCCGGGATGTTCATGGTGGCATATTCGTCGAAGCGGCGAACGTCGAGGATGGCGATGTTGGCCTTGTCCGCGATGAGTTTTGCCACCTCGTCGGCACTGAACGACGGCGTGTGCCGGCGCGACTCGACCAGCTCGCCAAAGGCTTTTGAGTAGGAGTTGACGTCCTCGAAGATTTGATAGCCGGCGTCGCGCCAGGCCTTCAGCCCACCATCGAGCGCGCGGACATTGGTATAGCCGAGCGCGGCCAACCGCTCGGCGCCGGCAGTGACGAGGCCCTCGCCGTCATCATAGAGCACGATCGCCACGTCCTTGCGCGGCAGCCGCACCTCGGCTTCGATCCCGATCCGGTCCGCGGCCATGTTGGCAGCAAACAGCGGATGTCCCGTCGCGAAACCAGCCTCGTGCCTGAGATCGAGCAGAGCGATCTCCGCGCGGAGCAGCAGTGCACGGCGGATATCGGCGGGTGTGACGGTCGAAGGCTTCATGAGACAGGCAACCTTGGGAGACTTGAACGGGACTGGTTCTTGAATGATTGCCGGCCGGTTGGCCAGCCCGATCCGGGGGGTATGGCTCCGACCGGCGGGCGCGCCCACCGTGGTCCCCGGCTGAAAATCGTTTCGTATGCCGCGCTTGAGGGCTAAAGTTCCGAATCGTCTGGGGAGGGGCGCAATATGAAAGTGCTAAAATTCCTGGTGGTGTTTCTGGCGCTTCCGGGCGTCGCCATGGCCGCGCTCACCAATGCCGAACGCAATCGCAATTCGAGCGGGCAATGGCCTCGATCATGGCCGCAGCGACGCCGGCCGTACACCCAACGCTTCGCGACACGCTGATCAAGGACTATCTCGCCTGCAAACCCAACAAGGGACAGGCCGTGGAGCTCGTCAATGCGAGCTACCTTCGGACCTGCGAACAGGACGACGCTTCGGCGACGGGAGACCGTGCACTGGAATCCTGTCAGCTTCGCTACGGCAAGCCATGCGCCCTGCTGGCGGTCAACGAGGAAATCGTCGCTGAAGGCGAGCTCGCGTCGAGAGACATGCCGCGGCTGCATTATGCAGGCAAGTACGACTTGTCGCAGATTCCAATCATCCGGCGGATCACGCGACAGCGCCCTGACGTGCAGAACTACGACAAGGCCATGGAGCCCAAGGCGATCGCGATCCATCCCTGGGGTAAGCTGTTCATCTCGGCAGGGGACCCCAGCCTTAAAGACGCCCAGACCTCCGCGCTTGCGAAATGTAACAGCGATCCCGCGCGGAACGGCCGGGATGGCGGCTGCTTCGTCTACGCCATCAACAACGACATCGTCCTCGACGAACGGCGCATGCAGGCGAAGTGATACGACGACGGCGGCTCACCCGGGCAACACCAAGCCCTGTCGAAGCAGTCCGCCCGTTCACTCGCCCGGCACGAGCTGCCCGAGCGGTGACTGGGCCGGCCGCCGCAGCTTGCGGCGCGACAGATAAAGCAAAATGCCGGTGACCACGAACAGCGGCATCAGCGCGGCCGCGATCATGAACGCAAGTTTGCCGGGCCAACCCAGAATCGCACCGCGGTGGATGTCGAGCACATTCGCAATGATCTTCTCACCGAACGTCTTGTCGGCGTAGCGTTCCGCAGAAACGAATTGGCCTGTGACGGCATCGACGCGGAATTCGTCACGGGTGGTGTCGAGGGGCGAGTCTTTCCCCCAGGAGCGGATCCGGATCGTCGTCCCCGAACCGGCCGGCAGCGTCAACAGAGCCTTGGAGAAGCGGCTGCCCTCTTCGTGCAGGAAGGCGCCCCACGCGCGATCAAAGCCGATCGGCTGTGCCGTCTCGCTGGCGCCGGCGCCACGCGACGCCTTTGCAGGCATCTTCGGCTGCATCTTCGCCGAGGCGGCCTGCGGGCGCGACAGCAACCAGACGGCACCGTCCTTGTACCAGTCGAACGAGTACCACAGCCCGGTCAGCGTCATCACCAGATAGACCGGCAGGACCCAAGTGCCGATCACCGCGTGCAGCGAGCGATGGAGGCCGCGTCCGCTGAGGCCGAGATTGGGCTTCAGCCACATCTTCGCGCTGCCTGCACGCCGCGGCCAGCGCAGCACGAGGCCCGAGATGAGCACCACGATCAAGCCGAGCGCGGCCACGCCCGTGATCTGACGCCCCCAGCCCTTGGCGTCGCCGGGAATCAACAGCCAGCGATGCAGCTTGCGCACGGTCGCGAAAAACTCTTCGCCGCGAGGTGCGCCCAACACGCGCGCGTCATAGGAATCGACATAGAGCGAGGACGGCCGCGCGCCTCGTTCGTCGCGGGCGAAGCGCACATGCACCGCGGCGGAGGGATCACTTGCTAGCGTCACGGCGGAGACCTTGCCGACATCCTGCGCCGCAGTCAGGCGCGCAACCAGTTCGTCCGGCATCAGCGCCGGTGACTGGCGCGGCGCGACCTGCATGATGCCGGCGTTGAGATGATCGACGATCTCATCCTCAAAACTCATGATCGCGCCGCTCAACGCGATCACAGCAAGCAGCAGCGCGAGCACGAGGCCGGCGATGGAATGGACCTGGTGGAGGGCGGCCTTGATCGCGCGCCAGCACTCACGCATCGGCGCCGGTCCTTCTGGTCTGCACGACCGGGAAATCGGCTTCCTCGCGCCACACTGTCATCGCTAGAACTTCACCGTCGCCGACAGAGATACCCGGCGTGCGTCGCCGATCGCGACGTTTAAGGCGTTCCCGGTGGTGGACGTATAATAGACCTTGTCGAACAGGTTCTTGACGTTGAACTGATAGGTCACCGGCAGATTGTCGACTTTGGTGTCGTAGGTCGCAAAGATGTCCGCGACGGTATAGGCCGGCATGAAGAACGTGTTGGCGGCGTCGCCCGGTCGGTCACCGACGTAGTGCGCGCCACCGCCAAGCCGCAGACGTCCGGGCAGCGCATCGCCGAAATCGTAGACGAGATAGAGCGAAGCCGTGTTCATGGCGGCGTTCAGGAGCTTGGCGTTACCGACAGCGGGATCATTGATCAGCCGGGCATCGGTATACCCATAACTTCCGATCAGGCTCCATTGATCGGCTAGTTTGCCGGTCACGTCCAATTCGACGCCGCGCGACCTGGCCGCGCCGGAGGCACGCGCCGCCGACTTGCCTCCGCCAATGTCATCCAGCACCAGCACATTCTTCTTCTGGATGTCGTAGACGGCCAGGGTGCCCGACAGCCGCTTGTTGACATCGAACTTCAGACCGGTCTCCCATTGCGTTCCTTCTTCAGGCGCGATGGTGGAGTCGACGACAAAGCCGGTGGTGAACGCCGCGATGACCGATGTCGGCTTCAGCGACTGCGTATAGCTCACGTAATATGAGAGCTGATCGTTCAGCTTGAAGATGACGCCGCCTAGCGGCAGCACCTTGTCACCCGCCAAATTGGTGTTTGTGATGAAGTTCGGCCGGCCTTTTCCCGCGAACTGCTCGTATTCCATCCAGCGCACGCCTCCGACCACGGACAGCCAGTTGGTCAGATGGAAGGTGTCCTGGGCGAAGAAGCCGCGGGTGCCGAGTTTGTCCGTCTGCTCGCTGTCCACTGGCGAAACGGTCGTGCCCGGCACGACCAGCCCGTAGATCGGGTTGTAGAAATTGAAGCTCGCCGTCGCCTGCCGAATCAAATCGTGGCGGTCGATCGTGCGATAGAGCGCCTCGCCTCCGAACAAGATCTCGTTTCGGAAGCCGCCGACCCAGACGTCACCCTGCAGATAGGAGGTGCCGTAGCTGGCGTTGCTCAGCGAGTTACGCGTGCCGTCGTTGCTGCGGGTCTCGACGCCAGTCGTCGCGTTGACGCCGGTGATGCGAAGTTGGTTGGCACTGAACGTCTCGGTGTTGTAGCTGTAGGCCGCCGTGACCTTCCAATTGTCGTCGAGCTTCTGCTCGACCGAGGCCTGCACCAGGTCCGAGATGCCCCACATGTTGTTGAAGGGCTCGTCGAGCCGGCGCGTCTTCGGGATCGCCAGCGGAGCGCCCTTGACGAAGGCAGTGCCGCGGTCGAATGGGTAGATGAATTCGCGGTGCTCATAGGTGAGCTGGACCGTCGTGGTGTCGCCGTACCAGGCCAGCGACGGGTTCACCAGCATTTCCCTGTGGCGGCCGAAATTGCGCCAATAGTCCTCGCTGACGCCGTAACCGACGAACCGATAGGCAAGGCCTTGGTCGCCGATCGGACCGGTGATGTCGAGCGTGCCGTCGGCGCCGTTGCGATTGTTCGCGAATGTCGAGCCGAGCAGCGTGACCGAACCGTGCTGGTAGAGCTCGGGACGCTTGCTGATGGTGTTGACGATGCCGCCGGGGTCCATGATGCCGTAAAGTAGCGATGCTGGCCCCTTCAGCACCTCAACGCTTTCGACCGCGGCGTTCAGGCTGCGCCCCTGCACCAGCGGCATGCCGTTGCGCATGATCGAGCCGTCGCGGTTGTCGCCGAAGCCACGGCGGATCACGGCATCCTGGGTGCCGGCGAGCGTGTTGGTCTGGGTGATCCCGCTGATGTTGACCAGCGCGTCGTCGATATTGCGTGGCAGCTGGTCCTTCAACACCTGCGCGGGCACGACGTTAACGGATTGCGAGGTGTCGAGCGGAGAGGCCCCGCTGCGCAGCGTCGTCGCGCTCGGCATCGCGCGGTAGCCGAGCTTTGCGGCTTGTTGCGCGGCGACATCAGCCGCGGCGCGTTCCGATGGCGTCGGAGCCGCGGGGGTGGTGGCATTGCGGCTGCGCTGACGTGCGGCCGCTTGCGCCCGGCGTTGAGATGTTTCCGATGCGCGCGCCGTTTTCGGCCGCGGCGCCGGCGCTTCCACCGTCACCGGCGGCAGTGCGGATTGGGCCTGCGCGGTCGCCGAGCTGGAGAAAAATTCGGCGAGCAGCACGGCCGCTCCGATGAGAAGAACCGCGCGGCTGTCGCCGGCAGGCGTTCGACGGCCGCTGACGCGCTGGCCGTCCAGATAGACACGCACTTTCGATTCACTTCCAGGTCAGACGCAGAAGCTGGCGCGTCTAACAGCCGCTGTGCGTGAAGAGAACCGCAAGCGGACTTGAATCGCTCTAGTGTTGAATGGTTCTAGGCTATAGTCGCGCTATTCGGCAATCCTCGATTGATTGCGCAGCGGTCGCGACATGCAGCGCGCCAATTCGCGGCAACTTGTCACGGTTTTGCGCATTCTCACGCGATAGCGGGAGCCGTCAGCTCGTCGAGCTTCCGCTTGAGCGCGGTGCCGTCGGACAACGCCCGGAGCGGCGGCCGCACGCGCAGCCAGCTCGCATCGCCCGTCTGTGCCGCGAGGATGGCTTTCAACGTCGTGAGGAAGGATGGTGATTTCACCACGATGTCCACGGCAGCCTGCATGCGTGCTTCGACATCCTTGCCGTCGATCATCGCCTTGACCAGCTCCGGCGCGATGTTGGCCATGCCGCAGATGGTGCCGGCACCGCCGGCGGCGATCGCGCGGGCGATGTCAACTTCGTTGCCGACGGTGATGGCGAGCTCGGGAGCGGCGGCACGGAACGCCTGAAACTGCTTGAAGTCGCCGCTGGAGTCTTTCAGGCCCGCAACGACCTTGCCGTAGCGCTTGCGCAAATTCGCGGCGACGCCGGTCGGGATCGCGACACCCGAGATCTGCGGGATATGATAGAGGTAGGCGCGCAGGCGATCGTCGGCGACGCGGTCGAGGATCGCCGCAAACGCATCCTCGATACCCTCAGGGGTGACGCTGCGGTCGAAGTAAGGCGGCAAATACAGCACGTGACGCAGGCCGAGACCGAGCACGGCGCGCGTCAGAGCGATGCTGTCGCTGATCGCGGGGAAGCCCCCGCCGATTCCAATGCGGTCCGGCGCGACGCCGGCCTTGAGCACGGCTTCGATGGTCGCGACCCGTTCGGCGACATTGAACGAGGTGCCCTCGCCGGTGGTGCCGAACAGCACGACACCGTCGACGCCCTTGGCGAAGAGTTGCTTGGCGTGGGCGGCGAGCTTTGCGGAGTCCACGCTGCCGTCCGTCGCCAGCGGCGTCGCCGACGCCACCCAGAGCCCGCGAATTGCCTCGGTCATTACACTAGCCTTGTTTTTGCTTTACTTTCCACCTTGTACCTTACATACAACAAACGCGCAAACCCTTTCCGCCGTCATGGCGGACATAACACGCAGCCAGATTCCGAGGAGGTCTCGCATGAACATGGTGACCCCTATCCAGCGGCCCGACCAACTGTTCGGCGCCCTGCGCGACAGGCTCGGCGCGGCTGCTGTGCTTGTCGGCACCGACGTGCCCGCGCGCAATTGCAACGACTGGAGCGCGAGCCTGCCGCAAACGCCGCTGGCGGTGATCCGCCCGGTCGACGCGCAAGGCGTGGCCGACGCGATTCTGACCTGCCGGCAGGCGCATCTGCCGTTCGTGCCGCAGGGCGGATTGACCGGGCTGTGCCGCGGCGCATCGCCTGAAGCAGGCTGGGCCGCGATCTCGCTCGAGCGCATGAGCGGCATCGAGGAGATCGATCATGCCTCGATGACGATGACGGTGAAAGCAGGCACGCCGCTTCAGACGATCCAGCAGGCGGCCGACGAAGCCGGCTTCTTCTTTCCGCTCGACCTCGGCTCGCGCG
>NZ_JADPIT010000016.1:130711-147461 GCF_023073035.1 Bradyrhizobium sp. 62
GGCGGCAACCTCTCGACCAATGCCGGCGGCAACCGCGTGATCCGCTACGGCATGACGCGCGAGCTGGTGCTCGGGCTCGAAGTCGTGCTGCCCGACGGCACCATCATCACCAGCCTCAACAAGCTGATGAAGAACAATGCCGGCTATGATCTGAAGCATCTCTTCATCGGCTCGGAAGGCACGCTCGGCATCATCACCCGCGTGGTGCTGCGGCTATTTCCAAAACCGCGCTCGACCATGGCCGCGCTCTGCGCGCTCGAGGACTATGCCGCGGTGATCGCGCTGCTCGGCGCCGCGCGAAGCGGGCTCGGCCCGCTGCTGTCGGCGTTCGAGGTGATGTGGCCGGACTATTGGGACGTGATCACGAATCGCGCCGGCGTCAAGCCGCCGGTCGGGGCAGGCCACGGCCTCTACGTGCTGGTCGAAGCGCAGGGCACCGACGAGAGCCTCGACGCGCCGCGCTTCCAAAGCTGGCTCGAAGAGCTGATGGAGCGCGGGCTGCTCGCCGACGCTGCCGTGGCGCAATCGCTGACGCAGACGCAAAGCTTCTGGCGCGTGCGCGACATCTGTGCCGAGTTCGGCCAGGTGCTGGGGCCGCACATCTCCTACGACATCGGCCTTGCCGTGGCGCGGATGGACGAGTTCGTCACGCGCTGCAAGGCGGCGCTCGCAAAGGGCATCGAGGGATGCGAGAGCGTCTATTACGGCCATATCGGCGACGGCAATCTGCATCTCGTCTCCTGGGTGACTGGCCTTGCCGTCGAGCAGCAGCCGAAGGAAGCGATGGACGCGATCATCTACGGTCTCGTGCGTGAGATGGGCGGCAGCGTCTCCGCCGAGCACGGCATCGGCACGCTGAAGAAGAAGTGGCTGGGTCATGCCCGCAGTGAGGTCGAGATCGCGCTGATGCGGACGCTGAAGGCCGCGCTCGATCCCGATCATCTGCTCAACCCAGGCAAGGTGATCTGAGAGAGCCGATGCGATCGCTGAAGCTCGATGCACCGAAATCGCTGTCGCAACGGGTCGTGCAGCGGCTGCGCCAGGCCATCATCGACGGCGAGTTCGCGCTGGGTGCAACCATCTCGGAGGAGATGGTGGCAAATTCCTTCGGCGTCAGCCGCACCCCGGTGCGCGAGGCGATGGGTCAGTTGCAGGCGCAGGGCCTCGTGGTGATCCGCCCGCAGGTCGGCAGTTTTGTCTTTACGCCAAGCGCCGAAGACATCACCGCGCTCTGCACGTTCCGAATCGCGCTGGAGCCCAAGGCAGCCGAGCTCGCCTTCCACCATGATCGCGCCGGTGCGATCGCGACGATGAGCGAGGCGATCGCGGCGATGGAGCCGGCGATCGCAGCCAGGGACAATATCGCCTACGGGCGCGCCGATGCCGCTTTTCACGAGGCGCTGTTCGCCCATTGCGGCAACCGCTATCTCGCCGAATCCTATCAGCTCGCATCCAGCCGCGTCGCAGCACTGCGCACCAATTTGACTTCGCCGATCGACGTGCGCACACGCACGTCCTTCGACGAGCATCGCAAGCTGCTCGATCTGTTCGCCCGCGGCGAACTCGCCGCCTTCGCGATGCTGATGACCACGCACGTCACCAATTCGGGCGTGGTCTACGCAAAAGCGCTGCAGGTGGATTGAGCGCTGCTACCGCGCGCCTTTCGTGCCGGGCCTGTCCAGAAAATCCAGCGCGGTGTTGATCTGCTCGAGCTGGTGTTCGATTTTGTCGCGGTCCTCGACCGTGGGCGCCTTCTCGAGCTGCTCAACGAGCTTCTGCTTTCGCAACAGCAAGTTCTCTATGACTGTACTCACGGCTCCCCCATCCGCCAAAGGCGAACATCGGGGCGATATTAAACCCCGGGCGCGAGCGCGCGCCAGCCGGGCCGGCGCAAACCCTGCATCAGAATGTTCGTGAGGGCAGTTGGTTCCTGCGCGTGATCCGAGAACATGGATCCGCTGGCGCGCTTAATGGGTCGAGCCTACGCCCGCGAGTTGCACCGGTGCGATCTGGGTACGGGTGACGGAGACCGAGAACAGCGCCAGCAGCGCGCACAGCATGCAGAGTCTCATCCGCACTGTCCTGCGATCGGTGATCGGCAGGAACAGGAAAAACATCATCGCCAGGATCAGCAGCATGTCGACCACAAACATCGATCTCTCCCTTGAAACGAGGCAGAGCATGACGCGGTGCAGGCTGGGCGGTATGTGGACGGCGTCACACAGCTGATGGCGGCGCTCGCGAACGGTTAACGCGGTCGCAGCCCGGGCTGCCGGCCACGGAACCGGATCTTTCACCTGCCCGTCGGTTGTATTCGCCGTCCCGGAGTCCTATGCGTAGGCGCCATGGACATCCAGATCACCGCCGCCGAAAAGCCCCTGATGGCGCAGGCACGCCCGCACAAGCCGGCGCCATTCCTCCCGATGAGCCGCGCCGAGATGGATGCGCTCGGCTGGGACGCCTGCGACATCGTGCTGGTGACGGGCGATGCCTATGTCGACCATCCCAGCTTCGGCATGGCCATCATCGGCCGCCTGCTGGAGGCGCAGGGTTTTCGTGTCGGCATCATCTCGCAGCCGGACTGGCATTCGGCCGAGCCGTTCAAAGCGTTGGGCAAGCCAAAAGTCTTCTTCGGCGTCACCGGCGGCAACATGGACTCCATGGTGAACCGCTACACGGCGGATCGCCGGCTGCGCCATGACGATGCCTATACCGCGGGCGGCGAAGGCGGCAAGCGGCCGGACCGCTGCACGGTGGTGTACGCGCAGCGTTGCCGCGAGGCGTTCAAGGGCGTCCCGGTCGTGCTCGGCGGCATCGAGGCCTCGCTGCGCCGGATCGCGCATTACGATTACTGGTCCGACAAGGTACGCCGCTCTGTGCTGGCGGACGCCAAGGCGGACCTCTTGCTCTACGGCAATGCCGAGCGGGCCGTCGTCGAAGTGGCCAACCGTCTTGCCGCCGGCGAAGCGCCGCGCGAGCTCGACGACATCAGGGGTGTCGCGCTGTTCCGCCGGGTCCCTGAGGACTACGTCGAGCTGCACGCCGACGATATCGACTCCGCCGACGAAGGCGCTTCGCGCACCAAAGGCCTGACCGTGATCCGGCTGCCGGCTTTGGAGCAGGTCGAGCAGGACAAGGAGGCCTATGCCCGCGCGTCACGCGTGCTGCACCGGGAGAGCAATCCCGGCAATGCGCGGCCGCTGGTGCAGCGCCACGGCGATCGCGATCTCTGGCTCAACCCGCCGCCGATCCCGCTGACTAGCGAGGAGATGGACGCAGTCTACGATCTTCCCTACGCGCGCGCCCCGCATCCGTCCTATGGCGAAGCCAAAATCCCCGCCTGGGACATGATCAAATTCTCGGTGACGATCATGCGCGGCTGTTTCGGCGGCTGCACCTTCTGCTCGATCACCGAGCACGAGGGCCGCATCATTCAGAACCGCTCCGAGGGCTCGATCCTGCGCGAGATCGAGAAGATCCGCGACAAGACGCCCGGCTTCACCGGCGTCATCTCGGACATCGGCGGTCCCACCGCCAACATGTACCGGATGGCGTGCAAGGATCCCAAGGTCGAGGCGGCGTGCCGGCGGCCCTCCTGCGTCTTCCCGGAGATCTGCCCGAACCTCAACACCTCGCATGACGATCTGATCCGGCTCTATCGCAAGGTGCGCGAGACCAAGGGCATCAAGAAGGTGATGGTCGCCTCCGGCGTGCGCTACGACCTCGCGGTCGAAAGCCCCGAATACATCAAGGAGCTCGTCACCCATCACGTCGGCGGCTATCTGAAGATCGCGCCTGAACATACCGAGCGCGGGCCGCTCGACAAGATGATGAAGCCCGGCATCGGCGCCTACAACCAGTTCAAGCGCATGTTCGATGCCGCGGCCGAACAGGCCGGCAAGAAATACTATCTGATCCCGTATTTCATCGCGGCGCATCCGGGCACGACCGACGAGGACATGATGAACCTCGCGCTGTGGCTGAAGAAGAACCGCTACCGCGCGGATCAAGTGCAGACCTTCCTGCCCTCGCCGATGGCGACCGCGACGGCGATGTACCACACCGGCGTCAACCCGCTGCGCGGCGTGCGGCGCGGCGGCAGCGACAAGGTCGAGGCGATCAAGGGCCTGCGCCAGCGCCGCCTGCACAAGGCCTTCCTGCGCTACCACGACCCCGACAACTGGCCGGTGCTGCGTGAAGCCCTGAAAGAGATGGGCCGCGCCGATCTGATCGGCTCGCGCCCCGACCAGCTGGTCCCCGCGCACCAGCCGCCCGGCACCGGCAAGGCCGCCGGCACGCGGCGACCGGTTCGTCCAGACGGCAAGACGCAGCGGTTCACGACCAAGAATCTGCGGGTGATGAAGTAGCGGGCGAGCCGGGCCAGGTCCGGTTCATCCTCGCACTGTCGTGCTCTCAAAACAAAAACCTCGAAAACAACCCCATGCACAGTAGCCGGCATGTGCGGGATCAATGACTTAGGTGCTTTGCGAATCCGTTGAATCCGGCGGGCGAGATAACAAAAAAACGAAAATTAGGTTTTGGCGAAATATTGACTCGTCGGGCAAAACAGGCGCACGATGCCATTGTCGCGGCACGCGTGACAGGGCGAGCCCCAACCGCTACTCCGTATCGATATCCTCGAGCTTCACACCACCTCGCGCGCAGGCTCGAAACAATCGTCCTCAGACTTGAATCCATTCAACACAGCAGACTCGGTGCGCGCCCGGATGCGCTGGGGAGCGTAGTCGTAAACGCGCTAGCTCGCGGGGTAGCCGGTGTCCGCTCTGTCCGCGAAACCGGACATGGCCAGTCCGGCTTTGTGAGTCAGCTTCGGGCCAGCAGCGGAAGTGCTGGCTCTGCGTTGCTGCTGACCCAGTTTACTTTCTCATCGGACCTAGAAGGTCCCCAAGCATATGCCTCTTCGGGGCTGCTAAACGCTCGTATGATGGGTTCGGAGAAGCCAAGCACCTCGTAGCAGTAGTCGCCTCCGACAAAGGAGAAGTGCCGCGGCTTCCGACCGACCGGATCGGTCGCAGCGTAGGCTTTCAGCAATGCCGAGTTCTCAGCTTCTTTAATGTAGACTCCGCCGTCGTAGCGGCCAGTTGTTTTGTCCCCGTGATCGGCGACCGAATAGATCATTTCTTCGATGCCCGAATAGATCTCGCAGGACATTTCGATGCCGTAAGCGCGAAGGCCGGGGTTCGGTGCCACCACGATGAGATAGAGAACGCCGCGCCAAAGGCCTTGATCGAAAACAAAAGGTGGGCGTTCGATGCCATCGATTATCGAAGGGTGGGCCGCCATTTGATAGTGGAATCAGGAAATAACTGGAGTCCTTTTCGGTTTGAAAGTTGCGTCATGCCGACAACAAGGCGCTGGGTCAAGATTGTCGCAATGGCCAGAAGCAGACCTCGCAGCTCATTGGGCTTTCTATTCCGCCGTCGAGGGCGGAGTGGACCTCTCTTCCCCTGGGAGAAAAGGTGGCGTCACCCGAACTGCGCGACCACGGCCGACCACAGACGCCAGATTTCGGGGGACTTTTCATCGACGGCGGTCTGCACCATGACCAGCTTCGAGGGCGGATCAACGAGGATGCGCTGCCCGAGGTGCCCCAAGAGCGCGAATTGCCGTCTGCTGCCGGGAAACAGGTAGACCTGATAGCCGTACCCGAACCCTTCCTCGGCTTTTGCCAGATACGTCTCGGACGCAAGCACCGTGGTCGCATCAATCATCCACTGTGCCGGTATTATCTGTTTGCCTTCCCACGCTCCGTTGTGGGCCAGCAGACGGGCGAGCCCCGCGTAATCGCGCAGTACCGCATTGAAGAACCCGTGCGCTACCTCACGGCCATCCGCATCAATCAGCCATTTGGCATCCGCTTCCGTGCCGATCGGCTGCCAAACTTTTTCCTGGAGATAGCCGCACATTGATTGACCGGTCGCGTAATGCAGCACGAGACCAAGCACGTCCGTCTCGATACTGGCGTAATGGAATCGCGTCCCCGGCGGCGCGATCCGTTGGTTGAATTGCGCGATGCTGGCAACGGTGCCTTTTTGGGAAAACCAGTGTTTGCGCACCATGTCGCCCCACAGGCGATCGAGGTCGTCTCCGCTGCCTTTCGCTTCATCGTTCTCTTCACCGAACTTCACGCCAGACGACATGTGCAGCAGCGCGCGGATCGGCGTTGCACCGTATTCCGTGCCCTTCAAGCCGGGAACATAGGTCTCCGCAGCATCGTCGATCGACTTGATCGCGCCTTCCGCGGTCGCGATCCCTACCAGCATGCCGGTGATAGATTTTGCCATCGACTGCGATATCAGCCGGTCTCGATCGGTGCGGCCGTACTGATAGCACTCAACCAGAATCCGGTCGTCCTTAGCGATCAACAGGCCCGTCACCGGATTGCGCGACAGATAATCCGCAAGCGAAGCGCGGTTTCCCTTGTACTGGTAGCTGACATCCGCCGGCGTTCGCTTGAATGGCCAGGATGTGGCCGCGCGATCGACGTGGCGTGTCGGGAATATCTCATCGTAATGACTGAATGCGCCGACGCGGTATTTTGGCGAGGCCGGATTGCCGGGCTGGAAGATCCTCCACCGGTCCTTGATCGGGTAGTTCTCGGCCGCGCCGTAAAGTTCGGCGTCCGGGCCATCGGCGAAAAAGGACGGACCACCACCGATTTCGGCAGCCCAACTCCATTTCGCCGGCGCCGCAACGCAGGTTGCCGCAAGTCCGGTCAGCATAGAGCGTCGCGAGAGTGCATTCCCGGCGCTGGTATCGGACTTTAAAGGCCTTCTCATTGCTCATTGCTCCAAGCTACCGCTGCGCCGCTTGCAAGAGTGATAAAATCGCGCCTTCGCAAACCTGGCCCATCCGACCTTGAAATCGCTGGAGAGGCGCCAACTGCTCCTCACCGCGAATGCTACGGCGCGTAACATTGAGCCAAGCAGCGTGCTATGTCAATGGCCTACAGCTTTTGAGCGAGGTCCGATTTGGGTCGATTTTGTTGCAAAAGTCGGTCACAAGCGGACCTGCACCGGCTGCTCGCAGCAGGTCAACTGTGGGCCAAGAGGAGACTAACCAGTCTGGGCGCGAACATACGTCTCCGCTTCTTCGAGCAGGTGATCGAGCGAGCTAACGGCCGTATCGAGCACCAGGTGTTCTCGATCCCACGGTTCATAGTCTCCGCTCACTACCTCAGCCCACGTTGGCTGCTTGAGACCGCTGATGTCTGAGGTGCGTGTTTCCACTCGTTGTCGATGCAAGATCAGGTCGCAGCAAACCACTTCAATCTCAACGACGCATGCCGACTTCTGGGCGGCGATCTGTCGCCATCCGACGCGGCTTGCCAAGACTGGATTTACGCAGTCTACGACAACGACACGACCAAGCTCGAGATTTTCAGCCGCGAGTGCGGTGGCTACCACATAGCCCATGGCCCGACCGTATGACCTGCGGTCCGTAGCGTCTGCTCAACGGCATCGATACGAAGGTACGTGGCCGCGAGACGTCCGGTCAGCTCCCGAGAAAGCGTTGTCTTGCCCGTGCCGGGAAGGCCGCCAAAGACCATCAGCACAGATGGACGGCTTGTCATGCGACATCCCGGATCGATGACCTTCCAGTATGAACGGCAAAAAGTTCTGGATCATGCCAGAGCTTTGGAATGCACAATGATACATCCTTCGCGATGGCGGAACCGCGGAACTCGTAGCTCAGACGCCCGGTTCCGGGTCAACACGGTTCCTGGATTAACAAATGACCAGAGCGTTCCACACGTAGATCGGCGACGTGTGTCTCGCGCGCTACAGCAAATTCGGTGAGTTGGGTTAGCGTTTGGCACACGTTCTTTAAACCTGAGAGACTCGAAATGAAAAAGTTCCTTCTGGCTACTGTCGCTTTTGCCGCCCTAGCGGGTACAGCATCGGCGGCTGATATGGCCGCGCGTCCTTACACCAAAGCCCCACCGATGGCGGCCTCGCCGATTTACAACTGGACCGGCTTTTACATCGGCGGTCACGTCGGCGGCGCATTCGGCGGCAGCAACAACATTCTGGCCCCCGGCTTCACCGGCACCAGCAGCAACGATGGTGTGTTCATGGGCGGCGCGCAGGTCGGTTACGACCATCAGTTCTCGCCGAACTGGGTGCTGGGCATTGAAGCGAACTACAGCTTCCTCGACACCAACAACAATCCCTTCGTCAACCGTGGGCTCGGTTCGGTCACCGGTCGCCTCGGCTACACCTGGGGTCCGGCGCTGGTGTACGTCAAAGGCGGTTACGCCTGGGCTGACTCCCGCCTTACGAACGGTTTCGGCGGCGGCACCTTCACCAACAACGGCGGTGGTCGCGACGGCTACACCGTGGGCGGTGGTCTCGAATACATGTTCGCCCAGAACTGGTCGGGCAAGGTCGAATACCAGTACTACGACTTCGGCACGCGGAACGCTCTCTTCACCAGCGCCGGCGGTGTTGTTACCGCCGTCGGCTTCCGCAATGACGAGCACACCATCAAGGCCGGCCTGAACTACCGGTTCAATTGGGGCGCCGCGTCGGCTTCTCGTTACTGACGGCTTACATAATATCCTCAAGGGGCCAGCCATACGGGCTGGCCCCTTCTGCTAAGACGGAATGGCTGGCGCGAGTTGGCGGCTTGCGTTTTTACGAAGCTCTCCAGAAACTACTTGATGTCAGCTACGGGGCAACAGCGGTCCGCGGCCGGCTGCGCGCGGCAAGTCAGCGGTGGGCTAGAAGCGGACATATGAATTGAAGAGAAGCCGGGCCCTAACGGGTACGCGCCTGGTCAAGGAAACCAACCCACTCCTCGCTGATGATGTGGTAAAACAAGCCTGGTGGAACGGCGCCCAGATCGGCAAGATCACTTGCCGAGACCGCGGCCGGCTTAGGAGTTAGCCTCGCTCGTGAATTAGCTAAATCGCTCAGTCTGAGCGGTGCAAAGCATGGCGTGCTTGCTGCTTTGTCCGCTTAGTGTGCTTCCCCCGGGCGGCATCACATACGAGCACACGCCTTTTCACGTTTGCCGTCTTTCCTACGGCCGAGGTGTCGCAAACTCCTCCCGTCGTCCATATGTTGCCTTCATGAAAAAGATCGGATTCCTCTCCTTCGGGCATTGGACGCCCTCGCCGCAATCGCAGACCCGCTCGGCCGCGGACACGCTGCTGCAATCGATCGAGCTTGCGGTTGCGGCCGAAGAACTCGGCGCCGACGGCGCCTATTTTCGCGTGCACCATTTTGCGCGGCAGCTCGCCTCCCCCTTTCCGCTGCTGGCCGCTGTCGGCGCCAGGACCAGCAAGATCGAGATCGGCACGGCCGTGATCGACATGCGCTACGAGAATCCGCTGTACATGGCGGAGGACGCGGGCTCCGCCGACCTCATCGCCGGCGGGCGGCTGCAGCTCGGCATCAGCCGCGGCTCGCCCGAGCAGGTGATCGACGGCTGGCGCTATTTCGGCTACCAGCCGGCCGAGGGCGAGAGCGACGCCGAGATGGGCCGGCGTCATGCCGAGGTCTTTCTCGACATCTTGCGCGGCGAAGGTTTTGCAAAGCCCAACCCGCAGCCGATGTTCCCAAATCCACCGGGCCTCCTGCGGCTCGAGCCGCATGCGGAAGGCCTGCGCGAACGGATCTGGTGGGGTGCCGGTTCCAACGCGACCGCGGTCTGGGCCGCCAAGCACGGCATGAATCTGCAGAGCTCGACGCTGAAGAACGACGAGACCGGCGAAGCCTTCCATGTGCAGCAGGCCGCGCAGATCCGCGCCTATCGCGCCGCGTGGAAAGAGGCCGGCCATACCCGCGAGCCCCGCGTGTCCGTCAGCCGCAGCATCTTCGCGCTGGCCGACGATCGCGACCGCGCCTATTTCGGCGGCGAGCGCGGCAGCGAGGACCAGGTCGGCTTCATCGACCCGCGCACCCGCGCGATCTTCGGCCGCTCCTATGCCGCGGAGCCGGATGTGCTGATCGAGCAGCTCCGAGCGGACGAGGCGATTGCGGAGGCGGACACGCTGCTGCTGACGATCCCGAACCAGCTCGGTGTCGACTATTGCGCGCACGCCATCGAGGCGATCCTCACGCACGTGGCGCCTGCGCTTGGGTGGCGCTGAGGCGAACGATCGACTTGGCGAAGCGCGCGCTCTCAAAACAAAGCCGCGCTGGCAGCCTGTCCGTAGATCATTGCGGCCACGAGAGAGAGCAGCAAGCCCGCGCCCGAAAAGATCACGAGGACTTTCAGAGTTTCGACGTCGACGTCGGTTCTCGTCGCGCGGGATATCGCCTTTGCAAGTGCAGCCATCATCGCCAGCTCCGAACACGCCGCGCGGAGGCACGGCCTATTCCATCTAGCGTGATTGGGCGCATTTGCGTGTGAAGCAGATTACAGGTGATCTTGCGTGCTGAACCTCACACGGCAGCGATGCGCGAAGAAGATCCAACCGGATTGTCTCGCCTTGGCGCCAAGGATGCCGCCAGCAGACAAACGCTGATCCGGCCGTCAAATCCCGCCGGGAAGCTCAACGCCGGCTTCCGTCAGGTCACGGAGGAATTTCCGCACCAGGAGCATGTTGGTTCTCTGCAGCTCGTGATTGTTGCCGAACTTGAACTGGTTGGCTTCGGTTACGATCAGTCCCTGGTCGGTCTCGCGGAAAATGCCTTGCTTCTTCAAGCGATCGGCGCGCCGCCGGACGGTTTCGATCGGCAGACCGAAAAAGCGGGACAGGGCGGCACGGGAAACGCCCTGCTTGATCTTATCCGGCTCAACCGCCTGGATACTGCCAAATTGCCGGTCCAGTTCGGGGTTCTTCATGATCTTGAGAACGTTGGCGTTCAAGACCGCATGAATGATCATCAAGTCCAGCGGATCGAAATCGTAGTGGCGGAACATTTCGCTGGCTGCGCACAGCATGTAGGCCAACGAGTGGCGAGAGACGGTTCGGATCAAATCCGCCGCGATGTCCTCGCCTTCAGTCGTACCAACCATGGCCAGTGCCCGCTTCTACGGATGTCCGGTTCGACGCCCACAAGCCGGTTCTATGTATCCGTGGCGCACCGCGCGTGAGGCAGGACCGGTCTGCTGTTTCCCCCAATATGGGTATGGCCGCGGTTCCATCGGGTCAATAGCTGGCTTGTCGGCAATATCATTTTCACCGATACGAGGTTGAGTTGCCGGGCGCGCAATTGGCGCGTGCCAATTGTGGTCATGGACCAAATGACATTTATCATCGAAGCTATTAGAGACGACTGCCGCACCGTGGATTTCCGTGACAGCGCGATCGTTGCGGTGATCCTGGCCCGCAAGCACGCGGTGAATGGTTTTGTGGTTTCGATCACGGCTCCGGACGGACAGTTTTTTTCAGCCGATCAGTTCAACCGTTTGCTGGCGAGCAGGGGGCTTGGTTCGAATCCAGCGGCGCAGGAAGTTGGGCGGCGCTAAGGGGGCGTTGTTACGCGCCATCTTGGAACCGGTGCAACCATTTGCAGCGGCTTCGGTGAGCGGTGCGAGCAGGGCATCGTCGGCGCGCCGGCCGATTGGATAGAGACTGATCTGCGGAATGTAGCCCTAGGTTTTCGGAAATCGCATTCGTCTTCGCCCGATCAGTGCTCGACCAAGGGAATGAAGAGATCCGAGCCTATGATCCATTCACGGAGCCCGCCCGGGAGCAGTGGCTCGCGCTGGACGAACAAGAACGTATCGATCGTGTGACGGAGTATCATCGGCGCGCGCGGATCCGCCTCACGCGCGCGACATTGCACGCCGTTATTCACGCCATCATGGAGAACCAGCTTGCTGATGCCGAACTACCGGTGCGAGGCACGGCGCAGCGACCGATGTCCGAAGGGCTCGATCGTCACGAAGCCATCCATGCGATCGGCTCGGTGCTGGTCGGATACTTGAACGACCGGATGCGCGGACTCAGGTCGGGCGGCGGCGACCTCGATACGAGGTCCGAGCAGGATCTGAACGAGGCTTATTTCGCCGAGCTGGAAGCCTTGACCGCGGAAGGATGACTTCACCGCGGAAGGATGACTTCGGTCCGCGTGACCAGGCGACAGTCGGTACCGAAATGGCGCGCCCGGAACGATTCGAACGTCCGACCCTCAGATTCGTAGTCTGATGCTCTATCCAGCTGAGCTACGGGCGCGTTTTTCGCTGACAGTGCGGGCGTTGCCCGCAGGCAGCCCCCGGCGACGCCGGAGGGGTGCGAAAGAGCGCTCTGACTAACCGCTCTTGCCCCGATTGGCAAGGTCCGGATTGGGGAGATTTTGCTGGGAAATGAGAGTTTCCGCACTCAACCGCGAGCCGACTATGCCCGCGCCCGCTCGTTACGGACGGAGAGCAGTTCCACGGGGCGGTCGGGGATGACGATCCGGAAGGTGGCGCCGATGGTGCCTTCGACCAGATGGATGTCGCCGCCATGGGCGCGGACCAGCTCGGCGGCGATGGCAAGGCCGAGGCCGCTGCCGCCGGGGCGGCCGGAGGTCTGGAACGCCTCGAACAGGTGATCGCGGGTCCTCTGGGGCACGCCGGGGCCGGTGTCGGAGACCTCGAGGATGGCGACCGCGCCCTCGCGTTTTCCCGTGATCCGGATCTGCTGCGCGCCGCCCTCGGCCGAGGCATGGCTTTCCAGCGCCTGGGCGGCGTTGCGGACGAGGTTGAGCAGCACGCGAAACAGCTGGTCGGGATCGGCGTCGACCGCGAGCCCGCGCTCGATTGCGGCGACCCAGGAGATCGAGGCGTCGGAGGCAAGGCCGGCGGTCTCGCGCACCTCCAGCACCACCGGCTCGATCATGATCATGCGCCGGTCGGGCGCGGCTTCCTGGGCGCGGCCATAGGACAATGTCGACTGGCAGAAGGCGATGGCGCGCTCGAGCGAGCGCACGAGCTTTGGCGCAAAGCGCTGCACCCGCGGATCCGGCACGCTGGCGAGCTGGTCCGACAGGAGTTGCGCCGAGGCCAGCAGATTGCGCAGATCGTGATTGATCTTGGACACTGCGAGGCCGAGGGCGGCGAGTCGGCTCTTCTGATGCAGCATCGACATCAGGTCGCGTTGCATGTCCGACAATTCGCGCTCGGCGACCCCGATCTCGTCGCTGCGCTGGCTCGGCACGATGATCCCCGCCGAACTCTCGGGATTTTCGTGGAAGCCGACCAGGCTCGCGGTCAGCCGCCGCATCGGGCGCACGAAGAGATAATGCATGGCGAGATAGACGAGGCCGGCGGTCAGCACCGCGATGATGAGCGCGACCACCACGACGTTGCGGGAGAAGCGGTACATCGACTGCCGCAGCGGCAGCTCGTCCGTGACGATCTCCATGAACTGGGCGTTGCCGACGCCCGGCCCGACGATCCGGATGGCCTGGTTGCCGGTCTCCAGCATCATCCGGAACGAGCCGGTGATCGCCTCCCACGCCGTCATGTCGCGCAGGTCGATGTCGTGCTCGATGGCGGCCGGCAGATTGTCGCTGGCGAGCAGACGGCGCTGCTGGCCCATCTTGATGGCGACGGCGCGCGCATTGATGCTCTTCAGGATCTGGCGCGAGAGCGAATCGGGGACCATGCCGAGCGGCGCGGCATCGAGCACCAGCGCCGCCGTGTTGGCCGCCGCGACGCGGTCGTTGAGCCGGTTGACCCAGAAGTTGGCGATGGCGGGCACGTAGAGCAGGATGGCCGCGATCATCACCAGGGGAACGGTGAGCAGCAGCAGCTTGCCGGACAGCCCAAGCCCGCGCGTCCCCCGCGGCAGCGCCGTCGGCGGGTCCCGCTGATCCCCATCCTGGATCGGCTGGAGGTCTGTCGCTGCCACGAAATTCGCCCTCGCTGCCTTTACCGGATTAAAGATGTCGCCGGGTGAAGGGTCTTGGCGCGTATCAAGATGCGGCCCGCCCCCAGCGCGGTCAAATTACAGATCGTCAATCTGCCAAGGTCGGATGTAAGCGCAGATTTGGCGAGTCGCCACCTCAAGGGTTAAAAACCCCGCACAAACAGCGATATTCGCCGGAATTGAGCGCTTGTGCGGCGTTGACGAAAAGAAGGCGCTCGCTTATAAGCCGGCCAATTGTCCGCGATGACCCGGTGTGACCGCCGGGAGCGGCTCTCTTGGGGCCGAAAAAGGCCCGTTTTGGGCAGCATCTTCCGGACTTTATCATCAATTCTACAGGCAAATTGCCCGGTCAGCGGAGAAAAACCCGTGAAGCGGACTTATCAACCCAGCAAACTGGTGCGCAAGCGCCGTCACGGCTTCCGTGCCCGTCTCGCCACGGCCGGCGGCCGAAAGGTGCTCGCCGCCCGCCGCGCCCGCGGCCGCAAGCGTCTGAGCGCCTGAGCCGGACCCCCTTTTTGGGATTTCATCATGGATCGGCTGAGGCAGCGGGCGGATTTCCTCGCCGTTGCCAATGGCGCGCGGGTGAATAGTCCTGCGTTCGTCCTGCAACGCCTTGACCGCCAAAGCCTTGACCACGACGATCGCGGCCCGATCCGGATCGGCTTCACCGTCACCAAAAAGAACGGCAACGCCCCCGAGCGCAATCGCATCCGGCGCCGGCTTCGCGAACTGGTGAAGCGGCTCGATCCGATGTCGATGCAGCCCCATCATGATTATGTGCTGGTCGGCCGAAGGGACGCGCTCTCCCGCGGCTTCGCCACCATGCTCGACGATCTGCGCATGGCGTTCGCGAAGCCCGCGCGGCATACGCACAAGGGACGCGGCCCAAAAACCAACTCAAGAACCGACGGCTCAAAGCCCGGCCCCGCTCCTGCGACCAGCCGCAAACCGGATTGATGACGAGAGAATGATGACTGACAACCGCAATACCATCCTCGCCGTCATTCTGTCGGGCTTCGTGCTGATCGCCTGGCAATATTTCTACAACATGCCGGCGATGGAGAAGCAACGCGCCCTGCAACAGACGCAGGCCGAGCTGCATAAGACCACGCCGCAGCCGACGGCTTCCGGGACGCCGAGCGCCACGCCGCAGCCCGGCAGCGCAGGCGCGCCCTCCGCTCCCCAGATCGCCAATCAACCGGCCCAGCCGACCGTCAGCCGCGAGGCGGCGATTGCCGCCTCTCCGCGTGTCAAGATCGATACGCCCCGCTTGACCGGCAGCATTGCCTTGAAGGGCGCGCGCATCGACGATCTTGCGCTGGTGCAGTATCGCGAAACGGTCGACCCGAAGTCGCCGCCGATCATTCTCTATTCGCCGTCGGGCACCGCGGAGCCCTATTACGCCGAATTTGGCTGGGTAGCCGGAACGGCTGGCACAAAGGTGCCCGACCGGACCACCGATTGGCAGCAGGAGGGCGCCAACAGCCTGACGCCGTCCACGCCGGTCATGCTGAAATACGACAATGGCGAAGGCCTCACCTTCCGCCGCACCGTCACGATCGACGACCACTACCTCTTCAGCATCAAGGACGAGGTGACCAATGTCGGCAACGCGCCGGTCAAACTCTTTCCCTTCGCACTGATTTCGCGCCACGGCACGCCGCAGGTCTCGGGCTACTACATCCTGCATGAAGGCCTGATCGGTTACCTGGGCGAGCAGGGTTTGCAGGAGAAGGCCTATAAGGCTGTCGGCGAAGCACCCGCGATCGGCAACGGCGGACACGGGTTCGAATTCAACAACGTCACCAATGCATGGCTCGGTATTACCGACAAATATTGGGCGTCTGCGCTCCTTCCCGACACGTCGGCAACGCTCAAGGCCCGTTTCGTCGCCGAACCCGGCACCCAGATCCGATACCAGACCGACTATCTGCAAAGCGAGCAGACGGTCCCGATCGGCGGCACGACGACAACGAACGCGCGGCTGTTCGCGGGCGCCAAGGAAGCCGGCGTGGTCGGCATCAACTTCCCGCTCGCCGGCCATGGCGGCTACAACAAGGAGCTCGGCCTCAACCATTTCGACCTGTTGATCGACTGGGGCTGGTTCTACTTCATCACCAAGCCGATGTTCCTCGGCCTCGACTTCTTCTACCGCTTCTTCGGCAATTTCGGAATCTCGATCCTGCTCGTGACCGTGATCGTGAAGCTGTTGTTCTTCCCCTTGGCGAACAAGTCCTACGCCTCGATGGCGAAGATGAAGTCGGTCCAGCCGCAGCTTCAGGCTCTGAAGGAGCGCTTCCCCGACGACAAGGTGAAGCAGCAGCAGGAGATGATGGAAATCTACCGCAAGGAGAAGATCAATCCGGTCGCCGGCTGTCTTCCGGTGGTGATCCAGATCCCGGTGTTCTTCTCGCTCTACAAGGTGCTGTTCGTCACCATCGAGATGCGGCACGCGCCGTTCTTCGGCTGGATCAAGGATCTGTCCGCGCCGGACCCGACCAATCTGTTCAACCTGTTCGGGCTGATCCCGTTCGACCCGACCACGATCCCGCTGTTCGGCCACTACCTCGCGCTCGGCATCTGGCCGATCATCATGGGCATCACGATGTGGTTCCAGATGAAGCTGAATCCGACGCCGCCGGATCCGACGCAGCAGATGATCTTCAACTGGATGCCGCTGATCTTCACCTTCATGCTGGCGGGCTTCCCGGCGGGCCTCGTGATCTACTGGGCCTGGAACAACACGCTCTCGGTGCTGCAGCAGAGCTTCATCATGCGCCGCAACGGCGTGAAGGTGGAGCTGTTCGACAACCTCAAGGCGACGTTCGCGAAGAAGGCGACGTAGCGGTCGCCATTGCGAGGAGCGAAGCGAGGAAGCAATCTAGAGTCCCTCCGCGGATGCATTTCTGGATTGCTTCG
>NZ_JADPIT010000016.1:147471-150788 GCF_023073035.1 Bradyrhizobium sp. 62
GACAGACAGAAAGCTTTCGCATGACCGACGACAAAGATGCGAAGCTGATCGAGGTCGGGCGAAAGCTGTTCACGCGCGACTGGCAGTTCATCTGGGCTTCGCCCTCGACTGAAACGCTGCCGCCGATGGCGGGGCTGGAGATCGCCTTTGCCGGCCGCTCCAATGTCGGCAAGTCCAGCCTGATCAACGCGCTGACCGGCCGCAACGCGCTCGCGCGCACCTCGCACACGCCGGGCCGGACCCAGGAGCTGATCTTCTTCGAGGTCCCCGGGAAAGGCGAGCTGCGCCTCGTCGACATGCCCGGCTACGGCTATGCCAAGGCCCCGAAGAGTCAGGTCGCGTCCTGGACCGAGCTGATCCACAAATTCCTGCTCGGACGCGCCAGCCTCGCGCGCGTCTACGTGCTGGTCGATGCGCGGCACGGCCTCAAGGACGTCGATCTCGAAGTCTTGAAGACTCTCGATCGCTCCGCGGTCAGCTACCAGCTCGTGCTGACCAAGGCCGACCAGATCAAGGCCACCGAGCTCCAATCGCGCATCGTCGAGACCGAGGCCGCGCTCGCCAAGCGTCCGGCCGCGTTCCCGAACGTGCTCGCGACCTCGTCGCGCAGCGCGACCGGCATGGCCGAGCTGCGCGCCGCGATCGCAAAGCTGCTGGAAGAGCGGACCTCGTGATGGCGGCATTCCGCCTGTTGATCGGGCTTGCCGGTCTGATGGGCGCCGCCGGCGTCGCGCTGGCCGCCGCTTCCGCGCATGGCGGCGATGCGAGCCGGCTCGCCGCCGCAAGCGCCATGCTGCTGTTTCATGCAACGGCCGTGCTAGCGGCCGTCGCCCTGCTCGGCCGCGACCTTCTGCACGGCGGAATTGGCATCGTCGCCGCGTCCGGCTTCGCAGCCGGCGCCGCGCTGTTCGCGGGCGATCTGACCTTGCGGCAATATGCCGGCCATTCGCTGTTTCCCTATGCAGCGCCGACCGGTGGATCGGTGATGATTCTGAGCTGGCTGGCGGTGACGCTCGCGGCGGTGGTGGTGAAGCGCAGTCCGTAGCCCGGGGACGAAGACCACTTTGCGCCCCGCCCGCCAATCGGATAGAACGCGGCCCGAGTATCCCGCCAGCGAGATCCGCCTCATGACCGAAATTTCCCCGCTCGACCAGGCCCGCATCCTGTCCGAAGCGCTGCCGCACATGCAGCAGTATGACGAGGAAACCATCGTCATCAAGTATGGCGGCCATGCCATGGGCGACGAGGAGACCGCGAAGAATTTTGCCCGCGACATCGTGCTGCTCGAGCAGACCGCGATCAATCCGGTGGTGGTGCATGGCGGCGGCCCGCAGATCGCGACCATGCTCAAGCGCCTCGGCATCGTCTCGGAATTCGCAGCCGGCCTGCGCATCACCGATGCGGCCACCATCGAGATCGTCGAGATGGTGCTCGCCGGCTCCGTCAACAAGCAGATCGTCGGCTACATCAACGAGGCCGGCGGCAAGGCGGTGGGGCTATCAGGCAAGGACGCCAATATGGTGAAAGCGTCGAAGACGACGCGCACCATCATGGATCCGGACTCGCACATCGAGAAGGCGGTCGATCTCGGCTTCGTCGGCGATCCCGAGAAAGTCGATCTCACGCTGCTCAACCAACTGATCGGCTACGAGCTGATCCCCGTGCTCGCGCCGCTCGCGACCTCGAAAGAGGGCCAGACGCTGAACGTCAACGCCGACACTTTCGCGGGCGCCGTGGCCGGCGCGCTGAAGGCAAAGCGGCTGCTGCTGCTCACCGACGTGCCGGGCGTGCTCGACAAGTCCAAGAAGCTGATCCCGCAGCTCTCGGTGAAGGACGCGCGAAAGCTGATCGCCGACGGCACCATTTCCGGCGGCATGATCCCGAAGGTCGAGACCTGCATCTACGCGCTCGAACAGGGCGTAGAGGGCGTCGTCATCATCGACGGCAAGATGCAGCACGCAGTGCTGCTCGAGCTCTTCACCAACACCGGCACGGGCACGCTGATCCACAAGTGATGCGAGAGGCGCCACGCATGAAAGCCGTCATGGCCGGGCAACAGCGCGAAGCGCGTCTTCGCGAAGATGTCCCGGCCATCCACGATCTTTCGTCCCGCGCCAAGAGCGTGGATGCCCGGGACAAACCCGGGCATGACGAGCGGAGCGCGAGGCGGCATCGACGCTCCACTCTCACCCGCTTCCTGATGACGCTCCCCGCAGCAGCCGTCTCGTTCGTCTTCTCCTCCGCGCCCGCCTTCGCCGACCTCAAGATCTGCAATCGCATGTCCTACGTCGTCGAGGCCGCGATCGGCATCGACGACAAGGCGGCGACCGCCACGCGCGGCTGGTTCAGGATCGACCCCGCCACCTGCCGCGTGGTGGTGCAGGGCACGCTCTCCGCCGACCGCATCCTGCTCAACGCCCGCGCGCTCGGCGTCTACGGCGCATCCCCGATCCCACAGAACGGCAGCGACACGCTGTGCGTCGCGCAGGACAATTTCGTCATCGCGGCCGCGCGACAGTGCCGCAGCGGCCAGACCCACGCCGCCTTCACCCAGATCACGCCGACGCAAGGCGCGGACGGCAATTTCGTCGCCTATCTCGCCGAGGACTCCGAATATGACGACGAGCAGGCCCGCCTTGCCGGCATCCAGCGGCTTTTGGTGATCGCAGGTTACGACGCCGCGCCGATCGACGGCGTCGACGGACCGAAGACGCAAGGCGCGTTGGCCGCTTTCCTGAAGAGCCGCGGATTGTCGTCCGACATCCTGTCGTCGCCGAACTTCTTCAAGACCATGGTCGATGCCGTGCAGACGCCGTCTGCGACCGGCCTCACCTGGTGCAACGACACCACGCACAAGGTGATGGCGGCGGTCGCCACCGACGACGGCAAGGCGGTGACGAGCCGCGGCTGGTATCGCATCGACCCCAAGACCTGCCTGCACCCTGATGTGAGCGGTCAGCCGAAGCAGATCTTCAGCTTCGCGGAAGCCATCGACGCCGACAATCGAATCGTCAAGCTGAAGGACAAGCCGCTGAATTGGGGCGGCGACAAGCAGCTTTGCACGCGCGAGACCAAGTTCGAAACCAACGAGCAGACCGACTGCGGCGCGCGCGGATTCGCGGCGACGGGCTTCGGCGCGGTGGACATGTCGAGCGGCGGCAAAACGCTGCGGTTTGCGATGCCGTGATTGCTTTTGTGATGACGCAACAAACACCATCGTCGTCCCAGCGAAGGCCGGGACCCATAACCCCAGGATTGGTTCTACGAAGAACGACGATCAGGGTGCCCCATTGATAGATCACGCGGTATGGGTCCCG
>NZ_JADPIT010000016.1:150798-158425 GCF_023073035.1 Bradyrhizobium sp. 62
AAGCTGGGGCCCCTCTCCGATAACGAATAGAGAGCCGCAATGACCTCACCCCGCGCCTTCGGCCATGTCGACACCTGGGTGTTCGACCTCGACAACACGCTCTATCCGCACCACGTCAATCTTTGGCAGCAGGTCGATGCGCGGATTACCGAGTTCGTTTGCAACTGGCTGAACCTGACACCGGCGGAAGCGCGCAAGATCCAGAAGGATTATTACCAGCGCTTCGGCACCACCATGCGCGGCATGATGACCCTGCACGGCGTCCGCGCCGACGACTATCTCGCCTACGTCCACAAGATCGACCACTCGCCGCTGGAGCCGAACCCGGCGCTGGGCGAGGCCATCGCAAAACTGCCGGGACGAAAGCTGATCCTGACCAACGGTTCGGTCGATCATGTCGATGCGGTGCTGGCGCGGCTCGGCTTTGCCACGCATTTCGACGGCGTGTTCGACATCATCGCCGCCGACTTCGAGCCGAAGCCGGCGCCGCAGACCTACCGCAAGTTTCTCGCCGACCATTCGGTCGATCCGACCCGCGCCGCGATGTTCGAGGACCTCGCCCGCAACCTCACGGTCCCGCACGAGCTCGGCATGACCACGGTGCTGGTGATACCGGACGGGACGAAAGAGGTCGTGCGCGAGGACTGGGAGCTGGAAGGCCGGAGCGCCGCCCATGTCGACCACGTCACCGACGATCTGGCGGGGTTTTTGGGCAGGCTGTCCTCTCTCTCCCCACGTCGTCCCGGCGAAGGCCGGGACCCATACCCCCAACACGCGGTTGTAGCGCGCAACTGGTAACTCCGAGTCTTCGCCAAACTTGACCCTGCGGGTATGGGTCCCGGCCTTCGCCGGGGGCGACACTGAGTATGCCTTGACTCCGTCCCCCCAAATCCCGAAAAAGCGCTCCAAATCACCGCAAATTCCCGCCCGCCTCTGAGGAAATCCCGATGTCCCTGTCCGCCCTCGAATCCACCATCAACGGCGCCTTCGACGCGCGCGACGGCGTCTCGACCTCGACCAGGGGCGAGGTCCGCGACGCCGTGGATCACGCGCTGGAGATTCTGGACAAGGGCGAGGCCCGCGTTGCCGAGCGCGGGGCCGACGGCAAGTGGAAGGTCAATCAGTGGCTGAAGAAGGCGGTGCTGCTCTCGTTCCGCCTCAACGACATGGGCGCCATTCCCGGCGGCCCCGGCAAGGCGGCCTGGTGGGACAAGGTGCCCTCGAAGTTCGACGGCTGGGGTGAGAACCGCTTTCGCGACGCCGGTTTCCGCGCCGTCCCCGGCTCCATCGTGCGCCGCTCGGCCTTCATCGCCCGCAACGTCGTGCTGATGCCGTCCTTCGTCAATCTCGGCGCCTATGTCGATGAATCCACCATGATCGACACCTGGTCGACCGTCGGCTCCTGCGCGCAGATCGGCAAGCGCGTGCACATCTCCGGCGGCGTCGGCATCGGCGGCGTGCTCGAGCCGCTGCAGGCCGAGCCTGTCATCATTGAGGACGATTGCTTCATCGGAGCGCGCGCCGAGGTCGCCGAAGGCGTGATCGTGCGCAAGGGCGCGGTGCTGTCGATGGGCGTGTTCCTGGGTGCGTCGACCAAGATCGTCGACCGCGACACCGGCGAGATCTTTATCGGCGAAGTGCCCGAGTATTCGGTCGTCGTTCCCGGCGCGCTGCCCGGCAAGCCCATGAAGAACGGCCAGATCGGCCCGAGCACCGCCTGCGCCGTCATCGTCAAGCGCGTCGACGAGCGCACGCGCTCCAAGACCAGCATCAACGAGCTGCTGCGGGATTGAGAGTCTAACTCTCCCACCGTCACCCTGAGGTGCTCGCCTCTTCGGCGAGCCTCGAAGGGCGACGGCCCGGCTGCCGGCTGAATCGTGACCGCTCATCCTTCGAGGCTCCCCCTGCGGTGCTCTGCACCGCAGGCCTCGCACCTCAGGATGACGGGTCTGGCAGCTCCGTCGAACCCACCCTCCCCCCAGCACGACCAACATCCGGGCGACCTCTCCCGCCCGGAGCCTTTGGCATGGACTGGACCTGGTATCTCTTCCGCTTCGACGGCCGCATCAACCGCCCCTTGCTGTGGCAGGCGCTGCTGATCGTCATGGTGCTGGCCTGCATGCTCGGGATGATCGACCAGGCCATCAAGGTGCTGAACGGGGCCGCAACTTTCGCCTTCAACTTCAAGCTCGACTTCGATTTCGGTGTCGACGACATCTTCAACGTGGTCGATCCCAGGGCCTATCGTCTGCTGGCAACGGCCGATCGCGCGACCCTCATCCTCAAGGTGCTCGGAAGCTCGCTATTCCTGTGGATCTATCTCGCGACCGCGACCAAGCGGCTGCACGATCGCGACCGGAGCGGCTGGTGGCTGGTTTCGTTCTTCGTCGTGCCCGCGTTGTTCGACCAGTTCTCGGACCTGCTGCCCACCGAATCAAACTGGGTTGTTGCCCTCGCCTGGGCCGTGCACATTCCGTGGTTTTGGGGCCTCGTGGAAATGTTCATTGTGCCCGGCACCTCCGGCGACAACCGGTTCGGCCCCGATCCATTGGCCGACGTTGAGGATGGCTCCGCGCCCGCCCCGCCTGCGGCGAAAAGCTGGGACCAGCAGAGCGAGATCGAATTTGTCCCGCCCAGTGCTAGCCCACCCGGCGGCATGCATGTTAAGCGGGGCGCATGACCGATGCTCTCTCGATTGCCCGCGATCTCATCCGCTGCCCCTCGGTAACCCCGGCCGATGCCGGTGCGCTGGGCGTGCTCGAACAAGCCCTCAATGCGGCAGGCTTCACATGCCACCGCGTGACCTTCAGCGAGCCCGGCACCGCCGACGTCGACAACCTCTATGCGCGGATCGGCGCTGACGGGCCGCACATCACCTTTGCCGGCCACACCGACGTGGTGCCGCCTGGCGACGAGAGCGCCTGGAGCGTCGGCGCGTTCTCGGGCGAGGTGAAAGACGGCTTTCTGCATGGCCGCGGCGCGGTCGACATGAAGGGCGGCATCGCCTGCTCGGTCGCCGCGGTGCTGGAGCATCTCGCCGCGAACGACGGCAAGCCGCGCAGCGACGGCCAAAAATCGGGCTCGGGTTCGATCTCGTTCCTGATCACCGGCGACGAGGAAGACGTCTCCATCAACGGTACCATCAAGCTGCTGAAGTGGGCGGCGGAGCGCGGCGAGAAATTCGACCATTGCGTGCTCGGCGAGCCCTCGAATGTCGAGACGCTCGGCGACACCATCAAGGTCGGCCGCCGCGGCTCGCAATCCGGCACGCTGTATGTCGACGGCGTGCAGGGCCACGTCGCCTATCCGCACCGCGCCGCCAATCCGGTGCCTGATATCTCGCGGCTGATCGTGGCCATCTCGGACGAGCCGCTCGACCATGGCAGCGCGCAGTTCCAGGCCTCCAATCTCGAATTCACCTCGGTCGACGTCGGCAACACCGCCAACAACGTCATCCCGGGACAAGCCCGCGCAAAATTCAACATTCGCTACAACGACAACCACACCCAGGCGAGCCTGCGCGAGCTGGTCGAGACGCGGCTGACCAAAGCCTGCGGCAACCGCATTCGCGCCCGCATCGTCTGGGAGCCCTCGAACTCGAACGTATTCGTGACCAAGCCCGGACCGTTCACCGAACTCGCGGTGTCCGCGATCGAGGAGGTGACGGGCCGCAAGCCGGAGCTGTCGACCTCAGGCGGCACCTCGGATGCGCGCTTCATCTCGAGCTATTGCCCGGTGATCGAATTCGGCTTGGTCGGCCAGACCATGCACCAGGTCGACGAACGTGTGCCGGTTCAGGATCTGGAGCAGCTGACCAAGGTGTATCGCGGGATTTTGGCGAGGTATTTTGGGTAGGCCCCATTGCCGCCAAACCCTCCGCTGTCATCGCCCGGCTTGACCGGGCGATCTAGTAATCCGAGACAGCAGTCATTGATCCGAGAGGCCGCGGCGTACTGGATTCCCCGCCTTCGCGGGGAATGACAGCGGTGGGCGTCGCGAGAGTTTCCAGCCTCGCGGTCTAATAATCCACCTGCATCAGATACAGCCCGTCCGGCGGGGCGACGATGCCGCAGGCGGCGCGGTTGCGGGCGGCGAGCGCTGCGGAGAGATCGTCGGCGGTCCAGCGGCCCTCACCGACCCACATCAGCGACCCCACCATGGAGCGCACCTGACTGTGCAGAAACGAGCGCGCCGAGGTGAGAATAATGATCTCGCGCCCGTCGCGCAGCACGTCGAGCTGATCGAGCGTCTTCTCCGGCGATTTGGCCTGGCACTCGGTGTCGCGGAAGGTGGTGAAATCGTGCTTGCCGAGCAGGCGTTGTGCCGCCGCATGCATCGCGTCGGCGTCGAGCCGGCGCGGCACGCGCCAGGCGTGGCCGGCATCGAGCGCGAGATTGGCGCGGGTGTTGACGATGCGGTAGCGGTAGTGGCGCTTCACGGCCGAGAAGCGCGCTTCGAAACTATCAGGCACGACGTCCGCCTCGAGCACGGCGATCGGATGCGGGCGCAAATGCGCATTCAAGCCGTCGCGAAAACGGCCGGGTGGAAGCTGTTTCTCGATATCGACATGCGCGACCTGGCCGCGCGCGTGCACGCCGGCATCGGTGCGCCCGGCGCCGTGCACGCGCGCATCCGCGCCGGTCATCGCCTTCACCGCCGCTTCCAGCGCGCCTTGCACCGAGGGCAGCGTCTCCTGCACCTGCCAGCCGAAGAACGGTGCGCCGTCATATTCAATGATGAGCTTGTAGCGGGGCATCAGGCCAGCCGCATCGGCGGCTTCAACGGCACGCCGCGCAGGAAGTCCGCGGCCTGCATGCGCGCCTTGCCTTCGCGCTGGAGCTCGATCAGACGGATTGCACCCTCGCCGCAGGCGATGGTGAGGTGATCGTCGAGCACCTCACCGGGTGCGCCCGCGCCTTTCGCCAGCTCGCAACGCAGGATCTTGACCCGCGCATTCTCAAGCTCGGCCCAGGCGCCGGGAAACGGCGACAGTCCGTGGATATGACGCAGCACCTCCCGCGCGGGCCTGGTCCAGTCGATCCGCGCTTCGGCTTTGTCGATCTTGGCGGCATAGGTGACGCCGTCCTCGCTCTGCTTTTTGAGCTGGAGCCCGCCGCGGTCGAGCGCGGCCATGGCGCGCACCATCAGGTCGGCACCGAGCCGGGACAGACGATCGTGCAGATCGAGCGCCGTCATATTGTCCGTGATCGCGAGACGCTCGGCCATGGCGACGTCACCGGTGTCCAGGCCGACATCCATCTTCATCACCATCACGCCGCTCTCGGCATCGCCGGCCATGATCGCGCGGTTGATGGGAGCCGCACCGCGCCAGCGTGGCAGCAGCGAGGCGTGCAGATTGTAGCAGCCGAGCTTTGGCGCATCGAGGATCGCCTGCGGCAGGATCATGCCATAGGCGACGACGACGGCGGCATCGGCGTCGAAGGCGCGGAATTCTTCCAGCGCCTCCGGCGTCTTCAAACTCTTCGGCGTCAGCACCGGCACGCCAAGCTTTCGCGCGGCCTCTTCCACCGGGGTCGGCTGCAATTGCAGGCCGCGCCGGCCGCCGGGCTTGGGCGCGCGCGTATACACGGCCGCGATCTCGTGGCCGTGCGCGACGAGCTCGAGCAGCGTCGGCACGGAGAAATCGGGCGTGCCCATGAAGATCAGGCGGAGGGGCATCGACAGAGAACCTCACTCCGCGCGCTTGGCGGCTTTCTCGAACTTCTTGATCACGCGGTCGCGCTTGAGCTTTGACAGATAGTCGACGAACAGCACGCCGTTGAGATGGTCGATCTCGTGCTGGATGCAGGTGGCGTAGAGGCCTTCGGCGTCCTCCTCGTGCACCTTGCCGTCGAGATCGGTGTAGCGCACCCGCACCTTCGCAGGGCGCTCGACCTCCTCGTAATATTCGGGGATCGACAAACAGCCTTCTTCGTAGACCGACAGGTCCTCGGAGGAGGCGATGATTTCCGGATTGATGAAGACGCGCGGCTCGGGCTTGGTCTCGCCGTCCTGGTCGGGCTTGGCGAGGTCCATGGTGATCAGCCGCAACGGCTGCGCGATCTGAATCGCCGCGAGCCCGATGCCGGGCGCGTCGTACATGGTCTCGAACATGTCGTCGGCAAGCTTTCGTATCTCCGGCGTGACCTTCTCGATCGGCTTGGAGACCAGACGCAGCTGCTTGTCGGGCAGGATGATGATTTCTCTGAGGGCCATGGCCGCGATTTAAGCCGCGCGTTCGATGCGGTCAATGCGGCCGGGAACCCCGTTAACCCTCCGCTAACCATAAAACTTCGGGTTTCGTTAACCATAAAAATTAACGGGGCATTTACCCTAAATGTTCGCTATTCGTTCGTGTCGCCGAGCGAATCGGCTAGAAGCAGGGGCATGAACGAGATCATTTTCATGCTCGGCGACTGGCCGGTGCGCACCGTGGACGCGCTGATCGGCTTCGGTGCCCTGGTCCTCATCCTGATGGTGGTGATCGCCGTCGTGATCGCGCGCTCCGGGCGGCGCGGGGCGGAACTCGCGATGGCCAACGCCATCCGCGCCGACGAACTCGAGGAGCGCATCAGCCAGATGCTGCATGCCCAGAGCGAGGCTTCGGGGCGGGTCGACGCCATGACCCAGACGCTGGCCGGCCGCCAGGCCGACATGGCACGCGCGGTCAACGAGCGGCTGGATTCGGTGACCCACCGCGTCGGCCAGTCCATGGAGCACACCACCCGCAACACCATGGAGAGCCTGCGCGCGCTGCACGAGCGGCTCGGCATCATCGACAGCGCGCACAAGAACCTCACCGACCTCACCACACAGGTGACGACCCTGCGCGACGTGCTCGCCAACAAGCAGTCGCGCGGCGCCTTCGGTCAGGCGCGGATGGAAGCGATCGTCCAGGACGGTCTGCCGAAGGGCGCCTACGAGTTCCAGTTTACGCTCTCGACCGGCAAGCGTCCGGACTGCGTCGTGTTCCTGCCCGACCAGCGGCCACTGTGCATCGATGCGAAATTTCCGCTGGAAGCGATGACCGCGCTGCATGACGCGCGCACCGACGAGGAGAAGCGCATCGCCACGCAGCGGCTGCGCGGCGACGTCATGAAGCATGTCAGCGACATCGCCGAGAAATATCTCGTCGCCGGCGAGACCCAGGACATGGCGCTGATGTTCGTGCCGTCGGAATCGGTCTACGCCGAGATCCACGACGGTTTCGACGACGTCATCCAGAAGGCGTATCGCGCACGTGTCGTGCTGGTGTCGCCCTCGCTTTTGATGCTGGCGATCCAGGTGATGCAGCAGATCATGAAGGACGCGCGCATGCGCGACGCCGCCGACCAGATCCGCACCGAGGTGATCAAGCTCGGCGACGACCTCGGCCGCCTGCGCGATCGCGTGCTGAAGCTCCAGAAGCATTTTGCCGACGCGAACGAGGACGTGCGGCAGGTGCTGATCTCCGCCGACAAGATCGAGAAACGCGCCGGGCGGATCGAGGAGCTCGATTTCAGCAAGAGCGATGCGCCGGAAGCGCCGCATCTCGTAGCGACCGGCGCTGCCGAGCTGTTCCCGCGGAAGCTCCAGGCGGGGGAGTGAGATTGTGGCACACTGTCATGCCCCGCGAAGGCGGGGCATC
>NZ_JADPIT010000016.1:158435-170973 GCF_023073035.1 Bradyrhizobium sp. 62
AGTCATGATTGAACCGGGACGCTGGTGATTACTGGATCCTCCGTCTTCGCGGACGATGACAGCGGAGGGAGAGGTAGCAGTTGGGCACACGCCACTACTACGTTTACATCCTCGCCAGCAAAATCGGCGGAACGCTGTACATCGGCGTGACCAATGATCTCATTCGTCGCGTGGCGGAACATAAGTCGAAGGTCATCGAGAGCTTTACGGAGAGGTACGATGTCGCAAGGCTCGTCTATTTCGAGCAGTTCGACGATCCCGAGAATGCTATCAAAAGGGAGAAGCGGCTGAAAAAGTGGAACAGGGCCTGGAAGGTTCGATTGATTGAGAAGAGCAATCCGAGTTGGGACGACCTTTATCCCGGGATAGCCGGCCCACCATGAGTCCGTCATGCCCCGCGAAGGCGGGGCGTCCAGTACGCCGCGGCGGCCGCGATTGAACCGAAATGCTGGTGGGTACTGGATCGTCCGCCTTCGCGGACGATGACAGCGGAGGGGGCGACGACACCTCCTCTTTGGCCGGCAGGAGCGACACCTCCCTTGTGGCCGCCAGAATCTGCTAACACCACCCCATGACCGCACCCGACGCGACCTCGCCTGCCGGCCCCGGCACGGCCCCCACCTCCTGGCGTGACAGCCTTGCCGTTTACCTGCAGCCGCGGGTGCTGATCGTGCTGTTCCTCGGCTTCTCGTCCGGGCTGCCATTGGCGCTGTCGGGCTCAACGCTGCTGGTGTGGATGCGGGAATCCGGCGTCGATCTCAAGACCATCGGGCTGTTTGCGTTGGTCGGCACGCCCTACACGCTGAAATTCCTGTGGGCGCCGCTGGTGGATGCGATGCATGTGCCGCTGTTCACGCGCGCGTTCGGGCGGCGGCGCGGCTGGCTGCTGTTCTCGCAATTGCTGCTGATCGTCGCCATCCTGCTGCTGGCGCTGACCGATCCCGCGCGCTCGCCGTTCTACGTCGCGCTCGGCGCATTGCTGGTGGCGACGGCCTCGTCGACGCAGGACATCGTGGTCGACGCCTTCCGCGTCGAGAGCCTGCCGGAGAGCGAGCAGGCCGCCGGCATGGCGTCCTACGTCGCGGCCTATCGCATCGGCATGCTGATCTCGACCGCCGGCGCGCTGTTCATCGTCTCGGGCTTCGAGAGCACCGGCATCACCCGCACGTCCGCCTGGATGTGGGGCTATGTGGTGATGGCGGCGATGGTGCTGATCGGGACGATCACGGCGCTGGTTGCGACCGAGCCCGAGCAGTCGGTGCGGGCGGAAGCCGCGACGCAGACGCAAACCGCGTTCGCGCGCGTGCTGCACGCGGCGGTCGGAGCCTTCTCGGAATTCCTGACGCGCAAGGACGCGCTTGCGGCACTCGCCTTCGTCGTGCTGTTCAAGTTCACCGACGCCTTCTCCGGCACGATGACCGCGCCGTTCGTGATCGACCTCGGCTTCTCCCGCAACGACTATGCGGCGATCGTGAAGGGCGTGGGCCTTGCTGCGACGCTGATCGGCGGCTTTGCCGGCGGCTTCGTCGCCCGGCGCTATTCGCTCGCAACCAGCCTCTGGATCGGCGGCGTGGTGCAGGCGCTCGCGAATCTCTCCTTCTCCTGGCTGGCCTTCGTCGGCACCAGCCAATGGGCGCTCGCCTTCGCCATCACTTGTGAGAACTTCACCAGCGCCATCGGCACGGTGATCTTCGTCGCCTATCTTTCGGCGCTCTGCCAGAACCCGCTGCACACGGCGACGCAATATGCGCTGCTCACCGCTCTTGCCGCGGTAGGGCGGACCTATCTCTCGTCAGGCGCCGGCTTCGTGGCTGATACCACCGGCTGGCCGCTGTTCTTCGTGATCTGCATGCTGGTGGCGATCCCAAGCCTGGTGCTGCTGGCCTGGCTGCAGAAGCGCGGGCATTTTGATGCGCTGGGGCCGGTGAGGGTTTAAACCGGCTCTCTCACCTTCGTCATTGCGAGCGAAGCGAAGCAATCTGTCATTGCGAGCGAAGCGAAGCAATCCAACTATTTCCGCGGCACGGATTCTGGATTGCCTTCCGCAAGGCAACACTCTGGATTGCTTCGTCGCAAGAGCTCCTCGCAATGACGTCAGAGAGAGTGGCGCGCGCCCCCTACTGCTTCTTGATCAGGCTCCACTTCGTGATCACGGCCTCGCTCATCTGGCCGGGATCGCTGGCGCAGGCGACTTCGTCGACCTTGACCGAGATCTCCTTGCCGGCGAACGTCTTCAGCTGTGCGGCCTGCGCATCGCCGCTGGGAACGAGCTGGAAGGTTTCGGGGCCGGTCTCGAGATTGCACAACCCGTTCGGTGGCGGCAGCCGGCGCGGCTCGGAGGTGATCTGGTAGGTCGCAACCCGCTTGCCGACGTTCTTGACGTCGCGCACTTTCATCGTGTTCAGCTCGCCCGAGAGCACCTCGCCGGCATTGATCGGCTTGCCGGGCTTCGACGGCGGCGGAGCCCCGTCGTCCTGCTGCGCGGAGATAGCCGGCGTCGCCAGCATCGCCATCGTCGCAACCAAAGCCCATCGTGTGGCGAAAAGTTTCGTCATATCGTCCGTTCCGTAAGTCTGGATGTCTAGAACAGGGTACGCTGCCGCATCGCGGCCGATAGCGTACCTTCATCGAGATAATCAAGCTCGCCGCCGACCGGCACACCATGGGCGAGCCGGGTTACTTTTACGTTGGCGTCCTGAAGCAGGTCGGTGATGTAGTGTGCCGTGGTCTGGCCGTCGACGGTGGCATTCAGCGCCAGGATGACCTCATGCACCTGCGCCTCATGCGCGCGCGCGACCAGCGCCTCGATGGTGAGGTCCTGCGGGCCGACGCCGTCGAGCGGCGACAATGTCGCGCCCAGCACGTGATAGCGCCCTTGAGTGGCATTGGCCCGCTCCAGCGCCCAGAGATCGGCAACGTCGGCGACGACGACGATGATCGAGGGATCGCGCCTCGGATCGGTGCAGACCGTGCAGGGACTTTGCGTGTCGATGTTGCCGCAGGTCTTGCAGACCTGGACCTTCTCGAGCGCGACCTGCATGGCCGAGGACAGCGGCATCATCAGCGCTTCGCGCTTCTTGATCAGATGCAGCGCGGCGCGCCGCGCCGAGCGCGGGCCGAGGCCCGGCAGCCGCGCGAGAAGCTGGACCAGCCGCTCGATTTCAGGACCCGCAACAGCGCCCATATTACTGGCCGAACAGCCCCGACAGCCCCGGCGGCAGGCCGAGCCCGCCGGTGAGCGACTGCATCTTCTCCTGCATGGCGGCTTCCGCCTTGCGGCGGGCCTCGCCGAACGCGGTGACGAGCAGATCCTCGAGCACCTCGCGCTCTTCCGCCTTCATCAGCGAAGGATCGATCTTGACGCCCTTGACGTCCATCTTCGCGGTCATGCGCACAGCGACGAGACCGCCGCCGGAGATGCCCTCGACCTCGACGTTGGCGAGCTGGTCCTGCATCTCCTGCATCTTGGATTGCAGCTGCTGCGCCTGCTTCATCATGCCGAAAATATCGACCATCGGTGCTGTCCTTGGAAAATTGGCTCTAGAGATCGTCGCCGTCGGAACCGTCGGGCGGATCGTCACTGCCGTAGTCGGCGTTAATATCGGATTCCGGCGCCTCGGGGGCAAGCCTGCGGACCTCGACGACCTTCGCGCCCGGAAAACGCGACAGCACCTCGCGCACGCGCGGATCGGCCTCGGCGGTGCGCGCATGTTCCTGCTTGGCCGCCTGGCTCACCGAGCGCAGCGTCGGCTGACCCGGCTCGTTGGAGACGATCACGGTCCAACGGCGCCCGGTCCAGAGCTCGAATTTGCGCGCGAGATCGGAAATCATGGTCTTGGAGGCGTTGGGCTCGAGCGCAACTTCCAGCCGGCCCTCCTCGAAACGAACGAGGCGCATGTCGCCTTCGAGCGCGCCCTTGGTGAGGAGGTCGCGCTTCTGCCCGGCCAGCGCAACGAGCTGGGTGAAGCTCGTGACGCGCAACACCGGCGCGGCAGCTTGCGGATCCGGCGCGGGCGTTGCCATCTGCGGACGGGCACCACCGCCGCCGAAGGAGGACGGTGACGATGTCGGCATGCGAACAGGTGCAGCGGACGCCACCGGCCCCGCCGGCGCGTTGCGCGCGGCACTGCCGCCGCTCACGACCGGCGGACCCCCGCCGTTCTGCTCCAGCATCTTGATCGCTTCGTCCGGCGTCGGCAGGTCGGCGACATAGGCGATGCGCACCAGCACCATCTCGGCAGCCGCGGCGGGTCGCGTCGCGGCCTGCACCTCGGTGATGCCCTTGAGCAGCATCTGCCACATCCGCGACAGCACGCGCATCGAGATCTTCGAGGCGAAATCCCGTGCGCGCACGCGCTCGGTCTCACCATAGGCGACGTTGTCGGCGGTCGCCGGCACGATCTTCACGCGGGTGACGAAATTGACGAATTCGGCGAGATCCGAGAGCACCACGATCGGGTCGGCGCCGACGTCGTACTGGTCGCGGAACTCCGTGAACGCGGACGCGATGTCGCCACGCGCCAGGGAATCGAAAAGATCGATGACACGGGTGCGGTCGGCGAGCCCCAGCATCTGCCTGACGGCATCGGCCTTCACGGTGCCTGCCGCATGCGCGATGGCCTGATCGAGCAGCGAGAGCGAATCGCGCACCGAGCCTTCCGCGGCGCGCGCGATGATGCCGAGCGCTTCGGGCTCGATCTCGACGTTTTCCTTGGCCGCGATGTTGGCGAGATGCTTCATCAGCACGTCGGCCTCGACGCGGCGCAGGTCAAAACGCTGGCAGCGCGACAGCACGGTCACCGGAACCTTGCGGATCTCCGTCGTGGCGAACACGAACTTGGCGTGCTCCGGCGGTTCCTCCAGCGTCTTCAGGAAGGCGTTGAACGCCGCCGTCGACAGCATGTGGACTTCGTCGATGATGTAGACCTTGTAGCGGGCGCTGGCCGGCGCGTAGCGGACGCTGTCATTGATCTGACGGACGTCGTCGACGCCGGTATGCGAGGCCGCGTCCATCTCCAGCACGTCCATGTGCCGGCTTTCCATGATCGCCTGGCAATGCACGCCGAGCGTCGGCATCTGGACCGTCGGGCCCTTCACCGAGCCATCCGGCATCTCGTAGTTGAGCGCACGGGCTAGGATGCGCGCCGTGGTGGTCTTGCCGACCCCGCGGACGCCGGTGAGAATCCAGGCCTGCGGAATGCGGCCGGTCTCGAACGCATTGGAGACGGTGCGGACCACGGCCTCTTGGCCGATCAGATCGTCGAAGCTGGAGGGACGGTATTTCCGCGCCAGCACCCGGTAGGGCGTGCTGGCCTGGCCGGCGCTGTCAGGGTTGGGAGGGGCGCCAGCGTCGGTCATCGGTCGATCCGCAATGAAGTGTCTCTCGGCCGGCTTTTGCGGAAAGGAGCGCGCTGGCGGCCCGAGCCGCCGGCGCAATTCGCTCGGAAAAACAGGTAGGAGACTGACGAGCGACCCGATCCGGACCTCGTTAGGGCTGCTTCCTTCCGGACCTGACCCGGTTGGCGAGTGGCTCGTCCACCGCCAATCTCCCGATCCCTATTTGGGGCCAAAAGGACCGGAAAGCAAGCGGGTATCGGCTTGAACGGGCTGGGCTTCATGATGGTTTGCCCAGCATCCGGGCAATTCCCGGCCTGCCCAGCCGATAGGCTGTGCTTTCACTGCCGGAGGCGCCTTGGTAAGAACGCTGCCGGAACTTCTTCCAACAGAAAAGCGATTGATCCCAATGGTTACACGTCGTGATGTTGCATCGATTGTCGGACTTGGCGCGATTGGCGCGGCGACGCTGGCCTCCCCGGCCGTGGCGCAGACCGCCGATACCAACGAATCGACCTTCGCCCGCATCCGCCGCACCAAGAAGATGCGGATCGGCGCGGTCGGCGGCGGCGCACCCTATTACATGAAGGATCTTTCGACCGGCCAGTGGAAGGGATTTTACGTCGACATCGCCAAGGCGCTTGCCGAGGACATGGAAGCCGAGCTCGAGATCACCGAGACCACTTGGGGAAATTCGGTGCTCGACCTGCAGTCCAACAAGATCGACATCTTCTTCGGCCTCAACCCGACCCCGAAGCGCGCGCTGGTGGTCGACTTCTCGGTGCCGGTGTTCAACAACGCCTTCGGCATCCTCTGCAAGAAGGACTTCAAGCCGAAGAGCTGGGCCGAGCTGAACTCGCCCGACGTCAAGATCGCGGTCGACCAGGGCTCCTCGCACGACCAGGTTGTCAGCCGCCTGACGCCGAAGGCGCAGATCTCGCGGCTGAAGACCGCCGACGACGCCACCGCCGCGCTGCAGACCGGCCGCGTCGACGCGCAGTGCCTGATCACCATGCTGTCGCTGACCGTGCTGAAGAAGAATCCCTCGCTCGGCCAGTTCGTGCTGCCGACGCCAATCTTCGCCACCACCTCGAACGCCGGCTTCCGCCGCGAGACCGACAAGACCTGGCGCGACTACGTCAACACCTGGATCGACTTCAACAAGGGCCTCGGCTTCATCCGCAACGCGATCATCACCAACATGGAGCTGGTGGGCGTGACCGAGGCGGACATCCCGCCGGGCGTGTCGTTGTAGTCTTCCACTGTCATTCCGGGCGCCCGAAGGGCGAACCCGGAATCTCGAGGTTCCGGGTTCGATGCTTCTGCATCGCCCCGGAACGACAATGCCGGCGGTCAAGCCGTACGACGAGTGACACACGCATGTATCAGTGGGACTTCGGCATCCTCTGGAGCTATCGCTGGCTCTTTCTCAACGGGCTCGGCGTCACCGTCGGTTTCACCGTGGTCATCGTGGTGCTCGGGCTCGTCTTCGGCCTGTTCGGCGCGTTCGGCACCCTGTCGCGCTTTCACGCGGTGCGCCTGATCGCGCTCACCTTCATCGAGGCGTTCCGCTGCACGCCGATCCTGGTGCAGCTGATCTGGTTCTATTACGCGCTGCCGATCCTGGCAGGTGTCGAGATGACGCCGATCACGGCGTCCGCGCTGGCGCTGTCGCTCTATGGCGGCTCGTTTTATTCGGAGATCATCCGCGGCGGCATCATTTCGATCGACCGCGGCCAGTCCGAAGCCGGCGCCGCACTCGGCATGACTCCGGGACAGAGCATGCGGCGCATCGTGCTGCCGCAGGCGATCAAGCGCATGATCCCGGCGCTGATGAACCAGTCGATCATCCAGTTCAAGAACACCTCGCTGGTCTCGGTGCTGGCGGTGCCTGATCTGGTCTATCAGAGCCAGGTCGCCGCCCATGACAGCTACCGTCCGCTGGAAACCTACACCGCCGTCGCGGTCGCGTATGCGGCCATCCTGATTCCCCTGACCATCATGGTCCGGCGCGGCGAGAAGCGACTGGCGGTCGGCGAATGAGCGAGACTTCCAAGGACGCTTCCAAGAGCACCTCCAAGATCGAGATCCGTGGCTTGCGCAAAAGCTTTGGCAGCAACGAGGTCTTGAAGAGCATCAGCCTGGACGTCGCCAAGGGCGGCGTCGTGGCTCTGATCGGCCCATCCGGCTCCGGCAAGTCGACGCTGCTCCGCTGCATCAACCTCCTGGTGACGCCCGACGGCGGCAGCGTCCGCGTTGGCGACACGCGCTTTGCTTTCGGAGAAGGCACAACGCTGCCGGACGTGAAGACGCTGGCCAAATTCCGCGCCACCACCGGCATGGTGTTCCAGCATTTCAATCTGTTCCCGCACATGACGACGCTCCAGAACGTGATGGAGGGACCGGTCACCGTGCGGCGCATGGTGAGGGCTGACGCGGAGAAGCTGGCGCGGGCCCAACTCGCGAAAGTGGGCCTTGCAGAGAAGGCCAACCAATATCCGGCCACGCTCTCCGGCGGACAAAAGCAGCGCGTCGCGATTGCGCGGGCGCTCGCCATGGAGCCGGACGTGATGCTGTTCGACGAGGCCACCTCCGCGCTCGATCCCGAGCTTGTCGGCGAGGTGCTCGCCGTGATTCAGCAGCTGGCGTCGGAGGGCATGACCATGGTGATCGTGACCCACGAGATCGCCTTTGCCCGCGAAGTCGCCGGCCGTCTGATCTTCATGCGCGACGGCGTCGTGGTCGAGGAAGGCCCGGCGCGGCAGGTCATCGATCATCCGCAGGAAGCCGCGACGCGCGCCTTCCTCAGCCATTTCCACCGAACCGGCGCATTGCCGCCGGCCAACGCAGCATCGTGAGGTCCGAAATCAATCGCGTCTATCTCATCACCGGCGCCGCCAGCGGCATCGGCCGCGCCACTGCAAAACTGCTCGCGGGGCCCGGCACCGCGCTGCTGCTGCACACGCGCTCCAACGCAGCCGGCCTCGACGCCACCGCGGCGGAAGCCGAAGCCCAAGGCGCGATCGTCGCGAAATGCCTCGGCGACCTCGCCGAGGAGGCCGCGGTCACCGACGCCGTCGCCGCTGCACAAAGCGCCTTCGGCCGACTCGATGGATTGATCCTGGTCGGCGGCCATGCCCGCCGCGGCAGCGCGATCGGTACGCCGGCGGATCAGTTCCGCAAAGCGATGGACGAATCGGCGCTGGCGTTCACGCGGTTGGTGGACGCGGCGCTCCCGCTGCTCCGTGCGGGGCAGGATTCGCGGATCGTGGCAGTGTCGTCGTTCGTTGCGCACGCGATCCGGCCGGAGTTCGCGCCCTTCGCAGCGACGGCCGCGAGCCGCTCCGCGCTCGAAGCGCTGGTGCGCCTCACCGCAGTCGAGCTCGCCAAGGAGGGCATCACCGTCAACGCCGTCGCGCCGGGCCTCGTCGTCAAGGACAGGCCCAGCGAAAGCCGGCTGTCACCCGAACAGATCGCCGCGACCGAGGCGCTGATCCCGATGGGTCGCCGCGGGCGGCCGGAGGAGGTCGCCGAGATCATCGCTTTCCTGGCCTCCCCGAAAGCATCCTACGTCACCGGCCAAGTCTGGCACGTCAATGGAGGCCTGACATGACCGAAGCAACCGTCGAACGCATCAGGCTGTTCCTGATCGAAAGCCCGATCAAGATGGCGCGCCTGCAAGGCGTCGGCAACGTCAAGGGCACGGTGAAGCGCGTGCTGCTCGAACTGACGTCGAGCGACGGCGTGATCGGCTGGGGCGAGGCGGCACCGTGGGAAGTGTTCACGGGAACGCCGGAAGCGGCCTTCTCCGCGCTCGACATCTATTTGCGACCGATCGTGCTCGGCAAACCGGTGCGCCGCATCCGCGCGCTGATGGCCGAGCTCGATCGCGCGCTGGTCGGACATGCCGAAGCCAAGGTCGCGATCGAAATGGCGCTGCTCGACATCGTCGGCAAGTCGTCGGGATTGTCGGTCGCCGACCTGCTCGGCGGCCGCGTGCGCGACACGATCCCGCTGTCGTTCTCGATCGCCGATCCGGATTTCGCCGCCGATCTCGAACGCATGCGGAAGATGATTCCGGACGGCAACGTCATCTACAAGGTCAAGACCGGCGTGAAGCCGCACCGCGAGGATCTCGATCATCTCGCGGCGATCCGTAACGAGTTCGGCGACAAGGTCGACCTTCGCGTCGACTACAACCAGGCGCTGGCGCCGTTCGGCGCCATCAAGATCCTGCGCGACGTCGAGCAGTTCGCGCCGACTTTCATCGAGCAGCCAGTGCCGCGCAAATTTCTCGACGTGATGGCGCAGCTCACCGCGGCGCTGGAAACGCCGGTGCTCGCGGACGAAAGCTGCTTCGACCGCCGCGACATGATGGAGGTGGTGCGCCGCGAGGCGGCAGATGCCGTCTCGATCAAGCTGATGAAGGCCGGCGGCCTGTTCGAGGCGCAGGCGATCATGGCGATCGCCGACATTGCCGGCCTGCCCGGCTATGGCGGCACGCTGTGGGAGGGCGGCATCGGGCTTGCCGCCGGCACGCAGCTGATCGCGGCGACGCCGGGCATCTCGCTCGGCTGCGAATTCTACATGCCGCACCACGTGCTGACCGAGGACGTGCTGGAAGAGCGCGTCGCCAATCGCGGCGGCCACGTCGTGGTGCCTGACGGCCCGGGCCTCGGCATTCGCGTCAGCGAAGCCTCGGTCCGCGCCAATGCGCGGGTGCTTGCGGAGGGGTAAGACGTCGCCACACATTCGCTGTCGTCCCGGCGAAGGCCGGGACCCATACCCCCAGGGGGATGTTTTGCGAAGATTGGTCGTTCGGGATTAGCACCAACCGCAAACGATAGACCTCGCGGTATGGGTCCCGGCCTTCGCCGGGACGACACTGGTGCATGCGGCCCCTGCGGAGGCTCATCCTTCCCCAATCAAACTCCGTATCGTATGGTCCGGCCAAACGCGCCCGACCCCATCGGGCAATCTGGATACGCATATGTCCGAACCCGCCTGGTCGCTGCACTCCCGTCTGAAAGAGGACACCATCGACATCGGCGATTTGCCGCTGTCCAAGGTATTGGTCATCAAAGACGCGCATTATCCCTGGCTGCTGCTGGTGCCGCGACGCGCGGATGCGGTCGAGATCATTGATCTCGACGAGGTGCAGCAGGCGCAATTGATGACGGAGATCTCCCGCGTCTCGCGGGCGCTGAAGGAGATCACCCAATGCGACAAGCTCAACATCGCGGCACTCGGCAACCTCGTGCCGCAGCTTCACGTGCACATCATCGCGCGCCGCACCAGTGACGCCGCCTGGCCGCGGCCGGTCTGGGGCGTGATGCAGCCCTTGGCGCACGACGCCACAGAGGTGCAGACTTTCATCAGCGCGCTTCGCCGCAAGATCTGGTTGGGTTGAAAGAACAAGACATGTCAGCATTCGACTCGTTTCCGCTGGGGCAGCCGGCCTTCGTCACCAACATTCTCGACCGTGCCGCGCATCTGCGCCGCGATGACGAAAAGCTGTTCGCGCTGGAGCAGAAGCCGGCCTCGCGCGCCTATGTGGTCTACCGCGACTCGCTGCTGGTGAAGCGCGACGGCGAAAAAGTGCGCGCGCTGCTCGGAATCGACGAGGCGCTGAAATGCGGCGCCAATCCCGGCACGATCTTCTTAGGCTTGCGCGACGGCGCCGCGATGTTCGGGATGGGCCTGTCGCAGGCCGCGTCCGAGAAGCTGATCGGGCGTGAAGACTACGCCCTCAGTGAGCTGCGCGGCATGGCGATGCAGGGCGCGGTGCCGCCGCAGGAGCTGTCGGCGATCGCGATGGCGAAGTCGATGGTGAGCTGGCATCAGCGCCACGGCTATTGCGCCAATTGCGGCACGCGTACCGGGATGAAGGAAGGCGGCTGGAAGCGGGAGTGCCCGAGTTGCAAGGCCGAGCATTTCCCGCGCACGGACCCTGTCGTGATCATGCACGTCGCCGCCGGCGACAAATGCCTGCTCGGCCGCCAGAAGCAGTTTCCACCGGGCATGTATTCGTGTCTCGCCGGTTTCGTCGAGGCGGCCGAAACCATCGAGGACGCGGTGCGCCGCGAGATCCTCGAAGAATCCGGGATTCGCTGCACCGACGTGCAATATTACATGACCCAGCCTTGGCCCTATCCGTCGTCACTGATGATCGGCTGCAGCGCGCGGGCCGTGAGCGAGGACATCGTCGTCGATCACTCCGAGCTTGAGGATGCGCGCTGGTTCACGCGTGAGGAGGCCGCTCTGATGCTGACGCGAACGCATCCCGACGGGCTCGCCGGCCCGCATCCGTTTGCCATCGCCCATCACCTGCTCGGCCGCTGGGTGCACGACAAGAGCTGACCGCCGATGGCGCACTCTGTGATCGCGCCGCGCATCCTCTGCATCGGCATTCCCGTGCGCGACCTGACCTTTCGTGTCGAGGCCGTGCCCGCGCGCGGCAGCAAGGCGAATGCCAGCCATCTCGCGGAGATCTGCGGCGGCAACGCGCTCAATGCCGCGATCGCTATCGCGCGGCTCGGCGGCCGCGTCTCGTTCGCAGGTCCGATGGGCGATGCGCAGGAGACGTCGAGCGGCTTCATTCTCGAGCGCATGCGATCCGAAAATATCGACACAAGCCATATCGTGCGCATACCTGATGCGACCACGCCCGTCTCTGCCATCATCATTGACGCGACGGGCGAGCGAACGCTCACGATCTATCGCGATCCGGCCCTTTGGACAGTCGAGCTGCCCGACGCCGACAAGCTGCTCGCCGATTGTCAGGCGGTCCTCGTCGAGAGCCGCTGCGCATCGTTCTGCACGGATCTCTGCACTGAGGCACGCCGGCGCGGCATTGCCGTCATCGTCGGCGTCGATCGCGCGATGTCGTTGCAGGACGGCCTGCTCACGGCCGCCTCGCACCTGCTGTTCGCCAGCGAACAGGTGCAGGAGACCGCCGGCATCGCCGACGACGGCGAGGCGTTGCAGCGCCTGGCCGCGCTCACGCCCGCCTTCCTCGCCGCGACCCGCGGCCCGCGCGGTACGATCTGGCTGAACGAGAGCGGCGAACTGGAGCAGACGCCGGCGGTCCCGGTTCAGGCGGTCGATACGCTCGGCGCCGGCGACGTCTTCCATGGCGCCTTCACCCTTCGCCTCGCCGAAGGCGGCGGCGAGCGGGAGGCGGTGCAATTCGCCGCGGCCGCCG
>NZ_JADPIT010000016.1:171037-171719 GCF_023073035.1 Bradyrhizobium sp. 62
AACGTATTGAAGTCGAAGAGTTTTTGAACATGTCGCCGGCGGCGACGCTTGAGCGGGCGCCGAGATTATAGACTTGCTATAGAATGATTTTCTCTATATCAGGGAAATTGACCATTGAAATGGAACAAAGTTCTTCAAATGACCGATCTCGCCGTCCCGCTCCCCGAGACCAGCCGCCGCCTCGACGCCATCGACCGCAAGATTCTGATGGTGCTGCAGGATGATGCCTCCCTCTCCGTCGCCGAGATCGGCGACCGCGTCGGCCTGTCCTCGACCCCCTGCTGGAAGCGCATCCAGCGCCTGGAGGCCGACGGCGTGATCACCAAGCGGGTGGCGCTGGTCGACCAGAACAAGATCGGGCTCGGCATCTCCGTGTTCGTGTCGGTCGAGAGCTCCGACCATTCCGACGCCTGGCTCAAGAAGTTCGCCGACGCCGTCAGCGCCATGCCGGAGGTGATGGAGTTCTATCGCATGGCCGGCGACGTCGACTACATGCTGCGCGTCGTCGTCGCGGACATGCAGGCCTATGACGTGTTCTACAAAAAGCTGATCAGCGCCGTGCCGCTGAAGAACGTCACCTCGCGCTTCGCGATGGAGAAGATCAAGTCGGTCACCGCGCTGCCGATCCCGGCGGTGGTGGCGGCTTAGGGCTCACCACACGCAAACTGTCATCGCCCGGCTT
>NZ_JADPIT010000016.1:171832-185029 GCF_023073035.1 Bradyrhizobium sp. 62
AAGTGAGGCTAGCCTCGCACCTCAGATCTTCTGATTGTACTCGCCAACTTCGGGATGGGTGCGCAGCACGCTGTTCACCATCTCGAACATGTCGTGCATGCGCTGCTCGGAGACCGGGCTTTCGACCACGACGACGAGCTCGGGCTTGTTGGAGGAGGCGCGCACCAGGCCCCAGCTGCCGTCCTCGACCGTGACGCGGACGCCGTTGACTGTGACGAGATCGCGGATCGACTGGCCGCCGATCTTGGCGCCCTTGGCCTGCAAGCCCTCGAAGTGCTTCACCACCTTGTCGATGACGCCGTATTTGACCTCGTCGGCGCAATGCGGCGACATGGTCGGCGACGACCAGGTCTTCGGCAGCGCGTTCTTGAGATCGGCCATCGACTTGCCGGCAGCGCGATCGAGCATGTCGCAGATCGCGAGCGCCGACACCAGACCGTCGTCATAGCCGCGTCCATACGGCTTGTTGAAGAAGAAGTGGCCGGACTTCTCGAAGCCGGCGAGCGCACCCGTCTCATGGGTGCGGCGCTTCATGTAGGAATGGCCGGTCTTCCAATAGGTGGTTTTCGCGCCCTGCTTCTGCAGTACCGGATCGGTGATGAACAGGCCGGTCGACTTCACGTCGACGATGAACTGCGCATCCTTGTGGATCGCGGACATGTCGCGCGCCAGCATCACGCCGACCTTGTCGGCAAAAATCTCCTCGCCGGTGTTGTCGACCACGCCGCAGCGATCGCCGTCACCGTCGAAGCCGAGACCCACATCGGCCTTGTGCTGCAGCACCGCGTCGCGGATCGCGTGCAGCATCTCCATGTCTTCGGGGTTCGGGTTGTATTTCGGGAAGGTGTGGTCGAGCTCGGTGTCGAGCGGGATCACCTCGCAGCCGATCGCCTCCAGCACCTGCGGCGCGAATGCGCCGGCGGTGCCGTTGCCGCAGGCCGCGACGACCTTGAGCTTGCGCTTAAGCTTCGGACGGCTGGTGAGATCGGCGATGTAGCGCGCCGGATAATTCTCATGGAATTGATAGGAGCCGCCGGCCTTGTTCTTGAACTCGGCGCCCAGCACGATCTCCTTCAACCGCGTCATCTCGTCGGGGCCGAAGGTCAGCGGGCGGTTGGCGCCCATCTTCACGCCGGTCCAGCCATTGTCGTTGTGCGAGGCCGTAACCATGGCGCAGCAGGGCACGTCGAGGTCGAACTGGGCGAAATAGGCCATCGGCGTCACCGCCAGCCCGATGTCGTGCACCTTGCAGCCTGCTGCCATCAGGCCGGAAATCAGCGCATATTTGATTGAGGCCGAATAGCCGCGGAAATCATGACCGGTGACGATCTCTTGTCTGACGCCGAGCTCCGCGATCAGCGCGCCCAGCCCCATGCCGAGCGCCTGGATTCCCATCAGGTTGATTTCCTTCTGGAACAGCCAGCGCGCGTCGTATTCGCGAAAGCCCGTGGCCTTCACCATCGGCTCGGATTCGAAGGCATAGGTGTTGGGCAGCAACACGGATTTCGGCTTGGGGAACATTGAGACGGTCTCGTGAAAAAGAGCCAGATTTAATGCAGCCTTAGCGAATGCCGGGCCGCAGCGGAAGGCGGGAATGGCAGCTTATGGATGATAATTGCGGCAGTTTGGTAACGGGGAAATCTGGCCGCGAGAGCGGTCAAAATAGAGATCTTCTTGAATATGTGGTCGCTGGAGCCTTTGGGAGAACCTTTACTGCTCCAGCACCATCTGGCCGTTGGCGTATTCGAAGCGCTTGAGGCGGGAGAGGAAGGAGAGGCCGAGCAGGTTTTCGGACAGCGCCTCGTCGGGCAGCACCATGGCATCGACGTCGCGCACGATTAGGCCGCCGACATCGAGCATGGCGATGCGGGTGCGCGCGGCCTTGATGGTGCCGTTGGCGGTGGAGACGGTGGCGTTGTAATCGCCGCGCGAGGGACGCAGGCCGAAACGGGCGGCCGAGGTCTCGTTCAGCGCAACCACGGAGGCGCCGGTGTCGACCATGAAGCCGATGCGCTGGCCTTCGATCCGGCCCTCGGTCTGGAAGTGTCCGCGGCCGTCGCGGGGGATGTTGAGGCTGCGGCCGCCGGCCGGCGCGGTGGACGCGACTGCTACCGTACGCGGCACCGACGTCGCCGAAGCGGAGCTCATCCTGTCCGCCATCTGCGCCATGAAGGTGCCGAGGCCGATCATGATCGCCGCGAAGATCATTAAGATACGCATCACACCACTCGAAGCCGAAGCTCGATTTCACCACGCGGCAGGCCACTCCGCGAGCGACGCTGCGGCCAGAGCTGTGCTATTTTGACGAAAAGGATGAGCAGACGGTTAATGCGTGTTCGTAACGCTCACGTCCCGCGCGGCTTGACCCGGCGGGTCGGCAGCGCATTCGCCGGATCTTCCGGCCAGGGATGGCGCGGGTAGCGGCCGCGCAAATCGGAGCGCACTGCACTGTAGCTGCCGCGCCAAAAACCGGGGAGATCGCGCGTCACCTGCACCGGGCGCTGCGCCGGCGACAGCAGTTCCAGCACCAGCGGCACCTTGCCGGCGGCGATTGAGGGATGGGTGTTGAGGCCGAACAATTCCTGGAGCCGCACCGCGATGGTCGGCCCCTGCTCGGCTTCATAGTCGATCGCGAGCACGCTGCCTGTCGGCGCCTCGAAATGCGTCGGCGCCTCGCGGTCGAGCCGCGCGCGCATCTCCCACGGCAACAACGCCATCAACGCGTCGGAGAGATCGCCGGCGGAGATATCCTTCAGCGCGATCTTGTCATAGAGCGCCGGCACCAGCCAATCGTCGCGCCGCGCGATCAACCCGTCGTCCGACAGATCTGGCCAGCTGTCGCCTTCGGCCTTGCGCAAAAACATCACGCGATCGCGCCATTGTTTGGCTAACTTCGACCAGGGCAGCCGGTCGAGGCCGGCGGCGATCAGCCCGTCTGCGAAGATGCGCGCAGTGTCCTCCGAGGGCGACACGGCAAGTGTCGCCTCCGAGAGCGTGATCGCGTGCAGCGCGCGCTTACGTCGCGCCCGGAGCGCCATCGCGCCGCGATCGAACGAGATCTCCTCGACGGATTCGATATGCTCGGCGAAATGCTGCTCGATCTCGTCCTGCGAGATTTGCGCTGCGAGCAGAATGCGCCCGCTCGCCGCCGTGCCGATCATCTCGCCGATCGCGATATAGGGCGCGCGGGCGAGCGACGAGGTCTGATCCACGGCAGCGCCTCGACCGTTGGCGAGCACGAAGCTGCCATTGCCGCGGTTGCGCGCGACGCGATCCGGGAAGGCGTAGGCCAGCATCAGGCCGGTCGAGAGATCACCTTCGCCGGTCGCCATCTTCTCTGACGCCGCCACCTGCGAGGCCCAGCGCCGCGCGAGGTCGCGCGCGCTTGCGGCCCGCGGGGAACGGTCGCGGCGGAACTGATCCCGCCGGTGCTCGAGATCGACGCTGTCGCCGCCGAGCCCGCGCTCGGTGATGATCGCGGCGATCTCGGCGGCGGCTTCGCCTTCGCCGGCACGATGCGAATCCACGATCATGCGCGCGAGCCGCGGCGGCAGCGCCAACGCGCGCAGGCTCTTGCCTTCCGCGGTGATGCGGCCATCGCCATCGAGCGCATTGAGCTCGGCGAGCAGGCTTTTTGCTTCCTTCCAGACCGGCTGCGGCGGCGGGTCGAGAAACGACAGCGCGGCAGGGTCGGCGACGCCCCATTGCGCGAGATCGAGCACCAGCGAGGACAGATCGGCGCTGAGGATCTCGGGCTGGGTGTAGGGCGCGAGCGAGGCTGTCTGAGGTTCGTCCCAGAGCCGGTAGCAGACACCGGGCTCGGTGCGGCCGGCGCGGCCGCGGCGTTGGTCCGCCGCCGCGCGCGAGACGCGCACGGTCTCGAGCCGGGTCAGGCCGATGTCGGGCTCGTAGCGCGGCACGCGGGCAAGACCGGAATCGACCACGATGCGCACGCCCTCGATGGTCAGCGAGGTCTCCGCGATCGAGGTCGCCAGCACCACCTTGCGCGTGCCTTTGGGCGCCGGCGAGATGGCACGGTCCTGCACGGCGGCGTCGAGCGCCCCGAACAGCGGCACGATTTCAATGCTGGAATCCTGTATGCGTTCGCCGAGGAGATTCTGGGTGCGGCGGATTTCAGCGGCGCCCGGCAGGAACGCCAGCACCGAGCCGGCATGGGCCCGCAGCGCCGAGGCGATCGCATCCGCCATCTGCCGCTCGATCGGCACGTCCGCCTTGCGGCCGAGATAGAGCGTCTCGACCGGAAAGGCGCGGCCCTCGCTTTCGACGACGGGCGCTTCGCCGAGCAATTTTGCCACGCGGGCGCCATCGAGCGTTGCCGACATCACGAGGATGCGCAAATCCTCGCGCAGGCCGGTTTGCGCATCGCGCGCGAGCGCGAGGCCCATGTCGGCATCGAGCGAACGCTCGTGGAATTCGTCGAACAGGACGGCGGCGATGCCCGACAGCTCGGGATCGTCGAGGATCTGGCGGGTGAAGATGCCCTCCGTCACCACCTCGATGCGGGTCGCGCGCGAGATCTTCGAGCCGAAGCGAACGCGATAGCCGACAGTCTCGCCAGCGCGTTCGCCCAGTGATTTGGCCATGCGGTCGGCGCTGGCGCGCGCCGCGATGCGCCGCGGCTCCAGCACGATAATCTTCTTGCCCTTGGCCCAGGGGGCATCGAGCAGCGCCAGTGGCACGCGCGTGGTCTTGCCGGCGCCCGGGGGCGCCACCAGCACGGCGGCATGATGCGCCTCCAGCGTGCGCGAGAGCTCGTCGAGCACGGCATCTATCGGGAGGGGCGTGTCGAAACTGCGGGGCAAAAGCTCGCTTCCGTCATCACCCGCGCATGCGGGTGATCCAGTAAACTCGAATCCCGGTTATTACGAAGATTGCGGATTACTGGATACCCCGCCTTCGCGGGGTATGACAATCATTTGCCGCTATCAACCCTGCACCGATGGCCGTCCGACGCTCTCATACACGAAGCCAGCCGCAGCCATTTCTTCGGGGCGGTAGATGTTGCGGAGGTCGACGATGACGGGCTGCGCCATGGTCGCCTTCAGCCGATCGAGATCGAGCGCCCGGAACTGCACCCACTCGGTGACGATCACGATCGCATCGGCGCCTTCCGCGCAGGAATAGGCATCCTCGCAATAGGTGATGCTGGGCAGCTCGCCCTTCGCCTGCTCCATGCCGACGGGATCGAAGGCCTTCACCTTCGCGCCCATGTCGATCAGGCCGGTGACCAGCGGGATCGACGGCGCATCGCGCATGTCGTCGGTGTCGGGCTTGAAGGTGAGGCCGAGCACCGCGACGGTCTTGCCGCGCAGCGAGCCGCCGAGCGCCTGGCTCACTTTTCGCGCCATCGCCCGCTTGCGGTTCTCGTTGACCGCGAGCACGGATTCGACAATGCGCAAGCTCACGTCGTAGTCCTGGGCGATCTTGATCAGCGCCTTGGTGTCCTTCGGAAAGCACGAGCCGCCGAAGCCGGGGCCGGCATGCAGGAATTTGGTGCCGATGCGGTTGTCCAGGCCAATGCCGCGCGCGACCTCCTGCACGTTGGCGCCGACCTTTTCGGAGAGGTCCGCGATCTCGTTGATGAAGGTGATCTTGGTCGCGAGAAACGCGTTGGCGGCGTATTTGATCATCTCGGCGGTGCGGCGCTCCGTGAACATCAGCGGCGCCTGGTTCAGCGACAGCGGCCGATAGATGTCGCTCATCACCTTGCGACCGCGCTCGTCGGAGGTGCCGACGACGATGCGGTCGGGGAATTTGAAGTCGCGGATCGCCGCGCCCTCGCGCAGGAATTCGGGGTTCGAGGCAACGACGACGTCGGCCTTGGGATTGGTCTCGCGGATGATGCGCTCGACCTCGTCGCCGGTGCCGACCGGAACGGTCGATTTGGTCACGACGACGGTGAAGCCGGACAGCGATTGCGCGATCTCTTTCGCGGCGGCATAGACATAGGACAGATCGGCGTGGCCGTCGCCGCGGCGCGACGGCGTGCCGACCGCGATGAAGACGGCATCGGCATCCGCGACCGGCTTGGACAAATCGGTGGTGAACTCCAGCCGCTTCGCCTTGACGTTGGTCGCAACCAGTTCCTCAAGCCCGGGCTCGTAGATCGGGATCTCGCCGCGATGAAGGGCCGCGATCTTCTTCTCGTCCTTGTCGACGCAGATGACGTCGTGACCGAAATCCGCAAAGCAGGCCCCGGACACCAGTCCCACATAGCCCGTGCCGATCATAGCAATGCGCATGAAAAACCCTGTTTGGCTTGGTTAACGAAACCGCAATTCCAAGGCGGTTTAGCATTTTCCCGTGGTGAGGGAACAGCCCGCGTGCAAAAAACGGCACGGCAATTGTACCGGTTAAGAAATCGTAAGCCGCAAGGCGCCAAACTGCTCCGCGTTCACACAGATCCTGGCGGAACACGCCTCGAAAAGAGACACCATGGCACCATCAGGCACAATCGCCGCGAGCGGGGGACTCAAGGCCCCGGCTGCTGCGCGTGTCGATTGGATCGATTACGCCAAGGGCATCTGCATCGTCATGGTCGTGATGATGCATTCGGTGCTGGGGGTCGAGCTCGCCGCCGGTGAGACCGGCTTCATGCATGTTTTGGTGGCCTTCGCAAAGCCGTTCCGGATGCCGGATTTCTTCCTGATTTCGGGCCTGTTCCTGCCACTGGTGATCGACCGGGATTGGCGAACCTATCTCGACCGCAAGGTGGTGCATTTCGCCTATTTCTATGTCGTCTGGGTGACAATCCAGTTCGGCTTCAAGGCCCCCGCCTTCGCGGCGGAAACGAGCTGGCGCGACGCCGGCTTGCTCTATCTGGAATCCTTCGTCGAGCCGTTCGGCACGCTGTGGTTCATCTACCTCCTGCCGATCTTCTTCGTCGTCACAAAACTGACACGGCTAGTCCCGCCGCCCGCGATCTGGCTCATCGCGGCCGCACTGGAGACGGCGCGTGTCGCAACGGGCTGGACCGCGATCGACGAATTCTGCGCGCGTTTCGTCTATTTCTATTCGGGTTATCTGTTCGCGCCCTACGTGTTCGCGCTGTCGGACCGCGCGCGCAATCATCCTGCGTGGGCGCTGGCAGCGCTCGCGACGTGGACGCTGGTCAATGGCGGTCTGGTTATGCTCGGCACCAGCGAGTGGAAATTCGTATCGCTCGTGCTCGGCTTCGCCGGGACCTGCGCCATCATCACGATGGGCACGCTGCTCGCGCGCGTGCAATGGCTGAACGTCTTCCGCTTCTGCGGCGAGCATTCGATCGTGATCTATCTCGCCTTCTTCCTGCCGATGGCGGCGACACGAACGCTGCTCTTGCGCACGGGCATCATTCCCGACATCGGCGCGGTGTCGTTGATCGTGACCATCGTCGGCGTAATCGGCTCACTCGCAATCTGGCAGATCGCATTGCGCCTTGGCGGCAGTTTCCTGTTCGAGCGACCTGATGCGTTCTGGATCGCGCCGAAGAAAACAGGGGCGCGGTTGCAGGCGGCGGAGTGATACTCTGCTGTCATCCCCGCGAAGGCGGGGATCCAGTATTCCAGAGGCAGCAGTCGTATGCGGATAAGTCGCAGCGTACTGGATTCCCCGCCTTCGCGGGGAATGACAGCGGTGGGTGCGGGAAATGACAGTGGGGATAGCGGCTCCAGCAAGCCAAAAATCCACCTCCCGAGGCTGTCAAATCCCGCAAAAATTCATACATTGCGGCCATGCCCAAGAGCTCCCCGAAGACCACCGCCCAAGCTGACACCAAGGCTGCCGCGCCCAAGGCCGCCGAAACCAAGCCCGCTGCCGCGACAGCTGCTGCCAAGCCCGTCGCCGCGAAGGCGGCCGGCAAGGGCGACCATGTCTTCCTGGTCGACGGTTCCGGCTACATCTTCCGCGCCTACCATGCGCTGCCGCCGATGAACCGCAAGTCCGACGGCTTGCAGGTCAATGCCGTGCTCGGCTTCTGCAACATGCTGTGGAAGCTTTTGCGCGAGATGCCGGAGGACAACCGGCCGACGCATCTGGCGATCATCTTCGACAAGTCGGAAATCACCTTCCGCAACAAGATCTATCCTGAGTACAAGGCACACCGGCAGCCGGCCCCGGACGATTTGATCCCGCAATTCGCGCTGATCCGCGAAGCGGTACGCGCCTTCGACCTGCCTTGCCTGGAACAAGTCGGCTTCGAGGCCGACGATCTGATTGCGACCTATGTGCGGCAAGCCTGCGAGCGCGGCGCGAGCGCGACGATCGTGTCCTCCGACAAGGACCTGATGCAGCTCGTCACCGATTGCGTCACCATGTACGACACCATGAAGGACCGCCGCATCGGCATCCCCGAGGTGATCGAGAAGTTTGGCGTGCCGCCGGAGAAGGTGGTGGAAGTGCAGGCCCTGGCCGGCGATTCCACCGACAACGTTCCTGGCGTGCCCGGCATCGGCATCAAGACTGCGGCGCAGCTGATCGTCGAATATGGCGATCTCGAGCAACTGCTGTTCCGCGCCACCGAAATCAAACAGCCGAAGCGGCGCGAGGCGCTGATCGAGAACGCCGAGAAGGCGCGCATCTCGCGGCAGCTCGTATTGCTCGACAACGAGGTCGACCTCGACGTCCCGTTGGACGATCTCGCCGTCCACGAGCCCGATGCGCGCAAGCTGATCGCGTTCCTGAAGGCGATGGAATTTTCCACGCTGACGCGCCGCGTCGCCGAGTTCTCGCAGATTGATCCGGCCAACGTCGATGCCGATCCAGGCTATTCCAGCGGCGCCAGTGTCTTCTCGCCGCTGCCGCCTTCGGACGTCGTGCCGGCCCCGGGAACCGGCGCGCCGGCGCAAGTGCCAGTGGGCCAGCGCAATGCATCGGCGACCAAGGAGGACAAGGCCGCGAGCCCGAAGGGCGCGCCGATCTCTCTCGCCGCCGCGCGCGAAGAGGCTTTGCGGAAGCTCCCGGTCGACCGCAGCAAGTACCAGGCCGTCAAGACGCTCGCGGAACTGAACGCGTTCATCGCGCGCATCCATGATGCCGGCCATGTCGCGGTCGAGATCCGGGCAAACTCGATCGATCCGATGCAGGCCGATCTCTGCGGTATCGCGATGGCGCTGGCGCCGAACGAGGCCTGCTACGTGCCGTTGGCGCACAAGCAGTCCGGCGGCGGCGCCGGGCTGTTCGACGCGGGCCTCGCGCCCGACCAGGTCAAGCATGCCGAGGCGATCGAGGCGCTGCGGCCGGTACTGGAATCACCAGGCATTCTCAAGATCGGCTTCGACGTCAAATTCACCGCGGTGATGCTGGCGCAGCACGGCATCACATTGCGCAACACCGATGATGCCCAGCTGATCTCCTACGTGCTCGACGCCGGCCGCGGCTCGCATGCGCTGGAGCAGCTGTCCGAGCGCTGGTTCGGTCACGCCATGCTCAAGGAGAACGAGCTGCTCGGCAGCGGCAAGGGCAAGATCACGTTCGACCAGGTGCCGATCGACAAGGCCGCGGCGCTGTCGGCGGAAGGCGCCGACATCACCTTGCGCGTCTGGCGCGTGCTGAAGCCGCGCCTTGTCGCCGAGCACATGACCACGGTCTACGAGACGCTGGAACGGCCCCTGGTATCGGTGCTCGCGCGCATGGAGCGGCGCGGCATTTCGATCGACCGCCAGGTGCTGTCGCGTCTCTCCGGCGACTTCGCTCAGACCGCGGCCCGCGTCGAAGCCGAGATCCAGCAGATCGCGGGCGAGCCGGTCAATGTCGGCAGCCCGAAGCAGATCGGCGACATCCTGTTCGGCAAGATGGGACTGTCCGGCGGCACCAAGACCAAGACCGGCGCGTGGTCGACCACCGCTCAGGTGCTCGACGAGCTCGCCGAGCAGGGCCACGACCTCCCGAAGAAGATCCTGGAGTGGCGCCAGGTCTCCAAACTGAAATCGACCTACACCGACGCGCTGCCGACCTACGTGAATGCCCAGACCCACCGCGTCCACACGACCTACGCGCTGGCCGCGACCACGACCGGCCGGCTGTCGTCGAACGAGCCAAATCTGCAGAACATTCCGGTGCGCACCGAGGACGGCCGAAAAATCCGCCGCGCCTTCATCGCAACGCCGGGGCACAAATTGGTCTCCGCCGACTATTCGCAGATCGAGCTGCGGCTGCTCGCCGAGATCGCCGACATTCCCGTGCTGCAGCAGGCGTTCCGCGACGGTCTCGACATTCACGCCATGACGGCATCGGAAATGTTCGGCGTGCCGATCAAGGGCATGCCGAGCGAAATCAGGCGCCGCGCCAAGGCGATCAATTTCGGCATCATCTACGGCATTTCGGCATTCGGTCTCGCCAACCAGCTCGGCATCGCGCGCGAAGAGGCCTCCGCCTACATCAAGAAATACTTCGAGCGCTTCCCCGGCATCCGCGCCTACATGGACGAGACGCGCGACTTCTGCCGGAACCACGGCTACGTCACCACGTTGTTCGGACGGAAGATGTACTATCCCGACATCAAGGCTTCGAACGCCTCGGTGCGCGCCTTCAACGAGCGCGCCGCGATCAACGCCCGGCTCCAGGGCACCGCCGCCGACATCATCCGCCGCGCCATGACGCGGATGGAGGCTGCACTCGCCGAGAAGAAGCTTTCGGCGCAGATGCTGCTCCAGGTGCACGACGAACTGATCTTCGAGGTGCCGGACGCGGAGGTCGAGGCCACGCTTCCCGTCGTGCAGCACGTGATGCAGGACGCGCCGTTCCCGGCCGTGCTGCTCTCGGTGCCGCTACATGTCGATGCACGCGCAGCCAACAATTGGGACGAGGCGCATTGAAGCTACGTCTTCGCTTCGCTCCTTCCAAACTTACAGTGTCGTCCCGGCCCCCCGTGCGCAATTGCGCACTAGGCCGGGACGACGCTGGAGGGACACGCACAAGCTGAATTGTCCTCCGAGCAATTGCGCGATGGCGGCGCGATCGCCCGCACATTAAAATCGTGCCGTCTCCCGCACCGGTTCAGCCATGCCCCACGCCTCCGCCCTGCTCGGCTTCGCTCTCGTCTGCCTCGGCCTCGTGCTCACCCCCGGGCCGAACATGATCTACCTGATCTCGCGTTCGATCACGCAAGGGCCGGCCGCGGGCATCGTCTCGCTCGGCGGCGTGGCGCTCGGATTCGTGTTCTACATGCTGTGCGCGGCGTTCGGCATCACGGCGCTGCTGCTCGCCGTTCCCTTTGCCTATGACGCGTTGCGCTTCGCCGGCGCCGGTTATTTGCTGTGGCTGGCCTGGCAGGCGGTAAAGCCGGGCGGTCGCTCGCCATTCCAGGTCAAGCAGCTTGCGATCGACAGCCCGCGCAAACTGTTCGCAATGGGGTTCGTCACCAATCTGCTCAACCCGAAGATCGCGATGCTCTACCTCGCGCTGCTGCCGCAGTTCATCGATCCCACCGCCGGCAGCGTGCTGACGCAGTCGGTGGTGCTCGGCGCGATCCAGATCGCGATCAGTGTCAGCGTGAATGCCATGATCGCGCTCGCGGCAGGATCGATCGCGCTGTTTCTCGCAAACCGGCCAAGCTGGATGCTGGTCCAGCGCTGGCTGATGGGCACGGTGCTGGCCGGGCTTGCGGTGCGGATGGCGGTCGAGGCGCGGAAGGTGTGAGGCACGGCGCTGTCATGCCCCGCGAAGGCGGGGCATCCAGTACGCCACAGCTTCTCGGCTCAATCACTTCTGCCTCTGGAATACTGGGTCACCCGCCCCAGTGCGCAAGTGCGCACAAGGCGGGTGACGACAGCCTCCCCCCTCAATCCAGCTTCGCCTCCATGCCCCGCTTCACCGCCGGGCGTGCCATCAGAGCCTCGTACCAGCGCTTGACGTGGGGGAAGTCGGCCAGGTCAACCTTGTGGCGAGGGTGACGCCAGGCCCAGCCCAGGATGGCAAAATCGGCAACCGAGAGCTCGCCGGCGACGAAATCGCGGGCCTCCAGCCGGCGGTCGAGGACGCCGTAGAGCCGTCGCGTCTCCGCCATGTAGCGCTTGAGGCCGTAGGCGCGGTCCTGCTCGTTCTCGAGCGCGATGAAATGGTGCACCTGGCCCGGCATCGGCCCGAAGCCGCCCATCTGCCACATCAGCCATTCATAGACGGGGATGCGGCCCGAAAGCGATTTCGGCAGGAATTTGCCGGTCTTTTCGCCGAGATACAGCAGGATCGCACCCGACTCGAAGATGCTGACGGGCTTGCCGTCCGGCCCCTCGGGGTCGAGGATCGCGGGAATCTTGTTGTTGGGCGAGAGCTTCAGGAACTCCGGCGCCATCTGTTCGCCCTTGCTGATATTCACCGGGATCACCTTGTAGGGCAGCCCCATTTCCTCCAGCGCAACCGAGATCTTGCGGCCGTTCGGCGTGTTCCAGGTGTGCAGCTCGATGGTCATTTGTCGCGTGTCCTTCCCCGGGGATATCCGGCATCCACCTACTCCAGAACGTTGCACCCCCACAACCGATGGGCCGGGATGGCCGATCCCTGTTGACGGGGGAAGCCCCCTCTGGAATGTCGGGGCCGTCGCGGATAAATTCCGCCACCTCCAAAAACGCTCCCGAGGGCCCGCCGTGTCTAAATCAGCCTCCCGCGCCCGCCTGTTCGAGATCATCCGCCGGCGCTCTTTCGGCCGCGGCGAGGTGACGCTCGCGTCGGGCCGCAAGAGCGACTTCTACTTCAACCTCAAGCCGACCATGCTCGACCCGGAGGGTGCGACGCTGCTCGCCGAGCTGACCTATGAGGCGCTGAAGGACGACCAGCTCGATTTCATCGGCGGGCTCGAGATGGGCGCGGTGCCGCTGGCCGGCGCGCTGGCGCAGATATCCTGGATCAAGGGCCATCCCATCGCGGCCTTCTTCGTGCGCAAGAAGCCGAAGGAGCATGGCGCGAAGCTCGCGATCGAGGGGCTGCCCAGGGGCGAGACGCTGGAGGGCAAGCGCGTCGTGATCGTCGAGGATGTCACCACCACCGGCGGCTCGGCGATGAAGGCGGTGGAAGCGGTACGCGAGACCGGCGCCGAAGTGGTGCTGGTGCTGACCATGGTCGACCGCGAGGAAGGCGCCGACGACACCTTTGGCGCGGCCAACCTGCCATTCCGCTCGCTGTACAAGGCGTCGGAGTTCTTGAAGGCTTGAGCGGCTAGACTTTCTCCGCCGTCGTGCCCGGGCTTGACCCGGGCATCCACGT
>NZ_JADPIT010000016.1:185110-204247 GCF_023073035.1 Bradyrhizobium sp. 62
CCTCGTCCGGCAACACCGCTGCCCCTCAACCGCTCATTTACCATCCCGCCTTATGGTGAATCATGTGCTGAGACCTGAGGGTCCCGGCCGGTTGGGTAGCGTCGGGTGGAGTAAGCGTTTGCGTACAGTCATGTCCCATGCGCGCCGGTGGCGTCGCGCGATACTCGCAGCCGCCACATTGGCAGCACCGCTGCTTGCGGCTCCGGCCCCGGTTTCGGCCGAAGGCCTCTTCGACTTCTTCTTCGGCGGAATGCAGCAGCAGCGGCCGCAGCGTGAGGTGCCGCAACAGGCGACCTCCTACGCCGATCCCTTCACCGGCCAGCAGAATGCCGCAAGCCCGCCATACGTGCCGCCGACACGTGCGGCCGCGGCCGGCGGCTCGGGACCGGCGTTCTGCGTGCGCAGCTGCGACGGCAAATATTTTCCGCTGATGCGCGGCCTCACCTCGCCCGCGCAGATGTGTCAGGCCTTCTGTCCTGCAAGCGCGACCAAGATCTATTTCGGCTCCTCGATCGACGGCGCGGCGTCGCAGACCGGCGAGCGCTATGCCGATAGCGAGAATGCGTTCGCCTATCGCAAGGCGCTGCGCGCCGACTGCACCTGCAACGGTCGCGAGCCGGTCGGCCTCGCTCCGGTCGATCTGGCGCTGGACTCGTCGCTCAAGCCCGGCGACGTGATCGCCACCAGCGACGGCCTCGTCGCCTATACCGGCATCCGCGTCGGCAACGACCAGGCCGCGGACTTCACCCCGGTCGCCTCTTATCCCGGTCTCACTGCGCAGGTCCGCGCACGGCTCGGCGAGATGAAGGTGGCGCCGGTGCGCGCCGAGACGGTGGCGGCGGATGGCCCCGCCGGGGAGATCGTGCGCGAGACGCTGCCCGACGTGACGGTGCCGAAGACGCAGAAGCCGGCGAAGCGGGCGGGGCTGGATTAGCTCTCAGAAGCGCTGCGCTGCGTCCGGGGCACGAGACCGTCACCGTCCGATGATCACGCCGATCACATTCGGCGCCGCCAGATATTTCTCCTCGATCGCCGCGCGCGCGGCGGCGCGGTTGTCTGCCGTGAGCAGGCCGCGCTTCTCGGCCAGGATCATCCAGCAAAAACCCCACCAATCAGTGAGCATGCCCTGATCGTCGATGAGGTCATACCCCTGCTCGGCGGCGAAGATGCGCGCATGCGCTTCGTCCAGCGTGTCCAAGAACAGATGGTCCTCGGCCGAGAACAGATCGTCGCTGACATCGTCGATGGTGTAGCCCCAGATCGACTGGCACACCGCGTTGAACTCGCGGTCGAACTGGTCGTCGTCGACCGCGTAGCGCCGCGCCGCCTGATGCAGCCGCGACAGCGAGCGCGCGAAATCGGCGATCCTGGTGAGGGCAAATTGATCGAAGGCAATGGTGGACATGTAGTCCTCGCGAAGTCTGGCAGACGCTAGATATTGTGTCGGCAACGCGCCGAATCACAATGATATATCAAAGACTTGCTAAAGTGTTCTTAATTTGTTCCGAGGCGTTGCCGTTGTGCCCATTCATCAGGATAGGGCTTCCGATCACCGACAAATTCAGAAGTGTACTGCCCCCAGCCATAGTGGCGGTAACAGAGCTGCATCGCCTCATCGTGGCTTTGTGCTTCGAAGCGAAGGACGCATCGCGGAGCTGCTTGATCGACCTTCGCCGCTTTATCGTACAGATGCTTCCGAATATCGTCGCCGTCAGGACCGGCAAGTACAAGCGAGGGCAGCACCTGACCGCTTTCGTTGATTACTTCCCAGATTTCGTGGAACGGCGATGCCAACCCAGCCTCACATCGCCGACATCAACCTATCCCCGCACGCGCTTGCATAAAACTTGCCGCCGCATTGGCGCTTGATGGCGGCGCAGCGGGCGGCGGGCGTGGCGTTTTGCGGAAGAGTGACCGCGCAGCTCAGGCCGTCGGCGCTGCGGCCCGTCTTGCCGGCGGCGAAGGCGGCGCTGGACGCGGTGATGCAGACGACGAGGAAGGTGGCGGCGGCGATTTCGATCAGCCTTCTCATCAGAGCTTTCATCGGAGAGTTCATGGGGCGCCTCCTCCACACTGATGGCTGAATTGGCCGCCATTCTAGCACCAATACACGTTTCCCCGTATGCGTCCGGGTTCCCAAATCGGCCCGTTCCTTGCATAATTTTACGCCAACGCAGTGCACGGTCGCACCAGCAATGGTTCCGGTACAGAGGCAAGATGCGTAGGGTCAGTAGTGTTCTCGCGACCAGGAAGTGACGACTTTGCAAGATTCATCGTTCCAGCCCAATTTTCCCGCCCCCAACCAGCCCATCGACGAACTCGCGCTGGCTGAGATCAAGGGCGCGATACTGGCGAAGCTGCGCCTTGCCATCGGCAAGGATGCGGGCATGGCGACCAAGCACGACTGGTATCAGGCCGCCGCGCTGGCGCTGCGCGACCGCATCGTGCATCGCTGGCTCACGGCCGAGAAACACAGCTACGATGCGGGGCGCAAGCGCGTCTATTATCTGTCGCTCGAATTCCTGATTGGCCGCCTCTTCAGCGACGCGCTGAACAATATGGGGCTATTGAAGATCTTCGAAGTCGCGCTCGGCGATCTCGGCGTCTCCTTGCCGGAGCTGCGCAAATGCGAGCCGGACGCGGCGCTCGGCAATGGCGGCCTCGGACGGCTCGCCGCCTGCTTCATGGAAAGCATGGCGACGCTGTCGATCCCCGCGATCGGCTACGGCATCCGTTATGATTACGGCCTGTTCCGTCAGATCATCAATCAGGGCTGGCAGCAGGAATATCCGGACGAATGGCTCGGCTTCGGCAACCCCTGGGAATTGCAGCGGCCCGAAGTGATCTACGACATTCGCTTCGGCGGCGGTGTCGAGCATGTCGAAGACAAAGGTCGCGATCGCGCGATCTGGCATCCGTCCGAGACCGTGCAGGCGATGGCCTATGACACGCCGATCGTCGGCTGGCGCGGCCAGCACGTCAACGCGCTGCGGCTGTGGTCGGCACGCTCGCCCGATCCGTTGAAGCTCGACGCCTTCAACACCGGCGACTATGTCAGCGCCAGCGCCGAGCAGTCGCGCGCGGAAGCCATTTGTAAATTCCTCTACCCGAACGACGAGAGCCCGGCGGGCCGCGAGTTGCGCCTGCGCCAGGAATATTTCTTCGTCTCGGCTTCGCTGCAGGACCTGATCAAGCGGCACCTTGCGTCGGACGGCCAGCTCCGCAGCCTGTCGAGCAAGGTCGCGGTGCAGCTCAACGACACCCATCCGAGCCTGGCCGTCACCGAGCTGATGCGGATCCTGATCGACGATCACAATTTCCGCTGGGACGAGGCCTGGAAGATCACGGTCGCCACGCTGTCCTACACCAACCACACGCTGCTGCCCGAGGCGTTGGAGACCTGGCCGGTCGAGCTGTTCGAACGGTTGTTGCCGCGGCATCTCGAGATCATCTACCGCATCAACGTACAGCACCTCGCGCTCGCAGAGGCGCGCGCCCCCGGCGACATCGACTTCCGTGCCTCGGTCTCGCTGATCGACGAGCGGAGCGGGCGGCGCGTGCGCATGGGCCAGCTCGCCTTCGTCGGCTCGCACCGCATCAACGGCGTCTCGGCGATGCATTCGGACCTGATGCGCGAGACCGTGTTCCACGACCTCAACCATCTCTACCCCGGCCGCATCACCAACAAGACCAACGGCATCACCTTCCGCCGCTGGCTGATGCTGGCGAACCCCAAACTGACAGATCTGTTGCGCGAGACCTGCGGCGATGCCGTGCTCGATGATCCGACGCAGCTCAGCCTGATCGAGGCCCGCGCCAGCGACGTCGAATTCCAGAAGAGGTTCCGCGCAGTCAAGCTTCACAACAAGACGGCGCTGGCGCGCCTGATCGGCGAGCGGCTCGGCATCAAGGTGGATCCAACCGCGCTGTTCGACGTGCAGATCAAGCGCATCCACGAATACAAGCGCCAGCTTCTCAACGTCATCGAGACGGTCGCGCTGTACCAGGCGATCAAGGACGATCCCAACGGCAACTGGGTGCCGCGGGTGAAGATCTTTGCGGGCAAGGCTGCGGCGAGCTACCGCTACGCCAAGCTGATCATCAAGCTGATCAACGACGTCGCGGAAGTCGTCAACAACGATCCCGCGATTGGCGGCAAGCTCAAGGTCGTCTTCCTGCCCGACTACAATGTCAGCCTCGCCGAAGTGATCATTCCCGCGGCCGACCTCTCAGAGCAGATCTCGACGGCGGGCATGGAAGCCTCCGGCACCGGCAACATGAAGCTGTCGCTGAACGGCGCCCTCACGATCGGCACGCTCGACGGTGCCAATATCGAGATCCGCGACCATGTCGGCGCGGAGAACATCGCGATCTTCGGCATGGAAGCCGGCGATGTGATGATCCGGCGCAAGCAGGGGTTGGACGCCTCCGACGTGATCCGCAATTCGCCCAAGCTCCAGCGCGCCATCAATGCGATCGGCGCCGGCGAATTCTCGCCCGGCGATCCCGGCCGCTTCGAATCGATCGCGCACGCGCTGCGCTATCTCGACCACTACATGGTCAGCGCCGATTTCGATTCCTATTACGAGGCGCAGCGCAGCGTCGATGCGCGCTGGCAGGTGGCGCCGGCCTGGACCCGCGCCTCGATCCTCAACGTCGCGCGCATGGCGTGGTTCTCCTCCGACCGCACCATTCGCGAATACGCCGAGGAGATCTGGAACGTGCCGGTCAACCCGACCACGCCGTTGCTGCCGACCTTGCGCGACGTCGCGGGCTGAATTTCCGCGACGTGAAATCGGTTACTCACGAGGTAATTGCACAAGCCGGCGGCGGACGTGATATGACGTCCGTCATTGAACGCCGGATCGAACAATGCACGCCAAGCTCCCGCACCCTTTCGACGACGCCACCCGCGTCACCGCCGGTGACTCCAGCTGGCAGGGGCACACCAGCGACGACTATTGGGCCTTTGTCGGCCCGTTCGGCGGCGTTACGGCCGCGACCATCCTGCGTGCGCTGATCGAGCATCCGGAACGTGCCGGCGACCCGCTGGCGCTCACCGTCAATTACTGCGCGCCGATCGCGAAGGGGCCGTTCGATCTGGACGTGCGGCTGGTGAAGGCCAATCGCTCCAGCCAGCACTGGAGCGTCGAACTGTCGCAAGGCGGCGGCGAGGTCGCAACGCTCGCCATCGCCGTATTCGCCGAACGCCGGCCGTCCTGGGAGCACAGGGTGGCGCAATGTCCCGATGCAAAGCCGTTCGAAGAGACGATGCCGTTCCCGAAGATCGCGGCGTCCTGGGCCAACCAGTACGAATTCCGCTTCGTCGAGGGCGAGATGCGGATCGGCCCGCCCAAGCCCGAGCTCGCCAGCACTTACTCAAAGCTCTGGATCAGCGATCGCGAGCCGCGCAAGCTCGACATGCCGTCGCTGATGTCGATGTCCGACGCTTTCTTCGGCCGCATCTTCCACGCACGGCGCGAGCTGGTGCCGTTCGGCACGGTGTCGCTGACGACGTATTTCCACACCGACAGCGAAGAGCTCGCCGCCGAGGACATCACCCGCGTGCTGGCGACCGCCGATTCGAAGATCATGCACAAGAGCTACGCCGACCAGAACGCCGAGCTGTGGTCGCCGAACGGAAGACTGCTCGCGACGAGCACGCAGATCGCCTATTTCAAGGTGTAGCTGCTTCCGCAAGTTCGTCATTGCGAGCGCAGCGAAGCAATCCAGCTATTTCCGCGGCACGGATTCTGGATTGCCTTCGTGCCGCGGAAATAGGCCTGGATTGCTTCGCTTCGCTCGCAATGCGAGCTGGGGCAATCACTCCGCCACCAGCGCAAGAGACATCTCGAAAAGCAAAAGGGCGGCCTCGCGGCCGCCCTTTCGAATTTCAAACGACGCAAGCTTACTCCGCCGCGAGCTTCACGTCCGGTGCAGCGGCGCGGACCTCGGCGTCGACCTGGGCTTCGAACTTAGCAAAGTTCTTCTGGAACATGCCGACGAGCGCGCGGGCGGTCTTGTCGAACTCGTCCTTGTCCTTCCAGGTGTTGACCGGGTTGAGGATCTCGCTCGGCACGCCCGGCAGCGCGGTCGGGACCGCGAAGCCGAAATATTTGTCGGTGCGGAATTCGACGTTGCGAAGCGAGCCGTCGAGCGCAGCGGTCAGCAGCGCGCGCGTCACCTTGATCGGCATGCGCGAGCCGGTGCCGTACTTGCCGCCGGTCCAGCCGGTGTTAACCAGCCAGCAATCGACATTGTGCTGGGCGATCAGGTCGCGCAGCATGTTGCCGTAGACCGAGGGATCGAGCGGCAGGAAGGGCGAACCGAAGCAGGTCGAGAATTCCGGCTGCGGCTCATTGCCGAGACCGCGCTCGGTGCCCGCGACCTTGGCGGTGTAGCCCGACAGGAAGTGATACATCGCCTGCGCCGGCGAGAGCTTGGCGATCGGCGGCAGCACCCCGAAGGCGTCGGCGGCGAGCATCACCACGTTCTTGGGCTGCGGCGCGCGGCCGGTGCGTGAGGCGTTCGGAATGAATTCGAGCGGATAGGCCGAGCGGGTGTTCTCGGTCTTGGAGCCGTCGTCGAAATCGACCACACGGGTGTCTTCGTCGAGCACGCAATTCTCGAGCACCGCGCCGAAGCGCGTCGAGGCGGCGTAGATCTCGGGCTCGGCTTCCTGCGACAGCTTGATGCACTTGGCGTAGCAGCCGCCTTCGAAATTGAAGATGCCGTTCGGGCCCCAGCCGTGCTCGTCGTCGCCGATCAGCGTGCGGTTCGGATCGGCTGACAGCGTGGTCTTGCCGGTGCCGGACAGGCCGAAGAAGATCGCGGCATCACCCTTGGCGCCGACATTGGCCGAGCAATGCATCGGCATCACGCCGCGCTCGGGCAGATAGTAGTTCAGCGTGGTGAAGACCGACTTCTTCATCTCGCCGGCATAGTAGGAGCCGGCGATCAGCACGATCTTGCGGGCGAAATCGATCGCGACGACGTTCTCCGACTTGCAGCCATGGCGCTTCGGATCGGCGCGGAAGCTCGGCATGTCGATGATGGTGAGCTCGGGCACGAACGCCGAGAGCTCGACCGCCTCGGGGCGGATCAGCAGCGTGCGGATGAACAGCGAGTGCCAGGCGAGCTCGGTGAAGACGCGGGTCTTGATGCGGTAGGCCGGATCGGCGCCGCCATAGAGGTCCTGCGCGAACAGCGACTTGCCTTCGGCGTGCTTGAGGAAGTCCTGGTAGAGCGTCTCGAACTGCTCTGCAGTGATCGACTGGTTGCCGGCCCACCACATCTTTTTGTCGGTGGTGGCGTCACGCACCGTGAATTTGTCCTTGGGGCTGCGGCCGGTGAACTCGCCGGTGTCGGCGCAGAGCGCGCCATCGGCTGACAGCACCGCCTCGCCTGCGGAGAGCGAGTATTGATAGAGTTGCGGCGCACCGAGGTTCCAGTGAACCTGCTTGAGATTCTTTAAGCCGAATTTGTCGGCGCCGAAGGCACCGTTGCGCACGCCCGTCTCTTGCACGAAAAATCCTCCTAGAACCCACTCAGCGCGATCATGCTTGGCGCCGCCGCGGTCACCGTGATTACAGGCCGTCCGGCCTCGGTTGGAACGACCTAATACTGATGAACGCTGGCGTTGCCAAGCTGATCCCTTAGGATTTGGTTTATTCAAGGACCGCGCCAAACGTCGCGCATGTCAGCTCTGAGCAGGCGCATCAAAAAATCGACAATGATCGCGCAACCAAATCGGCGTTTCGGCGTTTCCTGAGGTTATTGCGACGCACAATGTCGAAGACAGTCTCGGTGAAGATTCCAAGGCCACCCTATCGTACCGCGCCTTCGCCGATGAGCGCGAAGGGCCCCCACATCGCAGGATAGGCGTTGCGCGGTGACGAGGTGTCGTCAACATAGGTTAACATTGCGCGGCGCAAGGCTTCGGCACGGCCGATTTTTGGTTCGTTTTTGAGCAGCTCGAAAGTCATCGTGGTCAGACGTGTGGCAGCTTCCGAATCCACGGCCCAATGCGAGACCAGGAGTGCGCGCGCACCGGCGTAGAAGAACGAGCGCGCCAGTCCCGACAGGGCCTCGGCGCCGGGCTTGTCGCCCGCGATGGTGTTGCAGGCCGACAGCACAACCCAATCCGCGTTGAGCTTGAGCTGAGCGACTTCACTTGCGGTGAGCAGACCGTCGTCGAGCTCAGTGGGCTGATCGGGAATGGAGAGCGCGAGCGAGGGCTCACCCAGTCCCTTGATGTCGCCGGCAACCAGGCCGTGGGTGGCAAAGTAGATGATGCCGTATTGAGCAAGCGCTGCACGCTTGAGCGTCGTCTCGCTGGCGTCGCGGCCGAGATGAATATCGGCCTCGGCAGCCCCGACATCCCTGGCCACCGCGTTCAACTCATCGGCGGTGTCGGGCAGTTGCGGCAGCGCCTGCGCAAGCCGCGTGCGATCGACGCCGGCACCGCGCCAGAAGTCGCTATAGGCGATGGTCGCGATGCTGCGCGCGGCGACCTTGCCGTTGGCGGCGCGCCGCTCGGCGGGCGCTTCCACTGCGGGATTGAACACGGGATCGCCAAAGCCTGTCATCGGCTTCACGCTTTGATCCCGACGCGCGAAGGCGCGCAGCGATTTCAGACTGACCACCGACGGCAGCACCGAGACGGCCTGACGCCGCAGCAGCCAGGCGGCGCCGCGATAGCCTTCGAGCGTGTCCGGGATCGCAGCCTGCGGCTTCTCGGTGACGAGCAGATGAAAGGGCAATGCGGTCAGCGCAGCCGACGGTACCACCAGCAGGCTGCGCCTGTCCTTTGTCAACGCCTCGACCGGACCGAGCAGCGCGACATGGAGTTCGTTGGCGAGCGCGAGATCGAACAATCCGGATTTGCCGGAGGCATCGCGCGCTTTGCCGACATCGAGTCCCTTGCGGAATGCCGTCACCTTCTGCGTCAGCGCATCCGCGCCGAGTGGAATAGCCTTCCAGTCGACGCCCTCGCGCGTGATCGCGATGACATAGCTCTGCGTGTCGACGACGGAGTAGAGCACCATCGCCTCGTCGGCCGACAGCAGCAGCTGGATGTCCTTTGCCGTCAACGGCAGAGGATTGGAGAGCGACGCGTAGTCGGGAAACTCGACCGCGAGCGTCTTCAGCAAGCCCGTACGCTCGTTGGCAATCGTTGCAATCCGCGCGCGGCTGCGCTGCTCGGTTGCGAGATCGCGCTGCGCGGATTGCTTCGACACCGCCGTGACGATCGCCTTGTCGAGTGCCTCGGACTCAGCCGCGAGATCCTGGTCCCGGCGCACCAGCTCGGCGAGGCGGTCGCTGCCGGCGGCAAGCCGCACCGCGAGCTTGTTCACGGCGGACGCCGCGGACGATTGTGTGCCGCGCTGGATCGCGGCGAGGGCCTCGTCCAGCGCCTTGTCGCCGGGCAGCAGATCCTGTTGGCGCGCGGCAAACAGGACCGGCAACACGACGCGCAGCTGGGCGCGATCGCCCCGAAGCGTGTTTTCCGCGAACGGCAATGCGTCCGCGGTGCGCCCGGCCACGTAGAGGAAATAAGCGAGATTGCTGGTCGAGGTCATGACGTCAGGATGATCGGGCCCAAGCGCATTTTCGCGGATGAGCAGCGCGCGGCGAAAGAGCGGCTCGGCGTCGCCGTAGCGTTGCTGGTGCTCGTAGAGGCCGGCGAGATTGTTCAGCGAGCGGGCAACGTCGGGATGATCCGGTCCGAGCACCTTCTCCCGGATCGCGAGCGAGCGCTTGATCGGCGCTTCCGCGTCCGTATCGCGGTTGAGATCGCGATAGACCTGGCCGAGATTGTTCAGGACGGTGGCCACCGCCGGATGCTCGGGTCCGCCGGCCTTCTGGTAGATCGCGAGCGCGCGCTGAAACAGCGGCTCGGCTTCGGCATAGTGCTGCTGCTTCACATAGAGCGTGGCGAGATTATTGAGCGACTGGCCGACATCGGGATGCTCGCGCGACAATCCCTTCTCGCGAACGGCGAGCGCGCGCTTGAATAGAGGTTCGGCCTCGGCAAAGCGGCTCTGCCGCTGGTAGAGCGCGGCGAGGTTGCTCAGTTCGGCTCCGATCAACGGGGTTTCGAGACCGAGCGACTTTTCCATCAGCATGATGGCGCGCTTGTAGAGCGGCTCAGCCAGATCGTCGTGGCCCTGACCGGCATGAACCTGGCCGAGGTTGTTCAGCGCGGCGGCGAGTTCGCGACCTGTGTCGCTCTTCTCCAGGTTCGCGACCATACCTTGCGCCACAGGCAGTGCTTCCGAATATCTGCCGGCGCTCATCAGTGCGTTGATCCGCGCGCTCTCCGCGGCGAGACCTTTCTGGGCAAGGCTTGGCGTGATAAGCGATGCAGTGATCGCGAGCGTCAAACCCGCAACCAGCGTCAGTTTATTCCATTCTGCCATGACGCTCTCGCCGCCGCCTTCTGACCGGTAACGAACTTGGGTCGCGGCGATGGGCAGCAGCGTTCAATGTGTTGCGCTCTGGTTCATCCTGGTGCGCGCTTCGCCGGCGAGGCGAACCAGCATCTTGCGCAGCGCCGTGCCATCAGCGACGCGCTCCGGGAAGTCCAGCCGCAAGACGGTCTGGCCGTCCTGCATGTCGAGGCCCTCCGGATCGCAGCCTGTGCAGCGCCAGTCGCCGGCAGCAGCGCCCAGCAGTTTTGTTGCATAGAGCCCCATGGCGTCGCGGTGGTCGGCATTCATGTGCTCCACCGCGCCCTCCTCCGCCGCCAGCAAGTCCTCGGCCCCCGTGAGGTCGGTCAGGAATTGCTCCGGCTTGAGGTCGACGATCCGACCGAAGCCGGCGACCAGATGAGTTCCCGTGGGCCGAATCCGAAAGAAGGAGAAATCCTTAAAGGAAACAAAGGTTTCCGCTGAGGGATGAGCATTGAGATACCGTCGCCGGAGCAGATCCTTGTCCGTATCGGCCGACTCGGCATGGCCGGACAGCATGATCCGGGCGCCTTCCAGCGGATCGCCCGCCGCCCGCTCGTCCAGCATCAGGGACACCCGGCTGTCGGCCAGGATGTTCCTGGAGTGCACCGCCAATCCTGAGATCAGCAGGATCGGAGAGCCATCCGGATGGCTGGCCAGATTGACCAGGGAGCAATAGGGATCGCCGCTGCCGGCCATCAACGTCGCCAGGGCCCCCTGCCGTGACCGCCGCAGCAGCGATTTGGCGAGCCTTCCGGGGTCGAAATCGGGGGTCGGTTGCATCGGCTTTCTCGGGTCAGGTGGTTGCATGGAGGGCCTTTTTTCGGGTAAACCGGGGCCCGGTTATGGGTCGAGATGCGGCGAATCTGCCGTGTTTCGTGGAACTTGGTCACACTTCAGCCTAGCTTGCATTGCTCGGTGACAAGGTTCGAATGCCAACATCGGCACCCATGTATGCGGCGCATCAGTGGATTGCTCGCCGTTTCAAGCCACGACCCAAACGGAAAGCAGAAAGCAGAGGCTCATGCCCACAATCGCTTTGGTCGACGACGACCGCAACATTCTCACATCCGTCTCGATCGCGCTGGAGGCCGAAGGCTATCGCATCATGACCTACACCGACGGCGCCTCCGCGCTCGACGGTTTCCGCACCACCCAACCCGATCTTGCCATCCTCGACATCAAGATGCCGCGCATGGACGGCATGGAAACCTTGCGCCGGCTGCGGCAGAAATCCGACCTGCCCGTGATCTTCCTGACCTCCAAGGATGAAGAGATCGACGAGCTGTTCGGCCTCAAGATGGGCGCCGACGACTTCATCCGCAAACCGTTCTCGCAGCGCCTGCTGGTCGAGCGCGTCAAGGCGGTGCTGCGCCGTTCGGCGCCGAAGGACCCGACCGTCACGCCGAAGGAGAACGACGCCAAGGCGCTCGACCGCGGCCTGCTGCGCATGGATCCTGAACGGCACACCTGCACCTGGAAGAACGAGCCGGTGACGCTGACCGTCACCGAATTCCTGATCCTGCAGGCGCTCGCGACCCGGCCCGGCGTGGTGAAGAGCCGCAACGCGCTGATGGACGCCGCCTATGACGACCAGGTCTATGTCGACGACCGCACCATCGACAGCCACATCAAGCGGCTGCGCAAGAAGTTCAAGGTCGTCGACAACGAGTTCGAGATGATCGAGACGCTCTACGGCGTCGGCTACCGCTTCAAGGAAGCCTGAGGCGCGCGCGCCTCCACGAAAGACCGAGAGCATCGCCGGTTCTGATTCCATCGGGACCGGGATAGCTCTAGGAATGCGGGGACCTTCGCACGAGTTGTCCTAACGCGGGCGTGAGCATTGCTTGACCGAACGCAGCCTGACGAGAACCAGAACGCCGAGGACGTCACCGCCCACGGCGCTCCGGATCAATTGGCCGAGGACAAGCCAGCCGTACAGGGCTGGCGTCCGCTGAACTGGCTGAAGCGCGCCGGGCAGTTCTTCTTTGCGCTGTCCTTCTCGAGCCTGACCCGCCGTATCGTCTCGCTCAACCTCGCCGGCCTCGTCGCGCTGGTGGCGAGCATCCTCTATCTCTCGCAATTCCGCGCCGGTTTGATCGACGCGCGCGCGCAGAGCCTGCTGGTACAGGCGGAGATCATCGCCGGCGCCATCGCGGCCTCCGCGACGGTGCAGACCAACGCCATCACCATCGACCCCGACCGGTTGCTCGACCTCAAGCCGGGCGAGACCTATGGCGGCTCGGACGAGTATTCCCCGCTGGATTTTCCGATCAATCCGGAGCGCGTGGCGCCGGTGCTGCGCACACTGATCTCGCCGACCAAGACGCGCGCCCGCATCTACGACCCGAACGGCAGCCTGCTGGTCGACAGCCGCAGCCTCGATACCGTGGTGCGCTTTCCCCTGCCGTCGGTCGCCGCCGAGAAGCCGGGCATGGTCGAACGCGGCATGGTCGCGGTCCGCACCTGGCTCAATCGCGGCGACCTGCCGCTCTATCGCGAGCTCGGCCCCGAGAACGGCAATGGCTATGCGGAGGTCGGCGACGCGCTCCAGGGCCAGAAGCGCTCGATGGTGCGGGTCAATGCGCGCGGCGAAGTGATCGTCTCGGTCGCGGTCCCCGTGTTGCGCTCGCGCGCCATCCACGGCGCGCTGATGCTGTCGACGCAGGGCGACGACATCGACCAGATGGTCACCGCCGAGCGCCTCGCGATCCTCAAGGTGGGCGGCGTCGCCGCCGCGGTCATGATCATGCTGTCGCTGCTGCTCGCCAGCACGATCGCAGGTCCGGTCCGCCGGCTCGCCGACAGCGCCGAACTGATCCGCCGCCGGATCAGGACCCGGGTCGAGATTCCCGACTTCACCCGTCGTCGCGACGAGATCGGCCATCTCTCCGGTGCGCTGCGCGACATGACCAGTGCACTGTACAGCCGCATCGAAGCGATCGAAATGTTCGCCGCCGACGTCGCGCATGAATTGAAGAACCCGTTGACCTCGTTGCGCTCCGCGGTCGAGACGTTGCCGCTGGCGCGCAACGAGAACAGCCGCGCGCGCCTGCTCGAGGTGATCGAGCATGACGTCAAGCGGCTCGACCGGCTGATCTCCGACATCTCCGACGCCAGCCGTCTCGATGCAGAACTGCAGCGCCAGGATGCGATCCCGGTCGATCTGCGCCGCCTGTTGACCACGCTCGTGTCCGTCGCCAATGAAACCAAGCTCGGCCATGACGTCGCGGTCGAAATGCGTTTCGAGGGCCGCGGCCCGACCGACAATTTCGCCGTGACGGGCCACGATTCGCGGCTCGGACAGATCGTCTCCAACCTGCTCTCGAACGCACAGTCCTTCTCCGAGCCCGGCAACAAGGTGCGCCTCACCTGCCGCCGCGTGCGCGGCGAGATCGAGATCGTGGTCGACGACGACGGCCCCGGAATCCGCGACGACGCGCTGGAGCGCATCTTCGAGCGCTTCTACACCGACCGCCCTCATCAGGGCTTTGGCCAGAACTCCGGCCTCGGCCTGTCGATCTCCAAGCAAATCGTCGACGCGCATGGCGGACGCATCTGGGCGGAGAACCGTCCCGGCCCGGCGGACGAGGACGGAGCGCCTGTTGTTGTCGGCGCGCGCTTCGTGGTGAGGCTGCCGGCTCTATGAGCGACGGCGGCCCCAGCATTCACGCCTCGGCGGTCAGGGTTGGAGATCTGGCGGTGCTGATCCGCGGGCCCTCGGGCTCCGGCAAGTCGCGCCTTGCCTTCGATTTAATCATGGCGGGACGTAGCGGCGTGCTCGAAAGGGCCGTTCTGGTCGGTGATGACCGTGTCCATCTGGCGACACTCGGCCGCGAAATTGAGGTCCGCCCCGCTCCGGTCCTGGCCGGGCTGATCGAGATCCGGGGGCTCGGAATCCGGCGCTGCGACTTTGTGGAGCATGCGACCGTCGGCCTCGTGGTCGATCTGGACGCCGCGGATGCGGAGCGGCTGCCGCCGGCCGAATCCCTGAAAACAGCCATTTTAGGTGTCGAAATACCGCGAATCCCAATCGGCCGCGACTATTCGCCCCTTCCTCTGGTTGTCGCGGCCTTGACCACTACCAAGAGTTCATCTTCCGTTAACCCTTCAGGCGATTGTTTGAAGGGAAATGGTAACCATATGAACCCCACACTCGCGACCGAATAGACCGGCGCAGCTCCCCTTATCCATCCGTCTAGATTCAGGGAGATACGCAACATCCCCTCTTGCGCGGGGGCTCTGGATGGTCAAAGTGGCGCGTTCGTGCGGTGCACCAAAAGCGCCCGCGAGGAGTTTTCCGATGATTGGTCTAGTACTTGTGACCCACGGGCGCCTTGCCGACGAATTCAAGGCAGCGCTTGAACATGTCATGGGCCCACAAAAGCAAATCGAAGCGATCACGATCGGCGCCGAAGATGATTCCGATCTCTGTCGAAGCGACATTATCGAAGCGGTTAACCGCGTCGATTCCGGCGACGGCGTCGCGATCCTCACCGACATGTTCGGCGGCACGCCGTCCAACCTGGCAATATCCTGCATGAGCCGGCCGAAGGTCGAAGTGCTCGCGGGCATCAACCTTCCAATGCTGGTGAAGCTTGCCAAGGTGCGCGAGGAGCGTCCGCTACCCGACGCGATCGCGATGGCCCAGGAAGCCGGCCGCAAATACGTCACCATCGCCAGCCGCGTCCTCGCCGGCAAATGAGCGACGAGGCGCCGCAAGCCGGGACGGGCGTGCCCGCGGGCGCGATCTCCAAGGACCTCCTGATCATCAACAAGCGCGGCCTGCACGCGCGGGCCTCCGCCAAGTTCGTCCAGGCCGTGGAGCGCTTCAGCGCGCAGGTCTGGGTGACGCGCGGCGGCGAAACCGTCGGCGGCACCTCGATCATGGGCCTGATGATGCTCGCCGCCGGTCCCGGCACCACCATCACGGTCGCCGCTTCCGGCGATGATGCCGAAGCCGCGCTGGCGGCGATCACCGAACTCGTTGAAAGCAAATTCAACGAGGAAGGGATTTAGGCGGCGTCGCCTCGATCACTTCCCCGGCGGCGCGATGTAGATGTTCCAGCTCATCGACGGACCGGCCTTGCCGTGGGTGAAACGGCGCGTCGTCATCACGATGCGCTCGGCGTTCGGCGCAACCTCGGACACCCATTTCTCGAACGCCGGCAGGCGACCGTCGGCCGGATCGAACACGCCGATGAAGCCGAATCTCTTGACGTCATCGGGCGAAATCAACCCGGACCCCCAGGCCTCGAGCGGCGTGAACGCGGCCGGATGATCCGGGCTGTAGAACACCATCGGCTGGATCGACTCCATGGTGCCGGCGACGACCGCCCAGCGCGAGGCGAAGCGCGCGTGCCAGGCCTGCGTCAGTTCGCGCGCGAGATCCGAGCGCGCGCCATAGGTCGCCGTGTTGCCGGCATTGGCCGCCATCTCGCGCGCGGCGATCCAGGGCGAGGCAATGAGCGTGGCGACGCTGAGCACGAGCCAGATCGCGACAATGTTGAACACCGCAGCACTCTGCACCCGCAGCGCCGGGATCGCGACCAGCGCGAGCGGCACCAGGAAGAACAGCGAGATGCCCCAATCGGTCTTCATGTAGATGCTGAAGGCCAGCGCGCCGAGCGCGGGTCCGACCGCGACGATGATCTGAATGAGCCAGACGTTGCGCGCCTGCGAAAGGTTCACGCTCGCATTCGCGCCGCGCCCCCAGGCCCGCGTGACGATGCGCCAGGGCGCACGCAGGAGCAGCCTGAACCAAGGCGGCACCAGCGCCATCGCCAGCGCGGCCAGCGCCACCGGCAATGCCAGCAGCGCGATATTATGCAGGACATAGCCGGCCACGAGCTGATGCACCTGGCCGCTGTCCTCGAGGCTGTAGGTATCGCCGGCATAGGTCAGCGGCACGAAATGCGCGTCCGCCAGCCAGACGATGTGCGGAATCATCGCCACCACCATCGTCGCGATCGCAGCCCATGGCGCCGGTGACGACAAGAACCTCATTCGCTCCGGATGGATCAGCGCGGCAAGCCCGATGGCGCCGATCATGGTCAGCACCCAATATTTGGTCATCAGCGCCAGCGCGCCGGCCAGGCCGAGCAGGACTCCGGATTGCCAGCTCCGCTTCTCGAACGCATTGAGATAAGCGAGCACGAGGAGCGGCAAGGTGACGAGCTGGAGCAGGTCGGGATTGTACTTGAATCCCTTGAAATTGAAGATCGGGTAGAGCGCGACCATCACCACGACCAGGAACGCGCGCCGCGCATCCACGACGCGCAGCGCGATGAGCCAGCAGATCACCATACCGGTGCTGACGGTCGCCATCGCCAGCGCATAGGTCGCCCAGTCCGTCGGCGGGAACACTGTGAACCAGAGGCCGGCGACCCAGCCCGACAGCGGCGGGTGCTTGCCATATCCCCAGAGGAATTTCTGGCCCCAGCCCCAGGCTTCCGCGACGTCCATGTGAACGTCCTGCGCTGCCTTCAGATTGATCAGGATGAAGGTCCAGAGCACCGCATGCAGGATCGCGAGCTGGATCACCAGCCACAGGCGTGCCTCCGGGCGGGTCGCGCTGGCAACCAGCCAGGCCCGAAAGCGGGCATAGCTCACCCGGGTCTTCGCGCGGGCTCGGGCAGACGGGATCGAGGTCGTGGACATGGGCCTGGACATCAGGCGTTGCGTAGCGCGTTTCGGGCCTTCGTGGAATCAGCTTGGCGTGAACAAAGGCCCTGAAATTACAGCAATATGGTTGCCGCACGGGGGTGTGAGTGGTATCCCGCGCCCATGACGACCGTCCCCATTTCCAACATCCGCAATTTCTCCATCGTCGCCCATATCGACCATGGCAAATCGACGCTGGCCGACCGCCTGATCCAGATGACCGGCGGCCTCACCGACCGGGAAATGGCGGGCAAGGAGCAGGTGCTCGATTCCATGGACATCGAGCGCGAGCGCGGCATCACCATCAAGGCGCAGACGGTGCGCCTCGCCTACCGCGCCAAGGACGGCAAGGATTACATCTTCAACCTGATGGACACGCCCGGCCATGTCGACTTCGCCTACGAAGTCTCGCGGTCGCTGGCGGCCTGCGAGGGTTCCCTGCTGGTGGTCGACGCCAGTCAGGGCGTGGAGGCACAGACGCTCGCCAACGTCTACCACGCGCTCGATGCGGGGCATGAGATCGTTCCGGTCCTGAACAAGGTCGACCTTCCTGCCGCAGAGCCGGAGAAGGTCAAGCAGCAGATCGAGGACGTCATCGGCATCGACGCCTCCGAGTCCGTGATGATCTCGGCCAAGACCGGCCTCGGCGTGCCCGATGTGCTGGAGGCGATCGTCACCCGCCTGCCGCCGCCGAAGGGCGACCGCGAGGCGACGCTGAAGGCGTTGCTGGTCGACAGCTGGTACGACGTCTATCTCGGCGTGGTGGTGCTGATCCGCGTCGTCGACGGCGTCATGAAGAAGGGCAGCCGGGTCCGCATGATGGGCACGGGCGCGGCCTATGACATCGAGCGCGTCGGCTTCTTCACCCCGAAGATGACGCAGGTCGACGAGCTCGGACCCGGGGAGATCGGCTTCATCACCGCCGCGATCAAGGAAGTGGCCGACACCCGCGTCGGCGACACCATCACCGACGACAAGAAGCCGGTGACCGACATGCTGCCGGGCTTCAAGCCGGCCATTCCCGTGGTGTTCTGCGGCCTGTTCCCCGCCGACGCCGACGACTTCGAGACCTTGCGCGCGGCGATGGGCAAGCTGCGCCTGAACGATGCCAGCTTCTCCTACGAGATGGAGACCTCGGCCGCACTCGGCTTCGGCTTCCGCTGCGGCTTCCTCGGGCTGTTGCATCTGGAGATCATCCAGGAGCGTCTGTCGCGGGAATTCGATCTCAACCTGATCGCGACTGCGCCGAGCGTGATCTACAAGATGAGCCTGACCGACGGGCAGGAAATCTCGATTCACAATCCTGTCGACATGCCGGACGTGGTCAAGATCGCGGAGATCCAGGAGCCCTGGATCGAAGCCACTATCCTCACCCCCGACGAATATCTCGGCAGCGTGCTGAAGCTGTGCCAGGACCGCCGCGGCGTGCAGAAGGAGCTGACTTACGTCGGCTCCCGCGCCATGGTGAAATACGATCTGCCGCTCAACGAGGTCGTGTTCGACTTCTACGACCGCCTGAAGTCGGTCTCCAAGGGCTACGCCTCGTTCGACTATCATCTCACCGACTACAAACCGGCCGATCTGGTCAAGATGCAGATCCTCGTCAACAACGAGCCGGTCGACGCGCTCTCGATGCTGGTGCATCGCACCCGTGCCGAAGGCCGCGGCCGCGCCATGGTCGAGAAGATGAAGGATTTGATCCCGCCGCACATGTTCCAGATCCCGATCCAGGCAGCGATCGGCGGCAAGGTGATCGCGCGCGAGACGGTGCGCGCGCTGCGCAAGGACGTCACCGCAAAGTGCTACGGCGGCGACATCACGCGTAAGCGCAAACTTCTGGAGAAGCAGAAGGAAGGCAAGAAGAAGATGCGGCAGTTCGGCAAGGTCGACATCCCGCAGGAAGCCTTCATCGCCGCGCTGAAGGTGGACAGCTGAGGCCAGCGCCTCGCCCGGCTCTAGGGAGATGAGAGGGCCGGGATCTTTAGGGCGATAATAAAAAACCGCGAAAACAACCCCATGCACA
>NZ_JADPIT010000016.1:204257-219925 GCF_023073035.1 Bradyrhizobium sp. 62
CCTTTGTCGGCATTGGGTTTTTTCGAGCTTCCGATTTTACGAAACCTGTTTGACTCGTCGGGCAAAACAGGAGCATGATGCCATCGTCGCACTCCGCCGGCTGCCGCATGAAACAGCTGGAAGCCCCTTGTGGGGCTTCTCGTTCTTCATTCGACCCCGAAGGCACGGCGTGCCCCAAGACCATGCGGTATCGCTTAGCCACTGACCTCGGTCTCCCCGACGAGCCCGACTGTCGCGAAGTAGCCATCCAGCCGCTCCACATCGACTGACGAGACCACCGCACCGACATATCCGTCCGGCCGCACCAGCCACCATTGACCTGGCTCAGGCGCATAGGCGCCCTCGAAATAACCGTCGCTGTCGGCAAGGTCCCCGCCGGCACCAATGTGATGAATGTGCAGACCGGCGCGTGGCGCTATGAGGTTCCGCTCCGCGTTGAACGCGAGAAGCGTCCAATGGGCCCCGGCGAACAGCTCAAACAGCCGCCGCGTCTTGCCTGCCGAACCTTGAAGCGGTGCATCGGGTGCACGGTTTCCTGCGACGACGAGGCCGCGACGCTCGGGCGCGTCCAGCGCCAACGGGGAGCCCGCATAACCGATGTCTAGTTGCTGAACCTCTCTGCCGCGCCGGCTGTCTCCTCGCTTGGTCGCATCCAGCAACTTGGTCGCCAGTCCCAGCGTCGCCGCCGCGATCGGCCGCCGTTCTTCCTCATAGGTCTCGAGAAGCGCAGCCGGAGCCCGAGAGGCGAGCACGGCCGCAAGCTTCCATCCGAGGTTATAGGCGTCCTGAACGCTGGTATTGAGCCCCAGGCCGCCGGTTGGCGGATGTGTGTGCGCGGCGTCGCCCGCCAGGAAGACGCGGCCGATGCGGTAGTGGTCGGCCAGGCGCGCGTTCATGGTGAAGGCCGAGGCCCAGGATACCGAGTGAACGCAAACATCTTTCCGGCCGGTGCGTCCGGTCAACATTGCGGTGAGGCCGTCCTCGGACAGATCGACATCTCCCTCGAGCGGAACGGGGGCCTGCAACTGAAAGAGTTCGGTGCCTGCCAGCGGGCAGACCGAGATCTGCCGCTCCATGTCGCCTTCGTTGAAGCGGTGCCAGGCGTCGCGCCCGAAGCCGGTCAAATTGATATCGGCAACGACGGCGCGGACGCCCAGTGTCTTGCCCGGGAAATCGATGCCGAGCGTCTTGCGAACGAAGCTGCGCCCGCCGTCCGTGCCGACAAGGTAGCCAACACGGATGACCTCCTCTGCGGACTTGCGGGCGAGACGCGCGGTCACGCCATCCTCGTCCTGCTCGAAGGAGACCAGTTCGCAGCCGAACTCCGGCTCATACCCAAGCTCGAGCAGGCGTTCTCGCATCACCCGCTCGGTCAAGAACTGCGGCACCATGAGCGGAATGTGGAAGGGCTCGGCTGCGCTTGGCTCTGACGGCTCGAACGGAGCCTTCTCGGAAAAGCTGCCATCGGGACGATACTCGCGCGGCATCGGGTACAGGCCCCCGGCAGCGACCAAGCGATCGAGAATGCCGAGGTCCTCGAATATCTCCTGCGTCCGCGGCTGAATGCCCTTCCCGCGGGAGCCGCGGAATGCATCGTCCATCTTCTCGATCAGGCGGAACGGCACGCCGCGCCGGGCGAGTTCGATTGCCAGCGTCAATCCAGCCGCGCCGGCGCCGCAGATAAGCACCTCGGTTTCATATCTGGTTGTCATGATCTTTCCTTTCCGTGTATTTTGCACGTAATCGGAGAAGCAGAATCATGTCAACAAAAAACGTGCAAAATACACGCATCTCGCAACAGATCCGGGTGATCCATGGCGCACTGCTCGACATCGTGAGCGTCATAAACCGGCCGGATCGCGATGAGGTCCTGATCAAGGAAGCGGGTATTCGGCTCGATCGGGCACTCTTCCCACTGCTTGTGGGCATCGAACGGCTGGGGCCAATCAGCATCGTGGAGCTGGCCGCGAGAACCGGCCGCGATCACACGACGGTCAGCAGGCAGGTCGCAAAGCTCGAGAGCCTTGGTTTGGTGGATCGCCGGGCGAATGAAACCGACCGGCGCGTGCGCGAGGCGGTGGTGACCAGGCAAGGCAAGGAAATGACCGTGCATATCGATGCGGCGCGCGAACGCATCGGCACCGCGATCTTCGCAAGCTGGAAGCCGGCCGAGATCGATGACCTTGTGAGGCTCATGCGCAAATTCGCAGATGCCATGAAGGACCAGCCGCAGGGCTGAAACGGATACGACCCAGAGACGGATACGACCCAGAGAGAAGGCGTGCTTGCGTGCGCTGTCGGCATCTCAAGCCAGTGAAGCTCGCAGGATGGGTTGAGCTCTTGCGAAACCCATCGCCCGACGAGCGCAGTCTAGAAGTTTGATGGGTTTCGCTTCCGCTCTACCCATCCTACGAGCTTCGGGCGAATCGCTTCTATGCCGGAGGCAACGTCACCCCGGTCAACTCGCCCAGCCTGTCGAGAAGTCTCTCCTGAAAATCGGGATCGGTCGCTTCGTGCGCCGGCTCTTGTTGCCGGAGGTCATGCCAGTAACGACCGCTGACCAGGGCGGCGGGATCATCGCTCACCGCGAGCCAGGTCTGCGTCCGTTGTCCAGTGGCCACGCCGACCGGCGCTCCGGCACCGCCCATTTTGGTGCGGACCCAGCCGGGATCGACGGCGTTGCTCAGCACCTGCGGCCAACGCCGCGCCAAGGCAAAGGCCAGTGCGACCATGTGCAGCTTGCTCTCCGCGTACGCCTTGGCCGGATCCCAGGTTCGCCTCATCCAGTCGAGATCGCCCAACGATCCCTCTCCGCCGCGATGGAGTCCGCTGCTGAGATACACCAGCCGATCGGGGCGTTTCATCAGGGCGGTGAGCAAATAGGGCGCGAGCGTGTTGACCGCCAGGGTGGTGGCGTGGCCTTCGGGCGTCGGGCCGCGGCTGCGCTCGGTATAGACCCCGGCGTTGTGGATGACCGCGTCCATTCGTCCGATTGTGTTGACCTGGTCTGCCACGTGCCTCGTCTGGGCGACGCTCTTGAGATCGCCGATCACGACCCGTGCGGAATGCGATTCAAGCCCGGCGATTGCCGCCGCACGTTCCGCCGATCGCGCGTGCAGGACGACTTGGTGGCCCTGTTCGAGGATAGACTGGGCAGCTGCGCGGCCCAAACCGTCCGTGCTGCCCGTGATGAAGACGATTGCCATGGCCACTCCTGTTCGATCCCCGCTTCGGCGCCTCCGTCGAAACCTCAACGAGAATGCAACATGTTCGACTGATCATGCCGTGGCGAACGGGAGCGCCGAACGAAGACATCACAACCGAACAATCCTCGAAGAAGCGCATTAACATCCGATAAGTTGGGAATGACCGCATGTCGAATTTCGTCATGCTGCTGGTCGAGGACGACTCGCTCCAGCGCGAAGTTCTATCCGACCTTCTTAAGGACGAAGGGTTCGAAGTCGTCGAATGTGCCACCGCAGAAGCGGCGGAGCTAATCGTGGCGTCTACTGGCAATGAGCTACGGGCGCTCATCACTGATCACAACCTCGCTGGGAGAATGACCGGGCTCGAGCTCGCGGAGTACGCTCGCAGTGCGCATCCCGGGCTCAACATCGTGCTGATGTCCGGGACGGTGATGGCGCCCCTCCCGCCCAACACGACCTTTTTGCACAAGCCGTTCGCGCCCGCCCATTTGCTGGCGGCCGTGTAGAATCAGAATGCCCTCGAAGGTCATCCGCCCGAATTTTCTGCGCCGACGGCGTTCTCGCTCTCCGGCACCGTCAGCCGGACGGAGTGCCCCTGCCGCATGGCGAGCGATGCCGCCGCAACGGCCGCCTCGAAAGCGGCTTCCTTGGTCTGGTAAGTGTTCCGGACTTCGCCATCGTGGTCGACGTGCCAAGCACCGTCCCTGCCAACAATATCATAGGCTGCGAGGCCCATAGTCCATCCCTCCTTCATGCGTCCGGTGTTGCCTTGGACGCCTGGGTGCTGCTCACCGGGTCCGACGCCGGGAAACTGTCCTTCAAGCCCTTGTCCAACTCGTCGTCCTTGGCCTTGTCGCGTCGGATGCCACGCTTGAGATCATCCGCGTTCTTGTCCGGCGGTGCCGGATCGAATTTTTCGGTCATGGAAGTGTCCTTTCGCTACCTCAAACGCCTTGAGCTCCCGACCGTTCCTTTCGAGGAACAACGCAGTCGCGGTTTGCTGTCGAACGGAAAAAACCAGAAAGCGCCTGCCGCGCGGGCCCTTTCATTCAGGTTGCATTTACTGCTACAACACGTCCTTAGATCGTATCAGGCATCCGCCAATCAGGAGAAGGCAATGAAAGCTTCGGTTTTTGCGCTGGGGGGCTTGATGATTCTGTCGATCACATCAGCGAACGCAGCTCCCAAAGCGATGGCCGCCCCGACCACGGCGGCCAGCTCGGTCGCATGTTCCACCTCGGGTGGCGGCTTTGGGAGCTACTCGTCAGGCTGCCGAAACGGAGCAAACTTCAAGACCTACAACGAATGCAAGGAGTCAGGCGTCAAGCGCGGCTGGAGACACGAAGATATGGCGTGGTACTGCAGCGGTCTGGGACTGCAATAGCTTGCAGTTGCGAGGCATGGCGGGACGGCCGAACGGCATTGGCTGTTTACGGCCGCGGACCTACAGCGACGGTTGGAGCGCCCCATGGAATGCACAATCCGGCCCGCACTCGCGAATGATGCCGATGGGATCAGTGCTATCATCTTGCGGGCGCTGCGGGAAACGAACGCGAAGGACTATGCGGACGAGATCATCGAAAGGATCGCGCATAGTTTCAGTCCCGATGCCGTGCGGCGGCTGATCGGACAACGCACCGTGTTTGTCGCCACGATCCGCAGCCGCATAGTTGGAACAGCAAGCCTCGACGGAAACGTGGTCCGCACGGTCTTCGTGGCTCCCGATGTTCAGTGCGGGGGCATCGGCAAGTTGCTGATGGCCGAGATCGAGCGCACGGCGCGCGCACGAAACGTCGCTTCGCTGACCGTCCCTTCTTCCGTCACCGCCGAGACTTTCTACGCGCGGCTCGGGTTCAAGGCGGTGCACGACAGCTATCATGGTGACGAACGCACGATCATCATGGAGCGCCTGCTAAAGGACCCGATCTAGGTTTGGCTGTTCTCCAGGATTCAGCGGCCAGCGGGCTTATCGTATCGCTACCGCCGCGCGGCGAGCACGTTCGAAGGAGCCGTTTGCAACGCTGCGCGCCTCTCGCTGAGGGCATGATCGAACAGCTCGAGCACCAGGCCAAAGGCTGCCAGCTCCTCCTCCTCGATGGCGCCGTCATCGTAGCAGCCAAGCGTTTCCTCGATGATGGCGTCGACCTCCTGCTGCATAGCCAGCAGTTCGTGGTCGAACTCCGCGGTGCGCACCCTGGAAACCAGGGCCAGAATTCTGTTGCGATGGCCGGTGTTCTCGTCCCTTTCATCCCGATTGAGATATTGACGCAGCCAGGCGCCGGCCGAACCAATGCCGGAGAGAAGCAGGAGCGCAAACCAGAAGTAGTCGCCGTATCTGTCGAGGAAGGTGCGCTCAGTGCCGTCGATCACGGCCGCCGCTCCCCGGTGTACCGGCAGCTCGGCTTCTTTCTCGGTGTCCGGCTTGGTGATTTGCGCAGCGCCAGGCACTTGCCTGGCAATCGCCTGCCGGAGGGCGAATTGCTGGCGGTAAAACGCCGCCACTGTCGTTTCGGACAAGGCATTCCGTGCGACGATCAAATGACTGACACTGACAGTCTCCACCTTGTCATCGGGCCAGGCCGGACTCGCATTGAAAATGCTTGGTGGAATTTCCTCCGATTCATAACGCGGATGCTTCAAGGCGATGGCTTCCGATGCGTCGATCGCGAGAAATTTGGGCTCGCCACGTGTCCGCGCCGTCGCGGCGACCGCGTCGGCGGTTATCTTGCTGTCGAGCGGACCGACCGCCATGTAAGCGTCAAGGCTCGGGTCGCGCGCCAGCTCCTCAATCTGGCCCGTGCCGAACTGGCTAATCGTGACCTTGTCCGCTGCTACCCCGGCGGCGCTCAGGATGACCCTCAGCAATGCGGCGTTCGCCGGCGTCCCGCCGATCACTCCCACCTTGCGGCCTTCGAGATCGGCGACCTCCTTGATCTTCGGCGCCGGTTTCCGCTTGGAGCCCTTGCCCGCAACTCCCGAAGAAGACCACAGCACGACGAAATTCTTGCGCAAGATGACGACTGTTTGCGCGTCCGCCGGCATTTCCAGATCGCCGCGACCGACCGCGAGGTCGGCCTTGCCGGCACCGAGCAGAGCGAGAGCTTCGGCCGCCCCGGCGGTCACGATCGGAGACAGCTTTACAGTCCTGCTTTCGCTGGCAAAGGCCTCGGTCATCGCCTCGATCACCTTGTGATCGTTGCTTCCCGGCGGTCCGACGGCAATCCGGAGAGTTATCGGCCGCAGCGCGTAATACAATGTACCCGCAGCGGCTCCGAAAACGAGAAATCCGACGGCCAAAATCAGCAGCAGGGTCTTCGTCTGTCTCCGCCCTCGGCGGGCTGCGTCACTGCGTATCATCGGGGGCTCAGACGAGGACATTTGGCGCTGCCGGTTGGAGGTCAAAAATCGCTGCCTGCTTTGGAAGCATACCATGGTCTTCTGGAGGACGATAATGTCCGAGAAGCGCCACTGGTTTCTCGGTGGCCGGCGTAAGCTTTCGATCTTGCACCATTCGCTCTGGATTCCGCATTCCACGCCTGGCGATTCCCGGAATGACGGGCCGCACCACCTTGATCCTCCTCGCCAAATAGATCACCATCGCGCGATTGACCGCTCACGGCAGAATGGGCGAGGAAACGCGAATGAACGCTCCCTCCGGCGTCGATCTCGGCGAACGCGCCCGCGCCATCGCGCCGCTCATTGCCAGCGAGGCTGACGAGATCGAGCGGACGCGGCGGCTGACGCCGGCCGTCGTCTCTGCGCTGATCGAGAACGGGCTCTATCACGCGCTGCTGCCGCAAAGTCTTGGCGGCGGCGAAGCGCCGCCGGAAGCCTTCATGCAGATGCTGGAGGAGATCGCGAAAGCGGATGCCTCCACCGCCTGGTGCCTTGGTCAATGCGCGGTCTGCGCGATGATCGCGGCCTCGCTCGACCACGACACCGCGCAGGAGATCTTCAACACGGCGCCGGGCATCCTCGCCTGGGGCGCGATCGCGCACGAGGCGCGCATCGTCGAGGGCGGTTATCGCGTCACGGCGCGCTGGGATTTTGCCTCGGGCTCGCGGCAGGCGAGCTGGCTCGGGGCACATGTCCGCATCGTCGGGGCCGACGGCGCGCCGCGCAAGAATGCCGACGGCTCGGCGGAGGTGCGCACCATCCTGTTTCCGGTCGCGAGCGCCGTGCTGCACGACGTCTGGCAGGCGATCGGGCTCGCCGGCACCGGCACCGATTCCTACGAGGTCGCCGACCTCTTCATCCCCGAGCGCTTCACCGCGTTTCGTGACGTCCCGTCCGCGCTACGCGAGAAGGGGCCGCTCTACAGGATCGGCACCGGCTCGGCCTTCAGCCTCGGCTTTGCCGCGGTGTCGCTCGGCGTGGCGCGCGCCACGCTCGATGCCGCGATCGCGCTGGCGCGCGGCAAGCATCAGTCGCTGGCGGCCAGCGCCATGCACGACAACGGGGCGGTCCAGGGCCTGATCGGCCGCACCGAGGGCGACCTGCGGGCCGCGCGCGCCTATCTCTATGCGACGGCAAGCGCGATGTGGCGCGATCTCTGCGCGACCGGCGAATTCAGCGCGGCGCATCGGAGCTCGGTTCGCCTCGCCGCGACCTGGACCATTCACCAGTCGGCCAGGGTGGTCGACAGCGCCTATCACATGGCCGGCGCCACGGCCGTATTCCGCAGCAATCCGTTCGAACGCCGATTCCGCGACATGCACGCCATCGCCCAGCAGATCCAGGCGCGCGATACGCATTACGAAGACGTCGGTAAGATGATCCTTTCCGGAGACCGCTGACGTGGACCCGTTGCGACAGTGCACCCACGCTGACCCATATTGAGTTCGCCATCCGGCGTCTTCGCCGATGAACCTTTGCAGATCTTGCCGGACCAATTTCTATAGCTACAAAAACAACAGCTTTTCCGCTGTGACCGCGCCGACCATTTGGAAGTGATAATTCTGAATTGTTTCTAGCGCGCTGCCTTTGCGCAAGAGAGGTCCGTTATGGGCCGAACAGCTGGCAGGAAAGTCAGTCGCCATGCCATTCAGGGGCGTTCGCCGGGATGGCACCAAGGTGGCATTCTCGTTGTCGCCATCCTCTGCGTCGCATGCACTGTCCTGTTCGCGAGCGAAGCCGTGGCTCAATGCTCGGCGCGAGACGTCCTGCGGAACCACTTGAAGCTCAAGCAAGCGCGCTCTGATGGGCCGCAGATCCCGATCAGATCCGCCGTCGATGTCCCGGTGTGGAAGACGATCAGGATCGGGACGTTTGCAAATGTCTTCGCCCTCGGCAACGCGTTGGATGCGGCAGGTTGCGGCATCGGAAACTCGGCTGGCGAAATTCTCGCCCGGCCGACGTTTACCGTCAGCGCCACGACAACGAGCGTAGAGCTTTTCACGGTGTCGGCAGCCGAACTGGGCTTTCGGACCGACACTGCGTTGCTGGCGGACATCTATGCGCGCGCTAAACAGTTGGGTTTCGGCCTCGCGGCTGCAGAAGTCGGACCACAACTGAGGCTTCAATATTTCGACCAGCCGATCGGCGAATTTCTCATCATCGGAATGGAGCCAATCAGGACCTGGCAGGGCGCCCCCGTCATCTTGAATGTAGCCAATGGCGGCGCGGGACTCATCCTCATCGGCCAGGATGGCAGCGCCGATGCTCAGATCCCCGCGGCATCCCGCTTCGTATTCGTGCGGTCCCATGAAACCGCTCCGGCCGAGGCCGTAACACTTGTCGGCCACTGAATTTCAACTGCGCCCACTCAAGATGCAAGCTGGCATCCCCCGGCCTAGGCCACCATTGCGGCGTCCTCCTCGGCACCATCGATGCCCCGTTGCGCGGCGAGCAGACTGATAATCTCGATATTCGGCCGGGCCTTGCTGAACAGAAAACCCTGGCCTTCGTCGCAGCCCTCAGTGCGCAGACAGCTCAGCTCGGCTTCGGTCTCGACGCCCTCGGCGGTGATGGTGACGCCGAGGCCTTTGCCGAGGCTGACGATGGAGCGAATGATCGCCTGGGCCTCGCGATTGGCGCCGAGATCGCGCACGAAGGACTGGTCGATCTTGATCTTGTCGAACGGGAAGCTGCGCAGATAGCTCAGGCTGGAGTAGCCGGTGCCGAAATCGTCCATCGAGATGCGCACGCCGAGCGCGCGCAACGCGTGCAACGTCGCCAGCACCTGGGCGCTCTTCTCCAGCAGCAGCGTCTCCGTGATCTCGAGCTCGAGCCGCCGCGGCGGCAGGCCGGAATGCTTCAGCGCATCCGTCACCACCGAAAGCAGATTGCCGCTGCGGAACTGGAGCGGCGACAGGTTGACGGCGACGCGGACGTCGTCCGGCCAGGTCGCGGCATCGTGACAGGCCCGGCGCAGCATCAGGCCGCCGAGCGGATTGATCAGCCCGGTTTCTTCCGCGACCGGAATGAACTCGGCCGGCGAGACCATGCCGCGCTCGGCATGCGGCCAGCGCACCAGCGCCTCGAAGCCGGTGATGCGGCCGCTCTGGAGGTCGATCAGCGGCTGGTAGTACGGCCGCAGCACGTCGTTCTGGATCGCGTCGCGCAGCTCGACCTCGATCTTGCGGCGGGTCTGCGCTTTCGCATCGAGCGCCGCCTCGAAGAACGCGAACGAGCCGCGCGCATCCAGCTTGGCGCGCGACAGCGCCATGTCGGCGCTCTTGAGCAGCTTTTCGGAATCGTCGCCGTCGCCCGGCGCCATCGCGATGCCGATGGAGGCGCCGATCACCACGGAATGGCCGTCGAGCAGATAAGGATCGGCGATGGCTTCCAGCAGGCGCTTGGCCAGCAGCACCGCATCCTCGGGACGCGTCAGGCCGCTCTGCACGATTGCGAACTCGTCCGAGTTCAGCCGCGCCAGCGCGTCCTCCTCGCGCAAGGTCGAACGCAGCCGCTTGCCGACACCGCGCAGCAGCTTGTCGCCGATCGCGTGTCCCAGCGTGTCGTTGACCGCCTTGAAATTGTCGAGCCCCAGCATCAGCAGCGCGACCTTGTCGGTGCTGCGCCTCGTATGCAGCAGCATCTCGTCGATCTGCTGGCGCAGCAGATTGCGGTTTGGCAGACCGGTCAGCCCGTCATGCTGGGCCATGAAGGCGAGCCGTGCCTCGGCGCGCTTGCGCTCGGTGATGTCCATCAGCGCGAGCAGCACCGCGGGCCGCCCGGCATAAGTCAGTTCGCGCGAATAGATCGCAAGGTCGATCAGGGCGCCGTCGGCCTTGACGTGCTTCCAGGTGCGTCCGGCCTGCTCCTCGCCGGCCGAATCGGTGGTCCAGGGCGGCTCGCTGTCGAAAGCCTGAAGGGAACGGATCGTCAGCAGCTCGAACTCGGCGCGGCTGTAGCCGTAATGGGCGACAGCGGCATCGTTGACGCCGAGGATGCGCTCGTCGTCGAGTGCGCAAACGATCATGGGGACGGGATTGCCGTCGAACAGCAGGCGGAACGAGGCCTCGCGCTGCTTCAACTCGGTGATGTCGACGCGCAGGCCGACGACGCCGCCGTCGTCGGTCAGCCGCTCGTCGATCAGGATGACGCGGCCGTCCGCCAGCTTCTGCTCGTGGCGCGCGCCGGGCTGATAAAGCCTTTGCAGCCGCTCGGCGATCCATTCTTCCTCGTGGCCGGCAGCTTCGGGATAGTCGCCGCGGGCGACGCCGATGCGCAGCGTGTCCTCGAGGCGCGCGCCTTCCTCGAACAGATCGGCGGTCTTGCTGTAGATTTCCGCGTATTGCTTGTTCCAGAGGACATAGCGGCCCTCGGCATCGAGAAACACGATGCCTTGCGGCAGGATCTCGATGGCCTGGCGCAGGCGCTCATGGGATTTGCGCGCTTCCGCGATCGCGGCCTCGGCGCGGCCGCGCAGACCTTCGTCGCGTTCGGACGGAGGATGAGGGGCGCGCGCAAAGCGCGGCTTGCGCGGGTGCAGGCCGGACCTGCCAAGCACACTTCCCTTTCGCTTTTTTGGCTTTCGAAACCCCAAACTCAACTTCACTCGTCCCAGTCGCGCCCAGCGACCGCAACTCTTGGGGCAAGTGTCTGAAAGAAAGGTAATCTTGGGTGGCATGGCGAGGGGACGCACGGTCTGGCAGTCTCGAAAAAACAGCCCCCATTGCCCGTTTGCAAGGCGCGACAGTGCCGATGGGCGCCCCAGGCGCATCGCATTGTCGTCATCGGAGAACGAGATGGCGCAAAATTGCGCGCTGCCTTGAATCATTTCCGGGATCGCGCGCGCTTGCATGCAGAAGGGGGTGAGTACGCGTCCCGCGCACGAATTTTGGTCAATGCATGAGAGGGTTATCGCATTGTTAAAAATCGGCCGGCCGACGCACCGGGAACTACGACTTCGAGACGATATTTCAGCCGAGGGACTGTTTCTTAACCCTGACGCGGTGTTGGGCTATAAGAATGTCAACATGAGTCCCCGCCGCTTCGCCCCTCTCCTGCTCGTCATGACGCTCCTGGCCGCCGGCGACGCGCTGGCCCAGGACAAGGGCAGCGTCAACCCAAAGCCGCTGCCGCCGCTCGCCAATCCGAACGATCCCAGTATTGGCGCCAAGGAACTGTTCGCGCGCAAGCTGCTGCCGTCGAAGGGACCGGCGCACGTCATCGGCTCCTATGTGAAAGGCTGCATCGGCGGCGCCGAGCAGATGCCGCTCAACGGCGACAATTGGCAGGTGATGCGGTTGTCGCGCAACCGCAGCTATGGTCATCCCGCGATGATCGCGCTGATCAAGCGGCTTGCCGCCAGGGCGCACAAGGACGCGGGATGGCCGGGCATCCTGGTCGGCGACATCGCCCAGCCGCGCGGCGGGCCGGCCCTGTCCGGCCATGCCAGCCACCAGATCGGCCTCGATGCCGACATTTGGCTGACGCCGATGCCGGACCATCGCTTATCGCGCGAGGAGCGCGAGGACATGTCGGCGGTGATGATGGTGCGCCCGGACCGGCTCGACATCGATCCGAAGGTGTTCACGCCGGGCCATGTGCTGGTGCTGCGCGACGCGGCGCAGGAGCCGGCGGTGCAGCGCATCTTCGTCAATGCCGCGATCAAGAAGGCGCTGTGCCGGGAGGCCAAGGGCGACCGTTCCTGGCTGTCGAAGATCCGGCCGTGGTGGGGCCACGACTATCACTTCCACATCCGCATGCACTGCCCGGCGGGCGCGAGCGACTGCGAGGGCCAGCCGTCGCAATCCGAGGACGAAGGCTGCAAGCCCTCCGATCTCGCCTATTGGTTCAGCGACGGCGTGCTGCACCCCAAACCGCCGGCGGAGCCGCCGAAGCCGAAACCGCCGATGACGCTGGCGCAGATGCCGGCGGCGTGCAAGGCCGTGCTGCACGCGGGCGACGCGAAACGGTAAAGCCTCCGCGGTCATCCCGGCCTAGTGCGCAATTGCGCACCAGGCCGGGATGACGAATTCCTGGTTGGCGCCATGCGAACCGTCGCCTTTGACCTGTTCGGCCACCCTGTTATGATGACCCAGCGATCGCTTGCCGGACCGTAAGTCCGTCGGGCTTGCCGGAACAGCGCTTCCGCCGGTCGCAAGCCTAATTCAACCAACGCCGTCTTGCGCGCGCCGCCTTGCGTGCCCTGAACGCGCGCATGGAGCGCTTCCGATGTCCCGCCTTTCCGTGCTGCTTTCGGCTATGTTCCTTCTGGCCGCGAGCCTTTCGCCTGCTGGAGCCGAAGACAAGACCATCACCGTGTTCGCGGCAGCCTCGATGAAGAACGCGCTCGACGAGGTCGACGCGGCCTACACCGCCAGGACCGGCGTCAAGTTCAGCGTCAGCTATGCCGCAAGCTCGGTGCTCGCCAGGCAGATCGAGCAGGGCGCGCCGGCCGATGTGTTCGTCTCCGCCGACACCGACTGGATGGACTACGCGATCTCCAAGAAGACCATCAACGAGCCGAGCCGGGTCAATCTGCTCGGCAACAGCATCGTGCTGATCGCGCCGAAGGATTCCAGGCTCGACAACATGCCCATCGCGCAGGGTTTTGACCTCGCAAAGCTCGCCGGCGACGGCAGGATCGCGACCGGCGACGTCAAATCCGTGCCGGTTGGGAAGTATGCCAAGGCGGCGCTGACGAGCCTCGGAGCCTGGCAGGCGGCGGAGCCGAAATTCGCCATGGCCGAGAGCGTGCGGGCCGCGCTGACGTTGGTCGCGCGTGGCGAGGCCAACCTCGGCATCGTCTATTCCACAGATGCCAAGGTCGAGCCCGGCGTGAAGATCGTCGGCACCTTCCCGGCGGATTCGCATCCCGCGATCATCTATCCCGTCGCTGCGACCACGACAGCAAAGGGCGAGACCAGCGACTATCTCGCCTTCCTGCGCTCGACCGCCGCCAAGACCATTCTGGAAAAATACGGTTTCAAGTTCCTGATCAGCCCCTCCACTTGATTTTGCGATTTGATGCTCGACATCTCTCCCGCCGAATGGACGGCGATCCTGCTCTCGCTCAGGGTTGCCGTCATCGCGACGCTGGTGGCAACGCCGTTCGGCATTGCGCTGGCATGGCTGCTCGCGCGGCGTGATTTCTGGGGCAAGTCGGTGCTCGATGCGCTGGTGCATCTGCCGCTGGTGCTGCCGCCTGTCGTCACCGGCTATCTGCTACTACTGACCTTCGGCCGCCGCGGACTCGTCGGCGGTTTTCTGGCCGATACTCTCGGCATCGTCTTCGCCTTCCGCTGGACCGGTGCTGCGCTTGCCTGCGGCCTGATGGCGTTTCCGCTGCTGGTGCGTCCGATGCGGTTGTCGATCGAGGCGATCGACCGCCGGCTCGAGCAGGCCGCCGCGACGCTCGGCGCCACTCCTTTCAAAGTGTTCTTCACGGTGACGCTGCCCTTGGCGCTGCCCGGCGTGCTCGCCGGCATGGTGCTCGGCTTTGCGAAAGCGATCGGCGAATTCGGCGCCACCATCACCTTCGTCTCCAACATTCCCGGCGAGACCCAGACGATTTCGTCCGCGATCTATTCGTTGATCCAGACGCCGGACGGCGACGCCGCCGCGGGACGGCTCGTGATCGTCTCGATCGTGCTCGCGCTGGGTGCGCTGATTGCGGCCGAATGGTTCGCCCGCCGCGCCACCGCGCGATTGCACGGGAACTGACCATGCTGCGCGTCGACATAGAAAAGCAGCTCGGCGAGTTCTCGCTGTCCGCCTCCTTCGCGAGCGAAGGCCGCGTCATCGGCCTGTTCGGAGCGTCGGGCGCCGGCAAGACCTCGCTGGTCAACATGATCGCGGGGCTGCTGCGGCCCGACCGCGGCACCATCGTGATCGACGGCGAGACGGTCGACGACAGCGCGGCCGGCATTCATGTGCCGACCTGGCGCCGCCGCATCGGCTATGTGTTCCAGGATGCGCGGCTGTTTCCGCATCTCAACGTCGCGCAAAATCTCGACTATGGCAGGCGAATGAACGGCCTCGCGCCCGATCCGGCGCAGCACAAGCGCGTCATCGAGCTGCTCGACATCGGCGCGCTGCAGGGTCGCCGCCCCGGAAAACTCTCTGGCGGCGAGCGCCAGCGCGTCGCGCTCGGCCGCGCGCTGCTGTCAAGGCCGCGCCTGCTGCTGCTCGACGAGCCGCTCGGCGCGCTCGACGAGGGCCGCAAGCTGGAGATCCTGCCCTATCTGGTGCGGCTGCGCGACGAGGCTAATGTCCCCATGGTCTATGTCAGCCACGACGTCGCCGAGCTGCGCCAGCTCGCGACGCAGATCGTGATGCTGAAGCAGGGCCGGGTGACGTCGTTCGGCGGGGTGAAGGTGCTGACGTAGCCGTACTGGCCGTCGCACCCACCGCCGTCGTCCCGGCGAAGGCCGGGACCCATACCCCGTGCTTTATCGGTAGGCGGCAGTGGGAGTACCGGCGAAGAATAGCAGGCGGTCTTCGCCAAATAACTTCCTGTGGCTGTGGGTCCCGGCCTTCGCCGGGACGACGTTGGGGAGACAGTGGGGCTAACGCGCCTTCCGCCGCTTCGGCTTCACCGCGCCAAACACGCTCGTCAAATCCTCACTCACCGGCGCCGCATCGTCATCCAGATGCAGGCGGCTCTCGACATGCAGGAAATGCTCGCGCGACACCGCAATCGCACGCGCGACGTCGCGGGCACGCAGCGCTTCGACGATGGCACCGTGCTCGTCCACCGCACAGATCGAATCGGTGGCGGGTTCGTAGACCGAGACCATCACCGAGGAGCGGCTGAGCAGATCGGCGAGGAAGCGCGAGAGCTCTGCATTGCCGAGCGCCTCCACCAGATGAACGTGGAACGCGCCCGACAGCCGCACCGACGCGGCGCGGTCACCGCGCGTTGCCGCGGCGCGCTCCTCGGCGAGATGCGCCGTCAGTCGCTCGATCAGGGCGTCGTCGACATGACGCACGAGCTGCGTCAGCACGCCGGCCTCGAGCACGCGATGCGCCTCGTAGACGCTGCGGACGTCGTCGAGCGTCGGGCGCGGC
>NZ_JADPIT010000016.1:220037-247675 GCF_023073035.1 Bradyrhizobium sp. 62
GCGAGCGGCGGCTCGGCCAGCTTCGCCCCGGCCTTCAGCTTGCCCTCCAGCAGCGCGTGCAGGATGGCCTGATAGACCGCCTCGTCCTCCGCCGGATTGGCCTTGCCGAGCCCTTTGCCGCTTCTCTTGCCGCTTTCTTTGCCGTCTCGCCCGCGCTGCGTCGTCATGGCGGTAGCTAGGCCCAAAGGATGCGCAGCGTCACCTCCAAAAAATGTGCACATTTGCTGCGCCGGCATGCAGGCGCCGCGCAGGCGCCAAAACCATCATCCAGCTAACCGACTGATACAAATCGCAATTATGAAAATGTGCACATTTGGCATGGCGCTTGCTGCGTCTCCGCTGCAAGCTTTACGCACAACAAACGGGACATGCCCATGCACACCCCCTCCCGACGCAGCGTTTTGACCTCCGGCGCGGCCCTAGCCGCGATCATCGTCGCTCCGGCGCGGCTGCGCGCCGCGCCCAGGGAGATCGTCATCGGCGGCCCCGCGGGCGCCGCGAAATATTTCAATGCCGATTTGTTTCCCGTGCTGGAGAAGAAGCTCGACTGCAAGGTGCTCTACGAGGGCACAAACTCGCTGACCAATCTCCAGAAGATGCAGGCCGACAAGGCCGCGCCGAAGATCTCCGTCGTCATCATGGACGATCCGGTGATGCTGCCGGCAGCCAGCGACGGCCTGATCACCAAAATGTCGGCATCGTCCATCGCCAACCTCGGCAAGCTGGTCGACGGCGCGGTGCATCAGGACGGACTATGGGCGAACTATCAGCGGCCCTGGGCCGGCATCGCCTATTCGACCAAACGCATGAAGACGGCGCCTGGCAATTGGTCCGACCTCTGGGATACGAAATATGCCTCCAGGGTGATCGTGCCGTCGCTGTCGAACACCGAAGGTTTCTGGACGCTGCTCGCCGCCGCCCATCTCGAGACCGGCAAGCCCTACAAGGAGGCGCAGTACGAGATCGACGCCGCCTTCAAGAAGGCGAAGGAGCTGAAGGCGAACCTCTTGAACGTCTACACCAACGCGCCGCAGGCCATCAATCTGATGGAGCAGGGCGAGGCGTGGATGATCGGCGGCCAGTTCTCGGCCTACACGCTGATCCGCAAGGCGGAAGGGTCACCGGTCGATCTCGCCGTGCCGCAGGACGGCGGCTTTGCGATGCCGTCGGGAATAGCGAAGGTGAACGGCGCACCGGCCGGCGATCTCGCCGATGCCGTGATCGACTTCTTCCTCAGCCCGGAAGCGCAGATCATCCTCGCCGACAAGGCCTTCGTCGCCCCGACCAACAAGGGCACGCCCACGCCGGCGGGCTTCCCGGACCCAGCCTCGCTGTTCGCGCCGGACTGGGCGTTCGTCGCCAAGAACCGCGCCTCCTGGGTCGACCGCTGGAGCAAGGAGATGACATGAGCGAAGCCGCCCCGCATCTCGTCGTTCGCGGCGTCTCCAAGACATACGGACCCACGACGGTCCTCGACCACATCGACCTGACCATCCGCCGCGGCGAGCTGGTGACGCTGCTCGGCCCGTCCGGCTGCGGCAAGACCACGCTGCTCCGTGCCATTGCCGGCCTGGCGCAACCCGACACCGGCAAGGTCGAACTCGCCGGGCGCGACGTTACCCACGTGCCGCCGCACAAGCGCAATGTCGGCGTGGTGTTCCAGAGCTATGCGCTGTTTCCGCATCTCACCGTCGCCGGCAATATCGCATTCGGGCTCAAGGTGCGCGGCGCGGCCAGACGCGAGATCGACGCCGCGGTGGAGCGCGCGCTGTCGCTGGTCAAGCTCGGCCACCTCGCCGGCCGGCGCATCTCGGCGCTGTCCGGCGGCCAGCAGCAGCGCGTGGCCCTGGCGCGCGCCATCGCGGTCGAGCCTGACGTGCTGCTGTTCGACGAGGCGCTGTCCGCGCTCGATCGGAAATTGCGCGAGGAGATGCAGGTCGAGCTGCGCCGCCTGCTCCAGGACGTGAAGGCAACCGCGATCTTCGTGACGCACGACCAGGACGAGGCGCTGACCATGTCCGACCGCGTCGCGGTCATGAGCAAGGGACGCATCGAGCAGCTCGCCGAGCCGCGCGAGCTGTATCTGCGGCCCGCAAGCCTGTTCGCACTCAACTTCGTCGGGCTCTCGACGCGGATTGCCGGCACGGTGCTGGCGGCCGGCAACGGCAAGGTCGAGGTCGAGACCAGGGTCGGCCGCTTGTCGGCGCTCGGCAATTTCCAGGCGGGTTCGCCTGTCATCGTCGCAGCACGCCCCGAGCAGTTGCGGATCGGCGAGCAAAGCGAAGCGAATACGGCCGCCGGCCGGGTCCGCTCCGTGGTGTTCCAGGGCTCACGCACACTGGTCGACGTCGATGCCGGGGCCGGTGAAAGCCTGCTCGCCGAGCTCTCCGGGCGCGACGGCGCGATCCCTGTCGTGCATGACGAGATCCGCCTGAGCTGGCCGGTGACCGAGACCTTTGCATTTCCGATGGAGGCGCAGGCATGACCGAGGCGGCCCTTGCGGCGCCAGTGGCCGCGCCTTCGGTCGATCGCGAGCGGCTCGCCGCGATCGGATTCGTGCTACCGTCCTTCGTCATCATCGCCGGCGTGTTCGCGCTGCCGCTGGTGCTGCTGCTGGGCGTCAGCATCGTCGATGCCAACGGGCTGACCTTCGCGAACTACAAGCGCCTGCTCGGCACGCCCTATTATCTCGGCGTGGTCTGGAATTCCTTGCGGCTCGGGCTGCTGACGACGCTGATCGCCTTCCTGATCAGCTATCCCGCCGCCTTCGCGCTGGCGCGCGCCCGCGGCGCCTTGCGCTCCGTGCTGCTGGCGACGCTGTTCCTGCCGCTGGCGGCCAGTGTCATCGTCAAGGCGTTCGCCTGGACCATCCTGTTGCGCAGCGACGGCATCGTCAACGAGACGCTGATGGCACTCGGCATCATCGAAGATCCGATCCGCATGATTTTCACCGAGACCGCGCTGATCGTCGGCGCCGTCAACATCTTCCTGCCCTTCATGATCCTGCCGATCTACGCGATCGTAGCCCAGCTCGATTCCCGCTACGCCGAAGCCGCCGCCACGCTCGGCGCCTCGCCGGTCGTGACGTTTGTCCGCGTCATCCTGCCGCTGACCTTGCCCGGCATCATCGCCGGCGTGGCGCTGGTGTTCTCGCTCTCGGTTTCCGCCTATGTGGTGCCGACGCTGCTGATCGGCGAGAAATATCCGACGCTCGCGACCGCCATTGCAAAAGCCTATCTGCTGGCGCGCGAGCCCGGCTTCGGCGCCGCCGCCGGCGTCGTGCTGCTGGCGATTGCGATTGCCATCGTGACGCTGAGCGCGCGACTATCGCAGGAGCCGAAGTGATGGCGCGCGCCGCAATCGCCGTCTGCTGGATGATGGCCGTCGCGCTGGCCTTGTTCCTGATCGCGCCGCTGCTGGTGATCGCGGCGGCAAGCTTCTCGCCGACGCCGGTGTTCGACCTGCCGCTCACGGGTGCATCGACGCGCTGGTACGGCAAGATCGGCCGGCTCGACGGCTTCTGGCCGTCGCTGCTGCTGTCGCTTCAGATCGCGCTGCTGTCGACCGTAATCTCGCTGATCTCAGGCACGTTCGCCGCGATCGCGATCGCGCGCGGAAAGCTGCCGGGCGCAAACATCTTCGCCACCGCGCTGGTGTCGCCGCTGATGATGCCGGGCCTCGTGCTCGGCATCGCGCTGCTGCAGGGCTTTCGCGCAGTCGGGTTCACCGCGCCCTGGGCGACGCTGCTGGTCGCGCATCTCGTCATCACGCTGCCCTACGTCGCGCGCACGATGATCGCGGGTCTTTCGCGATTCGACTTCACGCTGATCGAGGCGGCGCGCACGCTCGGCTGCACCTATCCCGGCAGCGTGCTGCGGGTGATGGTGCCGGCCTTGGCGCCGTCATTCCTGATCGCCGGGATCTTCTCGTTCCTGGCATCGTTCGACAATTATCCGGTGTCGATCTTCCTCGCCGACGTCCGCACCAAGACGCTGCCGATCCGCATGCTGCAATATATCGAGGAAGCGCCCGATCCGACGTTAGCTGCGCTCTCCACCCTCATCCTCCTAGGCACGGTGATCCTGCTGTTCGTCAGCGACCGCGTCGTCGGCCTGCATCGCATGGCCGGAACCTCGGACTGATCCATGAGCGAAATAAATCAACCCGTCTCACAACGCGACTTCGTCGGCTATCGCGGCAAGCCGCCCAATCCGCATTGGCCGAACGGCGCGCGCGTCGCGGTGTCGCTGGTGGTGAATTTCGAGGAGGGTTCGGAGTTTTCCGTCAACGATGGCGATGTGGACAACGAGGCGATCTACGAAGTGGTCCACAAGCTCGACGGCCCGGATTCCTGCATCGACAGTCATTTCGAATACGGCACGCGCGCCGCATGGTGGCGCATCATGGACCTGTTCGACGCCTACGGCGTCAAGGCGACGGTAAGCTCCTGTGGCCGCGCGGTCGAACGCTCGCCGGAGCTGGCGCGCGATGCCATTGCCCGCGGCCACGAGGTCTCGGCCCATGGCTGGCGCTGGCAGAGCCACGCCGACATGGACGAAGCGAGCGAACGCGAGGTCATCGCGAAGACGGTGGCGACGATCGAACGCGCCACCGGGCAGCGCCCGGTCGGATGGCACACACGCTCGGCGACCTCACCGAACACGCGGCGCCTGCTGGTCGAGGACGGCGGGTTCCTCTACGACAGCGACGCCTATAATGACGACCTGCCCTATTACAGGGAGGTTGCAGGCCAACAGCATCTGGTGCTGCCCTACGCTTTCGACACCAACGACATGCAGTATTACAACGCCGCGCGTTTCAGCGGAGACGACTTCGCCGACTATGTCATTGACGCCTTCGAATGGCTCAGGCGCGAGGGCGAGGCAGCGCCGAAGATGATGTCAGTCGGATTGCATTTGCGCATGATCGGCCGCCCCGGCCGCATCGGTGCGCTGGAGCGGATGCTCGCACACATCACCGGAAGCGGCGCCGCGTGGATCGCGCCGCGCGCGGCGATCGCGCGGCATTGGATGCAGGTGGTGCCGGCGGGGGTGTGATCTGCGGCGGCCTTCGCCACACGGAAGGTGTCATGCCCCGCGCAGGCGGGGCATCCAGTACGCCGCGGCGTCTCGGCTCTATCACGACTGTCTCTGGAATACTGGATCGCCCGCCTTCGCGGGCGATGACAGTGAGGGTATGGTGGCAGCTCTCACTCTCGCGAGCCCTAAACCCCCGCCACCGACGTCCACAGCTCCGCCAGCTTGCGCCGCAGGGCCTGCCTGCGGGTCAACGGCGCGGGCGTTTCCTCGTCTTCCGGCAGGCGCAGGCCGACGACGTTGACGCGGCCGCCGGAGATCGAGCGCGCCACAAGTACGATCGGATCCAGCGCAAGCTCGGCGCCCTCTTTCGGCGCGCGTTCGAGATGGACGTCGAAATAATCAGCGAGCGTGTGCCCGCGCTCGTCCTCGCCGACCTCCACGCCGTAGATCTCCGCGAGCTCGGCGAGCGTGTGCTCGCCGGAGACCATGAAGTCGCCCAGCAGATGCGGGTCCGGCGCCGAGCTCGGCTGCATGTCGACGAAGAAGCGGTCGAGCGATTCGGCCTTTTCCGGCGGCGCCAGCAGATAGATGTAATCGCCGGGCGCGATCGGCTCGGCTTCCGCCGGCGTCAAAATGTTCTCCTTGCGGATCACGAGCGTCGGCTTCGACCAGGACGGGATCAGGCCGCGGCGGAAATACAGGCTCTTGGACCGCACCGGATAGCCGACGAGCTGCTGCTCGAGCTGCCCAGGCAGATCCAGTTCGACACGGCGCGGGCCGCGTTCGGCGCGCGGGAGCGCAACATGGAGCTTGCGCGCGGCCGGCCCCAGGGTCCAGCCCTGCAGCAGGAGCGAGATGATGACGACGACGAAGGCGACGTCGAAATAGAGATAGGCCTTCGACAGCCCGACCAGCATCGGGATCGAGGCCAGGAAGATCGCGACCGCGCCGCGCAGGCCGGTCCAGGCGATAAAGATCTTTTCGCGCCAGTTGAAGCGGAACGGCGCCAGGCACACGAACACCGCGATCGGCCGCGCCACCAGCATCAGGACGAATGCGACCCCCACCGCCGGCAGCACGCTGCCGCCAAGCCGGCTCGGCGAGACCAGCAGGCCGAGCAGCACGAACATCACGATCTGGGCCAGCCAGGTCGCGGCGTCCAGGAAGGCCACCACCGAATTATGCGCGCGCGTCGGGCGGTTGCCGATGATGATGCCGGCGAGATAGACCGCGAGGAAGCCTGAGGCGTGCATGATCTGCGAGCCGCCGAAGATGACGAGCGCAGCGGTGGTGACAAACGGCGCGTGGAGGCCCTGCGGCAGCGCGACCTTGTTGAGCGCGATGACGACCAGACGCCCGCCGATCACCCCGACGACGGCGCCCAGCACGGCCTCCTGGGCGAACTCCATCAGCACATGCGCGGCCGTGCCTGTTCCCAGCGAGATGTACTCGACCAGCATCAGGGTCAGGAAGATCGCGAAGGGATCGTTGGTGCCGGATTCCACCTCCAGCGTCGCGCCGACGCGCGGGCGCAGGCGCAGGCCCTGTGTATGCACCAGCAGGAACACTGCGGCCGCGTCAGTCGAGGCCACCACGGCGCCGACCAGCAGCGACTCCGTCCAGTTGAGGTCGAGCGCATATTTCGCGAACGGCGCCGTGATCAGCGCGGTCAGCAGCACGCCGACGGTCGCGAGCACCATGGAAGGCGCGAGCACGGTGCGGATGCTGGCAAAGCGGGTCCGCAAGCCGCCGTCGAACAGGATCAGGGCGAGCGCGACCGAGCCGACCAGATAGGTGGTTCGGACGTCGTCGAACTGCAGCTGTCCGGGACCGGAATCGCCCGCGAGCATGCCGATCGCGAGGAAGACGAGCAGAAGGGGCGCGCCGAAGCGCAGCGCAAGCAGGCTTGACAGGATCCCGGCCAACACCAGGACGGCGCCGAGCAATATGGCGAGGCTGACACTGTCGAGGGAAGCCATCCACCTTCCGGGTACGAAATCGCTGGAATTGCATCCTTATCGTCGGCAGACTCCCACGCCAACCCATTTCTCCCGCTCGCGGCAATCTGCCCGCATTTTGCGGCCTTAACGCACTTCACTTGGCGGTGTATCGGTGGTCCGGCCGCGCCCTTTGTGGGATTCTCCGGCGCGCTCGAATCAATGCCTCCCGCCCGCTCCCCGACGAGACCGATAGACATGGACCTCAAAGACTTCATGGAGTTCGTGCAGACCACCGCGCGCAGCGTCGGGGCCGAAATCTCCTCGCCCTGGTTCTACCTGCAATTCGGGCTCATTCTGGCCGCGGCCGGCATCGCCTATGCCGCGGAAGCCGCCGTTCGCAGCCGGGTCGACATGACCTCGCTGGCGATGCGCTGGCCGCTGCCGCTCCGGCACTTCGTCCGGGTGATGGTCTCCAGCGCCTCGACGGCCGTGTTCACCCTGCTCGTGATCGTCTCGCGCGTGGTGATGTACCACGCGACCTGGCCGAGCCGCAGCTATCTCCTGATGGTCTCCGCCAAGCTGGGCCTGGCCTGGCTCGCGATCCGGCTCTTGACCTCGGTGCTGCGCAACGCCTTCATCGTCAAGCTGGTGTCGATCACGGCCTGGTTCGTCGCGGCGCTCTCGATCCTCGGCCAACTCGATGCGACGGTCGACCTGCTCGACTCGTTCGCCATCGTGCTCGGCGGCCTGCGGCTGACGCCGCTGCTGGTGATCAAGGCCGGCGCGCTGCTGCTCATCGCGCTCTGGCTCACTAACATCGCCAGCAATTTCGCCGAGAGCCGGATCAACTCGACCACCGATCTGACGCCGTCGGTGCAGGTGCTGCTAGTCAAGATCATCCGCATCGGCCTGCTTGCGGTCGCGATCGTGATCGCGCTCGGCACGGTCGGCATCGATCTCTCGGCGCTCGCGGTGTTCTCAGGCGCGGTCGGTGTCGGCATCGGTATCGGCCTGCAGAAGATCGTCGCCAATTTCATCTCGGGGATCATCCTGCTCGCCGACAAATCGGTGAAGCCGGGCGATCTCGTCACCATCGGCGACAACACCGGGCGGATCAGCGCGATGAAGACGCGCTATATTTCCGTCGCCGCAGGCGATGGCCGCGAATTCCTGGTGCCGAACGAGGATCTGGTGACGCAAAAAGTCGTCAACTGGACCTACACCGACAAGAACACGCTGGTGAAAATCGCCTTCGGCACCAATTACGACGCGGACCCGCGGCTGGTCTGCAAGCTCGCCGCCGAGACCGCGGCCGCGCATCCGCGCGCGCAGAAGGGCAAGCCGCCGAATTCCATCCTGACCGAGTTCGCCGAAGCCGGGATGAAGTTCTCGCTGACCTTCTGGATCGCCGACCCCGACGGCATGGACAACGTCAAGAGCGACGTGATGCTGGCGCTGTGGGACGCCTTCAAGCGCGAGGGCATCCGGGTTCCCTACCCCGTCCGCGAAATCCGCATCCGCGGCGGTGCGCTGCCGGTGGAAACCACCGTAGAAGTCCCGAATTGAACCGGTTTTCGGGCGCATGCCCGCCAAGCTTGGCTTGCATGAAGGCTCGCGATCATTAAATTAGGGCCTTAAATCAGACCCTTGCGCCCACCTCGATACCGGCCCCGTGCCGAGAAGACCGCATCCGCATGAGCTACGTCGAAGCTACCGATACCTCGCTCCGCAAGACCGGGCAGATCAAGCTGCATGGACCAAGCGCCTTTGCCGGCATGCGCAAGGCGGGAGCGCTGGTGGCGAAGTGCCTCGACGAGCTCACCGACATCGTCGGGCCCGGCGTTCCGACCGACCGCATCGACCAGTTCGTCCGCGACTTCGCCTTCAGCAACAATGCCTATCCGGCGACGCTGATGTATCGCGGCTACCGCTATTCGACCTGCACCTCGCTCAACCACGTGGTCTGCCACGGCATGCCTGGCGACCGTCCGCTGAAAGAGGGCGACATCGTCAACATCGACGTCACCTTCATCGTCGACGGCTGGTACGGCGATTCCAGCCGGATGTATGCAGTCGGCCCGATCGCCCGCAAGGCCGAGCGGCTGATCGAGGTGACCTATGAGGCGATGATGCGCGGCATCGCCGCGGTGAAGCCCGGCGCCACCACCGGCGACATCGGCCATGCCATCCAGAGTTTCGTCGAGCCGCAGGCCATGAGCGTGGTGCGCGATTTCTGCGGCCATGGCCTCGGGCGCATGTTCCACGACGAGCCGAACATCATCCATATCGGCCGGCCCGGCGAGGGCGTGCAGCTCAAGCCCGGCATGTTCTTCACCATCGAGCCGATGATCAATCTCGGCAAGCCGCATGTGAAGATCCTCTCCGACGGCTGGACCGCCGTGACCCGCGACCGCTCGCTATCGGCGCAGTTCGAGCATTCCGTCGGCGTCACCGCGACAGGTGTCGAGATCTTCACGCTGTCGGAGCGGCACGGCGAGAAGCAGATCGGGTGATGGCGCGGCCGACCTTCGGGTCGCCGGCTGACGTGAACCGGATTTGCCGGCGCAATTGACGGTTGCAAAAACGGTTATCCGCGGCAATGCTGGCGGCCGATGCCCGCCAAGCCCGACCACGACAAGAGCAAGCCCGAAGAAGCGCCGCACTATCTCGGCCATCGCGAACGGCTGCGCGAGCGCTTCTACAGCGCCGGAGCGGACGCGCTCAGCGACTACGAGCTGCTGGAGATGGCGCTGTTTCCGGCGCTGCCGCGGCGTGACACCAAGCCGCTGGCGAAGTCGCTGATCAAGATTTTCGGCTCGTTTGCCGAGGTCGTGCATGCGCCGGTGGCGCGCCTGCGCGAGGTGGAAGGCATTGGCGAATCCGCGATCCACCAGCTCAAGCTGCTCGCGGCGGCGGCGCATCGCGTCGCCAAGGGCGGGGTCAACAGCCGCAACGCGCTGTCGTCCTGGAACGAGGTGATCGACTATTGCCGCACCAGCATGGCGTTCGCCGAGAAGGAGCAGTTTCGCCTGCTGTTCCTCGACAAGCGCAACCAGCTCATCGCCGACGAGGTGCAGCAGACCGGCACCGTCGATCACACCCCGGTCTATCCGCGCGAGGTGATCAAGCGCGCGCTGGAATTGTCCGCGACCGCGCTGATCCTGGTGCACAACCACCCCTCAGGCGATCCCTCACCCTCACAGGCCGACATCCAGATGACCAAGGCGATCATCGACATCGCGAAGCCGCTCGGCATCGCGGTGCACGACCACATCATCGTCGGCAAGAGCGGGCATGCGAGTTTGCGCGGGATGCGGCTGATCTAGTAGCAATAGCGCGGATCGACCGGGACGTAGGAGCCGTCCCGGCGCTGCATGTAGCAGCCGCGCTGATAGGCGTAATAGCCGGAGCGGCGGCGTTCGCCCTCGGAGGCGATCGCAGCGCCCGTGCCGGCACCGACGACAGCGCCGATGGCCGCGCCACGGCCTCCGCCGATGGCGCCCCCCACGATCGCTCCACCGACGCCGCCGAGGATGGCACCGCCAATGGCGTCCTGCGCTGCCGCCTCATGAGCCGGCATCGCCATCACAACCGCCAGACATGCCGCGATAGCGAAACTTCCAATGCGAAGACCTCGAAGCATGCTCGCCCTCCCCTGTGGTCAGAGGAGTCATAGCGCCGCAGCCGGATTCGGACCAGAAAAATCACCATGCCCGGACCCGCACTCTCGCGATGGCGTCGGAGGCTCGGCTCGAAGGCGGCTCAGGCCACGCCCCGTGTGCAGCGCGGGCCGTCCCCATTCATCTCAAGCATCAACCCAGCGCTGCACGGCCTCGGCGGTGTCGGCCGGCGTGGTGTTGAAGCAGATCGCGGCGTCGGGCGCCAGGCGGTGGACGAGGTTGAGCACCTTCTCGAACAGCAGCAGGCGCTCCCTGGGCTCGCGCAGGCCCGCGCCGATCACGATGCAGTCGAAATTCTCCTCGCGCAGCGCTGCCGTGACGGCGGCTTCCGCCGCGGCATCGAGATCGATCAGGCAGCTCGTGACTTCGTAACCGAGATCGCGCAAGCGCAGCAGTTGCGCATCGATATAGTCGCGCACGAGCGCCGGCGTGAGCTGCGGGAATGCACTGTAGTCCGCGTTGCCGGGTTCGATGCCGATCGCGAGGACGCGCGTGGTCATGCAGGGCTCCGTTGCCGGACTGTCTCGCGTCGCTAACCGAGCAGCGGCCCTTTCGGTTCCCTCGCGGGCTGCCGCCCTGATCCCGGTCCTGCCGCTCATTTTCTCGGCGAGGTTGTAACCCACTTCACACGCGGCGCCCCGGCGGCCTGCCAGACTTGCGGGAGATCACGCTGGTCTCACGCCTGATCACGGCACCTGGTTCATTTCGACTGACGCGCGGTTGCAAAATCCATTCATTGCGGGAGCGGAAAATGATTTCGTTCGAGAGTTTGAAAAGCGAATACGAGCAGAATTGGGCCAATCTCGAGATCCGGCCTGCACGCCTCTCCGACGCGAACGCGGTCGCACGCAAGGCCATCAACGGCAAGGCGACCTATCAGCAGATCGAGCGGTTGACCGGCGTCCCCTGGTATTTCGCTGCCCTCTGCCACTACCGCGAGTCCAATTTCGATTTCGACACTTATCTCGGCAACGGCGAAACGCTTCATCGCGTGACGACGCTCGTTCCGAAGGGGCGCGGTCCGTTTGCCACGTTCGTGGACGGCGCCGTGGACGCCTTCAGAATCGAGAATTTCGTCGGCGCTCACGATTGGGCGATCGCGCGGATTCTGTTCCGGCTCGAAGGGTTCAACGGCTTCGGCTATCACGCCAAGGGCTGCAATTCGCCCTATCTTTATGGCGGTTCGACGCTGTATGGCCCGCCCGAGGCAAGAGCCGGCAAATTCGTCCGCGATCATGTGTTCGATTCGGGTCACGTCGATTCCCAGCTCGGCACCGCGGTGATCCTGCATGCAATGATGTCGCTGGATTCCTCGATCACCCTCGACGGCAGCCCGCAATTCGCGAGCCGGGCCGAACCGGAGGACGACGCGGCGTCGACGATAGTTCTCATGCAGCAGGCGCTCAACAAGCTCGGCGCCAATCCGCCGCTCGCCGAGGACGGCGTCAGCGGACCGAAGACCAGGGCCGCGGTCTCGCAGTTTCAGCAGCAGAACGGCTTGAGGGATACCGGACTTCTCGACGGCGCCACGGTCGCCGCCCTCACCCGCGCGGCGCAGTCGGGCCCCACCGGATCGAGCGGCGATGTGTCCAGGATCATGAAGCGGCTGGAGGACCTCGCGCAATTGCTGCGGCCGCCGGTCGGCGCCGTGATCCCGGCAACGACGGCATCGGGCAACACGCTGCCCGCCACCAATGATCCGATCAGCCTGTTCGAACGGCTATTTTCCCTCGTCAACAAGACGGCCCCCATGCCAGGACCCCTCACCCCGACCAGCCCCGCCCCCGTCGATCAGTTGAAGCAGGTCGTCGACCTGCTCGGCACCTTGCTCAACCGGGATGGCAAGCCTGTCCTCGGCCAGGTCAATGGCGCGCTCGGCGATACCATCGGCAAGATGCTCGACGGCAAGAAGACTGCGCTCGGCATCGGCGGCTCGCTGATCACAGCGCTGCTCTCTTCGGTGACGGCGAGCCCCAACGCTGGCGGTCTTGCCGGGTTGCTCGGGACGCTGGTGTCGGCGGTGCCGGGCCTCGGCCAATTCGCGATGCCGATCTCGCTGGCGCTCACGGCCTGGGGCGTGCTCGGCAAGATGGAGAAGTGGGCCCAAGGCACCGCGCCGCCGCCCAAGCCGACGACGTAGCCTGCGGCCATCCCTTGAGACGCCCGCCCATGGCGGGCGCTCAGGATAAGCTCGCGTTTCGCGGCGCCTACTGGCGCAGCATGATCAGGGGATCGGCGGTATCGGGGACGCGGCGCCATTGCGCGTTGTCGTCGGCCTCGAACTGCCAGGCCTCGCCGGCTTTCGACAGCAGGATGATCTGGCCGCGCTCGAGCCGCCATTGCGTCGGGTTGAACTGCGCAATGGCCGCATCGCATTTCGGCTTGAGGAAGACCTGGAAATTGTCCGGCCCGGCTTCCGTGTTGGTCAGCGTCAGCCCGCAGACAGGCTGGCCGTTGCCGCGCACGATCGACCAGTCGCCGATCATCTGGTCCATCGACTTCGCCATCGAGCGGGCGGCGGCGAGGTCTTGCAGGATGTAGACGCCCTCGCCCTGCCGCAGGCCCTCGAAGATGCCGGCCTCGACCTCGGTGAAGTCGATCACGGCTTCACCGCTCGAATCCTGCAGGCGGACGATGTCGAGACCCCTGACGCTCCAGGCGACGATATCCTTGGTGAAGGGCAGCGCGGCCTTGCAGGCCGGCTCCAGCTCGAGCTTGAAGCCTTGAGCCGCAGCGTCGGCCTTGAGCGTGACGACGCAGGTCTTGCTGCGCTCGGTGGTGGAGAGCTCCCACTGCCCGGGCATTTCCTTCTTCAGGGTCGTCGTATCCTGCGCCAACGCAAGGCCGATCGCGGCCAAGTAGGCCGAGACGGTGAATGCAACGACCCCAAGAACTCTCATCAGCGCCCCTTGAAAGGCGTTTCCGCAACCGGCGTCAACGGCGCCTTGCCTGAGAACCAGGACTTGAGATTGTCGACCACGAGCTGATCCATCCCGTTGCGCGTCACCACCGAGGCCGAGCCGATATGCGGCAGCAGCACCACGTTCTGCATGGTCTTGAGCTCGTCCGGCACGTTCGGTTCGGCCGCGAACACGTCGAGACCGGCGGCGAGGATGGTGCCGGACTTGAGCGCCTGGACCAGCGCCGGTTCGTCGATCACCGAGCCCCGCGCGACGTTGACCAGCACACCGCGCGGGCCGAGCGCCTTCAGCACCTCGGCGTTGATCATCTTGTTCGTGCTGGCGCCACCGGGCACGATCACCATCAGCGTGTCCACCGCCTTCGCCATCTCGATCAGGTCGGGGTAGTGCTTGTAGGAGACGTCCTTGGACGGATTGCGGGTGTGATAGACCACCGGCACCAGCGAGGCATCGAGCCGACGCGCGATCGCCTGTCCTATCCGGCCCATGCCGACGATGCCGACCTTGCGATCGCGCAGCGAGCCGACGCTGAGCGGATAGTTCTGGGTCTGCCAGAGACCGGAGCGCACATAACGATCGGCCTTGATGAATTCACGCACCGTGGAGATCAGAAGGCCCATCGCGACGTCGGCGACCTCCTCGGTCAGCACGTCGGGCGTGTTGGTGACGATGATGTTGTGCTCGGCGGCGTATTTGGCGTCGACGTGGTCGTAGCCGACGCCGAAGCTCGCCACCATCTCGATCTTGGGCAATTGCGACAGCGAATCCCGGTCGGCGCGCACGGTGTGATAGGTCACCGCCACGCCGCGGATCTTTTCGCGGATTGCCGGCGTCAGCCGCTCGAGATCGCCCCGCGTCTCCGCCTTGTGCACGACGAAATGATCGGAAAACCCGTTCTCGAGGATCGGCCGGACCGGCCCATAAATCAGGAGGTCGATCTTTTCGGACGAAATCGAACCGGTGGTCATCAGTTGTCCTTTCCAAGCGCGCTCTCGTGCCAGCGCCGTAAAACGAGGTGGGAAACTAGCGCCAGCACCCCATAGATGACAATCCCGGCCAGCGACAACAGCAGCAGCGCTGCGAACATGCGGGGTATGTTCAAGCGGTAGCCGGATTCCGCGATCCTGTAGGCGAGCCCGGAGCCGGCCCCGGCCGTTCCCGCCGCGATCTCGGCCACGACAGCACCGATCAGCGACAGGCCGCCGGCAATGCGCAGGCCGCCGAGAATATAAGGCAGCGCCGCCGGCAGCTTGAGGTGGCGCAGGGTCTGCTGCGACGAGGCGCCATAAAGCTGGAACAGGCCGGCGAGGTTGCGATCGACCGAATTGAGCCCAAGCGTGGTATTGGACAGCACCGGGAAGAAGGCGACGATGAAGGCGCAGACCACGACCGCGGTCTGCTGCTCCAGATAGATCAGCAGCAGCGGCGCGATCGCGATGACAGGCGTAACCTGAAGCACCACGGCATAGGGAAATAGCGATGCTTCCACCCATTTGGACTGGTTGAACAGCAGCGCCAGCGCGATGCCGCCGATGCTGGCCGCCACAAAACCTTCGAGCGTGGTCAGCAGCGTCGCGGCGAGCGACTGTGACAGCACCGACCAATCCTTGATCAGTGTCACGAATATGACGGAGGGCGCCGGCAGCACGTAAGGCGGGATGTCCTTGATCCGAACCACGAGCTCCCAGGCGAGCAGGCCCGCCGCGAACACGATGACGGGCAGCGCGAAGCGCACCGCGCGTTGCGCGCCGGACGGCTTCGCAGTGACGGAAGCTTGCGCGTTCATAGCGTCGACTGCCCTGCATAGGACGGCGCCAGCGCCGCCGACACTTTCCGGCAATAATCGGAATAGGCGACTGAAGTGCGAAACTCCTCGCCACGCGGCTCGACCGTCTCGATGCGGAAGTCGGCCTGGATGCGGCCCGGCCGCGCCGTCATCACCACCACGCGCTGCGACAGATAGACGGATTCGAACACCGAATGCGTGACGAAGATGACGGTCTTGCCGAGCCTGCGCCACAGCGCGAGCAAATCGTCGTTGAGGCGGAAGCGCGTGATTTCGTCGAGCGCCGCGAACGGCTCATCCATCAGGAGGACATCAGGATCGGTGACGAGCGCGCGCGCCAGCGACACCCGCATCTTCATGCCGCCGGAGAGCTCGCGGGGAAAGGCGTCGGCGAAATCGCCAAGCCCCACGCTTGCCAACGCCTGATCGGCACGCGCGCGCGCTTCCGCCTTCGGAACGCCTGCGAGCTTCAGCGGCAACCGCACGTTCTCGCGCGCGCTGGTCCAGGGCATCAGGGTCGGCTCCTGAAACACGAAGCCGATGCCATGACCTGGTTGAATATGACCTGGCTGAACATGACCTGACTGCGCACCACCCTCGCGACGCGCCAGCCGCACGATTCCGGACGATGGCGCGCTGAGCTCGGCAATCAGCCGCAGCGCGGTGGATTTGCCGCAACCTGACGGTCCCAGCAACGAAATGAACTCGCCCTTGCGCACCGCAAGGTCGAGCGGGCCGAGCGCCAGCACGCCGTTGTCATAGGTCTTCGTCACGCCGCGCAGGCTGACAGCCAGGGCCGTCAGGCCGGTCTCGACCCCCGCCAACGTTTGGACTGATGACATCGGCCTTGCGCTACGGCTTGCTCGGGCGCAGCTCGGCGCCGACGCCCTTGTTGACGAAACGCAGCGTATAGGATTTGCGAAAATCGAGGTCTGCCTTCACGACGCCTGCCTTCACCATCTTGTTGAAGAAGGAGGTGTAGCGCTCGTCGCTCATCGCGCCGATGCCGTTCTTCAGCGAATCGCCGGAATCGACGATGCCGTATTCCTTCATCTTGGCGACGGAATAGGCGAGCAGCTCGTCGGTCATCTCCGGATTGAGCTTCTTGATCATGGCGTTGCCCGCGGAATTGTCGCGGTAGATGTAATTGTACCAGCCGACCATGGAGGCATCGACGAAGCGCTGCACCAGGTCGGGCTTCTTCTCGACCACGTCGCGGCGGCTCTCGATCAGGGTCGAATAGGTGTTGAAGCCGTAATCGGCGAGCAGCAACACGTTGGGCTTGAAGCCGGCGGCCTTCTCGACCGCGAAGGGCTCGGAGGTGACGTAACCCTGCATCGCGCTCTTGGGATTGGCGATGAAGGGCTGCGGATTGAAATTATAGGGGCGAACGTTCTTCTCGCTGAAACCGTATTCGGATTTCAGCCACTGGAAATAGCTGGTCATGCCCTCCTTGGAGACGAACAGCGTCAGCGGCTTGAGGTCCTCGATCTTGGCGACCTTGGCATCGGGCTGCGTCAGCATCACCTGCGGATCCTTCTGGAACACCGCGGCGATCGTGACGACCGGGACGTTGTTGGCGACCGCGTCGAACGACATCAGCGTATTTGCGGCCATGAAGAAATCGATCTTGCCGGCGATCAGCAGCATCCGGTTGTTCTCGTTGGGCCCGCCGGGGACGATGGTGACGTCCAGCCCATATTTCTTGTAGGTGCCGTCGGCGACCGCCTGGAAGAAGCCACCATGCTCGGCCTCGGCGACCCAATTGGTGCCGAACATGAGCTTGTCCAGGGTTTCGGCGCGCGCCGGAACGACCGAGACCAAAGCGGCCATCAGGCCCGCCGTTAAGGCTCGCCGCAGATGAGAGGGGCTCATGATGGGACTCCGTCGATCGCTTCTAGCCGATGTCCAAGCAACGCGATAAAACCGCAAGACATTCAGGGACGCGAGCCGGCCTGGCCCGCGTCCCCTGATAACCCAAATTACGCGACAAATTCGGGCAAAGAAACCTTGATGACGCCTTCCCGCGACTGGACCGAGATCCGCTGGGCCGATGCCAGCCCAGCCGAGGTTTCGCGCTGGATCGCAGTGCTGCCGCTGGCGGCGACCGAGCAGCACGGCCCGCATCTGCCGCTCGAGACCGACGTGCTGATCGCGGACGCCTATCTCGCGCGGGTGCGCGAGCTCCTGCCCGAAAGCGTTCCGGCCACTTTCCTGCCCGTTGAACCGATCGGGATTTCCACCGAGCATATCGACTATGCGGGCACGCAGACGCTAGCGACTGAAGTCGCGTTGAAAAAATGGACCGCGATCGGCGAAGACATCGCGCGGCGCGGATTGAAAAAGCTCGTCATCATCACCAGCCATGGCGGCAACAGCGCGGCCATGATGCTGATCGCGCAGGATCTTCGCGCGTATCAGAAACTGTTCGTGGTGACCACGTCGTGGTCGCGGCTGTCGGGCGCGGACCAGCTGTTCCCGGCCGACGAAGTACGCCACGGCATCCACGGCGGTGCAGTCGAGACCTCAATCATGCTGGCCCGCTATCCCGATCAGGTGCACGGTGATGCGATCGCGGATTTTCCCGCGAGCAGCATCGCGATGGAGCAGCAATATCGCTGGCTGTCGACGCAGCGACCCGCACCGTTCGCCTGGCAGGCACAGGATCTCAACCCCAGCGGCGCCGTCGGCAATGCGACGCTGGCCGTGGCCGCGAAAGGCGAGCAGCTGATCGACCAGGGCGCCCGCGCCTTTTGCGAGCTGCTTGCCGAGGTTGATAACTTCGACGTGAACAGGCTCGCCAAGGGCCCGCTCGGCTAGCGCTTATCATCCTGGAATCATTCGAGAAAGAGTCAAACTTGAGCTCCGCTTTTACCGGTTTCGAACCGGACGCGCGGAGCCTCCGTCCAACTCGGTACGCGGGCCACAACGGACCGCCTCAACCCGGATGGAGTTTCCCATGTCGATCAAGACCAAGATTTTCGCAGTTGCCCTCACCGCGCTCACCCTGACCGGCAGCGTCGTCGCCACCACCTCGCAGGCGCAAGCCAAGCCGCTCGGCTGGGGCGTCGGCGTCGGCTTGGGCATCGCCACCGCCGCCGTCGTCGGCTCCGCGATCGCCGCCAGCAACGACCCCTATTACAACGGCTATCACCGCTGCGGCTGGGCCGCCCAGTACAACGCCTTTGGCCAGTACGTTGGCCGCGTTCGTACCTGCTTCTGATTTGAGTCCCTGAGGCCGATCTCACGTGGATCCTGCGTCCGACACGGGCGCCTCATCCACCCCGTGTCGTGCCCCCGACCCCGCCCGGATGTCCCCCCGGACGGGGTCAACTGTTTTGGGGCCTCGGGATTTTGTTGCAGCCCCGTCACACAGCGGTGCGAACCATCCCCTGCGGCAATCTGCACTAGTTGCTATTGCGAATTAATCGCAATAAGGTTTGCAACAAGCTCAGGGGCTTGGGAAGAAGTCGCGCCGGACTGAGATCATCAGGTCCGATCGCGGAGCACCTAAGCCTGATGACAGGGTCGCCGCGAATCGGCAGGGATAGTGCGGCGAGTGGACACACTCGCTTTTGGGGGCGTGCGTTTTGACGTTGAGGGGTCACCGTTACAGGTATTTGCGGACGGCCGCGGCAATTGCCTCGGGCGTCTTGGCTTTGCCCGCCAGCAGCCGCGCGGCTGATCTGCCGCTGAAGGCACCTGCGCTCAGGGCCGTCTACGACTGGACGGGCCTCTATATCGGTGCACACGCCGGTTTCACCCGCGGCACGTCCTCGGCCATGCTGACCGATCCCGCGGTCGCGACCGATAATCATGTCTTCACCGGCGCGACCGGCGGCGTGCAGGCCGGCTACAATTGGCGCCTCAACTCAGGGCTTCTGCTCGGCGTCGAAGGCGACATCTCCTTTCCGAACTATCTGCCCTCCAACCACGTGGTGTCGTCGACGACCACCGCGCTATCGAGCGCGGAGGAGCGCTGGGATTACGTCGCGAGCCTGCGCGCGCGGCTCGGCTACACCACGGGCGCATTCCTGTTCTACGCGACTGGCGGCGCCGCTTTTGCCGGCGAGCGCTTTCTCTCGACACCGGCAGGCGGCAATGAGGAGAAGGTGTTGAACACGCGGTTCGGCTGGACCGCCGGCGGCGGCGTCGAATATGCCTTCGCGCCGCACTGGAGCGCGCGGCTCGAATATCTCTACAGCAAGTTCGAGAACGCCCGCGTCACCTTCCCCTCGGGCGCGCAATATTCGTCCTCGATGGATTTCCAGAGCCTGCGGATCGGCCTCAATCGCAAGATCGACTGGCCGGGCCTGCCGACCTACAATCCGAAGTCTGACATCACCGATACCGAGTCCAGCCGCTGGGAGATCCACGGCCAGTCGACAGCGCTGGCCCAGGGACATCCCTCGTTCAGAGCGCCCTATACCGGGCCGAACAGCTTCACCCCCTCGCCGGATCTGCAGCAGACCTGGAGCAATTCGCTCTATCTGAATGCGCGGCTGTGGGACGGCGGCGAGGTCTATTTCAATCCCGAGCTGCTGCAGGGCTTTGGCTTCAACAACACGACCGGCGCGGGGGGCTTCCCCAACGGCGAAGCGCAGAAGTCCGGCTTTCCCTATCCGCACTTCAACGCCTCGCGGCTGTTCGTGCGCCACACCTTCGGCTTCGGCGGCGAGCAGGAGGAGCTTGCCAGCGGCCAGTTTCAGCTTGCTGGCAAGGCCGACGTGTCGCGTTTGACTTTGCAGGTCGGAAAGCTCTCCGTGGTCGACGTCTTCGACGGCAATTCCTACGCGCACGATCCGCGCAAGGATTTCATGAACTGGTCGATCTGGGCATCCGGCGCCTTCGACTACGCCGCCGACAAGCTCGGCCTCGGCTATGGTGCAACGGCCGAATTGAATCAGAAGCAATGGGCGCTGCGCGCCGGCTACTTCCTGATGGACGCCCAGTCCAACTCGAACAATTTCGACATGAATATCGGCCGCCGCGGCGAATATGTCGCGGAGCTCGAGATGCGCTACTCGCTGTTCGGCCAGCCCGGCAAGCTGCGCACGCTCGGCTTCATCAACAGCGCCTATTCCGGCAGCTATCGCGAGACGCTGGATAATCCGCTGCTCAACCTCGACATCAGCCAGACCCGCCGCGGCCGGCTCAAATACGGCTACGCTTTGAATGTCGAACAGGCGATCACCGACGATATCGGCGTGTTCGGCCGCTGGAGCTGGAACGATGGCCGCAACGAGATCATGGCCTTCACCGACATCGACCGTAGCCTGTCCGGCGGTGTCTCGGTCAAGGGAGCGAAATGGGGCCGATCCGACGACGTCGTCGCCATTGCCGGCGCGATCAACGGCCTGTCGCAGGACCATCGCGACTTCATCGCCGCCGGCGGTCTCGGTCCGCTGATCGGTGACGGCCAGCTCAACTACCGCAGGGAACGCGTGCTGGAGACCTATTACGCCTACGCGCTCAACAAGGCGCTGACCTTCACCGCGGACTACCAGCTCATCGTCAACCCCGCCTACAACGCTGATCGCGGCCCGGTGTCGGTATTCTCGGGTCGGCTGCACGGGGAGTTCTGACCGCGGCTCAGAACAGCAGCGCGACGCCGGAGACGAACAGCAACGCGAGCACGATCTTACGGAACATCGCCTCGTCGATCCGGCCGAACAGTTTTAGCCCGAGCCACGTTCCCGCAAAGAGAAACGGCAGGCCGAGCGCGAACAGCTTTGCGGTCTCGAACGTCAGCGCTCCCTTGGCGCCCAGAAAGAGCGCCGCCGTGGCGAACACCACGACTGCGACGGGCTGGAACGTGGCGCGCTGGACGTCCTTGGGCAGACCGCACAGATTGCACCAGATGGTGACGATGATGCCGGCAAGGCCGGTCAATCCACCCAGCAGGCCGTTGACGAACCCGATGGTCATGTCTGCGGCCGGCGGCACGATGGTCGCGACCTTGAGTTTTGGCCTGAAGAACGCATAGAGGCTGTAGACGACCAGGATCGCCCCAACCGCGATGCGGACGCTCTTGGGATCGGCCGAGGTCAGAAGTGACACGCCGACCGGCACGCCGACGACGGCACCAATCATGAAGGGCCATAGCCGGCGCCAGTCGAGCGCGCTGCGCAGCTTCCAGACCGAGTAGCCCTGCACCAGGAGGCCGAAGCCGACGATCAGGCTGGCGCTTTGAAGTGGCGTCAGCACGTAAAGCCACAGCGATGCCGCCACCAGGCCGAAGGCAAAGCCGGAGAGGCCGGCGACGAACGCGCCGGCGAAGGTGGCCGTCAGGAAAAGGGTAAGCTCGATTGTGATCCCGTCCATTGCTCGCTCCAAACATCAGCGAGCAGCGCTTGTGTGGGATCACCCACTTCATGGGGAGGCTGCGACACCCCCAAGGCTGCAAGCCTAGGTGAAGCCGCTTCCTTCCACAATGACGATGTTACGCGGCCCGGATCGCGTCCAGGAACTTCCCGACCTCGACCTTGAGGCGGCTGCTCTCGCCGGACAGCGACTTCGCTGACGCAAGCACGGTGGAGGAGGCCGATCCGGTCTGGCGCGCGCCGCGCTGCACGTCGACGATGCTGGCGGAGACCTGTTGGGTGCCGCGCGCCGCCTGCTGCACGTTGCGCGAAATCTCCCGCGTCGCGGCGCCCTGCTCCTCGACTGCGGAGGCGATCGCCGATGCGATCTCGGACATGCGGGTGATGGTGTCGCCGATCGACTTGATGGCGCCGACCGAATCCTCCGTCGCGCTCTGGATTCCCGTGATCTGCTGGCTGATCTCGCCGGTGGCCTTGGCGGTCTGCTCGGCCAGCGCCTTGACCTCGGAGGCGACCACGGCGAAGCCGCGCCCGGCCTCGCCGGCGCGCGCCGCCTCGATCGTTGCATTGAGCGCCAGAAGATTGGTCTGGCCCGCGATCTGGCTGATGAGCTCGACCACGTCGCCGATCCGGCCGGCAGCCTTGGCGAGCTCGCCGACATAGTCGTTGGTCCGCGCCGCCTGCTGCACCGCTTCGCTGGCGACCCGCGCGGAGTCCTGAACCTGTCGACCGATCTCGTCGACCGAAGACGCCATTTCCTCCGCGGCCGCGGCAACGGTCTGCACGTTGCTGGAGGCCTGCTCGGAGGCGGCCGCCACCGTCGCGGTGACCTTTTCCGATTGATCGGCGGTACTCGTCAGCGTTCCCGCCGACACTTCCAGCTCCGACGATGCCGACGACACGGTGTTGATGACGTCGCCGATCAACGCTTCGAAATCGCGCGCGATCTGGTCCATGCGCTGGCTGCGCCGGAGTTTCGCCTCGGCTTCCACCGCGGCGGCCTCGTCGGCAGCCTTCTTGGCGGAGAGCGAATCCTTGAAGTGCTGGAGCGAGCCCGCCACCTGGCTGATCTCGTCGTTACGGCCCGTCACGGGAATCTCGACCTCGTGCTGTCCGGCGGCAAGCGTTGCGATCACGTCCGCGAGCCGGCTCAGCGGCGTCACCACGCGCCGGCGCAGCATCATGGTCACACCACCGAGTGTCCCCAGCAGCGCCAGCACCGCCACGCCCGCGAGCGCGAGCATCGCAAGCGCGCCATCACGCGCGGCCGAGGCGCGCTCGGCAGCTTCGGTCAGCGCGGCATCGCGCACGCCGTAGAACATCTGGATGGCGGGGACAATGACGGTGGCCAGCTCTTCGGCGTTGATGCCGTATTTGCCGTCGCCACGAGCCGCGGGCATCTCTTTGTCCACGGCAGCGGCTGCTTTTCCGAAATAGGAATCCGTTGCCGCTTTCAGTGCGGTGGCGATGCGGGGCGGACTTCCGAGCTGGTCGATGCCGGCCTCGATGCGCTCGCGGTCGGCCTCGACGCGCCCCTGCATCCGATCCATCAGCGAGAATTCGGGAGCCGTGAGCGGGCGGCGCGCGCTCAGCGCCGGCGACAGCGTGGCGGCGCGGCTGCCGGCCGAGACGCGCAGGTCCTGCGCCGTTCGCGCCAGGCTCAACAGCGCCGCAAGCGAAGAATCGGCATTGATGACCTTGGCTTCGAGCCGGTTCATGATCGGCTCGATATTGCCGATGACCTCTGCAACGCCCGGTAGGAAGCCCTTGACCACAGCGCTGTCGCGCGCCGCCAAGGGAACGCTCATCGCGCGGTCTGCAGCGGTGTAGATATCCTTGAGCCGCCGGGCGGTACGGTCCAGGTTTTCGATCATCGGTCCGGAATCATCCAGCACAAGGATGGCGCGCCTTGCCCCCTCAAATGCGGCATCGGCTGCTTTCGCGGCCTTCGCGGCGCCTTCGATCTGGGCCTGCGTCGCAGGGTTCTCCTGGAAAATCGGCGAAATGTAGGGGGCACGAAGGCCGGCAACGTGCTGACTGACCATCAAGGTCGCACCAAAGGCGTCGACCGTCTTGATCGCGTCGGAGCGGTTCGTGAAGATGCGCGCCTGGGGTACGAGCACCTCGGCGCCAAGGATGACTGCAAACACCGTCACCGTCAGCATCGACAGCGCAAAGAGTTTCCCGATCCGCATTCTGATCCCCCGAATACATTCCTGCAAATGTCGAGAACCTAGCCGCTGGCCGCTAAGAGCCCGTTAAGCAACGGCATGCCCGTAGTTCCGCGGGGTATTGGGCTTCGAGTGCCTTCCGGGACGGTGTCGCCGAAGTTCCTTTGCGATGCCGGATGCGACAGAATCATCGGCATTTCTTCCCCGAATACCTATATCAATGCCTGGGCCGCCATCCGGCCACACTCCCTTACCTCGGAACGTCAATGCTCTCCGCCGAACTCGCCATCGTCGTCGTCCTGATCGTCATCAACGGCTTGCTGTCCATGTCCGAGCTCGCCGTGGTCTCGTCACGCCCGGCCCGGCTGTCGATGCTCGCCGCGAAGGGCGTCCGCGGCGCCGAGCGGGCGCTGACGCTCGCGGCCGACCCCGGCAAATTCCTCTCGACGGTGCAGATCGGGATCACGCTGGTCGGCGTGCTCTCCGGCGCGTTCTCGGGCGCGACGCTCGGACAGCGGCTGACGCAATGGCTGCTCGAGCTCGGCCTGTCCGCAGGAATTGCCGACATCGTCGGAGTGGGCCTGGTCGTCACGCTCATCACCTACGCCACCCTGATCGTCGGCGAGCTGGTGCCGAAGCAGGTGGCGCTGCGCGACCCCGAGAGCATCGCGGTCAGAGTTGCACCCGCGATGCACGTGCTTGCGAAGGTCTCGCTGCCGCTGGTCTTCCTGCTCGATCTCTCCGGCAAGCTGATCCTCACGCTGCTCGGCCACGGCGGCAAGTCCGAAGAGAAGGTCTCGGAAGACGAGATCCATCATCTCGTCAGCGAGGCCGAAAGCGCGGGCGTGCTCGAGTCAGGTGAAAAGGAGATGATCGCGGGCGTGATGCGGCTCGGCGATCGGCCGGTCGGCGCGATCATGACGCCGCGCACGGAGGTCAACGAGATCGACCTCAACGATACGCCGGAGAGCATTCAAGCGACCATCGCCAAGAGTCCGCATTCGCGCTTTCCAGTGTCCGACGGCGACCGCGACAAGCCGATCGGCGTGCTCCAGGCCAAGGACCTGCTGGTCGCCTTCATGAACGAGCGCACGCCGGATTTGCGCGTGCTGGTCCGCGAGGCGCCCGGCATTCCCGCATCGGCCGATGCCCGCGACGTGCTGGCGATCCTCAAGGCGGCGCCGGTGCATGTCGGCCTCGTCTACGACGAATACGGCGCCTTCGAAGGCATCGTGACGACGGCTGACATTCTGGAATCGATCGTCGGCGCCTTCCATTCCGAGGAAGGCCCGCCGGAACCGGCCTACGTCAAGCGCGCGGATGATTCGCTGCTGGTCTCAGGCTGGATGCCAGTCGACGAGTTCGGCGAGCTGATCGGCATCGAACTGCCGCCACACCGCTACAACACAGTCGCCGGCCTCGTGCTGCAACAGTTCAACGTGCTGCCTGATGTCGGCGACGCCTTCGACTTCGGCGACTGGCACATCGAGGTGGTCGATCTCGACGGACGGAGGATCGACAAGATTCTCGCGAGCCGGCGGAGCGAAGTAGAGACGGGGTGAGCGAGCGGCGACGTGAGGTGATGCTGAACTCACCACGTGTCGTCCCGGCCCTCACCCGAACCTCACCCCGATCCGCTTTTCCTTGCGCCAGATCACGGTGCAGGCGAGATGTTTTCCGTCGACCTGGACGAACAGGCTGAAATGGTCGGGGATGCCGACGGGACTGCTGACGTCGAGCGCGGCGCCGGTATCGGACAGGTTGCGGATAGTGCAGTCGATCGCGCCGCCGCCGCCGAACTCGATCGTTCCGGCCTTCAGCACGCGATGCCTTGCCTTGTCGCGCCGCTCGTCCATGGGGACAATCTACACCCAAAGTTGAACCAAGCGTTAAACGCGACCCTCATCGCGATGCCTTTACGCACGGGGGGCCTGCGGCCGACGCCCTACAGCGCCGGCTGGAACGTCTCGGTCCGCGCCATCCGCCAGGCGTCTCGGAAGCGCGGGTCTTCGGTGCCTTCGAGCAGCTCGCCCGGACGCAGCGAGGGATAGAGCTGCGCGAAGGATTTCACGTCCGTCGTCGAGGTACGCTGGGAGAAGTGGATCGGGCGCAGCTGCTGCGGATGTTCGAGACCGGCCGCGGCGATCAGCTCGGTCAGCGAGTGCAGCGTCGCAAGGTGATAATTGTGCACGCGGTCAATCTTGAGCGGCACGTAGAGTGCGCGCGCCCGCGTCGGATCCTGGGTCGCGACGCCGGTCGGGCAGCGGTCGGTGTGGCAGCTCAGCGACTGGATGCAGCCGAGCGAGAACATGAAGCCGCGCGCCGAATTACAGTAGTCCGCGCCGATCGACATGGCGCGTGCCATGTCGAAGGCGGTGGCGATCTTGCCGGAGGCGCCGATCTTGATGCGGTCGCGCGCGTTGATGCCGATCAGGGCGTTGTGGACGAAACTGACGCCCTCCCGCATCGGCATGCCCAGATGGTCCATGAACTCCAGCGGCGCGGCGCCGGTGCCGCCCTCGTTGCCGTCGACGACGATGAAGTCGGGATAGATGCCGGTCTCGATCATCGCCTTGCAGATCGCCAAAAATTCCCAGGGGTGGCCGATGCACAGCTTGAAGCCGGTCGGCTTGCCGCCGGAGAGCTTTCGCATCTCGCCGATGAACTGCATCATGCCAACAGGCGTCGAGAAGGCGCGATGCGAGGCCGGCGAGATGCAATCCTCGCCCATGGCGACTCCGCGGATCTTGGAAATCTCCTCCGAGACTTTCGCCGCCGGCAGCACGCCGCCATGACCGGGCTTGGCACCCTGGCTGATCTTGAGCTCGACCATCTTGATCTGGTCCTGGCGCGCGACGCGCGCGAAGGCTTCGGGATCGAAGGTGCCGTCGAGATGGCGGCAGCCGAAATAGCCCGAACCGATCTCCCAGATGATGTCGCCGCCCATCTCCGCGTGATAGGGGCTGAAGCCGCCCTCGCCGGTGTCGTGCGCGAAGCCGCCCTTCCTGGCGCCGGCATTCAGCGCGCGCACGGCGTTCGGGCTGAGCGCGCCAAAACTCATGGCGGAAATGTTGAACACCGAAGCCGAATACGGCTTGGCGCAATCCGGTCCGCCGATGGTGACGCGGAATTTCTCCTCGGCATGCGTCTTCGGCGAGACCGAGTGATGCATCCACTCATAACCCTGGCGGTAGACGTCCTCCTGGGTGCCGAACGGACGCTTGTCGAGCTGCATCTTGGCGCGCTGATAGACCACCGCACGGATGTCGCGCGAGAACGGCATGCCGTCCTTCTCGCTCTCGAAGAAGTACTGCCGCATCTCCGGGCGTATCTCTTCGAGCAAAAAACGGATATGGGCCGAGATCGGGTAGTTGCGCAGAACGGCGTGGCCCTTCTGCATGAGGTCGCGGACGCCAAGCGCCGTCAGCGCGCCGAAGATCAGGATCGGGATCAGCAGGATGTCGAAGATCTTGCCATCGGCAAATCCGATGCCGGTCAGCAGCGCCGTGACCACCGCGCAGATCGTCAGGACGATGAAGCGCGGAGAGAATGGCAGCAGCAGGGTTTCCATGATCCCCTCTTCCGCCAGCGGCAGCCGTTTGACCGACGGGTTGGGCGATTCCTGCGTCTTGTTCTCGTCGGCCACGATTCCCATCCTCTCGCCAGCATGAGGCGGTACGATACGCCCGCGCCTGTCATACGGATATGACGCGGCGGTTGTTTCACGCTAGCGAATTCGGCGGGGACAAATCAATCAGCCCGATAGGCGGGCTGCTGC
>NZ_JADPIT010000016.1:247714-262584 GCF_023073035.1 Bradyrhizobium sp. 62
GGCTCGGAAGGGACGGGCATTAACCCGTCAGGGCGCTTTACCCAGGCAAGCGTCCTGGCTTTTGCCAGGACGACACGAGAGGGCCTACCGCTCGACGAACGCCTTTTCGATCACGAAATGGCCGGGCTTGTTGCCGGAGCCCTCGACGAAGTCGCGGCCCTCGAACATCAGTTTCAGCTCTTCGAGCATCGCCGGGCTGCCGCACATCATGATGCGGTCGGTCGCGATGTCGAGCGGGCCCTGGCCGATGTCGTTGAAGATCTGCTCGGAGCTGATGAGGTCGGTGATGCGGCCGCGGTTCTTGAACGGCTCGCGGGTCACGGTCGGATAGTAGATGAGCTTGTCCGCGAGCAACTCGCCGAACAGTTCGTCCTCGCGAAGACCGGCGACGAGCTTCTCGCCATAGGCGAGCTCGGAGACCTGACGGCAGCCATGCACCAGCACGATGCTGTCGAATTGGTCGTAGACCTCGGGGTCCTTGATCAGGCTGGCGAAGGGCGCCAGGCCCGTGCCGGTCGAGAGCAGCATCAGCCGCTTGCCGGGAATGAGATTGTCGGTGATCAACGTGCCGGTCGCCTTGCGGCCGACCAGGATGGTGTCGCCTTCCTTGATCTTCTGGAGCCGCGACGTCAGCGGGCCGTCCTGAACCTTGATCGAGAAGAACTCGAGCTCTTCCTCGTGGTTGGCGCTGGCCATGCTGTAGGCGCGGAGCAGCGGGCGGCCCTCAACCTCGAGGCCGATCATCGCGAACTGGCCGTTCTGGAAGCGGAAGCCGGAATCGCGGGTTGCGCGAAAGCTGAACAGGGTGTCGGTCCAGTGCTGGACGGAAAGAACCTTCTCTCGGTAAAACGCGCTCATGATTTTCGATATTCCGAATAATTGCGGTTTTAGGGCAAAAGCGTTGCCCGGCCCCTGAAAGCGGAGCGGACACCATTGCCATGGCGGAGGATTTCGCGTGTGTGATCTACGCCATTGAGACCAATAATCAACCTCGTTCCGGGTGCAATTGATGCCGGTCAAACCGGCATTTGCGGCGGAAATGGTCGCATCATTAATGGATGTGCTGTCCGGCGCGCGCGGAGGGCAATTTCTTTTCCCTCCGGGGCCCGAATACAGCACTTAATTTCCGTGGCGCTCGCGAGAATTTCATTAAGAATAGCTCTGATTTCACTCTCGTTTGGCGCCGTTTCCCGCTTTTTTGCGGCTTTTGGCGCCAAGCTCGACTGGAACTGACGGCTGCGAGTGGCGACAAGACACATGGTGAACGGCGAGCGGATCTTCGTCCAGGCGATCAGGCGCTATTGCGCGACCCATGGCATCGCGCTCGAAGTCCGCGCCGATGGCTGGCTGCTCGCGATGCGCCGGGGCGAGCAGCGCCGCTTCGCGTTCGGCTACGACATCGGCCTCAACAGCGCCATCGCGCACCGCCTGGCCAACGACAAATCGGCCACCGCCGAGGTGCTGGCGCTCGAGGGCGTGCCTTGCATTCGCCATCGCCTGTTCCTCAATCCAAAGTTGGGCGAGAAGGTTGTCGGCGTCGCCTGGCGAGAGGCAATGCTGGCGCTGCTTCACGACAATCCGCAAGGCGTGGTGGTGAAGCCGAACGAGGGGACGTCGGGACGATCCGTCTTCAGGGTCACGACGGAAACTGAGCTCGATCATGCGGTTGGCGAAGCCTTTTCGATGAGCGCCGGACTCGTGATTTCGCCCTATGTCGTGATCGAGGATGAAGTTCGCGTGGTCCTGCTCGATGATGTGCCACTCGTCGTCTACAGCAAGCAGCGCGGCTCGGATTGGCGGCACAATCTCGATGCGGGTGCAAAGCCCGTGCTGATGCAGGATTGCGATCTTCGCGCAGCCTGCGCAAAGCTCGCCATCGACGCCGCCAAGGCCATCGGCATCACCTTCGCCTCGATCGACCTCGTGCACGTCGACGGCATCTGGCGCGTGCTCGAGATCAATTCCGGCGTGATGATGGAGACGCTGGCGAAGCTGCATCCGGCGCTGGTGCAGACGACGTACGATGCAGCGCTGGATCGGGTGTTTGGGGAACGCTGAGCAACACGCGCGCTGTCGGCTTCAACCGACCGCCAACCGATACGCAGCCTTCGCGTTCACACCAAACGCCTTCTCACGCGCCTGCGGACCGAGCTTCATCAGGCAGGCCTCCAGCGCGCCCTTGATCTCACCATAGCTCCCCGCGAGCAAGCATACCGGCCAGTCCGAGCCGAAGATCAGGCGATCTTCGCCAAAGCATGTCGCGGCGTGCGCGACGAACGGAAACAGCCGCTCCGCATTCCAGTCGCTCCAAACCGCTTCTGTCGCCAGCCCCGAGACCTTGCACCAGACATTGCCGCAGGCCGCGAGTGCCGCGATGCCATTGGACCATTCAGTGCTTCCACCGTCGGCAATCGGCGGCTTGGCCGCGTGGTCGAGCACGAAGCGCGCCTGCGGGAACGCTTGTGCGGTTGCGATCGCGGCCGGCAGCTCGCGGGTGCGGACCAGGAAATCGTAGGCGAGATCGTGCGCGAACACGGCCGTGAGGCCGCGCTGGACGTCCTCGCGCAACAACCAATCCGGATCGGCCTCGTCATGGACCTGGTGGCGGATGCCGATCAGCTTGTCACCGCCGGGCGAAGCGCGCAGCCGGTCCAGCGTCTCACCAAGTGCAGCGTCGGTCAGATCGGCCCAGCCGACGACGCCGATCACCGAGGGCGTCGCATGCGCGATCCGCAGGAATTCCTCGGTCTCCGCCAGGGCGGAGCGGCACTGCACCAGGATGCTCGCGTCGATGCCGTTCGCGCTCAAAAGGGGCGCGAGATCGGCCGGACCGAAGGCACGCCGGATCGGCGTGAGCTCGGGCGCATCCATCCAGGGATAATCGGCGCGCGCGGGATCCCAGAAATGCTGGTGAGCGTCGATGATCATGCCTTACGCTCCGTCCGGCAATGGCGCGCGGGCGTCGACGAGTTCTCGCCCACGCAGCTCCTGCCAGAACGCCGCCGGCACCGCCGTCTCCGACATCGCGATGTTGTCAGCAACTTCCGCGGCGTTGCGCGCACCCATCACGGCGACCGTGACTGCCGGATGGGCCATGCAGAACTGCAGCGCGGCGGCTTTCAGTTCGGTGCCATGCTTGCGGCAGAGTTCGTCGAGCGCGAGCGCACCGGCGACGAGTGCCGCATCGGCATCCTGATAATTGAACTTCGCGCCGGTGTGCGGATTGGCCAGGATGCCGCTGTTGTAGATGCCGCCGAGCAGGATGCCGATATTCTTCGCGGCGCAGACCGGGAACAGCGCATCCAGCGCGCCCTGATCGAGCAACGTGTAGCGGCCGGCGAGCAGGAAGCAGTCGACCGGAACGGCCTCTGCGAACCGGACCAGCATGTCCGACTGGTTCATGCCGGCACCGATCGCCTTGACGGTGCCGTCCGCGCGCAGGCGCTGCAGCGCGCGGAAGGCGCCGGCGACGGCGTCGTCGTAGTGATCGTCGGGATCATGCACGAGCAGGACGTCGACGCGATCGAGCCCAAGCCGCGCCAGGCTTTCCTCCACCGAACGCATCACGCCGTCATAACTGAAATCGAACACCGGCCGCTCGCGAGACGTGCCCTTGTAATGCTCGTCCTCGGCGGCCGCGCCATCGGGCACGCGCAGCAGGCGGCCAACCTTGGTCGAGATGGCGTAGGAGTCACGGGGCTGTTGCCGCAGGAATGCGCCAAGGCGTCGCTCCGCAAGGCCAAAGCCGTAGAGCGGCGCGGTATCGAAGAAGCGGATTCCGAGCGACCAGGCGCGGGCGATCGTCGCCTCCGCATCGGCGTCGCTGACGGGGGTGAACAATCCGCCGAGCGGGGCGGAACCGAGGCCGAGTGAGGTGACATCGAGAGAGCCGAGCCGCGACCTTTTCATTCCCATTGCCTCAACAGTCTTCCCCAGCAGCCAAAATCATCTCTCCCGCTTGCGAAAAGCGCAAGCGGGAGAGGCACGCAGGAGCGCGGGGCTGGCGACGCTCCTACTTCAACATCTGCGCAACGTTGTCCTTGGTCACGAGATCGAGGCCGGTATAAACGATCTCCGGCACCTTCTCGCCCTTCTTGATGGCGAGCAGCGTGTCCATCGCCTTCTCGCCCATCTCGAACGGACGCTGGCCGACCAGCGCATTGGCATAGCCATCGCGCAACAGCTCGAGCTGCATCTTCAGCGTATCGGCCACGACAAGCGTGAACTTGCCGGAATCGATATCCTTCTTGTACCTGGACGCGAAGGCCTTGAAGCCTTCGGGGGCGAACATCGGCCAGCCGCCGATGGGAACGATCGCGGCGAGGTCGGGCGTCGCGGTGCGCATGTCAGTCATCTGCTGGACCGCCAGCGCGGGATCGTCGTTGCAGAACGTTGGAGAGCCCGCGACCTCGGTCCATTTCGAGCCCTTCAGCGCCTCGCGGACGCCGTCGACGCGTTCAGCGAGGTTCTTGGCGCCGGGACCACCCGAGACCATGGCATATTTGCCGCCGTCGGGCCGCAGCTTCAGGAGCTGCTTGCCGAGGGCGACGCCGAACTCCTTGTTGTTGGTGCCGATATAAGCGATGCGCTTGGCGCCGGGCGCATCGGCGTCGAAGGTGATGACGGGGATGCCGGCCGCGGTCGCCGCGTCGATCGACTTGGTCATCGCCGCGACGTCGGCAACCGAAATGGCGAGGCCGTCGACCTTCTGAGTGACGAAGTCTTGGATGATCTGGGCCTGCGTCGCCGGCTCGTGCTCGACCGGCCCCTTGTAGATGCACTCGATGTTGCCGAGCTCCTTGGCACGCTTCAGGCAGCCGTCGCGCGCGAAGTCGAAGAACGGATTGTTCATCGCCTTGGGCACGATCACGAACCGGTAGTTTGCGGCAAACGCCGGCGTAGCCATCATCGCGACCGCGATGCCGGCAAGTAGATATTTCCTCATCGTCTCCTCCACCCTTCTTTGGCGCCTGTCCTCTCAAGATCGTCCGGGAAGTGGACAGGCGGCATTTTCGTTGCCGTCCCGGAACGACGTCGTTTCAGATCATCCGCGAGCGGATGCGGTCGACCAATACGGCCAGGATGATGATCACGCCCACCAGCGTCTGCTGCCAGTAGGAGCTGACCTGGGCGAGCACGAGGCCGTTGCGGATCACCTCGAGCAGCACGCAGCCGACGATGGCGCCGAGTGGACCGCCGATGCCGCCGGCGAGATTGGCTCCGCCGATGACGGCCGCAGCGATCACGTTGAGCTCGTAGGACGTCGCCATGTTGGCCGGCGCCGACCCAAGCCAGCCCGAGATGATGATGCCCTGGAGGCCTGCGGCGAGTGCGCAGATCACATAGACCTCGATCTTCACCCGCACGACCGGGATGCCGGTGAGTTCGGCCGCCTTCTCGTTGCCGCCGAGCGCGAACACGTGACGGCCGAACGAGCTGTGGTGCAGCACCACGGCCATCGCCAGCGCGAGGACGATCAGATAAATGAACGGCACGGGCACGCCGAGCACGTCGCCCGAGGTGAGCGCGTAGAAATAATCGGCATCCGGCCCACCTGGAAAGCTGCCGCGTCCGTTCGAGACGACATAGCCGAGCCCGCGCACGATCGAGAGCATGCCGAGCGTGGTGACGAACGGCGACAGGCCGAGCACCGCGATACAGAAGCCGTTGACGAGGCCGGCGAGCAGCGCGACGCCGAGGCCGGCGAGAAGCGAGACCACCAGGATCAGGCCGGGGACATTGGCGAGCACGGTCTTGCCGTCGGCCGCTATGTGCACGAACAGGGAGCCCGCCGGCGAGCCGGGCGCCGACAGCTCGGTCATCACCATCGAGGTGACCATGGCGGAGAAGCACATCATGGAGCCGACCGACAGATCGATGCCGCCGGTGATGATCACGAAGGTGACGCCGAGCGTCGCAATGGCGATGAAGGAGAAATTCTTCGCCACGTTCTGCATGTTGCCTTCGGTGAAGAAGTACGGGCTGGCGAAATGCATGACCACCAGCAGCACCGCCAGCGCGAGCAGGACATAACCAGTCTGGGACGCGAAGATGCCGCGCTGCCACCATCTGATTTTGCCGACATTCGAGAAGGTGATCGGGGATTCCATCGGCATGGCCATCACGCCGCCTCCTTCGCGCCGGTGATCAGGGCGGTGACTTCCTCGGGAGAGGTCTGGTGGATGGGCTTGTCGGCCCGCTTTTCGCCGCGGCGCATGACGATGACGCGATCGCACACCGCGAACACGTCAGGCATGCGGTGCGAGATCAGCATCACGGCAACGCCCTGCTCCTTCAGCCGGTGGATCAGGCCGAGTACCTGCTCGACTTGGCGGACCGAGATCGCGGCCGTGGGCTCGTCCATCATGACCAGCTTCGCGTTGGAGAGCCGCGTCCGCGCGATCGCAACCGCCTGGCGCTGCCCGCCCGACATCTGCTTGACGAGATCGTCGGGGCGCGTCTCCGAGCGTAGCTCACCGAACAGCTCCAGCGCACGCGCCGCCATCGCCTTGTGGTCGAGCAACGCGAACGGCCCGATCCTGCGCTTCAACTCGCGGCCGAGAAAGACGTTGGCCGCCGCGGTGAGATTGTCGGCGAGCGCGAGGTCCTGATAGACCACCTCGATGCCGACGCCGCGGGCATCGACGGGCCGGTTGAAATGAACCGCGCTGCCGGCGAAGCGGATTTCGCCGTGGCTGGGGCGGAAATTGCCGGCGATGATCTTGACCAGCGTCGACTTGCCCGCGCCGTTGTCGCCCATCAGGCCGACGACCTCGCCGGGAAGGACCTGCATGTCGACGTCATGCAGCGCGCGGATCGCGCCGAACTCCTTGCCGATGCCGGTCAGCTCGAGGACCGGTGTCGCTTGTGCATTTGTCATCAGCGGCCTTCCTCAGACGTAGCGGTTGACGAGGGATTCCAGATATTCCTGCCGGCCCGAGCGCGGCTGCGGGTCAAAGCCCGGGCCGTGCGCGCGGTCGGCAAGTTCGGCAAGCGAGCGCTGCCCGCCGAGAATGGCGCGGCCCTCGGGCCCGGCCCATCCCTCGTAGCGTTTCGCAAGCGGCGCAGTGAGCACGCCGGCGTCGAGCATGTCCGCGGCGGCGAGCAACGCCCGCGCGCAGGCATCCATCGAGCCGACATGGGCATGGATCAGATCGTCGGGATCGATCGACTGGCGGCGGATCTTGGCGTCGAAATTGAGCCCGCCGGAGCTGAAGCCGCCGCGGCTCAGGAGCTCGTGGAACACCAGGGCAAGCTCGGGCACGTTCATCGCGAATTGGTCGGTGTCCCAGCCGAGCAGATCGTCGCCGCGGTTGATGTCGAGCGAGCCGAACACACCCAGCGCCTCCGCGAGCGCGACCTCGTGATGGAAGGAGTGGCCGGCGAGGATGGCGTGGTTCTGCTCGATGTTGAGCTTGACGTCCTTCAGCAGGTCGTAACGCGCGAGGAAGCCGTAGCAGGTAGCGACGTCGAAATCATATTGGTGCTTGGTCGGCTCCTTCGGCTTCGGCTCGATCAGGATCGGCCCCTTGAAGCCGATCTTGTGCTTGTGCTCGACGACGAGCGAGACGAAGCGGCCGAGCTGGTCGAGCTCGCGCTTGAGATCGGTGTTGAGCAGCGTCTCATAGCCCTCGCGCCCGCCCCACAGCACATAGTTCTGGCCGCCGAGACGGTGCGTCACTTCCAGCGCGGCGCGGACCTGGCCGGCGGCATAGGTGAATATCTCGGGATCCGGATTGGTGGCCGCGCCCGCCATGTAGCGCCGATGCGTGAACAGATTGGCGGTGCCCCAGAGCAGGCGTACCTTGCTCGAGGCCATCTTCGCTTCGAACAGATCGGCGATGGCATTGAGGTTGGCGACGGATTCCGCGAGTGAGTTCCCTTCCGGCGCCGCATCGACGTCGTGGAAGGTGAAGAAGGGCACGTCGAGCAGGCGAAACAGCTCGAAGGCAACGTCGGCCTTGGCGCGCGCCTGCGCCATCGCATCGGCGCCGTTGTGCCAGGGCCGCAGGAACGTCTCGCCGCCAAAAGGATCGCCGCCGGGCCAGCACAACGAGTGCCAATAGCAGACCGCAAAACGCAGATGGTCCTCCATCCTGCGGCCATGGACGAGGCGGTCCTTGTCGTACCAGCGGAAGGCGGGCGAGTTTCCCGCATCCTTGCCGGCGAAGGCGACAGGTGCGGTTATATCAAAGAATTTCACAGACGCGTTCACTCAGGCACACTCCTTCAACGCAGGATAAAGCTCGCGCCAGCGGCGATAGGCCTCGTCATAGGCCGCAGCCACGGATGCGCGGGGCGTAAAACTCGCGAGCCGGCGCGGACGAGTGCAAACCGCAGCCGCGTCTTCGCCGGTGGCGGCGAGCCGTCCGAGCCTGGAGGCGCCGAGCGCGGCACCAACCTCGCCCTCCTCGACGCGGTGGACGGGAATGCCGAGCACATCGGCGCAGATCTGCGCCCACAGCGGCGAGCGCGAGCCGCCGCCGACGAGATCGACCTCGGGAAGCGGTCCGCCGGCCGCGCTCAGCACCGCCAGATTGTCGCGCGCGGCGAAGGCGACGCCTTCGAGCACGGCCTGAACGATCTGGGAGCGGCCGGTCGCACCGCGCAGGCCGACGAAGGCGCCGCTGGCCGCGGCATCGTTGTGCGGCGTGCGCTCGCCGTCGAGATAGGGCAGGAATTTGACCGGGCTCGGTCCATCGACGCGCTCGCCGAGCGGCGCCAGCAGCGCTGCGGCCGGAACCTCCATCACGCCCGCGAGCCAGGCCAGCGACGCCGCCGCCGACAGCATCACGCCCATCTGATGCCAGCGGCCGGGCAGTGCGTGACAGAACGCATGGACCGCCGAGGCCGGAGCCGGTGCAAACCGATCAGTGACGCGGAACACTACACCGGATGTGCCAAGCGACAGGAAAGCATCGCCCGGCGCGATGGCGCCGAGCCCGATCGCGCTCGCGGCATTATCGCCGGCGCCGCCGGCGACCACGACATTCCTAGCCATGCCCCAGCGTTGCGCGTAGTCCGGCGCGAGCGTCGCGCTGACCTCGCTGCCCTCGACGAGGCGTGGCATGTGATGGAGATCGAGCCCGGTGGCATGCAGCAGCAGGGGCGACCAGCGGCGCAGACCGACGTCGAGCCACAGGGTGCCGGCCGCGTCCGACATGTCCTCGACCATCTCGCCGGTCAGGCGATAGCGGACATAGGCCTTCGGCAGCAGCACCTTTGCGACACGCGCGAAGATTTTTGGCTCGTGCCTGGCGACCCAGAGCAGCTTCGGCGCGGTGAAGCCGGGCATGGCCAGATTGCCGGCGATCGTGTGCAGCGACGGGCAGCGCCGCTCCAGCGCGACGCATTCGGCGTGCGAGCGGCCGTCGTTCCAGAGGATCGCGGGACGCAGCGGCCGTCCGTCCTCGTCCAGCAGCGTCGCGCCGTGCATCTGGCCCGACAGCCCGATGCCGCGCACCCGCGCGACCTCGCGCGGATGGCGGGCGGCAAGATCGTCGACCGCGCCGACCGCCGCATCGACCCAGCCATCGGGATCCTGCTCGGACCACAGCGGCGCGGGATGCGATAGCGCAAGCTCGCGCGCCGCCGTCGCGACAACCGCGCCGGCTTCGCTGACGAGCACCGCTTTCACACCTGATGTGCCGATGTCGATTCCGAGATACACGCCGTCCTCCCTTTCGCCTGTTGCGGTGCGCGAACTCAAAGTCGCCTTATCCGCAACGGGTCATTTTGAATTCCACCTGCCGCTAAGGCAGATTGTCCCGCATCACGATGTCGATCCTGATCTTCTCCTGTTCGCGCAAGATCGGCTCGCCACGGGCGAGCGCGAGCAGCACACGCACGGCGGCGCGCGCTTCATGTCCGGGGTTCTGCGAGATCGCGGCATGCATCACGCCCTGCAGCAGCAGCCGGCGCGTCAGCGCAGTGACGTCGTGTCCGACAAACACCACCTGCTTGTCGCGGCTGGCATCGCCCAAGGCCTTTTCATTCAACGCGTTGGCGACGCCTTGCGTACCGGCGCCGACATTATAAAGACCCACGATGTCGGCATGCCTGCTCAACAGCCGCGCCAACAATTGTTCCGAACGCGCGTCCTCGTCGCGTCCTTCGAGCACCGGCAGCACGCTGAGGCCGGGGAATTCCGACGCCACCACCTGGTTGAAGCCAAAAATGCGCTCGGCATGATCGCGCAGGCCCTGCGAGCCCGCGACGATCGCGACCTTGCCGGACTTTTGTCCGACCAGCCGCCCGACCAGCGCGCCGGCGGTGCGTCCCGCGGCAATGTTGTCGATGCCGACATAATGGTGCCGGCGCGACGACGGCACGTCGGAGACCAGCGTCACGACCTTGGCGCCGGCATCGACGAGATCGTCGATCGCGGCGCGGACGCCGGGATGGTCCAGCGCCACCACGGCGATGCCGTCGTAATCGTCCGAGAGCCCTTCCAGGGAAGCCGCGAGCACGAACGGATCGAACACGTCGGTCGCGACGGTCTCGACACCGAGGCGGCGTGACGACAACCAGCCCGACATCTCGCCGAGATAATCCTGGATCTGCTGCATGAACGGGTTCGGTCCCGACGGCATCACGAAGGCAAAACGGCGGGCGCGGCCGCGGGCGAGCTCGGCGGCGGCCACGTGCGGCTGGAACGAATTGCGCTCGATCGCCTCTTTGACGCGCCGGACCGTATCCGGCCGCACGCCCGGACGATTGTGCAGGACGCGGTCCACCGTCGCGAGGCTGACGCCGGCCTGGCGGGCGATGTCCTTCAGCGTCAGCGCGGTCGTGGTGAGCGTCTCGGCCATGGCTGAAGGCTAGCAGAGGTGTTTTGAGGTACGCAACTCATTTTGAGGGGCGGCAGGCATTTTCCGGCAGCTGGGCCTAGGAACAGCCTTTCCTGTCCGCCGTTGCTGCCCCGTGCGTAACGATATCACCCATGATCCCGGCGAGGGATTGAGCCCGACCCTCGAGCGCAACATCCAGGCGTTGGTCGAGCGCCGCCGCCGCGAGCAGCGCGCAGCCAAGGGTCAGGAAAAGGTCGCCGATGCGATCACGGCGTTCACCGGCAGCATGGCGTTCGTCTACCTCCATGTCGCGGTGTTCGGCTTCTGGATCATCGCCAATCTGCACTGGCTGCCGGGAATTCCAGCCTGGGACGAGAGCTTCGTGGTGCTGGCAATGATTGCTTCGGTCGAGGCGATCTTCCTGTCGACATTCGTGCTGATCTCGCAGAACCGCATGAGCGCAGCAGCGGACAAGCGCGCCGATCTCGATCTCCAGATCAGCCTGCTCGCCGAGCACGAATTGACCAAGGTTGCCCGCCTCCTCACGCAGATCGCCGAGCGGCTGGACGTCCAGCCCGACTCGAAGCGGGATCTGGAGGAGGCAAGCCGCGACATCGCCCCCGAGCGCGTGCTCGACAGGATCGAGCAGACGCGCTCCTGAGCTATCGGCTCGCCGACAGATCCAGGGTCAGGAACAGGCTGTTGGGATCGTCGACATAGCCTTGGAACGGGCCGCAGAGGACAAAGCCATGCGCCCGGTAGAGCGCGTGCGCCGGCTTGAAATAATCCCACGAGCCGGTCTCGAGGCTGAGCCGCGCCATGCCGCGCGCGCGGGCTTCCGTGATGATGTGGCGGAGCATCTCACCGCCAAAGCCGCGCCGGCGCGTGGTCTGGAGCGTGTGCATCGACTTCACCTCGCCATGCGCTCCCGACAGCGACTTCAGCGCACCGGTGGCGACCAGCGTGTCGCCGTCCCAGCCGGTCCAGAACGCGACTTCCGGGGCACGAAGCCCGGCGAGATCAAGCGCATGCGCACTGCCCGGCGCGGTCTGTGCTCGCGCCGCCGCAACGTGATGGTCGAGCAGCGCGATGACGCGTGGATCAAAGGTGTCGCCGGTGCGGATCTGCATCGTCAGGGCTCACATCTTGCCGTAGGACGCGCCGCGGCGCGTGATGATGACGTAGCGCGCATCCTGTCTGGTCTCGTTCTCGAAGATCACCGCGCGCATCACGTCGAAATCGAGACAGTCGCCTTCGCGCAGGCGAACCGCCTTGGCGTCGATGTGCACCGCGATCGCACCCTCCAGCATCAGCAGTTGCTGGGTGAAGCATTGCGCCCCCAGGGGCTGTACGGCACCCGCGCACCCGCCGGCAAATCGACGACGATGATCTCGATGCCGCTCGCCGCGTCCGTCGGCGAAGCGTGGCGGCGGCGATAGCCGCTGTCGGGATCGCGCCAGTGCGGCTGGTCGGCGAGCCGCACCAACCGCTCCGGCGGCTTTTCGGCCAACGCGACGACGTCGCTGAGCGACACGTCGAGCGCGGCGCAAAGTTTACCCAGCAGCGCAGCCGTCGCACTGCTCTGCGCCCGCTCTACCCGTCCGATCATCGCACGGCTGACGCCGGAGCGGCCTGCGAGCTCATTCAGCGTCATGCCGGCCTGCGTCCGAAGCGTCTTCAAGCGACGACCGATCGCGCGATCGAGCTTTTGCTGGTCCATTGCTTGTAGGTCCTGACTTTCATCCGAACATGGCCCGGCGCGGTGACCGCAAGCCACCAGGCGAGAGAGCTTAACCGAGAGCGCGCCGGGTGCCGGTCACGACGAGCTAATATATTGGAAACTTAGTCTGGCGCACGCGAGAGAACATCGGCCCTTCTTCGCCAAGGCTTCGAAGGGCATCCTGCTTCGCGTTGCCGAGATATCGAAGTCCTGCGAAGCGCCTTGACGCGAAGCAGGATGGAGCGGGCGAAGGGAATCGAACCCTCGTATGCAGCTTGGGAAGCTGCCGTTCTACCATTGAACTACGCCCGCGGATGCGCAGCCTGCGCCCGCTCTGATTAGCCGAGACGGCGCATCTCGCCAAGCGCTTTGGCGCAGCCCGCCTGACCCTTCTTAAGTTTCCGGTAAGATTTTGGGTGCGGCGGATTGTGGCGGTGTTATGATCGACTGTCTGGGGAGACGTGCACTGAGTGGGGCGTGTGCATGGTGGGGCGTGGCTACGCGATATTCGACACGACCATAGGGCGCTGCGGCATCATCTGGAGCAGCACCGGTATCGTTGCCGTGCAATTGCCGGAGGCGCGGGAGATCGACACCCGCCGCCGGATTTTCCAGGTCCATCCCGAGGCGCGCGAGCAGCGGCCTTCCGCGAACGCCGAGTTCGCGATCGAGGGCATCGTGGGCTTGCTACAAGGCAGCGATGCCGATTTTTCCGAGGTTAGCCTGGACGCGAGCGGGGTGCCCGGCTTCAACCGGCGGGTCTACGAAGCCGCCTGCGCCATCCCGCGCGGGGAGACGCGCACTTATCACGAGATCGCCAAGACGCTGGGCGCCTCCGGCGCCGCGCATTCGGTGGCACAGGCGATCGCGAGAAATCCCTACATGCTGATCGTGCCCTGCCACCGGGTGCTGGAGGCCGGCAATTACACCGACCGCCTCTCGCCCTATGGCGGGGTGATCCCCAAGCGGCGGCTGCTGTCGCTGGAGGGCGCCCATCCGATCGCCAGCAAGACGCTGTTCGACGTCCTGCTGCCCGTTGCCCCTCCCCGAGCGCCCACCTAGATAGGCGGGATGGACGCAACCACGCTGCTGACCACCCCTTCGATGACGGTCTCCGAGTTTCGCTGCGACGCGGGACCGGACGACAGCCCGTTTGCGGAGTGCCGCACCGGCCATTCCATCGCCTACGTCCGGGCGGGCAGCTTTGGCTGTCATTGCCGCGCCGGCTTCTTCGATCTGGTCGCGGGCTCGATGCTGGTCGGCGCGCCGGGCGAGGAATACACCTGCACGCATGAGCATGTCGCCGGCGACGTCTGCCTGTCCTTTTTCCTCAGCGACGATCTGGTCGACGCGCTCGGCGGCCGGCGCGACGTCTGGCAGGTCGGCGCGACGCCGCCGCTGCCCGAGCTGATGGTGCTGGGCGAACTCGCCCAGACGGCGGCAGATGGCAACAGCGACCTCGGTCTCGACGAACTCGGGCAGATCCTCGCCGGTCGTTTCGTCGATGTCGTGTCGGGCAAGACGCGCAAGCCGACGACACCGACGGCGCGTGATCGCCGCCGCGCCGTGGAAGCCGCGCTGTGGATCGACGCCAATTCGCATGCCGAGGTCGACCTCGAACAGGCGGCGCGGCAGGCAGGCCTCAGCCCCTTCCACTTCCTGCGGCTGTTCTCCGCCGTGCTCGGCGTCACCCCGCATCAATATCTGGTGCGCTCGCGGCTGCGGCATGCGGCGCGGCTGCTTACCGACGACGACATCGCAGTCACCGACATCGCCTATGACGTCGGCTTCGGCGATCTCTCCAACTTCGTCCGCACCTTCCACCGGGCGGCCGGCGTCTCGCCAACCAAGTTCCGTCAGGCCTCGAAGGGGGAGCGCAAGATTCTCCAAGAGCAGCTTGCGCTCAACTGACTAGGTTCGTCTCCGGCGCGCGCCGATTGCGGCGCGCTTTGGAAATGGAGACGACCATGTACGATCATATCGGATTGCGCGTTGCCGACCTCGACGCCGCCACGCGCTTCTACACCGCGGTGCTGGCGCCGCTCGGCTATGTCCTGTGCTCGAGCGGCGATGGTTATGCCGGCTTCGGGCCGAAGGGCGAGCCGGCGCTGTGGCTGCACCTGAACAAGGGGCGCAAGGCGGATGGCGCGCATATCGCGTTTCGCGCTGGGGATCATGATTCGGTCAAGGCATTCCATAGCGAAGGCCTGAAGAGCGGCGGTCGCGACAATGGCGGTGCCGGCCCGCGCAAGGATTACAGCCCGACTTACTACGCGGCGTTCTTGATCGATCCCGATGGTAACAATGTCGAGGCGGTCTGCACGTGAGCTCGCTCCGTCATTGCGAGGAGCACTTGCGAC
>NZ_JADPIT010000016.1:262594-269931 GCF_023073035.1 Bradyrhizobium sp. 62
CTCGACCAAAATCTAACGCAACCAAGGACACCTTCATGGCCTCCATCCACAACGACATTCCCCTCCCCGCCCCGGCTCACGACGTCTGGGATGCGGTTCGCGATTTCGGCGCGCTGCATCGGCGGCTGGCGCCGGGCTTCGTCACGGCCTGCACGCTCGACGGCGACGCGCGCATCGTCACCTTCGCCAACGGATCGGTGGCGCGCGAGGTGCTGGTCGATTGCGACGATGCCGGGCGGCGGCTGGTCTACGCGATCAACAACGAGCGTCTGAAGCATTACAGCGCCTCGGTGCAGGTGATCGCCGAGGGCGAGGGAAGATGCCGCCTGGTCTGGATCATCGACATGCTGCCGAACGAGCTCGCGCCCTATGTGCAGGGACAGACCAAGGATGCCGTCGCCGCCATACACCGAGCGTTTCCAGCCGCAGCTGCGTGACCTTTCTCACAGAGCCCAGCCCTCGTCCGCAATAACCATGGCGGCGTGCGTCCGGTTGGCTCCGCTCTCCCGGCGGCGCCCCGCACGCGAGGAGCAGGCCATGAGAGGTGCGGACAAGGTGATCTGCCAGGCGGCCGCCGTGCTGCTGATGTTTTCGATTTCGAGCGGACCGGCAAAGGCCCAGTTCCTCGGCGGCGGAGGTGCCGGCGGCGAGGACATGATGACCCAGATGGCGCCGATGCTGGAGATGATGAAGGCCAAGATGGGCAAGCGCCGCTTCGGCATGATGATGCAGACCATGGGCCCGATGATGAGCCGCATGATAGAGAATGGCGGTGGTGGTCTTGGTGGCATGATGGGCGGCGGCGGAATTGGCGGCCTCGGCGGCGGCAATCTCGGCGGCGGTTTCGGTGCGCCCAATTACGGCGGCTACGCGCCGATGGCCGGAGGCGGCACCATGCCGACGGGCATGGGCGGCATGGGCGGCGGCGATATCATGGGCATGCTCGGCGGCGCCGGCGGCGGCGACATGATGGCGATGATTCCGCAACTGATGCGGCTCGCCAATGTCGGCGGCAGTGGCGGCCATCGCCGCCACAGGCATCGCTAGTCCGCAGCGGCCGACAGAGCCGGCCTGATCGCAGGTTTGGTTTGGCGTGGTCCCCAGCGCGTCAGCACCACGCTGGAGCACGAGAGCAGGCCGAGCACGACCATCGAGCTCGCCGCCAGCCAGAAGAAGCTTTGCGCGGTGGCATCATGCGTCGACAGCCACCAGCCGACCGCCGAGATGTAGATCAGCCGCGCGGTCTGCGCCAGCACCGGTCCGATCACCTTGGCTGCGCCCTGCGACGAGAAATACATCGTCGAGGCGAGGCCGATGAAGGCGTAGAACGGCGCCACCGTCGACAAATATTGATGGCTGGTGGCGCGCACGGTCGCGCTGTCGGTGAAAATGTCGACCCAGAGATCGGGGAAGGCCGCGACCAGGCACGCCGGTGCACCGACGGCAACGAAGGCGCTCGCGGCCGCGATCCAGGCAATGCGCCGGGCACGGGCGATGCGGCCGGCGCCGACCGCCATGCCGATCATCGGCACCGAGGCGATGCCGAACGAGAACGCGATCGAGGTCAGCAGGAATTCCAGCCGCGCACCGATGCCGTAGCCGGCGAGGATCGCGGTGCCGAATTTCGCAAGCATGTGAGTGAAGATCGAGATCGTCAGCACCGATTGCAGCGGCGAGAAGCAGGCGATGGCGCCGACCTTCAGGATGTCGAAAAACATCGCCCATTGGATGCGCAGCCCGCGCAGCTTCGGCGTCACGCGGGCGCGGCCGGAGAACAGGTACCAGCCCATCACACCGATATTCATGCAATAGGCAATCAGCGCGCCGGCGGCGACGCCGCGCATGCCGAATTGCGGCACCGGACCGAGGCCGAGACCGAGCGTGCCGCCGAGCACGATCTGCCAGGCCGCGGAATTGAGGATCAACAGCGACGGCAGCTTCATGTTGCCGGTGCCGCGCAAGACGCCGGCCATGGTGTTGAGCAGCCAGGGCAGCACGGCGCCGCCGAAAAACACCTGGGTGTAGGCGATCGCATGCGTCAACACGTCGCCGCGGCCGCCTAGCATTTCCAGAATCCGCGGCCCGAAGATCAGCATGCCCAGCATGAAGACAAGGCCGAAGCTGATGCCGATCAAGAGCGCGTGCGCGGCGAGCGTCCCGGCACGCTCGCGATCGCCGGCGCCGAGTGCCCGCGCGATGGCGGAGGCCACCGCGCCGCCCATCGCACCGCCCGACATGGTCATGGTCAGGATCACTGTCGGAAACACCAGCGCCATCGCGGCCAGCGCTTCCACGCCAAGGCGTCCGATATAGGAGGTCTCCGCAATCACTGTGCAGGTGCCGGCTGAAAGCGCGACGACGTTGGGCCAGGCCAGCCCGAGCAGCGTGCGCAGGATCGGCCCGTCGGTCAGTGCATTCTTCACCGGGGGTGGCGGCGGAGGTAGCGGTCGCTCTTGTTCATCGACCGGAATCTCGGCGATGTCGGACATGTCCTCTCCCGGGCGCGAGCGCCAGTTGCGGCGCGGCAATGACTGGGTGTGCCAATGAATTTGTTCGCGCAAAAGGCGCGGGGTTCAGCTTGTTAGCACGGCAATTGCCGATTCCTTCTGCGCCTGATGCAGGCGTGCCCTGCGGCAGCGCATTTCGGTCGGTGACATCAGCCGACCGTCCAGATCAGCGGCGGCCGGCCCCCCGCGGCCGGGCGCATGTGCACGCCGATGTGCCGCCCGCATCCGGCCGCGAGCCCTTCGAACAGCCCCGCCAGCACCTTGGCGCAAGCGGGGTGGCAATCGGCGACGCCGTCCATCAACTTCCAGCTCTGCTGACGGATTTCGAACGTGCCTTCGGATTGCGTCGTCTCAGCCACATCGTCCTGCGTGACAAACAGCGCGTTGAGGAACGTCGCGAATTCGCTCGCACCACCGCGGCCCACCGACAGCGCCGCAGCGATCTCGTCAAAATATTGCATCCCGATCAGCTTGCCCGTGAGGTGCAGGAGATACCCGGCATCCTCCGGACCGAACAGCTGCACCATCACGGGCGCGGCGGTGCGCACATATTCCATCGCGTAGTTGCGGTAGGCTTTTTCCAGTCGCGGTCTTGGCCAGCTTGCGACCGGCAAGGCCGGAGCCGCGGCTGCATCGAACAGCGGCGCTTCGAGATGCCGCGCGAACACGAGGCGCTGGTCGAGCTCGAGCGGGTGGTCATATTGATAATAGTAGCCTTCGAGCCCATCCTGGCCGTCGACGCTCTGCTTGGTGCAGACGAACCCCAATCTGGTATCGCCGAGCGCCACGCCGTTGTTGGCGTGCCAGCCGCGCAGCATCGCGCGCGAGACTTCGCCCGGCACGCCGCAGATGGCAGTGCCTTTCCAGATCCAGCGCGGTGGCGGATAGCGGATCCAAGCTTTGCGGTCGCTCTCATACATGTATTCGACGTGCACGCCGCCGATCCAGTTCGAGAGGTAGTGATATTGCGCGGCGGCGACTGCTGGCGGCAGATGGCTCAGCCCGAGCTTCTCCAGCCCCAGCAGGAAGCGCTCCTGCTGCTGGCGGCGGAACACGCGAAAGACGAACTCCGCGGCATCTGCCGTGCCGCGACGTGTGACCACGGTGAGGATCAAGCCGGTGAAATAGGCGTGATAGAGATCGGCAACCGCGCGCCAGCGTTTCCATTGAGCTTCCTGCGCGGGGTCAGATGCAGCGGCCATGTTCGCTCCCGATCGTTGTTTTGATCGAGTGTGTCACCGCAGCCGGCGACAGACAAGCTGAGCCGCATGCAGGGCGCCTGCACGCGGGCTCGCCAATTCCGCATCACGAATTTTGCGCAGGCTTAATTTTGCGCAACTCTGGCGGCACGCTCGCGCTCGACGCGGTCGGTGACGTCGCGTGCCATCGCCACCGATCCCTGCACCACTCCAGCGGCGTCCCGCACCAGCGCAAAGGTCATCTCGATGTAGAGCTTGCGTCCGTCCTTGTGCAGCGCGCGGGTCAGTGTCGGTTTGCCCGCAAGCTTCATCGCGCCGCTGGCAAGCGCGGCCTCAAAACCCTTCCAGTGCGCGGCGCGCAGATGTTCGGGAATGATCAGGTCGAGATTCTGGCCCAGCGCTTCGTCCGCGGAGAAGCCGAACAGTGCGGACGAAGCGCGATTCCAGCGCATGATGGTGCCGGAGCGATCCGAATAGATCAGCGCATCGGCGACGTCGTCGAGGATGTATGCGTCGAGTTGGGATGGATTGGTCATGTCAGCACCTGGTGGCCCGGATGGAGCACAGCGTAAGCCGGGATCGTGCCACAAGTGAGACTTTCCCGGATGACGCTTGCGCTCCATCCGGGCGACGGGTGATCGCTACACCCGGAAATGCTTGCTCAGCTTCAGGCCCTGCGCCTGGTAGTTGGAGCCGATGCGCTGGCCGTACATCGCGTCGGGACGGGCCAGCATCTTCTCGTAGACGAGGCGGCCGACGATCTGGCCGTGCTCAAGGATGAACGGCACCTCGCGCGAGCGCACTTCGAGCACGGCGCGCGACCCCAACCCGCCGGCGCCGGCATAACCGAAGCCGGGATCGAAGAATCCGGCATAATGCACGCGGAACTCACCGACCAACGGATCGAACGGCACCATCTCCGCGGCGTAATCGGGCGGCACCTGCACCGCCTCTTTCGACGCGAGGATATAGAACTCGCCGGGATCGAGGATCAGGCTGCCGTCGGGACGGGCCGAGATCGGCTCCCAGAACTCCTCGACGGAATAACCGGCGCGACGATCGACGTCGATGACGCCGGTGTGGCGCTTGGCGCGGTAGCCGACGAAGCCGCCGCTCTTTTCGCCGGAGAGATCAACCGAGACGGCGACGCCGCCGGTGAGATCGGCGTCATCGATATCGACGAGACGCTCGGTCGCATGCAGCACCTCGAGGTCGTCGATGTTGAGGATGGCGTCGCCGGTGCGGAAGCGCACCTGGCTCAGGCGCGAGCCCTCGCTGACCAGCACTGGGAACGTCTTCGGACTGATCTCGGCATAGAGCGGACCGTGATAGCCGGCACCGATCATGTCGAAGCGGCGGGTGCCGTCGGCGATCACGCGGGTGAAGACGTCGAGCCGGCCGGTCGAGCTTTTCGGGTTGGCGGCCGCGACGATCTCCGGCGGCAGCGCGAGGCTTTCGAGCAGCGGCACGATGTAGACGCAGTTGGTCTCCAGCACGGCGCCGTCGGCGAGGCTGAACTCGTGCAGCTTCAACTCGTCGATGCGCTCAGCGACGGTGGCGCCGGGACCGGGCAGGAAGCTGGCGCGAACGCGATAGGCGATGTCGCCGAGGCGCAAATCGAGGCTCGCCGGCTGGATCTGGCTTTCGACGAAGTCGTAAGCGGGCAGGATGAGACCGCCCTCCGCCATCGCCGCGATCATGCGGTCGGGCAGGATACCATTGGCGTCGGCGGCGACCGTGAACGTCAACCCGGGGTCCTCATCAGGGATCAAACACATCCCGACATGCGGGAAATATGAGCGTTTTACGGCTATCCGATGGACGTCTTGACGGAAAGGGCATTGCGGAATATGAGCATGACTTATCCCGTGGTGATTTGAGCCGGCCGGCTTGCAGCCACGTTAAATAAGTCGCTAAACAGGCCGGGGACCTCTGTGATCCCGGCCCGTGGAGATATTCCAGGCCGGTTTTTTTGTGACCATTTTCGATGGTCACTTCAGGAGGTCCTATGTCGAAGTCCCCGGCGTCCACCGCGTCCTACCGTCCCGAAACCCGCCTGGTCCATTCCGGCACCCTGCGCTCGCAATATGGCGAGACGTCGGAGTCGCTGTTCCTGACCCAGGGCTACGTCTACAACAGCGCCGAGGAGTGCGAGGCGCGGTTCAAGGGCGAGGACCCCGGCTTCATCTATTCACGCTACTCCAATCCGACCATCTCGATGTTCGAGCGGCGCATGATCGAGCTCGAAGGCGCCGAAGCGGCACGTTCGGCGGCGACCGGCATGGCCGCGGTGACGACCGCGATCCTGGCGCCGCTCAAGGCCGGCGATCACGTCGTGGCCTCGCGCGCGCTGTTCGGCTCGTGTCTCTACGTCGTGCAGGATTTGCTGCCGCGCTACGGCATCGAGACCACGCTGGTCGACGGCCTCGATCTCGACCAGTGGCAGCGCGCCATGAAGCCGAACACCAAGACGTTTTTCCTGGAGAGCCCGACCAACCCGACGCTGGATGTACTCGACATTCCCGGCATCGCAGAGATCGCGCACAGCGGCGGCGCGCGGCTCGTCGTCGACAACGTGTTCGCCACCCCGATCTGGCAGAGCCCGCTCGCGCTCGGCGCCGACGTCGTGGTCTATTCCGCGACCAAGCACATCGATGGCCAGGGCCGCTGTCTCGGCGGCATCATCCTGTCCTCGGAAGCGTTCATCGCCGAGCACATCCACAATTTCATGCGCCAGACCGGCCCGTCGATCTCGCCGTTCAACGCATGGGTCCTGCTCAAGGGCCTAGAGACGCTCGCCGTGCGCGTGCGCGCGCAGACCGAGACGGCGGCGCGCATCGCGGACGTGCTGGCGAGCCATCCGAAGATTTCGCGGCTGGTGTTTCCCGGCCGCGCCGATCATCCGCAGGCCGCATTGGTGAAGAAGCAGATGCGCGGCGGCTCGACGCTGGTCGGCCTCGAGGTCAAGGGCGGCAAGCAGGCGGCGTTCCGCGTGCTCAACGAGCTCAAGCTTGCCAAGATCTCGAACAATCTCGGCGACGCCAAGAGCCTCGTCACGCATCCGGCCACCACGACGCATCAGCGCCTCAAGCCGGAGGACCGCGCTGCGCTCGGCATCAGCGAGGGCTTCATCCGCTTCTCGGCGGGGCTGGAGCACGCGGACGATCTGATCGAGGATCTGACCGCGGCGCTGGAGAAGGCGTAGCCACGCATGCCGCATCGTGGGGTGGTCAAAGCGAAGCGTGCCCACCATTCACGATCTCAGTGCCGATGGATGGTGGGCACGGCGCGCGAAGAGCGCGCCTTTGCCCACCCTACGCACCGATGCTTACATCGGCCGATAGGTCCGCACGTCCGCGGGCACGTTGACGCCGAGCTTGATCTGGCCGACAGAGCGGATGATGTCGTCGCCGAGGAGCTGGGCGAAGCAGGCGTAGCCCCAATCGTTCATGTGCAGGCCGTCGGCGATCACGAAGCTCTCGACCGGAATCGACTGCTTCTCGTGCCAGTCGCGCATCACCTCGAAGCGCGGGAAGATGCCGACATGACGAAGCTCGGCGACCTTGCCGAGCAACTTCACCATCTTGCCGGCGCTGTCCGCGCGCTGGTTGACGGCGGGCGAATATTGCGG
>NZ_JADPIT010000016.1:269974-274497 GCF_023073035.1 Bradyrhizobium sp. 62
TCGGTGCCGCCGGCAGCCTGGATGCGGCTGATGCCGTCCTCGACCAGTTTGGCGGTATCGCCGGGATCGAGATTGCGCAGCACGGCATTGGTGCCGACCTGCCAGATCACCAGATCCGGATGCACGTCGATCACCTCTTTCTGGAGGCGCTTCATCATCTCGGGTGCGTCCTCGCCGCCGACGCCGGCATTGACGACGGTGATGTCGGCAGTCGGATAGTGCCGGTGCAGCTGCGCGGCAAGGCGATTGGGATAGTTGAACTCCGGCGAGCTCGCGCCGAATCCCGCGGTCGACGACGAGCCGAATGCGACGATGACGACGGGCTGGCCGGCGACGAGCTTGCCCGCGACATGCGGCAGCGAGCCCATTGCCTTCGCGCCGCCCTTCGGCGACAGGCAGGGGACGCGGCTGAAGATGTCGCCGGCGGATTTCGCGACCTGCTTCACCTTGTCGATGGCGCGCGCCGTGATGCCGCGCTGGTCGGGGGACGTCGCTGCGACGGTGGTCTGGGATGGTGAAGCGGGAGCCGGATCAGCCGATTGCTGCGGGGCCGGCGTTGCCTGCGCGGCCTGCGTCTGCGCGCGCGACTGCGAGGCCGGACTCAGCAACAGCAGCACCGCTGCTGCGGGCACAGCCAGCCATGCCGTCAGGCAAAAAGGGCGGAGAGAACTCATTAACGCTAGACCTCAATTTTGCTGCTGGGCCGGCTCCAGATGGGCAGCGTCGATCACGAACTGTGCCAACGCCCGGCCAAGGCAATCATGGACCTGTTTCGCCAGCTCAGGCCCGCGCGACGGGCTGAACAGGTCGAACTGCCCCTGGTCATTCCACTGCCGCATGATCGCGAAACGATCGAACAGCGGAATATCGTGCTCCTGCGCCACCACCCGCATATTGTCGAGGTATGGCGGCACCGAGATCATGGTTTCGGTACGCGGACTGTACTGCAGATTCATCAAGACGACGTCAGCCCCTGCCTTTTGCAACGCAACAACCCCTTCGGTCACCGCGCCACGAAAATCGTCGGGATCAATGGCTCGAATAGCATCCACGGTCCCGGTCTGCCAGATGACCAAAGTAGGCGCTTTTGCTTCCATCAGCTTAACGAAGCTGGCGGCCGCCTCCTCGGCCGTTTTCTTGCTCTGTATTTCTACGGAGACGTGCACAGTCTCGGTCGGCGGCAGCTTCTCCTTCAGGATGGCCTGCATCCGAGCCGGATAAGAAGCGTCCTCGGAGGCCGGAATCGTGGTCGAGCGGCTGCCGATGACCAGGATTTCGAGCGGCTTGCCGGCCTTGATGGCATCGGCGACCTTGGGAAGCTGGCTTTCGCTGGTGAGCAGATAGGACGGCAATTCGCAGGCTGCGGGCGCGGCTGAAGCAGCAGGCGCGGCCGAAGAAGCAGGCGCAGCATCGTCCGCACGCGCCGGAGGCGCGGCGAGACCACCGCACAGCAGGATCAGGCTCAGGAAAACCTTCGCCTTCATCAGCCCCCTCCCGCCATATCGGCGCTGCCGACGGCGCTTTTGGTTTTCGAACCGCTCTTGTCAGCCACCCGCTTGTACCACGAAATCAGCCAGGCCATGGCCCACATGATCAGGATTCCGGAGAGACTAATTAGCGCATGCATCACCGGGCCGCCCGAGACTTCGGCCAGGATGAAATGGCCGGCAAAGGCTAGGAAGACGCCAAGACAGAATATCTCCAGGGAATGCGAGCCGCACAGGATCAGCGGCCGCAGCCAGGGCGATTTCAGGCCCGGCCAGTCCCGGGGCAGGACGCGCACGGTGAGCGCGGCCAGCGCCAGGAAATGCGTGAAGCGCAGCACGTCGAGGTCGGCCTTGTCGATCGGATACATCCACTGCTCGAGCCGCTTCGGCATGAAGTGGGAGAGCTGCGGCACATACCAAGTCAGCGTCACGTAGAATGCCGCGACCAGATAGGCGATCGCGATCCACATCGTCACCCGCGAAGCGAGAATGTGCGACATCCGTCGCGCACCCCCGAGCGCGCACCATGCCCCGAACACGAACAGCAATTGCCAGGCGAAGGGATTGAAGGCCCAGAAGCCGTTTGGATAGGCCGACAGATAGAGATCGTATTCCCAGGTCACCGCGTAGAGCGCGACGGAGAGGCCGAGCGTCACGTCGGGGCGCCATTTCATCAGCCACAGGATCAAGGGCAGCGCCAGCATCAGCACGATATAGAGCGGCAGCACGTCCATGTTGACGGGACGGAAGCGCAGCAGCAGCGCCTGCACGATGGTGACGTCGGGCTGCTTGAGGAAATCCATGATGCCCATCTCTTCGGTGTAGAGCGGGTTCTCGAACCTGGTCGCGACGTAGGAGATTTCGGCAAGGAAGATCGTGAACAGGAAGACGTGGGCGACATAGATCTGCCAGACGCGCCGCAGGATGCGCGCGGTGGCGACGACGATGCCGGACTCCAGCATCGCCCGACCGTAGACGAAGGCGGCGGTATAGCCGGAGATGAAGATGAAGATCTCGGTGGCGTCGCTGAAGCCGTAATTGCGGATCGTGAACCAGGTCAGAAGGCTCGGCGGCAAATGGTCGATGAAGATCAGCCACAGTGCCAGGCCGCGGAACAGGTCGAGCCGGAGCTCGCGCTCGCCGATGGCGGGCAGCGAAATGGCCGGCGATGCCGCGCGCGGCTTCGCACCCGCGGATTTGACCTCCACAGGTTTGGCGGTTCCCGCGATCGTCGATCCCGTCACTTGGTCGGCAATGGTCATCGGGGGCTAAAAACCCTTCCGCAAATCGCGACGTGGCAAGGAGTGTACCGGTCCGGCCGTCATCTCGCAAAGCGCCCGGATCACATGCAAAGACACTTGGACGTGTACTTCCCTGCGAATTCTGGCGGGACGATGTCGCCAGAACCGCCTCCAGCGTTTGGTTCCCGAGCAGATTTCGGTATGATGGCAATCATGTACCGCGCCGTGACCCGCCAGATCGAAGTGACCGTCGAGCCGAACTTTGTTCCGGAGCAGTCGTCGGCCGACCGCTCCCGCTATTTCTGGTCCTACACCATCGTCATCACCAATTCCGGCGACGAGACCGTGCAGCTCAAGACGCGGCACTGGATCATCACCGACGCCACCGGCCGGCAGCAGGAGGTGAAGGGCGAGGGCGTCGTCGGCGAGCAGCCGACGCTCGCCCCCGGCGAACGCTTCGAATACACCTCCGGCGTGCCGCTCACGACCGCCTCGGGCTTCATGACCGGCCGCTACCAGATGGTCAGCGCAACCGGCGAGCGCTTCGAGATCGACGTGCCGACGTTCTCGCTGGACAGCCCGGACAACAAGCGGGTGTTGAATTAGGGTCTGAGATGGTGGGCACGCTTCGCTTTACCCGCCCTCCGGCACTACAGCACCGCGCTACGCGTCCTCGACGCCCGCCTCGTCCGGTGTGAACTCGTACACCGAGCTGCAGAACTCGCAGGTCACGACGACCTTGTCGTCCTTGACCATCGCGGCACGATCGTCGGACGAAAAGCTCTTCAGCATCGATGCCACCGCGTCGCGCGAGCAGGAGCATTGCGCCTTCAAGGGCAGCGGATTGAACACGCGCACGCCGCGTTCGTGGAACAGACGGTAGAGCAGCCGCTCGCCGGACAGCTCCGGATCGATCAGCTCGACATCTTCGACGGTCTCGATCAGCGAGCGCGCCTCGACCCAGGCATCGTCTTCAGCGACGGCATGCACCTCGACGCCTTCGGGCGCATCGCCGGGATGCAGATCGGCCTGCCGCGCGCGCTCGGGCGCCTTCGGCAGGAACTGCATCAGCATGCCGCCGGCGCGCCAGCGATGCTTGCCGCCGTCGTTCGAGCGCCACTCCTCGCCGACGGCGAGACGCACGCGGGTCGGGATCTGCTCGGAGCGCAGGAAATATTCGTGAGCGGCGTCTTCCAGGCTGCCGCCGTCGAGCGCGACCAGGCCCTGGTAGCGGCTCATGTCGGGGCCCTGGTCGATGGTCATGGCGAGATGACCGTGCCCCAGCAGCGCGCCGGAATCCTTTGCATCGCCGAGGCGCGCGGCGTCGTAGCGCGCATAGGCGCGCAGACGATCCGGCGCCTGATAGTCCACGACCAGGAACGACACCGGACCGTCGGTCTGGGCCTGGAGGATGAAGCGGCCCTCGAACTTCAGCGCCGAGCCGAGCAGCGTGGTCAGCACGATGGCCTCGCCGAGCAGCTTGCCGACCGGCGCCGGGTAATCGTGCTTGGTCAGGATCTCGTCGAGCGCCGGACCAAGCCGCACCAGCCGACCGCGCACATCGAGCGCGTCGACCTCGTAGGGCAGCACGGCGTCATCGATCGGAACCGCGGATGGCGCGCGAACCGGGCCTTCGGGCCCGGTTTTCATGTCAGGGGATTGGGAAACCATGGCGCTTTATCTGGGGTCGGAAGGCGGAATTGGAAGGGGTTCGGAGCAGCTCATCTGGACACTGGTTTGATCATGATACGGCAAATTCGGTGTCGCCCCGGCGAAGGCCGGGACCCATAACCAC
>NZ_JADPIT010000016.1:274507-302180 GCF_023073035.1 Bradyrhizobium sp. 62
TATTGGTTTGGCGAAAACTCGTTGCCTCCGCCGATCTGCCACAAGAGAGATTCCGCGGTATGGGTCCCGGCCTTCGCCGGGACGACACAAAGTTAGCTCGCCGCGTCGATCTACTTCACCGCGTCGAAGCACCAGGCCAGAATGCCCTTCTGCGCGTGCAGGCGGTTTTCGGCCTCGTCGAACACGACGGATTGCGGACCGTCGATTACCTCATCGGTGACCTCCTCGCCGCGATGGGCGGGCAGGCAGTGCATGAACAGCGCATCCGGCTTGGCCAGCGACATCAGCTGGGCATTGACCTGATAGGGCTTGAGCACGTTGTGGCGGTGCTCGCCTTCCTTGTCGCCCATCGACACCCAGGTGTCGGTCACGACACAATCGGCGCCGCGCACGGCGGCTTCGGCATCGGTGCCGAGCATGATCGGCGCGCCGGTCGCCTTGATGAAGTCGCGCATGGCTTTTTTCGGGGCGAGCTCCGGAGGCGTCGCGACATTGAGCTGGAATTTGAAGCGCTCGGCGGCGTGCGCCCAGGACGCCAGCACGTTGTTGTCGTCTCCGGTCCAGGCCACCGTCTTGCCCTCGATCGGGCCGCGATGTTCCTCGTAGGTCATGAGGTCGGCCATCACCTGGCAGGGATGCGAGCGCCGCGTCAGGCCGTTGATGACGGGAACGGTGGCGTTCGCCGCAAGCTCCAGCAGGGCATCGTGATTGAGGATTCGGATCATGATGGCGTCGACATAGCGCGACAGCACGCGCGCGGTGTCGGCGATGGTCTCGCCGCGGCCGAGCTGCATCTCGGCGCCGGTGAGCATGATGGGCTCGCCGCCGAGCTGGCGCATGGCGACATCGAAAGACACCCGCGTCCGCGTCGAGGGGCGCTCGAAGATCATCGCCAGCGTCTTGCCTTCGAGCGGCCTGACCGGCTGATGCGCCTTCTGCTTCGCCTTCATCGCGGAGGACGCGGCGAGCATGCGCTTGAGCTCCGACAGCGGCAGCTCGTTGATATCGAGGAAGTGCTTCGGTGTTTTCTTGGGTGTATTATCGAGCGACTTGCTCATCAGCTTGCCGCCCGCTTGTTGCCGGATAACGCGGTGCAGGCGCGCTCGAGCCGCCCGACGCTGTCCTCGATCTCGGCTTCGGTGACGATCAAAGGCGGCAGGAAACGCACGACATTGTCGCCGGCACCGACGGTGAGCAGCTTTTCGGCGCGCAAGGCGGCAACGAGATCGCCCGAAGGCACCACGGCCTTGATGCCGATCAGGAGGCCCTCGCCGCGCACTTCGCTGACGACATCAGAGTGGCGGTCGATCACGGAAGCGAGCTTCTGCTTCAGCAACAGCGACATCCTCTGCACGTGGTCGAAGAAGCCGGGCTTGAGCATGACGTCGAGCACGGCGTTCGCAGCCGCGATCGCGAGCGGATTGCCGCCGAAGGTCGAGCCGTGCGAGCCCGGTGTCATGCCGGACGCCGCTTCCGCGGTCGCAAGGCACGCGCCGATCGGGAAGCCGCCGCCGAGCGCCTTGGCCAGCGACATCACGTCGGGTTCGACGCCAAGGCGGCGGTACGCGAACAGATCGCCAGTGCGGCCCATGCCGGTTTGCACCTCGTCGAAGGCGAGCAACAGACCCTTCTCGTCGCAGAGCTGGCGCAACGCCCTCAGGAAGGCGGGCGTTGCCGAACGCACACCGCCCTCGCCCTGGATCGGCTCGATCAGGATGCCGGCGGTCTGCGGACCGATCGCCTTTTTCACCGCGTCGAGATCGCCATGCGCAACCTGGTCGAAGCCCTCCATCGGGGGACCGAAACCTTCGAGATATTTTGCCGAACCCGTCGCGGCCAGCGTCGCCAGCGTGCGGCCATGGAAGGCGCCTTCGAAGGTGATCATGCGATAACGGTCTGGATGGCCCTTCGCGGCGTGATAACGGCGCACGACCTTGATCACGCATTCCAGCGCTTCGGCGCCGGAATTGCAGAAGAACACGAAATCCGCAAAACTTTCATTGCACAGGCGCGCGGCGAGCTTTTCGCCGTCCGGGCTCTGGAACAGGTTCGACATGTGCCAGAGCTTCGTGGCCTGCTCCTGCAACGCCGCGACCAGCGCCGGATGGGCATGGCCGAGCGCATTCACCGCCACCCCGGAGGTGAAATCGAGATAGCGCTCGCCATTGGTCGCGATCAGCCAGCAGCCTTCGCCACGCTCGAAACCGAGGTCGGACCTGGCGAAAACGGGGAGCAAATGCGGCGCTGCGCTGTTAGTCATGACGGTCACTTGAATGTTGCGGACGGTGTGAGCGTGCATTGCGCAACGCACCATCGACCGGCCCGGAAAACGAAACGTGCCGCCTCTTGCGGGCGGCACGTGCGACTATCTTAGGCTTGGTGAAACGGGTGTCAATGCCGCCCGGAAAGCCTCGCGAAACGCTGAATCCGTAGTCTTGCGGTGCCGATTTTGCGGGATTTAGTCACGGAACATGTGGAAGCGAGTCGGCGGACTCTTGCGCGGGAGTCACGCCATATTGTAGCGTTTGGATTGTCAGATACGACATCTCGTGCAGTGGTTCTGATCTTTAAGTCCTTATGTACCGGCGTAAACGTTCGGGCGTTCAAGACGCGCCCGGCGAGCCTTAAGGGATTCTGGCGGCACGGGTTTTTGAAGGCTTAGGCATTCGCTGCGAGGCCCCAGGATGGCTGGCGCGCAGCGAGGGAAAGGGTGCAATGACGGTTTTGACCTGGTCCGATGATCGCGTCGAGCAGCTGAAAAAGCTCTGGGAGGCCGGACTTTCGGCCAGCCAGATCGCGGCGGAGCTCGGCAATGTGACCCGCAATGCCGTGATCGGCAAAGTGCACAGGCTCGGCCTCTCGGGCCGCGCCAAGAGCCCTTCGTCGGCAGCGCCGCGGCCGCGCAAGGCGCGCCCCGCGCAGCACATGATGCGGGTGAGCCGCCCGATCTCGCGCGGCAACACCGCGCTGGCGCAGGCCTTCGAGGTCGAGGCTGAGCCGGATCCGGTCACCTATGACAACGTGGTGCCGATGAGCCAGCGGCTGTCACTGCTGGAATTGAACGAGGCGACCTGCCACTGGCCGGTCGGCGATCCCTCGAGCCCGGACTTCTTCTTCTGCGGTGGACGGGCGCTGTCCGGCCTGCCCTATTGCGCCCAGCACTCGCGCGTCGCGTACCAGCCGGCGTCGGATCGGCGGCGTGCACCGGTGAAGCCGGGGCCGCGCTAATTACCGCAAGTCCCCGCGCGAAGACGGCTCAACGATTTCAGTCTCGTCCCGGCCTAGTGCGCAATTGCGCACGGAGACCGGGACCCATATTCCGAGCGCGCAGTTGTTGCGCGAAAGGAGTCATTCCGAGTCTTCGCCAAACCACGTTCGGTGGTTATGGGTCCCGGATCAGCGCTCGCTTCGCTCGCTTGTCCGTGGCGACGTCGAAGAATTCGGGGACAGCTTGCCAACAAACAAGGCTGCAACCCTACACCTGCTCCGCCTTGGCAAACCGATCATCCAGCGCGTAACCAGCGCCGCGGACGGTGCGGATCGGGTCCTGCTCGCGGCCGAGATTGAGCAGCTTGCGCAGGCGGCCGATATGCACGTCGACGGTGCGCTCGTCGATATAGATGTCGCGGCCCCAGACGCTGTCGAGCAGTTGCTCGCGCGAGAACACCCGTCCCGGGTGCTCCAGGAAGAACTCCAGCAGGCGATATTCGGTCGGACCGAGATCGATCGGCCGGCCCGAGCGCGCCACGCGGCGCTTGTCGCGGTCGAGCTCGATGTCGCCAAAAGCAAGGACGGTGGCGAGCCGCTCGGGGCTTGCGCGCCGCAGCAGGCCTTTCACGCGCGCCAGCAGCTCCGGCACCGAGAATGGCTTGACGATGTAATCGTCGGCGCCGGTCGCAAGACCCCGCACCCGCTCGCTCTCCTCGCCGCGCGCGGTGAGCATGATAATCGGGAGCTGCTTGGTCTCGGGACGGGTGCGAAGCCGCCGGCACAGTTCGATGCCTGACAGGCCCGGCAGCATCCAGTCGAGCACGATCAGATCGGGGATGTGCTCCTTGAGGCGGGTGTCGGCGTCGTCGCCGCGCATCACCGTCTCGACGTCATAGCCGTCGCCTTCGAGGTTGTAGCGGAGAAGCTCGGTCAGGGCTTCCTCGTCCTCAACCACCATAATGCGTGCGCCCATCGGGTCGTCGCTCCCTTAAGTCTTCAGGTGTTCGGTACCGTGCTGGCGAAGGTCGTCATGTCGCCCTTCGGCCGCTTGTCGGTGATCGCCTGGCCCTCGATCATGTAGAACACGGTCTCGGCGATGTTGGTGGCGTGGTCGCCGATCCGCTCGATGTTCTTGGCGCAGAACATCAGGTGAATACAGAACGAGATGTTGCGCGGATCCTCCATCATGTAGGTAAGGAGCTCGCGGAACAGCGAGGTGCAGATGGCGTCGACTTCCTCGTCACCCTTCCACACCGCCATCGCCGCCGGCAAATCATGCGCGGCATAGGCGTCCAGCACCGACTTGACCTGCTGCTGCACGAGGTCGGTCATGTGCTCGAGGCCGCGGAACAGCTTGAGCGGATGGAAGTCCGTCTCCAGCGCCGCAACGCGCTTGCCCATGTTCTTGGCGAGGTCGCCGATGCGCTCGAGATCGGTCGCGACGCGCATGGCGCCGACGATCTCGCGCAGATCGACCGCCATTGGCTGGCGCCGGGCGATGGTGAGCACCGCGCGTTCCTCGATGCGCTTCTGCAGCGCGTCGAGTTCAGTGTCGATGGCGACGACGCGCTGGCCGAGCGGGACGTCGCGGCGGATCAATGCGTCGACGGACTCGACGATCATGCGCTCGGCGATGCCACCCATCTCGGCGACCAGGCGCGTGAGTTCCTGGAGGTCGGTGTCGAAGGCCTTTGCGGTATGTTCAGAACCCATGTCGCGTCTCCTAGCCGAACCGGCCGGTGATGTAATCCTGCGTGCGCCGGTCGGACGGCGACGTGAAGATCTTGCTGGTGTCGTCGAACTCGATCAACTCGCCGAGATACATGAAGGCGGTCTTGTCGGAGACGCGCGCCGCCTGCTGCATGTTGTGGGTGACGATCGCGATCGTGTAATCCTCGGACAGCTCCTGGATCAGCTCCTCGACCTTGGCGGTCGAGATCGGGTCGAGCGCCGAACAGGGTTCGTCGAACAGGATCACCTCGGGCCGCACCGCGACGGTGCGGGCGATGCAGAGGCGCTGCTGCTGGCCGCCGGAGAGCGACAGGCCGGAGGCGTTGAGCTTGTCCTTGACTTCGTTCCACAGCGCGCCGCCGCGCAGCGCCTTCTCGACGCGGCCGTCCATTTCGGACTTCGAGATCTTCTCATAAAGACGGATGCCGAACGCGATGTTCTCGTAGATCGTCATCGGGAACGGCGTCGGTTTCTGGAACACCATGCCGACGCGGGCGCGCAGCAGATTGAGGTCCAGCTTGCCGTCGAGGATGTTGGTCTGGTCGAGCATGAGCTGACCGGTGGCGCGCTGACCGGGATAGAGGTCGTACATCCGGTTGAAGATGCGCAGCAGGGTCGACTTGCCGCAGCCTGACGGACCGATGAACGCCGTGACGCGGTTGGCGCCGAGCGTCAGGTTGATGTTTTTCAGCGCGTGGTGCTCGCCGTAATAGAAGTTCAGGTTGCGCACGGTCACCTTGGGGGGCGCCTCCGGCAGCACTGCCGCGTGCGGCAGTCCACCTGACGCGCTCATCGATACGGAAAGATCACTCATTTTGCGGTCCTCTCGGCGCCAAGGATGCGCGCGAAAATATTAAGGGCAAGAACGGTCAGGGTGATGAGCAGCGCGCCGCTCCAGGCCAGCTGCTTCCAATAGGCATAGGGGCTCTGCACGAAGTTGTTGATGGTCACCGGCAGGTTTGCCATCGTCTTGTTCAGGCCGAGGCTGAAGAACTGGTTCGACAGCGCGGTGAACAGCAGCGGCGCGGTTTCACCGGCGACGCGGGCGGTCGCGAGCAGCACGCCGGTGATGAGGCCCGAACGGGCAGCGCGATAAGCGATCCGCTTGATCACCAGCGAACGCGGCAGGCCGAGCGCCGAGGCCGCCTCGCGCAACGCGTTCGGCACCAGCAGCAGCATGTCCTCGGTCGTGCGCAGCACCACCGGGATCACGATGACCGCGAGCGCGAGCGAGCCCGCGATCGCCGAGAAGCCGCGCATCGGCACCACCACCGCGCCGTAGATGAACAGGCCGATGATGATCGAGGGTGCCGAGAGCAGGATGTCGTTGATGAAGCGGATCACCGAGGTCAGCCGGTCATTGCGGCCGTACTCGGCGAGATAGGTGCCGGCGAACATGCCGAGCGGCGCGCCGATGCCGACGCCGATCACGGTCATGATCAGCGAGCCGACGATGGCGTTGAGCAGTCCGCCCTCGTTCGATCCCGGTGGCGGCGTGTTCTCGGTGAACAGCTGGACATTGAGTCCGGCCAGTCCGTTGTAGAGCAGCGTAATCAGGATCAGCGCGAGCCAGGTGACACCGAAGGCGGTTGCGGCGATGCAGAGCCCGCGGACGACGATGTCCTTGCGGCGGCGGCGTGAATAGATCGGATTCATGGCGTCAGTTCCCCGCCTTCTTTTCCAGCCGCATCAGCATCAGCCGCGCCGCCGCGAGCACGAAGAAGGTCAGCACGAACAGCAGGAGGCCGAGCAGGATCAGGCCGGACTGGTGCAGGCCGTCGCTCTCGGCGAACTCGGATGCGATCGCCGCCGAGATCGTGGTGCCGGGGGCGAAGATCGACGACGAGATCCGGAACGAGTTACCGATGATGAAGGTCACCGCCATGGTCTCGCCGAGCGCGCGGCCCAGCGCCAGCATGACGCCGCCGATGACGCCGACGCGGGTGTAGGGGATCACCACGCTGCGGACGACTTCCCAGGTGGTGCAGCCGACGCCGTAGGCGGCTTCCTTCAGCACCGGAGGCACTGTCTTGAACACGTCGACCGAAATCGAGGTGATGAAGGGCAGCACCATGATGGCGAGGATCAGCGCGGCATTGAACAGGCTGAGATAGGACGGGGGACCTGCGAAGATCGCGCCCAGCACGGGCACGCCGTCGAAGATCTTGATCATGAAGGGCTGGAACGTGTTGGCGAGGAACGGCCCCAACACGAAGAAGCCCCACATGCCGTAGATGATCGAGGGGATGCCGGCGAGCAGCTCGATCGCCATGCCGATCGGGCGGCGCAACCATTGCGGGCAGAGCTCGGTGAGGAAGATCGCAATGCCGAGACCCACGGGAATGGCGATCAGCATCGCGATGAAGGAGGTGACGAGCGTGCCGTACATCGGCCCGAGCGCGCCGAGCACGGGCGGATCGGCGGACGGCGCCCAGCGCTGCGTCCACAGGAACGAGACCCCGAATTCCTTCATCGCCGGGAAGGCGCCGACGATCAGCGAAAGGATAATGCCGCCGAGGATCAGAAGCACCGAGATCGCGGAGAGCCGCGTGATCCAGTAGAAGGTGACGTCCCCGAGCTTGAACGCGCTCAAGGCCTTGGCGCGATCATACGGTCCGGCGTCGTCGATTACATCGCTCTGAACGGCCATCTCTGCCACGCCGATCCCCTGTACCAAATAGTATACGTTTTTTGTTGGTCCGTGCCCCGGATGCGGCGCAGCGCATCCGGGGCACGAGCGTCGCGAGCCTAGCTCTTGATGTCGGCAGCCCAGGTCTTCTCGATCAGCTGAACGACCGGATCCGGCATCGGGATGTAGTCGAGCTCTTCAGCCGCCTTGCCGCCGCTCTTGAAGGCCCAGCGGAAGAACTTGATGGCTTCCTGCGAGGCCGCCTTGTCGGTGGCGTCCTTGTGCATGAGGATGAAGGTCGCCGCCGTGATCGGCCACGACTTCTCGCCGGGCTGGTCGGTCAGGATGACGTAGTAGCCGGGAGCCTTGGCCCAGTCGGCGTTGGCGGCGGCCGCCTGGAACGCTTCGACGGTGGGCTGCACCGGCTTGCCGGCCTTGTTGACGAGACCGGTGTAGGTCAGCTTGTTCTGCTTGGCATAGGCGTACTCGACGTAACCGATCGAGTTCTTGGTCTGGCTGATGTTGCCGGACACGCCTTCGTTGCCCTTGGCGCCGACGCCGACCGGCCACTCGACGGCGGTACCTTCACCGACCTTGCTCTTCCAGTCCGCGCTGGCCTTGGCGAGGTAGTTGGTGAAGTTGAAGGTGGTGCCCGAACCGTCCGAACGGCGGACCACGGTGATGGCTTCCGAGGGCAGCTTCACGTTCGGGTTCAGCTTCTTGATCGCGGCGTCGTCCCATTTGGTGATCTTGCCGAGATAGATGCTGGCCAGCGTCTCGCCGTCGAACACCATCTCACCGGGCTTCACGCCCTCGATGTTGACCACGGGAACGATGGCACCCATCACCATCGGCCACTGGACGAGGCCGTCCTTCTCGAGCTGCTCGGCCTTGAGCGGCGCGTCGCTGGCGCCGAAGGTCACGGTCTTGGCCTGGATCTGCTTGATGCCGCCGCCGGAGCCGATCGACTGGTAGTTCAGGCCGTTGCCGGTCTCTTTCTTGTAGGCGTCGGCCCATTTGGAATAGATCGGGAACGGGAACGTCGCACCGGCACCGGTGATGTCGGCAGCAAAGGCCGCCGTCGTCGATGCGGCGACCATGCCAGCAGCGACGAGTGTTTTGAGGAAATTCATGCTGGTCTCCATACAGGGGAGCGAAGCGCCATCCGCGCCCGATCGCGCTCCCCGTGCCGCCCCTTTAGGAGCGGACAGCTGAGCTTTTACGAAGGTTTGGTGACAGTCGGATGACAGTGTTAAGCAACTGAAATCGCTGGAATTTAGCTCAGAGCCGCAGGCTTGCCCTGGGGGAAACAGGCAGCGAAAGTGGCGCCCTGCTTGGGCACGCTTTCGATCAAAAGCCGGCCGCGATGGCGGTTAAGAATATGTTTCACCAGCGATAATCCGAGGCCGGTGCCGCCCTGCGAGCGGCTGTCGCCGACATCGACCCGGTAGAACCGCTCCGTCAGCCGCGGCAAATGTTCCGGCGCGATGCCGGGGCCGAAATCCCGGACCAGGACCCGGATTTCCTGAGTTCCATCAGGGGCGGAACTGGACGTCAGCGACACGATGACACGACCGCCCGAGGCGCCGTATTTGAGCGCGTTCTCGATCAAATTTTCGAACAGGCGGAGCAGCTCCTCACGGTCGCCCGCGATCAGCACCGGGGTCTCAGGCAGCTGGGTCTCGACCTCGACCTGGCGTTCCCGGGCCAGCGGCTCGAGCCCGTCGGCGACCTGCAAGATGATCGGCAGCAGGTCGACCAGGGTGTCGGGCCGCACATGGGCCGACAGCTCCACCCGCGACAGCGACAGCAGATCGTCGATCAGACGCGCCATCCGGGTGGCCTGGTTGTGCATGATGCCGAGGAAGCGCTCGCGCGCCTTGGGATCGTCCTTGGCTTGGCCCTGGAGCGTGTCGATGAAGCCGGACAGCGCGGCCAGCGGGGTGCGCAGCTCGTGACTGGCATTGGCGACGAAATCGGCCCGCATCTCCTCGACCCGGCGCAGCGGCGTCTGGTCGTGGAAGGTCATCAGCATGCATTTGTCGGCGCCGCCGAAGGTGGTCGGCACCGGCACCGGCGTGATGGTCAGCTCCATCCAGCGATCGACCGGGACATGGTCGAGATAGGTCGCGCGCCGCGGCTCGGTGGTCGCGATCGACTCGCGCAGGGCCGTGATGATCTCGGGCGAGCGCAGCGCGAACTGGGCGAGCTCATTCCGGCGCAGCGCCGGCGCGAGCTGGGCGGCCGCAGCGTTGAGATGGATGACGCGGCCGGCGCGATCGAGCAGCACCGCGGGATCTGGCATGCCGGCGACCACCGCGGCGACTGCCGCGCTCTCGACCGGGTTGACGCGGCGGGTCTCTTCGCGCGAGGCGGCGGTATCGTGCAGGCGCCACGGGATCAGCGCTGCGGCCGCGATGCAGACGAACACCGCAATCGCATGCAGTGCCGACAATTCGCCCAGCGAGACCACCACCGACAGTGCCAGCGCCGCGGCGATCAGGATGACGGTCGAGTGCCGCAGCCGGTCGGACCAGGGCTGGGAGGAGGGAGAAGATGGGGCGTCGATCGCCATCGGGGCGGGCTTCTCCAAAGGACTTTGCGCCGGTCAGGCGCCGCTGTCGCTGCGCTTTCTCACGTAAGCGGCTTCAGGTGCGGGGCCGGGGTCGAGCTTGAGCGCCGCCTGCTGCAGGCGTTTCGATCGCGCGCCGATGATAACTTCGCGAAACGTCAGCAAGATTACAGAAATGACGAAAGGGGACAGATAATAGAGGACGCGGAACAGCAGCATCCCACCCAGCAGCTCCTCCCGGTCCATCTGCCAGAGCCCGACCAGCATCGCCGCGTCGAACACACCAAGGCCTCCGGGCGAATGGCTGGCAAAGCCGAGCAGCGTGGCCGAGACGAAGATCACCGCGACCACCACGAAGCCGAGATTGGGCTCGTCCGGGACCAGCACGTACATCGCGAGCGCGCAGAAGCCGAGATCGATGATGCCGATCGCGATCTGGAGCAGGGTCAGCGGGCCGCCCGGCAGCATCACGGTCCAGGGCCCGCGGCCGACCATCCGCGGCTGGGTCCAGACCCAGACCACGTAAGCGACCAGTCCGACGATGATCATCATCGCCAGCATCCGGTTGAGCCAGGGCGGAAGCATGTCGATCGAGGCCGCGGCCTCCGGATGATAGGAGATGCCGAGGCCCAGCACCGCGGCATTACCGAGCCAGAAGGTCAGGCCGGCGAGGAAACAGATTTTTGCGACGTCGATCGCGTTCAGGCCGTAGGCGGAATAGATGCGGTAGCGCACCGCGCCGCCGGTGAAGACGCTGGCGCCGACATTGTGGCCGATCGAATAGCTGGTGAAGGCGGCGAGCGCGTTGATCCGATAGGGCACGTGGGGGTGGCCGATCGCGCGCACGGCGAACAGGTCGTAGAAGGTCAGCGTGAAATAGCCCGCGGCGACGAACAGCGCCGCCATCGCAATCTGGCTCGGCTCGGTGCTCTTGATCGCTTCGAGGACTTCGTTGACATCGATGCCGCGCAGCATGTGGTAGAGCACATAGCAAGCGATGCCGATGACCGCGACGCTGATCACAACTCCAAGCTTATGCAGGATTTGCTTCTGGCGCAGAAACGACATCGCCCTGCGTATGGCTTCCAGCATCTAAACCTCGAACAACGCTTCAGCGGCCAGGGTGGCCGGCGAACAGGCGGACGACACGCAGGCACCCGACGAATCCTCGCCGGCGGCTCCGGCATCGCGCATGCCCCCTGCCCCTCCACTAGCGCGTTTTGGGGCGGAGTGGAATTCGACAATTCGAACAAAAAGTCGTGGCTTCAAGGTTTTAGGCAGGTTGCGGGCTCCTGATGCACGGTTTGGCGCTTTCGGCGGCAAGCCTGACGCGAATCTCCATGGCAATCCTGCGCAGACGCCATGAAGTTTTGATGATTTCGGCCGTACAATGTTCCGTCACGGCTTAAGTCGAAATCAATCTATGGGCGGGATTCCGCTGTTGAAAGAGGGTCACGCCGCGCGCGGCCGCTGCGGCGCGCACGATTACGTGGCCGACGGCTCGCGCTCGATCATCCGGTTGCACTGCGACATCACAGACGTCATTGCGGCCGCCCGCCAGCGGCCGCGATGAGCACGTCGTTCGGAGGTAGCGTTCTGCTCAGGCCGCAAGCTGCGGGCGCACCGCCTCGATGCCCGCGATCCAGCCGGCGACGGAGCGCCCGATCGCCTCGGGGTGATCCTCCTGGAGGAAATGCAGGCCGGCGCCGAGACGAACCAGCGCGCAGTGCTTCAGGGAGGCTGCGAACCGTTCGGCAAATTCCGGTGCGACCAGAGCTCCGGGCTCGCCGGTGAACAGGAGCTTTGGATAGGACGACGCGGCCAGCACTGCATGCGCGGACTGGAGCGCCTGATAAACGTCAGCGGGCTCGCCTGCGATCGGCATGTCAAGCGCCCACGACGCCTCTTCGCGTTTCACCTGCCGAGCGATGAGTTATCGGAGTTTGAGGCCCAGCGGATTCGAACTCAGGCCGGCGGCATGCTGCGCGCGACCACCCGGTCGCGCAGCCAGGCGCCGATGGCGGCGCCGACGAGGTAGCAGGCGAACATGATCAGGCCGAGGTCGAGCCAGTAGCCGAAGCGGCCGGGGACCACATGCGCGAGCGAGGCCGCGACCAGGCCGGCAACAAGCACGGCGAGCCAGCGCGCGGTCACCTTCGAGGTGCCGTTGCCGCGTTGGACCACCGAGATCCAGCCCATGCAGAAGCCGAGCAGCAGCGAGCCGATCAGCCAGCCCAGATGGAACGAGACGAGATAGGGCATCGTCACCTCACCAGAAATTCGATGCGGCGGTTCTGCGCCTTGGCGTCTTCGCTGTCATTGCCGGCGACCGGCTGCGTGCTGCCGTAGCCGACCGCGGTGAAGCGGCTGGCAGGCAGGCCGGCCTTGACCAGATAGTCGATCACCGCCTGCGCGCGCTTCTCCGAGAGTGCCTGGTTGAAGGAATCCTCGCCGTCGGCATCGGTATGCCCGGCGACCTCGATATTGGTGGTGGGACATCGCAATGCCGTCTCGATCAGATGATCGAGAATGCCGGCGGAATCCGGATCGATGTCGGCGCGCTTCGCCCCGAAGCGAATCTTGGCCTTGGCCAAGAGCTCCGAGAACAATTGCTGGCACACGGTGCCGTCGACCGGCCCGGCTGCGGGTTTCACGGTGATTTCCGGCTTGTACTGCCAATTTTTCGGAAAATCCTTGCCGAGGCCTGCGCGGATGTCGTTGGCGGCACCTTCATATAGCGCATCGCCCGACAGCTTCACCTCGCGGTCGGACACGACGAGCGTGCCGGTCGACAGTCGCGACAGCGCGCCGAGCGCTGCGACCACGGCGGGGCTGAAGGCACCGGGCGCGCCGACGCTGGCCTTGAGATTGTCGACGACCTTTTCGTTGAAGAATTTCCGCGACGCGCTGGTGGCGATGGCGGCGTGGACATTGTTGTCGGGGACATAGCCGGTCAGCGTCACGGTCGCAGCCACCGGATCCTTGTAGGCCTGGAAGACGTAAGGCGGCGCCTTGACGTCGTTGGCGGCGATCGAAAAGCCCTCGGGCAGGTTTTTGAGCGCCGCTGCAACCGCTTCGCGGCCGCCGAGATCGCGCGCCATCCCCGACAGCGTGACTTTGGTGTCTGTGATCGTGATCTTGCCGTCCTTGAGCTTGCCGATCTGGTCGAGCAGCAGCATCGCAGCCGCCTCGAACCGCGGCGGCGCGCCGCGGGCCAAACCCATCTGATCGGCCACCTCGGTACCGGCGACCTCCTTGCGGGCCGCCTCGGTCAGGCGGCCCTTCATCGACGGCAGGGGCGCGGAGCCTGACAGCGTCACCCGCACCACGTCGCGTTCGGCGTTCCAGACGAAGGGCTTTGCCTCGGGAACGAGGCGGGTCCGGTCGTCGACCAGGCGCACGCCGGGCACGGTCTCGACCGCCACAACAGCGTCGCGGCGCCCCTCCTCGGAAAAGGCCTCCGCAGCCAGGCTGACGTCGCGGCCGTCCACCGCGATCCGGGTCTTGTCCAGAACGGTATCCTTTAGCGCCGCCGAGCCGCGGGCGGAAAGGTCCGCCTCGACCGGCAAAGTGTTATTCCAGGCCGCAAATCCCCACATGACGGCCAGGGGGATGAGCCCCGGCCACCATTTGCTGGCCCACCTGAAAAGCTTCTGCATTCGACGACCCGAACTCTGGAACCGGAGACAAAACAAACCCTTGGCGGGCTGTCAAACCGGAAATGACGCCCTTCCGAAGGCCGGGCGTGGACAATTGGAATAACTTTTTCTTCAAGGGTTCTTCCGTAAGTTGAAGGCGGAATGCCAAAGTCCGCCAGCGGGTCATGAAACAACTTCGTAACAACGTCATCCGCGCCGGGCTGGAAGCACTCTATTTCAGCGGCGCCCACCACCTGTTGCGCCCGCTTTTGTCGGGCGTCGGCGCCATTTTCATGCTGCATCACGTGCGGCCGGCCCGGGCCGCGGCGTTTCAGCCGAACCGGCATCTCGAAGTCACCCCCGAATTCCTGCGCGCGACCCTGTGCCATCTGCGCTCGCGTGAGATCGACATCGTCAGCATGGACGAGCTGCATGAGCGGTTGGTGCAGCGCCGGTTCGACCGCCGCTTCGCCGCCTTCACGCTCGACGATGGCTATCGCGACAATCTCGATTTTGCGCTGCCGGTTCTGCGCGAATTTGACGCGCCTCTGGCGGTCTATGTCGCCAGCGACTTCGCGGAGGGCACGGGTCGGCTGTGGTGGGAGGCGCTGGAGGCCGTGATCGCCAAGGCCGAGCAGATCGAGGTGACGATCGGCAATGCCGCGCTGCGGCTCGATGCGACGACGCCAGCCGCCAAGCAGGCGGCGTTCGACCGTCTGCACGACTGGTTGCGCGCATTGCCCGGCGAGCACGATCTCAAGCGCGAGATCGAGGCGCTCTGCACGAAGTACGGTGTCGACATGGCCGCGCTGTGCCGCAGCCTCTGCCTGTCCTGGGACGAGGTGAAGACATTTGCCGCCGATCCCCTGGTCACGATCGGCGCGCATTCTGTCAGCCATTGCAATCTCGCCAAGCAAAGCGAAGCGATCGCCACGCAGGAGATGGCGGTGAGCCGCGCCCGGATCGAGCAGGCGCTCGGCCGCAATGTCCAGCATCTTGCCTATCCCTATGGCGATCGCGAGGCGGCGGGCGAGCGTGAATTCGTGCTCGCTGCATCCGCCGGTTTCAAGACCGCGGTGACGACGCGACCCGGCATGCTGTTCGCCGAAAACGCCGGCCACATGACCGCGCTGCCACGGGTCTCGCTCAACGGCAATTACCAGGACACGCGGATTCTGCCGGTGCTGACCTCGGGCGCCGCGACCGCGATGTGGAACGGCTTCCGCAGGATCGCGGCGGCTTAAATTTCTCCGTCTTCGCTGCCCGAACTCAGACGTGGTCCTGGCGAAAGCCAGGACGATGATGCGGCGCCTTCCTTGACTCCCCTCCCCACCCCGCTCACAACCGGCGCAAACCAAGGGAGGCACCATGTTCAACGATCTGTTCTCGCTCAAAGGCCGCGTCGCGCTGGTGACCGGCGGTTCGCGCGGCATCGGCAAGATGATCGCGGCGGGATTTCTCAGCGCAGGGGCCGCGAAGGTCTACATCACCGCGCGCAAGGCCGGGCCTTGCGAGGCGACCGCGAACGAGCTCTCCGCACAGTATGACGGAGAATGCATCGCACTGCCGATCGACATCTCGACCGTCGACGGCTGCGACAGGCTCGCTGGCGAAATCATCAAGCTGGAGCCGAAGCTCGACATCCTCGTCAACAATGCCGGGGCTGCCTGGGGCGCGGAGTTCGACGAATTCCCCGAAAGCGGCTGGGACAAGGTAATGGACCTCAACGTCAAGTCGCTGTTCTTCCTGACCAAGGCGCTGGCCAAGCCGCTGCGCGCGGCGGCTTCGCATGAGCGGCCCGCCAAGGTCATCAACATCGCCTCGGTCGACGGCATCTTCGTCAATCCCGGCGAGACCTACTCCTATGCTGCGAGCAAGGCCGCGGTGATCCATTTGACGCGGCGCATGGCGACGAAACTGATCAAGGACAACATCAACGTCACCGCGATCGCGCCCGGCGCGTTCAAGTCCGACATGAACCGGGCTGCGCGCGACCATTCGGACGAGGTCGCCAAGCGCATTCCGGCGCGGCGGATCGGAACCGACGAGGACATGGCCGGCGTGGCGATCTATCTCGCCTCGCGCGCCGGTGACTACGTGGTCGGCAACACCATCGCGGTGGATGGCGGCGTGGTGTACGCGAACGCGGGCCTGGAGATCGCGGGGTAGGCGGGGGCGCGTCAGAACGACGCCCTCACCTCACACTCCAGTGTCGTCCCGGCCTACGACTCGATCCTCACATACTCGAAATCGCCGGGCTTGTTGTCGATGCCGACTTTCGGCGGCGAGATCCAGGAGGCGAACTGGCCGGTCTCAGTGACGGGCTGCATCAGCGAGGTGATGAAGTCGCCGTCGGCGGTCGATGGCAGCCATTCGTCCTTGCGCTTCGCCCAGGTGGCATCGTCGATCAAAATGCCGTCGGGCGTCGCGTGGATACTCTTGAACTCGCCGATATGGCGATGGAAGGCGACGTTGGGCAGCTTGAGCTGAAACTGGTAGCCGGAGGTCGAGATCACCTTGTTCCAGCGCAGCATGCCCTTGACGCAATCCTGGCTGTAATCGTCGCGCAGGCGCATGTTGAGCGCGGTCAGCGCCGGCTCGTCCACCAGCTTGATCTCGCCATCGATGAACTTCAGCACCGGATAGGTCGCGTTCTTGAGCTGATGATCGTCGTCGATCTGGGTCTCGTGATAGCGGCCCTTGATGCCGGTGTTGAAGGCGTTCGCCGCGTTTGTCGAGACTTCCGAGCCAAACAGATCGAGCGACAGCGTATAGTGCAGATTCAGCTTCTTCTGGATGGTCGGCAGATCGATCACGCCGAGCGCGCGGACTTTCGCGATATCGGTGGGATCGGTGATGCCGGCTTCCCGCATCGCATCGCAGGTGCGCTGCACGACACGCGTGATGCCGGTCTCGCCGACGAACATGTGGTGCGCTTCTTCCGTCAGCATGAAGCGGCAGGTGCGCGACAACGGATCGAAGCCGGACTGCGCCAGCGAGTGCAGCTGCATCTTGCCGTCGCGGTCGGTGAAATAGGTGAACATGAAGAAGGACAGCCAGTCCGGCGTCGCCTCGTTGAAGGCGCCCAGCATGCGCGGCGAGTCGGCGTCACCCGAACGGCGACGCAACAAATCGTCGGCCTCTTCACGTCCGTCGCGGCCAAAGTACTTTTGCAGCAGGTACACCATCGCCCAGAGGTGACGGCCTTCCTCGACATTGACCTGGAACAGATTGCGCATGTCGTACAGCGAGGGCGCGGTCTTGCCGAGGTGGCGCTGCTGCTCCACGGAGGCAGGCTCGGTGTCGCCTTGGATCACGATCAGACGGCGCAGCATGGCGCGATATTCACCCGGGACTTCCTGCCAGGCCGGCTCGCCGAAATGCTCGCCGAACGGCACGACGCGGTTCTCTTCCTGGGGAGCAAGGAGAATGCCCCAGCGATACTCGGGCATCCGCACGTAGTCGAACTTGGCCCAGCCGCGCGGATCGACCGAATAGGCGGTCCGCAAGTACACCAGCGATTCCTGGAAGCCTTCCGGCCCCATGTCTTTCCACCAGTCCATGTAGCCGGGATGCCAGCCTTCCAGCGCCTTGAGCACCTGGCGGTCTTCGGCCAGATTGACGTTGTTCGGAATCTTGGTCGAGTAGTCGACGTTCATGATGTTCATGGAGGACCTCCCGTGGGGGACTTACTCGTTTAAAGGGTGCGAATGGCGAGTGGCGAGTGGCGAGTAGCGAATGGAAATCCCTATTCGCCCTTCGCCACTCCCCACTCGCTAGACTCGCGTCATATCGAATTTCGGCTTCTGGCCGCTGCCGTAGCGGCGCAGCGCGCCTTCCTCACCGACCGCGTTCGGGCGCTGGAAGATCCAGTTCTGCCACGCGGTGAGGCGCGAGAAGATTTTCGATTCCATCGTCTCGGGGCCGACGAAGCGCAGGTTCGCTTCCATGCCGGTGAGGCTGTCGGGCGAGAAGCTGGCGCGCTCCTCCAGGAATACGCGGACCTCGTCGTCCCAGTCGATGTCGTCGAGCGCGAAGGTGACGAGACCGAGCTCTTCGGCCTGCTCGGCGTCCAACGCGGTGCCCATCGTGGCTTCCGCGCGTTCCACATCGGCTGGATCGGCCTGGAAGCGCGACTGAAGCCGCGTCAGGCCATGGCTCATCGGATAAGGGCCAAAATTCAGCGCTGACAGTTCGATCGACGGCGGCGGGCGGTTGTCGCCCTGGCGCGTGCCGATCAGCATGTAGGAGCGGTCGGCGGCGAAGACGAGTTCGGCGAGCGTGCCGGCGAAGCAGGAGCCGGGCTCGACCAGCGTCACCAGCGTGCGCGAGGTGACGTCGATGCGCTTCAAGACGCGCTTCCAGTAATGCCTGATTTCGTTGACCAGCCAGTGCGCCTTGTTGGCTTCGAGGAAGGCGTCGCAGGCGAGCACATGGGCGCGGTCGCCATGGCTCTTGAAGACCAGCATGGCGATCTCGAGCTCGTTGATGCGCAGATGCAGGATGGCGTCATCGAGTTCGCGCGCGACCTGGAGCGGCCAGAACGCGACACCCTGCGCCATCATGCCGTCGATGTCAGCGGGCGGCGCGGCTTCAGGCGCCTTGATCGAGATCGTGGCGATGCGTGCCGCGCGGTCGATGTCGACGCTGACAAAGCCATAGCGGATGCTGGTCTCATCGATGATGCGCTTGAGCGGCGTCAGCGCGATGCCCTTGCCGCTGCCCTTGCGCTTCGAGCTGTCGGCGAATTCCCTCGCGCGCTCGGCAACCTTGCCTTCGAGCTTGCTGTTCGGCGCGATCTCGTCGACCAGGCGCCATTGCACGGCGCGCTTGCCCTTCACGCCTTCTTCGATGGTGCAGAAGAAATCGGCGTGATCGCGGCGCACCTTGCGCTTGTCGACCACACGCGTGAGGCCGCCGGTGCCCGGCAGCACGGCGAGCAGCGGCACTTCGGGCAAGGCGACGGCGGACGCGCCGTCATCGGCGAGCATGATGTAGTCGGTGGCGAGCGCGAGCTCATAGCCGCCGCCGGCGGCCGAGCCGTTCACCACGGTGATGAAGCGCTGGCCGGAATTCTCCGACGAGTCTTCCATGCCGTTGCGGGTCTCGTTGGTGAACTTGCAGAAATTGACCTTGTGGGCATGCGTCGAGCCCGCGAGCATGCGGATGTTGGCGCCGGCGCAGAACACGCGGTTCTTGGCCGAGCGCATCACCACGACCTTCACCTCGGGGTGCTCGAAGCGCAGGCGCTGGACCGCGTCGGCAAGCTCGATGTCGACGCCGAGATCGTAGGAATTGAGCTTGAGCAGATAGCCCTCGAACAGGCCGCCGTTCTCATCGACGTCCATGGTCAGGGTGGCGACGTCACCGTCGATCGCGAGCTTCCAGTGCCGGTAGCGGGACGGCTCGGTCTGGAAATCGATGAATGTCGCGCCGCCTGCGAGGCGCCGATCTTCCCCGGCCATGGGCCACCCTTGAGCTTGATTACGCGTTTTCGCTGTCGTGTTAGATGCACAATAATGCACATTTTCGCGCGCGTCTACCCGTTAAGCGACCGAACATGCATTTTGTTTCATGCCTTCGCGCAGCGAAGCTGCTGCAAATTGCTCAATCGCGTCAAGCGTCTGTCCCGGAGCTTCGCGGTGGGGAGAATGCGCCGCGCCTGAAATGACTTTCAAATCGACCGGGCAATAGCATTCTTGCTGCGCGATCTCGACCTGACGCAATGTCCCATATTGGTCGTCCGCTCCCTGCAGGATCATGACGGGGACGCGGATATAGGCGAGATATTCCGAGATATCCCAGTCGCGGAATTTCGGATCGAGCCAGGCGGCGTTCCAGCCGTAGAAGGCGTTGTCGACGTCCTTGTGCCAGCGCGCGAGCTTTGCCTTCAGGTCGGTGGTCTCGAAGGTGGTCTTGATGTCCGCAATCGACTTCACCGAGATGTCCTCGACGATGAAATGCGGCGCGATCAGCACGAGGCCGTTCAGGCGATGATCCTGATGCGCGCCGGCATAGATCGTCGCGATCGAGGCGCCGTCGGAGTGGCCGAGCAGCAGGCCGCGCCTGAAGCCGATCGCGTCGAGGATCTTCGGCAGCACGTCCAAGGCCTCGCGCTGCATGTAGTCGAGCGGGCGCGGCAACGTGACCGGGCTCGATTGGCCATAGCCTGCACGCGAATAGGCAAAGATGCCGGCGGAGGTTGTCTGCTGCAGCTTTTCCGGGAAGTCACCCCAGAGCCCGACGGAGCCGAGGCCTTCGTGCAGCATGACGATGGTGGGTGCATCGGCGGATTTCGGCGCGAGCCATTTGTATTCGAGGCTGGCGTTGCCGATGCTGAGGAAGCCGGTGGGAGTGAGAGTCATTTCTTCGTCCGTCCTTCTCCGTCGTCATGCCCGGGCTTGACCCGGGCATCCACGTCGCTCCTCAATCGCGGTCGCGCGTGGATGGCCGGGACGCTTTGCTCAAGACGCGCTTCGCACTTTTGCCCGGCCATGACGACCTGTTGTCAATTCGTCCCGTCCCGCAGCTTGAACCGCTGGATCTTGCCCGTCGCCGTCTTCGGCAGCGAGTCCACCACGTCGATCCAGCGCGGATATTTCCATGGGCCGATCTTCTGCTTGACGTGGTCCTTGAGCATCTCCTGCAGGCCCGTCGTCGTCGCGCCGGGGCGCAGCACGACGAAGGCCTTCGGCTTCAGCAGACCTTCCGGATCGGCTTCGGGCACGACCGCGGCTTCCAGCACGGCTGGATGCGTAATCAGCGCGCTCTCGACCTCGAACGGCGAGACCCAGATGCCGGAGACCTTGAACATGTCGTCGGCGCGGCCGCAGAAGGTGTAGCGGCCCTCGGCATCCCTGACATATTTGTCGCCGGTGCGGGTCCATGGTCCCTCGAACGTGCGGCGGCTCTTGTGGCGCTGGTTCCAGTAGCCCTCGCCGGCGGAAGGCGCATCGACCAGCAGTTCGCCGACCTCGCCGTCGGCGACATCCTGTCCCGCCTCGTTGACGAGCCGCACCGCGTAGCCCGGCACTGGCTTGCCGGAGGAGCCGTACTTGATGTCGCCGGGCGCGTTCGACAGGAAGATGTGCAACAGCTCGGTCGAGCCGACGCCATCGAGGATGTCGACGTTGAAGCGCGCTTTCCAGCTGTTGCCGACGGATTCCGGCAGCGCCTCGCCGGCCGAGGTGCAGATGCGCAAGGCGCGGCCGCCGCGCTCGCTCTTCATCGCCTCGTCATTGAGCATCGCCGCGAACAGGGTCGGCACGCCGTAGAAGATCGAGGGATTGTAGCGGTTCATCAGATCGAACATGCGCGCCGGCGTCGGCCGTTCGCCGTTGAGTACCACGGTGGCGCCGACCGACATCGGAAAGGTCAACGCATTGCCGAGACCATAGGCGAAGAACAGCTTTGCCGCGGAAAGACAAACGTCGTTCTCGCGGATGCCGAGCACCTGCTTCGCATAAGTGTCCGCGGTCGCCTGCATGTTCGAATGGATGTGCCGCACGCCCTTGGGCATGCCGGTCGAGCCTGACGAGTAGAGCCAGAACGCCGGCTCATCCGGATGCGTCGCGGCGGTGGTGAACCGGTCGCTCTCGTCCGCAATCTCCTCGGCAAGCTGCTTGTGGCCATTCTGCTTGGCGCCGGAGACCACGACATGCTCGAGATCCGGCATGCGGCCGACGACGTCCTTGATCACGGGATAGAGCGCTTCGGAGACGAACAGCACGCGCGCGCGACAATCGGCGAGGATGTAGGCGTATTGATCCGATGTCAGCAGCGTGTTGAGCGGTACCGGCACGATGTTGGCGCGGATCGCGCCCAGAAACACGATCGGGAAGTCGACCGTATCCAGCATGATCATCGCCACGCGCTCTTCGCGGCGGACGCCGAGCCGGCGCAGCATGTTGGCGGCGCGCCGCGTTTCGCGCTGGAGCTCGCCATAAGTGAGCCGTGAGACGGTGTCGTCGAAGGCGAGCTTGTTGCCGCGTCCCTCATCGACGTTCCGGTCGAGCAGCCAGGTCACCGCGTTATAGGATCCCTCGCTCACGGACTTCTCCCCTGAATTTAGAATTATAATTCATAGAAAGACACCGCATCGGCTTGCTGTCAATGCCAGCAGGCACTATGTTTCATTAATACGCGCCGCAGGACCTCTTTAAAAGAAGACATCCGCTCAAGCAGGCCCATGATCCGTAGTCCATGACTGACAGTCCCGACGCCGAATCCCGATTTCTCGAACAGCTCGGCCAGCGCGTGCGCAACATGCGCGCGCTACGCGGCATGTCGCGCAAGGTGCTCGCCAAGGTATCAGGAATATCGGAGCGCTACATCGCGCAGCTCGAAAGCGGCAAGGGCAATGTGTCCATCGTGCTGCTGCGCCGCGTCTCCGACGCGATGGGCGCGCATCTCGAAGACCTGCTTCCCTCGGCCGATCCGACCCCGGACTGGCAGATGTTTCGCGATCTCTTGCGCAAGGCGACACCGGCGCAGATCGCGCAAGCCAAGGACCTGCTCGCGGGCGGCAGCGCCTCCGCGCCGCGGCGCGCGCCGTTCTGCGGCATTGCGCTGATCGGCCTGCGCGGCGCCGGCAAATCGACGCTTGGGCGGATGCTGGCGAAGAAGGTCGGCTGGAGCTTTGTCGAACTCAACAAGGAGGTCGAGCAGCAGAACGGCCTCTCGGTCGCCGAAATCATCGCGCTCTACGGCCAGGAAGGTTTTCGCCGCATGGAGCAGGCGGCGCTGCAACAGCTGCTCGCGCGCAACGAACTGATGGTGCTCGCGACCGGCGGCGGCATCGTCTCGGAGCCCTTGACCTTCGACCAGATCCTCTCGTCGTTCTACACGATCTGGCTGAAGGCCGAGCCCGAGGAGCACATGGCCCGCGTCCGCCGTCAGGGCGATTTGCGCCCGATGGCCGACGACCGCTCCGCGATGGCAGAGCTGCGCAACATCCTCTTGAGCCGCGAGCCGCTGTATGCGCGCGCGACGGCGGTGGTAGACACGGCGGGACTCTCCGTCGATGCCGCCGCGGCAAGGCTGATCGATGCGGTGCGGCCGGTGCTGCAAAACGAGGCGCGCAGCTTTGGGCTGCGCAGCGTGGCGCTGTAGGTCCGAACTCCCATGACCGACAGCGACGTCGTAATCTCCATGTTCGAGCGGATCGGCGGCAGCGCCACGATCAACCGACTGGTCGATCGCTTCTATGAGCGGATGGATACGCTGCCGGAGGCGAGGATCATCCGCGCGATGCATGCGGATGACCTCGGCCTCATCAGGGATGTGCTGAAGCGCTATCTCATTGAGTGGACTGGCGGCCCGAAACTCTACTCGGTCGAGAAGGGCCATCCACGGCTGCGCCAGCGCCACATCGGCTTTGCCGTCGGCGATGCCGAGCGCGACGCGTGGATGCTCTGCATGCGCGGCGCGCTCGAGGAGACCGTCGTGGACGCCGCGGCGCGGCAGGACCTCGACAAGGCGTTGTCCGGCCTCGCCGACTGGATGCGCAACCGGTAGCCAGGCTACAACAGTTGCGACCGCACCGCCTCCGCGCCCTCACGCAACAATGGCAGGAAGCGACCGATCAATTCCTGCGCCGGCACGCGGTCGACATGGGCGCCCATGTTGATCGCAGCGACGATCACGTCGTCGTAGCGGCGGACGGGGACCGAGATCGAGCGGAAATGCGGCTCGGCCTCGCGATCGACCAGCGCGTAACCTTGCGCGCGGTCGGCAACGATGCGCGCGAGCAATGCCTTGGGATCGGTTACCGTCTGCGGTGTCAGCGCTTCGCGCTTCGTCGCCGTCAGGCGCGCGGCGAGCTCGGCATCGTCGAGCTGACCGAGCATGACGCGGCCCACCGAGGTGCAGAAGGCCGGTAGGCGGTAACCGATGTCCAGCCCACCTGAAAACATCCGCGCTGGACTGCTGCGCGCTATGAATACGACCTCATCGCCGTCGAGCACCGCGAGCGAGGCGATTTCGTTGGCCGCTGTCGCGGCGCGGTCGAGCACCGGTTGCAGGACGGTGACGAGCTGGCTCGACCGCAGATAGGACGCGGCGAGTGTCAGCACATGTGGCGTCAGCGAGAACAGCTTGCCGTCGCCACTGACGAAGCCGCCGCGCTGGAGCGTGAACAGCATGCGCCGCGCGGTGGCGCGTGGAAGCTCCGCGGCACGGGCAAGATCGCTGAGCGTCATCGGGCCAGCCGTGGTGCCGAAGCATTGCAGCAGGCGCAGCCCGCGATCGAGGCTCTCGACGAAATCCGTCGCGCGTTCGTCGCTCTCGCTTCGCTTCAGCTTGGGCATGGTGTCGGGTCATTCCTGCAAAATAGTGCTTGCTGCCGGATCAAGGCATGTCATAGTTCGCCCATTCGTTCAATAGGCGAACAAACGCCACTCCACAAAGGATGCACTCGCCATGATGAGCCAGGAGCAGAACGACCTGATCACCCGCACCGGTGCGAAGGACCCCTGCGGAAAGCTGATGCGGAGCTACTGGCAGCCGGCGGCGCTGGTGGATGAGCTGGAAGGTGAGCGCCCGATCCGCCCCGTCAGATTGCTCGGCGAAAGCCTAGTGCTGTTCCGCGACGAGACCGGGCGTTACGGCCTGATCGATCGGCACTGCGCGCATCGCGGCGCTGATCTCGCCTTCGGACGGCTCGAGCATGGCGGCCTGCGCTGCGCCTTCCATGGCTGGCTGTTCGACGCCAGCGGGCAATGCATCGAGACGCCGGCGGAGCCGAAGGACTCAAAGCTCTGCCAGAACATCCGTCAGCGCTCTTATCCCGTGGTGGAGAAGAGCGGCATCCTCTGGGCTTATCTCGGCGAGGGCGAGCCGCCGGCGTTTCCGGAGCTCGACTGCTTCGTCGCGCCGGGCACGCACACCTTCGCGTTCAAAGGCCATATGGCCTGCAACTGGCTGCAGGCGCTCGAAGTCGGCATCGACCCCGCGCACGCCTCCTACCTGCATCGCTTCTTCGAGGACGAGGACACCTCCACCGCCTACGGCAAACAGTTCCGTGGCGCATCTGCGGGAAGCGACCTGCCGATGACGAAGATTTTGCGCGAATACGATCGTCCGATCATCAATGTCGAGCACACCGAATACGGCCTCCGGTTGATCGCGCTGCGCGAGATCGACGAGGAGCGCACCCATGTGCGCGTCACCAACCAGCTCTTCCCGCACGGATTCGTCATTCCCATGAGCACGGAGATGACGATCACGCAGTGGCACGTGCCGGTCGACGACGAGAACTGCTACTGGTACGCGATCTTCACCAGCTACACGAATGCCGTGGACAAGAAGAAGATGCGCGACCAGCGGCTCGAACTCTATGAGCTGCCGGACTACAAATCGCGCAAGAACAGGACCAACGATTACGGCTTCGACCCGCACGAGCAGCAGACGGCGACCTATACCGGCATGGGCACCGACATCAACGTCCACGACCAGTGGGCGGTGGAATCGATGGGCGCGATCCAGGACCGCACCCGGGAGCACCTCGGCACGAGCGACAAGGCAATCGTGCAATACCGCCGCCTGCTGCGGCAGGAGATCGAGAAGGTCGCGGGCGGCGAGAAGCCAATGCTGCTTCTCGACGAGGCCACCGCACGTTCGATCCAGGGCCCGGCGACCATGGACGGCATCGGGCCGACCCGAGGCTGGGAGATCTACTGGATGGAAGTCGACGTCAAGCGCCGCCGCAGCGCGCCGTGGACGGCGCCGGTACCGAAGGAGATCGCGGACAACGTGCATCGGCTGACGGCGGCGGAGTAGCGCAGAATGCAGGTCCCTCCTTCGTCATTGCGAGCGAAGCGAAGCAATCTGTCATTGCGAGCGAAGCGAAGCAATCCAACTATTTCCGCGGCACGGATTCTGGATTGCCTTCCGCACCGAGACAGTCTGGATTGCTGCGTTCTGCGGAGGGCGGTCTGGATTGCTTCGTCGCAAAAGCTCCTCCTGGATTGCTTCGCTGCTCTCGCAATGACGGAGAATGTGGCGCATGCTTCGCCTCTCACGGATAGAGGAGTGAAAAAGTGACTTTCGTCGCGCGTCATGCGCTGTGGTCGGATGAGCAGAAGGACGCGGCGACGCGCATGCGCCGCATCGTCGAGGAGAAGAACCTCGAGGTCATCCGCCTCGCCTTCCCGGACCAGCACGGCATTCTGCGCGGCAAGACCATCATTGCATCGGAGGCGCTTGCGTCGCTCGAAAGCGGCTGCTCCATCACCACCACGATGCTCGCCAAGGACACCTCGCACCGCACGGTGTTTCCGGTGTTCACGTCGGGCGGCGGCTTCGGCATGAAGGAAATGGAGGGCGCGGCCGACGTGCTGATGGTCGCGGATCCCACGACGTTTCGCGTTTTGCCCTGGGCGCCGACCACCGGCTGGGTTCTCTGCGACCTCTATTTCAACGACGGCCGTCCCGTGCCGTTCGCGACACGCGGGCTCTATCGCAAGGTGCTCGACGAACTCGGCACGCGCGGCCACGATTTCGTCGCGGGGCTCGAGGTCGAATTCCACATCTTCAAGCTCGACGATCCGCATATGCGCCCGGAAGATGCCGGCCAGCCCGGCACGCCGCCTTCGGTGAGCCTGCTCAGCCACGGCTATCAATATCTCACCGAGCAGCGCTTCGACCAGATGGAGCCGGTGCTGGAAATCCTGCGGCGTGACATCGTTGCGCTCGGATTGCCTTTGCGCTCGGTCGAGGTCGAGTTTGGGCCGAGCCAGTGCGAATTCACCTTCGCCCCGAAGAAGGGTCTGGAGCCCGCCGACAACATGGTGCTGTTTCGCTCCGCCGTGAAGCAGATCGCGCACCGCCACGGTTATCACGCCACCTTCATGTGCCGGCCGAAGCTACCGAACCTGTTCGCGAGCGGCTGGCATCTGCACCAATCGGTGGTCTCACGCGCGAGCGGCGAGAACCAGTTCATGGCCAAAGACGGCGGCGAGCCGCTCAGCGCGTTCGGCCGCGCCTGGCTTGCCGGCCTGCTCGACCACGCCCGCGCGTCGACCGTGTTCACCACCCCGACCATCAATGGCTACAAGCGCTACCGCTCCTATTCGTTGGCGCCGGACCGCGCGATCTGGGGCCGCGACAATCGCGGCGTGATGATCCGCGTGCTCGGCGCGGCCGGCGACGCCGCCACGCGCCTGGAAAACCGCATCGGCGAGCCCGCCGCCAATCCCTATCTCTACATGGCCTCGCAGATTCTCTCAGGCCTCGACGGCGTCGACCGCAAGCTTGATCCCGGCCCGTCGGCCGACACGCCCTACGAAACCAAGGCGCCGCTCCTGCCGAAGTCGCTGCGCGATGCGGTCAGCGCGCTGAAGGACGATCCGTTCTTCCGCGAAAAGCTCGGGCCTGAGTTCGTCGACTACTACACCCACATCAAGAACGCCGAGATCGACCGTTTCCTGTCCGAGGTGACCGACTGGGAGCACAAGGAATATTTCGAGGTGTTTTGACCTCGGTTCTCTCCCGTCATTGCGAGGAGTTCTTGCGACGAAGCAATCCAGACTGTCACATCAGAAACAGTCTGGATTGCTTCGCTACGCTCGCAATGACGGAAGAGAGCGGAGCCTCAAATCCCCAGATATTTGTGCTGCAGATCCGGCTCAGCCAATAGCTCGTCCGAGGTGCCGCTCCACACCGTCTTGCCGCGCTCGATGATGGTGTGGCGGTCGCAGATGCGGGCAAGGTGGTCGACGTTCTTGTCGACGACCAGGATCGATTGTCCCCGGCTCTTGAGCAGCGACAGGCAGCTCCAGATCTCTTCGCGGATCAGGGGCGCCAAACCTTCGGTCGCTTCATCCAGGATGAGGAGCTTCGGGTTGGTCATCAACGCGCGGCCGATGGCGAGCATCTGCTGCTCGCCGCCGGAGA
>NZ_JADPIT010000016.1:302190-311575 GCF_023073035.1 Bradyrhizobium sp. 62
CATGTTGGAGGCGCGCTCGGCCAGGCGCGGAAACATCACGTAGATCGCCGCCAGCGTCCAGGGATTGCTGCTGTCGAAACGATCGGCGGCGGCCGCGACCAGGTTTTCGCGCACGGTAAGATTCGGGAAGATCTGCCGCCCCTCGGGGACGAGGCCGACACCGAGTTGCGCGATCCTGTAGGACGGTTGCGTCCGCACCTCCGAGCCTGCGAAGCGGATGCTGCCTGCGCGCGCCGGCGTCAGGCCCATGATGGAGCGGATGGTCGTGGTCTTGCCCATGCCGTTGCGGCCCATCAGCGAGACCATCTCGCCTGATTTGACAGACAGCGACAAGCCGAACAGCACCTGGGACAGGCCGTAGCAGGTCTCGATGCCGTCGACCTCGAGCAGCGTGTCACCCATCCCTTTTTCAGACATGGTGCGTCACCACATGCGCCTCGCCGAGATAGGCGCGCTTGACGTCCTCGTTCGCCCGGATCGCGGCCGGATCGCCGGAGGCGATGACGCGGCCATAGACCAGCACCGAGATACGGTCGGCGAGCGCAAACACCGCCGGCATGTCGTGCTCGACCAGCACGATCGACACCTCTTTGCGCAGCTCCTGCAGCAGTTGCACCATGCGCTGGGACTCGGTGACGCCGAGGCCCGCCATCGGCTCGTCGAGCAGCAAAAGTTTCGGCTTGCTTGCCAGCGCAACCGCCAGTTCGATCTGGCGACGCTCGCCATGGCTGAGCCTGGACACCAGGACGTCGGCACGATGGGCGAGACCGACGCGGTCGAGCGCGGCATGCGCGGCATCGCGCAGGTCCTTCTCCTTGCGTGCATCGGCGAAGAATCGGAATGAGGTGCCAGCATGCGCCTGCGCCGCGAGCGCGACATTGTCGGCGGCGGTGAAATCAAGCAGCAGCGAGGTGATCTGGAACGAACGTGCCAGGCCCAGCGCGCAGCGGCGATAGGCTGGCAGATAGGTGATGTCGCGCCCCGCCAGCGAGACGCTGCCGGAATGCGGCTCCAGATGCCCGGTGAGCTGGCTGATCAGCGTGGTTTTGCCGGCGCCGTTCGGGCCGATGATGGCATGCAGCTCGCCTGCCGCAACGTCGAGCGAGACGTTGTCCGTCGCAACGATGCCGCCGAAGCGGCGCACCAGCTTGTCGACACGGAGCAGCGGCTCAGCCACGGTTGAGCCTCCCGAGCAGGCCCATGATGCCGCCGCGGCCGAACAGCACGATCAGCAGCAGCAGCGGGCCCATGATCAGCGCCCAGTATTCGGTGAGCTGCGACAAGAACTCTTCCAGCAGCAAATACACCACCGCGCCGATGACCGGACCGAACAGCGTGCCCATGCCCCCGAGGATCACCATCACCATGAGGTCGCCGGAACGGGTCCAGTACATCGCGGCCGGGCTGACGAAATCGGTGTTGTTGGCGAGCAGCGCGCCGGCGAGGCCGCACATCATGCCCGAGATGACGAAGCAGACCAACTGGTAGCGTTTCGAGGGAAAGCCGATCGCCTGCATGCGCTGCTCGTTGGAGCGCAGGCCCTGCAGGACGAGGCCAAAGCGCGAATTGACAATGCGCCAGATCAGGAAGACCACGCCGAACAGGCAGGTGAGGCAGAGATAGTAGAACTGCGTGCGGTTCGACAGGTTGATCAGCCCGGAGAAGTCGCTGCGCTTGTAGACGGTGAGGCCGTCATCGCCGCCGTAACGCGCCAGCCCCGAGGCGACGTAATAGGCCATCTGCGCGAAAGCGAGCGTGATCATGATGAAGTAAACGCCACGCGTGCGAAGCGAGAGCGCGCCGATCACGACGGCGTAAGTCGCGGAGGCCGCGAGCGCGACCGGAAACTGGATGAAACCGCTTCCCACGCCTTCCTGCGCCAGCATGCCGACCGCGTAACCGCCGATGCCGAGATAGGCGGCATGGCCAAAACTCATCATGCCGCCAAAACCCATGATGAGGTTGAGGCTCGCGGCCGCCAGCGCCAGGATGACGATGCGCGTGAACAGCGTCAGGATGAAGATGTTGCCGGAGAGTTGCGAATAGAGCGGCAGCAGCACGAGGCCCGCCAGCATCAGGGCCGTGACGGCCTTGCTCACAGTGAATGACTTCATCGGCGGTTGGCCGGAAACAGCCCCTCCGGCCGCACCACCAGCACGATCGCCATCAGCAGATAGATCAGCATGGACGACAGCGCGGGCGCGGCAGTGGAAGCAGCAGCGCCGCTCAGCACCTGCCGCAACAAATTGGGCAGGAAGGCGCGGCCGAGCGTGTCGATCATGCCGACGAAGATCGCGGCCAGGAACGCGCCCCGGATCGAACCGATACCGCCGATCACGATGATGACGAAGGCAAGGATCAGGATGTTCTCGCCCATGCCGATCTGCACGGTGAGGATCGGCGCCTGCATCAATCCGGCAAGACCAGCGAGCGCGGCACCGAGGCCGAACACCAGGGTGTAGAGCAGCTTGATGTTGATGCCGAGCGCGCCGATCATCTCGCGATTGGAGGCGCCGGCCCGGATCAGCATGCCGATGCGGGTACGCATCACGCCGAGATAGAGCAACAGCGCAACCAGCAGCGCCACGACGATGATGGCGAGGCGATAAGCGGGATAGTGAATGCCGGGCAGGATCGGCACCGGCACGGTGAGCCAGGCCGGCAGCGGCAGCGCAAGCCCGGCCGGCCCCCAGATCAGCCGCACGGCTTCATTGAAGAACAGGATCAGGCCGAAGGTCGCGAGCACGTGGTCGAGATGGTCGCGTCCGTAGAGGTGCCGCAGCGCGGTCATCTCGAGCACGATACCGAGCACGAGGGTTGCACCGAGCGCCAGCAGCGCACCGAGCAGAAAGCTGCCGGTCCAGGCTGCGAAGGTCGCGGCGAAATAGGCGCCCATCATGTAGAGCGAGCCGTGCGCGAGGTTGACGAGATCCATGATCCCGAACACCAGCGTCAGGCCGGCGGCGAGCAGGAACAGCAGCAGGCCGAACTGCAAACCGTTCAAGAACTGTTCGACGACGAGCAGCATCAAAACTCTTTCAGGCGCACGCAGGTTCGCGCCGATGTTCGAACACGGTCGCCATCAGTGAAAGAGCTCCCCCTGCCTGTGCAAGGCGGAAAAATGGGTAATGGCAGTATCGTTCCGAGGCAAGAGCGATTCGACACCCAACATGCACTTTGTTGCATGCCGATGCATCCGATCGATCCTGGCCCTGTAATTTGCCCTGCAAGAAGACTGCCGCGCAGGATGGGTCAACCTGCCGCACCCAAACGGATCACCCTCCCTCCGTCCCGGAGAGAGGGTGTGAAATTCGTCGCAACGTATGGATGGAGACGCCTAGTGCGACGTCATCTGCCGGGGAAGGTCATCCGGCTCGGCAAGCACGCTATTGGCTGTCGAGGCCTCCAGCGCCGCCATCCGGAACAGATAGGCGAGCGTCGCCAATCCGGTGTCTTCCGCCATCTGCGCGAGCTCGAGCGCCATGTCGGACATGTAGCCGAGATTTTCGTCTTTGATCTGCGCCATGATCTGGCTGTCCCGCATCATGTTCGACATCTCAGGCGCTCTTTCGTTGCGCGGCAGCGAGGCCGCAGAGGTTGGCAAGGGCGATGCAATCGATACGCGGACCGTCCTGTTGGACGACGTTTGTCGTCCCGATACGGTCACACACGGCGTCCAGCGACTCCTGACGGATCTCGATCGTGGCCGCCATCGTCCAGGAATCTTCGACCAGCGCCGGCAATCCCAGCGGCGCGACGATGAATCCGATCTCGTGGAAGCGCGGCAGCCACCAGGTCTCCATCACAAGAGAGAGACGCTCGATGCCCTGATCGAGACAGAACTCCTGCGCCGCTGCCATCAATTGCCAATTGAACGCGCCGTCGCGGCGCTCGCGCGAAACGAAGAAACGTGACCACTCCCATACCAGCGGGTTGGAGGGGCAACCGCGCACCGCGGCGAGATGCGGGAAGACCTCGCTCATCATCGTCGGCTTGGTGGTAGGATAGAGGCGGGAGCCGCCGAGCACCCGGCGATTTTCGAGCGCTAGCAGGTAGACCGCGTCCTCATTGTCGTAGGTATCGACCTCGCGGCCATCGGGCTTGCGCAGCGCCTCCCATTTCCGCTCCTCGACAAAAATCTCGTGACGCACCCTGAAATGTTGCTCGAGAACGTCCTCGTAGAGGTGCCGGTTGGCGGCAGAAATCACATGAATCATTTATTCCCCCATTGTTCGAAATAAGGGGAACACTCACGGAAAACGGCCAAAGCGACTATTGGGAAATTTCCCAGTAGGCGCGGATTTCAGGGGGTGATGATTCTGTGGCGGATTGCGATCGCAACCGCATGCGTCCGGTTGACGGCACCAAGTTTGCGCGCGGCAGTTGCGAGATGCTCTTCGGCGGTGCGCTGCGTGATGTGCAGGATCTCGCCGATTTCCCAAGCCGACTTGCCCTGCGAGGCCCAGGCGAGCACCTCGCGCTCGCGCGGGGTAAGGCGCATCGATCGATGCGGCGCCGGATCGAGCAAGCGGCGAATGTGATCGAAGCCGTACATGCCGATCAGGTGCAGCGCCGGCTTGCTGCGCGCATTGAGATCGAGGTGAACGCCACCGAGCGAGACGCCGGCCTCGTAGCCGGTCAATCCGTGGATCGGCACGACGAAGCCGCGCGACATACGGAAATCGGCAGCGCGCCGCATCACCTCCACTGCGCCCGGCTCCAGCTCCGGATCGTACGGCGCCTCGGACCACTCGAAAGGGTTCACCGTCTGCCGGCATTTGCGGATCACGGGATCGACGCGGTCGTAGCCTTTTTGGGTATAGAGGCTGAACCACTCCGCCGGCCACTTCTTGGCGAGCACCATCTGGGAAAAACGCTGATCGGGATTCGGCAAGCCGGTTACGATGATGTGCTCGAAGCCGTAGCGCCCGAACGCGGTCGCAAGCGCATCCATGGCGTCCGGAACCTTGGTATAGGCTCCAAGCCCCTCAATGAAGTCGAGCGCTTCCCGGCCATAATCCACGGCGGACATCGGTGCGTTTCCTGACCCTCGTTATCGCTATAGCACGTCCTGGCGACTGCCTCAATTCAGCGCTTCCGTAGTTTCCCGGTATCCCATTGACCCCGAAGGCTTAATCTACTTGTGGAAGAAGTGACGTCAAGTTACACCTACAATGTCTGAAGCGGGGAAACCACGATGGAAGACGAGGACATCGCCCTCAACAGCGTGCTCGGCCTGGAACTCAACCGCGTATTTTTCGCCGTCCGCGAAACGGCAAACAAGCAGAAGATCATCGAGTTCGCGCGCGGGGTGCTGCAAAGCGAGCGCAGCAAGCCGGCCGAGAGCGCCTCGCCGGACGGACCGGCGAGCTAGCACGCAATTGCCGTGAGCGCACGAACGGTCCGTTCGGTGCCATGGCTTGCTCTGATCTGAACTGAACAACCGAACGCGAATGTTTCCTTCCTTCTTCCCTTGTGGGAGAAGTGGCATGGGCGGCCTTCGGCCGCCGTTCTTAAAACAAAACGCCGATGCTTCGGATCGGCTATGGCGCCGGATGAGGGGTTGTTTCCACGCGTTCAAATGCGCGAGGCTCGCGCGGGGAGAGAACCCTTCACCCGTCTCGCCCTATCGCGGCGGTCCACCCGCCTCCACAAGGGGAGAGGGAAAGGCAGCGCCGACCACGATTATCTTTTGGATGCCCAAGACATGATGACGCTGCGCCAGGTTGAAGTGATCCGTGCCGTGATGGTGACGGGCACGATCGGCGGCGCGGCGAAGCTGCTGAACGTTTCGGCGCCGGGCATCAGCCGCCTCGTTAAATACACCGAGCGCTCGCTCGGCATCCGCTTCTTTCAGCGCCAGAACGGCCGCTATTTCCCGACGCCGGAAGCCGAGAACATCTTCGAGCAGATCAACGGCGTCTACAAGAAGGTCGACGACCTCTCCGAGATCATCTCCAAGATCGGACGCGGCGGATTGTCGGAATTGCGCATCGGCTCGGTGCCGAGCATTTCGCAAGTCATGGTGCCGCGCGCAATCGAGCGGGTCCGGCGGCGCTATCCGGATTTGGGCATCGACATCAACATCCTCAAGCTCGAGGAAGCCATCGACTATCTCATGCTCGGCCGCGGCGAGTGCGTGGCGATGAGCTACCGCCTGGAGCATTCCGGACTCGACTTCATGCCGCTCGCCTCCGGCGAGCTCTATTGCATCGTGCCGCCGGGCCACGAGCTCGCCGGCCGCAAGCAGGTCTCCGCCGCCGAGATCACCCGCTATCCGCTGATTGGCATCGATCCCAACGATCCCTACGGGCGGATCATGGCCGAGATCTTCGCGCGCCACCGCCTCGAGTACAACATCACCATCCGCGCCCGCTTCGGCACCACGGTCTGCGCGCTGGTGAAGGCGGGGCTCGGCATCGCCATCATCGACCAGTTCACGGTGGCCCATGGGGGCTATCCCGGCATCGAGCTGATCAAGATCACCGAGCCGACGCGATTCGATACCTATATCGCGGTGAAGCGCGGCGCGCCGCTGTCGCTTCATGTCGAGTATTTCATCGAGGCCCTGCGCGCGGAGATGCGCGCGGTCGAGCCGTCGCGGGGCAAAGGCAGGGCCGCGCCGCCACGGCGGAAGAGATAACATTACGTTAGGTTTACAGCACAAAAGGGTAATTGTGTTAGGCCGAGGAAAGGCTATCGTCCCTGTTGGAAGCCCCTTGGAATTGGGCGGATTTCCCCGCTAATGGCCGGGACCAAACGCTCCCAACGAGACGATAGCGAACCATGTCAAAGCGCGGACCTGCCGCATCCAAAAAACTCCTGACCGGCCTGATCGGCGCACCCATCGCGCATTCCGCCTCCCCTGCCATGCATGAGCGCGCCGCGGAGGGGCTTGGCCTGCGCGGACATTATCAGCTCATCGAAGTGGCCGGCGCCGATGCGGCCGGGCTCCGGCTGATGCTGGAAGGCGTGCGGCGGCTCGGCTTTGCCGGCGTCAACGTCACCTTTCCCTACAAGGAGGCAGTGGTCCCGCTGCTCGATGAACTGGCACCGGCTGCGGCCGCGATGGGGGCGGTCAACACCGTCGTCGCCAGCAACGGCCGGCTGATCGGCCACAACACCGACACGACGGGCTTTGCGCGCGCCGTCGCGCCGCTGCTGGCGGCCTCTGGAAACGCGGTCGCTGTGATCGGCACCGGCGGCGTCGGCAAGGCGATCGCCTTTGCGCTGGCGAGCCTTGACGTGGCCGACATCCGCATCTTCGACAGCGAGCCGGCACGCGCCGAAAAACTCGCCGCACTGCTCGTCAAGCAGGGTGGCGCCAGGGTCGCCGCGAGCGTCGAGGACGCGCTCGATGGCGCAACGGGCCTCGTCAACGGCACGCCGGTCGGCATGCTGCCGAACCGGGAAACGCCGGTCGCGCCGACGCTGTTGCGTCAAAACCTGTGGGTCGCCGACGCCGTCTATTCGCCGCTGATCACGCCGCTGCTAGCGGCTGCCCAAGCCAAGGGGGCGCGGATCATGACCGGCCGGGAGCTTGCGATCTACCAGGCCGCCGACGCTTTCGAACTGTTCACTGGCCTTGCCCCATCCACCGAGATCATGGGAGAGGCATTCGACGAGGTGATGGCGGCACGAAGCCCGGCCTATCACGCAGCGTAACCGAAGCGGCCGGACACAAGGCCGCGCGTAACATCAAAAGAAATCGGAGGATAGACCATGAAATCGACCATTCTGGCAGGCGCCCTGCTTGCATTCGCGACCGCAACCGGTGTCCACGCCCAGGCGATCAAGCTCGCCGACGTCGCCGAGCTGTCCGGCGGCGGCGCCACCGTCGGCACCAACTGGAAGAACGGCATCGACCTCGCGATCGAGGAGATCAACGCCAAGGGCGGCGTGCTCGGCCGCAAGCTCGAAGTCACTCATGCGGACTCGCAATCCAACCCGGGCGTCGCGCGCGCGCAGGTACAAAAGGCGCTCGACGCCGAGCCCTATGTGCTGCTCGGACCCGGCTATTCCGGCTCCGTGAAGGTGACGGCACCGCTGGCGGCCGAGGCCGGCATCGCGCAGATCATGGGCGGCGAAGCCGCCGAGCTGACGCAAGGCGGAAACAAATTCCTGTTCCGCACCTCGTTCGGCCAGCAATCGTCGATGCCGAAAGTGGCCAAATACATTCACGACGACATGAAGGCGAAGTCGGTCGCCGTCGTCTGGGTCAACAATGACTTTGGCCGTGGCGGTCGCGATGTCGTCGTCAAGGAGCTCGACCGGCTCGGCTCCAAGGTCGTCGCCGATCTCTCCACCGAGGCGGGCCAGGCCGATTTCGCCGCCGACGTCGGCAAGATCAAGGCCGCCAATCCCGACGCCGTGTTCGTCTATTTGAACGAGGAAGAGAGCGCGCGCATCCTCAAGGAGCTGAAGCGCCAGGGCGTCACCGCGCCGCTGATGGGCGAGACCACGCTGATCGGCCAGAAGGTGATCGAACTTGCGGGCGATGCCGCCAACGGCGCGCGCGGCCATGTCGGCCTCACCACCGATGCGCCGGTCGACCTGATCAAGGCGTTTCGCGACAAGTTCGCGAAGAAGTACAATTACGTGCCCGACCATAACGGCCTGAAAGGCTATCTCGCGGTCTACATGGTGAAGGCCGCCACCGACAAGATGGGCAAGGTCGATTCCAAGGCATTCGCCGACACGCTGCACGGCCTGACCATCAAGGCCGCGGACGAGCCGGGCATCTTGATGGACGCCACCTTCAGCGACACCGGTGACATCGATCGCCAGAGCTTTCTGGTCGAAGTGGTCGAAGGCAAGCAGGTCGTGAAACAGGTGCTGCCGAAGGTGAAGTGAGGTCTTTGCCCTTCGCCCGCCTCTTGCGGAGCGAGATCTTTCGTCTCCCTCTCTCCGTAAGAATGGGGAGAGGGAGAAGAAAGAGAGTGGGGAGAGGGAGAAGACAGCGCGCCGAGAGGGGAAAATGTCCAATCTGTTCGATCTTCTGGTCGCGGGACTTGCCACCGGCGCGATCTATGCGCTGGTCGCGGTCGGCTTCACGCTGCTGTGGCAGACCTCGCAGACCATCAATTTCGCGCAAGGCGAGTTCGTGATGCTGCCGGCGTTCCTGATGCTGGCGGCGATGCATGCCGGCGCGCCGTTCTGGCTCGCGATCATCCTGGGCATCCTGCTCTCGATGCTCCTGCTCGGCCTCGCCTTCAAGATGCTGCTGGTGGATCCGATGATGCGTCACGGCGTGCTGCCGCTCGCGATCGCGACCATGGCGCTCGCGATCGGCCTCAAGGAGGCCGTAAAACAGTTCTTCAGCGCCGAAGCCTCACCCTTCCCTTCGATCGTGCCGACCGGGGACGTCTCCATCCTCGGCCATGCC
>NZ_JADPIT010000016.1:311753-318763 GCF_023073035.1 Bradyrhizobium sp. 62
TGATCAACGCGTTCCTGGTCGCTCTCGCCTCGCTGTTGATCACGCCGATCTATCTCGCGAAATTCACGTCCGGCGAGGTGCTGGGCCAGGCTGCCTTCATCGCCGCGATCGTCGGCGGGTTTAACCAGGTACGCGGCGCGATCGCAGGCGGTCTCCTGATCGGCGTGCTCGACAATCTCGCGGCTGCTTATGTCTCGACGCAGTACCGCGCCGCCGTGCCGATGATCTTCCTGATCGCCGTCATCCTGTTCCGGCCGCAGGGCCTGCTCGGTCGCGCCGAGGAGCGCACCGTATGAGTGGCTTCGCCAAACCTCTCAAGATCGCGTTCGGCCTCATCGTCATCGCTGCGCTGATCGTCGTCCCCATGAACTTCAACCGCTATGGCCTGTTCATCCTGAGCCAATGGGCGGTGATGGCCATCGCCGCAATGGGCCTCAACCTCACGCTCGGTTATGCCGGCCAGGTCTCGCTGGCACAGGGCGCCTTCGTCGGCATCGGCGCCTACGCCGCGGCAATCATGACCACCCATGGCTGGCCGCTGCCGGCGGCGATCGTCGTTGCGATCGCCTTGAGCTTCGCGGTCGGCTGGATGCTCGGCTATCCCGCGCTGCGGGTGCAGCACCATTACCTGGCCTTCGTCACGCTCGCCTTCTCCACGCTGGCCTTCCTGGTGTTTCGCAACGAGAGCTGGCTCACCGGCGGCATCTACGGCATCTCCAACATTCCGCGGCCGCACATCTTCGGCATCGCGACCAACAAGCCGCTGCCGTTCTATTATGTCTGCCTCGGCTCGCTCGCGATCGTGTCGCTCGCGGTGTGGTGGCTGATCCGCTCGCCCTGGGGCCGCGCCTTCATGGCGCTGCGCGAAAACCCGCTGCGGGCGCAGTCGCTGGGCGTCGACACGCGACGCTATACGCTGATGGCGTTCGCGATCGGCTCCGCGCTCGGCGGCGTCGCCGGCGCGCTCTATGCGCCGCTGACGCAATATATCGATCCCGTGCCGTTCAACCTGTCGCTCTCGCTCGACCTCCTGATGATGGTGATCGTCGGCGGTGCCGGCTTCTTCCTCGGTCCGTTCCTCGGCGCGATGATCGCCGTGCTGTTGCCGGAATGGCTGCGTTTCACCGAGGGCTATTATCTGATGCTCTACGCGATCGCGGTGATGGGGCTGCTGATCTGGTCGCCGACCGGAATCTTGGGAATCCTCGACCGCTATCTCGCCGAACGCCGTACCAAGGTGGCCTCCGCCCAGCGCGCCGCCGCAAAGTCCCGGCTGGAGACGGTGCAATGAGCGCGGTCCTCGAAGTCACCGACATCAAGAAGAACTTTGGCGGCATCAGCGCCGTCGGCGGCGTCTCTTTCGACGTCCGCGAAGGCGAGATCCTCGGGCTGATCGGACCGAACGGCTGCGGCAAGTCGACCCTGTTCAACTGCATCCTCGGCCAGCTCACGCCGAGCGGCGGCGAGGTCAAGCTCGACGGCAAGGTCGTCACAGGCTTGCGCCCCGCCGAGCTCAACAAGCTCGGGGTCAGCCGCACCTTCCAGCTCCTGCAGGTGTTCCCAAACCTCTCGGTGCGCGAGAACCTGATCCTCGCGGGACAGGAGCACCAGGGCAGTATGGCCTCGCGCCTGGTCGGCCGCTCCGATGCCGGATTGACGGAGGCCGCCAACCAGATGATCGGCTTTTTCAAGCTCGATCATCTCGCCGACGAGCCGGCCGGCGGGCTCTCCTATGGCCAGCAAAAACTGCTCGACGCCGCCATGGCCTTCATGGGCGGACCGCGGCTGGTGCTGCTCGACGAGCCAGCCGGCGGCGTCAACCCGTCGATGCTCGCTGACCTGAAGGACCGCCTGGTCGCGATCAACCGCGAGAAGAACGCCACCTTCGTCGTGATCGAGCACAACATGGAATTCGTGATGTCGCTGTGCTCGCGCGTGATGGTGATGGCGGAAGGCAAGGTGCTGGCGATGGGACGGCCCGACGAGGTCCGAAAGAACCCCGCCGTGATCGAAGCCTATCTAGGACATTGAGGAACCAGCCATGAGCGATCCGATCCTCTCGGTTCACAATCTCGTCGGCGGCTACGGCAAGATGACGATTCTGAACGGCACCACCTTCGCCGTGCCGCAGGCCACCATCACCACCATTATCGGCCCGAACGGCGCCGGCAAGTCCACCGTGTTCAAGGCGATCTTCGGCCTGCTCAAGCTGCGCGAGGGCAAGATCAACTTCGCCGGCCGCGACGTCACCCATTTGGCCCAGCGCGCGCTGCTCAATGCCGGCATCTGCTACGTGCCGCAGGGCCGCAACATCTTTCCCGAACTGTCGGTGCGCCACAATATCGAGCTCGGCGGCGTTTCCGCCGGCAAGGGCATCGACCTGCGGAGCAGGATCGAGGCCGCGCTCGACCTGTTCCCGGCGCTGCGGCGGAAATCGACGCAGCAGGCCTCCACGCTGTCCGGCGGCGAGCAGAAACAGCTCGAAATCGCCCGCTCGCTGCTGCTCGAACCGAAGCTCGTGCTGATCGACGAGCCCTCGATCGGCCTGTCGCCGCTGATGGTGCAGCAGACTTTCGACATCCTGAAATCCCTGCGCGACCGCGGTGTCACCATTCTGATGATCGAGCAGAACGCACGCTCGGCACTGGAGATTTCCGACATCGGCATCGTGCTCGAGCTCGGCCAGACCCGGATGATCGACGGCGCGAAGCGCATATTGAATGATCCCCGCATCGGACAATTGTTCCTGGGCGGCGCGATGGAGGACAACGCAGCATGAGTAAACGCTCGATCGCAACGGTCTCTCTCTCCGGCGCCCTTGACGAGAAGCTCCGCGCCATCGCGTCTGCAGGCTTCGACGCGGTCGAGATTTTCGAGAACGATCTGCTGTCGTTCGGCGCCGGCCCGCGCGACATCGCAAAACTCTGCAAGGACCTCAATCTCGAGATCTGCGCGTTTCAGCCGTTCCGCGATTTCGAGGGCATGCCGGAGCCGCAGCGTTCGCGCAACTTTGCCCGCGCCGAGCGGAAGTTCGACCTGATGCAGGAGCTCGGCACCGATCTGCTGCTGATCTGCTCCAACGTGTCGCCGGCCGCGCTCGGCGGCATCGACCGCGCCGCGGATGATTTTCGCGAGCTTGGCGAGCGCGCGGCCAAACGGTCTTTGCGCGTCGGCTACGAGGCATTGGCCTGGGGACGCCACGTCAACGATTACCGCGATGCATGGGAAATCGTGCGGCGCGCCGATCACCCCGCGATCGGTGTCATCCTCGACAGCTTTCACGCACTGGCCCCCGGCTTTCCGGTCCGCGCGATGGCCTCGATCCCCGGCGACAAGATCTTCCTGGTCCAGCTTGCGGACGCGCCGAAGCTCGAGCTCGACATCTTGTCCTGGAGCCGGCACTTCCGCTCCTTTCCCGGCCAGGGCGATCTGCCGGTCGGCGAGTTTATGGCGGCGATCGCGGCAACCGGCTATGCCGGGCCGCTGTCGCTGGAGATCTTCAACGACCAATTCCGCGCCGGCTCGGCCGTGCAGACCGCGATCGACGGCCTGCGTTCGCTGATCCTGCTGGAGGATCAGCTTGCAGCGGATTGGCCGAAGCTCGTCAGCGAGCCCTTGGCGCCGAAGCCCAAAAGTGGAGGCACGGGCTTCATCGAATTTGCCGTCAACGAGACCAAGGCCGGCGAACTCGCCCGCCTGCTCGCGCAGCTCGGTTTCCGAAAGACCGGCAAGCATCGCAGCAAGGCTGTGGAGCGCTGGTCGCAAGGCAAGGTCGAGCTCGTCGTCAACTCCGAGACCGACGGCTTTGCGCATTCGCATTACGTGACGCATGGCCCCGGCGTCTGCGCCATCGCGCTCGACGTCGACAATGCCGGCCTCGTCATGCAGCGCGCCGAGACACTGAAAGCGCGCACCTTCTACCAGCCGGTCGGACCGGGCGAGCTCGAGATTCCCGCAATTCACGGCGTCGGCGGCAGCCTGCTGTATTTTCTCGACCAAGCCGGCAAGAACTGGGACACGGATTTCGAACCGGTCCCGAGCGACGCCGGAGCAGACGCCCTGCTGGCAGTCGATCACATCGCGCAGTCGATGCCCTATGATGAGATGCTGTCGTGGCTGCTGTTCTACACCGGCATCCTCGACCTCAAGCGGCTTCCGCAGATGGAGATCGCCGATCCCAGAGGCCTCGTGCAGAGCCAGGCCGTCATCAACGGCGACCAGAGCCTGCGCTTCGTGCTCAACGGCTCATCCGCCAACCGTACGCTGCCAGCCCGCTTCATCTCGGAGTTTTTCGGCTCGGGCGTGCAGCACGTCGCGTTCACGTGCCGGGACATTTTTGCGGCGGTCGCGGAGATGCGCAAGCGCGGCGCGGATTTCCTGGATATCCCTGACAATTACTACGACGATATCGAAGCCAAATACGATCTGGCGCCCGAGCTGATGGCGCAGCTGCGCGCCAACCACATTCTCTACGACCGCGAAGGCGACGGAGAGTTCTTCCAGGTCTACACCCACATCTTCGACGAGCGCTTCTTCTTCGAGATCGTGGAGCGAAGGGATTATCAGGGCTTCGGCGCAGCCAATGCCGGGATCAGGCTTGCCGCGCAAGCGCGCGAGGTGCGGCCTGTTAGCATGCCGCGGGTGTAGTCTCTATCGAGGCCGTCATTGCGAGCGCAGCGAAGCAATCCAGCTATTTCCGCGGCACGGATTCTGGATTGCACTTCCGCACCGAGACAGTCTGGATTGCTGCGTTCCGTGGAAAGACTCTGGATTGCTTCGCTTCGCTCGCAGCCTGGATTGCTTCGCTTCGCTCGCAATGCGAGGCGACACGTGAGATTACAGCGACCGGTTTGCCGGTAGAGGCAGCCCCTCACCCCTCCCTCTCCCCGTAAGAACGGTGAGAGGGAGAAGCAATCAGCTCACTTCATCGCGCACTTGTCGTGGAAGCGATCCTGGTCGTTCTCGACGATTGTCGCGACCGTCTTCAGTGAGAGCTGGCCTTCGCCGTCCTTGACCACGTCCTGGAGATAGAAGTTCTGCACCGGGATGTGGTTCTTGCCGTACTTGAAGGGGCCGCGCAGCGACTTGAAGTTGGCCTTCTCCATCTCGGCCTTCATCGCGTCCTTCTTGCTGGTGTCGCCCTTCACCGCGACCACCGCGCTGTTGATGAGCTGGGCCGCGTCGTAGGCTTGCGCGCCATAATAGGTCGGGCGCAGGCCGGGGTACTTCTTGCGGTAGTCGGCGACGAAGCGCTTGTTCTGCTCGTTGGGCAGATCATTCACCCATTCCTGCGCGCCGGGAACGCCGAGCGCGTTCTCCTTCTGCAGCGGCAGCGACAGCTCGTCGACGGTGAAAGCCGTGTAGAGCGGCATCGTGCTCTTCAGCCCGGCCTGCGAATATTGGTTGAGGAACTGCACGCCGGCTGCACCCGGATAGAACACGAAGATCGACTCGGCGCCCGAGGCGCGCGCCTTGGAGAGCTCGGCGGAGAAGTCGAGCTGGCTCGGCCACACCGTGTATTCCTCGCCCTTGACCTCGCCCTTGAACGTGCTCTTCACGCCCGCGAGCATGTCCTTGCCGGCGGCGTAGTTCGGGCCGATCAGGAACACGCTCTTGACGCCCTTCTGGTTCATGTAGAGGCCCATGGCGGCCGGCGTCTGGTCGTTCTGCCAGGAGGTCGAGAACACGTAAGGCGAGCAGAGCTCGCCGGCGAGCTGCGAGGGACCGGCATTGGCCGAGATCAGGAAGGTCTGCGAGTCCACGGCGGTCTTGAGCGAGGCCAAGAGCACGTTCGACCAGATATAGCCGACGATGAAGTCGACCTTGTCGGACTGCACCAGCTTCTCGGTCTTCTGCTTGCCGACATCGGGCTTCTGCCCGTCGTCCTCGTAAATCACCTCGACCGGCTTGCCGTCCATCTTGCGGCCGATGTGATCCAGCGCGAGCTCGAACGAGTTGCGCATGTCGTTGCCGATCACGGCGGTCGGGCCGCTGAAGGTCGAAACGAAGCCGATCTTGATGGTGTCGCCGGCGGATGCCGGGCCTGCCAGCGCCAGCGCCGCTGCGCCTGCCAGCCAGAATGCCGTCCTCATAACAACTCCCCTCCATATTATTATGCCCGGAAGCGGGGTGATTGCCGCCCCTGGGTCATCTCTATTGAACGCAAAATCTGTCGCGCCGCCAATGGTTCAGCGCCCGCCCTGCACCATATTTCGCCCCGAATGGCGATGGCAAGAAATATAATGCTACTTACTTCGACTGAGACTGCGGCGCTTGTTCGCGGGATATCGATACGCCAGGCCTATTCAGCGATTGATGACGGCTATTGGACCGCGGCGCCTGATCAGCGTTTAGATGAGGATAGAGCCGCGAGATTCGGAGGGGCGCATCATGACCACGACACCGCATCGCGTCGTCATCGTCGGAGCCGGTTTCGGCGGGCTGGAGACGACCCACCGCCTCGCCGGCAGCCCGGTCGAGATCACGCTGATCGACCGCCGCAACCATCATTTGTTCCAGCCGCTGCTTTACCAGGTCGCGACCGCCTCGCTCGCCACCAGCGAGATCGCATGGCCGGTCCGCCACCTGATGCGAGACCGGCGCGATGTGACGACGTTGTTTGCGACCGTCAGCGGCGTCGATGCCGACAAGCGCTGCGTGCTGATCGACGACGGCTGCGAGGTGCCTTACGATACGTTGGTGCTCGCGACCGGCGCGCGGCACGCCTATTTCGGCCACGACGAATGGGAGCAGTTCGCGCCGGGTCTCAAGACACTGGAGGACGCGACCACGCTGCGCCGTCACATCCTGGTGGCGTTCGAGCGCGCCGAGCGCGAGACCGATCCGGAAAAGCGCGCGGCGCGGCTGACTTTCGTCATCGTCGGCGCCGGCCCCACCGGCGTCGAGCTCGCCGGTACCATCGCGGAGATGGCGCATCACACACTGCCCGCCGACTTCCGCAACATCGACACCAACAAGGCGCGCGTGGTGCTGATCGAGGCGGGTCCGCG
>NZ_JADPIT010000016.1:318784-318976 GCF_023073035.1 Bradyrhizobium sp. 62
GCTCGCAGGCTTCCCCGATGACCTTTCGGCCTACGCGCAGGCCTCGCTGGAGAAAATCGGTGTCGAGGTCGTGCTCGGACAGGCCGTCACCGAGATCAATCGCGAGGGCGTGGTGTTCGGCGGCAAGCTGCTCGAAGCCAAGACACGAATCTGGGCCGCCGGCGTGCGCGCCTCGCCCGCGGCCGAGTGGCT
>NZ_JADPIT010000016.1:319021-333612 GCF_023073035.1 Bradyrhizobium sp. 62
TGCAGGTCGAAGACGATCTTACGATCCCCGGTCATCCCGAAATCTTTGCGATCGGCGATACCGTTTTGATCAACGCCTGGGACGGCAAGCCCGTGCCCGGCATCGCGCCCGCCGCCAAGCAGCAGGGCCGTCACGTGGCCGAGACCATCAAGGCCCGGCTGCGCAAAGAGCCGACCGGCCCGTTCCGCTACAAGCACTCCGGCAGCCTCGCGCAGATCGGCAAGCGGCTCGCGGTGATCGACTTCGGCAAGGTAAAACTGCGCGGCACCATCGCGTGGTGGATCTGGGGCATTGCCCACATCTACTTCCTGATCGGCTTGCGCCACCGCCTCAGCGTCGCGCTGAGCTGGCTCTGGATCTACGCCCGCGACCAGCGCGCCGCCCGGCTGATCACGCAAGGAAGTAGTAAGGTGGTGTAGGGCTTCTTCTCCCTCTCCCCGTTCTTACGGGGAGAGGTTAAGTGAGGCGCGCTCGCCGCCCCTATTTCACCAGCTCACAGCCGCCTTCCGCCAGCGGGCGGAACGCCTGCTCCGCAGAGATCGTCGAAACCAGCTTGTAATAATCGTACGGATATTTCGACTCCTCCGGCTTCTTCACCTCGAACAGATACATCGGATGCACGACGCGGCCGTCCTGGCGGATCGTGGTGTCGCCGAACAGTTTGTCCTTGCCCTTGAACTTCTTCATCTCGGGCACGGCATCCTTGGCATTGTCGCTGCCGGTGGCGGCGACCGCGTTGAGATAGGCGAGCGTGGAGGCATAGACCCCGGCCTGGTTGCCGCTCGGCATCTTGCCGTTCATGCCGGGCCGCGCGGCGAAGCGCTTGGCGAAGGCGCGGGTGTCGTCGTTCATGTCCCAGTAGAAGGCCTCCATGAGTTGGAGCCCTTGCGCGACCTTGATGCCCATGCCGTGGACGTCGTTGATGAAGAGCAGGAAGGCGACGAGCTTTTGTCCGCCCTGCTGGATCCCGAACTCGGCCGCCTGCTTCACCGCGTTGATGGTGTCGCCGCCGGCATTGGCGAGCCCGATCACCTGGGCCTTGGAGCCCTGCGCCTGCAACAGGAACGACGCGAAGTCGGACGTGCCGAGCGGATGCTTGCTGGAGCCCAACACCTTGCCGCCATGCGCCTCGATGTATTTCTGGGCTTCCGCCTCGATGCCCTTGCCGAGCGCGTAATCGACCGTGAGGAAATACCAGTCCTTGCCGCCGCGCGACATCATCGCGGCCGCCGTGGTGTTGCCGGTCGCCCAGGCGTCGTTGACCCACTGGATGGTGTTGGGCGAGCAGGCCTTGCCGGTGAGATCGGAGCTCGCGGTAGATGATGCGAGAAACGTCATGCGGCTGCCGCGCAGCAGCGTGTTGATGGAGAGGCCGACCGCCGAATTCGGCACGTCGACAATGGCGTCGACGCCCTCGACATCGAGCCATTTGCGCGCGATGGCGTTGCCGACATCGGCCTTGTTCTGGTGATCGGCGTAGACGATGTCGACCTTGATGCCTTTGCCGCCGCCGTTGAAGTCCTCAGCGGCCATCCGCGCGGCCTCGACCGAGCCCATGCCGTTGGTATCCTGGAAGATGCCGGAAATGTCGTTGAGCACGCCGACGCGCACGACATTGTCGGAGATCTCGGCATTTGCCGCGCCGCCAATCAGGCTCGCGGCCAGCGCAAGCGTCCACTTCAAGTTCTTCATTGGTCCCTCCCCTGTCGTATTGATTATTTCCGATGCCGGCAGCGTCAGCCCGGCGTGATGGTTACAGGCAGGCTGTCGAGCCCGCGCAGCGTGTTGTTGAAACGGCGCTGTGGCTCGCCCGTGATCTCGATCTTCGCGATCCGGCGGGCCAGAGCCGCGAGCATTGTCTCGCCTTCGAGCCGCGCGACCAGCTGACCGACGCACATGTGAATACCTGAGCCATAGCCGACATGGCCCGACGTGCGGCGGGTGACGTCGTAGCTGTCCGGCTTGTCCCAGCGCCGCGGATCGCGATTGGCAGCCGCCAGGAACATCAACACCTTCTCGCCCTCACCGATGGTCGCGCCTGACAGATCGACCTCGCGCGTTGTCGTGCGGAAGAAGGTCTGCACCGGACTTTCGAAACGGACGGCCTCCTCGAAAGCGTTGCGCGCCAGCGTGAAATCGCCGCGCAAGCGCTGCCACTGCTCCGGGAAGCGCGCGAGACAGTAGACCGCTGCACCGATGCCGTTGACGGTGGTGTCGAGGCCCGCCGACAGCAGCGAACGCACCAGCAGCGGCGCTTCGGTCGCGGTGATGGCACCCTCGTCGACATGAGCGTGGATGCAGGCGCCGATGCCGCCGGGCGTGAGGTTGTCCCGCTGGCACTGCTCGGTAACATAGGCCTGGTGCGGCGCCGAGCGCGCGATCGCCTCGTTGCGCAACTGGTTCGGCGGGCCGAAGGCGTTGAACACCACGCTCGCATAGGGAATGAGATTCTCGCGTCCCTCAGGTTTCAGCCCGAGCGCATCCGGGAAGATCGACAGCGGATAGGCTTCGGCGAGGTCCGTGATGGCATCGAAGCTGCGCTTCTCCAGCAAAGCGTCCACACGCTCTTCCGCTGCCGCGGCAAAGCGGTCGCGGAGCCCCTTCATCACCGTCGGCGACAGCACCTTCGAGAGCACGGCGCGGGTGCGGGCGTGCGCGGGTGGATCGGCTTCGAGGATCAGGCTTGGCGGCCGCCACGGCGTCTCCTTCTTGAAGTCGGACAGGCCGACGCCGCGGCTGGAGCAGAACGTCGCGGGATCATTCAGCACGGCATGGACCTCGGCATAGCGCGCCACGCCATAGACGTTCCACTTGTCGAGATAGACGACAGGTCCCGCCTCCCGCAGCAGCTCATGCGTGGGATAGGGATCGGCGAAAAAATTCATGTCGAAGGGATCGACGTCGAGATGCGGGACGGCCGACGAACCGCTGATTTCCGGGGAGCTGGAAGTGCTCATGGAAGTCCTCCCTCATTTTGATCTTGTGAAAGGGCCGCGCTTACCTTTAGGTCTCCAGACACGCCGCGAGACAGAATCCCGACATGCCGCCGTCTTCGACCAGAGCCCGCCAAAAACTTGCGCCCGCCGAGACGGGACCGACGCTCGATCTCGACCGCTACGTCCCCGCGTTCATCACCTTCATCGCCAACAAGCTCTCGAACAGCGCCACCGCGTTCTATCAGCGAGAGTTCGGCGTCAACGTCACGGAATGGCGGATCATGTCGCTGCTGGCGATCGAGCCCGGCATTCCCGCCTCGCGCATCTGCCACGTCATCGGTTTCGACAAGGGCCCGGTGAGCCGGACGCTGGCTGGTCTGGAAAAGCGGGGGCTGATCTCGATCCGCACCGATCCCAACGACGGGCGCACCCATTCGATCGCGCTGACGGCGAAGGGCCGCGCCATCCATGACAAGGTGATCGTCGCCGCATTCGAGCGCGAACGGCGCCTGTTGTCCTGCCTGGACAAGGACGAGCGCGAGGTGCTGATCGACCTGTTGCGCCGCCTGCACGAAAATCTCGGCGCGGTGACCGGCAGCACCGAGACCTGACGGAGCACGCGCGGTACGCGGACCTCTCTCATGTCCAGGCATGCGCCAGCATTCGCCGGCGGCACTCTCTCTGCCGAGCATAGCTTCCTCCGATCCGACGCGGCGGTTCCTCCCGCCGTCATCCTTGTCTGGAACGGTTCGCATAAATTAGTTGCTTAGGCAACAAAGGAATCATGCAAGATAATGCGGCAGGGCAGCTGGCCTAACGGCGAGCTGTTTCAGCCCCGTCATTGCGAGAGGAGGCCTACGGCCGCCCACCTAATACGAAGAGCTGCCGTTTCAACTGCTACAGACCGATCCACTCACCCGAGACATCGTCATCCAACCGCGCCAGCGCATCGGCGCGCCGCGTCAGCACGGCGCGCTGATTGATGTAGCCCTTGTCGGTGATCTCGCCGCCGTCCACCGACGGCGGCTCGGCGAGCAGCAGGGCGCGCGTGGCGTGGCCGGAGGAGTTGGCGCCGTGTTGCTTGAGTTTCGCCAGACCCTGCGCGATCGCGGCTCTGACCTTGTCATGCGCGAGCAATTCGTTCACGGCTGCGGCCTCGGGCAGGCCGGCACGCGCGCGGCATGCGGCGATGTTCGGGAACACCAAAAAACGCACCTCGTCGCCGCCATGGCCAGTGACGACGATGTCCTGCGCGAGCGGCGCCAGCGCGGCGATGCCGGCGAGGCGCAGCGTGCCGACGCTGACCCAAGTGCCGGAATTGAGCTTGAAGTCCTCCGCGACACGGCCATCGAAGAACAGGCCGCGCTCAGACCGGTTCGCATCGGCGAACTTCACGGCATCACCAATGAGATAAAAGCCCTCGTCGTCAAACGCCTGCCTGGTCAGCTCCGGCGCCTTCCAATAGCCCGGCGTGACGTTGGGGCCGCGCACGCGCACCTCCAGCTTGTCGCCGGAGGTGACGAGCTTCAATTCGGTGCCGGGGATGGGCACGCCGATATTGCCCGAGCGCTCCGCGAGGAAATGGCAGTCGGTCGCCAGCGGCGACGTCTCGGTCGAGCCCCACGCCGAGACCATCGGCATCGCGCGGCCAACGGTCTTGACGGAAAGTTCTTCCAGCGCGTCCCAGAGATTCTGCGGCAGCGCAGCCCCCGCGTAGAAGGCGAATTTCACCTCGCTGAAGAAGCGGCGACACAGCTCCTCGTCTGCGCGCAGCGCCGTGATCAACATGTCGAAGCCGCGCGGCACGTTGAAATAGACCGTCGGCATCACGCTTTTGAGATTGGCGAGTGACGTCGCAAACAGGCCGGGCGCCGGCTTGCCGCCGTCGATATGGAGCGAGCCGCCATTGCGCAGCACGAGATTGAAATTGTGGTTGGCGCCGAACGTATGGCTCCAGGGCAGCCAGTCGAGAATGACGAGATCCTCGCGCGCCTGTTCGAGAAAGGTCCACGTCTGGGCCTTGGCCTGCTGGCTGGACGTCAGCATGCGCTGGGTGTTGATCACGGCTTTCGGCGTGCCGGTCGAGCCCGAAGTGAACAGGAGCTTTGCGATCGTCGCGGGCGTCACCGCGGCGAAGGCCTTTGCGACGTCGGCGGTCTCGGGCGTTGCCGCGATGGTGCGGAAGGCCAGCGCATCGGCATCGTCGGCATTGCCGCTGATGATCTGCGCGCTATGCAAAGGCTTGATCGCGGCCAGCGCCGCCGCAAACAGCCTCGTCGCGGAAACATAGATGGCGCCCGGCTCCAGCAGCGTGATCATGCTCTTGAGCTTGTCAAAGTCCTTTGACATCAGCGAATAGGCCGGCGAGATCGCCGCCGAGGGCACGCCGACATGCTGGGCCGCCAGTGCCAGCAGCGCGTGATCGATGCTGTTATCGGAGAGGATCGCGAGCGGGCGCTCCGCGCCGAGACCTTGCGCCAGAACCCAGGACGCCGCCGCGCGCACCTGGCGCAGCGCCTGCGCATAGGTGACGGTGGTCCATGGCAATTCGGCACTGCTGCGCTCGGCGAGGAAAATCGCATCGGGCCTCTGCCGCGCCCATTGCTCCAGCCAGTCGCCGATGCAGCGCGCGCCATCGCGCAGCGGCTCGGGCGAGCGCAGCACGATGCTGCCGTCGGCGCGATGCTCGGCAACGGTTCTGGGTGTCGCGAACAGGCTCGCAGCATCACCGCGAGGGGCGGTTGTCATGGTTTCCTCCTCGCCCGGAAGCCGGGATCGGCCGCAGCCTCGTCGCGGACCACGTTGGCCTGCATGTTGGCCATGACAATTGTTGGGGCGCAAGCTCAGGCCCGTTGAGCTGCCCATTATTTGCGCAAATGCTCGTAACAGGGCGCTGACACGAAGCTCCGCCAGCGCTCGAAATATCCCACAAGCCTCTGATCTCTCGGTAATATCCGCAGCACTTGTCCTGCCCGGATTCTGTACACAATGGCACATCGCTTGCTTCGATCGGGGTGAAGAGACGTTGCCGGAGATTTGTCGCCATGAAGGCTGAAATGGGGGCTGAGCAGCCTGAAACGATCGCCGCGATCGTGGCCGCGCATCGCGCGGGCACGCTCAAGCCGGCGCAGACGGTCGCACGCACCTATCAGCGCATCCGCGACCACAATGATCCCGCCGTCTTCATCAGCCTGCGCGACGAAAAGGACGCGGTCGCCGAGGCCGAGAAGCTCGCCACCAAGGAGGCCGCCAGCCTGCGGCTCTATGGCGTGCCGGTGGTCGTGAAGGACAATATCGACGCGCTGGGATTTCCGACCACCGCGGCGTGCCCGGCCTTCTCGTACATCCCGACACACGATTCGACCGCGGTTGCGCGGCTGCGCGCCGCCGGCGCGATCATCATCGGCAAGACCAATCTCGACCAGTTCGCGACCGGCCTTGTCGGCGTGCGCTCGCCCTACGGCATCCCCAGGAACGCAATCCGCGATGACCTCATTCCCGGCGGATCAAGCTCGGGATCGGCCGCCGCCGTCGGCGCCGGGCTGGTGCCACTGTCGTTAGGTACCGACACCGCAGGCAGCGGCCGCGTGCCGGCGATGCTCAACAACATCGTCGGTCTCAAGCCGAGCCTCGGCATGATTTCGACCGCTGGCCTGGTGCCGGCGTGCCGGACGCTGGACTGTATCTCGGTGTTCGCTTTGACGGTCGACGACGCCGCGCTGGCGCTCTCCGTGATGGCAGGTCCCGATCAGGCCGATCCGTTCTCGCGCGACCGGCCGCTTGGCGCGATCACCCCGCTCCCGGCAAACCTGCGCCTGGGCGTGCCGCGCAGCGGACAGCTGATCTTCTTCGGCGACAAGAAGGCGGAAGCGGCTTACGCCGAGGCGCTGAAGCGCTGGACCGCGCTTGGCGCAACGCTCGTCGAGTTCGACCTCGAGCCGTTCTATGAGACGGCCCGACTGCTCTACGAGGGACCGTGGGTCACGGAGCGCTATCTCGTGATCCGCGACCTGCTGGCGTCCGCGCCGGATGCCATCCATCCCGTGACGCGCGAGATCACTGCGGCCGGTGCGCGGTTGACGGCGGCGGACACCTTCTCCGCGCTCTATCGTCTGCAGGGCCTGCGCAAGATCGCCGAGCGCACCTTCACCAATATCGACGCGCTGGTGCTGCCGACGGCGCCGACGGCCTATACGACCGCGCAGGTGCTGGCCAATCCGGTCGAGCTCAACAGTCGGCTCGGCACCTACACCAACTTTGTCAATCTGCTCGACCTCTGCGGTCTCGCGCTGCCGGCGGCGATGCGTGCCGACGGCATCCCGTTCGGCATCACGCTCCTTGCTCCCACCGGACACGATGCGCTGCTCGCCAGCATCGGGCGCGTGTTCCATGCCGATACCAAACTGACGCTTGGCGCAAAGGGCGTGGCGCAACCCGCGCTGGCGCCGCTTGCCGCTGATAGCAGCGACGAGATTCCCATCGCCGTAGTCGGCGCGCATCTGTCCGGCATGGTGCTGAACAGCGAGTTGAAAGCGCTGAACGGCCAGCTGATCGAGGCGACCAGGACCGCGGCGGACTACAAGCTCTACGCATTGAAGACCACGCCGCCGAAGCCGGGCATGCTGCGCGTCGAGGCCGGCAAGGGCGCGTCGATCGAGCTGGAGATCTGGTCGCTGTCGTCGTCCGCCTTCGGCAAGTTCGTCAACGCGATTCCCGCGCCGATGGCGATCGGCACCGTGCGGCTGGCGGATGGCCGCAGCGTGAAGGGATTTCTCGTCGAGCCCGAGGTGCTGGGCGACGCTCGCGACATCACCGCGTATGGCGGCTGGCGGAAGTATATGGCGGAAGCTGCGACAGCGTAGGTCTCGTAGGGCGGGCAAAGCGAAGCGTGCCCACCATCACCGTCAGCTTGGGTAGATGGTGGGCACGGCGCTTTGCGCCTTTGTCCACCCTACGGCACCGTGCGCGCGGCCCTAAACCGACACCGCGTAGATCTCGTACTCCCCGCGCACCAGCTCGATATGCGCACGCATCGCGGCGGCGGCGCCCTGCTTGTCGCCGCGCATGATGGCGACGACGACGCGATCGTGTTCCGCTTGCGACTTGGCGAGACGTCCGAGATTGCGGAACTGGGCGCGGCGGAACGGCTGCACCCGCACGCGCGTCGCCAGCGTGATCTCGGCGATGTAGCCGTTCTGCGATCCCGCATAGATCGCATTGTGGAAGCGCTCGTTGACCTCGTGGAAGCGATCGGGGTTGCCGGCGTAGCTCAACACCCGCAGCTCCTCGTGGATGGCTTCCAGGCCGTGACGCTCGGCGGCTGACATGCGTTCAGCGGCAAGGCCCGCGCACAGCGCTTCCAGCTCCGCCATCGCCTCGAACATGCCCGTCAGCCGCTCGAACGAGGGCTGCGCCACCACCGCGCCGCGATGGGCGCGCGCTTCGACCAGGCCGCTTGCCACGAGCTGGCGCAGTGCTTCCCGCACCGGCGTGCGCGAAACGCTGAAGCGGCGCGCGATGTCGGTCTCGTCAAGCGGCGCGCCAGGCGGCAAAGCTCCGCGCACGATCTCGTCGGCGAGCTGCAGGCGCAGCTCCTCGGCGCGCGTGACCTTGTGCGCTGATGGCGACGCCCGGTCGACACGCGGCACCGCCGGTTCGGCCGGCAGCGCTCCGGGCGGAAGATCGTCAAGCGTCATACGGTCAGGTCTCTTTCGACTCGTCGATGATGCTGACATGGGCGGCGACGACGCGCCAGCCCTCCGGGAACTTTACCCAGGTCTGCATCTGCCGGCCGACCTTGCCCGGCATCGTGTCGCGATAGAACAGGGTGGAGGCGACCGCGGTGTCGCGGCCATAGCTGGTGATCACGGTTTTCGCGGTGCGGCGATTGAGGCCGACCGGCGAGCGCCCGGCGCGAAAGCCGGAGATCGCTTCATAGCCGTAGAGGTTCTCGCCGATGCCATAGCGCAGCGTGCGGGGATCGTTGCGGAAGAGCTCGCCGAGCACCGCGACGTCGTTGGTGATCAGGGCCTGCTCGTAGCGCTCGAACGCGGCTTTGACGTCCGCGATCACGTCGGGGAGATCGATCTCCATCTCAAAATCCTCTTGGGCTGGGCGCGGCGGCGACGCCCATCTTCTCCAACGCGTACGCGACGCGCAACGCGATGTCCTCGCGCCAGGGCGCGGCGATGATCTGCACGCCGATCGGCAGCGGCTCGAGCGGCACCGGCACGGCGACTACGGGGAGGCCGATGAATGAGATCGGCTGGGTGTGGAGGCCGATATTGGCACGCACCGGCAGCTCGACGCCACCGAGATTGAAATTGACCTGGCCGAGCTTCGGCGCGGTGCATGGCGTCGCCGGTGCAATCAGCACGTCGACGGATTTGAAAATCTCCGCGAATTGCGCGCGATACCAGCGGCGAAATTTTTGCGCGCGGTCGACCAGCGGAGCCGGCACCATGGCGCCCGCGATCAGCCGGTCGCGCACGGCGGGATCGAAATCGTTCGGTCGCTTGCGCAGCCGATCGAGATGCAGCGAGGCGCCTTCTGTGGTGGTGATGACATAGGCCGCCGCGCGGGCACGCGCGGCTTCCGGCACGTCCACCACGCGCGTGGCGCCCAGCGCCTTGGCGACGCGGCTGACGGCTTCGACGGCTTCCGGAAACAAATTCTGCTGGAAGTACCCGCCGGCGATCGCGATGCGCAGGTCCGAAACCGGATTGGCAAGCAGCGGCAGCGTCGGCTCCAGACCACGTGTGGTGGTGCAGGCGGCGTCGTCGGCATCCGGCCCCTGCATGGCGTCATAGGCCAGCGCGAGATCGGTGGCGCAGCGCGCGAACGGGCCGAGATGATCGAGACTCGCGACGAACGGGAAAGAGCGCGCACGCGAGAGCCGGCCATAGGTCGGCTTCAGGCCGAAGATGCCGCAGAACGAGGACGGCACGCGGATCGAACCGTTGGTGTCGGAGCCGAGCGCGATCGGCACCAGCGCGCCGCCCACGGCACTGCCCGAACCGCCAGAGGAGCCGCCGCTCATCCGCGTCGTGTCATGCGGATTGCGCGAGGGACCGTCATGGACGTTCTCCCCGGTGAAGTCATAGGCGTATTCGCCCATGTTGAGCGCACCGACCAGGACGGCGCCGGCCGCTTCCATGCGCTCGATCAACGTGGCATCGCGCGTGGCGGGCACGCGGTCTCGGTTGATCTTCGAGCCTGCGCGGGTGGCGAGGCCTGCTACGTCGAACAAATTCTTGACCGCGAAGGGCACGCCGGCCAATGGGCCGACGGCCTTGCCGGCGGCGATATCGGCATCGATCGCGCGCGCTTTGGCACGGGCGCGATCGGCGGTGACGTCGGTGAACGCATTGAGGATGGTGTCGTGCTGCTTGATGCGCGCAAGCGCGGCTTCGGTGGCATCGAGCGCGGACATCTTGCGGCCGGCAACCGCGCTCGCGATCTCGGAGGCCGTCATCTCTGGCTTGGTCGTCATGGCGGCGTCAGACCGTGAACACGGGCGCCGGCTCGGTCTCGTCCGGCAGCGCGAATTCGTCGACGAGACGGCCGAGCCGCAGCGAGACCTCGAGATTGGCGCGAATGGACGACCTCCATGCTTCCTCGACGGGCAACGCCAACGCTTTGGTGACAGCGTCGATATAATCGTCCAGCGGTTCGGCCATCACGCTCCCAAACAAGCTCTCAGTGTGCGCCCTGTGTCTGCAGCGGCGGATGCGGGATCGCCGTCAGCAGCTCCTTGGTGTAATCGTCCTGCGGATCGCTCAAGACCCTCTCGGAAGACCCTTCCTCGACGATTCGACCCGACCGCATGACAATGACACGATCGCACAACAAGCGCACTACGTTCAAATCATGCGAGACGAACAGATAACCCATACCTAGCCGCGCCTTGAGGTCCTGGAGCAGATTGAGGACCACGGCCTGGACCGAAACGTCGAGCGCGGCGGTCGGCTCGTCCAGGATGACGAGTTTCGGGTGCAGGGCGATGGCGCGGGCGATGCCGACGCGGGCCTTCTGGCCGCCCGACAATTGGTGCGGAAAGCGATCCAGCAGATTGTGCGGCAGGCCCACCATGGTGGCGAGCTCCTCGCAGCGAGCGCGGAGCGCGTCGCGCCCCCTGATGTCACCGAGCTGCATGATGGGATCGGCGATGGCGCGCACGGCGGTGAAGCGCGGGTTGAGGCTGTCGGTCGGATCCTGGAACACCATCTGGATGCGGCTGCGCTGCGGCAGACGCGCGAAGCCGGCGGGCGCGATGGCGCCGATGTCCTCGCCGTCGAACTGGATCAGGCCCGAGGTCTGGTCCAGCAGCCGCATCACCATCATCGACGTGGTCGATTTGCCGCAGCCGGACTCGCCGACCAGGCCGACGCTCTCGCCGTGACCGACCGAGAAGCTGATGCCGTCGACGGCGCGGAACACATCCGGCTCGACCGGCGGCTTGCGGCCGAACAATTTGCCGAGCGTGGCGGTGGCGCCCTGACGGGGATATTCCTTGACCAGCTTGTCGATGAGGAGAAGGGGCGTCTTGCCCGCCGGGACGATCGGAGCCAATTCCGCGGATGCTGCGCTCGTGGCGGCGAGTGCTGAGCCTTCCTCCTCCGGCAACAGATCCCGCAGGCTCACACCGAGCCGCGGCGTCGCGCGCATCAGCTTCTTCGTGTAGGGGTGCTGCGGGTTGGCGAAGATGTCGGCGGCCTTGGCGGTCTCGACCACCCGGCCCTTTTCCATCACCACGACACGGTCGCAATAGGCGGCCGCGAGGCCGAGGTCATGCGTGATCAGGATGGTGGACATCGCCTTGCGCTTGGTCAGCTCGACGATCAGATCCATCACCGCCTTCTGCGTGGTGACGTCCAACCCTGTCGTCGGCTCGTCCGCGATCAGCAGTTGCGGATTGCAGGCGAGCGCGAGCGCGATGACGACGCGCTGGCACATGCCGCCGGACAATTCGAACGGATAGGCGTGATAGCGCTCGCGCGGACGGGCGATCTTGACCTGCTCCAGCGCCTCGATCGCCTTTTCGCCGCGGTCCGAAACCATGGCCTGCTGGACATGGGTGCGCAGCACGTCCTCGATCTGGTCGCCGACCTTCCGGATCGGGTTGAGCGCGGCGCGCGGGTTCTGGAAGATCATCGAGACTTCGCGACCGCGCAAATCGCGCATCTGGTCTTCGGTCGCGGCCTTGACGTCGATACCCGAGAACATCACCGAGCCTTCGGCGATCCGCCCCGCACGGTCGAGGATGCGCATCACCGCATACGACGTCACCGACTTGCCGGAGCCGGACTCGCCGACGATCGCGAGCGTCTCGCCCTTGGCAACGGAGATGTTGACGTGCTGCACCGCCTTGACGATGCCGCGGCGGGTGGTGAATTCGACGGTGAGGTCCTGGACATCGAGCAGCGGCTGGGCGGTCATGGGCACCTCCCAAACAAAAACATCGAAAACAACCCCATGCACAGTAGAACGGGATTGAAATCATTGGAGAATTTTGAGCGAAAATTCACGCCTAATCCCGCCATCACGTCCTCCGCTGGGGGTCGACGATGTCGCGCAGGCCGTCGCCGAGGAGGTTGAAGCAGAACACGGCGATCATCAGAGCGAGGCCCGGGAATAGCGCGATCCACCATTCGCCTGACACCATGAAGCCGGCGCCTTCGGCGACCATGATGCCCCATTCCGCCGTCGGCGGACGGACGCCGAGGCCGATGAACGAGAGGCCGGCGGCATTGAGGATGGCGTAGCCCATGGTCAGCGACATCTGCACGATCATGATCGGCATGATGTTCGGCAGGATATGCACGAGAAGAATGCGGAACTGGCCGTTGCCGGACAGACGCGCGGCCTGCACGAAGCCGGCATTGCGGCGGACATTGGCTTCGGCGCGCGCGACGCGGGCATAGAGCGGGAAGTTCACGATGGCCGTTGCGAGGATGATGTTCTGCACGGTGTTGCCGAGCGCTGCGACGATGCCCATCGCGAGCACGAACAACGGGAACGCCATGATGGTGTCGGCGATGCGGCCGACGATGCGATCGGTCCAGCCGCCGAAATAGCCGGCCGCGATGCCGGCGAGCCCACCCATCAGGAACACCAGCGCGACGGAGGCGACCGCGATGAACGTATCGAGCCGCGTCGCCACCACGACCCGGCTGAAGATGTCGCGGCCCAATTGGTCGGTGCCGAACCAGTGCGCGGCCGAGGGCGGCTTCAGCGACGCCGCGGTGTCGGACGCCAGCGGATCATACGGCACCACATAGGGGCCGAAGATCGCGGCAAGGAGGATCACGATCAGCAGCGCGAAGGCAAAGCCCGTGACCTTGTTCTCGCCAAGCACGTAGCGGGTCTGGTCGAGCAGCGCGACGAACCCTGAGGTCCGCGCGGGACCGACAGGTTCAACAGCAGGCGCAACGGTGCTCATGATTAGCCCTCCAAGCGCACGCGCGGATCGATCACGCCATAGAGAATGTCGATCACGAGATTGAGCAGCACGTACATCACCGCCATGGTCAGCACGAAACCCTGCACCGGCGCGAAGTCCGACGAGATCAGCGCCTCGACCGCATAGGAGCCGATGCCTGGCCAGGCGAACACTTTCTCCACCAGCACGTTGGCGCCGAGCAGGAACGAGAACACCATGCTCAGCGTGGTGATGACCGGAAGCATCGCGTTGCGGAAGGCATAGGTGACGATGACGGTTGCCGGGGACAGGCCGCTGGCGCGCGCGGTGCGCACGAACTCGGACGACAGCACCGCCAGCATCGAGGCGCGCGTCATGCGCGCGATTGGCGCCAGCGAGAAGATCGCAAGCGTCGTCGCCGGCAGGATCAGCTGGCTGCATGCCGAACGGAACGCCTCGAAGTCACGCGCGATCAGGGTGTCGATCAGATAGAAGCCGGTCACCGTCGGCGGCGCGCTGTAGAACACATCGAGCCGGCCGAGCGGCGCAGGCGACCAGCCGAGCCGGAAATAGAAGACATAGACCAGCACCAGACCTGTGAAGAACACTGGCAGCGAGACGCCGGCCGTCGTCGTCACGCGACAGAGATGGTCGACCCACGATCCCGGCCGCGTCGCCGCCAGCACGCCGAGAGGGATGGCGATGACGACCGAGACGATGAGGCCGAGCAGCGTCAACTCGGCGGAGGCCGGCAGGCGGTTGCGGATCTCGGCTGCGACCGGCTGGCCCGTCGTGAGCGAATTGCCGAAATCGCCATGGGCGAGATCGTTGGTGTAGCGGAAGAACTGCTCGATCAGCGGCTTGTCGAGGCCGAGTTTTTTCCGGATCTGCTCGACGGCTTCCTTCGTTGCGGCGGGCCCTGCGAAATAGGCGGCGGGATCGCCCGGTAGTGCGCGGGTCAGCAGGAAGGTGACGATGACGACCCCGATCAGCGAGGGAATCGCGAACATCAGGCGCTTGCCGATCATGGTCAGCATGGGGTTGCGCTCCTGCTGCTCTGCGGTTGTGGGCGGGTTCGCGCCACCTGCTCCGCTGCGCCCCCTCTCCCACGCAACCGGGGTCTGCCCCGGTTGCGCATTGGTGATTGGCGCAAGTCGGGCAGGCCCGACTTGCGATGGGAGAGGGTTGGGGTGAGGGGTAGCCCCAAGCGAGGTCGGAGTTCGTGGCTACCCCTC
>NZ_JADPIT010000016.1:333660-336612 GCF_023073035.1 Bradyrhizobium sp. 62
AGGGAATGAGAGAGCGGTGGCCGCCTCACTCAGAAAGAGAGTCGACGACGCGACCATCTCGCCCGCCATCCCCTCACCCCTTCGCCATCGCGCGATAATCCAGGCGGCGGTGGAACCAGTATTGGTAGCCGCTGATGTTCTTCTGCATCGCGACGTTGACGAAGGGCTGGTACAGCGGGATGCGCGGGATGTCGCTGTAGGCGAGGTCGACGAAGCCCTTCACGTCGGCGTCGTAGGTCGCGGTGTCACCGGTCGCGGCAGCATTCCGCGCCCCGTCGATCAGCTTGTCCATCTCCGCCGACTTGTAGCTCATGGTGTTGAAGACGGAATTATTGCCGTGATAGCACCAGTAGAAGAAGTATTCGGGGTAATCGAGCCAGCCCGAGAACACGTTGGTGAAGAGCGGCATCTCCTTCTTGTTCAACTCGGTGCGCCAGTTGGCGCCGGGCACCTTGTTGATGGTGGTCTTGATGCCGATCTGGGCCAGGCTCTCCTGCACCAGCACGCAGAGCGGCTCGTTGACGCCGGCGAAGTTGAGGTCGAACGAGATCGTGGTCTCGAAGCCGTTGGGATAACCGGCTTCAGCCAGCAGCGCCTTCGCCTTGTCCATGTCGGTGTTGAATTTGTGCGGCTGCGGCCAGGCGACTTCGGTCGGCTTGTCCTTGGCGGCCCCGAACATGGGATTGGCCAGCCCGAACATCACCGCGTCCATGATCTTCTGATAGGGAATCGCGTAGGCGACCGCCTGACGCACTTTGGGATTGTCGAACGGCGGCTTGGTCACGTTCATGCCGATATACTGGATGCCGTTGGAGAACGGCAGCGACACCACGTTGAGCTTGCCGCTCGCCTTCATCTCCTGGAAATCCTTGAACGGCAGCTCGTAGGAGATATCGGCGTCGCCACGCTCCAGCAGCGCGCGGCGATTGCCGGCCTGCGGCACCATGCGCCAGATCACGCGCTTGATCTTCGGCAGCGGGCCGCCGACCCAATCGTCGTTGCGCTCCATCACCACTTCGGTGCCGGCGGTCCACTTCGTCACCTTGTAGGCGCCGGAGCCCGCGGTCTGCTGCTTGGTGAATTCGAGACCCCAGGGATCCTTCTCGCTGGCGTTCTTCTTCACCAGTTCGGAATTGATGATGCAGGGCACGATCACCGCGAGATCGGGGATCGTCAGCTTGTCCTTCTTCAGGAAGTCGACACGCACGGTGTAGTCGTCGATCACGACGAACTGCTCGGGTTTCGTGAGCGAGCCGGCGCTCATCTGGAAGGTGGGGAAGCCGCCGACGCTGACGGCGCGGTCGAGCGACCACTTCACGTCCTTGGCGGTGACAGGCGCGCCGTCGTGGAATTTGGCGTTCTTCTTCAGCTTGAAGGTGACCGACATGTCGTCGATCTTGAAGTCCTCGGCGAGCTCGCCCTTGAATTTGTCGCGGTCGTAATAGGGCACGCCGCCGGGGCCGGTCTTCATCTCGTGGCTGAGCAGGCGGTCGTAGCAATTCCAGGACACCTCATAGCCGGGCACGTTGGTGCCGACGCCGTGGATGTCGAGATTGTTGGGGCCGCCTTCCGAGACGATCAGCAGCGTCTCCGAGCGCGCATCGGCCATCGCCGACGAGATCACGGAGGGCATGGCCGGAAGCGCCGCGCCTGCGGCCAATCCGGAAACAGACTTGAGGAAATCGCGGCGCTTCATGAAATGGCTCCAACACAAAGTTTTCTGGTTGGAACTGGATTCGCAAGGTTCGTGCCAAGGCTTAATGAGAGTTTAAAACAACATAAGTCACTGATGTAGCCGCGAAAAATGGCCATCGCTTCGACTGTCGATCAGAAGCCGATCTCCAGCACGTTGCATACAAAGAAGCAGATTTGCATATAAAATGGGCTTTCTGGAACGATCGCTCATTGCGTGGGCGCATCTCGTCCCAAGTCACTCGGCTACTGATCCGCGGCAATCACCCCGGCCAGATCAGCTCCTGGAGCTCGACCAGATCGTCGGCCTCGTCCTGCCAACCCTCGATGCAGATGTGGTTGTTGAGGTCGCTGGCGCGATGCAGCAGCATCAGCGCCATCAGGCGGCGCTTGAGTGAATAATCGAGCTTCGCATAGCCGAAACCTTCGAGCAGGCTGCGTACCCTCCCCGGCCGGCCCGCTGCCATGAAGGCGCTGGGGCCGAGCAGATCGTAGTCGCGCCATCCCGCCAGCACGTCGCCGAAGTCGAACAGGCCGGCGAGCGACCATTGATCATTATGGCAGGCGAGCAGGAAGTTCTCCGGAATGTATTCGCCGATCAAGATCACCGGCGGCGCATCGATGGGAATGAGCGCGGCCGCGTCACGCAGGAGATCGTCGAGGCCGGCGAGGAATTTTGGCGCCAGGCCGAGACGCGTGTGCCGCGCGCGGCACGCCTGCATCTGGGCCCGCATGAAGTCGGCCCAGCGCGGCTCGATCTGCTCGAGCGGACCGAGCGGCGCGCGCTGCACGGTGGCGATGGTCTCGCCGATCTGGCGCAGCACGCGCTCCCTCTGCGCTTCCGCCAAGTGCGGCCAGACCTCCGAGCCGAGCGTGCCGGCAAGGCGTGTGATTGCGAGATAAGGCCAGCCGTCGCGCTCGCCTTCCGCGACGATCTCGGGGATCGGCAAATGGAGGCGGCCGGCAAGCTGGGTCAGCGAGCCGTGCTCGGAGACGAATTGCGCGCGGAGCAGCGGTGGGAAGATTTTCAGGATCAGGTTATCGCCGAAGCCGACGACGAGATTGGTGCCGGTGGCAAACACGCGCGGCGCGCTGATATCGAGACCGTGGCTGCGGGCAATGTCGATGGCGATCGGCAGCCATCGCGGAGGATCGGCGCGAAAGGCGCGAAAGCTGTCCGCGTCGGCGAAGTGAGGGAGTGTCATCGACATCGTAAACCAACTGCATGTGAGTTCGTCATGCCCGGGCTTGTCCCGGGCA
>NZ_JADPIT010000016.1:336703-347545 GCF_023073035.1 Bradyrhizobium sp. 62
TTGCCCTAACGCCGAGCTACCATCCCGCCCTACCTATCCGGGCTGGCGCGCTCGAACTGGCGCAGGATCTTGTTGCCGCGCTCGACGGCGGCATCGAGCGCGGCGCTTGCGCGCTCTTGCGGCCGGCAAAGGCCTGCTCCAGCTCGTCCTCGATCGCGCCGCGGATCAGCACGAAGGAGCCGAGCCGGATGCCCTTCGAATTCTCCGTCGGCGGATGCAGCGTGATCTCCTCGAACGACATCGCCGAGCCCGGATTGCGCTCGTAAAACCCTTGCGCGCGCGTCAGCTCGAAGGCGGCGCGGGTGACAGGCAGATAGCCGGTGTTCTGGTGCCAGGCGGCCTGTACGCCGGGCTGCGACAGATAGGCGAAGAATCGCGCCACGCCCTTGTATTCCTCGCGCGGGCGGTCGCGCAGCACCCACAGCGTGGCGCCGCCGATGATCGAATTCTGCGGCGCGCCCTTCACGTCGGGCCAATACGGCATCATGCCGTAGCCGATCTCGAACTTCGAGTTCGCCTTGATGTCGGCGCGCGTCGCCGAGGAGCCGATGAAGATGCCGCATTCGCCGTTCTGGAAGCGCGGCTCGGCCGACTGGCCGCGGCCGCTATAGTCGAACACCTTCGTCTTCTGCCACTCGCTGAGTTCGGCGACGTGACGCACGAGAGACGGATTGTTGATGGTCAACTCGGCATCGAGCGCGGCAAAGCCGTTGGTCCGCGTCGCCAGCGGCAGATTGTGAAACGCTGAAAAATTCTCGACATGGATCCAGGACGGCCAGGACGTGGTGAAGCCGCACGCCGCGCCGCGATCGCGCAGGCGTTTAGCGGCAGCACCGAGCTCCGGCCAGGTCTTCGGCGGCGCCTCCGGATCGAGCCCCGCGTCGCGGAACATGGTCTTGTTGTAATAGAGAATCGGCGTCGACGAATTGAACGGGAAGGACAAGAGATTGCCGGCCGCATCGGTGTAGTAGCCGGAGACCGCGGGAAGATAGTCATTGAGCGAGAACGGCTCGTTCATGTCCCGCATCAGGCTGAACACGGGATAGATCGCGCCCTTGGCCGCGGTCATGGTGGCGGTGGCGACCTCGTTGACCTGGACGATCGCGGGCTGGCTGCGCGAGCGGAAGGCGAAGATCGCGGCCGTCACCGTCTCGGTGTAACTGCCCTTGTAAGTCGGCACGACGCGATAGTCCGGCTGCGAGGCGTTGAAGTCGGAGGCGAGCTTCTCGAGCTGGCGACCGAGTTCGCCGGACATGGCGTGCCACCACGCGATGTCGGTCGCGGCCCGCACCGGCGCGGCCAAGGAGAGGGCCGCAAGGGCGGCGATGACCTGCAAGAAGCGCAATGCTGAAATCACGATGGCTCTTTCCGTATCGCGCGACGACGGCGACCGTCCCTGCTTAAGGCGCGGCATTTGCGGTTTCAACCGGGAATGAGCGCCGGCCGCGCCGCACAATCACGCCGAAGCCCCGGGCGGGATGGCCTTCCCCCGACCATCTGCTAGATTGCATTGAACCTTTTGCTCCCGCCATAGACTCCACCACTGAGGGGTTGAGTGTGCCAGTGTTGAACCGTGCCGAACGCTCGCGGACCGGGGTGATTTTCGTCGCGCTTCTGATCGCCATCTGCGCGACGGGGGCCGCTGCGCGGGAATTCCGCGCCGCCGACACCCAGACCGAGGATTATCCGACCGTGCAGGCGCTGCGCTACATGGGCGCCCTGATCGCCGAGCGCAGCGGCGGCCGGCACGAGGTCAAGGTGTTCCACTCCCGCCAGCTTGGCGAGGAGAAGGAGACCATCGAGCAGACCCGGGTCGGCGCGATCGATCTCAACCGGACCAATGTGGCGCTGATCGGCAACTTCGTCCCGGCGATGAACGTGCTGGCGATGCCGTTCCTGTTCCGGTCCATCGAGCACATGCAGAAGGTGCTGGACGGGCCGATCGGCGGCGAGATCCTCGGCAGCTTCGAGCCCTATGGCTTCGTTGGCCTCGCCTTCTACGATTCCGGCGCGCGGTCGATCTACAACGGCGCCCGCCCGGTCAGAAACGTCGCGGACCTCAAGGGATTGCGGATCCGGGTGCAGCAGTCGGAGTTGATGAGCCAGATGATCCGCGCGCTCGGCGCGGAGCCGGTCGAGATGCCCTATGGACAGGTGCTTGCCGGGCTTGCCAACCATTTGATCGACGGCGCCGAGAACAACTGGCCCTCCTACGTGACGACGGACCATTACAAGCATGCCGGCTATCTCGCCCTCACCGAGCACACGATGAGCCCCGAAGTGCTGGTGATCTCGCTGAAGGCCTGGAAAAGCCTGTCGGCCGACGACCAGACCATATTCAGGGAAGCCGCGCAGCGCTCCAGCCGATTCATGCGCGAGAAATGGCGCGACCTCGAGGAGCAGTCGCAGCGCAAGGCGGAAGAAGCGGGCGTCACCATCGTCAGGGATATCGACCGCAAGCCGTTCGAGGACGCGATGGTCGCGATCTACACCAAGGCCGGGCAAGATCCGGCCGCGGCCGCGCTGATCGAACGCATTCGCAAGGTGGAGTGAGGCCTCTTGCCCGGGCTTGGACACAGCGAGCATGCAGACAGGTCGCCCGGCCCGATGGGGCGGCTGCGCGCGCGGCTGGTCGGCGTGCTCCGGGCGGTGCCGATCCGCTGGCGCATCCTGTCGATCGCGGCGCTGAACTCTGCCGTGGTCATCGTGCTGGTCGGGCTGATCTGGAACGGCTCGCAGGTGCTCGGCTCGGCCTGGGAGGACGTGCGCCAGGTGCGCGAATCCGACCGGATTCTGGCGCTGCTCGAAAGCGAGACCGGGCGGCTGCACAATCTGATTCACCGCTACATCAACCAACCGAGCCCCGATCTGTTCGCCGAGATCCTGCTGCTGCGCGAGGCGGTGCTGGGGACGCTGACCAATCGCGCCGCCAAGGACCCGATGCTGTCGGGCTCGGTCGAGGAGCTGGAGCGCACCACCGACCGCTTCCTCAACGGCTTCGGCGAGCTGCGCGGCGTGCAGGCCACCATCGCGAAGACCTATGAGGATCAGGTGCAGGGACCGGCCAGGGACATGGCCGGGCTTTACTCCATCATCGAAGGCGCCACCGGCCACCGCGACGCGCTGATCTGGCCTTCGCTGGGCAAGTCGCGCGAAGCCTTCACCGCGATGCTGGTCGCGGCCAATTCCTACTATCTCTCGCTGTCATCGGGTGCGGCCGACGACGCCCGCCGCAATACCGAAACCATCGAGAAGACCATCCCCGTGATGATCGATCTCGCCGACAACGACCTCCAGCGCATGGCGCTGCGGCGGCTGGCGGCCCGGACCGCCGCGCTGCGCGAGGGCTTCGCAAAGCTCTCCGAGCAGCTCACGAACCGGACCGAGCTGCTGCGCAATACCATCGACGCCAACCAGGCCGAGGCGATCGGCGCCATCGACGATCTCTCCACCAAGATGCGCCAGCGCGAGCAGAAGGCGCAGGAGACGTTCGACCGCACGCTGGCGGACATCTCCCGCCGTGTTCTTTCCATCGCCGTGATCTTCCTCGGCATCATCCTCACCGCCGGCGTGCTGATCGCGCTGTCGATCCGGCTGCCGCTGCAGCAGATCATGGCGGCGATGCGCGCGATCACGCTTGGCGACCTCGGCCGCGAGGTGCAGGGCACGCGTGCACGTGACGAGGTCGGCGCCATGGCGCGCGCGGTGGAAGTGTTCCGCGAAAACGCAATCGCGAAGCGCCAGACCGAGGACGAGCTGCGCGCGTCCAAGGAGAAGGCCGAGAGCGCACTGCTCGAGCTCAACGCCGCGCAGCAGAACCTGATCGATGCCGAAAGGCTCGCAGCCCTCGGCGGCCTCGTCGCCGGCGTCGCGCACGAGGTCAACAACCCGATCGGGATCAGCCTCACCGTTGCGTCGAGCTTTGCCCGGCGCACCGAGATCTTCGAGGCCCAGCTCAAGGGCGACGGCGGCCTGCGCCGCTCGCAGTTGGAAGAATTCGTGCAGTCCTCGCGCGACGCCTCGCAGCAGCTCGTCGCCAATCTCCAGCGCGCCGGCGAGCTGATCCAGTCTTTCAAGCAGGTCGCGGTCGACCGCTCCCATGCCGAGCGGCGGCAGTTCTCACTGAGCGAAGCCACCGACCAGATCATCGCGAGCCTGCGCCCGGTGCTGAAGCGGTCGCCGATCACGCTCCATGTCGACATGCCCGAGGGGCTGCTGCTCGACGGCTATCCCGGCTCCTACGGCCAGATCCTGACCAATTTGTTCCTCAATGCCGCCAACCACGCCTTTGCCGACGGCCGCGCCGGCACGATCACGATCTCGGCGCGGCCCCGCGGGGCCGACGACGTCGAGATCATCTTCACCGATGACGGGGCCGGCATGACCTCCGACGTGCAGCGCCAGGCCTTTGACCCATTCTTTACCACCAGGCGCAATGAAGGTGGCACGGGACTCGGCCTCCATATCGTCTATAACCTCGTCACCCAGCAGCTCGGCGGTCGCATGATGCTGGAATCCAAGCTGGGACAAGGCACTACATTTCGCATTATCATGCCCCGGGTCGCCAGGGGCGGCGGGCAAAGCACAGAGACTGACGGGACTTCTCAATGGCCGAACAGGACGATGTCCTCCACCTGATCGACGACACCGGTACCGCATCGGAGGATGTTGACGCCCGGAAATGGAAGATCGCCGTCATCGACGACGATCCGGCCGTGCATGACGGCACGCGTTTTGCGCTCTCGGACTATTCCCTCAACGGCCAGGGCCTGGAGATCCTCTCCGCCCATTCCGCGGCGGAAGGTCGCAAGCTGATGGCGGCGCACAACGACATCGCCGCCGTGTTGCTCGACGTCATCATGGAGACGGACGTCGCCGGCCTTGAGCTGGTCGAGTACATCCGCAACGAGCTCAAGAACGAGACCGTGCGCATCATCCTGCGCACCGGACAGCCCGGCCAGGCGCCCGAGCGGCGCGTAATCGTCCAGTACGATATCAACGACTACAAGGCCAAGACCGAGCTCACCGCCGACAAGCTGTTCACCTCGCTGACCGCGGCGCTGCGCTCTTACCAGCAGCTCGAGCGCATGCTGCAGACAAGGCGCGGGCTCGAGATCATCATCGACGCCGCCTCGACGCTGTACGACTTCAAGTCGATGCAGCGGCTCGCCGAGGGCGTGCTGACCCAGCTCGCCTCGCTGCTCAACGTCGATTGCGCCGGCATACTGGTCTTGCGCGACAATGGCGGCCTCGACCCCGAGCTCTCGGTGCTCGCCGGCAGCGGCTGCTACAGCCGCTTCATCGGCACGACCTCGTCGAAGGCGCTCGACCCCGATCTGCGCGCGATGGTGGAAGCCGCGTTCCAGGGCCGCAAGAACGAATTCGCCGACCACCGCAGCGTCATCTATTTGCGCACCGGAAGCGGGCGCGAGGTCGTGGTGCTGCTGCAGGCCGAGCGCGAGCTGTCCGAGACGGACCGCTCGCTGGTCGAGATCTTCTCCAGCCGGCTCTCGATTGCCTTCGACAATGTCATCCTCTACCAGCAGCTGCAGGCCGCCAACACCCAGCTGGAAGACCGCGTCGCCCAGCGCACCCGCGCGCTGATGCAGGCCAACCGCCGCCTCTCAGCGCAATGGCTGCGGCTGCAGCGCGCCAACGGCTTCAAGAACGAGATCCTCGGCACCGTTGCCCACGATCTCAAGAACCCGCTCGGCGTCATCCTCGGCCGCACCGAGATGCTGAAGGAGCTGATCTCGACCGGCGCGTCGTCAGGCGGCGTAGTCGCCCAGGTCGATCACATCCGCGATGCGACCAAGCGCCTGACCTCGATGGTCGATCATCTGATCTCGGACGCGATGGCCGATGCCTTCGACATCACCATCCGCCGCGAGCCGGTTGACGTCGCGGCCCTGGTCAAGGAAGTCGCCGAGGCCAACCAGCCGCTCGCCATCAACAAGCAGCAGGCGATCAGCGTCACCGCACCCGTCAACATCGTCACCATGTGCGACACCGACCGGATCCGCGAGGCGATCGACAACCTCATCAGCAACGCCATCAAATACTCGCCGATCGGCGGCAAGATCGGCGTCATCGTGAGCCATGAAGGCGGCGACACAATCATCCGCGTCAGCGACGAGGGCGCCGGCCTGTCGCCGGAGGATCTCGGCCGCCTGTTCGGCCGGTTCCAGCGGCTGTCGGCAAAGCCGACCGCCGGCGAGAGCTCGACCGGGCTTGGGTTGTCCATCGTCAAGCGTATTATCGACATGCACGGCGGCGAGGTGACCGCCGAGAGCGAGGGCCCCGGCAAGGGCTCGACCTTCACCATCACCCTCCCCGCGACCGAAATTCCGTGATCTCAGGACCATGACCCAAAGCCAGCACATCATGATCGTCGACGACGAGGCCCCGGCCCGGGAGATGGTCGGCGATTACCTCAAGATGCACGGCTTCACCGTGACGCTGTGCGACGGCGGCAAGTCGTTGCGCACGGCGATCGACGGCAGCATGCCCGACCTCGTCGTGCTCGACCTCAACATGCCGGAGGAAGACGGGCTCTCGATCATCCGCGACCTCAAGAGCCGCATCAACGTGCCGGTGATCATGCTGACGGCGACGGCGAGCCCGATCGACCGCGTCGTCGGCCTCGAGCTCGGCGCCGACGATTACGTGGCCAAGCCGTGCGAGCTGCGTGAGCTGATGGCGCGCATCCGCTCGGTGCTGCGCCGGAGCGCGCCGGCGAAAGCCGTGGCGGAAACGGCGGCTGCGAAATCGGACAAGGAGCAATTGGTACGGTTCGGGACGAAGTGGCTCGATCTCGAAGCTCAGGCCTTGCGCGACGACGAGGGCAACGAGCACCCGCTGACCGCATCCGAGTTTGGGCTCTTGAAGGTGTTCGCGGCCAATCCGAAGCGCGTGCTGTCGCGCGAGCGCCTGCTGGAATTGGCCAACGCGCGCGACGCCGAAGCCTTCGACCGCGCCGTCGACCTGCGCATCATGCGCATCCGCCGCAAGATCGAGCCCGATCCGGCAAAACCCGCCGTGATCCGCACCATCCGCGGCGGCGGCTATCTGTTCTCGCCGGCGGGCGAGAAGGCGTAGATCACGCACCACCCACGGTGTCGTCCCGGCGAAGGCCGGGACCCATTACGCCAGGGAGAAGTTGTGGCGCGAGGCTGGTCCCTCGTGTCTTCGCCAAACCCACTCCGTGGTTATGGGTCCTGGCCTTCGCCAGGACGACAGCTGGGATTGAGGCGACATCGAACGCAAAGGCCCGAAAGACGTTCCCGGCGCCTCCGTCCGCCTCCATTCCCCACCCCCGTATTTTCCGTACATTGAAATTCCACGCTTTTTTACCCCGAATGTTTCGTCGCGGCTAATCCGACGAAACAATTTGATGGCGCACGAAACCATTTTCCCCTTTTCGTGCAGACGTCCCGAAACGTTGGCTCATTAACACTTTGGTCGAAGGAAACGCCGCTCGGTTGCGGCGCTACGGGGAGCCAAGTCAATGCCGAACGTCATCGCCATCAACGCCCAAGCCAGCCAGAGCATCATTGCCGCTCAGGCGACCTCGGACGACATGCTTCTCGAAAGCATTGCCGACGGCAACCGGACGTCCATGCACATCCTTTATTGCCGGCACAATGTGCGCGTCTACCGCTTCATCCTGCGGATCGTGCGCGACGCCACCACGGCGGAAGACCTTGTCAGCCAGGTGTTTCTGGACGTGTGGCGGACCGCCGGCCAATTCCAGGGCCGCTCGCAGGTTTCGACCTGGCTGCTCTCGATCGCCCGCTTCAAGGCGCTGACCGCGATGCGCCAGCGCCGCTTCGAGGACATCGACCAGGAGGATGTGCGTCAGATCGCCGACGGTTGCGACACGCCGGAGACCTCGCTCGACCGCAGCGACACCAGCGCGATCCTGCGCGCCTGCGTTCAGAAGCTGTCACCCGCGCATCGCGAAATCATCACCCTCGTCTACTACCATGAGAAGTCGGTGGAGGAGGTCGGACAGATCATCGGCATCCCGCAGAGCACGGTGAAGACTCGGATGTTCTACGCCCGCAAGCAACTCGCCGAATTGCTTAAGGGCTGCGGCGTCGAGCGCTTCGCCGCCTGAAGTTCAGATATTTCAAGGGGATAGGCCGTTGGTTTTGGCCTAACTCCGGACACGGAAGTGTTACCGCCGACGAAACAATTGAAACAAAGCACAACATCAGGCGGAAAAACTTCCCTCCTATAAAACTCACATACGGTTTCGTTAAACCTCCCAAGACCTCCAACGACCCGGACGGGATGCCCCCCCTCCGGGTCGTTTTGTATTTGGGCTTGGTTCAGGTGCCGGACTTATGGTTCGAGACGCCCGCTGCAGCACTCCCGTCACGAAGGCGTGACGCGAGGTAACGACTGCCTCTCTCATCCCGAACAGCCCTCGTGACCCCCATTCACGAGTGCCCCGATGCTCGAACTCACCTTCGCCGTCCTCGCCGGCATCCTCACCATCGCCGCGCCGTGCACGCTGCCGATGCTGCCGATCCTGCTCGGGGCCTCGATCGGCCGCAGCTCGCATCTGCGCCCCGCGATGATCGCGCTCGGCTTCGTCATCTCGTTCTCCGCGACCGCGCTGTTGCTCGGCGCCATCACGCGGCTGTTTAATTTCGATCCGAACGTGCTGCGCGAGGCGGCATCGATCCTGCTGCTCGGCTTCGGCCTGTTGATGCTGTGGCCGCCGCCGTTCGAATGGCTGTCGATCCGGCTCAACGGCTGGCTCGATCTCGGCAACTCCGGCGCCACGCAGCGCGAGGGCGCGCTCGGCGGGCTCGTGCTCGGCACCACGCTTGGCCTGGTCTGGACGCCCTGCGCCGGCCCGGTGCTCGGCTCGATCCTGACGCTGGTCGCGACCACTGAGAACGCGACCTGGGCCGGTACGCTGCTGATCGCCTACGCCATCGGTGCGGCCATTCCCATGCTGGCGATCGCCTATGGCGGGCAGGCCGCCACCACGCGGGTGCGCAGTCTCGCGCGCATCTCGCCGCGGCTGCAGCAGGGCTTTGGCGTCGTCGTGATCGGTTTCGCGCTCGCCGCTTATTTCCAATACGACACGCTGATCGTGGCGTGGCTCACCGGCTTCTATCCCACCGGCCAGATCGGCCTGTGATCATCCCTCATCTTCACCGGAGGACTTGTCCATGACTTTCAAACTGCTCGCCGTCTCCGCCGCTCTGATCGGCATCGCCGTAACCGGCGCCGTCATCCCCGGCATCTGCGACGAGGCCGCGCGCGCCGTCCCTGTCGTGACAGCCGCCGCCAGCCAGGACACCGCGCCCGACTTCGCCGGCATCAACAACTGGTTCAACTCGAAACCGCTGAACATTGCCGATCTCCGCGGCAAGGTCGTGCTGGTTGATTTCTGGACCTATGGCTGCGTCAACTGCGTCAACACGCTGCCGCACGTCACCGACCTCTATGCCAAGTACAAGGACAAGGGCCTCGTCGTGGTCGGCGTGCACACACCGGAATTCCCGTTCGAGCGCTCGGCGTCCAACGTCCAGGCGGCGCTCAAGCGCCACGGCATCACCTATCCGGTGGCACAGGACAATGATTCCAAGACCTGGAACGCGTACCGCAACCGATATTGGCCGGCGCAATACATCATCGACCAGAACGGCAAGATCGTGTTCCAGCACGAGGGCGAAGGCCGCTATGACGAGATCGACCGCACCGTGGCAAAGCTGCTGAACGCCAATAGCTGACGCCGGATTGGCGCGCCACGCCCTTGTTGCTTGACTCCACGGACCGGTCCGTGGAGTTTCGCGGGCCACGTAATCAGCCGCCCGCGATGGACGACGTCACCAGCAGCACCGACATTCGCCTTCGTGAAGGCGCCTCGATCGCGCAGCGGCTGGTCATGTCCGGCTTTGCGGCCGCAGTTGCGCTATGCTTCACGCCCGGCCTGTTCACGCACGACACTCTGGAGGTCATCATCTCCGTGGTCGCGCTGCTGGTGGGAGCGGCGTTCGTCGCTATCATCATGCTGGCGCCGGCGGTGGTGTGGATCATCACGCCGGATGAGATCCTGATCGGGGAGCAGCGTCCGTTCGGAAAACTTCGGACGCGGATCGTTGCCAAGGACGACATCAGGGGATTGCAGGTTCCCGGCAGCAAGAGGGCGAAAGCCCGCTTCCAGCTCGCCTTCACCTTGGCCTCCGGTGAGCGCCTGACATCGCCGCCGATCGCCGATGTCACCCACGTGCACGACACGGTGGCGCGGATCGCCGCGCAATTCGACGTTCCCGACGTCGAGTCTCCCGTCAATCCGCTCGATGCCAGCAATCCCGAGATGCGTCTCGGCGACCCGCTTGAGCCGTTCTCGAAGAGAGACATCAGGATTGTCGCACTGATCGTCGTCGCATTGTGCGCCGTTCCCTACGCCTACAGGCTCTGGCGTGGCCTGTCGCCCGGGCCGGTCGACATCATGCTGCTGCCGGTCGGCGCGATCGCCGCTTTCGGGGTGTCCCGTTATGCCAATCTTGTGACCGGCGCCTTCTGGATCATCCGGCAAGGTGATATCCGCGTCGAACGCCTGTGGGGCGACGGCACGTTGCGCGCCGACCACATCGAAGGGCGCGACGTCAAGACGATCACGGTCGAGCGCCGCGGCCGGTCCGAGGACGAGCACTGTATCGTGGTGATCCGATTGCAGTCGGGACGGCGGTTTCGCAGCCCTCGCATCGGGTCGAGGCCTGAGGCCCGGGCCGTAGGTGCCGAAATCGTCCGGCGGCTCGGGATCGCGGCTGAGAATAACCAGATCTGATATCGCGTCGCTTCCACATCGTCATGGCC
>NZ_JADPIT010000016.1:347606-349697 GCF_023073035.1 Bradyrhizobium sp. 62
AACGTGGAGGCCCGGGACAAGCCCGGGCATGACGGCGTTTGTGAATGCAAATTTGGTCGCCCCACCCCAAGCGAGGCCGTGGCTACTGCTTTTCGCGCCATCCCCTGTTTGTGGCATTGCCCGGCCTCGTCAAAAAACCAAAGCATTCTCGTGACATATCGGCTAAGTGTGCCTTGAACTTGCCATGAAGAGGGCCCTCAGATTTGATGGTTCCAGATGGTTTTGGCCTTGGCCGTGGGGGAGAGCTTGAAATGACGGATTTTCGTCGTCTGACCGGGATGTTTGTGGCTGCGATCGGCCTGATCCTGTCCGCGCCCCATGCCTACGCCCAGCAGCCCGACCGCGGCGACGAGCCGGGCCTGGTCGCCGACGATGCCTTCGAACTCGATCCGGAGTGGCAGAAGCAGGTCGTCTACTTCCGTACCACCGAAGCGCCCGGCACCCTCATCATCTCGACCGCCGAAAGGCATCTCTATCTGGTGCAGCCTGGCGGTCGCGCGATCCGCTACGGCATCGGCGTCGGCCGCGACGGTTTTCAGTGGCAGGGGCTGGTGAACATCACCAACAAGAAGGAGTGGCCGGACTGGACGCCGCCGGCGGAGATGATCCAGCGCCAGCCCTATCTGCCGCGCTTCATGGCCGGCGGCCCCGGCAATCCGCTCGGCGCGCGCGCCATGTATTTGGGCACCACGGTCTACCGCATCCACGGGACCAATCGGCCCGACACGATCGGCACCAAGGTCTCCTCGGGCTGCTTCCGGCTCGTCAACCGCGACGTCGCCGATCTCTACGATCGCGTCCCGGTCGGCACCAAGGTTGTCATCCGGCAGAAGCCCGAGCTCTGATCTCCTCGCCTTAGCGAATATTCCTTTTCCCGATTATTTCGAGAGAGCAACATGATGCGCACTTTTCGTGGCGGCCTGCTGATCGGGCTCGCAGTCGCCGTGCTGGTCGCCGTCCTGGCCATCATCTATGAATTCTACGACACCCGCACGCTGAAGCGCACGGTCCGCCGCGGCGAAGTGCTGTGCGGCGTCAACAAGGGCCTGCCGGGCTTCTCGATCCCCGACGACAAGGGCAACTGGACCGGCTTCGACGTCGATTTCTGCCGTGCGGTGGCCTCCGCGATCTTCAACGACCCGAGCAAGGCGAAGTTCGTCGCGCTGGATGCCAACGAGCGCTTCAAGGAATTGCAGAGCCGAAAGGTGGACATCCTCTCGCGCAACTCGACCTGGAGCATGGCGCGCGAGCTCGACTACGACCTCTATTTCCCCGCGGTCGCCTATTACGACGGCGCAGGCTTCATGCTGCCGCGCGCGCGCAACAAGGAAACCGCGCTGGACCTGACCGAGAGCAAAGTCTGCGTCCAGACCGGGACCACCACCGCGCTCAACGTCGCGGATTACTTCCGTGCCAACAACATGAAGTATGAAGAGGTGAAGTTCGACAAGCTGGACGACGTCGTGAAGGCCTACGATACCGGCAAATGCGACACGCTCTCGGCCGATGTCTCTCAGCTCTACGCGCTGCGGATAAACCTGTCGAAGCCCGGCGACCACATGATCCTGCCGGACATGATCTCCAAGGAGCCGCTCGCCCCCGTCGTGCGCCAGCGCGACGACGACTGGATGATGATCGTGAAGTGGACGCTCTACGCGATGATCAACGCCGAGGAGCTCGGCGTCTCCTCTGAGAACATCGACGAGGCCCTGAAGTCGAAGAAGCCGGAAGTGATGCGGCTGGTCGGCACCGAGGGCAATTACGGCGAGCAGCTCGGCCTCACCAAGGATTGGGTGGTCCGCATCATCCGCCACGTCGGCAATTACGGCGAGATGTACGAGCGCAACATCGGCGAGAAGTCGAAGCTGAAGATCCCGCGCGGCATGAACCAGCTGTGGAATGCAGGCGGCGTGCAGTATGCACCGCCGGTGCGGTAGGAGGTCTTTCCGCCGTTATTGCGAGCGAAGCGAAGCAATCCAGGACTTCCCGCAGAGGCAGTCTGGATTGCTTCGTCGCAAGTGCTCCTCGCAATGACGAGCTTGGGGCAAGCGCTGTCCACACTCTCAACTGTCATCGCCCGGCTTGACCGGG
>NZ_JADPIT010000016.1:349794-382722 GCF_023073035.1 Bradyrhizobium sp. 62
GAATGCGACGCGACGGTGCGCCTCAATACCCCCGCGCACGCGCCAGCTGCTCGGTGTGGTAATTGGCGTCGCCGAACAACTCCTCGCACACGCGCGCGCGCTTCATGAAGAAGCCGATGTCGAACTGGTCGGTCATGCCCATGCCGCCATGCATCTGCACGCCTTCCTGCACCGCGCGCGTGGCGGTGGTGCCGGCGCGGGCCTTTGCCACTGCGACGCTTGATGCGGCCTTGGCGACGTCCGTATCGAGCGCTTGCAGCGCCTTCATCACGGCGGCGCGGGTGATCTCGATGTCGACATAGAGCTCGGCGGCGCGGTGCTGCAGCGCCTGGAATTCGCCGATCAGCTTGCCGAACTGCTTGCGGCTCTTCAGGTACTCGACGGTGCGGTTGAACACTTCTTCACTCAGACCCACCATTTCGGAGGCCACAGCGCCGCGCCCGATATTGAGCACGCCGTCGAGCAGCGCACCACCCTGGTCGATCTCGCCGAGCACGCTGTCGGCATCGACCTCGACATTGGCAAGCTCGATCCGCGCCGCATTGTGCGCGTCGACCATGATGGTGCGCTCGATCGCAACGCCCTTGGCCTTGGGATTGACCAGGAACAGCGTCAGCCCCTCGTGCTCGCCGGCCGAGCCGGCGGTGCGTGCCGCGACAATGAGAAGATCGGCGACGTGACCGTCGACCACCAGCGCCTTGGCGCCGGAGAGCCTGAAACCGTTGCCGGCGCGTACGGCCTGGAGGCTGGTCTGAAGCGGCCGATGTTTTGCGCCCTCGTCGATCGCGAGCGTAGCCAGCAGGGAGCCGTTGGATATCTTCGGCAGATATTCCGACTTCTGCGCGGCATTGCCGCCACGGTTCAGCGCCGAGGCCGCGACCACGCTGGTGGCGAGGAAGGGCGACGGCATCAGCGTGCGGCCGATCTCCTCCATCACCACACCGGCCTCGACATAGCCGAGGCCGCTGCCGCCGAACTCTTCCGGCACCAGCAAGCCGGCAAAGCCCATCTCGGCGAAGGAATGCCAAAACTCCTTGGAAAAGCCGGTGGGGTCTTTGCTGTCGCGCAGATGCCGCAAATGCGACACCGGCGCCTTGTCGCTGATCAACCCGCGCGCGCTGTCGCGGAGCATCGATTGTTCTTCGGTGAGGACGAGGGCCATGGGTGCGTTCCGATTCGAAATCTGTTTTGTCTTGGTCATTCCGGGATGGCCCGAAGGGCCAGGCCGGAATCCATCAGGGGGCATATACGCGGTGAAATGGATTCCGGGCTCGCGCTTCGCGCGCCCCGGAATGACGGGAAGTCTACGCCCCCGGCAGATCGAGGATGCGCTTGGCGACGATGCCGAGCATGACCTCGGTCGTGCCGCCCTCGATCGAGTTGGCCTTGGTCCGCAGCCAGGCGCGTGGACGGGCGCCTTGCTTCGAACGCTCGCTCTCCCATTCCAGTGCATCGACGCCGCCGGCCGACATCAGGATCTCGTAACGGCGCTTGTTGAGCTCGGTGCCGTAATATTTCATCGCCGAGGAGAACGCCGGATGCGCCTGCCCCGCCTTGGCGAGATCGACCGCGCGCTCGGCGCAGGCTGCAAGGGCGGCTTCATCGACGTCGAAGCTGGCGATCCGGCCGCGCAGCATGGAATCGTCGAGCCGTCCCAGCGAATCGGTGCCGACGGAATCGGCCGCGATCTGGCCGAGCGGACGGCCGACGCCGCGCTCGCCCATGCCTGATATCATCGCGCGCTCATGCTGGAGCAGATATTTTGCGACGTCCCAGCCGCGATTGACGGTGCCGACCACGTGCGATTTCGGCACGCGGACATTGTCGAAGAAGGTTTCGCAGAACGGCGAGTAGCCGGAGATCAGCAGGATCGGCTTGGTCGTCACGCCCTTCGATGTCATGTCGAACAGGATGAAGCTGATGCCGTCATGCTTCTTCGCGGCGGGATCGGTGCGGACGAGGCAGAAGATCCAGTCGGCGTAGTTGGCGTAGGACGTCCAGATCTTCGACCCCGTGATGACGAAATCATCGCCGTCGCTCTCGGCACGGGTCTGCAGCGAGGCGAGATCGGAGCCGGCGTTCGGCTCGGAATAGCCCTGGCACCAGCGGATCAGGCCCGCGGCGATCTTCGGCAGATGCTCCTTCTTCTGGGCGTCGTTGCCGTATTTCAGCAGCGCCGGCCCGAGCATCCAGATCCCGAAGCTCGACAGCGGCGGACGCGCGCCGATTCGTCCCATCTCCGCGCGCAGCACCTTGTGCTCGGCCGCGCTCAACCCGCCGCCGCCGTACTCCTTCGGCCAATCGGGTACGGTCCAGCCCTTGTCGCGCATGCGCTCGAACCAGATGCGCTGCGGCTCCGACGAGAATTTTGCATTGCGTCCGCCCCAGAACACGTCGGCATCGGACGTTGCAGGCTTGCGCATCTCCGGCGGACAATTGGCCTCGAGCCAGGCGCGCGTTTCGCTGCGGAATGTTTCGAGATCGGCGGTCTCAGTCTCGCTGGCCCTGGAGTCAGTCATTGGTCGTTTCCATCAATCTAAATCGGCTTGTTGGCCGCGACTCTGGGCCAAGCTCCCGCGGAATTCAACCACTTCCGTGTCACGCATCCGCTATAGTCGCCGCGACGGCGAAGCTTGAAAACAAAGAGGAAACAACAATGCGCCTGAAACTTCTTTCGCCTGGCGAAATGAACGAGAGCCAGCGGCAGACCTATGACGAGTCGATTGCCGGGAAGCGCGGCAAGCCGCCGGCGCCGATGATGGCCTGGCTCAACAGCCCCGACATGGCCCGCCACGCCACGCGGCTCGGCGAGGTCCTGCGCTACGATACGATCTTCCCCGCGAAGCTCTCGGAGATCGCGATCCTGGTGACGGCGCGGCACTGGACCGCGCATTACGAATGGTACGCGCACAAGCGCCTCGCGCTTGCCGGCGGCATGGCCCCTGACATCATCGATGCCATCCGCGACCGCCGCACGCCCGTCTTCGACGATCCCAAGGGCAAGATGATCTACGACGTCGCAAAGTCGCTGCATGAGGGCCATGGCGTCGAGAAGGGCCTCTATGACGAGGCGGTGAAGCTGCTCGGCGAGCGCGGCGTGGTCGAGGTGATTGGTCTCTGCGGCTATTACACGCTGGTGTCGATGACGCTGAACACGTTTGAGTTCGAGCTGCCGGAGGGCGAGGTGCGGGAGCTGTCGTAAGTTGCCTATCCGGAAACGCTGGGTTTCTGGATAGGCCGGTAGCACTGTCTTAAGGCCGCACTTATGTGGAGTTCATCAACGGAGCAGCCGCATGTCGCAGAACCAAGCCGTCGCCGCCGGCACCAGGATCGGCCACGTTCACCTCAAGGTCGCCGATCTCGATCGCGCGCTCGGCTTCTATTGCGGCGTGCTCGGTTTCGAGCTGATGCAGCGCATGGGCTCCGGCGCGGCCTTCATCTCGGCCGGCGGCTATCATCACCACATCGGGCTCAACACCTGGGAGAGCAAGGGCGGCTCGCCGCCGCTGCCGGGCACGACCGGGCTCTATCACACCGCGATCCTCTATCCGACGCGACCGGCGCTGGCGGATGCGCTGCACCGCGTGCTCTCGGCCGGCATTGCGCTCGACGGGGCCAGCGACCATGGCGTGTCCGAAGCGCTGTATTTGCGCGATCCGGACCAGAACGGCGTGGAGCTGTATTGGGACAAGCCGCGGGAGCAATGGCCGTTCGGGCCGGATGGGAAGCTCGCGATGTTCACGAAACGGCTGGATGTGGACGAGCTGCTGAAGCAACGCGAGGCCTGAGCACCGCACTCGCCTCGTCATTGCGAGCGCAGCGAAGCAATCCAGCTATTTCCGCGGCACGGATTCTGGATTGCCTATCTCCGCGGAGACAGCCTGGATTGCTTCGTGGGCTCCTCGCAATGACGTAGTTTGTTGAAGCGCCGTCGCTCACGACTGGGATTTTCGCCCCCGCACCATGATCAACGCCGCCGCCGCCAGCTCCAGCGCAATACACAGATAGAACGGCAGCTCATAGCCACCGGAAAAATCGCGCAGAAGGCCGACCACGCCGGGGCCGAACGCGTACGTCACCTGGTTGATCGCGGTGTTGAGGCTGATCAGCACGCCGAACGAGGCGGAATCGAATTCCTGCTGCACGATCAGCGACGGCAGCGTGATGAGATTGCCGACCGAGAAGCCGAACAATGCGCAGGCCGCGATCAGCACGTAATCATTGTGCAAATTGATGACGACGAGAAGCGCCACGGCCTGGCTCAGGAACGACAGCGCCGAGGCGAGCCGCTGGTTGAGGCGGTCGATCACCAGAGAGAACAGCACCCGCCCGATCACCGCCATCGCGGTCAGCACCGCAACCGCGACGGCTGCGCGCTCGCGCCCGATCACGGGATCGAGGAACGAGATCAGGTGTACGATGAAGCCGACCTGCGCGAACAGCACCAAGGCAAAGGCAATGGTCACAGTGAGGAAGCCGACGTCGCGCAAGGCCTGGCTGCGAATTTGCGCGGATGATTGCGGCTTCGCCTTCGTCGCGGCGCGCCGGCCATGGAGATCGGGCGGGTGGCCGACGACAATCAGGATCACCGGCACGAGCAGCACCAGCATGGCGCCGGCGACGGTAAACATCGCGCTGGCGAAGCCGATGTGGCCGATCAAGGTCACCAGCAGCGGCACGCCGACGATGCCGCCGAAGCTTGCGCCATTCAGCGCGAGGCTGATCGCCATGCCGCGCTTGTGGTCGAACCACAGGCTGATCGTGTTGGTGATCATGGCGAGGCTGGTGCCGGCCCAGCCGAAGGCGAGCACGGCGTTCGCGAGATAAAGTTGCCACGGCTCGCGCACCGCGCCGATCGCGACTGCCGCGGCCGACATCGCCAGCGTCCCCGCGATCAGGCCAAGGCGCGGGCCGTATTTGTTGACGGCTTCGCCGACGAAGACGACGAGCAGCGCGCCGAACAGATAGAAGAACGTCGTGCCGGACGAGATCAGCGAGGCCGACCAGCCGTGCGCGCGCTGGAGCTCGGCGACATAGACGCTCTGGCCGTAGAAGCCGAGCCCCCAGCCGAAGGTCGCGAGCAGGAAGCAGACCGCAACGATGCGCCAACCTTCGTAGCGGAGGGAGGATTCGTCGATGGATGCGTCGTGCCGGGGATTGTCGAGCATTTGCGCTTGTCCTTCGTTTCCCCCGCGAGCGCCGTGCTTCACGCTCGCCTGTTCATGACGAGCATCATGTAACAACCCAAGCCCCGGAAATCACTTCGACCTGGATCGAACTATCAACGCTGCTGACAGCCTCCCGCCAATTCAGATCGCATCCGGGAACTCGCCCATCGCCGCGTCCAGCCGCGCTTTGCGACGGCGGGCAAAGGACGCCAGCGAGAGCACGGCGAGGCCGAGCAGCACCGGCGGGAACACCACCATGTTCACCGCGGACCAGCCGTAACTGGCGAGCAATTGGCCGGACGAGAACGAGCCGATCGCCATCATCCCGAACACCAGGAAATCGTTGAAGGCCTGCACCTTGTTGCGCTCCTGCGGCCGATGCGTCTCCAGCACCAGCGCGGAGGCGCCGATGAAGGAAAAATTCCACCCCACACCGAGCACGACCAGCGTGGCCCAGAAATGCATCGCGGTGATGCCGGACAGGCCGATGCAGGCTGCGCCAGCCTCCAGCAGCAGGCCGGCGGCAACGACCTTGCGCGCGCCGAAGCGGGCAATCAGCGCGCCCGTGAAGAAGCTCGGCCCGTACATGGCGACGATGTGCCATTGAATGCCGAAATTTGAATCGGAAACGCTCAAGCCGCACAGCTTCATGGCGAGCGGCGCCGAGGTCATCACCAGATTCATCATGGGGTAGGAGATGACGCCGCACAGCGCCGCCGCAATGAAACGCGGCTGGGCCACGATCTCGAGCAGCGGCCGCCCGCCGTGAAGATCGGCCGGTGCTGGCTTCGGCATGTCGACCCCGGCGACGATGCCCATCGCGATGAGCGCGACGGCAGCCTGGACCAGGAAGCTGAAAGCGAACAGATAAGGCTGCCAGACATCCATGGTCCATTGCACGAGCTGCGGACCGAGCACGCCGGCGAACACGCCGCCCGCCATCACCCAGGATACCGCCTTGGGTCGATAGGCAACACTGGCGCCGTCGGCCGCAGCGAAGCGATAGGACTGCGCCACCGCGCCGTAGAGGCCGCCGAGAAAAGTCGCCAGACAGAACAACGGAAACGAAGCGTGCAGGATCGCGAACGAGCCGAGCAGACCGGTCAGCGCGCCCAGACCTGTGCCGACGATGAAAGCCACTCGGCGGCCGAAGCGGCGCGAGATCGCGCCGGTCGGCAGCGTGCCGGCGGCGAGGCCGAGCACATACATCGAGATCGGCACGGTCGCGAACGAGACGTCGGGCGCGAGCGTCGCGCCGACGATCGCGCCGGTGGCGAAGATCACCGCCGAGTTGGCGCCGGTCAGCGCCTGCGCGGCGGCAAGGCGCACCACATTGGCGCGCACGCGGGCGTCGGCGGCGATCTCATCGGCTGCAGTCACATCCAGCATCGGCATTTCCGCCCCAACGGGCTTTCGAGGGGCTTTTAAAGGCTTTCAAGGGCTCGCTTGATTCCCGGCACTATGGCGGGGCGCGGGAGGCCGGGCAACCGGCGCAAACGGGCGCAGGCCATGTCTCTGACGCAATCGGGCCGATGATAATGGGCCGCGCACTTGACGGCTTGCGCTCGATCAAATCCTATCCGCCGCGACCTTCCGGAGTTTCGTTCATGTCCGTCGACGACAGGCCTACGCTCAGCGCTCCCGACGACGATCCCTGGCTCTGGCTGGAGGAGATCGAAGGCAAGCAGGCGCTCGATTTCGTCACGCGGCAGAACAGCCTGACGCTCGAGGCGTTCGGCGGAGCGGCCTTCGCGCGCGACCGTGACCTGCTCGCAGCGATCTACGATCGTCCCGACAACATTCCCTATGTCAGCCGGCGCGGCGACGAACTGCACAACCTCTGGAAGGACGCCACCAACCCGCGCGGCCTGTGGCGAAAGACTTCGCTCGCGGAGTTTCGCAAACCGCATCCCACGTGGGAGATCATGCTGGATGTCGACCAGCTCGCCGCGCGCGAAGGCGAGGACTGGCTGCTGAGCGGCATCACCACACAGAAGGGAAGCGCGCGCGCCATTTTGGGCCTGTCGCGCGGTGGCAGCGACGCCGTGACCTTGCGGGAATTCGACCTCGACACCAAGAGTTTCGTTGCCGACGGGTTTGCGCTGTCGGAAGCCAAGGGCGGCGCCGATTGGCTCGATGCCGACACGCTGCTGCTGTCGAGTGCCCACGGCGAAGGCATGGCGACGAGCTCGGGATATTCGCGGACGGTTCGGCTGTGGCGACGCGGCCAGCCTGTCGATCAGGCGCAAATAATCATCGAGACCACGGCCGATCATATGGCGATCTCCGGCATCGTCGACGACACCGCGGCGGCCCCGCGCAGCTGGATCGTCGACCAGATCGATTTCTTCAATCATGCGCTCTGGCTGCGCGGCGCGGACGGCACGACGACAAAGCTCGATCTGCCGACCGGCATCTGGTTGCAGGCGCATGGCGACTGGTTCGCGATGAAGCTGCGCGAAGCCTGGTCGATCGAGGGGAAAACCTATGCCGCCGACACCGTGCTCGGCATGTCGCTCTCGGCGTTCCTCGCCGGCAGCCGCGATTTCGCGGTGCTGTTCGAGCCGGAATCTCGCCGCGCCCTGCAAGGTCTGTTCTGGGCCGGCGGCAGGCTGGTGCTGTCGATCCTCGACGAGCTCCAGCCGCAATTCGAGATCTGCACGCCGTCCGCCACGAGCTGGAGCCGCGCGTCACTCGGCGGCCTGCCGCAGATCGGCGTGGTCGACATCTGGCCGCTGGATCGCCATCCCTCCGAGAGCAATGGCAACCTGCTTGCCAATGTGCAGGATCCGCTCACGCCGCCGTCGCTGCTGCTGATGGAGCGCGGCGTCGCGAGCCCGACCGTACTGAAGCAGGCGCCGAAAACATTCAACGCCGACGGCCTCGTGGTGACCCAGCACGAGGCGATCTCGATCGACGGCGAGCGTATCCCTTATGTGCAGACCGGCCCCAGCGGCGAGACCGGCGATGCACCGGTCTATATGAGCGCCTATGGCGGCTTCGCCCATTCGGTGAAGCCGTATTACAACCCGTCGCTCGGCAAGCTGTGGTTGGAGCGCGGCGGCACGACAGTGCAGGCGAATTTGCGTGGCGGCGGCGAGTTCGGCACGCGCTGGCACGATGCCGGCCGGCTCGCCGGCAAGAAACTGTCGCATGACGATTTCGCAGCCGTTGCCGCCGATCTCGTCCGCCGCGGCGTGACGACAGCAAAGCGCATCGCCGCGCAGGGTGGATCGAACGGCGGCATCCTCATCACCAACATGCTGGTGCGCTACCCCGAACGTTTCGGCGCGCTGTTCTGCACCATCCCGCTGATCGACATGCGCCGCTACACGAAGCTGCTCGCCGGCGCGAGCTGGATCGCGGAATATGGCGATCCCGACAAGCCGGAGGAGTGGGACTGGCTGAAGACCTACTCCGCCTATCACAACGTCAAGGCCGGCCAGCCCTATCCGCCGATCCTGATTGCCACCACACGGCGTGACGACCGTGTCCATCCCGGGCATGCGCGCAAGATGGCCGCAAAGCTCCAGGCCATGGGTTACGAGGCCTGGTTCTACGAGCCTGAAGCGGGCGGCCACGGCTACGGCAAGGACAACAAGGAGCGCGCCGGGTTCGAGGTGATTGGCTTTCGGTTTTTGAAAGAGAAGATCGGGTGGAAGGACGGCGAGGGCTGACGGCCTCTTGATGAATCAGTGGAGCGCAGCAGGCGGGTGCACCTCGCCCGCTTGCGGGAGAGGGAGCGCATCGCCGTTGCGGCTTAACGCGCGAATACCAAGGTCAGATTATTCGCGGGCATGTCGATTGTATCGACGAGGCGCAGACCTGCGCCGCGCGCGAGGGCCTCGACATCGCTGATGTCACGCACGCCCCAGTCGGGATTGCCTTCACGCAACGACGTGTCGAACACGGCATTGCTGAGCGCGATGTGCTTGCCGTCGCGCTTGAACGGGCCGTAGAGGAACAGCTTGCCGTCGGCCCGCAAATAGCGGCCGGCGCCGGCGAACAGGCCCTCGGCGACGCTCCATGGCGCGATGTGGATGACATTGGCGCAGAACAATGCGGCGAGACTTGACGGCGCCTGCCCGCTTTTCATCTCCGGGCACCAGTCCGGATCGGTGAGATCGATCCGCAGCGGCGAGCGGATGTTCTTCAGGCCTGAATGAACGCGCCACGCCTCGATGCTCTTGAGGTGGCGTTGGTTGAGATCGCTAGGCCACCAGATCAGGCCGGGCGTGTGCCGGGCGAAGTGGACCACGTGCTGGCCGGTTCCGCTGCCGAGCTCGACCACGTTGCCGGTGCAGCCGGTGAGATGTTTTTCCAGTGCCGCCCAGAGCGGCTCGTGATTGCGATGAAATGCCGGCGCGTCGAGCCGCCCGTCGGACTCGACCCGACCGCCATCCCTGCCGAATTCGATGACATATTCAGCCAAGTGAGGTCCCCTTGAAAAAACGAGAACGCGTTGAAAACAGGATGAGCGCCCAAACGCTCAGGAAACAGCCGGCCCGCGCCACGGCTCTTAACTCTCGGGCCAAATCGGCTGAACAAATAATCTCATTAGTTGCAATGGGGAAGATATTAACTTCATTTTGTCGCGTGCATAGTCTTGATTGTCAGGCGGTGCCCTTTGTGCTTTGGAACGCTTCTATTTCGCGATCGAGACCATCGATATAACGCTTCGGAATGACGCCTTGACCGCCTTTTCCCGGACGCCCGTTCTGTTCATCTTGCTGGTCATTGCCGCCGGCCTCGCCAGCCCGGCGTGGGCGCAGTCCGCTGTGGCCGACGGCCAGAAACTCGCTTTCGACCGCGGCAAGGGCAATTGCCTGACCTGCCACGTGATCAAGGGTGGCGACCTGCCGGGAACGATCGGGCCGGAACTGAAGGACCTCAAGACCAAGTACCCCGATCGCAACGAGCTGGCCGCGATCATCTTCGACGAGACCAAACGCAATCCGCAGACGATGATGCCGCCGTTCGGCCGGAACCGGATTTTGACCGAACAGGAGATCAGCGCGATCGTTGATTTCCTGCAGACCCTGTGACTTCAGGCACGCCAAGAGATTGGTTGGGAGACCCGAGATGACCACACTCACCGGCCCAAGCGCGACGCGCCGGCTGATTCTTCAAGGCGCAGCCTCGGTCGCGCTGCTCGGCCTCGGCAATCTGCCGTTCGGCGCCGCTCCCGCGCGCGCCGCGGCCAACGACAAATATCCGGAAGAGGCCTTCAGGCAGAAGAGCGAGGCGGACGCCATCAAGGCGCTGTACGGCAAAACCGCCGAGCCGTCCGACAAGGTCAAGCTGGACGCCCCCGAGATCGCCGAGAACGGCGGCGTGGTGCCGATCTCGGTGACGACGACGCTCGACAAGGTCACCTCGATGTCGTTCTTCGTGGCCGAGAATCCCAGCGCGCTGGCCGCGAGCTACAGAATTCCCGAAGGCACGATCCCTGCTGTCGCCAACCGGCTGAAGATGGCCAAAACCACCAACGTCGTTGCGATCGTGGAGGCCGACGGCAAGCTCTACAGCGCGACCAAAGAGGTCAAGGTCACCGTCGGCGGTTGCGGCGGCTAAGCGAGGAAGATCGATATGGCATCCAGCATTCGCGTTCGCGCCACCGCCAACGGCGACATCACCGAGGTGCAGGCGCTGATCCAGCACCCGATGGATACCGGCTTCGTCAAGGACGCCAGGGGCGAGCTGATCCCGGCGCATTACATCCAGCAGCTGAAATTCGAATGTAACGGCAAGGACGTCTTCGTTGCCGATTGGGGCACCGCGGTCTCGAAGGACCCCTATGTCAAGTTCAGCTTCAAGGGGGCCAAGAAGGGCGACGATCTCAAGGTCTCCTGGACCGATAACAAGGGTGCGTCGGACACGACCACCGCGAAGATCTCGTGATGAAGGCGCGCACTTCCATCCTGCCTGGTTTGTTGAGCGCCGCGCTCGTCGCGTTGGCCCTCACCTCTCCGCGCGTGGTGGCGGCCGACAAGGTCGATCCCGTCGCCGATGCCAAGGCGTTCCAGAACTTCTTCTTCCAGAAGTTCCCGACCGTGAAGCACGAGGACTTCGTCAACGGTCCTTATTCCATGAATGAGGACATGAAGCGGCAGTGGCAGGAGAAGGAGGAATTCCCGCCCTACGAGTTCGCGCTCGACGCCGGCAAGGAGATGTTCGCCACCCCGTTCAAGAACGGCAAGACCTATGCCGACTGTTTCCCGGACGGCGGCATCGGCATCCGCCAGAACTATCCTTATTTCGACGAGAAGGAAGGCAAGGTCGTCACGCTGGAGCTGGCGCTCAACCACTGCCGCGAGGCCAATGGCGAGGCGCCCTATTCCTACGTCAAGGACGAGATGGCCTCGCTCACCGCCTACATGGCCTTCACCTCGCGCGGCAAGCCGATGGACATCACGATCCCCGACGATCCTCGCGCGCTCGCGGCATTCGAGAACGGCAAGCGCTATTTCTACACCCGCCGCGGCCAATTGAATTTCTCCTGCGCGAGCTGCCATGTGCAGAGCCCGGGCGAGCGCATCCGCGCCGAGATCCTGGCGCCGGCGCTCGGCATTCTGAACGCAATGCCGATCTACCGCTCCGAATGGAGCGGCATGGGAACGACCAGCCGCCGCTTCGTCACCTGCAACAGCCAGACCCGCGCGGTTCCGCTGGAGCCACAGGCGGATGAATACCGCGACGTCGAATATTTCCTGTCCTACGTCGCCAACGGCCTGCCGATATCGGGACCGGGAGCGCGGCCATGAAGCGGTCACTTGTCCCCGCCATGCTGCTTGCCCTGAGCTTCGCGCCGGCGGCGCACGCGGCGAATGAGGCAGACTACAAGGCGGCCTATGCCGCCGCCGAGGCCTCCTCCAAGGAGGCGGCCGGCATGCGCAACCAGTGGACCGTGACCGTCTCGACGCTGGCCGCCGCGAAGAAGGCGGCCGATGGCGGCGATTTCGACCGCGCCGTGGCTGCAGCCAGGGAGGCCGAGGCGCTGGCGAAGGCGTCGGTCTTCCAGGCGATTTCCGAAAAAGAAGCCTGGAAGGCGATGGAAATCCGCTAGACTGTTCGCCTGTGCAACAGCCTTGCGGCCATGAGAGGGCGCGGAGAATTTCTGGATGGCGATCCGCCGCCGCGATTTCCTGAAGAATGCAGGCCTTGCTGCCGCATCGCTCAGCCTGCCACGGCTTGCGCGCGGTGCTGAGGCCGCGAGCATTTACGACCTCGAACGGTTCGGCAATGCGCGCATCCTTCACCTCACCGACACGCATGCGCAACTCAATCCGGTCTATTTTCGCGAGCCCAGCGTCAATATCGGGATCGGCGAAATGGCGGGACGGCCGCCGCACCTGGTCGGGCGCGCCTTCCTCGACCGTTTCGGCATCAGGCCCGACAGTGCGGACGCCTATGCCTTCAGCTGCTTCGAGTTCGAGAAGTCCGCAGGCCGCTTCGGCAAGCTCGGCGGCTTCGCCCATCTGAAGACGCTGATCGACCGCTTGCGCGGCGATGTCGGCGAAAAACACTCCGTGCTCGTTGACGGCGGCGACATCTGGCAGGGCTCGGGACTCGCCAACATCATGCAGGGCCGCGACATGGTCGAGGCCGCAAACCTGCTCGGTATCGAGGCGATGACCGGGCATTGGGAATTCACCTACGGCGAGCAGGCGCTGCGCGACAATCTCGCGCGCTTCAAGGGCGAGTTTCTGGCGCAGAACGTTTTCCTGACCGAGGAAGCGGCATTCAACGACGCCGCCGCCTTCGACAAGGCGACGGGGCGCGTGTTCAAGCCCTCCGTGATCAAGGAACTCGGCGGCCATCGCGTCGCGATCGTCGGCCAGGCCTTCCCTTACGTGCCGATCTCGCATCCCAAACGGTTCACGCCGGACTGGACCTTCGGCATCCGCGAGGAGGAACTCCAGAAGCATGTCGACGGCTTGCGCGGCGCCGACAAGGTCGATGCGGTCATCCTGCTGTCGCACAACGGCATGGACGTCGACCTCAAGCTCGCAAGCCGCGTCACCGGCATCGACGTCATCCTCGGCGGCCATACCCATGATGCGATCCCGCAGCCAATCGCAGTGAAAAATGCGAGCGGGACGACGCTCGTCACCAATGCCGGCTCCAACGGAAAATTCCTTGCCGTGCTCGATCTCGCGCTCGACAAGGGCAAGGTCGGCGACGTCAAATATCATCTGCTGCCGGTCTATTCCGAGCTGTTGAAGCCCGATCCTGGGATGGCCGAACTGATCGGCCGATTGCGGGCGCCCTTCGTCACCGACTGGTTGGAGAAGATCGCGACGCCCGATCGCCTGCTGTATCGACGCGACAATTTCGCCGGCCCAGTCGACGAGCTGATCTGCAGCGCGCTGCGCACCGAGCTCAACGCCGAGATCGCGCTGTCGCCGGGCTTCCGCTGGGGCGTCACCGGGCTCTCCGGCCAGGCGCTGACGATGGAGGATTTGCTCGCGGAAACCGCGATCAGCTATCCCGAGACCTATGTGCAAGAGATGACCGGAGCCCAGATCAAGGACGTGCTGGAAGACGTCTGCGACAACCTCTTCAACACCGATCCCTATTACCAGCAGGGCGGCGACATGGTGCGCGCCGGCGGGCTCAGCTACACCTGCACGCCGACGGCGGCGATCGGCAGCCGCATCTCGGAGCTGAAGCTCAATGGCGGCAAGGCGCTCAGTGCCAGCCACCGTTACAAGATCGCGGGCTGGGCCTCGGTCAACAGCCAGCAAGGCGCGCCGGTGTGGGATGTGGTGGCAAAATATCTGCGCTCGGGCCGGATGTTTCAGGAGCGGCTCGGCTCCGGCGTCACGCTAAAGGGCGTCGAGGGTAATCCGGGCATTGCAGGACAGGGATGATGCGGTCGCAAACCCTATCCGCGATGCTGCTGGCGCTATTCGCCTGGGCGGCGCCGCCGGCTTTCGCGCAGCAGGTGCCGCTCCAGGACAAGCCGTTCGCCGAGCACAAGATCGTGCTGCAGCTCTCCGATGGCGATGCCAGGAAGCAGGCTCTGGTGCTCAGCGTCGCCAACAATTTACTGAAAGCCTACGACCCCGACAAAGTCGCGATCGAGGTGGTGGCGTTCGGTCCCGGCATCGATCTCCTGTTGTCAGGCAGCGAACGCCGCAAGCAGGTCGAAAGCCTGATCGCGCAAGGCGTACGCTTCGACATCTGCCTCAACACCGTCGACACGATCGAGCGGGAGACCGGCAAGCGGCCGGAGTTCATCCCCGCCGCCACGCCGGTGCAGGTCGGGGTCGGGCAGATCCTGTTTCTCAGCGAGAACGGGTACACGCTGGTGAGGCCCTGAGCCTTTTGTCGGGGCAAGGCGTCGCGGCACAGCCGGTGTCATCGCCCCCGAAGGCGGGTGATCCAGTACTCCGAGACGGGGAGGGGTACGGAAAGGGCGCGGCGTACTGGATTTCCCGCCTTCGCGGGGAATGACAGCGGTGGCCAGGTGACACCCACTCGCCCCTCACAGGAATAAAAATCTTCCAAATTTTCTTGCTTACACAGTGAATTGCTTCTCTTGTGAGCCCGAAATGTAGTAGAATCTCCGGGTAATTCACGCCGGGCCTTGCCATGATCTTCCGCCAGCTCTTCGACAGTGTTTCGGGTACCTACAGCTATCTCCTGGCGAGCCGCCCCGGCGGCGAGGCGCTGATCCTCGATCCCGTGCTGGAGAAGGTCGACCGCTACTGCCAGCTGCTGCGCGAACTCGATCTCAAGCTGGTCAAGGCCGTCGACACCCATCTGCATGCGGACCACGTCACCGGCCTCGGCGAGCTACGCGACCGCACCCATTGCATGACCGTGATGGGCGACCAGACCAAGGCCGACGTGGTGGCGATGCGGGTTGCCGACGGCGACAAGGTGACGATCGACGGCCTGTCGCTCGACGTGATGTACACGCCCGGCCACACCGATGATTCTTATTCCTATTTGATGGGCGACCGCGTCTTCACCGGCGACACGCTGCTGATCCGCGGCACCGGCCGCACCGATTTCCAGAACGGCTCGTCGCGCGCGCAATACGACTCGATCTTCAACCGCCTGCTCAAGCTGCCGGACGAGACCATGGTGTTCCCGGCGCATGACTACAAGGGCGACACCGTCTCCACCATCGGCGAGGAGAAGCGCTACAATCCGCGGCTCCAGGTGCGTTCGGTCGACGACTATATCGAGCTGATGGCCAATCTGAAGCTGCCCAATCCGAAGATGATGGACGTCGCGGTGCCCGCCAACATGCATGTCGGCCTGCACCAGGAGGAGCTGGAGAAAGAGGGCCGCGCGCTCCGCGCCGTCGAGGCGATCCGCAGCCTCGGCCGTCCCGATATCCTGCTGGTCGATTTGCGCGAGACCAACGAGCGGATGAAGCACGGCATGCTTGAAGGCGCGCTGCATACGCCCTATCCGTCCGTTGAGGACAGCCTCAAGCCCGGCGGCATGCTGCGCGAGGTCGCGGCCGCCACCGGCCGCCGCGTCGTGTTCTTCTGCGCCTTCGGCGAACGCTCTGCGATGGCGGTCGCCGCCGCCAAGGAGGCCGGGCTCACCAACACCGCCCACATCGCCGGCGGCATCGATGCCTGGAAGAAGGCCGGCGGGCCGGTGGTGCACTGACCGTCTTGCCGCCGTTCTTGAGATAAATCAGCAGCTGCCCATATATTCAGGCTAGACGGATGCAGCATCACCATCCGGGACCAGCCATGGCCAAGATCGGCAAGCCGAGCGCGCCGCCGAAAATTGCGGACGACACGCCAGCAAAAGACAAGGCGAAGAAGCCTCCACCTCCGCTCGACACCGACGACGATGATTACGAGGACGGCGACATGGCGACCCCGAAGCGCGACCGCTACGGGCCGGATGACGAGCCGTTTTGAGGGGCTCGGCTCTTGCCACGCTCTCAACTGTCGTCCTGGCGAAAGCCAGGACGACAATGTGGAGCCACCGTCCTCGCCATTCTCATGACCCCCTCTCGCCCCGCCCCCACTACCAGCCATGCGCCTGCGTTCATGGACAAATAACCGCTCTGCCCGATAGTTTGCGCGTCTCCAAAGGACATAAAACGGAACTGCAATGGTTGACGTTCTCGCCGCACCGCAGCAAGGCAAGGCGGACAGCGCGCTACGCACGCTGACGGGAATCTCGATCGCGCATTGGGTCAGCCATTTCCATCTGCTGGTCCTGCCGATGCTGTTTCCGTTCCTCAAGAATCAACTCGGCGTCGGCTATGTCGAGCTCGGCTTTGCGCTCACCGTGTCGGCCGTGGTGTCGGGGCTGACGCAGGCGCCGACCGGCTATCTCGTCGACCATTTTGGCGCGCGACGGATCCTGCTGGGCGGTCTCACCCTCGGCGGCTTCGCGCTGATCCTGCTCGGCCTGCATCTCAGCTACGCCTCGCTGATCGCCTGCGCCGTGCTGCTTGGGCTCGCCAACAGCGTCTACCATCCCGCCGATTACGCCATCCTTGCCGCGCACATGGACGAAGCGCGGATGGGCCGCGCCTTCTCGATCCATACCTTTGCCGGCTATTTCGGCGGCGCGGTGGCGCCGGCGATCGTCGCCGCGATGGTCATCGTGTCCGGCGGCGCCGGTGCGCTGATCGCATCGGGCGCGATCGGCGTTCTGGTCGCGCTGTTGCTGGTGACGATGAACATTCCCGATGCCGGCGCGCACAAGACCAAGCCGGGCACCGAGAACGCACCTAAACAAGCCGTGATCACGCCGGCGCTGATCACGCTGACGGCGCTGTTCATGCTGCTCAGCCTGTCGGTCGCCGGCATCAACAATTTCGGCGTGGTGGCGCTGATGAGTGGCTATGGCGTCACCTATTCCGCGGCCAATGTCGCGCTCACCGCCTTCCTCGGTGCAAGCGCCGCCGGCGTGCTCGCGGGCGGCTTCCTTGCCGACCACACCGAGCGCCACGGCTATGTCGCCGCCGCCTGCTTTGCTGCGAACGCGGCGATCGTGCTGCTGATCGCGCTGGTCACGCTGCCGGGCTGGGCGCTGATCGCCACGATGGCGACCGCGGGATTCCTCTCCGGCGTGATCGCGCCCTCGCGCGACATGCTGGTGCGCAATGCAGCGCCGCCCGGCGCTGCGGGGCGCGCCTTCGGCATCGTCTCCACCGGATTCAATCTCGGCGGCATCGTCAGCCCGCTGCTGTTCGGCTGGATCATGGACCAGAGCGCGCCGCATTGGGTGTTCGGGGCGTCCGTGATTTTCATGGTCGCGACGGTGGTGCTGTCGCCGTTCACGGAGCGGAAGCGGCGGCCGCAAACCTAATCGTGTCCCGGCGACGATTGTAATTGGGTTTGGCGGAGCCCGCCCCTTACGTCGGCGACACCGCGCTCTTCAGCGGCGCGGCCTGCGGCGTAGCTCCACCGGTCAGCCTGGCCTTTTCCGTGTTCGGCCAGAGCAGGAGCAGCCCGAGCACACCGGAGCCGACCATGATCGCGGCGTTGATGGTGAAGCCGGTCATGTAGCCGTCGAGCATGTTGCCGGCGCGCTGGATCACGCTGCCCATCACCAGCGGCGCGATGATGCCCGAAAGCGTATAGAGCGCACCGTAGATCGCGAGAACCGCGCCGCGCTGCGACGTCGGCGTGAACTCGCCGAGCATGGGCGGGCAGACGACGTAGATCGCGCCGCACAGGCCGGAGCCGACAACGAGCAGGGCGATCTGGAGGCCCGCGCCCTGGACTTGCGGCATCATCGCGAGGATCAGGCCGCCGACAATCAGCGGCACCGAGCCGAGCACGCCGCGGGAGATCCGCGACGTGTAGCCGCGTGCCAGCATCACCTGCGAGATCCAGCCCGTGAGAATGACGATGGTCGCCCCGAACACCCAGGGCAGGATCGAGACGAAGCCCGCCTGAGACTGCGAGAAGCCGAGGCCCTTGATGATGAAGGGCGTGAACCAGGTGAGCCCGAGCGACAACGCCCAATAGGCGCCGAAGGTCGCGGTCACGCAGCCGATGAAGGTGCGCGATGTCAGAAGCTGGAGATAGGGTATTTTCGGTTCGATCACGGCCGATGCGTGGGTGTCCAGCGGGCCTTCCTTGCCGAGTGCGAGCCAGGCGGCGACCCAGATCAGGCCGACGATTCCGAGCGCGCCGAACGCGTAATGCCAGGAATGGTTGACGATGATCCAGTTCAACGCCGGGACCGTCAGGATCACGCCAAAGGCCGAACCCTGCGACAGGATCGCGGTCGGCATCGTGCGCTTCTCGTCGGGGAACCATTTGTAGACCGCGTGCATCGCCACCGAGGCCGCAGGGCCCTCGCCGGCGCCGAGCACGATGCGGCAGATCATGAGTGTGGTGAAAGAGACGGTGCCGACCATCGGAAACTGCGCCAGCGCCCAGATCACGGCGAGTGTCAGCAGCACCCAGCGCGTCGGCACCTTGTTGACGATGAAGCCGACCACGATGGCCGCAAACCAGAACAGGAAGAAGAACGAGGAGCCGAGCAGACCGAACTGCTCGGGCTCGAGCTTCAGCTCGGTCATGATCGGAACGCCCGCGAGACTCACGACGATCTTGTCGGCGAAGTTCACCAGCATGAAAAGAAACAGGAGAAATGTAACGGTCCAGGCACCCTTTGGCGTTTCCTTGGACGTTTCCTTGGACGTTTCCTTGGACATCCCCGTCATCTTGCCCGCCGCGGGCTGCGTTGCCTGAGCGCTCATCGTTCTCCCCGTCGTCCCTTTTTGGCACTTTTTTGATTTGGTCCTCTTAGGAGCTAACAACGGCTTCAAGACCAACGCAACCCGGCATTTCCGCAGCAAGTGTGCTACGCAGCAATTCCGCTAATTCCGTCCGGCGCCATTCATCGTGCTGAGCATCCGCAACCTCTCCAAGACGTTCTCTTCGGCCGGCGAGCCGGTCCATGTCCTGCGCGGCGTCGATCTCGACCTCAAGGCCGGCGAACGCGTCGCGCTGACCGGCGAGTCCGGCAGCGGCAAGAGCACGCTGTTGCACCTGATCGCAGGGCTCGATGCCGCCGATGGCGGCACGATCCGACTGGAAGACACCGAGGTCACCAAATTGTCCGATGCGGGACGCGCGGGCCTGCGGCGCGACCGGATCGGCCTGGTGTTTCAACAGTACAATTTGATCCCGAGTCTGTCGGTCGGGGATAATCTGGTCTTTCAGGCACGGATCGCCGACCGCTACGACGCAGCTTGGTACAAGGAGCTGATCGAGCGTCTCGGGCTTGGCGGCCTGCTCAAGCGTTATCCAGAACAATTGTCAGGCGGCCAGCAGCAACGGGTCGCGATCGGCCGGGCCCTGGCGATAAAGCCGTCGTTGCTGCTGGCGGACGAGCCGACCGGCAATCTCGACGAAGCCACTGCCGAGGACGTGCTGGCGCTGACGCGCGACCTCGTCACGCGCACCGGCTGCGGCTTTCTGCTGGTGACGCACAGCCTGCATCTGGCCGCGGCACTCGATCGCCACGTCAACCTGCACGCCGGGCGGATCGCATGAGGCGCGCGCTCTGGGTCCTCGCCGTGCTGCTCAGCCATTGGCGGCGCCACAAGATGCAGTTCGCGACGCTCCTGATCGGGCTGATCGCGGCGACCGCGTTGTGGAGCGGCGTGCAGGCGATCAACCAGCAGGCCCGCAACGCCTATGACCGCGCCGCGGCAACCTTCGGCGGCGCGCGCACGCCGATGCTGGTCGCGCCCGATGCCGCGACCTTTCCGCAGGAATTGTTCGTCAAGCTCCGTCGCGCCGGCTGGCCGGTCTCGCCGATGCTGGAGGGCCGGGTCCAGGTCAACGGGCGCTCGGTCCGGCTGCTCGGCATCGAGCCCGTGACGCTGCCGGTCGATGTCGGCAACGCACCGCGCCTCGGCGCCGCCGATCTGAGCAACTTCGTCGCGCCGCCGGGCCAGACGCTGGTGGCACGGGAGACGCTGAACGATTTGCAGGAGCAGGAAGGCGCGGCACCAGCGATCAGCAGCGGCGCAAAACTGCCACCACTGCGCGTGCAGCCGCAGCTGGTGCCCGACGTGCTCGTCGTCGACATCGGCGTGGCGCAGCGGCTCCTCAACAAGCCGGACCAGATCTCGCGACTTCTGATCGGCAAACCGAAGGGCAAGCCCGCGCCATTGGCGAGCGTCGTCGGCGACCGCTTGCAGCGGGTCGAACCGAATGCCGAGACCGAGCTGGAGCGCCTCACCGACAGCTTTCATCTCAACCTCACCGCGTTCGGCCTGCTGTCGTTCTTCGTCGGTCTTTTCATCGTCAATTCCGCCGTCGGCCTCGCCTTCGAGCAGCGGCTGCCGATGCTCCGCACCTTGCGGGCTTGCGGTGCCTCGGCGCGGCTGGTCAACACCGTGCTGGTGGTCGAGCTCGTGGCGCTGTCGCTGGTCGCAGGCCTGATCGGGCTTGCCTGCGGCTATTTCATCGCGGCCGCGCTCTTGCCCGACGTCGCGGCGTCCTTGCGTGGACTCTATGGCGCGCAGATTCCGGGGCAGCTCAGCTTGCGTCCCGAATGGTGGCTCGCCGGGATCGGCATCAGCATTGTGGGCGCGCTTGTTGCCGCGGCGACCAGCCTGATCAAGGCCGTCAGGATGCCGGTGCTGGCGACCGCGCAGCCGCGCGCCTGGCAACAGCGGCAGCGCCGCTGGCTGATCCTGCAAGGCCTAGCCGCCTGCGCCGTGTTCGCGGTCGCGCTGTTGCTGCTCCAGTACGGGCAATCGTTGATCGCGGGCTTTGGCGTGCTGGCGGCGCTGATGCTCGGCGCCGCGTTGATCCTGCCGGCCTTCCTCGACATCATCCTGCGGACCGGGCAGCGTTTCGCGCGAAAACCGCTCGCGCTGTGGTTCTGGGCGGACAGCCGGCAGCAGCTCTCGGGTTTGTCGCTGGCGCTGATGGCGCTGCTGCTCGCGCTCGCCGTCAATGTCGGAGTGTCCACCATGGTGGAAACGTTCAGCCGCACCTTCATCGGCTGGCTCGACGGGCGGCTCGCGGCCGACGTCTACATCAGCGCCTCCGACAATGCGAAAGGTGTCGCAATCCGCAACTGGCTGAAGGAGCGCGGTGATGTCCAGGCGATCCTGTCGGGCGGACGCGCCGAGGCACAGGTGCAGGGCCAGCCGGTCGAGCTGCTCGGCCTGCCCGATCATGCGCTCTATCGCGAGCGCTGGCCGCTGCTGGAAGCCGCGCCCCGTGCCTGGACCCGGCTCGTGCCCGGTAATGCCGCGTTCATCAGCGAGCAGCTGAGCCGCCGCCTCAACGTCCGCGTCGGCGATGTCGTTGACGTCCCGGCGCCGGGCGGGACCTGGGAGCTCGACATCGTCGGCATCTATGCCGACTACGGCAATCCCAAGGGCCAGCTTGCGGTGAACGTCGCGGCACTGATCCGGCAGTTTCCGCAGACGCCGCAGACGCGCATCGGTCTCATCGTCGCGAAGGAGAATATCCCCGGCCTGATCACGGCGTTGCAGAAGCAGTTTGCGCTCGATGACCGCAGCGTCGCCGACCAGGCGACGGTGAAGGCAGAATCGATCCGGATCTTCAACCGCACCTTTGCGGTGACGTCGGCGCTGAACGCGTTCACGCTCGGCGTCGCCGGGATCGCGCTTCTGACCAGCCTTCTCACACTGGCGAACTCGCGCCTGCCGCAACTCGCACCGCTCTGGGCGATCGGCATCACGCGGCCACGCCTTGCCGCGATCGAGCTGACCAAGACGCTGTCGGTCGCGCTGTTCACGTCGCTCCTGGCCGTGCCGCTCGGCCTGCTGGTGGCGTGGTGCCTGATCGCGATCGTCAACGTGAAGGCGTTCGGCTGGCGGCTGCCGTTCCACGTGTTTCCGCTGCAACTGGTCGAGCTGGTCGCGGTCGCGCTGTTCGCCTCGTTGCTTGCCGCCCTGCTGCCGATGATCCGACTTGCCCGGATGCAGCCGGCGAGCCTCGTCAAGGTGTTTGCCAATGAGCGCTAACGGGATAACGCGGCGCACCTTCGCCGGCGGCATCGCCGCGCTCGCGGCAGTCCGCCGCGCGGGCGCGCAAGGCTATGCCGGGCTCGGCGAGACAGCCGACGGCTTTGCCAAGGTCACGCCGGGGAAGACGTTCGCCTTTCCGGACGATCACGGGCCGCATCCGGAGTTTCGCATCGAGTGGTGGTATCTCACGGCGAATCTCGTCGATAGCAGCGGCGCGGCTTGCGGCCTGCAATGGACGCTGTTTCGCCAGGCGACGCAGCCGGGGCCGCAGAGCGAAGGCTGGGCCAATCAGCAGGTGTGGATGGCGCATGCGGCGGTGACGCGCGCCGACACCCACCGCTTCAATGAGCTGTTTTCCCGCGGCGGTGTGGGGCAGGCCGGCGTCACCGCGAAACCGTTCTCGGCCTGGATCGATGATTGGGAGATGAACGGATCCGAGCGCACCGGCGATCGCACTCTGGCGCCGCTGGCGCTGAAGGCCGCTGGCACCGACTTCAGTTACGCGCTGACGCTTGAGGCCGATCGTCCGGTGGTGCTGCAAGGCGATCGCGGCTACAGCCGCAAGTCCGAGCGCGGACAGGCCTCCTACTATTACAGCCAGCCGTTCTATCGCGCCCGCGGCACGCTCACCATCGACGACAGGCCGGTCGATGTTTCCGGCCAGGCCTGGATGGACCGCGAATGGAGCAGCCAGCCGCTCGACACCGACCAGACCGGCTGGGACTGGCTGTCGCTGCATCTCGCGTCCGGCGACAAGCTGATGCTGTACCGGCTGCGCCAGAAGGACGGCCGGAATCATCCGTTCGGCAACTGGATCTCCGCCGCCGGCGATACGCACATGATTGCGGGCGACGACATCCAGATGACTCCGAAGGCGACCGCCGAGGTCGCGGGACACAAGCTGCCGGTGGAATGGCAGATCGCGATCCCCTCGCGGTCGTTCTCGATCCAGTGCAAGCCGCTCAATCCAAAGGCGTGGATGGGGACCGGTTTTTCCTATTGGGAGGGGCCGATCAGCTTTGCCGGCACGCATGACGGCGTTGGCTATCTCGAGCTGACCGGGTATTGAAGAAGCGCGACCTGTCTAGATCCTCGTTTTGACGCGTTTTTCTTTACGCGGGCCGGGTGTCGACTTCGCTCGAAAACGCTTTAAGGAAACCAACGATGTATCGTCTCACCGCCCTCGTCACGCTGCTGGCGATCGCATTTTATTTCTTCACCTGCATCAATGTCTCGCGGGCGCGGACCAAGACCGGTGTTAAGGTGCCGGCCACGTCAGGCCATCCGGATTTCGAGCGCGCGTTTCGCATTCAGATGAACACGCTGGAATGGATGCCGATCGTCCTGCCGGCGCTGTGGCTGTTCGCGATCTATATCGGCGACGCCATCGCGGCCGGCATCGGCGCGGTGTGGATCATCGGCCGCATTGTCTATTTCATCGGCTATTCGAAGGCTGCCGCTAAACGCGGCCCGGGCTTCATGATCCAGGGCGTCGCGGCGATTGCGCTGTGGGCGGGGGCGTTGGGCGCGGTGGTGCTGCGGCTGGTGTGAGGGGCGGGCAACCGCCACACACTCAGAGTCGTCCCGGCGAAGGCCGGGACCCATACCCCCGGGATGTGGTTTGACGATGACTCGGAGTTACCAGTTCGCGCCCACAACTTCTCGCTGGGGTTATGGGTCCGGCTTTCGCCGGGACGACATAGGAGTTATTGGCGCGGTCCTGGCCCTACTTCGTCAGCGGACAGCCGCTCTCCTTGGCCGTGAAGAACGCCTTCTCGCCGGGAACGACCGCGAGCTGCTTGTAATAGTCCCAGGGCTTCTTCGATTCGGAGGGCTTCTTGACCTCGAACAGATACATGTCGTGGACCATGCGGCCGTTCTCGAGCACCTTGCCGCCTTGCGCGAAGTCGTCGTCGACCGGCAACTCCTTCAGCTTCTTGGCGACCGCATCCGGATCCTTGGTGCCAGCGGCCTTGACCGCCTTGAGATAGCTCAGCGTCGCCGAATAGGTGCCGGCCTGGATCATGTTCGGCATCCGGCCGGTGCGCTTGAGAAAGCGTTCGCCGAGATTGCGGGTGCGGTCGTTGATGTCCCAGTAATAGCCCTCGGTCAGCACCAGGCCTTGCGCGGCCTGCAAGCCGAGACCGTTCACTTCGGCGAGCGTCATCAAGAGGCCCGCGAGCTTCTGGCCACCGGAGACGATGCCGAACTCGGACGCCTGCTTGATCGAGTTGGTGGTGTCGAGGCCGGCATTGGCAAGGCCGACGATCTTCGCCTTCGAGCTCTGCGCCTGGAGCAGGAAGGAGGAGAAGTCCGAGGAGTTGAGCGGCACGCGCACCGAACCGAGCACCTTGCCGCCATTGGCGGTGACGATCTCGCTGGTGTCCTTCTCCAGCGCGTAGCCGAAGGCATAGTCCGCAGTGAGGAAGAACCAGCTGTCGCCGCCGGCCTTGGTCAGCGAGCCGCCGGTGCCGACGCCGAGCGCGCGGGTGTCATAGGCCCAGTGGAAACCATAGGGCTGGCAGGCATCGCCGGTGAGGCGCGAGGTCGCAGCGCCAACCACGATGTCGATCTTCTTCTTTTCCTTGGAGAGCTCGTGGATCGCGAGCGCGACCGATGAGGTCGTCAGCTCCGTGATCATGTCGACGTTCTCGACATCGTACCAGCGCCGCGCGATGGAGGTCGCGAGATCCGGCTTGTTCTGGTGGTCGGCGGTGACGAGTTCCACCTTCTGGCCCAGCACCTCGCCGCCGAAATCCTCGATCGCCATCCTGGCGGCCTCGACCGACCATTTGCCGCCGTAATCGGCGTAGACGCCGGACTGGTCGTTGAGGATACCGATCTTGACGCCTTGCGCAGAGGCCGGCGCGGCCAGCAGCAAGGCCGAAATTGCGACAGCGGCCAAAAGTGCTGATTTCATAGGTTGCTCCCAGCAGTTTTCTGTTTTGAAATCGCGCGGATACTAGTGAAGAACCCCGCGCCTGCCCATCCATTGCATGTTGGTCGTTAGTATGAAGGGCGTGGCAAGCAAACGGCGTCGTCCCCGACAAGCGCAGCGAAGCGGAGCGCAGATCCGGGATCCATAACCACAGGGCGTCGTTTTGCGACGACTCGTGGTTACCAGCTTCGCTTCGAACCTCTCCATGGGGTAATGGGTCCTGGCTTTCGCCAGGACGACGTTTGAGAGGAATCAGCCCACCGCCTTCGGCTTCCCCTCGTTCTTCCCCTCGGCCAGGTTCCTCACCACCACGTAGAAGATCGGCGTGAACAACAGCCCGAACAGGGTGACGCCGATCATGCCGAAGAACACGGCGACGCCGACCGCTTGCCGCATCTCCGAGCCCGAGCCGGACGAGATCACCAGCGGCAGCACGCCGAGGATGAAGGCGAAGGACGTCATCAGGATCGGCCGCAGGCGCAGGCGGCAGGCGTCGATCACGGCCTCCAGCCGCGGCTTGCCTTCCTTCTCGATGTCGCGGGCGAACTCGACGATCAGGATCGCGTTCTTCGCCGCCAATCCCACCAGCACGACGAAACCGATCTGGGTGAGGATGTTGACGTCCTGCCCCATGATGCGCACGCCGATGGTGGCGGCTAACAGGCACATCGGCACGATCAGGATCACCGCGAACGGCAGGGTCCAGCTGCCATATTGCGCAGCGAGCACCAGATAGACGAACAGCACGCAGATCGGGAACACGTAGAGACCCGCATTGCCGCCCGTGATCTGCTGGTACGACAGGTCGGTCCATTCGAAGGTGAAGCCGCTCGGCAGGGTATCGTCGGCGAGCTTCTTGATGGTGTTGAGCGCGGTGGTCGAGCTGGTGCCCGGCGCCGGCTCGCCCTGCAATTCGGACGCCGCATAGAGATTGTAGCGCGCAACGCGGTCGGGGCCCGAGACGTCCTTGAACTCGACCACGCTGCCCAGCATCACCATGTCGCCGGAGGCGTTCCGCGTGCGCAGGCGCGACAGGTCGCTCGGCTCTTTCCGGAACGGGAAGTCCGCCTGTGCGGTGACGTGATAGGTGCGACCGAACAGGTTGAAGTCGTTGACATAGGTCGATCCGAAATAGGTCTGGATCGTGTCGTTGATGCCGGCGATGGGAACGCCGAGCTTCTGCGCCTTGGTGCGGTCGATGTCGACGAAGAGCTGCGGCGTATTGGCCGAGAACGGAGAGAACACGGAGGGAGCGAGCAGCGAGGGCGATTTGCGCGCCGCGGCGACAAGCTCGTCAGTAGCTGCGGCGAGCATCTCCGGCCCACGGCCCTGGCGGTCCTGGATGCGGATGGTGAAGCCGCCGCCGGTGCCGATGCCGGGCACGGCCGGCGGCGGAATCACGATGATGAAGGCACCCTGAATCGCGGCCAGGCGTTTGCGCAGCTCGACCGTGATGGCGTTCGCAGACAATCCCTTCTTGATCCGCGCCTCGGGCTCGTCGAACACCGGGAAGAGCGCCGCCGCGTTGCCGGCCTGCGTCCGCGTCGCGCCGGAGAAGCCCGCGAAAGCGGCGACGCGGATGATACCCGGCGTATCCAGCGCGATCCGCTCGATCTCGCGCACGACCTCGGTGGTGCGTGCCAGCGAAGCGGCGCCCGGCAATTGCACGGAGATGATGACGTAGCCGCGGTCCTGCGCCGGAATGAAGCCTTGCGACGTGGTGGCGATCAGCCAGCCGGCGCTGCCGATCAGCACGACGTAGATCAGGATCATCACCGCCGAATGCCGGATCACGAAATTGGCGAGGCCGGCATAGCCATGCGCGAGACGGTCGAACACGCGGTTAAAGACGCCCGTGAAAGCACTCCAGCCGCGGGCGAGGATATTCCAGCGCGCCGGCGGCCGCTTCTCCTCGTGCGGGACGAGGAGAAGCGAGGCCAGCGCCGGCGATAGCGTCAACGAGCAGAAGCAGGAGATTGCGGTCGCGACCGCAATGGTGACGGCGAATTGCTGAAAGAATTGCCCGGATATGCCGCCCAGAAACGCGGTCGGGACGAACACCGCGCACAGCACCAGCGCAATCGACACCAGTGCGCCGCCGACCTCCTCCATGGTCTTCAGCGCGGCGTCGCGCCGGCTCATGCCATGCTCGAGATGCCGCTCGACATTCTCGACCACCACGATGGCGTCGTCGACCACGATGCCGACGGCGAGAACGAGCCCGAACAGCGTGAGATTGTTGATGGAGAAGCCGAGCGCCGCCATCACCGCGAAGGTGCCGACCAGCGACACCGGGATCGCGATGATCGGAATGATCGCGGGTCGCCACCCTTGCAGGAACACCAGAACCACGATGACCACGAGCAACATGGCCTCGTAGATGGTCTTGATCAGCTCATGGACGGACTGCGCGATGAACTCGGTCGGGTTGTAGCCGATATTGAAGTCGAGGCCTTTCGGAAAGGTCTCCTTCAGCTTCGTCATCGTGTCCGAAATGTTCTTCGCGGTCGCGAGTGCGTTCGATCCCGGCCGCTGCGTCACCAGCATGGCGACCGCCGATTTGCGCAGCAGGAAGCTGTTGGTGGAGTAGGCGAGAGCACCGAGCTCGATGCGGGCGACGTCGCGCAGGCGCACCGTGCGGCCGTCGGAGCCGGCCTTGATCAGGATGTCCTCGAACTGCTTCTGGTCTTTCAATCGCCCGGTAAAGGTGAGGTTCGGCTGGAAAGCGCGATCCGCGATCGGCGGCTCGGCGATCTGGCCGCCCGCGATCTGCACGTTCTGCGCACGGATCGCGGCGAGCACTTCGGCCGACGTCAGGCCGAGATTGGCGATCCGGTCAGGATCGAGCCATAGCCGCATCGAATAATCGCGTGCGCCGAAGATCTGGATGTCGCCGACGCCGTCGATCCGCAGCAGCTGGTCGCGGACCTGGAGCAGCGCGTAGTTGGAGATGTAGAGCTGGTCGAAAGTGTCGTCGGGCGACAGCATGAACACGACCATCAGAATGTCGGGCGAGTTCTTGCGTGTGGTGACGCCGTTGCGCTGAACCTCTTCAGGCAAACGCGGCTGCGCGATTGCGACGCGGTTCTGCACCAGCACCTGGGCCTTGTCGAGATCGGTGCCAAGCTTGAAAGTGACGGTGATGGTGAGCTGGCCGTTCGAGGTCGCCTGGCTGTAGAGATACAGCATGTCCTCGACGCCGTTGATCTCCTGCTCGATGGGAGCTGCAACCGTGTCGGACACGGTCTGCGCGGAGGCGCCGGGATATTGCGTGGTGACGACGACGGTCGGCGGCACCACTTGCGGATATTCGGAGACCGGCAGCGTGGTGTACGCGAGCGCGCCGACGATCAGCAGCACGATCGACAGCACCATCGCCAGGATGGGCTGGTTGATGGAGAGACGGCCAAGATTCATGACTTGTCACCGGGCTTGCCACCGGCCGGCGCTGGCGCCGTCTGCGGGGCGACTTTGGCGCCGACACGGGCGCGCTGGATGCCGTTGACGATGACGCGATCGTCAGCCTTCAGCCCTTCGCGGATCACGCGCAAGCCGTCATCGAGCGGCCCTAGCGTCACGGGACGCGCCTCGACAGTGTCGTCCGGCTTCACCACGAACACGATCTTGCGCGACTGGTCGGTCGCAACCGCGACGTCGGGAATCAGCAGCGCCTCATATGGCGCGCTGCCGATCAGGCGGACGCGACCGAACTGACCCGGCAGGATCGACAGATCGGTGTTCTTGATCACGGCGCGGCTGCGCAGCGTGCCGGTGGAGACATCGAGACGGTTGTCGAGGAAATTGATGCTGCCTTCACGGGATGGTTTCGTCTCGCCGGCGAGCGTCACCTGCACCGGGTTCGCCGTATCGCGCGAGCTCGGGCGGCGGCCTTCGAACCACAGCTTGCTGTATTTGATGAAGGTCGCCTCATCCATGTCGAAATAGATATAGATCGGGTCGAGCGTCACGATCGAGGTGAGCAGCGTCGACGTTCCGGTATCGCTGCCCTGCACGAGATTGCCAGGGCTGACGAGATGGCGGCTGACGCGGCCGGTCAGCGGCGCCGTCACATGCGTGAATTCGATATTGAGCTTGGCGACTTTGAGCGTACCCTCGGCCTGTGTTTCGGCAGCATGCGCGGCCTGCAAGGCCTGCCGGCGCTGATCGACAACCTGCTCGGAGACGGCGCTGGTCTGCACCAGGCTCAAACCGCGATCGAGCTCCCGCTTTGCAAGCTCCACCTTGGCACGCGCATCGGAAAGCTGCCCCTCCGCCTGCGTGGCCACCGCCTCGAACGGACGTGGGTCGATGACATAGAGCAGATCGCCCTGACGAACGATGGCGCCATCCTGGAATTCGACAGAGTTGACAAACCCACCGACGCGCGGGCGGACCTGCACCTCCTCCATGGCCTCGAAGCGGCCGGTGAACTCGTCCCAATCGGTGACGGTGCGCTTGACCGGCTGGGCGACGGTCACCGGCGCGGGCGGCGGGGCGGCCGCTTGCGGGGTCGGCTGTCCACAGCCCGCAAGACCGAATGCCGCGGCAAGAAGCCCCGCGATCACGCGAGGTCGAGGCGAAACGAAATCGTGCCTTTTGACAAACTGCTCGCTTCCGTCCGGTCCAGTCATCCCAGGTCCTCGCATAAAAACCGCGGAAATAGCAGGGTACGCCTGTACCCGCGGGCGCCACAAGATGGGTCGCAATGGTGAACTCTTCAAGACCAAAGCGCGCGCAAGGCTCGGCGAGATGCCCTAGCCGGATGATGGGTTGACAGGTTCTTCTTCGCCTCTCCCCGCCTGGGCGAGAGCTATTGCATCTGACAAAAAAAACTTGGGGCATTAACGCTTCCACAGCGTCATGGCCGGGCTTGACCCGGCCATCCACGTCTTGCCCCGTGGCGCAAAGAACGTGGACGCCCGGGCCTTCGCCTCGCAGAAGCGGCTTCGGCCGCGCAGGCGGTACAAGCCGGGCATGACGACCTCTCGGCCAGCGTCTTCGCGCATGACGAATGCCGCCAGCGCGGTTAGACTACCCCCCACAAAAATAAGTCGAATTGTCCGGGGAGGACAGGCGTGCACCAGGGACGTGTCGTTTACGGCGCGATCGAGGAAGTCGTGTTCGGCCATCCCGCGGCCGAAGCCGTGGTCGCGCAGATGGACCGGCTGGGGACGCGCCGCGCCTTCCTGATGGTCTCGGGGACGCTCAACCGCCAGACCGACGAAATCACGAAGATCAAACAGGCCCTGGGCACAAATTGCGCGGGCGTCTTCGATGCCATGCCGGCGCACACCCCGCGGGAGGCGGTGATCGCCGCCACCAATGCGGCGCGCGACGCGGGCGCCGACCTGATCGTCACCGTGGGCGGCGGCTCGATCACCGACGGGGCCAAGGCGGTGCAGCTCTGCCTCGCCAACGGCATCGACGATGTCGACGGCATCGAGCGTATCCGCGTGCACAAGGGCGTCGCGCCCGAGATGAATGCGCCGACCGTGCGTCAGATCAGCGTCCCGACCACGATCGCCGGCGGTGAGTTCAGCTCGATCGCAGGCGTCACCGACCGCACCGCCCATGTGAAACAGATGCTGCGGCATCCGCTCAGCGTTCCGCGGGCGACCATCCTCGATCCCGCCATCACCGTGCACACGCCGGAATGGCTGTTCCTCTCGACCGGCATCCGCGCCATCGATCATTGCGTCGAGGCGATCTGCTCGCGCGAGACGCATCCCTATGCCGACGCGCAGTCGGTGAAGGGCCTCGCCATGCTCGCCGACGCGCTGCCGCGGGTGAAGGCCGACCCTGGCGATCTCGACGCGCGCATGGATGCGCAGATCGGCACCTGGCTGTCGATGGGCGCGCTCGCCGCCGGCGTGCCGATGGGGGCAAGCCACGGCATCGGCTACGTGCTGGGTGCAGCCTTCGACGTGCCGCATGGCTACACCTCCTGCATCATGCTGCCGGCCGTGATGCGCTGGAATGCGCCCGACAATGCCGAGCGCCAGATGATCGTCGCGGCCGCAATGGGCTTTCCGGGTCACAAGGCGGCCGATGTGCTGGATGCCTTCATCCGCTCGCTCGGCATGCCGCGCAGCCTCGCCGATGTACGCGTCTCGCCGGAGCATTTCGACGCCATCGCGGACGCTGCGATGCGCACGAACTGGATTCCGCGCAACCCGCGCAAGATCGACGGCCCCGCGCAGGTGCGCGAAATCCTGCTTCTTGCCGCATGATCTAAAGCCGAAGGACCGATGTACCCAGGTCAGCATGCCCGCCTGCGCCCGCTCCAGCCCGCCTTCATCATGGCGGGAACTGGCGAGGCCGTCACCTATCGCGAGCTCGATGCGCGCAGCAATCGGCTGGCGCATTTGTTCCGCAAGCACGGCTTGAAGCGGCTCGACCATTATTCGATCTTCATGGAGAACAATTCGCGCTACCTCGAAGCCTGCGGCGCGGGCGAGCGCTGCGGCCTCTACTACACCTGCATCAACTCGTTCCTGACGCCGGGCGAGCTCGCTTATCTCCTGGTCAACAGCCAGTCGAAAATCCTGATCACGTCGGTTGCGAAGCTTGAGATCGCGCGCGAGGCGATCAAGGTCTGCCCCGACATCAAACTGTGCATCGTCGGCGACGGCCCGGGCGAGAGCGAGCGCATCGTCGGCCTCACCGAGGTGACCGCCAATCTCCCGAAGACGCCGATCCCGGACGAATGGCTCGGCACCGCCATGCTGTATTCATCGGGCACGACGGGACGGCCAAAAGGGATTCTGCGACCCCTTCCGGAGGAGCCGCCAAAGCACAATCTGCCGTTGTTCGATTTCCTGACCAAGCTTTGGCAATACCGCGAGGGCATGATCTACCTGTCACCGGCGCCGCTCTATCATTCGGCGCCGCAGGCCGCCGTGAACCTCACGATCCGGATGGGCGGCACCGTCATCATCATGGAAACGTTCGATCCCGAGCGTTACCTCCAGCTCGTGCAGCAATGGGGCATTACTCATACCCAGTTGGTGCCGACGATGTTCTCGCGCATGCTCAAGCTGCCGGAGGGGATGCGAAAACACTATGACCTGTCGTCGCTCGAGATCGCGATCCATGCCGCAGCGCCCTGCCCGGCCCTGGTGAAGGACGACATGATCAAATGGTGGGGACCGATCATCCACGAATATTACGGCGCGACCGAAGGCCTTGGCTTCACCGCCTGCGACAGCGCGGAATGGCTCGCCCATCGCGGCACCGTCGGCAAGGTGCTGCTCGGCGAGCTCCATATTCTCGACGAGACCATGAAACCATGCCCCACCGGCACGCCAGGACAGGTCTGGTTCAAGACGGCCTCGCCTTTTGAATATTTCAACGACCCGGAGAAGACCAAGGAGGCGCGCTCGGCCGACGGCAGCATGAGCACGGTCGGCGACGTCGGCTATGTCGACGAGGACCGCTTCCTTCATCTAACAGACCGCGCGACCTTCATGATCATCTCCGGCGGCGTGAACATCTATCCGCAGGAGTGCGAGAATTTATTGATCACCCATCCAAAGGTTGCGGACGCCGCGGTGTTCGGCGTGCCCAATCCCGACCTCGGCGAAGAGGTGAAGGCGGTGGTGCAGCCGATGCCCGGCATCGTGCCGGGCGAGGCGCTCGCCGCAGAGCTGATCGCCTTCTGCGGGGCGTCGCTGTCGCGGCAGAAGGTGCCGCGCTCGGTCGATTTCGAAAAGGAGTTGCCGCGGCTGCCGACGGGGAAGCTGTACAAGCGGCTGCTGCGGGACCGCTATTGGGGGAACAAGGCGTCCAGGATCGTGTGAGGGGCTTGGCCGACGCGCGCCACACACTTGGTGTCGTCCCGGCCTAGTGCGCAATTG
>NZ_JADPIT010000016.1:382732-386845 GCF_023073035.1 Bradyrhizobium sp. 62
AAACCACAGCGAGTGGTTTGGCGAAGATTCGTCGTTTGGTACTCCTGATGACTGTATCGATAGATCACGCGGTATGGGTCCCGGCCCCGTGCGCAATTGCGCACTAGGCCGGGACGACGGTGGAGTTAGTGGCCAGAGATTGGGCCCCCTCACTTTGTGAGAGAAAACCCCTGCGGCCGTCCGTCATCCGAATTGCCAAGAGAGTAGCAGACCTTGCCGGTTGCCTCACCGCGCGCGCGTCGCTATCGTCCCCTCAAACAGGCCGCAAAAGGCCTAAAAGACAAGATGTCCAGGGAGGACGAGGATGCGGAGCGTACGAGCGCTCGCCGCGACGGCGGCGCTATCTTTGCTGGCGTTTTCGACCATTGCATTCGCCGGCGAGCCCAAGCAGGGCGGCATTTTGCGGATGTACCACCGCGACAGTCCCGGCAACGCCTCGATCCACGAAGGCGCGACCTACTCGCTCAACGTTCCCTTCATGCCGGTCTTCAACAACCTCGTCATCTACAAGCAGGACGTGGCGCAGAACAGCATGGACACCATCGTGCCCGAGCTCGCCGAGAGCTGGGCCTGGGTCAACGACAACAAGACACTGACCTTCAAGCTGCGCCAGGGCGTGAAGTGGCACGACGGCAAGCCGTTCACCTCGGCGGACGTCAAATGCACCTTCGACATGCTGATGGGCAAGTCGCAGCAGAAGTTCCGGCAGAACCCGCGCAAGAGCTGGTACGAACAGGTCAACGATGTCTCCACCAACGGCGATCTCGAGGTCTCCTTCAACCTGAAGCGGCCGCAGCCTTCGCTAATTGCACTGCTCGCCTCGGGCTACACGCCGGTCTATCCCTGCCACGTCTCACCCGGCGACATGCGCACGCACCCGATCGGCACTGGCCCGTTCAAGTTCGTCGAGTTCAAGGCCAATGAATCGATCAAGCTGACTCGCAATCCCGATTATTGGCGCAAGGGGCGGCCCTATCTCGACGGCATCGAGTTCACCATCATCCCGAACCGCTCGACCGCCATTCTCGCCTTCGTCGCCGGCAAGTTCGACATGGCCTTCCCGACCGAAGTGAGCATCCCGCTTCTCAAGGACGTCAAATCGCAGGCGCCGAACGCGGTCTGCGTGGTCGAACCCAACAATGTCGCCACCAACATCATCGTCAATTCGTCTGCGCCGCCGTTCGACAATATCGACATCCGCCGCGCCATGGCGCTGTCGCTCGACCGCAAGGCCTTCATCTCGATCATGTTCGAGGGCCAGGGCGACGTCGGCGGGACCATGCTGCCGCCGCCGAATGGGCTGTGGGGCATGCCGAAGGAGATGCTCGAGACCATTCCGGGCTACGGCCCCGACATCAACGCCAACCGCGAAGAGGCCAAGAAGCTGATGCAGAAGGCCGGTTACGGACCGGATAAGCATCTCGCGGTCAAGGTCTCGACCCGCAACATCCCGGTCTATCGCGATCCCGCCGTGATCCTGATCGACCAGCTCAAGAGCATCTATATCGACGGGGAGCTCGACGTGGTCGAGACCGCAAACTGGTTCCCGAAGATCGCGCGCAAGGACTACATGCTCGGGCTCAATTTGACCGGCAATGCCGTCGACGATCCCGACCAGTCCTTCTACGAGAATTATTCCTGCGGCTCCGAGCGCAACTACACTAATTACTGCAACAAGGAGATCGAAAAGCTGTTCGATGTGCAGTCCCAGGAGACCGACATCAACAAGCGCAAGAAGCTGGTGTGGGACATCGACAAGAAGTTGCAGGAGGACGTCGCCCGCCCGATCATCTTCCACGCACGGACCGGCAGTTGCTGGCAACCTTACGTCAAGGGCGTGACGGTGATGTCCAACAGCTCCTACAATGGCTATCGTTACGAGGATGTCTGGATGGACAAGTAGCGCGGGCGACTGACGGGTTCGACGGGAGGCGATGCATGTTTGCCTATCTGGTGCGGCGCCTGTTGCTGATGCTCGTGACCCTGTTCGGGATCTCGATCGTCATCTTCTTCCTGCTGCGCATCGTCCCCGGCAACATCGTCGACATCCTGTTTGCCGCGGCCGGCTATGTCGATCCCGCCGACAAGGCCAATTTGGAAAAAGAGCTCGGCATCGACCAGCCGCTGGTGGTGCAATATTGGCACTGGATCAGCGGCTTCCTGCGCGGCGATTTCGGCTACTCCTACGTCTCCGAGAAGCCGGCGCTCCAAGAGATCCTGCCACGGATTCCGATCACCGCACGGCTCGCCGGGCTGGCGCTGCTGTTCTCGGCGTCCATCGGCATTCCCCTGGGCGTGATCAGCGCAGTGAAGCAGGGAACGAGGCTCGACTACGCGTTACGTGTGGTGAGCCTCAGCGGATTGTCGCTGCCATCGTTCTGGCTGGGCCTGCTTATCCTCACCGCCTCGGTCGCGATGTTCAACCAGATGCCGATCTTCAACCCGAATCCGGCGACCTGGCTGGAAGCCTTCGCGACCTATGCCGTGCCCGCCGCCGCCGTCGGCTTCCGCAGCGCGGCGCTGACCATGCGCATCACGCGGTCCTCGATGCTGGAGGTCCTGCGGCAGGACTATATCCGCACCGCGCGTGCCAAGGGCGCATCGGATGCCGCCGTGAACTACCAGCATGCGCTGAGGAATGCGATTCTGCCCGTCATCACCGTGATCGGCATCGAGGCGGCGTTCCTGATCGGCGGCCTCATCGTGACAGAGACGGTGTTCAACATCCCCGGCGTCGCGCGTTTCTTGGTCGAGGCGATTCGCTGGCGCGATTATCCGATCGTGCAGAACCTGGTGATGCTGATTGCCATCGTCGTGGTAAGCGCGAACTTCATCGTCGACATGCTGTACGCCGTGTTCGACCCGCGCATCAGGTACACGGATTAGGAGAACCTGTTGGCCGCAATCGACTATGACGTTGAACTGAGGCGCGCCGGGGCGCACGCGACCGTCGGCTGGCGGCGCGTGCTGTTTTTGGCGCAGCGGCATGTGCTGGGCGCGGCCGGGCTCGTCATCATGACCCTGTTCGTGTTCACCGCGATCTTCGCCGACTTCATCGCGCGTTACGATCCGCTGACGATCGATGCCGCCCGGGCACTGGCGCGTCCAAGCCTGGCACACTGGATGGGCACGGATTCCTTCGGCCGCGATGTCTTCAGCCGCATCATCCATGGCGCGCGGATCTCGCTCGCGGTCGGCATCGGCTCGACGGCGCTGGGCGGCAGCATCGGCGTGATCGTCGGCCTCACCTCCGGTTATCTCTCGGGCTGGGTCGATCTCGTGTTTCAGCGTGTCTCCGATGTTCTGCAGGCGCTGCCGCTGCTGGTGCTGGCCCTGATCATGACCGCGGCGCTTGGGCCGTCCTTGCCGAACGTCATCATTGCGATCGCCATTCCGCTGATCCCGACCGTCTCGCGCGTCATCCGCGCCAACACGCTGGCGCTGCGCGAGCTGCCATTCATCGAGGCCGCCAAGTCGATCGGCATGAGCGAGGTACGCATCGCGCTCCGTCACGTGCTGCCGAACACGCTGGCGCCGCTGATCGTGCTTGCGACCGCCCAGCTCGGCTCGACCATCCTCACCGAAGCCTCGCTCTCCTTCCTCGGCCTCGGCATTCCCGAGCCGTACCCGTCGTGGGGCCGCATGCTCTCTGAATCCGCCGCCGAATATGTCCGCACCGCGCCCTGGCTGGTGATCTTCCCGGGCATCGCCATCAGCCTCGCGGTGTTCGGCGCCAATCTGTTCGGCGACGCCTTGCGCGACATCCTCGATCCCCGGCAGCGCGGCTGATGACTGACAAATCCGATCTCGTGCTCGAGGTGAAAAACCTGAAGACGGTGTTCTTCACCAACTCCGGTCTGTTCAAGGCCGTCGATGATGTGTCCTTCACGGTGAAGCGCGGCGAGACGCTGGCGATCGTCGGCGAATCCGGCTGCGGCAAGAGCGTCACTGCGCTGTCGCTAATGCGGCTGGTGCCTGATCCCCCCGGCCGCATCGTCGGCGGCTCCGTCACGCTTGAAGGCACCGATCTTCTGACGCTGGACGAAGCAGAGATGCGCGCCGTCAGGGGCAACCGCATCTCGATGATCTTCCAGGAGCCGATGACCTCGCTCA
>NZ_JADPIT010000016.1:386855-388061 GCF_023073035.1 Bradyrhizobium sp. 62
ATGCGGATCGGCGACCAGATCGTCGAGGCCGTGCGGCTGCACCGGAACATGTCGAGTAAAGAGGCCCGGGACATCGCGATCGAGATGCTGCGCCTGGTGCGCATCCCCGAACCGGCTCGGCGCGCGCGGGAATATCCGCATCAGCTGTCCGGCGGCATGCGCCAGCGGGCCATGATCGCGATGGCGCTGGCGTGCCGGCCGGCGCTGCTGATCGCGGACGAGCCGACGACCGCGCTCGACGTCACCATCCAGGCGCAGATCCTCGCGCTGATCCTGGACCTTCAGAAAGAGCTCGGCACCGGGCTCGTGCTGATCACCCATGATCTCGGCGTCGTCGCGCAGACCGCGCAGCGGGTCATCGTGATGTATGCGGGACGGAAGGTCGAGGAAGCGAGCGTCGAGGCACTGTTCGCCGCGCCGAAACATCCCTACACGCGCGGATTGATGGCCTCGATCCCGGCGGTGCCGGCGCCGGGCGTCGCCGCGCCAGCACGGCTGAACGAAATTCCCGGCACGGTGCCGTCGCTGGTGCGGCTGCCCAAGGGCTGCGCGTTTGCGCCTCGCTGCAAGCTCGCGATCAAGCGCTGTGAGGCCGAATATCCGCCGCTCACCGATTGGGGCGGTGGCCATCTCGCGGCATGCTGGCGGGCGGCCGAAGTGGCGGAGGTGGCATGACCGAGGCGCTGCTCGAAGTCACCGATCTCAAGAAGCACTATCCGGTGCGCGCCGGCGTGTTGCGCCGACAAATCGGCACAGTGCATGCAGTCGACGGCGTCTCATTTTCGGTTGGGGTGGGCGAGACGCTGGGCCTCGTCGGCGAATCCGGCTGCGGCAAGTCGACGGTGGCGCGCAGCGTGCTGCGGCTGGTCGAACCGACCTCGGGCCAGATCCGCCTCGAAGGCGAAGACATCACGCATCTGTCCAAGTCCGCGTTGCGGCCACATCGTCGTTCGATGCAGATCGTGTTCCAGGATCCGTTCGCCTCTCTCAATCCGCGGATGACTGCCGGAGACATCGTGGGCGAGCCGCTGTTCGTGCACGGGCTCGCGACCGGCAAGGCGCTGGAGGCGCGTACCGCAAACCTGTTCGAGCAGGTCGGCCTGCGGCCCGACCAGATGCGCAATTTCCCGCATCAATTCTCCGGCGGGCAGCGCCAACGCATCTGCATCGCCCGCGCGCTGGCGCTGGGGCCGCGGCTGATCGTCT
>NZ_JADPIT010000016.1:388071-418136 GCF_023073035.1 Bradyrhizobium sp. 62
CGACGAGCCGGTCTCCGCGCTCGACGTCTCGATCCAGGCCCAGGTGATCAATCTCCTGATCGACCTGCAGCGCGAGCACGGTTTCTCCTACCTCTTCATCGCGCATGACCTCGCGGTGGTCGCTCATATCAGTCACCGCGTCGCCGTGATGTATCTCGGCCGCATCGTCGAGATTGCCGACAAGGACGAGCTGTTTGCAAATCCGCGCCATCCCTACACGCAGGCCCTGCTCGCCTCGGTGCCGGTCGCCAACCCGCTTGCCAAAAAGCTCGTACCGCTGGTCGACGGCGACGTGCCAAGCCCGGTCAATCCGCCGCCGGGATGCGCGTTTCACACCCGCTGCCGGTTTGCGATGGAGCGATGCAGGACGGAGCGGCCGGCGTTGATGGAGGCGGGCGAGGTGCACCAGGTCGCGTGTTTGCTCAATGACGGGACGGGGCGACCAAATGCGATACCGTAGGGTGGGCAAAGCGAAGCGTGCCCACCATTCAATCGCAATTGCCGCACGATGGTGGGTACGGCGCTGCGCGCCTTTGCCCACCCTACGATAGCTACGATTGCCGCTCTACCCCGCCCCGATCTCGGCCACGATCCGGCCCGTCGTCACCTGCTCGCCCTCGGCGACGTCGATCGCGGCGACCACGCCGTCGATGCCGGCCTTGTGGACGTGCTCCATCTTCATCGCTTCCAGCGTCATCACCGGCTGACCGGCGCTGACGCGGTCGCCCGGCTTGACCAGGACGGCAACGACGCGGCCGTTCATGGCAGCGCGAACCTTGCCGTCTCCGTTGCTTGCGGCGGCCTTCGGCGCGGCGAGCGTGAGGTCGGTCGCCGCGAGCGGGATGCCGCGATGCTGGAGGTAGAGCCGGTCGCCATCGCGCAGGAATTTGGCCCTGTCCATCACGCCGTCATGGCGGAAGCGGATCACGTCGAGATCGAGTTGATCGATCTCGAATTTATCCTGCCGGCCGTCGCTCGCGGCGGTGTAACTACCATCGCGTTCGCGCCAGACTTCTAGCTCATACGCCCGGCCTGCGATCTCGATCTTCACCGGTAGCGGGAACGTTGCCGCGAGGCTCCGTCCGCGGCGCCACGACGGCGCCTGCGGGTTCGTGACGTAGAGCAGCAGGCCGGCCAAAGCGACATCGAATGCGGCGTCCGTGCCCGGCGCCAGCAACTCGTCGCGATGCGCGCCAATGAAGGCCGTGGTCGCCTCGCCTTTGCCGAAGCCGGGATGACGCAGGCATGACAGCAGGAAGGCCTGATTGGTGGTCACGCCGAAAGCGGTGAGCTGTTCGAGGCCGACGATCAGCCGCCCCCTTGCCTCCTCGCGAGTCGCGCCATGGCCGATCACCTTGGCGATCATGGAATCGTAGAACGGCGGAATCTCCGAGCGCGATTGCAGCGCATGCTCGACGCGGATGCCATCCGGCACCTGCCAGCACGCCATGCGCCCGGACTGCGGCATGAAATCATGCGCGGCGTCCTCCGAGCACAGCCGCACCTCGATGGCGTGGCCGGTGAAGCGAATGTCCTGCTGCTTCACAGGCAACGGCTCGCCGCGCGCGACGCGCAGCTGCAATTCGACGAGATCGAGCCCGGTGATCGCCTCGGTGACGGGATGCTCGACCTGGAGGCGCGTATTCATCTCCATGAAGTAGAATTCGCCGCTCGCATCGAGCAGAAATTCGAGCGTGCCGGCGCCCTCGTAGCGCAGTGCCTTCACCGCGGCGACCGCGACGTCGCCCATCTGCGCGCGCAGTTCCGGCGTCACAGCGGGCGACGGTGCCTCCTCGATCAGCTTCTGGTGGCGCCGCTGCACCGAGCAATCGCGTTCGCCGAGATGGATGGCGTTGCCATGGCTGTCGCCGAACACCTGAATTTCGATGTGACGGGGATTCTGGATGGCGCGTTCGAGGATCACGGTCGGATCGCCAAACGCCGCCTTCGCCTCGGACCGCGCGCTACGCAGCGCATCAGGAAACGACAACGCGTCCGTCACGAGCCGCATGCCGCGTCCACCGCCGCCGGCGACCGCCTTGATCATCACGGGAAAGCCGATCTCTCTCGCCTCCGCGAGCATGACCTCATCGCCCTGATCGGCGCCCTGATAGCCGGGCACGACGGGCACGCCGGCCTTTTTCATGATCTCCTTGGCACCGGCCTTGTTGCCCATTGTTTCGATCGCCTGCGGCGACGGGCCGATGAAGACGAGGCCGGCATCCTTGCAGGCCTGCGCAAACTCCTCGTTTTCGGCGAGGAAGCCATAGCCGGGATGAACGGCATCCGCGCCGCTGGCCTTTGCGGCCGCAACGATCGCGGGAATGTTGAGGTAGGATTGCGTCGGCAGCGGCTCGCCGATGCGCACGGCCTGGTCGGCCTGTTGCACATGGAGCGCGTCGCGATCCGCATCCGAATAGACCGCGACGACACCGAGCCCGAGCTTCCGCGCGCTGCGCATCACCCGTAACGCGATCTCGCCGCGATTGGCAATCAAGACCCTGAAGAACGGTCGGTGCTGCGTTGATCCGTTCCTCATGGCCGAGCCACCGAAAACTGCATGCGCTGGGGCGTGCGCGCATCGCCCTCGCGGCAAATCGCGAGCACTTCCGACAGCAGCGCGCGGGTGTCGCGCGGATCGATCACGCCGTCGTCGAGCACGCGCGCGCTGGTCGAGAACACGTCTATCTGGCCGTCGAACACGCCGACGATCTGCGCCTTCATGGCATCGAGCTTTTCCTTTTCGACCGGCTTGCCGCGGCGCGCGGCGGCGGCTTCGGTGACGATTGCCATGGTCTCGGCGGCCTGCTCACCGCCCATCACGGCAGTCTTGGCGTTGGGCCAGGAGAAGCAGAAGCGCGGATGGAAGCCGCGCCCGCACATGCCGTAATTGCCGGCGCCGAACGAGGCGCCGCAATAGATGGTGATCTGCGGCACCGTCGCCGACGTCACTGCCTGGATCATCTTGGAGCCATGCTTGATCATGCCGGCTTCTTCGTAAGCTTTTCCGACCATGTAGCCTGTGGTGTTGTTCAGATAGAGCAGCGGCGTACGGGTTTGACAGCAAGCCTGGATGAAATGCGTCGCCTTGTTGGCGCCCGCGGGATCGAGCGGACCGTTGTTGGTGATGATGCCAATGGCTTGGCCCTCGATGCGGGCATGGCCGCAGACGGTGGCCGGGCCGTAGTTCGGCGCCATCTCGGTGAAGTCGGAATCATCGACGATACGTGCGATCACCTGCTTCATGTCGACGGCGCGCTTGTGGTCCATCGGCATGATGCCGAGCAGCTCGTCCTGGTCGTAGCGCGGCGGCTTATATTCCGCGCTCGCCCTGCCCGGCCGCTCCCATTCCAGCGCCGCCATGATCTCGCGCGCGATGCGCAGGGCGTCGCGGTCATCCTCGGCGAGGTAGTCGCCAAGTCCCGACACCTGCGTGTGCATCTCGGCCCCGCCAAGCTCCTCCTCGGTTGCGATCTCGCCGGTGGCGGCCTTCAGCAGCGGCGGGCCGGCGAGGAAGGCGCGGGTGCGGCCGCGGACCATGACGATGTAGTCGGACAGGCCGGTCTGATAGGCGCCGCCGGCGGTCGAGGAGCCATGCGTCACGGTGACGACGGGCAGCCCCGCCGCCGAGAGCCGCGCGAGGTTGCGGAAGATGTTGCCGCCGCGAACAAAATCCTCGACGCGATAGCGCAACAGATTGGCACCGGCGCTTTCGACCAGCTGGACATAGGGCAGCTTGTTTTCTAACGCGAGCTCCTGCACCCGCAGCGTCTTGTCGAGGCCGTAGGGCTGGAGCGCGCCGGCATCGATGCCGGAATCGTTGGCGCTGACCATGCAACGGATGCCCGAGACGAAGCCGATGCCGGCGATGACGCCGCCGCCGGGCACGCTTTTGTCCGGATCCGATACGTCGAACATGAAGCCGGCGAGCGTGGACAGCTCGATGAAGGGCGCGCCGGGATCGAGCACCAGCGCGACGCGTTCACGCGGCAACAGCTGGCCGCGCTTGTGGAAGCGGTCTTTCGCCGCGGCTGATGCCGCACGCGTGCGCTCTTCCAGCGCGCGCATGCGGTCAATCAGGCCAAGCATGCCGTCGCGATTGGCGCGGTAGGCGGCGCTGCCGGGGGAGATGGCGTTTTCGAGAATGGACATAACTCAATCCTGCTCGTCATTGCGAGGAGCGAAGCGACGAAGCAATCCAGTCTGCATCCACCGAGAGATTCTGGATTGCTTCGCTTGCTCGCGATGACGGTTGAGGCGATAATTTACCTATTCGTCCCAAAAATCTTTCGCGCTTCCGCCGGGCTCGCGATCTCGCGGCCCGCACGGCGGGCGCAGGCGGCGATGGCCTCGATCAGCTGGCCGTTCGACGTCACCTTCTTGCCGTCGGCGAGATAGAAGGCATCTTCGAGACCGGTGCGCAGATGACCGCCGAGCTCCGCACAGCGCTGGTGCAGCGGCCAGATCTCTTCGCGGCCGATCGCGGTGACCTGAAATTGCGCCTCGGGACGCTTCAGCTTGATCAGGATCGGCAGCAGATCGGGATCCGACGGCATGCCGGAGGCGACGCCCATCACAAAGTTATACTCGAGCGGGCCCTTGTACATGCCGACCTGGCGGTACATGCCGACGCAGCGGACGATGCCGACGTCAAAGCATTCGAATTCGGGGATGGTACCGACCGCATTCATGACGTCGAGATAGTCCTTCACCTTCTCGACCGCATTGTCGAACATCATCGGCGGCCAGGCCCAGCTGTTGTCGGCCTTCACCTTCAGATAGTTCAGCGAGCCGGCATTGCAGGCGGCGATCTCCGGCCTGGTCTCACGGATGCAATCCAGCGCACCGCTGTAGTTCGGCCCGGAGACGCCGGAGGTGTGGTTGATGATCACGCCGGGGCAGGCTTCGCGGATCGCCTGCTGGATCTCCTTGCTGACGCTGACCTCCCAGGACGGCAGATGCCCCTTGTCCGGCGCCTGCTGACGCAGATGGATGTGCATGATGGACGCGCCGGCATCGAACGCAGCCTTGGCCTCGCGCGCCATCTGCTCGGGCGTCACAGGCACGTTGTGCTGCTTCGGGTCGGTGAGCACGCCGTTCAGCGCGCACGTGATGACGGCCTTGTCGCTCATGCCTTGAATGTCTCGCACGTTGATAATTCAACGCTTGCGATCATGTGATGGGCGGCATGCGGCTTCTTGCGCGGAGAAGCTGGAATGGGGCCAGATGTCGTAAGGTGGGCAAAGGCGCTCTTGCGCCGTGCCCACCCTGTCTCAGCGTGGATCGAAGAAGGTGGGCACGCTTCGCTTTGCCCACTCTACGAGAGCATCCTACGATGCCTCCGCAAGCCTCACCGTCTCGCTGCTGCGATAAATCGCAAGATCGCGCGAGCCGACGAAGATCGCGCGCGGCTTCAGGCCGTAGAAGCGGCGGATCGAGTGGCTGAAATGGGTGGAATCGGGATAGCCGATGTCCTGCGCGAGATGGGCCAGATTGAGGTCCTGGTTGGCGAAGTGCAGCAGATGCCGCGCGCGCTTCCAGGCGCGGAAGGAGCGGAACGAGATGCCGGTCTCTTCCTTGAACAGATGCAGGAAACGCGAAGCGGAAAGTCCGGCGTCCGCCGCGCAAGTGTCCGCCGTCACGGGCTCACCTGTGAAGCGGCCGATACGGGCGACCGCACGCGTCACGCGGGGGTCGAGCACCCGGCGCGGCAACGCTTCGCCAAAACACATCTCGTCGAATTCGGCGGTGGTGATGTCGCCATAGCGACGCTGGCGCAACAGCGTGTAGGCGGCGAGGATCTTGCGGGCATAGACGGCCTTGTCGGGTCCGGTGAGCCGCTCGGCCAGGACCTCGATCACGCCATCAGGCATGCTCTCCGGCTCCAGCGTGACGCTGATCGCGGTGCGGTAGTCGCTGGCAATGGAATGCCGCTGGTTCGGCAGGGTGACGAACAGCTCGCCAGTGGCGAGGGCATCATCGATCGTCAGATGCAGGCTGCCCTTGACCGCGACATAGACGTGACAGCAGCCGGGGGTCCGCTTGCGGGGGCGGCCGAGCAGGCCGGCATAGAATACCCGCTCCGGCGTGATCAGCATCAAATGGTCGGATTCGCGACCGTTATCTTCCATTGGGATCCTCCTCGCGCGGCTCTTTGGCCGCTGCGGACGGAGGTCACCTTAGCGGAAATCTGGGCGCTGTCACGGCGGGATAGCGCTATCATGAAGCGCAAAAGGTCGGCAGCCCGCGAGGGTGGTGGACGAGACGGAACTCCTGGCAATACCGTCGTCCCGGCTTTCGCCAGGACGACAGTTAAGCCCTTACTCTTGGCGCCACGTTCTGCTCGACGCCGGCCTGTTGCTCCGCAGCAACCGCGCGCTTGAAACCATCGCGCTGCTGCAAGCGCGTCCAATAAGCTGCGACATTTGGCCCAAAATCCTTGGCAAGCCCGATAGTATCGGCGAGGCGGAGCGCGTATCCGATCACGATGTCGGCGGCGGTGAAGCGGCCGGCACACAAGGCCTCGGTATTTGCGGTGGCTGCCTCGACGGCGCGCAGCCGGCCCAAGAACCATTTGGCATAGTCGCCGGCGACCTGCGGATTGCGGCGCTCTTCCGGCTCGAGCTGGGTGTATCGGAGCACCAGCGTCTGCGGGAAGGTTAACGTGGCGTCGCTGAAATACATCCAGTTCAGGAACGCGCCATAGGCGGGATCCTCCGGCCCGACCATCAGTGGCGTCAGTCCATGTCTGACGCCGAGATAGTGGCAGATGCCGGACGATTCCGTCATTCTGGTCTCGCCATCAACCATGAAGGGAATCGTGCCGAGCGGATTGAGCGCGAGGTATTCCTTGGCGAAGACCCGGGGCGGGAACGGCAGCATCTTGAGCTCGTAGGGAAGCCCCATTTCCTCCAGCATCCAGAGCGGACGGAACGAGCGCGCGCCGTCGCAGTGATAGAGCGTGATCATCAGGAATTTCCTTTGCTGCCGGGCAGCGTGCCCATCATCTTGCACAGGACCATCAGCATGACCTCGTCGGCGCCGCCGCCAATCGATGTCAGGCGGCTGTCGCGATAGGCGCGGCTGACCGGCGTCTCGTTGGTAAAGCCCATTCCGCCCCAATATTGCAAGCAGGCGTCGGTAAGCTCACGGCCGAGCCGCCCGGCCTTCAGCTTGGCCATGGTCGCCAGTTTTGTGACATCCTCGCCCGCCACCAGCGCCTCGCCGGCACGGTAGATCAGCGCGCGCAACAGTTCGACCTCGGTCTGCATCTCGGCAAGCTTGAAATGGACGACCTGGTTGTCGAGGATCGACTTCCCGAAGGCCTTGCGGTTGCGGGTGTATTCGATGGTCTCGTTGATGATGTATTCATGCGCCTTCAGGCAGGCGGCCGCGCCCCAGAGCCGTTCCTCCTGGAACTGGATCATCTGATAGGTAAAGCCCTTGCCCTCCTCGCCGATCCGGTTGCGCTTGGGCACGCGGACATTGTCGAAGAAGATTTGTGCGGTATCTGACGAGCGCATGCCCATCTTGTCGAGCTTGCGCGCGACAGTGACGCCCTTGATCTTCATGGGCACGCAGATCAGCGACTTGTTGCGGTGAACGGGTCCGTCGCCGGTGTTGGCGAGCAGGCAGATCCAGTCGGCCTGAGTGCCGTTGGTGATCCACATCTTGCCGCCATCGATGACGTAATCGTCGCCGTCGGAGCGCGCATTGGTCTTGATCGAGGCGACGTCGGAGCCCGCGCCGGGCTCGGAGACGCCGATGCAGGCCACATAGTCGCCAGAGATCGAGCGCGCCAGGAATTCGCGCCGCACCTCGTCGGAGCCGAACCGCGCCAGCGCCGGCGTCGCCATGTCGGTCTGCACCCCGATCGCCATCGGCACCCCGCCGCAATTGATGGCCCCAAGCTCCTCCGCCATCATCAGCGCGTAGGAATAGTCGAGGCCGGATCCGCCGAATTCGACCGGCTTGTTCAATCCGAGAAAGCCGAGGCTGCCCATCTTCCTGAACAGCTCATGCGCCGGGAAGATGTCGGCCTGCTCCCATTCATCGACGTGCGGATTGATCTCGTTGGCAATGAATTTCTGTAAGGAACGACGGATCTCGTCATGGTCGGCGGTAAACAGCATTGCTTCCTCTCGTCGTCACAATCCCATCTGCCGCGACGCCAGATCCTTCATGATCTCCTCGGTGCCGCCGCCGATGGCGTTGACCTTGACCTCGCGGTAGATGCGCTCGGCCTTGATGCCGCGCATGAAGCCGGCGCCGCCAAAAATCTGCACGGCTTCAGAGGCGCAGAATGCCATGGTCTGGGTCGCCTGGTTCTTCATCATGCAGATTTCGGCGACCGGGCTTTCACCCTGCTCCAGCCGCCAGGCCAGCATCTCCAGCATCGCTTGCGACGCGGCGACCTTCTGCGCCATGTCGACGATCTTGTGGCGGATCACCTGGTGCTGCGCGAGCGGCTTGCCGAAGGTCTTGCGCTCCTTGGCGTAGGCAATGGCTTCGTCGAGGCAGACGCGCGCGAACGCGGTGCAGCCCGCCGCCATGCCCACGCGCTCGCTGTTAAAATTCCGCATGATGACCTTGAAGCCCTGGCCTTCCTCGCCGATCAGGTTTTCCGCCGGTACGCGGCACTCGTCGAAATGCAGGGTCGCGGTATCAGAGGCCCACCAGCCCATCTTCTTCAGCTTTGTCCGGGACAGGCCCGGCGTATCCCCCTCGATCAGGAGCAGGCTGACGCCGCCGGCGCCCTCACCCCCGGTGCGCACCGCAACGGTCAGATAGTCGGCGCGCATACCCGAGGTGATGAAGGTCTTCTCGCCGCTCACGACGTAGTGATCTCCGTCGCGCCGCGCCTTGGTCCGGAGGCTCGCAACATCAGACCCGCCGCCCGGCTCGGTGATCGCGAGCGCGGAGATTTTCTCACCCGCGAGCACCTGAGGCAGCACGCGCGCCTTGACGTCGGGGCGCGCGGCCCGCGCGACCGGCGGCGAACCGATCGTATGGCTCATCAAGCTGGCGCTGACGCCGCCGGCGCCGGCCCGCGCCAGCTCCTGGCTGGCGACGATCTTCATGAACTGGTCGGCGGCGATCCCGCCATATTCCTCGGGGAAACCGAGCCCCAAGAGCCCGATCTCGGCCGCCTTGCGATAGAGCGCGCGCGGGAATTCGCCGGCCTCGTCCCACTCGTGGGCGAAGGGCGCAATCTCCTTGTCGACAAAGCGGCGCATCACGTCACGAAAGGCGTCATGTTCGGCGGTATAGAACGGGCTCATCATCGCACTCTCGCCCTGCTGGCGGATTCGTCTCCTGCACCATGGCCGGAACTTTGACGGCTCACTTGCGCGGAGTGGCTGGCCAAGGCTCTCCTCCGAGCAGGCTCGCTCTAGCAACTCAACGCAAGACGATTTTCATCGGTCGCGCGCCAACTCCGGATCAAAAAAAGGCGTGGTGCACAAACTCCGGCTGGCCTCAGGGCCATGCCGGGCATGGTGCATGGCAACAGGGACGCGGGCGGCACCAGACCGCCGAGGGAGGAATTTTTGGCCGTTCGTTACTACGACTGGATCGCCCACCATGGCCGCCGCACGCCGCACAAGGTCGCGGTGATCGACCTCGCGAGCGAGCGCCGCTTCAGCTATGCGCAGCTCGATGCGCGCATCTCTCGTCTCGCCTCATTTCTGCGTCATACGCTGAAGGTCTCGCGCGGCGAGCGGGTCGCGGTGCTGGCGCTGAACACGACCGATACGCTGGAGGTGCAATTCGCCTGCGGCCGGTTAGGTGCGATCTTCGTGCCGCTGAACACCCGGCTCACCGTTCCCGAACTCCAGTTCATCACCGGCGATTGCGCCCCGAAGGTGATGATCCACGACACCGATCTCGCCGAAACGGCGCTTGCCGTGGCGAAGCTCTGTGGGATTGAGACGAGCCTGCTGCTTGGTCCCGGCGGGCCTTATGAGGCCGGCATCGCCGCTGCAAAGCCACTCGAGAAAATCGAGGAGGTCACCCTCGATGATGTCTCGACCATCATGTACACCTCCGGCACGACGGGTCATCCCAAGGGCGCCACCATCACCCATGGCATGACCTTCTGGAATTGCGTCAATCTCGGCGGCCCCGCCTGCATCGGGCCATCCTCGGTGCTGCTCACCGTGCTGCCGCTGTTCCACACCGGCGGTTTGAATTGCTACACCAATCCGGTGCTGCATGCCGGCGGCACCGTGATGATCATGCGCGCCTTCGATCCCGGCACGGCGCTCGGCCTGATCAACGATCCCGCGCAGGGCATCAACGTGTTCTTCGGCGTGCCCGCGATCTACCAGTTTATGGCCCAGCATCCGGCCTTCGCGACCACCGACCTCGGCCGGCTGATCGTCGGCGGTGTCGGCGGTGCACCAATGCCGGTGCCGCTGCTCAAGGTGTGGGAGGCGCGTGGCGTCGCGCTTCAGCAGGGCTACGGCATGACCGAGACCTCGCCGGCCGTGCTGGTGCTCGACCGCGAGGATGCTGCACGGAAAGCCGGCTCCGCCGGCAAGCCGGTGTTGCACACCGAAGTGCGCATCGTGCGTCCTGATGGCAGCGACGCCGATATCGGCGAGCTCGGTGAGCTCTGGGTCAAGGGACCGAACATCACGCCCGGCTACTGGAACAGGCCGGAGGCGAACAAGACGTCGTTCACCGACGGATGGCTGCACACTGGGGACGCGACACGCGTCGACGAGGAAGGCTTTTACTACATCGTCGACCGCTGGAAGGACATGTACATCTCCGGCGGCGAGAACGTCTATCCGGCTGAGGTCGAGAACGTCCTGCACCAACTCGACGCCATCGCGGAAGCCGCCGTGATCGGCATTCCCGATCCGCAATGGGGCGAGGTTGGCCTCGCCATCGTCGCGGCGAAGCCGGGCCAGCGGTTGACCGAGGCCGATGTCTTCTCGCACTGCGCGGCGAATCTCGCGCGCTTCAAATGTCCGCGCCAGGTCCGCTTCGTCAATGCGTTACCACGCAACGCCACCGGCAAGATCCACAAGCCGACCTTGCGCAAGGAATTCTCGATCACTTCCGAAGTCGACAAGAAAGCCGCCAACGCCTGATCAAAGCGCCCCTCGCGCGGGCGCTTTTCTTTTTTTGAAGTGCCAAAGTCAGAAGAAACCCCAAAGAAGCCCCAAGGAATTTTCATGAACAAGAAACTCGCCCTGCTTGCCGCGGCAACAGCGATGACGCTGTTTGCGACCCACTCCGCGTATGCCCAAAAAGCGTACGACACCGGCGTCACCGACACCGAGATCAAGATCGGCAATGTCGAGGCCTATTCCGGGCCGGCTTCCGCCTACGGCGTCATCGGCAAGACCGAGGAAGCCTATTTCAAGATGATCAACGACCAGGGCGGCGTCAACGGCCGCAAGATCAACTGGATCTCCTACGATGACGGCTACTCGCCGCCGAAGACGGTTGAGCAGATCCGCAAGCTGATCGAGAGCGACGAGGTCTTCCTGGTGTTCAACGCGCTGGGCACGCCGACCCAGACCGCCGTGCAGAAGTATCACAATTCCAAGAAGGTGCCGCAGCTGTTCCTCGCCACAGGCGCCAGCAAGTGGAACGACCCGAAGAATTTTCCCTGGACCATGGGCTTCCAGCCCAGCTACCGCGTCGAGGCGCAGATCTTCGCCAAGTATATTTTGAAGGAGAAGCCGGACGGGAAGGTTGCGATCTTCTATGCCAACGATGATTTCGGCAAGGACTACCTCGCCGGCATCAAGGACGTGTTCGGCGACAGGGCATCGAAAATGATCGTGGCGGAAGAGAGCTACGAGACGTCCGAGCCGTCGATCGATGCTCATATCGTCAAGCTCAAGGGGACCGGCGCCGACGTCTTCGTCAACATCGCGACCCCGAAGTTTGCGGCGCAGGCGATCAAGAAGATTGCCGAGCTGGAGTGGAAGCCGATGCATCTCATGACCGATGTCTCGGTCTCAATCGGCGCGGTGATGAAGCCGGCCGGCCTCGAGGCATCCGAAGGCGTGCTGTCGGCCGGTTATCTGAAGGACGCGTCGGATCCGCAGTGGAAGGATGATGAGGGCATGAAGAAGTTCATGGTCTTCGTCGACAAATACATACCCGGTGCAAATATTTCGGACGCCAATCTGGTTTACGCCTATGCCGCAGCCCAAACGATGGTGCAGGTGCTGAAGCAGGCGGGCGACAATCTGACCCGCGAGAATGTGATGAAGCAGGCAGCGAGCCTCAAGGACTTCGTCCCCGACACCCTGATCCCGGGCATCAAGATCAACACCTCGGCCACGGACTTCGCGCCGATCGAGCAGCTCAAGATGTGGCGATTCAAGAAGGGCCAGTGGGAGCTGTTCGGCGACATCATCAGCGCCGAAACCGGCGGCTAGTTCGACTGAAAAACTACCGAATAGCGGCCGAAGGGCCGCTATTCTTTTCAAGCGAGCGACGACGCTATTTCCGCGCTTTCGACCTCGATCATGTCGTGGCCGACGTCGATGCCTGCGACGGACAGACCGAGACGACGCGAATCGCCGACGCCTCTGAACCCGGGGCATGCCCAGGCGAGGGTGACGATGCCTGACGGCGGCAGATCGAGGCTCAGCGTGTAGCCATCATAACCGGTCACGACCGCCTCGGGCGCGACGGGCTTGCCGTCGAGATAGAATCGCGCGTCGATCGTATGCAGCGGCGCGCGAAGCGCCGGGCTTCGAACGCGGACGATGGTGCGGCCGGGCATCCCCTTGATCCGCACGGCAGCCTCCGGTTCGCTCCAGCGGAAAGTGTGACCGGCGGAGAACTCCTCGGCATGAAATCCGGTCTGCGCGATAATCTGCTCCCCAAGAAGCCCGCCGGCAGACCGCGCATCTCGCCCGAGACGATGAATGCAATCGAGTCTCTGATGCCGGATCAGCGCGGCGATGTATCGCCGCATCCATCGCGCGATCGCCTCGCTCGATCCAGCGGCCGTCAGAACGACCAGCACGGCCCGCGCGTGCCATGCCCCCAGCCGCGCGAAGCCGCGCGCGCCGAGATCGCCGAGCAGCGCCGGCACGGACCAACGCCACAACGCCAGCAATTTCTCGCCAGGCCGTCTCCAGCCGCCGCCAGCGAGGCTGTAGCGCAGGAGCGCGTTCAATGCATTGCGGGCGAGCGACGTGCCGGCCTCGCTCCGCGAACTCCACTCGATCGGAATGTCGAGCAGCTCGCTGCCGGGATCGTTGCGGGCCTCGCTCAGATAGCGAATCTCGCCTTGCACGAAGTCGAGCGTGAATTGCTTCAGCTCGTCGAGCTCGCCGACATAGTAGTGATGGAAGCGCGCCTCCTCGAGATAGCCGAGGGAATAGCCTCTCGCGTGATAGGCGGCGGCAAGCACCCATTCGGCGAAATGACCGAACTCCTCGCGCAAGCCGCCGCATTCCCGGTAGACGTCGCGCCGCGTCACGAAACACTGATCCAGGATCCTGCGCCAGGGATGCTGCTTCATACCGAACTCGATGTCGGCCTGGTACATGGCTGCCTCTGCCACGGATAGCCGGTTATGGCAGATCGGGATCGAACGGCAGGAAAAGCCGGCCCAGTCGGGATGAGCATCGATCGCGCGAATGCAGAGTTCGATCACGTCGGGTTCCGGCCGGCAGTGCGATTCCGTGAAGAACAGATAGCTGCCGCGCGCCTTCGTCGCGCCGAATGCGCAGAGCCCGATGTCGTGTTCGGAATCGGCGAATTCGAGGCGAGCCCTGTTGCCGGCCAACGCCTTCAACTGTTCGCGTGCCGTGAAATCCGGCGGCACGACCAAGATGATCTCGTAGAGCGATTTGTCGGCAGTCTGCGACGTCCAGCCGAGCCAGGACAGCTCCCACTGCCCGCGGTGAGATTCGAGCGGGATAATGATTGAGAACAGCGGAGATTCGCCGTCGTAGAGTGCGGGCGCGTCCTGCATATCCCCTTATAGACGCATGCTGCGTCATTCCGGATAATTTCTTGCGGACTATACCGACAGAAACAGCGCGAACGATTCTTCCACCGTTCGGCGCAGATGCTTTTGGTACAGTTCGTGGTTGGCATCGCCGGGCGCGACCCGCCCCAGTGAGGGCTTCGCGAAGTTTCGGAGCGGCACATAGGCGATCGGCGCTGCGATCGGCGTCAGCTGCGAGCCGGGGCCGGCGCGGAGTGTCGAGATGATCCCGTACATTTCGCCGGCGACCGTCGGCCGCGACACCGTGATCACGCGATGCTGGCCGTGCTTGATGATGACGAGATAGATGAAGCCGGACTGATGCGGCACGGCGACCTCGCCGGTGTGTTCATAGGCGGCATCGGTCCGTTCCCCCTCGCGGAACACCAGTGCAGAGACTTTCGGCTCCCAGACGATCTCGGTGCGGTAGGCGAAGATCGCGTCCTTGTCGCCGAACGACGGTCGCAACGTGATGTAGACGTCCTCGAGCCAGGTCACCGCGCGATGTGCATAGGAGCCGAGGCTGTCGGGCGCGACATCGCTTGCGGCCGGAGGCGTCACCACGGCGGCGCTTCTGCGCAGGGAGACGCCCAGCGCCTGCTCCAGCCGCACCGTGGTCGCCAGCGTGAACGGCCGTCGGCCGCCGAGCACCTTCTCGAGAGTCGACAGGCTGAGCTTGGCCTGCTCGGCCAGCGCCTGCCGGGAGATCCGGCGCCTGGCGAGCTCCTCGCGAATGGTCTCTGCGATCTCGCGACTTTGCTCGTCCGAAAGCTGCTTGTCAGTGAATTTGTCCTGCGTCTGCATCGTGGCCCTGCTCCAGGACGACATCCTAGCAGGGCGGACAAACCAGCACAAAACCGCACTTCGCCCCCCGGCGGCAGCCCGCGCGGGCCGGCCGCGACGGATCATTGCCGATCATTCTGCTCGCGCAATCGGGCCGTCCCGGCGGATGCTCATAGCCAGCAAACATCCTCGGGAGCAGGCAAAATGGATACCTACGACACGATGGACAGCAACGAACACCCTTGGCTGGGCAGACTGATCGTGGTCGGACTGTTCCTTCTGGCGCAAGGCATCGCGGTGATGCTGGTCGCCTTCGTGGCCCTGCTGGTGAGCTTGGAGCCGGGCTGGTCGGCTACGACGGAGCAGGCCAGCCTGCTCCAGCCCGGCGATGCCAAATCCGGGTCTCTTCTCCTCAAGGAGGACGGCGCCTACACGGAAGCAATCCGCCTCGGCATCGACGTCGACATCACGGTATCAGGCCCGACGCTGCGCGCCCGCGTCACCCAGATCTTCCGCAATCCGACCAAGGATTGGGTCGAGGCGACCTATGTCTATCCGCTCCCCGCCGGCGGTGCCGTCGATTCGCTGAAGATGGTGGTCGGCAACCGCGTCATCGTGGGCGACATCAAGGAGCGGCAGCAGGCGCGCGTGATCTACGAAGAGGCGCGCCGGGCCGGCCAGAAGGCCGCGCTCACCGAACAGGAACGGCCGAACATCTTCACCAACTCGGTCGCCAATATCGGTCCCGGAGAAACCGTGCTGGTGCAGATCGAATATCAGGAACCGGTGCACCAATCCGGCAACGAATATTCGCTGCGCCTGCCGCTGGTAGTGGGGCCGCGCTACAATCCGGCGCCGATCGTCCAGAGCGTCGATTTCCGCAACGACGGTTCCGGCTGGGGCGCGACGAATTCGGACCCGGTGCCGGACCGCGACCGCATCTCGTCGCCCGTGCTGGATCCCGCCCGGAATGCGCCGGTCAATCCGACCAGCATCACGGTGCGCCTGAACGCCGGCTTTGCGCTCGGCGAGGTCAAGAGCGTCCACCATAATTTCAAGGTCGAGAGCCCGGACAATACGACGCGAATTGTCACGCTTGCCGACGGTGCCGTGCCTGCCGACCGCGATTTTGAACTGACCTGGAAGCCGGCTGCCGTGAAGGCGCCGTCGGTCGGCTTGTTCCGCGAGCGCGTCGGCGACGCCGATTATCTGCTCGCCTTCGTCACCCCGCCCGCCGCCGAGCAGGCGATGCAGAAGCCACGGCCGCGCGAGGTGGTATTCGTGATCGACAATTCCGGCTCGATGGGCGGCACGTCGATCGTTCAGGCCAAGGCGAGCCTCGCCTACGCGCTCTCCCGTCTCCAGCCCACCGACCGTTTCAACGTCATCCGTTTCGACGACACCATGGACGTGCTGTTTCCGGTCTCCGTCGCGGCGGATGCCGAGCGTGTCGGTGAAGCCACCGCGTTCGTCAGCGCGCTGCAGGCGCGTGGCGGCACCGAGATGGTGCCGGCGATGCGGGCCGCTCTGACCGACAAGCCCGGCGACGCCAGCATGGTTCGCCAGGTCGTATTCCTGACCGATGGTGCGATCGGCAACGAGCAGCAATTGTTCGAAACGATCACGGCGATGCGCGGCCGCTCGCGCGTGTTCATGGTCGGCATCGGCTCGGCGCCCAATACCTATCTGATGACGCGCGCCGCCGAGCTCGGCCGCGGCGCCTTCACCCATATCGGCTCCGTCGAGCAGGTCGAGGAGCGCATGCGCGGCCTGTTTGCCAAGCTCGAGAACCCGGCCGTGACCGGGCTGAGCGCAAAGTTCTCCGAAGCCAAGGCCGACGTCACACCGACGATCATTCCCGACGTCTATCGCGACGAGCCGCTGGTGCTGGCGGCAAAGCTCGACACGCTGGCGGGCTCGGTCGAGATCAAGGGCCGCGTCGGCGACCGCCCATGGTCGGTGACGCTGCCGCTGCAAAATGCGGCCGAAGGCAAAGGCCTGTCGAAGCTTTGGGCCAAGCGCAAGATCGATGATGCCGAAGTGGCGCGCACCCTGCGCGAGATGACGCCCGAAGACTCCGACAAGGCGATCCTGGCACTGGCACTCGACCATCAGATCGTCACCCGGCTCACCAGCCTCGTCGCGGTCGACAAGACGCCGAGCCGTCCCGAAGGCGAGCCGCTCAAGCCCAGCGAGTTGCCGATCAACCTGCCGGCCGGTTGGGATTTCGCGAAGGTCTTTGGCGAACGACAGCAAGTCCCGGCGCAGCTCCGCGAGCGTCACGCCGATGCACGCAACCAGCCGGCCACGAGGCGGCCGACGCCCGCTGCACCGGATACGATCCGCCTGCCCAAGACCGCGACCTCAGCAGAGCTGAAAATGACCGCAGGCCTGATCCTGATCGTGCTCGCCCTGTTCCTGTTCGTGTTCAACCGGCGTCAGACCTTGCTCACTGACGCCGCTTGAGAGAGGAGTCCCCCGAACTCCTCTGTTAGCGCGCGCGGCTGCCCGTCCCACACCAACGGCCGCGCGCGCCTTTTTGTTGTCATTGCGAGCGCAGCGAAGCAATACCGTCATTGCGAGCGCAGCGAAGCAATCCAGCTATTTCCGCGGCACGGATTCTGGATTGCTTCGCTGCGCTCGCCGCATGACGAGTGTGGAAACAATGCCCCGCTTCATCTCTCCCCTGCCTCCCGCCCTGATCGGCATCATCCTGTTCGGCGACGGCGCCTACATCCATGCCAAAGCGTGGCTCGCGCAGGTGCTGCTGGAGCGCGCGTTCGACCGGAGCGTTGCGACCGGCCAGGTGGTCAGGCCATGGTCATGGGCCGATACCTGGCCGGTCGCGCGAATCGAGGTGAAGCGGATCGGCGCCAACGCGATCGTGCTGGACGGCGCGAGCGGCCAGGCGCTCGCTTTCGGGCCCGGCCATATCCGCCAAACGGCTGACGCGGGCGAACGGGGTGTTGCCGTATATGCAGCGCACCGCGACACTCATTTCCGCTTCCTGCGGAATGTCGCCATTGGTGACCTGATCGATGTCACACGCAGTGATGGCAAGCACTTTCGTTTTCGCGCGGATTCCTCCGCTGTGGTTCGCTTCGATGCCTCCGGGATCGATCCCGCGGCACGGACTGCCGAACTCGTGCTCGCGACCTGCTGGCCGTTCGACGCGCTCGCGTCCGGCCCCGAGCGCTACATCCTGCATGCCACCCTGGTCGGAGCCGATGAATAGCGGTTCGCAATCAATCCGGGAGCACTCGCTGGGTGGAACCGCTGAACTGGCGTCGTTGGCCAGAGACCTATATGAATGGCCGATTGTAAGAATGGCCGATTAATTACTTGCGCTGCAATTGCGAGAGAACGGGAATGAACGAGGAGTTCAGGCAGCGTCTCGAACAGCTCGAAAACCGCGTCGCGCTCTTGGAGCGGAACCAGGATCTTATTGCCGCCGGGCAAAGACGCTCCTCGCTTCGGAGCCTCTGGCGCCGACCGCCGATGTGGACCTTCGAGCAATATCCGCCGCGCCTGCTCAACCTGACGGCTTTCCCGCCAGCACCTGCGATCCATTCGGGTGCGCCCCGAATCGCGATGGTCACGCCGAGCTACAACCATGTGCAATATCTCGGCGCCACGATCGGAAGCATCGTCAGCCAGAACTATCCGGACCTGTATTATCACGTGCAGGACGGCGCCTCGATCGACGGCACGCTTGATCTCCTGAAGGGGCGAGGCGATAGCCTGAGCTGGAGCAGCGTACCGGACAGGGGGCAATCCAGCGCCATCAATCTCGGCTTCGCCGGCGTCGAGAGCGAGATCATGGCCTATCTTAACAGCGACGACGTGCTGCTGCCCGGGACACTTGCCTATGTCGCAAATTACTTCATCGCACATCCGCATGTCGACGTCGTCTACGGCCATCGCATCTTCATCGATCGCGAGGGACTCGAGGTCGGCCGCGCCGTGCTGCCGCCCCATGACGGCAAGGCGTTGCGATATGCCGACTACATTCCCCAAGAGACGATGTTCTGGCGCAAGCGCGTGTGGGACAGCATCGGACCGATCGACGAGAGCCTGCACTACGCGATGGACTGGGACTTCATCCTGCGAGCGCAAGCCGCGGGATTCAAATTCGCACGCTTGCCGCGATTTCTCGCCTGCTTCCGAATCCATGACGCACAAAAGACGGCATCCACCTATGCGGTCGGCGTCAGGGAGATGGGCGTCCTGCGGCGACGCATTCTCGGCTTCGAACCGACACAGATGCAGATCCGGCGCGCCATCGCTCCTTATCTGGCGAAGCAGCTGGCCTATCACTACGCCTACAAGCTCGGCATGCTGAGATATTGAACCACGCGCGGGCAGTGATCCGAGGATGTCGATCACCAGGGCCTGACGCGCGCTCATTCCACCGCACGGCATGCCCGCCCACGTGGTTGCCAGTCCGAAGAACTCGCCATAGAACAGAGCGACGCACCGCCAACAAGAACAACAGGTGAGGTCACACCATGGAAGCTCGCGTATCTGCCGCCTCCGCTTCAGCGCGCCCATGGTCTCCGCCGCCCGATGCCAGCGACATCGTCAAGGGCATCCACGCCATGCTGCATCCGCGCAACATCGTGTTGGTAGGCGCGACCGACAAGCCCGGCAACTATGCCGAGCGCATCTGGAACAATCTGGTCAAATACGGCTACGAAGGCGGGCTCTATCCGGTCAATGCCAAACGCGACACCGTCTGGGGTGTCCCCTGCTACAAGGACTTTGCAAGCCTCCCGGAAAAGCCCGACCACGTGCTGGTGCTGGTCCCGGCGCGCTTTGCCGTGCAGGTGATCCGCGATGCCGCCGCGGCCGGCGCGCGCTCGGCCACCATCGTCACCTCGGGCTTCAGCGAGTTGCAGGACGAGGAAAGCCAGAAGCTCGCCGCCGAACTGCAAGCGGCCGTGCGCGAGACGGGATTGGCGGTCACCGGCCCGAACTGCCTCGGCAATTTGAGCGCCGGCGAAAAGCTCTTCACCAATATCGACGACCGTATCGTCACCATGGAACAGGGCGCGGTGGCGATTGCCGGACAATCCGGTGCCATCGTCATGGCGATCCGCCAGGCCCTGGAAGATCGCGGCGTCGGGGTCGGCTACATGGTGACGACCGGCAACGAGGCCGGGCTCGAGACGCCGGACCTGATGCGCTATTTCGCCGAGGATCCGAGCATCAAGGTGATCGTGGTGTACCTCGAAGGCGTGCGCAACACCAAGGCATTCCGGGACGCCTGTAAGGCGGCCCGCGCCGCGAGCAAACCGGTGATCGCGCTCAAGCTCGGGGCGTCCGAGGGTGGCCGCGCGGCGGCGATGGCACACACCGGCGCGCTCGCGGGCTCGATCGAGACATTCGATGCCATTGCAACGCGCGAAGGCGTCATCAGGGTCGGCGGGCTCGACGAACTGATCGAGACCACCGAATGCTTCGTCCACGCCGCTGTGCCCAGGGGCGACCGGCTCGCTGCAGTGACGCTATCCGGCGGCAAGCGCGGCATGCTGATCGACGCCTTCGATGCAGAAGGCCTGAATTTTGCACCGCTCAGCTCGCACGTCGGTTCGGAGCTGGCAAAGATGCTCGGGCCGGGCTCGATCGTCGGCAACCCGCTCGACGCTGGCTTTGCCGCGGTGGTCGATCCCTCCGTCTACATGAAAACGATCGGACTCATGATCGACGACCCCGATATCGACATCGTCATCATCGATGCCGAGCTGCCGAAAGCGCCGCACGAGCTGCGCGAGCGCAATCTGCGCATCGTCGACGAGATGGCGAGCCGGGCCGGCAAGCCGGTGATCTATATCAGCGCGATGTCGATCGGCTTTACCGAGTTCACCAAGAGCTTGCGCAAATCGCTGCCGCATCTTGCGGTCATGCAGGGCATGGATCGCGCGGTGACTGCGATCAAGTCGCTGCTCGACTACGCCAAGCTGCGCAAGGAAGTCTCCGACATCGTCTCCAGCTCGAAGCCCGCCGCGCGTGCCGTGCTGGAGAAGGCGCTGAAATCGGCAACCGGCGCCGCGCTCGACGAGGTCGCCTCGAAGAAGCTCTTGAAGGCCTATAGCATCCCGATCTCGAAGGAGGCAATCGCACAGACGGCAGCCGAGGCCGTGAAGATTGCCAAGCAGATCGGCTTCCCAGTCGTGGCCAAAGTCGTCAGCGCCGAGATCCTGCACAAATCAGATATCGGCGGCGTGGTGCTGAATCTCACCAGCGCGGCCGAGGTGAAGAAGGCGTTCGCCGACATCACCGCGCGGGTGAACAAGTTGAAGGGCAAGCCGAATCTCGACGGCATCCTGATCGCGCAACAGGTCAAGGCCGATCTGGAACTCGTGGTCGGCGCCTCCCTCGATGCCGAGATGGGCCCGGTCGTGCTGTTCGGCACCGGCGGCATCGACATCGAGCTGATGAAGGACGTCGCGCTCGCCGGTGCGCCGCTGGACGAGGACGAGGCCCGGCTCCTGATCGGCCGCACCAAGGCCGGTATCAAGATGCGCGGCTATCGGGGCAAGCCGGCCTTGCACGAGGCCTCCGCGGTGAAGGCCCTAGTCGGCCTCTCCAACCTGATCGCGGATGCTGGTGACCGGATCGCCTCGATCGACGTCAATCCCTTCCTGATCAATGCCAAAACAGGCCTCGCCGTCGATGCCCTGATCGTGCTGAACAATGCTGCGGCCAAGCGCGCCGCTGGGCATTGATGTCGCTGAGGGCGGATCGTCGTTGCGCTTCCGCCTTCGCTCTTCGAGCAACACCGGATAAGTCGTTAACCCGCCAAGCCTAACATTGCCGCCGACAGCCTCTTCCGGGCTGCTTCCAACTTCCCCGTTTTGGCCGTAAAATCACCCCGGCATGGCACGCGCGAGCAATCTGGTGATCGGAACGGCGACGCTGGCGGTGATCGCCGTGGCGTTCGGCGGCGTGCTCGGCGTGCAGAAATGGCGCACCCTCCAAAGCCGCAGCCAGTTGCGCGTGGTATTCGAGGGCGGCTCCGCCAGCGGATTGCGCCGCGGCGGGCCGGTCAATTTCGACGGTGTTCCCGCAGGCCAGATCGTGTCGATCAAGCTGGACAATCCGCGCAAGGTCGTGGCGCTGGTGATGCTCGACAATACCGCGCCGATCCGCAAGGACACGGTCGCGGGCATCGAGTTCCAGGGTCTCACCGGCGTCGCCGCGGTCTCGCTGATCGGCGGCGCGCCCTCGGCGCCGCCAGTGCCGCTGGACTCGGACGGCGTCCCCGTGCTGACCGCCGATCTCAGCGACGCCGAATCCATCGTCGACACCCTTCATAGTGTCGACCTCACCATCGTCAGCAACGCCCCGGCGATCAAGGAGGGCCTGCGCACGTTCGAGAACTACACCGCCGATCTCCGGAGCAAGGGCGGCGAAATCGATTCCGTCATGGCCAAGGTCGACAGCGCCTTCGCGGGCTTCGACAAGGCGGTCACAAAGATCGAAGGCGTAGTGCCCGGCTTTGCCGACGGCAAGGCGGATGAACTGTTCGAAAAGATCCAGGGATTGCACGAGCTCGCCGATACCATGAGGAAGAAATCGGCGAACTTCCTCGAAGACATCCGTCGCTCGCTGCTCGACGTCAGCGAGGCCGCCAACAAGATGAGCGGGACACCCACACCGGCCGCCGCTCCCCGCCCGCCGCGCAAGCCGGCGCAGCAGAAACGGTAGCGCCTACCAGGCGTAGCGGACGACGCCCTTGCCGGCGTAAGAGCGGGTGACATTCGAGAACTCCCCCTCGAAAGTCGCCGACGCAGACCAGCCGTTCATCCAGCTCATCTGCACTGCCGCTGTGGTCAGCGCGGAATCGTGCGCCTGGGCGGCGCCGTTCACCACGAACGCGGATCCCGGCAACGTCTGGAAGACCGCACCGACGGTGCGATCCGGATTGTAGTCATGTGCCCAGGCGACGCGGCCGCGCAGGGTCATCAGGCCGCCGGCTGCGGCAAATGACCTGTCCGCGCGCAGGCCGAGCTCGGTGCGGGTGCTGGTCGCGTCCTTGGCGGCATAATTCAGCGCGAAGACGTTGCTGCCGACCACAGCGAACTCCGAATAGCTCGGAAGGCTGAACACGGTGGCCTGGAGCGCCGCATAGGGCGTGAGGCCGATCCACTGCGAGGCATAGCGATAGCCGCCCTCGATACGGCCCGAGAGCGCGTTGGCGTTGAACTGCGCACGCAACTGGTCGACGCCGGCGGCGGTGACGATGCGGTTGGTCGTGACGTCCTGCCAACCATAGGCCAGCGCGGCCGTTATGTAGGCCGATCCCGCCGTATGCCGCACGAAGGCGCCGGCTTGGAACAGGTCGGAGCGGCCCCAGCCGAGTCCGTTGACGTTGAAGCCGGTCGCCCCGCCCGCAAGCGCGAAGCCGGCGATCGTGGACGGCGAGAAGCGGTAGTCGAGGCCGACGGCGGTGCCGTAGACGCTGCTGCTGGTGTTGTTTGAGCCGAGGCCGGCATTGCCGTCGGTGGTCTGCGAGCCACCATAGCCGGCCGCCCACACGTCCCAGCGTTGTTCGAAACTCGTCGGCGGCGTCTTGCTATGGATCGAGGCAAGAGCGTCGCGTGCGTTCTTGTCGCGTGAGCCCTTGCCGGTCGCGGCATACGCGTTCGACTCATCCGCGAGTGGCGTCGCACCCGGTGCGCCGCTACGCCCCGAGCCAAACACGTCGGTGAGCAGGCTGAGAAACAGGTTCATCGCGTTGAAGGTCGCCTGCTGCGAACCCGTCGCCGACTCGCCGGACGCCTGCGTCAGGCCGTTAGGACCGAGGCCCGCAAACTCGGATCTCAGGCCGCCATTGGCGTTGAAGAAATTCTGAAGAGTCGTGGCGACATTCTTCTGATTGACGTTGAGAGCGTATTTCGCACCATAGTCCAGTGTGAAATTGAGATAGACAGCGCCGGCGGGATCGACGGTCGTCGTGCCGATAAGGCCCCCGGGAGCGGCGACACCGGCAAAGTTATCGGTGGCCGAGCCGGAAAACTGCATGATCTTGTATTGCGGTAACACGGTGCTGCCAGCATATAGCGAGACGCCGACGGTGCCGCTCAGGGTGACGTTGCCGAAAACATTGGCAAAGCTCGCGGTAGTTCCGCTGCCGACCTGCACGACGTAGGCCGCACCGGACTGAAAGGCGAGGTCTCCCAGAACCAGCATGCTCGAACCCGGCCTGCCGTCGCCGGGCGCGAAGATGCCTCCAGCAGCGATTGCGGTGTTGCCGACGATTCCGGCGCCGAACAGCGCGCCGCCCGCGTTCACCGTGGTCAGGATCGATTGGGAGATATCACCATCGACCCGCAGGATGCCGCCATTCACCGTCGTGGTACCGGTGTAGGTGTTTGTACCCGAAAGGGTCAGGGTGCCGCTGCCGACCTTTTCAAGTGAGCCGGGGCCTGCGGGACCGCAACCGCAGGGATTGAAATCGCCGATGACGCCGCTGACCTCCGTCGAAAGATTGTTGCCGCCGACGACCAGGGTGTTGCCGCCGCCGATGTAATAGAAGCCGCTGCCCTCGATCGATCCGGCGGTGATGCGGCCGTCGCTGTTCGGTCCGATGCTGTTGCCGAAGTCCACGATGCCCGTGCCTGTGGTGATGAAGCGTGCGTTACCACCGGTGGAATTGTCATAGAAATCGGTCTCGCCACCGTCCTTGGTAATGATCGTGGCATTGCCGGCCGTCGTGAACGCCGCGAAATTGGTGAGGCCATCAGCCTCGTTGATGATCGTTGAGCTGCCCGCGGTCGCCGTGTCGGTTCCGAACGGCGTACCAAATACGGTGGCACCGAAATCCTTGTTCAGGATCGTAGCTGACGCGGCCGAGGATTGCTCAGCAAACGCGGTGCCTCCGTTATTCTGGTTGGTGATGGTGGCCGTGCCCGCATTGGTCCGGCCAAAGAAGCCGATCAAGCCGCCATCATTGACGATGGTCGCGCGGCCGGCCGTGGCGGTGTCGGTCCCACCCCCCAATGGATCTCCGAAATAGATCAGGCCGTTGTTTGTGATCACCATCGAGCTGGCGGAGGTCGCGTTGAGGAACTGCGTCGTGCCGGAGAAACTGTTCGAGAGCGACGTGATGCCCGACGTATCGGCATTGACGACACTGAAGAGCCCGTCATTGACGACCGCGCCGACGATGCTCGCGGTATGCGTCGCGTCGCCAAGCTGCAACGCCGCACACGAACAGATGAAGGTGCCGCCGGTATAGGTGTTGGCGCCGAGCAACGCTAGAATACCGGGTCCCTGAACGTTGATCCCGCCGCTGCCGACGATGCGTGAGCTGATCACGGCCGATGGGTCCGCCGTGCCGGTGACATCGTTGGTATCAAATGTAGTGCCGCCCGAGGCCAGCCGGAGGTCGCCGCCCTGGATGGTGTAGACCGAACCGTCGCCGGTGAGGTCAAAGCCCACGAGGCTCGTGAGTTGCACTCCGCTCGGCGTAACCGTCACCGTGCCGCCCGTTGCGGGCGTCGAGGGAACGCTACTGCCGAACAGCGTGCCGGCTGACAAGGGATCATAGGCCGTACTGACCGAACCGAAGAAATCCGTCCAGTTGGTCGTGGTGTTGTCCCATACACCGCCGCCGCCGTTGACGACGCCGTTCGGCGTGGTCTGCGATCCGTTGAATACCTGCTGCGCCTGGACGGCGTCCGTCGACAGGCAGAGGCCGAACAGCATCGCAACGACGGACGACGCGGCCGCACCCACGCGCAGCCGGCTCTGCCCGCTCGATGGCGACCGAAATTCCACCCCAACGCCCCTTGTCACCGGCGCTCCCAGCCGCGCCGCCGCCAAATTAGGCGACCAGTTCCCTCCGTGAAACTACGGAATCCATGGAATCGGCCGTCGGGGACACAACCGGGGTTGATTCAGCGGGTGATGTTGCAACCGCGCCACGCTTTTGCGAGACACAATTCGCATTCTACGCACATGGGCCTGCGTCAGAGTGTCCACGCACGTGTATGGTGGTTCACATCGACGCCGATGTCAGAGCCATCGTGGCTCAGTAATTCGACGGCGCCGCTTCATTCGGGATGCCGTCGATCGGGCATTCGGCGGTCCCGGGCGTCGCGCGCGTCATCGCCTCGACCATGTCCCTTGTGCCTTCGGGATCGGCGATCCAGTTCTTGTAGAAATCATAGGGGCAGGCGGCGACGCCGCGCGGGCTTTCGCCGGAATTGATCATGCCGGTGTAACCGCGATGGACCAGCTTGTAGAGATGGTTCTGCGACTGGCCGTTGCGGCGCGCATCGCGGATCAGATGCTTCGACAACTGGGCATATTGGATGCCGTAGTCCTCCTCGCCGCACTCGCCGAGGGTGCGGCCGTCGAAGCCGATGATCGCGGAGTGACCGAAGTAGGAATAGACCCCGTCGAAGCCGGCGGCGTTGGCGACCGCGACGTAGACGTTGTTGGCCCACGCCATCGCCTTTGAAATCAGGATCTGCTGCTCCTTGGCCGGATACATGTAGCCTTGGCAGCGTACGATCAACTCGGCCCCTTTCATGGCGCAGTCGCGCCAGATCTCCGGGAAATTGCCGTCGTCGCAGATGATCAGGCTGACCTTCATCCCCTTCGGGCCGTCGGAGACATAGGTGCAATTGCCGGGATACCAGCCCTCGATCGGCACCCACGGCATGATCTTGCGGTACTTCTGTACGATCTCACCCTTGTCGTTCATCAGGATCAGGGTGTTGTAGGGCGCCTTGTTCGGATGCTCCTCGTGGCGCTCGCCTGTCAGCGAGAACACGCCCCACACCTTGGCCTTGCGGCAGGCCTCCGCAAAAATCGCGGTCTCTTCACCGGGCACCGCGCAAGCGGTCTCGTACATCTCCTTGGAGTCGTACATGATGCCCTGGGTGGAGTATTCCGGGAAAATCACCAGATCCATGCCGGGAAGGCCGGTCTTCATGCCCACCACCATGTCGGCGATCTTGCGGGCGTTATCGAGCACCTCGGCCTTGGTGTGCAGGCGGGGCATCTTGTAGTTGACCACCGCGACGCCGACGGTGTCGTTGCTGCTGGAGATGTCACCGTGAAGCATTGAATTGCTCCTCTACTGTGTTTGAGATTGTTGCGTGAATCAGTGACTGATCATCCAGGGCCGCGCGGTGGGAAAACCCTTCGCACCGCTCCTGGTCTTGGTCACCAGCCGCGCCGGCTTTTTCTTGTCCGACGAGTTTTTTGACGAATTCTTGCCCGTGGAGCAGCAGCCGCAACCGGGACCGTGCGAGGCCTTGTATTGCGCCAGCGTCTGCGGCGCGTGCGTGCTGCGCTCGTTGACGGCGTGAGCTTTTCGTTTTTCCGAGGGCATGCAGAAGAAATTCGGCGCGGTCAGAATGACGCGCGGCGCCATGATTTCACATTGCGGACAGACCTGCGGATCGTCGCATTCGGCCATCGGGCGCATGTCTTTGAACGGACCGCAATCGTCACAGAGATATTCATAGACCGGCATCGCAATCATCCCTACGCTGTTGTCTGTGAGAGAACTGCCGCGGCGGATGCGGGGCGGCAGATACGCCGTCCCGCATCCCGTCGCGCAGGGATTACTTGTCCGGCGAGATCGGCATCTGGATATCGCCCTTGATGTGCTTGATCGGACCCGCCGAGGACGGCATCACGTCGAAGTCGAAGATTTCCGTCGGCAGCCATAATGTGGCGCAAGCGTTGGGCACGTCGACCACGCCGGAGATGTGGCCCTGAACCGGTGCGGTGCCGAGGATCGAATAAGCCTGGGCGCCGGAGTAGCCGAACTTCTTCAGATATTCGATCGCATTCAGGCAGGCCTGGCGATAGGCGATGGTGACGTCGAGATAATGCTGCTTGCCGGCCTCGTCGACCGAGATGCCTTCGAAGATCAGATAGTCCTTGTAGTTCGGGGTGATCGGCGACGGCTTGAAGATCGGATTCTTGACGCCGTACTTCGCCATGCCGTCCTTGATCACCTCGACCTTCAGATGCAGCCAGCCGGCCATCTCGATCGCCCCGCAGAAGGTGATCTCGCCGTCGCCTTGGCTGAAGTGCAGATCGCCCATCGAGAGACCGGCACCCGGCACGTAGACCGGGAAGTAGACCTTCGAGCCGCGCGAGAGGTCCTTGATGTCGCAATTGCCGCCATGCTCACGCGGCGGCACGGTACGTGCGCCTTCAGCGCCGATCTTGTCCTTGACGTCACCCTTGGCGCGGCCGCCATGAGCGGTCGGCGCGAATGGCGGGTTCGCCAGTCCAGGCACGCGGGTCGGGTTGGTCGCGATCAGCTCGGCCTCGCGCTTGTTCCAGGTGTCCAGCATCTTCGGATCGGGCAGACAGCCGATCAAGCCGGGATGGATCAGGCCGGCGAAGTTGACGCCCGGAATATGCCGCGACGAGGTGTAGAGGCCCTTGATGTCCCAGATCGACTTCTGCGCCAGCGGGAAATGGTCGGTGAGGAAGCCGCCGCCATTCTGCTTGGAGAAGAAGCCGTTGAAGCCCCACATGCTCTCCTTCATCGGACCGACATCGAGCAGGTCGACGACGAGCAGGTCGCCGGGCTCGGCGCCCTTGACGCCGATCGGGCCGGAGAGGAAGTGCACGATCGACAGATCGATGTCGCGCACGTCGTCGGCGGAATCGTTGTTCTTGATGAAACCGCCGGTCCAGTCATAGGTCTCGATGATGAAATCGTCGCCGGGATTGACCCAGGCTACGATCGGAATGTCGGGGTGCCAGCGGTTATGCACCATGTCATTTTCATAGGCCGACTTGGTGAGATCGACCTTGATCAGTGTCTCTGGCATCGAGATGCTCCCCTTTTATACGGTTGGCTAGACGGACAGATATTTCGAAACCTGCGCAGCATCGACGGCGTCGCGCGGATCGTCGCGGACGATCTCGCCGTTCTCGATCACCAGCACACGGTCGGCGATATCGAGCGCGAAGCTCAGGACCTGCTCGGACACGACGATCGAAAGCCCCTTCTCGTCGCGGATGCGCTTGAGCGTGCGCGCCATCTCCTTGATGATCGACGGCTGGATGCCTTCGGTCGGCTCGTCCAGCAGCAGCACTTTTGGCTTGGTCGCCAGCGCGCGAGCGATCGCGAGCTGTTGCTGCTGGCCGCCGGAGAGATTGCCGCCACGACGATCCTTCATTTCCAGCAGCACCGGAAAAAGTTCGTAGATGTCGCGGGGCACCTCGGCTCCGCCGGAGACCACGAGGCCGGTCTCGATGTTCTCCTTCACCGTCATGGTGGAGAAGATCATGCGGCCCTGCGGCACGTAGGCGAGGCCCTTGGCGACGCGCGCGTAGCTCGGCAAGGCACCGAGCTCGGCGCCCTCCATGGTCACCGAGCCGCTCTTCGTAGGCAAAATGCCCATCAGCGATTTCATCAGCGTGGTCTTGCCCATGCCGTTGCGACCCATGATCGCCACGATCTCGTTGGGCGCGACCTTGACGTTGAGCCCGTGCAGCACCTCGCTCTGACCGTAGGCGACGTGAAGATCAGAAATAGCCAGCATCGTCGCGCTCCTTAGTGACCGAGATAAACTTCGACGACCTTGGGATCGTTCTTCACCTTCTCCATGGTCCCTTCCGAGAGGATCTGGCCCTGGTGAAGCACGGTGACCTTGTGCGCGATGTCCTCGACGAACTTCATGTCGTGCTCGATGACGAGCACCGAGCGGTTTTTGATGATGCGGTTGAGCAGCTCGGCGGTCTTGGTGCGTTCGGACACGCTCATCCCGGCGACGGGCTCGTCGAGCATCAGCAGGTCCGGGTCCTGGATCAGCAGCATGCCGATCTCGAGCCATTGCTTCTGGCCATGACTGAGCTCGGAGGCATAGGTGTTGAGCTTGTCATTGAGGAAAATCATCTCGGCGACCTCTCCGACGCGTGACCTCACCGGCTGGTCACGCTGGAAAGTGAGTGAGCCGAAGACGGTGCGGCCGCGCGGAAACGAGATCTCGAGATTCTCGAACACGGTGAGGTCTTCGAACACCGACGGCGTCTGGAACTTGCGGCCAACGCCGGCCTTGACGATCTCGTTTTCCTTCAGCTTGGTCAGCTCGGTACCGCGAAACTGGATCGAGCCTTCGGTCGCCTTGGTCTTGCCGCAGATCAGGTCGAGCACCGTGGTCTTGCCGGCCCCATTGGGGCCGATGATGACGCGGATCTCGTTCTCCTCGATGTAAAACGAGAGGTCGTTGACGGCTTTGAAGCCGTCGAAGGAAACCGTCAGTCCGGAGACCGCGAGCAGGAATTCCTTGGGCTGATGACCGACGAGCATGATCTATCTCCT
>NZ_JADPIT010000016.1:418236-451671 GCF_023073035.1 Bradyrhizobium sp. 62
TGATGACCGACGAGCATGATGGCCACCTCACTCTGCGGGTGCGCCGTCGGCAACCGAATTGTCGCTCCAGCCCGGCTTCTTGCGCGAGGCGAGCAGGCGGTCGATGCGCGGCTGCACATAGTCGCCCCAGAGCCCCGACAGGCCGTTCGGGAAAGCGAGCACGACCGCGATGAACAGCGCGCCGAGACCAAACAGCCAGAGTTGCGGAAAGGATTCCGACAGGCTGGTCTTGGCGAAGTTCACCAGAATGGCTCCCCATATCGCACCAAAGATCGACATCCGTCCGCCGACCGCGGTGTAGATCACCATCTCGATCGACGGCACGATGCCGACAAAGGACGGCGACATAAAACCGACATTGAGCGCGAACATGGCCCCGCCGATCGCGGCGAAAACCGCGGCCATACAGAACGCAAAGATCTTGAAGTTGGCGACGCTGTAGCCGGAGAAGCGGACGCGGTCTTCCTGTTCGCGCATAGCCACCAGGATGCGGCCGAGCTTGGTCAGGCGGATGAACTGCGCGATGCCGATGCAGGCGAACAGCAGCACCACTTCGACGAAGTACAGGATGACCTTGGCGTGGTCGGGACGGATGTCCCAACCCTTCAGGGTGCGCAGGTCGGTCATGCCGTTGATGCCGCCGGTGTAGCCCTGCTGGCCCACGATCAGGATTGTGAGGATGGCCGCCACCGCCTGGGTGATAATGGCAAAGTAGGTGCCGCCGACGCGGCGCTTGAACATCGCAGTGCCGATGATCAGCGCGAAGATGCCGGGGACCAGGATGATGGCGAGGATGGTGAAGGCGAGACTGTGAAACGGCTGCCAGAACAGTGGCAGTGACGTGATCTGATTCCAGTCCATGAAGTCCGGGATGCCTGGCGTCGATTGGATCTTGGTATTCTCGACGCTGGAGGCCTCCAGCTTGAGGAACATCGCCATGCAATAGCCGCCGAGGCCGAAGAACACGCCCTGCCCCAGACTGAGAATGCCGCCGTAGCCCCAGCACAGCACGAGACCGAGCGCGACGAAGGCGTAGGTCAGATATTTCGCGACGAGGTTGAGACGGAACACATCCAGCGAGAGCGGCAGGATCACGAACAGCACAGCGGCCAGCACGAGGAAGCCCATGAGCTCGGATCGATTGAAGAAGCGTGAGTTGATGACCATGACTTGCCTGCTTCTTGTTATTTGCGGACCTTGAGGGCGAAGAGACCCTGCGGCCGCAGCATCAGGATTCCGACAACGGCAAGCAGCGTCAGCACCTTGGCCATCGAGCCCGACAGGAAGAACTCGAGGGTGGATTGGGTCTGCGAGATCGAGAAGGCCGATGCGATGGTGCCGAGCAGGCTTGCCGCGCCGCCGAACACGACCACGAGGAACGTATCGACGATGTAGAGCTGTCCGGAGGTCGGCCCGGTCGAGCCGATCATCGTGAAGGCGCTCCCGGCGACACCGGCAATGCCGCAGCCGAGGCCGAAAGTGTAGCGATCCACCTTTTCGGTGTTGATGCCGACGGCTCCGGCCATGATGCGGTTCTGCACGACGGCGCGCACCTGCCGGCCCCAGCGCGATTTGTACATTACGTAGGCGACGCCCACGGTGATCAGGACGGTGAGGCACATCACGAAGACGCCGTTGATCGGCACTTCGATGCTGTCGGTCACGTGCAACGAGCCAAGCATCCATTGCGGCAGCTCGACGCCGACCTCGCGCGCGCCGAACACGGAACGATAGGCCTGTTGCAGGATCAGGCTGAGGCCCCAGGTCGCAAGCAGCGTGTCGAGCGGGCGCTTGTAGAGGTGCCGTATCAGCACCCATTCCACCAGCATCCCCAACGCACCGGATGCGACAAAGGCCAGGATCATCGCGAGGAAGAAGTAGCCGCTGAACAGGCTCGGCAAATAGGACTGGAAGAAGCTCGAGGTCATCCAGGTGACGTAGGCCCCAAGGATCATGAACTCGCCATGGGCCATGTTGATGACGCCCATCTGGCCGAAGATGATCGCAAGTCCCAGCGCCATCAGGACGTAGACGGAGAACAGGATCAGTCCTGCAAAGCCTTGCATGACGAAGATGGAGCCAAGGTCACCAAGCGAGTAGTCGCCGAACATCGATGTCCTCCGTCGGGAAAGGGTCCCGCGTCGCGAGCAGGTTCGCGACGCGGGGGTCTTGGGCGTGGATTTGCGGTCCACGCCAGGGAGAGGTTTTGTCTGAAAGGGAAACGGCGACGAACGCCGTGACTGACTGATAGGCTCTCGTCTTACTGGTAGCCCTTGGGGAACGGATCCGGCTCGACCAGATCAGCGGTCTCGTAGATCAGTTCGAACTGGCCATCGAGCTTGGCGCGTCCCACCCGGGTCTTCGACCAGAGGTGATGATTTTCGTGGATGCGCACATAGCCTTCCGGAGCGCCCTTGAACTCGATGCCTGGCGATGCCGCCGCGATCTTGTCGATGTCGAAGGAGCCCGCCTTCTCCACCGTCAACTTCCACAGCCACGGGCCGAGATAGGCAGCCTGGGTGACGTCTCCGATCACGGTCTTCTCGCCCCACATTTTCTTGAACGCCGGGACGAAGGTCTTGTTGTTCGGATTGTCGAGCGACTGGAAGTACTTCATGCAGGCATAGGCACCCGCGATGTTCTCGCCGCCGATGCCGTCGATCTCGTCTTCCGTCACCGAGATCGTCAGCAGCGCCTGCTTGGAGAGATCAATACCGGCCGCCTTGAGCTGCTTGTAGAACGCGACGTTCGAACCGCCGACCACGTCGGTGAAGATCACGTCTGGCTTGGTCAGCTTGATCTTGTTGATGACCGAATTGAACTGGGTGTTGCCGAGCGGATAATATTCTTCGCCGACGACCTTGCCCTTCAGCACGTTCTCGACATGCTTGCGCGCGATCTTGTTCGAGGTGCGCGGCCAGATGTAGTCGGAGCCGATGAAGAAGAACGACTTCGCACCCTTCTCCTTGGCGATCCAGTTCAGGCCGGCGAGGATCTGCTGAGTGGCTTCCTGGCCGGTATAGATCACGTTCTTGGACTGCTCGAGACCTTCGTAGAAGGTCGGGTAGTAGAGCATGCCGTTGTACTGCTCCATGACGGGCAGCACGGCCTTTCGGGACGCCGAGGTCCAGCAGCCCATGATCGCCGCGACCTTGTCGTTGACGAGCAGCTTTTTGGCCTTTTCGGCAAAGGTCGGCCAGTCGCTGGCGCCGTCTTCCTGGATGAACTTGATCTTGCGCCCCAGCACGCCGCCCATGGCATTGATCTGCTCGATGGCGAGCTTTTCGGCCTCGATCGAGCCGGTCTCGGAGATCGCCATGGTGCCGGTCGCCGAATGCAGGATGCCGACCGTAACCTCGGTGTCGGTAACCGCGAGGCCCGTGGTATTGACCGCCGAGGTCGCCGGGGCCTGCGCAAAAGATGCTCGCGGCAGCATGGTGATGGCCGGCACGGCCGCCATTCCCATCAATAATTTGCGCCGGAGCGGCGATAACAGGCCCTTGTTCGCTTCGTCTGACATGAGCACCCCACTGTTGTTCGAGGACACGCGATTGGTGCCGTGAGGATGGCTCGAATTTGTGCACTGCAAGCATACGCAAGATCGCGTATACTGCACCGCAAAATGACGACGTAGGCTTTTGGTACGGGTTTTGCGAGGGGTCCGGCGCGTTCGGGAGTAGGAGTGGGGCTGAAGTGGCAGGGCGGCAGCGAATAGATCGCGTCAGGCGCCAGTACAACCAATGGGTCGCCAACCAGACGCTGGAAGACTACGCGCTGCGCTTCACCGCCAAGAGCGCGCGCCGGTGGTCCGCCGCCCGCGTCGCCAACACTGCACTGGGCGCCATCTCCTTTCTCGCGCTGGAGGCGATCGGCGGCACCATCACCCTGAACTACGGCGTTACCAACGCCACCGCCGCGATCCTCGTCGTCTCCACCATCATCTTCTGCTGCGGCGTCCCGATTGCCTATTATGCCGCCAAATGCGGCATCGACATTGACCTGCTTACCCGCGGCGCCGGCTTTGGCTATATCGGCTCGACCGTCACCTCGCTGATCTACGCCTCCTTCACCTTCATCTTCTTCGCCATCGAAGCGGTAATCCTGGCGACCGCGCTCGAGATGTGCTTCGGCATTCCGCGCCCGATCGGGTACCTCATCAGCGCGGTCGCGATCATCCCGCTTGTCACCTACGGCATCACGCTGATCAGCCGGTTCCAGCTCTGGACGCAGCCGATCTGGATCATCCTGCACATCCTGCCCTTCGCGGCGATCGCCTGGGCCAACCCTTACTCGTTCACGGAGTGGCGCAAATTCGCCGGCGAGCACGGCGACCCCAGCGGACATTTCGATCTGCTGCTGTTTGGTGTCGCATCCTCCGTGGTGTTTTCGCTGGTGGCCCAGATCGGCGAGCAGGTCGATTTCCTCAGGTTTCTGCCGCGCGACCGCCGCACGTCGCGAACGTCGTGGTGGGCCGCCCTTCTGATCGCCGGCCCCGGCTGGATCATCTTCGGCGCGCTGAAACTGCTGCTGGGCTCGTTTCTCGCCTTCTTCGCGCTGAGCCACGGCCTCTCCAGCGAGCTGGCGGCCGAGCCTGCGCACATGTATCTCGAAGCGTTTCGCTACGTGCTGTCGCAGCCGGACATGGCCTTGGCACTCACCGGCGCGTTCGTGATCCTGTCGCAGCTCAAGATCAACGTCACCAACGCGTATGCCGGCTCGATCGCCTGGTCGAACTTCTTCTCGCGTCTGACGCATAGCCATCCCGGCCGGGTCGTCTGGCTGGTGTTCAACGTGATGGTGGCGCTGCTGCTGATGGAGATCGGCGTCTACAAGGCGCTGGAGCAGACGCTCGCGCTCTACTCCAATGTCGCGATCGCCTGGGTTGGCGCGCTGGTGTCCGATCTCGTGGTCAACAAGCCGCTCGGCCTGCGCCCACCGCAGATGGAGTTCAAGCGCGCCCATCTCTACGATATCAACCCGGTCGGCGTCGGCGCGATGACGATCGCGACCATCGTCTCGATCGCGGCATTCTACGGCCTGTTCGGCTCGACCATGAAAGCGCTCGCGGCCTTCGTCGCACTGACGGTCGCCTTCGTCACCGCGCCCGTCATCGCCTGGCTCACCGACGGAAAATACTACATCGCGCGCAAGCCGAAGAGGAGCTGGGCCAATATCGAATCGATCCAGTGCTGTATCTGCGAGCACCATTTCGAGCCGGAGGACATGACCTCCTGTCCTGCCTATGCCGGCCCGATCTGCTCGCTATGCTGCTCGCTCGACGCGCGCTGCCACGATTTGTGCAAACCGCATGCGCGCGCGCAGGTGCAGTTCGCCGACGCGCTCGCCAGGATCTTGCCGCAGGCGATCTATCAGCGGATCAACTCGCAGTTCGGCCATTACATCGGTGTGTTCGTGGTCTCCGCGGGCCTCGTCGCGCTGGTACTGGGGCTGATCTACCTCCAGACCTCGGTCAGCGTGCCCGGCGAGAACATGCTCGTCTCCAACGTGCTCTGGAAGGTGTTCTTCTCGCTCAGCATCATCATCGGCGTGGTCGCCTGGCTGTTCGTGCTGGCGCAGCAGAGCCGACGGGCCGCCGAGGCCGAGACCCGGCGCCAGACCACGCTGCTGATCCAGGAGATCGACGCGCACAAGCGCACCGACGCCGAGCTCCAGCGCGCCAAGGAAATCGCCGAATCCGCCAACCTCGCCAAGAGCCGCTACGTGGTGGGCCTGAGCCACGAGCTGCGCTCGCCGCTCAATGCGATCAGCGGCTATGCCCAACTCCTGGAGCAGGACACCACGCTCAACACCAAGCCGCGCGACCAGGTCCGCGTCGTCCGACGCAGCGCCGACCACCTCTCCGGCCTGATCGACGGCATTCTGGACATCTCCAAGATCGAGGCGGGGCGGCTGTACCTGTCGCGCGACGAGGTGCGCCTGACCGAGTTCCTCGACCAGCTCGTCGGCATGTTCCGCCTTCAGGCCGCCGCCAAGAGCATCGACTTCGTGTTCAGGCGGCCGGCGCATTTGCCGGTCGTGGTCTATGCCGACGAGAAGCGGCTGCGCCAGGTGCTGATCAATCTGCTGTCCAACGCGATCAAATTCACCCAGACCGGCAGCGTCCATTTCGTGGTGCACTATCGCAGCCCGGTCGCGGAATTCGAGGTGATCGACACCGGCCCCGGCGTCCAGGGCGACGATCTCGAACGCATCTTCGCACCCTTTGAACGCGGTGCGCTCGGTGTCTCGCAGCCGCAGACCGGCACCGGGCTGGGCCTGACCATCAGCCGGCTGCTCGCCGGCGTCATGGGCGGCGACATCAAGGTCTCGAGCACGGTCGGCAGCGGCAGCACGTTCAAGGTCAAGATGCTGCTATCGGAAGTCACCAATCCGCAGCGTATTGCGCCGGTGGAGGCCCCGATCTCAGGCTATCACGGCGCGCGCAAGACCATCCTCATCACCGACGACGATCCCGTGCATCGCGACCTCCTGCGCGAGGTGTTGACACCACTCGGCTTCATCCTGCTCAGCGCTCCCGACGGACCCGGCTGCCTGGCGCTGGCCCAGCACTGCCGGCCCGATCTGTTCCTGCTCGACATTTCCATGCCGGGCATGGATGGCTGGACGGTCGCGGAGACGCTACGCGCCAACGGCCACCATCAGGCGCGCATCCTGATGGTGTCGGCCAGCGCGCTCGAGGCCCACGGCACACCGCTGGCGCAGCCCTTCCACGATGGCTATCTGATGAAGCCGATCGACATTCCCAGGCTTTTGGAAGGCATCCGCCAGCTTCTCAAGGTCGAATGGCAATACGGCTCGGAGGAGATCGCGGTGCCGCTCTGGCGGGCGGAGAGCGGCTCGCGGCCACCTGCACGACACATCGAGGCGCTGATCGGGCTTGGTCAGATCGGCTACGTCAAGGCTATCCAGTTGAAGCTGGACGAGATCGGCAGCGAGCACCCTGAACATGCCGACTTCGTCGCGGAAATGCGGTCGCTGATCGACCGCTTCGATCTCGACCAGTACATGGCCACATTGAAGACGTTGCATGCGTATGAGCACTGAGTCGAAAAAGCGCGACGTCGCGCTCGTTGTCGACGACTCCCCGGAGACGCTGCGGCTGCTTACCGACGCGCTCGACAGCGCAGGGATGACGGTGATGGTGGCGCTCGACGGCGCAGCCGCGATGCGCATCGTCGACCAGATCACGCCTGACATCGTGCTGCTCGACGCGGTGATGCCGGGCATGGACGGGTTCGAGACCTGCCGCCGCCTCAAGCGTGATGCGGGCCTTGCCAATGTCCCGGTGATCTTCATGACGGGGCTCGCCGAGACCGAGCACATCGTGCGCGGGCTGGAGGCCGGCGGCGTCGACTACGTGACCAAGCCGATCGTGATCGAGGAGATGCTGGCGCGCATCCGCGTTCATCTCGGCAACGCGCGGATGACGCAGAGCGCGCGCGCCGCGCTCGACGTCTCCGGCCGATTCTTGTTCGCGGTCAACCGCCAGGGCAAATTGTTGTGGGCGACCCCGCAGGCGCAGAAGCTGCTGGCAGACCACCACGGCGCGCAGGCCGAGGACGACTTCGTCCTGCCGGTACCATTGCTGCAATGGCTGGAGCAGGCGAAGGGCAAGGGCAGCTCGAAGTCTCAGGCGGCTTCCTTGCCCGACAGTCCTCAGCTCCGCCTGTACTACATGGGCGAGACCGCGCCGAACGAGTTCCTGCTGCGACTCTCCCGGGAGTCCGGCACCGCGCCGCCACCCGAATTCACCAGCGAGCTTGGCCTCACCACCCGCGAAGGCGAGGTGCTGGCCTGGCTCAGCAAGGGCAAGACCAACCGCGACATCGCGCAGATTTTGGGCTTGAGCCCGCGCACGGTCGACAAGCATCTCGAGCAGATCTACTCCAAGCTCGGCGTCGAGAACCGGACGGCGGCTGCGGCGATTGCGACGAATGCGACAAGAAGGAATTCGTAGTTTTGCTGCGAACGAATTGGGACACTCCTCGCCCAACAAAAGATGTCGTCCCGGCCTAGTGCGCAATTGCGCACGAGGCCGGGACGACATTGCAATGCTTGGTTAGCGCCTAGCGGCCCTCACCCGTACACAAACTCCCCGCCATCCAGATCCGTCTTCGGGATCTCGTCCTTTTCGGTCCAGTAGTCCTGGCTGTGCTGCCATTCCGGCTTGTCGCCGCGCTTGGGCAGCAGGTCCATGTTGCGCATCATGTAGCCAGGATTGAAGTTTTCCGGATCGATCCAGGGCAGGATCGGCATGTTGTGGTCTTCGGCGCGCAAGCTCACCTCGACCTTCTTCTTCCCTTTGGCCTTCATGTGACCGAGCAGACGGCAGACGAAGTCGGCGACGAGGTCGACGCGCAGCGTCCAGCTGGCGCGGAAATAGCCGAACACCCAGACCATGTTCGGCACGCCCGTGAACATCATGCCGCGATAGGTGACGGTGTCGCCGAAGGCGAGCGGCTTGCCGTCGACCTCGAAGGCGATGTCGCCGAGCGCCGCGAGATTGAAGCCGGTTGCGGTGACGATGATGTCGGCTTCGAGCAGCTTGCCGGATTTGAGCTGGATACCGTTCTCGACGAAACATTCGATGTCGTCGGTGACGACGGACGCCTTGCCGCTGGCGATGCCCTTGAACAGATCGGCATCGGGCACGAAGGCGATGCGCTGCCGCCATGGCCGGTAGCTCGGCGTGAAATGGGTGTCGACATCGTACTCCGGACCGAGCACCGCGCTGATCTGGCCGATCAGCTCCTTTTTCACCTGCTCGGGTTTTGACAAGCAAAGCTTGGTGAACGCATCCTGCTCGAACAGGATCTTTCGCCGGACAATCTCGTGGATCCAGGCCTCGTCGACCTGCAGCCGGCGCAGCTCCTCCGCGATCTCGATGGCGTTGCGGCCGAGACGGAAATAGGTCGGCGAACGCTGCAGCATCGTGACATGCGCGCATTTGTCGGCAATGTTCGGCACCAGCGTCGCCGCCGTCGCGCCGGAGCCGATCACGACGACCTTCTTGTTCGCGAGGTCGATATCATCAGGCCAGGTCTGCGGATGAACGATGCGGCCCTTGAAGCGATCGGTACCTTTCCATTCCGGCGTATAGCCTTCCGAATGGCGGTAGTAGCCCTGGCACATCCAGAGGAAGTTCGCCGTGAAAGTTTTTGGCTCGCCGGTGTCGGTCGTCACCGCCTCGATGGTCCAGAGGTTTTGCTCGCTCGACCAGCTCGCCGAATTGATCCTGTGCTTGTAGCGGATATGCCGCGCGATATCGTTTTCGTCGATCACCTCGTTCATGTAGGCGAGGATTTCCTCGGCGGTCGCGATCGGCGGCCCGACCCAGGGCTTGAAGCTATACCCGAAGGTGTGGAGGTCGCTGTCCGAACGAATTCCGGGATAGCGATGAGTGGTCCATGTGCCACCGAACGTCTCCTGCGTTTCCAGGATGACGAAGCTCGCATCCGGAAGCTGCTTGGTCATGTGATAGGCGCTGCCGATGCCCGAGATACCGGCGCCGACGATCAGCACGTCGAAATGTTCAGAAGCCTGTTTGGCCGTGGCGTGACTGCGAACAGCGACATTCATTGTTGCTTCTATGCCTTGCTTGTTTTTGTGGCCGCCCTTGATTGGGCGGCGCGTTTCTCCACGACGGACGTGGTCGCCCAGCGCGCTTCCGCTTCAAGATGACATAGATCAGGACGCGGTCAAATCACAGCGTCGCGCCCCAGCTCCGCGCGGTCTGCAAGATCCAGTCGCGATAGAGCGTGAGCGGCGTGACCCCCGTCAGCCCGCCGCAGCCGGCGGCTCCGTTCGGCCCCGTGGACCAGCTGATCACGCCGACGAGCACGGCTCCGGCCGGCTTGTCCTCGAACACGGGACCGCCGGAATCACCGGTGCAGGCGCCAATTCCGTCGCGAACACCGTTGGTTACGGGGTCGACCAACCGGATCTGGAGCGTGCCGGGCTGCCCCGTCGCAACGAGACCGGCAACACGCGTCGCGCCGCCACTCTTGCCGTCGCCACGCACGGTGACGCCGATACCGGCGATGACGAAGCGGCTGCCGACCTGGATCGGGATATTCGGCGCACCGACCGGTACCGTCGATTTTCCCTTCAATGGAATTTCCAGCTGCAGCAGCGCCAGGTCGGCGGTAGCGCGATGCGCTTGCATCGCCTGCATGTTGAAACTCGGATGGATCGCGACGGTGCGGACATTCAGCAGTTGCGGCTGCCCGTCGGCGCCGCGGTCGACGATCTTGTAGTCCGCGCCGGGCTGCACGCAGTGGGCGACGGTAAGTACCAGCCTTGGCGCAACCAGGGTGCCGGTACAAAAATTGCCGCGCGAGCCAACGATGGTGACGACGGCGCGCGCGACGCCATCGGCCTGCGGCGTGCCGCCGCCAACGATGGCATAAGCGGGCGTGGCCAGCAGCAGCGCGGCTGTAATGATCGTTGCAAGCTTTTTCATGGGAACATGCTTCGGCATCGGTGACGGCGGCGGGATGGCTTCGGACTGGCCCTTGCCGATAGCGCATGCTAGCGCTCTTGGAAAGGAATTGACGAGGGCGGGATCTTGACGATCGAGGCTGTGATCTTTGATTTTGGCGGCGTGCTGACGAGTTCGCCGTTCGAGGCGTTCACGCGGTTCGAGACAGAGCGTGGCCTGCCCATCGACATCATCCGGCGCACCAATGCCGCCAATCATCTGGAAAATGCCTGGGCCAAGTTCGAGCGCGCCGAGGTCGATATCGACACGTTCGACGAGCTGTTCGCAACGGAGTCGCTGGCGCTCGGCGCGGAGGTGCGCGGCCGCGATGTGCTCCCGCTGCTTCAGGGCGATCTGCGCCCCGAGATGGTGGAAGCGCTGAAGCGCATCAAGGCGCAATTCAAGACCGGCTGCATTACCAACAATCTGCCGGCCAATGCGATCGGCAGCATGACCGGCCGCTCACTCTATGTCGCCGAGGTGATGGTGCTGTTCGACCATGTCATCGAGTCCGCCAAGATCGGCCTGCGCAAGCCCGACCCGCGCATTTATCAGCTGATGGTCGAGACACTGAAGGTTGATCCGAAGAATTGCGTCTATCTCGACGATCTCGGCGTCAATCTGAAGCCGGCCCGCGAGATGGGCATGACGACGGTCAAGGTCACCAGCGGCGCCCAGGCGATCGCCGAGCTCGAGGCCGCGACGGGATTGAAGCTGAGCTAGAGCGTCATTCTCCGTCATTGCGAGCTATCGCCGAACCAGACCTACTCCGCCGCGGCTGCGATCCGCTCCGGAAACGCCGCGGCAAGTGACGCGCGATTGGCTTTCAACACGCCTCGCTCGGTGATGAGGCCGGTGACGAGCCGCGCCGGGGTGACGTCGAAGGCATAATTCGCGACCGGCGAGCCCTCCGGCACGATGCGTACCGTCTCAAGCCTTCCGTCTGCGGTGCGGCCGGTCATGTCGGTGACTTCCGTGCCGCTGCGCTGCTCGATCGGGATGTCGCGGACGCCGTCATCAACGGCAAAATCGATCGTCGGCGACGGCAGCGCGACATAGAACGGCACGTTGTTGTCGTGAGCGGCGAGCGCCTTCAAATATGTGCCGATCTTGTTGCAGACGTCGCCATTGGCGGCAACGCGATCGGTGCCGACGATGGCGAGATCGACCATGCCGTGCTGCATCAGATGCCCGCCGGTGTTGTCCGGAATCACGGTATGCGCCACGCCGTGATGGCCGAGCTCCCAGGCCGTGAGCGAGGCGCCCTGGTTGCGCGGGCGCGTCTCATCGACCCAGACATGGACCTTGATGCCGCGCTCATGCGCGAGATAGATCGGCGCCGTCGCCGTGCCCCAGTCGACCGTCGCAAGCCAGCCGGCATTGCAATGGGTCAGCACATTGACCGTCTCGCCCGGCTTCTTCCTTGCGACGATCGCCTCGATGAGTTTCAGGCCGTTGCCGGCGATGCCGCGGTTGATCTCGACGTCCTGCTCGACGATCTCGTCGGCGCGCGCATAGGCAGCTTCGGCCCGCTCCAGCGGATCGATCGGCGCGAGGCTCGCGCGCATCTCGTCCAGGGCCCATTTCAGATTGATCGCCGTCGGCCGCGCCACCACGAGCGTGTCGTAGGCACGCTTCAGGCCGGCGTCGGAGGCGTCCTCGCGCATCGCCAGCGCCATGCCGTAGGCTGCGGTCGCGCCGATCAGCGGCGCACCGCGCACCAGCATCTCGCGGATGGCGAGGGCCGCGTCCTCGCATGAGGTCAGCTTCGCAACGATGAACTCGTGCGGCAGCCGGCGCTGGTCGATCGCTCCGACCGACCAGCCGTCGCGCTCGCGCCAGATGCTACGGAAATGCTTGCCGTCGACCTTCATGGCATTCTGCCTTTCGTATCACGTCCGCAAAATGCGCCCGGCCACCGCATCGAGCTTCTTCAGGAGCTCGGGATCGCGCGCCTCGGGCGCAGTGATCAGCGCGGCATCGAGCGCGCGGTCCGAGCCGATCGGGCACGGCTCATGCTCGCGCGGGAAGTCTTTCGCCAGCCGCGCCACCAGCGCTTTTGCCTTGTCGGCGTTCGAGCTCAGAACGCGGATGATGTCCTGCACGGTGACGGCGTCGTGATCGGGATGCCAGCAATCGAAATCCGTCACCATCGCGACGGTGGCGTAGCAAAGCTCGGCCTCACGCGCGAGTTTCGCCTCGGGCATGTTGGTCATGCCGATCACGGAATAACCAAGCGTCTTGTAGGTCGTGCTTTCCGCATAGGTCGAGAATTGCGGTCCCTCCATGCAGACATAGGTGCCGCCGCGCGCAAACGCGATGCCCTCGGCTTCGGCCGCCGTGGCAAGATGGATGCGCAGCCGCGGCGAGACCGGGTGCGCCATCGACACATGCGCGACGCATCCCCTCCCGAAGAACGAGCTCTCGCGTTTGTGGGTGCGATCGACGAACTGGTCGACGAGAACGAAGGTTCCCGGCGGCAGTTCCTCCTTGAACGAGCCACAGGCCGACAGCGAGATCAGGTCGGTGACCCCGGCGCGCTTGAGGACGTCGATATTGGCGCGATAATTGATGTCGGAGGGCGACAGCCGGTGGCCCTTGTCGTGGCGCGGCAGGAACACGATCGGCAAGCCGGCAATGGAGCCGCGCCGCAGCGGCGCCGACGGCTCACCCCAGGGGCTTTTGATCACCTCTTCGCGAGCGTCCTCCAGCCCCGGCAGATCGTAGATGCCGGAGCCGCCGATGATGCCCAATACCGCCTGCGTCATACCTGCTCCACCCCGTTCGCGCCTTCGCAATCCCGTGGGGAAGCTATGCCAGTTTTACGTCGGTTTTGGAACGGGTGATGGGGTCAGGAAGTGCCGTCAGGAGGATGCGCGCCAGCGCGCCTGATTATGCCGCGGCCGCCGACTGCAGCTGGGTCGCGACCATACGCTCCAGCGTCTCGACCGACTGGAAGTTCTCCGGTGTGATCTCGGACTGGGGAATCGTGAAGTTGAACTCGGCTTCGACGCCGAGCATCAGATTGACCATGTCCATCGAGGTCAGGCCGACGTCGACGAGCTTGGCCTGCGGCGTGACCTCGGCGGAGAGCGAGTTCTGGGCGAGGATGCCCTTCACCAGCTTGATGATGCGATTGCGCAACTCGGTATCGAAAGCCTGCATCGGTAAATTCCCATCTGTCGACAAAGGTCGGACTGGTTGCCGGCTACGATGGGCACGGCGGGCCGATCCCGCAATGGACACCACCATTACTTCGCGTTTCTTAGTAAACGATGACTCAGATTGTCTGGATTTCCGGCTTCTTACAGATCCCTAACGCGATCGCGGGAATCCGGACGATGCAAACAACCCGAACTTAACTGTTCGTTCGGAATTGGGCTTTGTTTACCCTCTATTTCATCGACGAATTTGAATTAAATCCGTAGCCTCATCTCATAAGCAAAGATGGTCGAAGGATCGCTCAAGCGGCATCGCGAATGATGCCGGCGATCCTGAACGGCAAACCGGAGGCGGACTAGTATGAACGTGCGTGAAGCAGTCCTCACTGTCGACGAGACGCAGACGAGCTTTCTCGAGCATGGTCCCTCCCTCGTCGAACGCGCCGCCCGGACCGCCACCGTGGCGGCAGCCGACGCCGACGGGGTCGATCGCGATGCCCGCTTCCCTCACAAGGCTTTCGAGGTTGCGCGTGAGCAGAAGCTGCTCGGCGTCATGATCCCGGCCGAGTTCGGCGGCTTCGGTGCCTCGATCCACGACGTCACCGACGTCTGCTACACGCTCGGACGCGCCTGCGCCTCCACGGCGATGATCTACGCCATGCACACGACAAAGGTCGCCTGCGTCGTCAGGCACGGCCACGGCATCCCCTGGATGGAAACCATGATGCGCCGGGTCGCGCGCGACCAGTGGCTGCTCGCCTCCTCCACCACCGAAGGCCAGAACGGCGGAAACATCCGCGCTAGCGCCGCCGCCGTCGACGTCGTCGGCGACACCGTCTCGCTGCTGCGCGACGCCACAGTGATCTCCTACGGCGCCGAGGCCGACGGCCTCGTAACCATCGCCCGCCGCGCCACCGACGCTTCTGCGTCCGACCAGGTTCTTCTGGCGCTCGCCAGGGACGACTATTCGCTGAAGCGGACGCTGGGCTGGGAAACGCTCGGCATGCGCGGCACCTGCTCGACCGGTTTCGAGCTGAAGGTCGACTGCCCGACCGACCGCGTCTTCCCGGAATCCTACGACAAGATCCACGCTCAGACCATGACGCCGTTCGCGCATCTGTGCTGGTCCTCGGCCTGGGCTGGTATTGCTGCAGCCGCCGTTACCCGTGCGCAGGCCTTCGTCCGCAAGGCGGCCCGCACCTCAGGCGGCCAGATGCCCCCGGCGGCCGCGCACTTCACCGCCGCCAAGATGTCGCTGGCCAAGCTGCGGGCGCTGATATCAGCCAATATCGACGCCTTTGCTCGCGCCGAGCACGACGAACGCGCGCTCGGCTCGCTCGACTTCCAGTCTTCGATCACGCTTCTGAAGGTGCAGGCCTCGGAGCTCGCGGTCGAGACCGTGATGCATGCGATGCGCACCGCAGGCCTTTCCGGCTACCGCAATGACGGTGAGTTCACCATGGGCCGCCACCTGCGCGACGTGCTGTCGTCGCCGATCATGATCAACAACGACCGCATTCTGGCCAACGCCGCAACATCGACCCTGATGAGCGGCGTGCCATTGAGCCTTCACGACTGACGTCCTTTTCCTAACTGACGCGCCTTGGCGACCAAACCAACAAGAACAATTTTGAGATAGCAGGACATCGAATCATGAACATTGCCGTCCTCCCCAATTCGCCCGAGACCGCCCCGCAAATCGCGGATCCGCTCGATCATCTCGCCGACAAGCTCTTTCATCCGATGGGCTCGGACGGCGTCTACGCCCGCACCGCGCTTTATGAGGGCATCGTCGAGCGGCTCGCCGCACTCATTACGAGCCATCGCGAGGCGGGCACCGAAGTGATGCGCTTCCCGCCGGTGATGAGCCGTTCACAGCTCGAGAAGTCCGGCTATCTCAAGAGCTTTCCGAACCTGCTCGGTTGCGTCTGCGGCCTGCACGGCACCGAGCGCGAGATCAACGCCGCGGTCAGCCGCTTCGATGCCGGCGGTGACTGGACCAGCTCGCTCTCGCCGGCAGACCTCGTGCTGTCGCCGGCGGCCTGCTATCCCGTCTATCCGATCGCGGCGAGCCGCGGCCAGTTGCCGAAGGGCGGCCTGCGCTTCGACGTCGCCGCCGACTGCTTCCGCCGCGAGCCGTCAAAACATCTCGACCGGCTGCAATCGTTCCGGATGCGGGAATATGTCTGCATCGGCAGCCCCGACGACGTCGCCGATTTCCGCGAGCGCTGGATGGTGCGCGCGCAGGCGATTGCGACCGATCTCGGTCTCACCTTCCGCGTCGATTATGCCAGCGATCCGTTCTTCGGCCGCGTCGGTCAGATGAAGGCGGTGAGCCAAAAGCAGCAGCAGCTCAAGTTCGAACTGCTGATCCCGCTGCGCTCGGAAGAGCAGCCGACGGCCTGCATGAGCTTCAATTATCACCGCGAGCATTTCGGCACGACCTGGGACATTAAGGACGCCAATGGCGAGCCGGCCCACACCGGCTGCGTCGCCTTCGGCATGGACCGCCTGGCTGTCGCCATGTTCCACACCCACGGCACCGACCCTTCCGCCTGGCCCGCCAAGGTGCGGGAGATCATGTGCCTGCAGCCGCAGATCGCGGCCGATGCCCACGGCGAAGGCTGGCGCTAACGGGAAGAGGCCGGCCATTTCCACGGGAAAGACGAGCGTGATCCATACCAAGGTCCGATGCCGCGAGATCACCGAGTCCGACGTCGATGCGGTCGCGGACTTGCTGACGCGCGGCTTCGTCGGCCGCTCGCGCGGCTACTGGATCCAGGGCCTGCGCCGGCAGGCCTTCAGGCCCGTACCGGAAGGCTATCCGCGCTTCGGCTACATGCTCGACAATGACGGCACGCCGGTCGGCGTGCTGCTGCTGATCTACACGGCGCGGAGGGACGGCGATGAGACCGCCATCCAGTGCAATTTGTCGAGCTGGTACGTCGATCCGGCCTACCGCAACTACGCCCCGCTCCTGACCAAGATCGCGCAGCGCCACAAGGACGTCACCTATCTCAACATCAGCCCGGCGCCGTGGACCTGGCCGATCATCGAGACGCAGGGCTTTCGCGCCTATTGCCGTGGCATCTTCTTCTCGGTGCCAGCGCTGGCGCGCGTCCCACGCTGGAGCAAGATCGAGGTCATCTCGCAGCACGCCAAGACGATCGACGGGCTTTCCGATGCCGAGACCGATCTCTTGACGCGGCATGCGCGCTACAATTGCCTCAGCCTCGTCTGCCGCACGCCGAAGGGAACGTTCCCCTTCATCCTGCAACCGGTGCGCATCCGCCGTGGCATCATTGCGCCGCCCGCGATGAAGCTGATCTACTGCCGCAACGCGGCCGAATACACCGAATGCGCAGGCCGCATCGGCCGGCTGCTGCTGCGGCTCGGCAAGATCGCGGTCGCCGTCGATTCCAACGGCCCGGTTTCCGGCCTCGTCGGCATCTACACCGAGCGTCGCGGCCGCAAATATTTCAAGGGCCCACACCGGCCGCAGCTCGCCGATCTCACGGATACGGAACTCGTGCTGTACGGGCCGTAGGCCCCGTTTGGGCCGGACATTCGATGTCATCCGGGCCTAACGCGCAATTGCGCAGGTCGACCGGCGCGACGGTACCTTGCCCCCCTTCACATTGGCAGCATCCCTGCATCGCCGGTCACCCTCCGTAAACTAAGGCGCTTAAGGGAATTTTCCCGCCTCTTCGCTAGCCTCGGCGACTGAATTACATCGCGTTAAGTCTATTGCCCGCCGAGACCCCGCCGCCCCATGACGTCGATCCGCGACAACGAGCTTGATGCACGCCGCGAGCAGGGCCCGAAGGCCCTGGTCGGGCTGAGCCAGCTTGCGCTCGACCACATGGAGCAAGGCGTCTGCGTCTACGATGCCGGCAACCGGATCGTGCTGGTCAATCAGCGCTACCTCAGCCTGTTCAACATGTCGGCCGAAATCGTGCGGGTCGGCACGAACTACCGTGACGTGCTCGCCCACAGCGTGGCCCTCGGCAACATCCCTGCGGGGGAAGTCGACGCACTCTATGCCGCCCGCATGGCGCGGATCGCAGCCGGCCAGCCGTTCCGGACTCAGCAGACGCTCGCGAGCGGCCTGGTCATGGCGCTCGAGCTAAAACCGCTTCCCGGCGGCGGCTGGATGACGATCTGCGACGACGTCAGCCGCCTCGCCCGGGTCGAGGCGGAGCTGCGCGTGCAGACCGAGCGCAGCCAGCACGCGCTCGCCAACATGGCGCACGGATTGATCATGTACGACGCCGACAGCCGCGTCGTCGTCTGCAACGAACGTTTCCTGAAGCTCTACAATCTCGACCCGGAAATCGTGAAGCCGGGCGTCTCGCATTGTACGGTCATCGAGCATTGGATGTCGCGCGGCAACCTGCCGGGGATGTCGGCCGACGAATTCCACGACACCAGGCTGGAGGACGTGCGCACCCGGAAGGCGAAAAACCTGCTGGTGATGCGTTATGACGGACGGATGGTGCAGGTGGCTTCCCGTTTTCTGCCCGACGGCGGCTGGGTGACCGTGCACGAAGACGTCACCGAGCGGCTGCAATACGAGGAGATGCTGAGGCAGCAGAACTTCATGCTCGACGCGGCGCTGGAGAACATGGCGCACGGACTCGCCTTCTACGACAGCGAGATGCGCCTGCGCGTCTGCAACACCACCTACCGGAAGATCTATCGGCTCTCGCCGGAGGAAGCCAAGCCGGGCACGCATCTCGGCGAACTGATCGAACGCTCGATGGCAAACGGCGCGTTCTCCTCCGAGTATAGTCCGCAACAACTCCTGGAAGCCGCCAGCGCAAGGATTGCCGACCGCAACTCCTCGCCGATACGCCGGCGGATGTCGAACGACACCACGATCTCGGTGCGCTATTGCGCTCTGGCCGAGGGTGGTTTTGTGGCCACCTACGAGGACATCACCGAACGCGAGCACGCAGTCGAGGAGCTGAGCGAGCAGTATCGGCGCTTCGACGCGGCCCTGAACAACATGAGCCAGGGCCTGTGTATGCTCGATTCGAGCTTGCGCGTCATCGTCTGCAATCGGCGCTACATCGAGATGTACGGACTGTCACCCGAATTGGTGAAGCCGGGTGTGTCGATGCGCGAGATCATGGAGCACAGCTGCGAGCTCGGCATCCATCCAAACACCACCGCCGCGCGGCTCTATGCCGACTATGTCGAGAGGCTGCGCGAGGGCGAGCACACGCTGCACCGCTATTTGGGCGACGGCCGCATCATCAAGCTCAATCACAAGCGAATGGAGCATGGCGGCTGGGTCGTCACCTATGAGGATGTCACCGAACGCCACAAGGCCCAGGCCCGCGTGGCGCACATGGCGCGGCACGATTCACTCACCGACCTGCCCAATCGCACTCTGTTCCGCGAGAAGATGGGCGAGGGACTGAACCAGGTCGCGATCGCCGGCGGCGCGATGGCCGTGCTGTGCTTCGACCTCGACAATTTCAAGACCGTCAACGATCGCCTCGGCCACGCGGCCGGCGACCGGCTGTTGCGCTGGGTCGCGGCGCAGCTGAAGGAGAATGTCGGCGAGCACGACACCGTCGCGCGGCTCGGTGGCGACGAGTTCGCGGTTCTCCAGCGCGGGCCGCAGCCGCAATCGGCGGAAAGGCTCGCGCGCCGCCTGGTCGAGATCATCGGTCACCCGCCGCCGCTGGAGCACCAGTCGATGCATGTTGGCGTCTCCGTCGGCATCGCAATCGCGCCCGATCATGGGCTCGACGCCGACGAGCTGATGAAATGCGCCGACCTCGCGCTGTACCAGGCCAAGGCCAAGGGGCGCGGCGCCTATCAGCTGTTCGAGCCCGAAATGGAGAAAGAGGCTCGCAGCCGGCACGCGCTCGAGCACGACCTGCGCGGCGCGCTGGAGGCCCGTGAATTCCACCTGGCATTCCAGCCGCAGGTGCGGCTCGACACCACCGAACTTACCGGCTTCGAGGCGCTGCTGCGCTGGAAACATCCCTCGCGCGGCCTCGTCTCACCGGCGGAATTCATTCCGATTGCGGAAGAGAACGGCCTGATCGTTCCGATCGGCGAGTGGGTGCTGCGCACGGCCTGCGCGACTGCCGCGACATGGCCCGATCTCACCGTCGCCGTGAACCTGTCGCCGGTGCAATTCCGCTCGCGCGGGCTGGTGACGATGGTGACGAGCGCGCTTGCGGAGGCAGGCCTGCCACCGCATCGGCTCGAGCTCGAGCTCACCGAGACGGCGCTGCTCGACGACAGTGAATCGACGATCGAGATCCTGCACCAACTTCGCGCGTTGGGGGTGCGCGTCAGCCTCGACGATTTCGGCGTCGGCTATTCTTCGCTGAGCTATTTGCGCAGATTTCCGTTCGACCGGATCAAGATCGACCGCTCCTTCGTCGGCACGATCAGTGAAAGCCCGGAGAGTGTGGCGATCGTCCGCACCATCGCCAGCCTCGGCTCGGTGCTCGGCGTCGAGACCACGGCGGAGGGTGTGGAGACGATTGAACAACTCGACTTCGTCCGCGAATGCGGCTGCACCGCCGTGCAGGGATATTATTTCGGCAAGCCCTCCCCGGCCGCGGAGGTCGGACGCGTGATCGAGACGCTGAGCGCAGTACGCCGCGTGGCGTAAGGGCCCCACCGAAGGCAAATTCCGTATCTCGGCACGCCTTCAAACGACCAATTGTCGCACGTGCGCTTTTCGGCGGGATCACCGTATCGCACCCGCGCAATGCGCTTTTCTTCTCCCATGAATTCGGGGACAATCCCATCTAACAATGAGAAACGGCTGGCCCGAACCAGGCCACCGCGAGGGAGGAGTTTCGATGTCGCGATACGGGCTGAAGACAATCGCCTTTGCCGCCATGCATGCCGTTGTGAGCGCGCTGCTCGCAACCGCCGCCGGTGCGCAGGATTATCCCACCAAACCGGTGACGCTGATCGTGCCATGGCCCGCCGGCGGATCGACCGACATCTCGATGCGCGCGATCGCCGACAGTGCGTCTAAGGTCCTGGGGCAGCCGATCGTGATCGACAACAAGGCCGGCGGCGGCGGCACTGTTGGACCTGCCACCATGGCCGCGGCTGCGAAGCCGGACGGCTACACCATCTCACAGCTTCCGATCACCGTCTTCCGCCTGCCCCTGATGCAGGAGGTGTCCTGGGATCCGGCGAAGGACTTCACCTATATCGTTCACCTCACCGGCTACACCTTCGGCGTAACCACCAGCGCCGAGTCGCAGTTCAAGTCCTGGAAAGACGTGGTCGAGTTCGCGAAGGCAAATCCGGGCAAGGTGACCTACGCGACGCCGGGCACAGGCACCTCGCTTCATATCGGCATGGAGCAAATCGCCGCGATGTCCGGCATCAAGCTCACGCAGGTGCCGTTCAAGGGCGGGGCAGAGACCAACGCCGCAGTACTCGGCCAACACACCATGCTGCAGGCCGACTCCACCGGTTGGCGGCCCTTGGTTGACGCCGGTAAGCTGAAGCTTCTCATGGTGTGGACCGGCGCGCGATCGCCGAATTATCCTGACGTGCCAACGCTGAAGGAACTCGGCTATCCCATGGTCTATGATTCCCCGTTCGGCATCGCCGGCCCCAAGGGCATGGATCCCAAGATCGTCGCCAAGCTGCACGACGCCTTCAAGAAGGCGGTCGAGGACCCCGCGGTGATCGCCACGCTCGCCAAATACGACATGGTGCCGAGCTACAAGAATACCGAGGACTACAAAAAGTTCGTCGTCGAGGTCACGGAGTCAGAGCGCAAGGTGATCGACACGCTCGGGCTTGCGAAGAAGTAGGATTGAGCCACTTTCGTGTCCCGGATCTGCAGCACACCGCGTCGCGCTGCGTAGCGTCCGGGGCACGACCGAGAGGGTATCGATGAACGACCAAACCACCGTCAAACTCCGTTTCAACAACTCCGAACTCTGGGGCGGCTTGATCGGGCTCGCGCTGGGCGGCTTCGTGATCTGGCAGGGCGTTAGGCTCAAGCTCGGCACCATCAACGATCCCGGTTCCGGCTACGTACTGTTCTACACGGGCATCCTGATGTGCGTGTTCGCGGCCAGCATTATCATCTCGGCCATCACCGAGGGCGGGCCAACGCTGGCTTCGCGCTGGGACAATGTGAGCTGGAGCAAGCCGCTTCTCGTCATCGCCTGCCTCACTGCGTTCTCCTTTGCCCTCGAGCCGCTGGGATTCCTGCTGTCATCGATTCCGCTCATGTTGCTTTTGCTGCGCTTGATCGATCCCGTGCGTTGGACGCTGGCGATCCCGATCGCCGCGCTGGTGCCGCTCGGAATGTGGTGGGTACTCAAGCGGCTGCTGCTGATCCAGCTACCCTCGGGCCTGTTCGGGATCGGTTGATCGCATGGATACGCTCGTCAACGTCGCGCACGGGTTTGGCGTCGCGCTCCTGCCGATCAACCTGCTCTACTGTTTCATCGGCGTCTTCATCGGTACGCTGGTCGGTGTACTGCCAGGCATCGGGCCGATCTCGGCGATGTCTCTGTTGCTTCCGGTGACACTGTCAGGAACGCCGGAATCCGGCATCATCATGATGGCGGGGATCTATTACGGCTCGATGTATGGTGGCTCGACCACTTCGATCCTGGTCAATATCCCGGGCGAGGCGGCTTCAGTCGTGACCTGTATTGACGGCCACCAGATGGCGAAGCAGGGCCGTGCCGGCCCTGCGCTGGGCATCTCCGCCTTCGGCTCCTTCATCGCCGGCACATTTTCGCTCGTTGCGCTGATGCTGGTGGCACCTCGGCTCGCCAACATCGCCATCGCGTTTGGCCCTGCCGAATATTTTAGCCTGATGGTGCTCGGCCTCATCGTGCTCACGTTCCTCACTCAGGGATCAATGCCGAAGGCGCTCCTGATGGCATGTATCGGCGTCGTGCTCGGACTGATCGGCCTCGACAGCATCACGGCGCAGCCGCGGCTGACGTTCGGCCGCATGGAGCTGATCGACGGCATCGGACTCGTGCCCGTCGTGATGGGCCTGTTCGGCGTCGCCGAGGTGCTGCTCAATACCGAGCAGGCGATCAAGCGCGATATCATCAACGCCAGGATCACGCAGTTGCTGCCCAGCAAGGCCGATTGGCAGGCGAGCGCCGGCCCGGTGGCTCGCGGCACGTTCCTCGGCTTCCTGCTCGGCATTCTCCCGGGCGGCGGCGCCGTGGTCGCCTCGTTCGCGTCCTATGCCCTGGAGAAGCGGCTGTCGAAAACGCCGGAGCGTTTCGGCCATGGCGCGATCGAGGGCGTAGCGGGTCCCGAATCCGCCAACAACGCGGCGGCCGGAGGCGCTTTCATTCCGCTGATGACCTTGGGCATCCCCCCGAACGTGGTAATGGCGCTACTGCTCGGCGCCTTCGTCATCCATGGCCTGCAACCGGGGCCGCTGCTGATCACGCAGAACCCCGGCCTGTTCTGGGGCATCGTCGCCAGCATGTATATCGGCAACGTCATGCTGCTGATCCTCAATTTGCCGCTGATCGGCATGTGGGTGCAGCTGCTCAAGCTGCCCTACAATATCCTGTTCCCGCTGATCATCCTGTTCACTATCCTGGGCGTCTATTGCTCGAGCAACAACGTGTTCGACGTCTATGTGATGATCGCGTTCGGCATCATCGGTTATTTCATGCGCAAGCTCGGCTTCGAGCCCGCGCCGCTGGTGCTGGCGTTCGTGCTGGGACCGATGATGGAGAACAATCTGCGCAAGTCGCTGATCCTGTCGCAGGGCGACCTCTGGACCTTCGTGCAGCGCCCGATCTCGGCAGCGTGTCTGGCGCTCGCGCTGGTGCTGCTGATAGCGCCGTTATTGCCCGCGTTGCGCAAGAAGCGCGAGCTCGTGGCGCTGGATGAGGGCGCGTGAGGGTTTGGCAGGGTGTCTCAGCTTGCCGCGGGCAGCACGCTATCCGGCGGCGCGCCCCAGGGGCGGTCGGCTGAGGCGAGCCCGATCAGGCGGCCCTGGATGTAGTCGCAGCCCCAGTCGCGCAGCATGTTCGCAGCTTCTTCGTCCTGCACCCATTCGGCCACCGTCTTGATGTCGAGGCGGCGAGCGAGGTCGATCAAGGTCTGCACGAAGGCGCGGTCGTCGGCGGAGCGAGTGATGTTCTGCACGAACGCGCCGTCGATCTTCACGATGTCCACGCCGAGCTTGCGCAGATTACGGAACGAGGTGTAGCCGGCACCGAAATCGTCGATGGCGATGCGACTGCCGAAATTCTTCAGCCGGGTGACGAAGCCGCGCACGTCGTCGATGTCCTGGATCGCGACGGTTTCGGTGATCTCGACGATCAGCCGCTCGGCAACGCCGGGATGGGCGCGCATGAGCGATTCGATTCCGGCCCACCAATCCGGATCCATGGTCGTGTCCGGCGAGATGTTGAGGCTGAGGCAGATGTCGGGCGCGGCGGCGAGCTCGGCGACCACGAGCTCGAGCACGCGGTGATCGACCAGGCGGATCAGGCCGAGCCGTTCCGCGACCGGCACGATGTCGGGCGCGAGCAGCACCTGGCCGTCGCCCTGGTCCATCCGCACCAGGCATTCGTGAAAAGCGCACTCGCGCGAGAGGGCGGCAACCACCGGCTCATAGGCGAGCTTGATGCGGCGCTCATTCAATGCGGTGACGATCTCGTCGGTGACGCGGATGTTGACGCGGCGCTGGGCGTCGCGCGCGGCATCCGGGCGCCAGGCTGCGAACGAGCCGACTCGGCGTTGTTTCGCGGTGTCCAGGGTCTCGTGGGCGCGATTGACGGCTTCATCGGTGTTGCGGGCATAGCGCGGCACGCTGACCGCGCCGATCGAGGCGGTGACCGACACCGGGCCGGATTTGGTCGGCACCACCTCGTCGCGAATGCCGGCGAGGAAGCGCTCGGCGGCGACGTTCATGTCGTCGACGGTGCAGTTCTTCAGGATCAGGCCGAACTTGTTGCCGGAGAAGCGGCCGAGCACGTCGCCGCCGCGTAAGCGCGCGCGAATGCGCGTGGCGACGTCGAGGATCACGGCGTCGGCAACGTCGAAGCCGAAGGCCTCGTTGACACGCGCGAGATGATCGATGCCGACCAGCATGAAGGCCGCGGTCGAGCGGAAACGGGTGGTCTCCTCGATGGCCTCGGCCAGCGCGGCGATCAGATGCGAGCGATTGAGCTCGCCGGTCAGCGGATCGAGCCGGGCGAGCTTCGTCAATTCCTCGTCGCGGGCATGGCGTTCATTGTTGATGCGGACGGAGCCGATCGCACGCACCGGGCGGCCGTCCGGGCCGGCGAACCACCGGCCGGTCTCCTCGATCCAGACTACGGGATCCGCGGCACTCATGCGCACGCCGTACTCGACCCGGTAGGGCGTGCCGTCGGCGCCATGCACGGCTGAGGTCTGCGCCAGCGCGGCGGTCCGCAGCGATTGCGCGGGCTCGATCAGCCTTGCGAATTCGGCGCCGGTGGCCAGCCGTTCGGTGGGAATCCCGGGGAAGATGGCGCCGACCTGCTCACCCCAGACGATGGCATCGCTGGCGATGTCCCAGGCGAACACGGCCTGGCCGAGGGCAGCCAGGATGTCGGAGGCTTGCGGCAATGCGGGGGTCAAAATCGCCTCGTTTCGGGACAGCGGGGAGTCCTGAGTCGGCACAGGATAAAGCCAGATTCGCCATTGACCCTAGGCAAAGTTGATAAACAATTTGGAAACCACGTTTGTTCTCGTGCAGGAACCAAACCGGCCCGTCCGGCATAGGCCTTGCGAGTACATCACACGCACCGGCGCCAGCGTCTCGAAACGCGACAATCCAAGCCGGGTCAACGGTGATCGCGATGTTGAGTACTGATCAAGTGGACGTGGCGGACAACGGCACAGGCTCGGCTGTGGTGCCGCTGATGCCGGTTTTGCAGTGGGTCCACAAGGCACCGCTGCCGCGCCCCGATCCGAGCTTCGTCGCCCAGCTCATCGCCAATGCCGAGCACCTGCCCCAGGCGAGCCGACTTCGCCGCGTGTCTTCCGAGGATGCGCAGGTCGCCTATGGCAGCAAGCGCCCGCTTCCGAGCGTGACCGCGCGCACGCGCCAGGTGGCTTGAATCAGCGCGGCGCGTCGGGAGACGGCTGGGTGCCGTTGCCCGGCTGCAAATGCGGCGAGGGAATTTCCGGCGAGGGCGTGCTCACAGGCTTTGGCGCGGGATGATCCATCAGTACGGATTCGGCGACCGATTGCGCGGAAGGCGCGGATGCGGGCGGCGCAACGACCGGCTCGAACTTGGGCTCGAACGTCCCTTCATCCGCCGGCGTCTCGGCCTGGCGCTTGGCCTTGCGAGGCGCCGGCACTGTCGTTTCGGCGACATAAGCGACGCGGCGGCGGGTGCGCTGGGCGATGCCGCCGAGGAAATCGGCCATCGCCAGCAGCACCAGAAGGAAATAGGTGGAGTTGCCGAATTTGGGCCACATCACGAATTCGGCCGCAGCCGCGCCGAACACAATCAGCGACAGCAAATGATCCATCAGGAATTTCGACCCGGGCCGCGCGCCCTTGACCACCTCGAGCAGCAGCAGCACGACACCTAGCGCGAGCATCACGTCGGCAAGCGTGACCGGCCAGGCCTCGCCCGTGATCATCGGCACCCTGAACAGCACGTCCGTAAAAGACACGCTGGGCATCAGGAAGGCGATGATGTTGTAGACCGCAAGCGGGATGAGGAGCAGCGGGAAACCGACCATCGGCGAAATGCCTTCTCGATCAAGAAATCCAGACAGGACAATGCGGCGGCGAAGCATTCGCTCCGCCGCCGTCACTGTCATATCTCATGGATTGGCCGAAATCAGGCAGGCGAAATCATCCTGCCTGGGAAAGGTCCTGAATTCAGGACTCTTTCTTCTTCAGGACCTGACGGCCCTTGTACATGCCGGTCTTGAGGTCGAGATGATGCGGACGACGGAGCTCGCCGGAGTCCTTGTCTTCCACATAGGTCGGCTTCTTGATGGCGTCAGCCGAGCGGCGCATGCCGCGGCGCGACGGCGAGGTTTTTCTTCTCGGAACGGCCATTTCAGTATCCTCTAGGGATTGGTGTCATCAGGGCATCGTCCGCGAGGGGACGGCTCAGCACCCGCAAACCGAGGCGAGCTGAATGCCGGTCAAGGCCGGGCTTATAGAGGAAGGCCTGCCTTAAATCTAGGGCTCTGGGCCGGAAAATGCGCCCGAAAAGGACCGGAAATCAGCGATTCTCCCGCCAGCAGGTCGAAAGCGAGCTCGCCTGCGCCCTCGCCACATAGGTCCCGGCCAGTCGCCGGACACCCGGTCCCGGCGTCCTGGCGCTGCGTTTGACCGGATTCGGCAGGATCGAGGCCAGAAGCGCCGCCTCCCGGGGGGAGAGGTTCGCCGCCGATTTGCCGAAGGCATAGGCGCTGCCCGCCTCGGCCCCAAACTGGCCCTGTGGTCCCAGCTCAGCGATGTTGAGGTAAATCTCCAGGATCCGTGCCTTGGGCAGCACGAGATCGATCCACAGCGCCAGCGGGAATTCCAGCGCCTTGCGGACGAAGTCCCTCCCCTGCCACAGGAACAGGTTTTTCGCCACCTGCTGGGTGATGGTGGAAGCGCCCCGGAACGGGGTGCCGTCCTCCCGGGCATCGTCGACCGCCTCACGCAGCGCCCCCCAGTCGATACCGTGATGCTTGCAGAAATGGGCGTCCTCGGCCGCCACCACCGAGCGTGGCAGCGAGGGCGACATCGCCGCCAGATCGATCCATTCCCGCTGCATCGGCGCACCCCGAAGCGAGCGCCAGATCATCAGCGTCGAAACGGGATGGCCGGCGCGGTAGAACGGCGCGACGACATAGGGCGCGAGAACCGCGACCGCGAGCACCAGGAGAAGGGTTTTGACGACGCGCAAATCAACCTTTCCGGCGCAGAACGAAACGCGGCCACGGGCCCGGCATTAAGTCTGTGATAATTCGGGTCTTTTCCAGCACTTTTTAGGCCTTCCAAACGATTGACTGAGACGGGCGCATAAAGGATTGTCCCGCCGAATTTTAGTTCTGGAGCCCTTCTTGATGACCGGCACGTCCCCGTCCGATTTCGCCAAACGTCTGGACAAGACCGCTGATGACACCGAGGCGCTGCTCGGGCGCCTGCTGTCGGACGACATCCTGCCCGATGAGATCGCCCGGCCCAAGCGACTGATGGACGCAATGCGCTATTCGAGCCTTAACGGCGGCAAGCGCCTGCGGCCCTTCCTGGTGGTCGAGAGCGCGGCCGTGTTCGGCGTGCCGCGCGAAGCCGCGCTGCTCGCCGGTGCGGCGCTCGAATGCATCCACTGCTATTCCCTGATCCACGACGATCTGCCGGCGATGGACAATTCGGACCTGCGCCGCGGCCGCCCGACCTTGCACAAGAAGACGGACGACGCGACCGCGATCCTCGCCGGTGACGGCCTCCTGACGCTCGCCTTCGACATCATCACCCGCGACGAGATCCATCGCGACGCCAATGTCAGGCTTTTGCTGACCCGCGCACTGGCGCGCTGCGCCGGCATCGGCGGCATGGTCGGCGGCCAGATTCTCGACCTTGCCGGCGAAGGCCGCTTTGGCGGCAATGAGCCGATCGACGTCGCCCGCATTCAGCAGATGAAGACCGGCGCGCTGCTGCGCTACGGCTGCATCGCCGGCGCGATCCTCGGCCAGGCCTCGCAAAAGGAATATCAGGCGCTCGACGATTACGGCCGCGCGCTCGGTGAAGCCTTCCAGATCGCCGACGACCTGCTCGACGTCGAAGGCGATGCCGCCGCGCTCGGCAAGCCTGCCGGCGCCGATGCAGCTCTCGGCAAGACCACCTTTGTCACCCAGCTCGGCATCGAAGGTGCCAAGCAGCGCGTGCGCGACCTGCTCGCGCGCGCCGACAGCGCGGTCTCGATTTTCGGCGATCGCGCCGCCGTGCTGCAAGCGGCTGCGCGGTTCGTGGCCGAACGGAAGAGCTGATAGCGCGATGGCGGGCGGCAACAAGGAAGACCCCGCCCTCGCCCGCTTTCGCAAGATGTCGCGGCCGATGCGGCTGATTTATGCGCGTCCGCGGACGTTCATGTCGCTTGCCGTTGGTATTCTCGTCTGCCTGCTCATCCCGGGTTCGCACCGGCTGGTCACGCGGCTTCTGTTCGGCTGGGATGCGTTGATCGCCGTTTATCTGGTGCTGGTCTACGCGATGATGCTGTGCAACGACCACCAGCACATCCGCCGCGCCGCAGCGATGCAGGACGACGGTCGCTTCGTGATCCTGCTGGTGACGGCGATCGGCGCCTTCGCCAGCATCGCCGCGATCGTCTCCGAGCTTGGAACGCCGCATCGCGGCGTCCTGGAGCTGAGCATCGCAATCACCACCATCGTATTGTCATGGGCCGCCGTGCACACGATCTTCGCGCTGCATTACGCGCATGATTATTACCGACACGCCACGCCGGGCGGCCTTCAGTTTCCCAGCGGCGACAAGGAAGACCACGCGGATTATTGGGACTTCGTCTATTTCTCGTTCGTGATCGGCATGACCGCCCAGGTCTCCGATGTCGGCATCTCCGACAAGACCATCCGCCGCACCGCCACCGCGCACGGCATCGTCTCATTCATCTACAACACGGCCTTGCTGGCGCTGACCGTCAACATCGCGGCCAGCGCGATCTCAACTTGAACTCACTTCCGCAATCCTAATTACATACCTCGGCATTGGCATCATTGCCGGGGCCGCCGCCGCCGCGATATTCGAGATGGCAGCCGCGGTTGACCGGACGGCAGCCGCCGTTATTGCAGAATAGCTGTCCGCCACTCGAGGGGCGGCTGGCGCCAGCAGCAGCAGCAATGCCGGCAGCGCCGCCAAAGCCGCCAGCTGCTCCGGCAGCTTCACCGCCGGCTTGACGACGCTGCCGTGCGGGACGCTCGTCGCCGTCGTCACGCTTTGCAGTCGCAGGCTTGGCGGGCCTGGCGGCACGCTGCTTCTCGCACTCGTTGTCGTCGTTGAGCGCATAGCCATCACGGCAAACGATCCTGGTGCACTTGTCGCCGTCGGCCTTGAAGCCGTGCTCGCAAACCAGCGGACAGACGCGCGACTGTTTCGACTTGACCGTGTCGAGTGCATCGGTGCTCGCCACCTTCACGTCGAGCTTGGTGCCGGCATAACGGTTGAACTGCGACAACGAGCGCTGTGCGGACGTGGTCCAGTTGCCGTCGGCGGCGCCGGAGAAGCAGCCGACGCGGCCGAGCTCGGTCTGCACCGAGCGGCTGAGATCGGCCGGCGCGGTGGCCGGCGTCAGCGACGCGACGTTGGTGCCGGCTGGGCTCGCCGTGCTGGCGGGCGCTGCACTCGGCGCCGCGGCGGCGAGATTGACGCGCTGCTGCTCGGCGGCGGCCGCCTGCTGCTGCGCCTGCTCCTTGGCCTTTTGCGCGGCAAGCTGTACCTGCTCTGCGGCCTTCGCATCGGCGGCTGCCTTGGCCTGCGTATCCTTCTGCGCGCCAACCGCGGCGAGACGATCGCGCTCGGCCTCGGCCTGCTTGGCCTTCTCGGTGGCCGCCGCATGAGCCTGTTCGGCGCCGATTTTTTCGACCTGAAGCTTGGCGAGGCTCGCATAGAAGCCGTCGGGATGCTGGGCAAGGAAGGCATCCCACGCCGGCCTGTTGCCGACCTGGAGCGCGAGTTCGTAATCGCGGCGGATGTCAGCCTGAGGATTCGCCGCGGGCGCAGCGGCAGCGGTCACCTTGACCGGCACCAGCGGAACGTCTTCGCCGCCGAGCGAGCCATAGACGAACGGCTCCTGCTTGTTACCTGTCGACTTGAGCACGTCGTCGCGCACGAAGCCGAAGGCGCGGCGGACGTCGAGGCCGGGCGTCGTCAGATGCTTCGACAGCGCCACGGTGAAGGGGCTGTTCGCACCGTCGCCGTCCTGCGCCGTGAAGCCGGCCTTGGCCGAATAGGCGATCAGCGTGTTGGAGCTGGTCGGCTCAACCTGGGCGAGGCCGCGGCCGATGCCGCGCGAGGCGACCGTGCGCTTCATGGTCTTGCCGAACGGATTGTCACGGCAGGCATCCAGGATCACCAGGCGAAGCTGCTTGGCCGGTTCGACCGCGACCAGGACGCGGTCGAGGGAGAGCGCCTCGTCAAAGACGTCGGTGTCACGCTCCAGCTTGGCGTCGACAGGGATCAGATAATTCGAGCCTTCGACCTCGATGCCGTGGCCGGCATAATAGACTACGGCGATATCGGCATCGCGGGTCCCGTCGGCGAATTCGCGCAGCACACGCCGGGTTTCCTGCGCCGTCAGATCGCGCCGGGAATCGACGATGTCGAACCCGGCCTCCTTCAGCGTCCTGGCCATCACCGAACCGTCATTGACGGGGTTCGTAAGCGACGGCGCATGCTGATAGGCGGAGTTGGCGATCACCAGCGCGACGCGCTTCCCGGCGAAAGCGGGCCCGGTGCCGAATAGCAGCGCGACGACGAGGAGAAGTGGGCAAAGTCTGAGCAATTGGCGCATGACACGACTTCCGAGTTCAGGGCAGTTCGAGCCCCTTTGGGACGGCTTTAGCAGGGTCCGTCGCGGACGCTTGTGACGGAGGTCACGAAGGTGGCGCCGGCGGCGGGCCGAAAGACCCCTTTTGTTTGTCGCGCCAGTCCGGCCGCGGTTCGCCGCGAAACAGGTGCGCAGCAGGTTCCCTCAGGCATCCCCGATGTGGCCCCGATATTGAGGCAGATTGTCCGTAATCTCGTGCCAGGACGCCTTCGAGCCCACGAAAATGTGGGCGCTCGGTCGGATGGAGGGGACATCGACCAGGGTTCCCATGGCGACATGGACCCATTTTCCCTCGCGCACCCGGGAATAAAGCAGCGAGCCGCAGCGGGCGCAGTGGGCGTCGTGGGTGGTGTCGTCACCGTAGATGGTGCGCTGGTCCTCCCCTCTGATGATGCGGAGCTTGCTCTGCTCGATGCCGGCGAACGGCTTGAAGGCGGCGCCCGTGGTGCGGCGGCAATCCGAGCAGTGGCAGTTCATCGCATAGGAGAACGCGTCCGCCACCTCGTAGCGCACGGTGCGGCAGTAGCATTCGCCGATCAGGAAGGAAGCGTTCGAATTCTCTGATCCGGTCATCACAGCGTCCTTGCGCCAATGGTACGGACACCATAGCGCATTTTGATGTGTACGACTAAGTTCGCCCTGAGCCATCATTCAAAGGGATGACCATGAGCCAGAACCGTTCGAGCGTCGAAGCCGTCGTGCAATCTTACTTCGACGGACTTTACGAGGGCGATGCCGAAAAACTCGGCGCCATCTTCCACCCCTCCGCCGATTTGCGCTGGGTCGAGAAGGGCGAGCTGCAGGTGCTGACCGTGCCGGACTGGCTCGACCGCGTGCGCAAGCGTCCCTCCGGCAAGGCCGAAGGCAAGGCGCGCGAGGATTTCATCGTCACCATCGACCGTTCGGACGACAAGACCGCCTTCATCAAGGTCCGGTGCCAATTGCCGCCGCGTTTTTTCACCGACTATCTGGTGGCGATGAAGCTCGCCGACGGCTGGCAGATCGTGTCGAAATCCTATCGGTATGACCTGCGGGAGTGAGGGGCGCGACCATCCGCTGCCCGAAATCGGGCGCACTCGTCCCACATCCTCCGTCATTGCGAGCGCAGCGAAGCAACCGTCATTGCGAGCGCAGCGAAGCAATCCAGCTATTTCCGCGGCACGGATTCTGGATTGCTTCGCTGCGCTCGCCGCAGACGAGCCGGATGGAGTGCATGCCGCATCTCCACCGCGCCGCCCATCTCACTCAAAGGTCCCCCATGCTTCTCGACCGCCGTTCGCTGCTCGCCTCGCTGTGCTGGATGGCCGCCTCCCCTGCGCTCGCCGCGGACGCGCAGCCTGAGCTCGAAACCTATGAGCGCGAGAGTGGCGGCCGGATCGGGGTCTATGCCGAAAACCTCGCGACCGGCGCAAAGCTCGCCTGGCGCGCTGACGAACGGTTCGTCATGTGCTCGACATTCAAGGCTTCGCTGGCGGCTTGCGTCCTGGCGCGGGTCGATCGTGGCGAGGATCAGCTTGCGGCCATGATCCCGTACGGCAAGGCCGACCTGCTGGAGTACGCACCGGTCGCCAGGCAGAACATTGCCGCCGGCGCAATGTCGGTCACCGAGATGTGCAAGGCGATCGTCGAGCTCAGCGACAACACCTGCGCCAATTTGCTGTTGGCACGGATCGGCGGCCCCGCCGCGCTCACGGCATTCTGGCGCTCACTCGGCGACACCACCTCGCGGCTCGACCACAACGAGCCCGAGCTCAACCGCTCACCGCCCGGTGATCCCCACGACACCACGACGCCGGCGGCGATGGCAGGCAATCTGCGCCGGCTGCTCACGGGCGAGGCGCTGTCGGCCACCTCGCGCGCGCAGCTCACGGAGTGGCTGGTGGGTTGCAAGACCGGCGCGAACCGGCTGCGTGGCGGGCTCCCCGCAAGCTGGAAGATCGGCGACAAGACCGGCAACAACGGCAAGGACGCCTCCGGCGACGTCGCAGTGGCCTGGCCCAAAATCGACACGAAGCCCGATGCACCGATCCTGATCGCGGCCTATACTCAGGGCGGCACGCCGACCGCGGCGCAGATCGAAACCGTGTTCGCACGCATCGGCCGCATCGTGGCCGAGCGGCTGGTGTAAGCCGCACGCATTGACGTTGCGACCGCTTCCGGGTGAAGACAGATCATCATGGAAGCGAAATTTCAGACCTTTCTCATCCTGCTCGCCGTGCTGGCGGGC
>NZ_JADPIT010000016.1:451753-466240 GCF_023073035.1 Bradyrhizobium sp. 62
GGCCTCGCCTTCGTGCCGGGCATGCCGCCGGTCGAGCTGCCGCCGGAACTGGTGCTGCTGATGGTGCTGCCGCCGCTGATCTACTCGGCGAGCGTCGCGATGAGCTGGCGCGAATTCAAAAAGAATCTTCGCCCCATCGTGCTGCTCGCGGTCGGCGCGGTGATCTTCACCACAGCGCTGGTCGCAACTGCCACGCATTATTTCATCGGCCTGCCCTGGACGATCGGCTTCCTGCTCGGCGCCATCGTGGCGCCGCCCGACGTGGTGGCGCCGCTCGCGATCGCGCGCCGGCTGCACTTGCCGCGCAGGCTCATGGTCATCCTCGAAGGCGAAGGGCTCGCGAATGACGCCACCGCGCTGATCCTCTACCGCTTCGCGCTCGCCGCGATCATGGTCGGGCATTTCTCGCTGCCCCTGGCAGGCGGCGAGTTCTTGCTCATCGTCGCTGGCGAGATCGCCTTCGGCATCGGTGTCGGCTGGCTCTCCCTGCGGTTCCGCAAATGGTCGGGGGATCCGCAGGTCGAGCTGACACTGTCGCTGATCACGCCCTACGTGTCCTACTGGCTGCCCGAGCATCTCGGCGGCTCCGGCGTGATCGCCACCGTCGCCTGTGGTCTCTATGTGAGCTGGAACGGGCCGCTGCTGATCTCGGCATCGACGCGCCTGCAAGGAATCTTCTTCTGGGACCTCGTGATCTATCTCATCGAGGGCCTGCTGTTCCTGCTCACCGGCTTCCAAATGCGCGCGCTGTACGAGAAGTCGAAGGCGTTTCCGCTCGACGACATCATGATTGCGACTGCCGTGGTGCTGGCGGTCGTCGTGATCGCGCGCTTCGCCTGGCTCTATCCCGCGACCTATCTGCCGCGGATGCTCAGCAAGTCGCTGCGCGCGCGCGATCCGTCACCACCATGGCAATGGCCGTTCGTGCTTGCGTTCACCGGCGTGCGCGGCGCGGTGTCGCTGGCGGCGGCGCTGGCGCTGCCGTTCACGCTGCCGGGCGGCGAGGCCTTTCCGTTTCGCGACCTGGTCCTGTTCGTTGCCTTCGGTGTCATCTTCATCACGTTGATCGGCGTCGGCCTCACCCTGCCTCCGGTGGTGCGTTGGCTCGGTGTCGCGGAAGCCGGTCGCAACGAGCATGCCGCCGAGCACGAGTCCGAGATCGCGGCACGGCGCCAGGCCCTCGATGCCGCCCTGAAGTCGCTCGACGCGCTGACAGAGGAGAAGGACGTGTCGGACGAGGTGATGCGGCTTCTGCGCGCCCGCCACGAGATCCGGGTCAACCAGCTGCCGGACTCGCTCGATCCCACCCGCCACGACGTCTCCGCCGCCGGCACCGCCCTGACTCGGGACCTGATCGCCGCCGAGCGCAAATTCATCCACGACCTGCTGCGCGACGGCCAGATCACCGACGAGACGCGCCGGAGGATCGAGCGGGATCTGGATCTGGAGGAGGCGAGTTTGGCGAACCGGGAGTATCGGGGCGGGCCACTGTAGCTCCTCGTCATTGCGAGCGTAGCGAAGCAATCCAGAATCTCTCTGCTGCGGCAGCCTGGATTGCTTCGCTACGCTCGCAATGACGGCTGTTGAAGCGGCGGAGCAACCTACCGCCTCTCGCAAAACTCCCTCATCGCCACCGCCACGGCGTCCGCAATGATCTCCTGCCGCTCCGGCGAGTTCATCGTCATCTCCTCGTCGCGGTTGATGATGGAGCCGGCTTCGAGCAGCACTGCGGCGCTGCGGGTTTGCGAGAGCACAACGAGCCCGTCATAGCGGTAGACGCCGACATCCTTGTCGAGCAATTGGCGCCGGTAGCGGCCCATCACCGGCAGGGCATATTGGCCGGCATAATGCAGGTCCTGATCCTTCAGCTGCCGGCCGATCATCCGAGCCAGCATCAGGCTCGCAGCGTAGTGCGGATTCCGCTGCGACACAAACAGAGAGTGGCCCGAAAAGCGGTCGCTGAAATAGCTGTTCGCACCGTCGAACTCCCATGTCTCGATCAGCTTGTCCGGCACCGAATCGTGATGGATCGACAGGAAGAGATCGGCCCGGGCGTCATTCGCGGTACCGACGCGTTTGAGCAGGCTCGGCCGCGCCTTGCCGTCCGTGACGAGCAGGCGGGCCGCGGCAAAGCCTTCGGCCTTGAGCCTCGCCGTGATCAGACTTGCAAGCCGGAAGTTGAAGCCGAACTCCGTGTCGTTGCGTGCACTCAATGCGCCGTAGGAGTCAGGGGTGTGCCCGACATCCACGATGATCCGGAATTTCGACATCTCGCATTTGACCGGCGCGTGCGGCGGCTTGGGTCTCGCGATTTTGCGCGCGAGAGCAGCATGACCGGTGCCTGCAGGCGCCAGCGACCATAGCAAAATCGACGCGACGAGCGTCCGGACGAGACTTGCGATGATGCTGCGCGGCTGCCCCAAGCGCTACTCCGCTGCCGCGATTCGCGGTCGGCCGACAAAGCCTGTGACGTCACCGAAACGCTCCAGCATCACCGCGGAAAGGTCCTTGGCCTTGCCGGTGACGCAGGCGCCCGAGCGCACGGCGTAGCGATCCTGATGCGCGGCGTGCGGCGGCGGCTCGCCCTGCTGAAGTGCCCGCGCCAGCTCCAACACGACTTTCCGGAAATGCATGATGCCGAGATCGGTCGGACCGAGATGCTCGCGGGTGCGGTCGGCGATCGGGCCCTGGCTGTCCTGCACGGCCGCATCCTGTTCGGAGACACCCTTGATACCGGTGTAGCTCCTGGTTTTCTGCAGCTTGCGGTCGATCAGATAGTCGTTGCCCTTGTGGCGCAGCGGCACGTAATTGTCGTCGACCTCCGCGATCACGCCATTGCCGCGGTCAAAGGCGTCACGCTCGGCTTGCGTCAGCGGCCGCTCCGGATTCCAGGCATAGGTGTAGATCCAGCAATTGGTGTCGGTGACGGGCACGAAGGTCTGGCCAAAGATGTTCTCGCCGGGCATCGCGCTCGGGGCATAGGCGTGGAACGGCATCAGGAACTGCGCGATGCGCCAGTAGATGTTGTCGCCCCCGGTGAGCCGCCCGCCGGCGATGGTGAGGCCTGCTTCGTGCGGGGCGATCTTGATCACCGGGCGCGGATCCTCCGCGATCCAGCGCATGTGATCGCTCGACATCCGCGCGATCGGATTCACAAAATGCTTCTTGATGTCCAGGATCTCGTTCTCCTCCTTGTCGAAGGAGAGATGGGCGAAGGTGAAATGCGCGGTGTCGATCGAGCCTTCCAGCGCCTGCACCCAGTTGCAGTCCTGCCATTTCTTGCTGACATAGCGGTGCGAGGGCGGCAGCAGCGCCATTTCGAGGTCCGGCAGCTCGGGCATCGCGTCAGCCGGGCCCATATAAGCCCAGATCATCTCGCCCCATTCGCGCACCGGATAGGATTTGATGCGGATGAGGTCTTTGGCGTTGAGGTCGGGATAGGACGTCGGCATGTCGACGCACCGGCCGTCGGTATTGAACTTCCAACCGTGATAGACACAGCGGATACCGCATTCCTCAACGCGCCCAAGCCAGAGATTGGCGCCGCGATGCGGGCAGTATTGGTCGATTAATCCGACAACGCCGCGGGTATCGCGGAAGGCGAGCAGCTCCTCGCCGAGAACGATGATCTTCTTCGGCTCGCCGTCGGGCTCGGGGAGTTCTTCCGACAGCAGCACGGGGATCCAGAACCGGCGCAGCAGCTCGCCCATGCCGGTGCCTGCATCAGCCTCGGTCAGGAATTTGTTGTCCTCGGCGCGGAGCATGGCAGGCTCTCCCGACTATTTTCGCAGAGATTGGCGCGGGCGCGGGAGGACGTCAACGTTGAGTTATTGACCGTGAACCATCCGAAGAACTTTGCCGTCACGGCGGGCGACTTCAACTTCAACTACTCCGCCAACTGCGCCGTGCGGCAACATGCCTGTCACAATCCAATTGTTACGTTGGTTGAGCTCAGCGGTTAGAGGCTCCTCGCTTCGAATAACGACCTCACCGTAGCGGTTAACGGCCGCCGCACGTGCGATCTCGACGGCCGCATCAGCAGTCGTCACCGTGCCTTCAGCGCCGGTCGCCACCTTGTCCCCGGCAATCGCGCAGCTCGTGACAACGACGAGTGCGACCACAAAAATGCCTCTCACACCGGCCTCTCTCCCTTCACCGTCACGCGCGTCCCCGAGCGTGTGTGCGGCCAGTAATCCCACATCGCGCGGTGCTGGGCGCAGCGGTTGTCCCAGAACGCGATGGCGTTCTCGGTCCATCGGAAGCGGCACTGGAACAGCGGGTTTTCCGCATGTTGATAGAGATAGGCGAGCATCGCGTCGCTCTCGTCGCGCGGGATGCCGTTGATGTGGCGGGTGAAGCCGCGGTTGACGTAGAGCGCCTTCTTGCCGGTGACGGGATGCGTGCGCACCACGGGATGCTCGGCGCTCGGATAGGACGGGCGGTCGGCGACCCCGCAATTGGCGTAGAGCCCGCGATAGATCGGCTCGCCGTCATGCAGCGCGGTCAACCCGTCGAGATAGGCCTTCATCCGATCCGATAGTGCCTCGTAGGCGGCATACATGTTGGCAAACAGCGTGTCGCCGCCGCGCGGCGGGCACTGCTTGATGTAGAGGATCGAGCCCATCGGCGGCTCGAGATCGCAGGAGACATCGGAATGCCAGCCCTCGCCGTTGGCGCGCGGCGAATTCGCATCCGCATAGATCTTCATCAGCGCCGGGTCTTCATCCTCATGCGGCGCGGCGGGATGGAAATGCAGCTCGCCGAACTTGCGGCCGAAGGCGAGATGCTGCTGCGGCGTGATGCGCTGGTCGCGGAAGAAGATGACGAGGTTTTCGGCGAGCGCGCGATGGAGCTCGTCCATCTGGCGGTTGGAGCGCGCATCGTCCGAGACCAGCTTGCCGATGTCGGCGCCGGAGATTTCCGCGCCGATGATGGGGGTCAGCTTTTCGACCGCGATGGTTTCATACGGCGCACCATCCTCGGCCGCGTGGCGATAGCGCGGACCCTGCTTGCCGGCGAGTGAGCTCATGGGCGCTGCTCCCAATCATTATTGATTGGAGGCATGGTAGCCCGGATGGAGCAAAGCGCAATCCGGAAACGGCTTGTCAGGATCTGACGGGCCCCGGATTTCGCTTCGCTCCATCCGGGCTACATTGCAGCGCAAAGCGCGGCGAGCGGAGCTAAATCACTCCGCCGCGGTTACCGGCACCTTGGCGCCCTGGCCGTAGCGCTGCTCGATGTAGTCGATCACGAGCGCCTTGAAGTCGGCGGAGATGGTCGGCCCGCGCAGGGTGCGGAACTTCTTGCCGTCGACGAACACCGGGGCAGCCGGCGCCTCGCCCGTGCCCGGCAGCGAGATGCCGATATTGGCGTGCTTGGATTCGCCGGGGCCGTTGACGATGCAGCCCATCACCGCGACGTTGAGCTCTTCCACGCCGGGATATTTCGTTTTCCAGGTCGGCATCTCGTCGCGGATGAAACCCTGGATCGATTGGGCCAGCTCCTGGAACGTGGTCGAGGTGGTGCGGCCGCAGCCGGGGCACGCCGCAACCAGGGGCACGAAGGTGCGGAAGCCCATGGTCTGCAAGAGCTCCTGGCCGACCTGCACCTCACGGGTGCGGTCGCCGCCGGGCTCCGGCGTCAGCGAGATGCGGATGGTGTCGCCGATGCCCTGCTGCAACAGGATGCCGAGCGCGGCCGAGGACGCCACGATGCCCTTGGTGCCCATGCCGGCCTCGGTCAGGCCGAGATGGATGGCGTAATCGGAACGGCTGGCGAGAACCTCGTAGACCGCGATCAGATCCTGCACCGCCGAGACCTTGGCCGACAGGATGATGCGGTCCTTGGGCATGCCGAGCTCTTCGGCGCGTGCCGCCGAGAGCAGCGCCGACTGCACCATGGCTTCGCGCATCACCGCGCGCGCATCGCGCGGATTGGCCGAGGCGGTGTTCTCATCCATCAGCCTGGTCAGCAGCTCCTGGTCGAGCGAGCCCCAATTGGCGCCGATGCGGACCGGCTTGCTGTTCTTGTTGGCGATCTCGATGATGTCGGCGAACTGGGTGTCGCGCTTGTCCTTGAAGCCGACATTGCCGGGATTGATGCGATATTTGGCGAGCGCCTCGGCGCAGGCCGGATAGGCCGCGAGCAGCTTGTGGCCGATATAGTGGAAGTCGCCGATCAGGGGCGTGGTGAGACCGAGCTTGAGCAGGCCGTCGCGGATATGCGGAACGGCAGCTGCCGCCTCCTCGCGGTCGACGGTGATGCGGACCAGCTCGGAACCGGCGCGGGCGAGCGCTGCGACCTGGGCAATGGTGCCGTCGATATCGGCTGTGTCGGTGTTGGTCATCGACTGCACGACGATCGGCGCACCGCCGCCGACGGTAACGTCGCCGACCTTGACCTTGGTGGTGTGATGACGCGGCGCAGGCCCCGCGATGTCGGAATCGATGGTGTTTTCGAGCTTGTTCATGGCGTCCAAATATCAGGTTTTGGTGACGTTCAGCAATGCATCGCGCGGCGCCGCAGCGGATTGACTGGGACGGTTAACCAGAAAAAGCCCAGCAATGACAAGGACGGCGGCAGCCCCGAATGTCAGGTTCAGCGTGTCGTGCATGATGAAATAGCTACCCACCACGCCAAACAAAGGGGTGATGAAGGTAAAAGCCGACAATTTGCTGGCCGAATAGGTCTTCACCAGCGCGAACCAAAGCGTGAACGTGGTTCCCACGACCCAGATCGCCTGGAAGGCCATCAGGCCCAGCGACAGCGGCGACGGAGTGTGGGGGATGGTCTCCCCGAACAGCCAGGCCGCCAGCCCCAGGATCGGGATCGAGGTCGCGACCTGATAGCCCAGCGCCTTCTCGGGCGCCGCGAAGCGCAGCCGGGTGCCCTTGGCAACCAGCGTGGTCGCCGCCCACAGCGCGGCGCCGCCGACGATCATGAGGTCGCCGAGCAGAACATGCGAATCGACGTTGGGCTGCGGCACACCGATCGCGAGTGCGACACCGGCAAAGCTGATGGCCAGCCCCAGCCATTGCGTACCGCCCAGTCGCTCGCCGAGCACCTGGTAGGAGCCGAGCGCGACGAAGAACGGCGCGGTGTAGAGGAACACGACCGCCCGCGATGCCGGTGTGAAACGCAGGCCCTGAAAGATCAGCACGAACTCGATGCCGAACATCAGTCCGGCGATGACGCCCGGCTTCCAGGTGCCGTCGCGTTCGAAGAATTTAACGCCGCGCAAGGTGCCGATGATGAACAGCACCGGCAGCGCGCCCATCGAGCGGAACGTGGCCTGAAGCATCGGCGGGATGTCCGGCAGCACCAGTTTCACCGCGATCTGGTTGAATCCCCAGGTCAGGCACAGCATGAGCATCAGGGCGATGGCGCCGGCACTGAGGGGACGACCGGCGGACGGTATGATTTGAGGTGAGGACATTTCTTCCTGAAAAACCGGCTTTGCGCCGTTGTTGCTCTATGCAGCTTTCTGACAATGCGCACAGACGCCCGTGATTTCCACCACGGACAATTTGGGAGCGAAGCCTGAGTTGCGCGCGGCGGCGTTGAGGTCCCTGGCGAAGGAAGCCGACGGAATCTCACCGACCAGGCCACAGCGCTCGCAGATCAGGAACGTCACCGCCGAGGTCGCGTCGTGGTCGTGAGCGGCGCAGGCGAGATAGGCGTTGCGGCTTTCGATGCGGTGCACGAGGCCGTTGGCCATCAAGAAATCGAGAGCACGATAGACCGTGATCGGCGCCGGCCGCGGCATCGACTTTGCCAGCTCGTCGATCACCTCATAGGCGCCGAGCGGCCGGTGGCTCGAGAGCAGCGCCCCCAGCACATGGCGGCGTATCGGCGTGAATTTCTGCGCGCGCTCTCCGCAGACGGCCTCGGCATGCGCCAGCGCATCCGCGGTGCAGCGGCCGTGATCGTGGTCGGGCGCGGGAAATGCCGGTTTTGCGAGGGTCATGCGACCGGCGTTCTAGCATTTCGAAAGGGGAACCCAAAGCGGCACCGGCGATGCGGCCATCAGCCATGCTCGGCCTGCGGGACAGTGTCCCGCAAACCCGCCATGAAATAATCATAAGCTTGCTTATTATATTCCAAGCTTATTGGAGACCAAGCTCATGAGCCCAGGGCCCGTGGACCAGAACTTCCTGTTTACGCTCGCCGAGCTCTATCGCCTGCTCCGGGTCTATGCCGACAAGGAAGCCTCGCGCTTCGGCATCACCCGCGCGCAATGGGCGGTGCTGGCCAAGGTCGAGCGCAGCGAAGGCATGAAGCAGTCGGAGCTCGCCGAGCTTCTCGAGGTGCAGCCGATCACGCTGACACGCCTGATCGACAAGCTCTGTGACAGCGACTGGATTGAGCGACGCAACGATCCGTCGGACCGCCGCGTAAAGCGGCTGTACCTGAAGAAGGCCGGGCGGCAATTGCTCGGGCGGATGAGCGGGCTGAAATCCGAGCTCACGGCCAACGCGCTCGACGGCATCACTCCGGCGGACGCCCACCGCCTCCTCACCCAACTCGAAACAATCAAGGAAAACGTGCGGTCCGCGATCCAGACCAGCGGAGCGGAACAAGCGCGTAAGGAGCAGCGCTATGGCTGATCAGGTTCTCAAGTTCCAGCCCGAGCAGAAAATCGACGGCGGCAAGCCCACCAAGAAAGCCGGCACCAATCCGCGCCGCCGCCTGCTGGCGGGCCTGCGCCGCTACCGCCGCGTGCTGCTTCTGGTCGTGCTGCCGATCGTCGTCGCGGTGGCCGGCTTCACCTTCTATCTCAATGGCGGCCGCTATGTCGGCACCGACGATGCCTATGTCGGCGCGCAGAAAGTGCTGGTGACCCCCGATATCTCCGGCAAAATCCAGAAGGTCGTCGTCAAGGAGGGCCAGATCGTCAAGCACGGCGACGAGCTGTTCGAGATCGACCCCGCTCCGTTCCGTCACGCATTGGAAGAAGCCAAAGCGCAACTCGCCCAAGCCCGCATCACCTATGACAATCTCGTTGCCAACATCAAGATCTACGGCGACATGCTCAATCTCGCCCAGCAGGGCATGGACCTGAAGCAGCGCGACGTCGAACGCAAGCAGTCGCTGGTGAAGAACAATTACGGCTCGCAGCTCGATCTCGACAACGCGTCGAATGCATTGGTGACCGCCGGCGCGCAGGCGCAATACATCAAGCAGCAACTCTCCAATGCCAAGACGCAATTGCTCGGCAATCCCGAGTTGCCGCTGGAGCAATTCCCCGCCTACGCGCAAGCGAAAGCCAAGCTGGACGATGCCCAGCGCAACCTCGACCACACCGTGCTGCGCGCGCCGATGGATGGCGTGGCAACACAGGTCGAGCAGATCCAGCTCGGCCGCTACGTCGCCGCCGGCACGCCGGTGTTCTCCATCATCGACGTTGCCCATCCCTGGGTCGACGCCAATCCGAAGGAGAGCGACCTCACCTACGTCACCGAAGGACAGCCGGTCACGCTCGAGGTCGACGCGTTTCCGAACCATATCTTCAAGGGCAAGATCGGCTCGCTCTCGCCCGGTACCGGCGCGCAATTCGCGATCCTGCCGCCGCAGAACGCCAGCGGCAATTTCGTCAAGGTGGTGCAGCGCGTGCCGATCCGCATCTATTTCGACGAGACCGACAAATCCGTGCGCAAGCTGAAGGCCGGCATGAGCGTCTACGCCACCATCGACACCGGCCACCAGCGCACGCTCGCCGGCCTGCTCGGCCTGTCGGCGACCGCGAGCCAAGACAAAGATCAGGACAAGGACTAATCCTATGGCGGAGTCCAATCCCGCCCTTATGGTTCCCGGCCTGCGCCGGAACATGGTGACGATCTGCGCCATGACGGCAACGATCATGCAGGCGCTGGACACCACCATCGCCAACGTCGCCCTGCCCTACATGCAGGGCACGCTGGCGGCCTCGCAGGACCAGATCAACTGGGTGCTGACCTCCTACATCGTCGCCGCCGCGATCATGACGGCACCGGTGGGCTGGATCGCCAACCGCTTCGGCCGCAAGCGCATCTTCATCATCTGCTCGGCCGGCTTCACCATGGCATCGGTGCTGTGCGGGCTTGCGCAGGACATCAACCAGATGGTGCTGTTCCGCCTGTTGCAGGGCGTGTTCGGCGCGGCCCTGGTGCCGTTGTCGCAATCGGTGATGCTCGACTATTACACGCTCCAGGAACGCGCCAAGGCGATGTCGATCTGGGGCATGGGCGTGATGATGGGGCCGATCATGGGTCCCTCGCTCGGCGCCTGGCTGACCGAGACTTATTCCTGGCACTGGGTGTTCTTCGTCAATTTGCCGTTCGGCGCCATCACCGTGATCGGGCTGATCATCTTCATGGACGAGACCCGGAAGGATCTCAGTCTCAGGTTCGACTGGTTCGGCTTCGCGGCGCTGGCGGTCGCGATCGGCTCGCTTCAGCTCGCGCTCGACCGCGGCGAGCAATTGGGCTGGCTCGAATCGGGTGAGATCCTTGCCGAGTTCATCGTCTCAGCCGTCGCTTTCTACTTCTTCATCGCGCACTCCTTCACGACCTCGACGCCGTTCATCCGCTTCGCGCTCTTCAGGGATCGCAACTTCGTCACCGGCTGCATGTTCATGGTCGTGATGGGTCTCGTGCTGTTCTCGACCATGGCGCTGGCCTCGCCCTACATGCAGAACGTGATCGGCTATCCCATCATCACCGCGGGCCTGCTGCTGGCGAGCCGCGGCTTCGGCACCTTCTTCGCCATGATGCTGGTCGGCCGCATGATGCGTTATGTCGAGGCCCGCACGCTGATCATCACCGGCCTGACGCTGACCGCGGGCTCGCTGTTCCAGATGACCGGCTGGACCGATTTGACCCAGGTGCCGGAGATCGTGACCGTCAGCGTCATCCAGGGCTTCGGCTTCGGCCTCGTCTTCGTGCCGCTATCGACGGTGGCGTTCCTGACCTTGTCGAACGAACTGCGCACCGACGGCACCGCGATGCTGACCCTGATGCGCAACGTCGCGAGCTCGGTGGGCATTTCCGTCGTCATCGCCCAGCTGACGCAGGGCACGCGGCGGACCTATGCGATCCTGTCCGAGCACATCAACCCGTTCAACCACGCGCTCCAGATGCCGAGCGTCAGCGGCATGATCAATCTCTCCACCGACGCCGGCCGTGCCATGGCCGATCGCATGGTCAGCGTGCAGGCGCAGATCATCGCCTTCGCGCACGACTACGAGCTGGTGATGTTCTTCATCCTCTGCACCATCCCGCTCGCCCTGCTGATCGGCTCGACCAAGGCCACCTTGCGCAAGCAGGCGGCCGGGCCGGAACATGCGGTGATGGAGTAACGCCGTCGTCCGGGCCTAGTGCGCAATTGCGCACTAGGCCCGGACGACACCGATGGTGTTGCGCGTCTCTACCCCAAAATCTCCTCGCAGCCCAGATCCTCGACCGCCATCATCACCCGCTCAAGATTATTCCACCAGATCACCGGCGGGATGTTGATGCTCCACTGCCAGACTGGCTTGGTGATGTGCCACAACACCGACCGCCGATAGTCCTGGTCGAGCGCGCCGCGCGTGTAGCCGCTGACACCGTGCGCCATCAGCATCTCGTGATAGCGATTGAGCAGCAGGCGTTCGAGCGCCTGCCGGCGCTCTGGATACCATTGCGTCGCTATCATATAGGCAAGGTCGTGGGTAGGAACGTTGATGCGCCAATGATCGAAATCGAAAATGCGCACAGCGTCAGCGATGCCCGCGCGTGGCAGCAGGAAATTCCAGGTATGGGCATCGCCGTGAGCGATGGTCACATGGCGATGTGAATGGTAGCGTTGCAACAGTTGCTCGGCCTTGTCGATGAAGCGCCGATACAGGGTCCGCCGCTCCTCACTGAGGCGATCACCAAGCAAATCGGCGAAGCGGTCGTAATGGCCGGCGAATGTCTCTATCAGACTCGCCGTATCATCAAGGCTCATCCAGGTGCCGATGGTGTCGCCGAGACCCGGATGGTCCCACCAAGATGCATGCCAGCGGGCGAGCGCCGTTACGATCGCCATCGCCTGATCGCGTGAGGGCGGCAATGGCCAGTCAGCTGCAACGTCATGGCTGTCGGTGAGATCTTCGAGCAGCAGATGCCAGTCCTGGCTCTCCTCGTCGAAATGACCATCGTAGCAGCGCGGCACGATCTGCGACGGCATATTCGGCGCAAGATGAGTGTAGAAGGCCACTTCCTGCCGACCCGAATTGGCCAACGGCTTGGCGTAGGTCGGATGCGGCATCTTGAGGATGACGGAGGGCGGTGCCCCGGCGGATTCCCCGACATATCGCAGCCCAAGGCGGATGACCTGCGACACCATGGCCGGGTGCTGATGCAGCACCTTCACTTCGCGCACGGCGCCCGCGTCCAGTACGCCACTCCTGCGCAGCGCAGCTGTCAGTTGGGCGGGCTCAACGACCGCCGGCAATTGTGGAGTTGCCATGAACCACGATGCCCCTGTCCCACGTCACACTGCACGATCACGGCCGCAGGCGCCAGCGAACGACTCCGCGCCCGACTCAGGCCGCCGCTGTCGAGTCGCGCACCGTCCGGACCACGACCGACCGGAGCTGTTCGAGATTGGCCGCCATGCCGGCGATCGCCTGTCTGACCTCCGCGGCGCGCTCGTTCACGGAGGCGGCGTCGCGGCTGACATCACCGATCTTGGCCGAGACCTCCTTGGCCGCGGAAGCCGATTCGGAGATCGACCGCGTGATCTCTCGCGTCGCCGCGTCCTGCTCTTCCATCGCGGCGGCAACCGAGGTGGCAACGCCGTCGATCTCGACGATGTGGCCTCCCATGGTTTCGACAGCATCGACTGCGGCCTGCGTCGAGGCCTGGATCTCGGCAATCAGCCGCGCGATCTCCTCGGTGGATTTGGCGGTCTGGTCGGAGAGGGATTTCACTTCGGCGGCGACCACCGCGAAGCCACGGCCGGCCTCCCCGGCGCGCGCAGCCTCGATGGTGGCGTTGAGTGCCAGCAGATTGGTCTGGCCGGCGATGCCGCCGATGAGGTCGGAGACCTCTGCGATCTTCTTCACCGATCCGGCCAGCGTCTGGATGGTCGAGCGCGCCTGTTCCCGACCGGCGACCGCCGATTTCGTCACCGTGCTGGTCCGCGCGACCTGGGTTGCGATCTCGCGGATCGAAGCACTGAGTTCTTCAGCCGCGGCCGAGACGGTCTGCGAGCTGCCGAGAGCCTGGTTGGAGGCGGCTGCGACCGCCTGCGACTGTGTCGAGAGCGACCTTGCGATCTCGGACAGACTAGAGGCGGCACGCTCCACGCCTTGCGTCGCGGCGCTCGCGGTGTCGACCGAGCGGCCGGTCTCGCGCTCGACGGTTTCGGCCATCTGGTGCAGGGCGCCGCGCTTGGCGAGCGCCGCCTCCTGCGCCTTCTGCAACTGCTCCTCGCGCAGCCGGGAATTCTCGACCGCCGCCTGCTTGAACACCAGGAGCGCGCCCGCCATCGAACCGACTTCGTCCTGCCGGTGCGCGAAAGGAATGTCGGCGGCGAGATCGCCGGTCGCGAGCTTTTGCATCGTGCTGGTCATGCGCACGATCGGGCGCATCACGCCGAGGGCGACGCCGAGCAGGCCCGCCGCAATGAAGGCGAGGACGGCGGCGGAGACGCCGAGGAGGATATAAAGCATGGAGCTGTCGCGGTCCGCGGCCAGCTTCTCCATGTCGGCATTCTGCTTGTTGGCGCTCTCGACGATGCTGTCGATGACGGCGCGGTGTGCGGTGTAGGCGTCCTTGAGCTGCGCGTAGGCGCGCTCGGAAGCGGCCGTGTCCTTGGCCTTGAGTGCGGGGAGGAGCTGGTCAGACAACAGCTTCCAGAACTTCTGCACCTCGGCGTCGGATTTCGACACCAGGGCCGTCTTCAGGTCGGCCGAGAGGCTGGAGGTGACCCAGAATGCCTTGCGCTCGTCGTAGTCCTTGCGGAGCTGGACCAGGCGTTCGCCATGGGCCGCCAGCTGGTCGGGCTCGCGCATGGCGAGCGTGGCCTCGAGATAGGCCTCGATCACATATTCCGGCGGCGGCAGGATGTCCGCGATGAGATCATTGCCGAGCTTGATGTCGGAATAGAGCGGGCCGCCGACCTTGAGCTCTTTCAAGGCGTAAAGGCTGGTGGAGACCACGGCGGTGAAACCGATCGCCAGAACGATGCCGAAAGCAATGATTGCGGAAGAAAGCGAAAGGCGAATTTTCATGGAACAATCCAATGGGCCGCGCTGAATCCCACGGACCCTAAAGGATTACGGTAAACACGGGATTGCATCGCGCGGAAATTGCATCGCACGAACTCCGGAAAAATACGGGAAACGGCGTCAGGTGAACGGTTTCGGGCAGCGAAATCAGGCCCGTCCTCCGCTGTCGTCCCGGATCGGCGCTCCGCCTGTCCGGGACGAGGCTGGGATCACACGTCGAAAAACACCGTCTCGTTGTCGCCCTGAAGCCGCAG
>NZ_JADPIT010000016.1:466308-474681 GCF_023073035.1 Bradyrhizobium sp. 62
GCGACGGTCGGCGGGCACCACCGCCAGCACGGGATCGGCGGCATTGCCGGCCTCGTCGCTGAAATAGATGCGGGTGTAGAGATGCCGCAGCATGCCGCGGCCAAACACCGCAAGCAGGATATGCGGTGCCTGCGGCTTGCCGTCGGGATCGGGCACCGCACCCGGCTTGATGGTTTCAAAGGAATAATTGCCGTCCTTGTCGGTGCCGCAGCGGGCAAAGCCGCGGAAGCTCGCATTCGGCAGCGCGCGTTTGTCCTGCGGATCGGCAAAGCGCCCCTGCGCGTCGGCCTGCCAGATCTCCAGCATGACATCAGGCACAACGACGCCATCGCCGTCGAACACGCGGCCCTCGATCCGGACACGATTGCCGGTGACGTCGGGCGTCAGGGTCGAGTTGGTGAACGCATCGTTCCAGGCATACTCGCCGGTCGGCGTCAGGCCGTATTTGAAGAACGGGCCGACGGTCTGCGACGGCGTGATCCCATTGTCCTGCACTTAATGGTTCTCCATAGGGGTGGCGTTCTTGCCGCGCAGCACAATGTCAAAGCGGTAGCACAGCGCCCATTCGGGCTGGGTGTTCTCGAGATCGAACGACGACACCATCCGCGCCCGCGCCCTTTCGTCCGGCACCGAATTGAAGATCGGATCGAACGGGAACAGCGGATCGGCTGGGAAGTACATCTGCGTCACGAGACGCGTGACGAAGGAATGGCCGAACACCGAGAGATGGATGTGTGCGGGACGCCAGGCGTTGTGATGGTTGCCCCAGGGATAGGCGCCAGGCTTGATCGTGACAAAGCGATAGCAACCGGCGGCGTCGCTCACGGTGCGGCCGGCGCCCGTAAAGTTCGGATCGAGCGGCGCCGGATGCTGGTCGCGGACGTGAACGTAACGGCCGCAGGAATTGGCCTGCCAGATCTCGACCAGCGAGTTCGGCACGCCCCGGCCGTCCTCGTCGCGCACATGGCCGTGCACGATGATGCGTTCGCCGAGCGGCTCACCGGTGTGTTGGGTGGTGAGGTCGTTGTCGCCCTCGCGCACGGTCTCGTGGCCGTAGACCGGGCCGGTCAGCTCCGACAGCGTATGGCGCATCGGGATCAATGGCTTGTTCGGCGCGCGCTTGATCGAGCTCTTGTACTCGGGCGACAGCGGCAACGGATGCGCCGTGTTGCTGTCGACGGGATAGATGAATGTCATTGGCGAACTCCTCCCCCGGCCCTTTTCCGACCGGTCTACGCTTCCGCCAATCATTATAGGATATAACTAATTGGGGGAAGCGGCTTTGCGCCCTATTTGATCGGCGGACGCGGCAGGACAGCCTCGCCGGCTTCGAGCCGGTAGACATGGTCGAGCGAATACCAGGGCGTCGCGACGTCGCGCTCGGTCGGATGTGGCGTGTCATGGCGCAGGAACTTGCCGATCAGCGCCCTGGTCACGCCGAACTGCACGTCGCTATCGATATGCGGATCGGCAGGGTCGTAAACCTGCGAGATCAGCACCTTGAATCCGGGCTTGAAGACCAGGGCGTGCAGGTGCGCGGGACGATAGGGATGCCTGCTCTGCGCCTCCAGGAGGCGGCCGACCACGCCCTCGGTCGGAATGGGATAGCCGACCATCATCACGGAGCGGAAAGAGAAGGCTCCGTCCTGGTCGGTCGTAAACTTGCCGCGCAGGTTCATGTCGGCCTGCTCGGGGTCCTGATTTTCATACAGACCAACCGGCGACGCGTGCCAGACGTCGACCTCGGCGCCGGCGACGGGGCGACCGTCCTTGTCCACGACGCGGCCGTTGACGAACAGCGGCGCGCCCGGTGTCTCGGAGCGGACGATCGATCCGCCATTTTCCACCCGCGGCGAGTTCAGCCGCCAGAACGGCCCGAGCAGCGACTGGTCGGTTTCCGTGTTGCCTTCATCGCCATTGTTCAGCAGGCACACCAGCGGCGAGATGCCGAGCGAGCCTGCCATCAGCACGACCTCGTTATGCGTGTCGGTCGAGAGCTTGCCGAGTTCCGCGATCACAGCCGTGGCGTCGCGGAATTCCTTCTCGGTCAGGCGAACGTCGCGAACAAAACCGTGCAGATGCTTGACCAGGGAGACCATGATCTGGCGCAGCCGGGGATCGGACGTCCGCTCCATCACCGCCAATGCCGCGGCCGTGACGTCCTGCTCGCGGGCGATGATCATGGGCTACTTTCTCCCTGTCATTCCGGGATGGTCCGAAGGACCAGACCTCAGGTGCGTAATTGCGCACCGGGGAATCTCGAGATCCCGGGTTCGGTGCAAATGCACCGTCCCGGGATGACGGAACGCTACCCGTCCCGTCAGTTCAGCTTCTCGATCGCGACGGCAACGCCCTGGCCGACGCCGACGCACATGGTGGCGAGCGCCAGCTTGCCGCCGCGCTTCTCCATGCCGTGCACGGCGGTGAGCGCAAGGCGCGCGCCGCTCATGCCGAGGGGATGACCGAGTGCGATCGCGCCGCCATGCGGATTGACGAAGTCGGCATCGTCGGCCACGCCGAGCTGGCGCATGCAGGCGATACCCTGCGAGGCAAAGGCTTCGTTGAGCTCGATCAGGTCGAAATCGCTGATCTTCTTGCCGAGACGCTCCATCAGCTTGCGGGTGGCCGGCACCGGGCCGATGCCCATGATGCGCGGCGGCACGCCGGCCGAGGCGAGGCCGAGGATGCGCGCGCGCGGCGTCAGGCCGTGCTTCTTCACGGCAGCCTCGGACGCCAGGATCATCGCGGCAGCGCCGTCATTGACGCCGGAGGCGTTGCCGGCGGTCACCGTGCCGGGATTGCGCACGATCGGCCTGAGCTTCGTCAGAGCTTCGAGCGTGGTCTCGGGGCGCGGGTGCTCGTCCTTGTCGACGGTCACAGGGCCGGCCTTGCCGCCGGGAATGGTGATCGGGGTGATTTCCTCCGCGAAATAGCCGGCCGCGATCGCGGCGCCCGCGCGCTGCTGCGAGCGGATCGCGAAGGCGTCCTGATCGGCGCGCGAGACCTGGAATTCCTCGGCGACGTTCTCGCCGGTCTCGGGCATCGCGTCGACGCCATACTGCGCCTTCATCAGCGGATTGATGAAGCGCCAGCCGATCGTGGTGTCGAAGATCTCAGCCGAGCGCGAGAACGCTTCCTGCGCCTTGCCCATCACGAAGGGCGCGCGCGTCATGGATTCGACGCCGCCGGCAATCGCAAGCTCGATCTCGCCGGAACGGATGGCGCGGCCGGCGGCACCGACCGCATCGAGGCCGGAGGCACAGAGCCGGTTCAGGGTCTGGCCCGGAACCGAATCCGGCAGGCCCGCAAGCAGGAGCGCCATGCGTGCAACGTTGCGGTTGTCCTCGCCGGCCTGGTTGGCACAGCCGAAGAAGACCTCGTCAACCTGTGCCCAATCGAGATTGGGGTGCTTGGCCATCAGAGCCTTGATCGGGGCCGCAGCCAAGTCGTCGGCACGCACCTTGGCGAGCGAGCCGCCAAAACGGCCGATGGGGGTCCGCACGGCATCGCAGATAAAGACGTCACGCATCGTTGTTCTCCCTGAATGCCGCGATCCGGCCTAAATTCTTCAATGTCGACGGAGTTTTAGGAGGGCGCCCGCGGCAGGTCAATTGACCGATACGCCCGTGTTCCGAGGGGTGCGCACGCGAGTTGCGCATGCCGCGGTGCGGACAACGTGGAAAACCTCCCCTCCCCGGCCAAAGCGATAGGAGCGCGGGGTGAAATTTTGTAGGTTGCGCCGCCCATGACGATGCAACAGCCGATCCCAGTGCCGCCCCCCGACGAAGCGGCCGCCCCGCAGGCGGAAGCCGCCGCGCGCGTCACGCCGATGATGGAACAGTACCTTGAAATCAAGGCGGCGCATCAGGGCCTCTTGCTGTTCTACCGGATGGGCGACTTTTACGAGCTGTTCTTCGAGGACGCAGAGATCGCCTCCAGGACACTCGGCATCGTGCTGACCAAGCGCGGCAAACATCAAGGCGCCGATATCCCGATGTGCGGCGTGCCGGTCGAGCGCTCCGAGGATTATCTGCACCGGCTGATCGCCGGCGGCCACCGGGTCGCAGTGTGCGAGCAGACCGAGGATCCCGCCGCCGCCAAGGCGCGCGGCAACAAGAGCGTCGTGCGCCGCGGCGTGGTGCGCCTGGTCACGCCGGGCACGCTGACCGAGGACACGCTGCTCGACGCGCGCGCCAACAATTACCTGCTGGCGCTCGCGCGCGCGCGCTCATCGGCGGGCGGTGACCGCTTTGGCCTCGCCTGGATCGACATCTCGACCGCCGAATTCATGGTGACGGAATGTTCGGGCGGCGAACTCGCCGCCACGCTCGCGCGCATCAATCCGAACGAGGTGATCGTCACCGACGCACTCTATAACGATAGCGAGCTCGGACAGACCCTGCGCGAGCTGCCGGCGGTGACGCCGCTGACCCGCGACGTCTTCGACGGCGCCACCGCCGAGAAGCGGCTGTGCGACTATTTTGCCGTCGCGACCATGGACGGACTGTCGCAGCTCACGCGGCTGGAAGCCACTGCTGCCGCCGCTGCCGTCACCTATGTTGACCGCACCCAAGTCGGCAAGCATCCGCCGCTGTCGCCGCCAGCGCGTGAAGCCTCGGGTGCGACCATGGCGATTGATCCCGCCACTCGCGCCAATCTCGAACTGACGCGGACGCTGGCCGGAGAACGCCGCGGCTCGCTGCTCGATGCGATCGACTGCACGGTGACCTCGGCCGGTTCGCGCCTGCTGGCGCAGCGGCTTGCCGCGCCGCTGACCGATGCGGCGGCGATTGCGCGGCGGCTCGATGCCGTCGGCAGCTTCGTTGCCGACTCGGCCGCGCGCGAGGACATCCGCAGCATCCTGCGCGGCGCCCCCGACATGTCGCGGGCGCTGGCCCGTATATCGGTCGGCCGCGGCGGGCCGCGCGACCTCGCCGGCCTGCGCGACAGCATCATCGCCGCCGACCAGGTGCTGACGCGGCTTGGCGAACTCGACCAGCCGCCGCAGGAGATCGCCGCGGTGATGGCGGCGCTGCAAAGGCCATCGCGCGAGCTCGCGGCGGAATTCGCCCGGGCGCTCGACGATCAACTGCCGCTCATCAAGCGCGACGGCGGGTTCGTTCGCCAGGGCTATGAGCCTCCGCTGGACGAAACGCGAAACTTGCGCGACGCCTCGCGCCTGGTGGTGGCCTCGATGCAGGCGCGCTACGCCGACAACACGGGGGTGAAGGGTCTCAAGATCCGGCACAACAACGTGCTCGGCTATTTCGTCGAAGTTACCGCGCAGCACGGCGACAAGCTGATGTCGGCGCCGCTGAACGCGACTTTCATCCACCGCCAGACGCTGGCCGGCCAGGTCCGCTTCACCACCTCGGAACTGGGGGAGATCGAAGCCAAGATCGCCAATGCCGGCGACCGCGCACTCGGGCTCGAGCTCGAAATTTTCGAGCGGCTCTGCACCAAGGCGTTGGCAATCAGCGAGGAGCTGCGCGCCGCCGCCCACGCCTTTGCGCTGCTCGACGTCGCGTCGTCGCTTGCCAAGCTGGCGATCGACGAGACCTATGTGCGGCCCGAGGTGGACTCGTCTCTCGGCTTTGCCATCGAGGCCGGCCGTCATCCGGTGGTCGAGCAGGCCTTGAAGCGCAATGGCGAGCCGTTCATCGCCAATGCCTGCGACCTCTCGCCGGGCCCTGCGCAAAAATCCGGCCAGCTCTGGCTGCTGACCGGTCCGAACATGGCCGGCAAGTCGACCTTCCTGCGCCAGAACGCGCTGATTGCGTTGCTTGCCCAGATCGGCAGCTTCGTGCCGGCGACACGGGCGCGGATCGGCATCATCGATCGCCTGTTCTCGCGTGTCGGCGCCGCCGACGATCTCGCCCGCGGCCGTTCCACCTTCATGGTCGAGATGGTCGAGACGGCCGCGATCCTGAACCAGGCCGGCGAGCGCGCGCTTGTGATCCTTGATGAAATCGGCCGCGGCACCGCGACCTTCGACGGCCTCTCGATCGCCTGGGCCGCGATCGAGCATCTGCACGAGAGCAATCGTTGCCGCACGCTGTTCGCGACGCATTATCACGAGCTGACCGCGCTCTCCGCAAAACTGCCGCGGATGTTCAACGCGACCGTGCGGGTGAAGGAATGGCAGGGCAATGTCGTGTTCCTGCACGAGGTGTTGCCGGGTTCGGCCGATCGCTCTTACGGCATCCAGGTCGCCAAGCTCGCGGGCCTGCCGCCAGCCGTGATCACGCGCGCGAAATCGGTGCTGGCGAAGCTGGAAGCCCAGGATCGCGGTCAGACCGCGCGCGCGCTCGCCGACGATCTGCCGCTGTTCGCAGTGCCCTCGCGCGCCGCCGCAGAAGCCGCCCCGCTGAGCGAGGCCGAACTGCTGATGGACGCGGTGAAGGCACTGCATCCGGACGAGATGTCGCCACGCGAAGCGCTCGATGCGCTGTATGCGTTGAAGGCCAAGCTGCCGAAGCAGTGAGCGGTCCTTCCGCAATCGTGATTGCGAGCGGAGCGGAGCAATCCAGAATCTCTTCGCGGCGGCAGTCTGGATTGCTTCGTCGCTTCGCTCCTCGCAATGACGAGTGTAGTGCGCCAATCGCTTCCTTCGCCCGTTCCACCACAGCGTCAGATTCCAAACGACGCAGGTCGCAAGCCCCATGCAGAGCCCGATCGCGGAGCCGAAATTGGCGGCGCCGACGTGCAACACCGCGATTGCCATGCCGAATCCGAGCAGACCCCAGGCGGAGTTGGCCAGCACCGCAGCAGTCGGAGGGCCGCCGATGCGCGGATGCAGGATCACCATGATGCTGGTGAACACGACCGGGTAGAGCGCGATGATGCCGCTGATGCGGGGGCCGACCGAACTCGATGTCGAGACGACGATGGCGACGAGCGTCGCCACCAGCAATGCCCGCATCGGCACGTCATACCAACGCCGCGTCACCAGCGGCATCTTCACATGGCGATAGCCCGCGAGCAGCGGAATGCAGATGCCGAACGCGATCAGATTGGCGGCGAGCCCAGCGGTGAGCGACCAGTCGAACTGCTTGATGATCGATGCGAACACGATCCAGACCGCGACCGCGCTTCCGCAACTCACCAGAAGGCTGCGCCGCTGTGCCAGCACCACATAGGTAACGCACATGAAGATCGTCGCTGCATTGACCGGCAAGCTCGACAGTGCGCCCTGCGCGATGAAGGCGGCATCGTGGTCGAGCGCGAGGAAGACGTAGGATGGTCCGGCCGAAACCGGCAAGGTCGCGACCAGCGCGCCGATCACCGGCCCTGAGCGCTCGGTGATGATCGAAGCCGTCACGACGAACGCCGCCGCGACCATCATGCGCAGAACGAGGATGAGGATGAAGTGGAGCTCGGGGGACATTTTTTTCTTTTGTCGTCCCGGGCTTCGCCGAGACGACACGAATTGTTGGGCGAGCGAGCGGCCTTCGCTCGCTACATCCGCTGCATCGACACCGAGACCTTCGGGCCGTTCTTGATGGTCTGATAGACCACGCAGTAGCGCTCGGTGAGCTTGAGCAGCAGGTCGAGCTTGTCTTGCGGCGCATCAGTGTCGACGTCGAAGCGCAGGCGTATCTCGGCGAAGCCGACCGGCGTCTCCTTGTCGACGCCGAGCGTGCCGCGGAAATCGAGATCGCCCTCGGCGTAGACGTTGCCGGTCTTCAAGGGCACCTCGATGGCGGTCGCGACCGATTTCAGCGTGACGCCGGCGCAGGCGACCAGCGCCTCCAGCAGCATGTCGCCGGAGCAAAGCTCCAGGCCGGAGCCGCCGGTCGCGGGATGCAGGCCGGCCATTGCGATGGCGCGGCCGGTCTCGACCTTGCAGGCGATGCCCTCGCTGTCGGTCGAGCCCTTGGCCTTCAACGTGATCATCGCGGTCTTGGGGTCAGTCTTGTAGCGCTCCTTGATCGGGGCCTGCATCTGGCGCAGTGCTGCGGCGTCCATTTTGTCTCTCCCGGGAAAATTGCCTCTACAAAGTACCGGATCGCGATGTACCGGCTCAGAGAGAAATTGTCACCACCACATGGCCTGACCGGGACCCTGGGTTGCGTCACGGTCGGGCACGCTGCGGTCGAGCGAGCGGTCGAGTGACGTCAGCACACTTCGCTTGAAATTCTCGAACAGCAGCGAATTGCGGTCGCGCGGCCGGCCGAGATTGATCTCGATCTGGTCGAACAGCCGGCCCGGCCGCGGCCGCATCACCAGCACGCGGTCGGCCAGCACCACGGCCTCGTCGACGTCATGCGTGACGAGGATGAGCGTCGGCCGCGTGTCGGCCCAGAGATCGAGCAGATGATCCTGGAGGTCGCGGCGGGTGAAAGCGTCGAGCGCCGAGAACGGCTCGTCGAG
>NZ_JADPIT010000016.1:474750-482645 GCF_023073035.1 Bradyrhizobium sp. 62
TGCCTGCCCGCCCGAGAGCTCGCGCGGCCACGCCTGCGCCTTTTCGGCCAGCCCGACACGCTCGAGCGCACGCGCCACCTTTTCACGCCGCTCGGTCGCGGGCCCATCGGCGAGACCGAAGCCGATATTATCGGCGACGCTGAGCCAGGGCAGCAGCCGCGGCTCCTGGAAGATGATGCCGATCTTGGCATGCGGCGCGGCGATCGCCTCGTTGTCGAGCGTCACCGCGCCCGAGCTTGCGCGGTCGAGGCCGGCGATGGCGCGCAGCAGCGTGGACTTGCCGCAGCCCGAGCCGCCGATGATGGCGACGATCTCGCCTTGCCTGATCTCGGCGGAAAAGCGCGCCAGCGCCTGCACGCCGTTGGGATAGGTCTTGCTGACCCGGTCGAGCGCCAGCATCGCCTTATGCTCCCACCGTACGCCCGAAGGCGTCCTGCCAGCGCAGGAAGGGCGCAGCCGCGATCTCGATCAGCCAATCCGTGAGCTTGCCGAGGATCGCAAAGATCACGATGGCGGCGAGGATCTGCGCGGGCTTGCCGAGCTGCTGGCCGTCGAGCAGGAGATAGCCGAGGCCTTCGGACGCGCCGATCAGCTCGGCCGCCACCACGAACATCCAGCCCAGACCAAGACCGACGCGCAAGGACACGACATAGGCCGGCAGCACCGCAGGCAGCAGGATCCGCCGGATCATGGCAGGTCCAGAGAGACGGAAGGTGCGACCGACCTCGACGATCTTGCGATCGACGATGAGGATCGCGCCCATCACGCCGAGATAGACCGGGAAGAACACGCCGACCGCGATCAGCGCGATCTTCGAGGTCTCGAAGATGCCGAGCCAGAGAATGAACAGCGGCACCCAGGCCAGCGAGGGGATAGCGCGCAGCGCCTGCACGGTCGGATCGAGCAGCCTCCGCGCTAGCGACCAATAGCCGGATATGGCGCCGAGCAAGGTGCCCGCGACCACGCCGAACGCAAAGCCAAGACCAACGCGCCACAGTGTCGCGGCGATGTGACGGACCAACTCGCCGGAGCGGGCAAGATCAACGATGGTGGCGAACACGCGCGAGGGCGGCGGCACCAGCCGGCCATTGGACCAGCCGCGCCAGACCAGGAACTCCCAACCGAGCGCGAGGGTCAGCGGCAGCAACACACCCAGCAATGGACGCGCATAACGCGACAACCACGAAGGCGCGGCGGCGCTTTCGGCCGGTTCCGTGGTCTGTTGCAGGACTGGCGCCTCAGAGATCATGGCCGGTAGGAAGCGCGTCTCGTCAGGGAATGCAACACTACTCTTGCCGCGCCCTCCGCTGCTTTTCCCTTCTCCCCTTGTGGGAGAACGTGGCATAGGCGACCTTCAGCCGCCGTCCTTAAAAGAACGCCGACGCTTCGCGGCGGCTATGGCGCCGGATGAGGGGTTCTCTCGGCTCGCAATACTGAGCGTGAGGAAAGATACCCCTCACCCGCCTCGCTTCGCGAGGCACCCTCCCCCACAGGGGGGGAGGGAAAGAGCACCTTAATTCGTCGGCAGCGGGACCTGGTCATCGATCAGAGCATCGAGCGTCGCCTTCACATCGACCTTGGCATCGACCACGCCGGCCTGTTGCAGGGCGAGGCCTGCGGCGAGGATCGACTCGCGCTGGGGCGCGCCGATGCGGCTGTGGGTCAGCTCGGTGCGCTCCTTGAGCTGCTTGTCGACGACAGGTTCCGGCAGCTTGGTCACGGCGATGAAGGTCTTCTTGAGCTCGTCGTAATTCGCCAGCGAGTATTTGCGCGCCTCTTCGTACACCGCGAGCACGCGGCGGGCGGCGTCCGGATAGTCTTTCAAAAACTGCTCGCGCACATTGAGGATGCCCCAAGTGTTGGCGTCGGCCTTGCGGTAGAACAGTTTCGCGCCCTCCTCGACCTCGGCCTGCGCCATCATCGGATCGAGCCCGGCCCACGCATCGACGTCGCCGCGGATCAGCGCGGTCTTGCCGTCGGCGTGCTGGAGCAGCACCGGCGTGATGTCCTTTTCGGTGAGACCTGCGCCAAGCAATGCGCGCACCAGGAAGATGTGCGGATCGGTGCCGCGCGTTACCGCGACGCGCTTGCCCTTGAGGTCGACGACATTAGCGATCTTGGAATCCTTTGATGTCACCAACGCCGTCCATTCGGGCCGCGAATAGACGTAGATCGACTTGATCGGGTTGCCGTTGATACGGGCGACCAGCGCCGCCGAGCCCGCGGTCGAGCCGAAGTCGATCGAACCGGCGTTGAGGAATTCGAGCGCCTTGTTGGAGCCGGCCGACTGCACCCAGGTGACGGTGATGCCGTCCTTGGCGAACTCTTTTTCCAGGAGCCCCTTCTGCTTCAGGACCATCGACACCGGATTATAGGTCGCCCAGTCGATACGGATTTCCTTGAGCGGATCAGCCGCCCGCGCCACGGGGGACATGGCGAGAGCGACCGCTCCCGCCAACAGTATGCGTCGTGTAATCCTGATCATGCCCGGCCTCCTCAAAACTTCATTGCTTTTCAATGAGTTATATCTAGAAATCAACGAGAAAATCCATCCCTCGAAAGCGCGCCGGCTGAGAACAGCTTTGCCCAAAGCCGCACCTTTCCAGCATGGAACGACTATTGCGAGAGAATGGCGGGTGACAGCGCCGGCCGCCTCTTATATCCGGTGAGACATGGACAGCGTTGCGACTGAGCAGAAGGCCGAGGTGGACGATCGCTTCGACACCGCGCGGATCACCGCCGCGGTCGATGCGCTTGCCGAGAAGCACCAGGGACGCGAGGACGCGTTCCGCACGGCCATGGCGCAACTGCTCAAGGCCGAGCTGATTGCGTCGCGCGCTGCGGCACAGACGATCCTGCTGAAGGACCGTCACGGCCGGCGCTGCGCCGAGCGGCTGTGCCACGTGCAGGACGAGATCATCCGCATCCTGTATTCGGCGGCAACTCGTCATCTCTACCGCTCGCCGATTCCGAGCGGTGCCGAGCGCATGGCAGTGGTGGCGACCGGCGGGTATGGCCGCGGCCTGATGGCTCCCGAGTCCGACATCGATCTGCTCTTCATCCTGCCCTACAAGCAGACCGCCTGGGGTGAGCAGGTCGCCGAGGCCATTCTCTATTGCCTCTGGGACATGGGGCTGAAGGTCGGTCACGCCACGCGCTCGGTCGACGAGTCGATCCGGCAGGCGCGCGGCGACATGACCATCCGCACCGCGATCCTGGAGACGCGCTTCCTTACCGGCGACCGGCCGCTTTATGACGAGCTGGTCGCCCGCTTCGACAAGGAGGTCGTGCAAGGCACCGCGTCCGAATTCGTCACCGCAAAGCTCGCCGAGCGTGAGGAGCGGCATCGCCGCGGCGGTCAATCGCGATATCTGGTCGAACCCAACGTCAAGGACGGCAAGGGTGCCCTGCGCGACCTGCACACGCTGTTCTGGATCGCGAAATACGTCTACCGCGTGAGCGACACCGACGAGTTGGTCGACCGCGGCGTGTTCGACGCGCAGGAATACCGCACCTTCCGCCGCTGCGCCGACTTCCTCTGGTCGGTGCGCTGCAATCTTCACTTTTACTCCGGCCGCCCTGAAGAGCGCCTCTCCTTCGACCTCCAGCGCGAGATCGCGGTCCGGCTCGGCTACACCTCGCATCCCGGCATGCAGGACGTCGAACGCTTCATGAAGCACTACTTCCTGGTCGCCAAGGAAGTCGGCAATCTCACCGCCATCCTCTGCGCCAAGCTCGAGGACCAGCAGGCCAAGCCCGCGCCGGTGCTGAGCCGGATGATGGCGCGGCTTCGCCCCACCGCGGTGAAGCGGCGGGTGCCCGACAGCGACGACTTCATCGTCGACAACAACCGCATCAACGTCGCCGCGCCCGACGTCTTCAAGCACGATCCGGTCAATTTGATCCGCATCTTCCGCCTGGCGCAGAAGAACAATCTCGCCTTCCACCCGGACGCGATGCGCGACGTGACGCGCTCGCTCGGCTTGATCAACGCGCAGATGCGCGAGAATCCCGAAGCCAACCGGCTGTTGATGGAGATCCTGACATCCGACAACGCGGAAATCGTGCTGCGGCGGATGAACGAGACCGGCGTGCTCGGCCATTTCATCCGCGCCTTCGGCAAGATCGTCTCGATGATGCAGTTCAACATGTATCATCACTACACCGTCGACGAGCATTTGATCCGCTGCGTCGGCTTCCTCCAGGACATCGAGCGCGGCGGCATCGAGGAATTCGCGGTGGCAAGCGACCTGATGCGCAAGATCCGGCCGGAGCATCGCTCCGTGATCTACATCGCGACGCTGCTGCACGACGTCGCCAAGGGTCGGCCCGAGGACCACTCGATCGCCGGCGCCAAGGTGGCGCGACGGCTTTGCCCACGGCTCGGCTTCAGTCCGGCCGACACCGAACTCGTGGCCTGGCTGATCGAGGAGCATCTGACGATGTCCACGGTCGCGCAGTCGCGCGATCTCTCCGACCGCAAGACCATCGAGAATTTCGCCGCCGTGGTGCAGTCGGTCGAGCAGATGAAGCTCTTGACGATCCTGACCACCGCCGACATCCGCGGCGTCGGTCCAGGCGTCTGGAATGGCTGGAAGGCGCAGCTTTTGCGCTCGCTGTACTACGAGACGGAGCCGGTTCTGACGGGCGGCTTCTCGGAGGTTGACCGCGGCAAGCGCCTCACGGCCGCATACGCCGAATTCCGTAACGCCTTCGCGGAATGGCCGGCGGAGGAGCTCGACGCCTATATCGGCCGGCACTATCCGGCCTATTGGCTCAAGGTCGAGCTGCCGCGCAAGATCCGGCACGCGCGCTTCGTCCGTGCCAGCGAGCAGGCCGGCCACAAGCTCGCGATCAATGTCGGCTTCGACGAGGTGCGCGGCGTCACCGAGCTGACCATCTTCGCCGCCGACCATCCCTGGCTGCTGTCGATCATCGCGGGCGCCTGCGCCTCGGCCGGCGCCAACATCGTCGACGCCCAGATCTACACCACGACCGACGGGCGCGCGCTCGACACGATCTCGATCTCCAGGGAATACGACCGTGACGAGGACGAGGGCCGACGCGCGACGCGCATCGGCGAGATGATCGAGGACGTGCTGGAAGGCAAGCTGCGTCTGCCCGAGGTGGTGGCGCGGCGCACCGTGCGCGGCAAGGCGCGGCCGTTCGTGATCGAGCCGGAAGTGACCATCAACAACCAATGGTCCGACCGCTACACAGTGATCGAAATGTCCGGCCTCGACCGGCCCGGCCTGCTTTACGAGCTGACCACCGCGATCTCGAAGCTCAACCTCAACATCGCCTCAGCCCATGTCGCGACCTTCGGCGAGCGCGCCCGCGACGTGTTCTACGTCACCGATCTCCTGGGCGCACAGATCAGCGCGCCGACACGCCAGGCCGCGATCAAGAGCGCGCTGACCCACGTGATGGCCGGCGACAAGGCGGTTCAGCCCGCGGCGTGACTTTCTCTCGTCATTTCGGGCTGAATCATCATCATCGCGCCGGACGTCGAAAGTCGGCCAGGGCTCGCCCGGGTCCACATCCGAAGCTTGAGGCACAGCGCCACCGATTGCTCAACACATTCTTAGGCGGGCTCTTAGACCGCCACGCCTTCGTGCCGCAGCAGCCAACGCTTGCGCTCGAGGCCGCCGCCGTACTTCACCAGAGAACCATCGGCGCCGATCAGACGGTGGCACGGCAGCACCACGCTGATCGGATTGGAGCCGTTGGCATGGCCGACGGCGCGAATGGCCTTGGGCATGTCGATCCTGGCGGCGAGCGCGCCGTAACTCATCGTGGTGCCGGCAGGAATTTGCGCCAACGCATTCCAGACCTTCTGCTGGAACGGCGTGCCGGCGATGCACCAGGCGATGCCTGAGAGCTGGCCGAGATCGCCGTCGAAATAATCCGACAGCGCAGTCCGCATGGCTGCGGGCGCGGGCTGGTCACGCAACTCCACCACACCGTAATGCAGGCGCAAGAGCTCGCGCATGCGGTGCTCGTAATCCGCCCAGTCGAGCGCGCGCAAGGTGCCCGCAGCGTCGGTGACCAGCAGCGCAATCCCAATCGGGGTCGCCAGCCGATCGAGGCCGAAGCTTACAGGTGATTTGGTCGGTCGCGCGGGCATTGCGGCACCATGGCATCGAAACACGCCATCGCAATTGCCACGCCGGCCGTGCTAGCGTCCACCCGAAAGCTGACGCCGGGGGAGCTCAACTTGTTCTGGGTCGCGAATATCCTGGTGGCGCTGGTCGCCGCACTGCACGCTTACTTCCTGATCCTAGAGATGTTTCTCTGGGACAAGCCGCAGGGCTTGAAGGTTTTCCGCAACACGCCGGAGAAGGCAGCGACCACAAAGGTGCTGGCCGCCAACCAGGGGCTCTATAACGGCTTCCTGTCCGCCGGCCTGGTCTGGGGGCTGGTGCACGGCAATCCGGCCTTCGCGTTCCAGATCAAGGCATTCTTCCTGCTCTGCGTGATCGTGGCCGGCGCTTATGGCGCAGCGACCGTCAGCACGCGCATCCTGATGGTGCAGGCGCTGCCGGCGGCGCTCGCGCTGTTAGCGCTGTTCCTGGCCTGAGACGCCATAGCGCGGCGCCGCGATCCTTGCGCGTCGCCTGCCGTTCCTCCACAATCTCCGACAGCGATGGCGACCGTTGGCAATCAACGGGACAAGACCGTCGGTCGGAAATTCCGTCAGGAGGAACAACCCCACATGAGCAATCGCAGAGCCTTCATCACTGCCACGGCGGCGCTCGCCTTCGCGTTCTCCGCCAACCAAGCTCTCGCCCAGAAGAAATACGACACCGGCGCGAGCGACACCGAGATCAAGATCGGCCAGACCGTGCCGTTCTCCGGGCCCTATTCCGTCTACGCCAATATCGGCAAGACCCAGGCCGCCTATTTCAAGATGATCAACGACCAGGGCGGCGTCAACGGCCGCAAGATCAATCTGATCCAGTATGACGATGCCTATTCGCCGCCGAAGACGGTCGAGCAGGTGCGCAAGCTCGTCGAAGGCGACGAGGTGCTGTTCACCTTCCAGATCATCGGCACCGCCGCGAACGCCGCCGTGCAGAAATATCTCAACGGCAAGAAGATCCCGCAGCTGCTGGCCTCGACCGGCGCCGCGCGCTTCAACGATCCGCAGAACTATCCATGGACCATCGCCTACAATCCCAACTACGTGTCCGAGGGGCGCATCTACGCCAAGTACATCCTCAAAGAGCATCCGAACGCCAAGATCGGCGTGCTCTATCAGAACGACGACATGGGCCGAGACTATCTCGCCGGCCTCAAGAGCGGTCTCGGTGACAAGGCCGCCGGCATGATTGTCGGCGAAGTCTCCTACGAGGTCACCGATCCCACGGTGGACTCTCAGGTGGTCAAGCTGAAGTCGTTGGGCGCCGATCTTTTCTATGATGCCTCGACACCCAAGTTCGCGGCGCAGGCGATCAAGAAAGTCGCCGAGCTCGGCTGGACGCCGGTGCACATTCTCGACATCAACGCGAGCCCGATCTCGGCGACGCTGAAGCCGGCCGGCCTCGACATCTCCAAGGGCATCATATCGACCCAATACGGCAAGGAGCCCGGCGATCCGCAGTGGAAGGACGATCCGGGCGTGAAAGCGTTCTTCGCCTTCATGGACAAGTATTTCCCCGAAGGCGACAAGCTCAACACCGTCAACACCTATGCTTATTCCGTCGCCGAATTGCTGACACAAGTTCTGAAACAGTGCGGCGACGACCTGTCGCGTGAGAACGTGATGAAGCAGGTCGCCAATATCAAGGACTTCACCCCGAGCTTCGCGCTGCCCGGCATCAAGATCAACACCGGGCCGAACGACTACCGCGTCAACAAGCAGATGCAGATGATGAAGTTCAACGGCGAACGCT
>NZ_JADPIT010000016.1:482655-487117 GCF_023073035.1 Bradyrhizobium sp. 62
GGAGGATGCGGGTCCAGCGGGTTAGTCTCTCGGAGATTTCATAGGGTGGGCTACGCCCGGCGGACTGCACTTCGCGCATCCGCCGGGGCTGTGCCCACCTTAACGAACTTGCTGAGACGTTGCGTATCCTACGAACTGCGGGTGCACGCCCACCTTGCGTTGCAGCAATGCCTCATTCACACTCGACCTCAGCGGTGACGCCCCGTGCGCATGAGCGCACCCGATTGATCACCGGCAATAAACAATGAGGAAATGCGAATGAGGAATGGAATTCTGCATCTGGCCACGGCAACGGCGCTGACCCTGGCGCTGTCGGTCTCGGCGGCCAATGCCCAGAAGAAATATGATCCGGGTGCCAGCGATACCGAGATCAAGGTCGGCCAGACGATGCCGTTTTCTGGACCGGCGTCGGCCTATTCGTCGATCGGCAAGACCCAGGCCGCCTATTTCAAGATGATCAACGACCAGGGCGGCGTCAACGGCCGCAAGATCAATCTGATCCAGTATGACGACGCCTACTCGCCGCCGAAAGCCGTGGAGCAGATTCGCAAGCTGGTCGAAAGCGACGAGGTTCTGCTGACCTTCCAGATCATTGGCACGCCGGTGAACGCAGCCGTGCAGAAATATCTCAATTCGAAGAAGGTGCCGCAACTGTTCGCGGCGACCGGAGCCTCGAGGTTCACGGATCCGAAGAACTTTCCGTGGACGATGGGCTTCAACCCCAACTACTTCGTCGAAGGCCGCATCTACGGACAGTACATACTGAAGGAGCATCCGAACGCCAAGATCGGCGTGCTCTATCAGAACGACGACCTCGGCAAGGACTATCTGAACGGCATCAAGGCCGGCCTCGGCGACAAGGCTGCCAAGATGATCGTGACTGAAGCTTCCTACGAAGTCTCCGATCCGACCGTCGACTCGCAGATCCTCAAGATCAAGGATGCCGGCGCCGATTTGTTCTTCAGCGCCACCACGCCGAAGCAGGCGGCGCAGGCGATCAAGAAGATCGCCGAGATGGGCTGGCATCCGGTGCAGATCGTCGACATCAACGCCACCTCGGTCGGCGCGGTGCTGAAGCCGGCCGGCCTCGACGCCGCCAAGGGCCTGATCAGCGTCAATTACGGCAAGGAACCGCTCGATCCGACCTGGAAGGACGATGCCGGCCTTAAGAGGTATTTCGACTTCATGGCCAAGTATTATCCGGATGGCGACAAGGATTCGAACTTCAACACCTACGGCTACAGCACGGCGCAGCTGTTGGTCCATGTGCTGAAGCAGTGCGGCGACGACCTCACGCGCGAGAACGTGATGAAGCAGGCCGCGTCGCTGAAGGACGTGACCAGCGACACCGCGTTGCCCGGCATCAAGGCCAACACCTCACCGACCGACTACCGGGTCAACAAGCAGCTTCAGATGATGAAGTTCAACGGCGAACGCTGGGAGCTGTTCGGCCCGATCATTGAGGATGCGAGTCCGGCGGGTTAGTTCTCGTAAGCAACTGCCTCAACGTCGTCATGCCCGGGCTTGTCCCGGGCATCCACGTTCTTGCGGCAAGCAAAGGAAGGCGTGGATGGCCGGGTCAAGCCGGCCATGACGGCAAATCAATCCGGCACCTCGCCAAAGTTCTTTCCGACCGGCAGCACCGCATGCCGAATGAGCCGTGAATCCTCCACCGCGGCCTGCCTGTGCTTCACCGCTTCGCGGTAGACGGGATCGCGGATCATCTCGACGAAGGCGGCGACGCTTGGGTATTCGGCGATGAAACAGTGGTCCCAGCGCTCGGTCTCCGGGCCGATCAGCGTCAGCTCGAATTTGCCCTGCCAGACGATGCGGCCGCCGAGGCGTTCGAACACTGGGCCGCTCTCGCGGCCATAGGCCGCATAGGCTTCCGCGCCGCTCGCCTTGCGGCCATCCGGATAGGCCGCTTCCTCGCGCAAGCGCACCAGGTTGAGCATGTGGATCGGGCCGGGGCGGTCGTTGTCCCGGAACTGCGCGAAAATCTCCTTGGTCGGATCGATGTGGCCCATCTGAGTTTCCTCTTGTTTTATGCCGGCGATCCTAGCTCTGCCGACCTCCCAGCGGAACTGCGGCCATCGAATGCCGCACCTCCTAATCACGCGTTAAGCTCTGGGTAACCGGGCCTTAAACAGCGACCGCTAGCGTGCGGCGGGGCGGGCTGACCGGGCGTTTGCGTATGGGGTTGGGAAAGAAAAAGGGTGGGCGCAAGGAGCCGCTGTTCGGCTTGCCTGCAGCACTCGCCGATCTGCGCCTGACCGCCGCCGACCGGATTCCTGGCGGCGATGACAAGCCGAAGAAATCAACGAAATCATCCGCCAAGCGCAAGAGCGAGGATGCCGGCGACGAGCCGCCGCGCGAGCGGAAGGCGCCGGCCGGCCGCGGCAGTGCCAAGCGCCGATCCAAGTCACGCATCGGCGCAAGCCTTGGCCGCCTAGTCTATTGGGGCGCGGTGCTGGGCCTGTGGGGCGCGATCGCCGTGATCGGCGTCGTGATCTATGTCGGCGCTCATCTGCCGCCGATCCAGTCGCTGGAAATCCCCAAGCGGCCACCGACGATCCAGATCGTCGGCATCGACGGCAGCATGCTGGCACAGCGCGGCGAGATGGCCGGCGCCAACGTCTCGCTGAAGGATCTGCCGCAATATCTGCCCAAGGCGTTCATCGCCATCGAAGACCGCCGCTTCTATTCGCATTTCGGCATTGATCCCGTCGGCATCCTGCGCGCGCTCGTCACCAACGTGCTCCATCGCGGCGTGTCGCAGGGCGGCTCGACGCTGACGCAGCAACTGGCGAAAAACCTGTTCCTGACCCAGGAGCGCACCATGGCGCGCAAGCTGCAGGAAGCGGAGCTCGCGATCTGGTTGGAGCGCAAACATTCCAAGAACGAGATCTTGGAGCTCTATCTCAACCGCGTCTATTTCGGCTCCGGCGCCTATGGCGTCGAGGCCGCCGCGCAACGCTATTTCGGCAAGTCGGCCAAGAACGTCACCGTCGCGGAAGCAGCGATGCTGGCCGGCCTCGTCAAGTCGCCTTCGCGGCTGGCGCCGAACCGCAACCCCGAGGGCGCGGAAGCACGCGCGAAAATCGTGCTCACGGCGATGGCCGATGCCAAATTCATCACTGAGGCGCAGGCGCAGGCCTCGATCGGCCAACCCTCCTACAATGTGAAGCCGGTCGGCGCCGGCACGATCAACTACGTCGCCGACTGGATCGGCGAGGTGCTGGACGATCTGGTCGGCCAGATCGACGAGAGCATCAAGGTCGAGACCACGATCGATCCGAAGCTCCAGAGCGTGGCGGAAGCCGCCATCATCGACGAGCTCGCAGCCAAGAGCGTGAAGTTCAACGTCAGCCAGGGCGCGCTGGTGGCGATGACGCCTGACGGCGCGGTGCGCGCCATGGTCGGCGGCCGGAACTATTCCGAGAGCCAGTACAATCGCGCCGTCACCGCCAGGCGCCAGCCGGGCTCCTCGTTCAAGCCGTTCGTGTACTTGACCGCGCTCGAGCAGGGACTGACGCCCGACACCCTCCGGCAGGACGCGCCGATCGAGGTCAAGGGCTGGAGACCCGAGAACTACACCCACGAATATTTCGGCGCGGTGACGCTGACCCAGGCGCTCGCGATGTCGCTCAACACGGTCGCCATCCGCCTCGGCCTCGAGGTCGGCCCGAAGAACGTGGTGCGCACCGCGCACCGGCTCGGCATCTCGTCGAAACTCGAGCCCAACGCCTCGATCGCGCTCGGCACCTCCGAAGTCTCGATGGTCGAGCTGGTCGGCGCCTATGCACCCTTCGCCAATGGCGGCTTCACGGCGACGCCGCATGTCGTCACGCGGATCAGGACGCTCGGTGGCAAGCTGCTCTACATGCGCCAGGCGGACGAGCACAATCAGGTGGTCGACCCGCGCTATGTCGGCATGATGAACGCGATGATGCGGGAAACGCTGATCAGCGGCACCGCCAAGAAGGCGGAGATCCCGGGCTGGCCGGCGGCCGGCAAGACCGGCACCAGCCAGGACTACCGTGACGCCTGGTTCATCGGCTACACCGCCAACCTCGTCACCGGCGTGTGGCTCGGCAATGACGACAACTCGCCGACCAAGAAGGCAACCGGCGGCGGCCTGCCGGTCGAAGTCTGGTCGCGCTTCATGAAGACGGCGCACGAAGGCGTGCCGGTGGCAGCCTTGCCGAGCTCTCCAGGTGGCTGGGGTCTGTCGAACCTGGCGCAGGCAACATCGCAGGTGTCGCCGCCGACAGCGGCAGCGCCCGCGCCGGCACCTGCCAACAACGGCGCCTATCGCCCGCCCCCCATGCGCGCCAATGCGCGGCCGGAGGCAGCCGCAGGGCTCGACGGCTGGCTGATGGACCGGCTGTTCGGCGGGAATCGCTAGCGCCGACCTGAGGTCTTGGTGACCTCAAAACAAAAAAACGCGAAAACAACCCCA
>NZ_JADPIT010000016.1:487127-522555 GCF_023073035.1 Bradyrhizobium sp. 62
GGATAACGAAATCAACGGCTTGCGCGGGCAGCACAGACGCTTGAATCGCGCGCGCGGCTGTCATTCCCCGCGGAGGCGGGGAATCCAGTACGCCGCGGCTTCTCGGTTCAATCACAGCCGCCTCTGGAATACTGGATCGCCTGCTTTCGCGGGCGATGACAGCGTCACATGAGGCATCAACGAGCCTTAATCCTCGACCCCGTACCGGTGCAAATCGTTGCCGTATGTATCGAGCCACTTCTTGGCGCGCTCCATCGACGGGCAGACCTTGCCGCAGACGCGCCAGAATCGCGCCGAGTGGTTCATCTCGACGAGATGGGCGACCTCGTGCGCGGCGAGATAGTCGAGCACATAGGGCGGCGCGAGGATCAGGCGCCAGGAGAACGACAACGAGCCGGCCGAGGTGCAGGAGCCCCAGCGGCTGGATTGATCGCGGATCGAGAGCCGCTTCACCTTGACGCCGAGCTCGGCGGCATAGGATTCCGCGGCACGCTGAAGATCGCGGCGCGCCTCGCGCTTGAGGAAGTCGCTGACGCGACGGTCCGCATGTTCGACGCCGCCGGCGACGCAGAGAATGCGTTCCCCGCTATCGCGCACTTCCGTCCACACCGTACCGCGGGTGCCGGCGCGATGAACGATGCGATGAGAAACACCGCGAAGCGGTATCACTGTGCCAGGCTGGAACGGTGCGGCCTTCGGCAAACGGCCGAGACGTGCCGCGATCCACGCGCCGTGGCGCTGCGCGAAGTCTTTTGCTTCGGCGAGAGTGCCGCGCGGCGGCATGGTGAGGATGGCTTCGCGATCGCTCGGATGAATTCTGAGCGTGTAACGGCGCGCGCGGCGATGCCGGCGCAGCCGAATCGCAAAATATTGCGATCCATGGGTGATCAGGAGGGTCTTCGGCTCGTGGGGCCGACGATAGAGGAGTGCGCGAGTGGCCATGTCTGTCAGTCCGGGGGGCAGGAGAGCGCCCGGATTCTGCCATAACCGCCGCCAGGGAAAGCGCTCGGCGCAAAAACAAATCATTTGCCCAATATACAGGGGTCTGGCGTCCGGGAGACCCTACAGACTGGGGTTGGAACCGGCTTTTTTCGCCCCCGCCAAGCGCATGCGGCACCCCCAAGGGGTGAGGCTTGACTCACTCCTACAAAGCTACCTAAATACCGCGAATCTGGCGGGAACTTGCCCCTGTCGGAGCCTCCGACAGGGCATCGATTTTCAGCGGGAAAGCCGAAAAACGCGATTATTCGGCTGCGAGCGCCTGCAATGAGCTCGGATTCGCCGCCGAGACCATGAAGTCGTGGATGCGTGGCACGATTTCCGATTTGAAGCGCGAGCCATTGAACACGCCGTAATGTCCGACGCCCTTCTGGACGTAATGAACGCGGCGGTGATCGGGAATCGAGCTGCACAACGTGTGAGTTGCTTCGGTCTGACCGATGCCGGAGATGTCGTCGTTCTCGCCTTCGACCGTCATCAACGCGACGCGCGTGACCTTGGAGGGATCGACGCGTGTTCCGCGATGGGTCATCTCGCCCTTCGGCAGCGAATGCTTCACGAACACGGTGTCGACCGTCTGCAGGTAATACTCGGCCGAGAGATCCATCACCGCGAGATATTCGTCGTAGAAGTCGCGATGCTTGTCGACGAGGTCGCCGTCGCCCTTCACTAGATTGGCGAACAGCTGCTTGTGGGCATCCATATGCCGATCGAGATTCATGCTGATGAAGCCGTTGAGCTGCAGGAAGCCCGGATAGACGTCGCGCATCATGCCCGGATGCGGGAACGGCACCTTGGTGATGACGTGGTTGCGGAACCAGTCGATGCCGCGCTCCTGGGCGAGATTGTTCACCGCGGTCGGATTACGCCGGGTGTCGATCGGGCCACCCATCAGCGTCATCGAGGTCGGCACGAAGGGATCACGCAGCGCTTCCATGATCGAAACGGCCGCGACGACGGGAACCGAGGGCTGGCACACCGCCAGCACATGGGTGTTGCCGCCGAGGACATGCAGCATCTCGATGACGTAGTCGATGTAGTCGTCGAGATCGAAGCGGCCGTCGCTGAGCGGCACCATGCGGGCATCGGCCCAATCGGTGATGTAGACCTCATGCGCAGGCAGGAAAGCCTCGACCGTACCGCGCAGCAGCGTCGCGTAATGGCCGGACATCGGCGCGACGATCAGCACGCGTGGCTGCGGGCTGCGCAGCGGACGGGTGAATTTGCGATCGAAGTAGAGCAGGCGGCAGAACGGCTTTTCCCAGACCGAGCGGACCTCGACGGGGACGCGGATGCCGTTGACTTCGGTGTCGTTGAGGCCCCATTCCGGTTTGCCGTAACGCCGCGTGGTGCGTTCGAACAACTCGCAGGCCGCGGCAACCGACTTGCCGACCTCGGTGCGCGCCCATGGATTGAGGGGATTTTGAAACAGCAGCTTGGTTGCGTCCGTGATCGCACGCGCCGGATTGAGAGAGGCTTGCCCCATCTCGTACATCCAGTACATCGGCGTCGTCAGGACCGGACTGCCTTCGGCCACCAGGGGCGGCGCGCCGCCAAACTCACCAATCGGCATCGCTATATTCCTCTTCGCATCGCAGCATACTGCCGAATGCGTAATATTGCGTCAATGCATGGTTCCGTACATCTACGTGGCCCAAGTGCCCAAACCGGGCTGAATCCACGAGAAAGTGACGTTATTCGCCGCCTGACAGCAGCGAGCCCTGCATCCGGGCGCTGCGCAAAAGGGCAAGGAATGCCCCAAAAGATGCAACCAACAGCACCGCGTTGATGGCCAACGCGCTCAGCATCAGATCGGTCCTGAAGGTGTTTTCGATCAACAGCGCCCGCATCCCTTCGAACACATAGGTCGGCGGCAGCGTCCAGGCGATATATTGCAACCAGACTGGCAGCACGCTGACGGGATAGTAGACGCAGGCGAGCGGCATGATGCCGAACATCAAGGTCCAGACGATGCTCTCGGCGCCGAGGCCGTTTCGCAGCACCAGGCCGGAGACGAAGATGCCGACCGACCAGCTCGTGAAGATCAGGTTGCAGAAGAACGCGATCAGCGGGACGCCGAGCGCATAGACGTTGAAGTGAAACAGGAACAGCGCGAGCAGCGTCATCGGAATGACGCCGATCGCGAGCCTGATCAGGCTCATGATCATCAGCGACAGCAGGAATTCGATCGGCTTCAACGGGCTCATCATGAGATTGCCGAGGTTGCGCGCCCACATCTCTTCCAGAAACGAGATCGAAAAGCCGAGCTGCCCGCGAAACAGGATGTCCCAGAGGATGACGGCGCCGATCAGGGTGCCGCCGGCGCGCGCGAAGAAATTTGCATTCTGCGCGATATAGAGCTGAAGAAAGCCCCAGGTGATGACCTGCAGCGCCGGCCAGTAGAGCAGCTCGAGCAGCCGCGGCCAGGACGACAGCAAGAGGTACCAATAGCGCAGGATCATCGCGCCGATGCGATGGAGCGAGATGCCGCGATGGAGGGAGGCCTCACTCATCGCACCGCCTCCTGCGCACCGTTCACCCGGCCGCGCGCGACGTCCAGAAACACCTCTTCCAGTGTGGTGCGGTTGTAGCGTGCCATGATGGCTTCGGGCGTATCGTCGTCCTCGATCCGGCCGCGCTTCATGATGATGACGCGGTCGCAGAGCCGCTCGACCTCAAGCATGTTGTGCGAGGCCAGCAGGATGGTGGCGTTGTTCGCCTTGCGATAGCGCTCCAGATGACCCCGGACCCAGTCGGCGGTGTCGGGATCGAGCGAGGCGGTCGGTTCGTCCAGCAACAGAAGCTCGGGCTGGTTGATCAGCGCCTTGGCAAGCGCAACGCGCGTCTTTTGTCCTGCGGAGAGCTTGCCGTTGGCGCGGTCGATGAACTCGGTGAGATCGAGGTCGCAGGCGAGCTCAGCGATGCGGTCGGAGAGGTTCTTCACCGCATAGAGCTTGCCGAACACGGTGAGGTTCTGACGCACCGTGAGCCGCATGGGCATGTCGACATAGGGGCTCTCGAAATTCATCCGCCCCAGCACGGAGGCGCTGTCCTCCGGCATTCGATGCCCGAGCACCTGCACGCGGCCGGAGGTCGGTAGCACCAGGCCCATGATCGTCGCGATTGTCGTGGTCTTGCCGGCGCCGTTGCCGCCGAGCAGCCCGGTGATGCTGCCACGCGGAAGCGAAAAGGAGATGTCGTCGACAGCGCGGGTCTGCTTGTACACCTTGACGAGGTGATCGACCGCGATTGCCGCGGAGAGGCTGCGATCCGCGACAGTCGGCCAGCTTGAAGCCTTGTCATTCTCAGTCATGGTGGGCGTTCTTCTGCTATTGCAGCGGAGAGCGCAAGGCTTGTAATCCGGTGGTTCCGTGAGCCGCGCGCTTGTGATCTAGAAGGCACCGCCCCATTGGCCGAAATGACCGAACTTGCCGCTTCCGACTTTCGCCCCGCGCAGCGGCATATCCGCCTGGATACCATCCTGCGCCTGCGCTGGCTCGCGGTGCTGGGCCAACTCGCCGCGATCTTCATCGTGGCGCAGGGGCTGGAATTCAACGTCGAGATCGTCCCCTGCGTCAGCATCATCGCGCTGTCGGCAGCGCTCAATCTGGGGCTCCAGAGCGTGTCCAATCCGCTGCAGCGGCTGGAGCCGATGCAGGCGGCCGGACTGCTCGCGCTCAATATCGTGGAGCTGGCGGGTCTCCTGTTCTTCACCGGTGGACTCCAGAACCCGTTCTCGTTCCTGTTCCTCGCGCCCGTGCTGATCTCGGCGACCGCGCTGCCGGCCCGCTTCACCTTCGGCCTCGGCGTGCTGGCTGTAGCCTGCGCCTCGGTGCTGTTCTTTTTCCATCTGCCGCTGCCCTGGGATTCCGACGATCCGCTGGTGCTGCCGCCGATCTATCTCGTCGGCGTCTGGCTCTCGATCGCGCTCGCGATCGGGGTCACCAGCCTCTACTCGTTCCAGGTCACCGAAGAGGCGCGCAAGCTCGCCGACGCGCTGGCCGCGACCGAGCTGGTGCTGACGCGCGAGCAGCATCTGACCCAGCTCGACGGCCTGGCCGCGGCCGCAGCGCACGAACTCGGCACGCCGCTCGCGACGATCTTCCTGATCTCGCGCGAGCTGGAGAAGACGGTGAAGGAGCCGAACTTTGCCGCTGACCTGAAGACGCTGCGCGAGCAGACGCAGCGTTGCCGCGACATATTGAGCAAGATCACCCAGCTCTCCTCCACCGGGGCGCCGTTCGACCGCATGAAGCTCTCGGAGCTGATCGAGGAGGTGGTGGCGCCGCACCGCGATTTCGGCGTGGATATCAAGGTGCGCATCGCCGTCGCCATCGTGGCCGAGCCGGTCGGCTCGCGCAATCCGGCGATCCTCTACGGGGTCGGCAACATCGTCGAGAACGCAGTCGATTTCGCCCGCACCACCGTCGAGGTGAATGCGTGGTGGAACAAGGACACGATCGAGCTCGTGATTTCCGACGATGGTCCCGGTATTCCGCCTGACATCCTGAACCGGATCGGCGAGCCCTATTTGTCGCGGCGGCGCAGCCAGGACGAAGGCGGCGGCCTCGGGCTCGGCGTGTTCATCGCGCGCACCTTGCTGGAGCGCACCGGCGCCAAGGTCTCGTTCACCAACCGCACCTTTCCGGACCATGGCGCAGTGGTCCAGATCACGTGGCCGAGAGAGCGTTTTGAGGCTATCGAGACCTTCGAAGAAACAATAGGATAGGCCGCGACCTTGCGTCGCACAACGGGGCCGATCGACTATTGGCGCCCTTGGCACCGCCCGATTGCGCCGCCATATGTAGAAGCGCTGGAGAGAGGACGAAACCTTGAACGCCATCGCCGAACTGAACGAACAGACCGACCGCTCGCTCCTGATCGTGGAGGACGACAAGCCGTTTCTGGAGCGGCTGTCGCGCGCCATGGAAACGCGCGGCTTTGCGGTGACGTCATGCGACACCGTCTCGGACGGTCTGGCGCAGATCGGCAAGGCGGCGCCGGCATTCGCCGTGGTCGATCTCCGGCTCGGTGACGGCAACGGTCTCGACGTGGTCTCGGCGCTGAAGAAGAAGCGCCCCGACGCCCGCGCGATCGTGCTGACCGGCTATGGCAACATCGCCACCGCCGTCACCGCGGTGAAGATGGGTGCGGTCGATTATCTCTCGAAGCCCGCGGACGCCGACGACGTCGTCGCGGCGCTGCTGTCGACCGGCTCGGACAAGTCCGAATTGCCGGCGAACCCGATGTCGGCCGACCGCGTGCGCTGGGAACACATCCAGCGCATCTACGAGATGTGCAACCGCAACGTCTCGGAGACGGCGCGCAGGCTCAACATGCACCGGCGTACGTTGCAGCGGATTCTGGCCAAGCGCGCGCCGCGGTAATCCTTGGCGTTTTACTCATGGCGCGCAGATGTCGGCCCCGAGGCTAAGACGGTGACCCGGGACAGCCATTTGCCGGAGCAGCCCGCAACGTCGCTTTTGCACGTTGTGACTGGACCGAGACTACGAGCTGAATCTGGCAGCATCGCAGTTCGGCGGAAGCCCGGGCGGTCTATTCATGACCATAGTAGCGCTGGTTGCATTGGTGGCGGCCCCGCTCGTAACTCGCCTCTCGGTCCGCGGGCCCTTTCAGAATGCTACCAACGTCGGCGAGCATTCGGACGTTCTTAAGACACTCTACGTAGGGCTTGTTGGAAAGCCAATCGAGGCCGAGTCCGCCCGCATAGGAAGACTGCGTCGAGGTCACGAACGAAATCAGTCCGGCTAGTGCGGCAAAGGTTAAGAGAGCGGTGCGGAAGGTTTTCATGGCACGTTCCTTGTGGCTGGTTAGTTGCGGAACAAGCGATACCGTGCCGTACGTCTGAAGCATGTGCGGCCCGTCACGTCCGCTGCCGCTCATGAAAGAACGGGCGTCCACCCGCTGCTTGATCTTCATGTTGCCGAACAAGAGTTCGGCGTTGATCACCGGTGGCTTGGGGGAAAGACATCCGGACGGAGCCTACTCCCAAAACTCCGCATGCCCCTGCGGATCGACCAGCCGGTTGATCCGCAATGCCGCCGCCATCGCGAACCGCACCGTCATCTGCTTGCGCGTGGCCGCAGCGAGCTTGTGCTCGGGCGCCTCACACTGCAGGTGCGCGCCATAGGCGTCCGCGATGATCAGGCCGGTATCTTGCGGAAAGATCTCGCAAGGCAGGTCCTGCGTGAAGGCGAAGAACAGCCGGTCGCAATGCGCCCGATATTCGTGCCATTTCTGATCGGCGCGCAAATCCTCCACCGACGATTTGATCTCGACGATCCAGATCTCGCCACGCTCGTTCAGCGCGACGAGATCGGCGCGCCGCCCAGAGGGCAGCGGCAATTCGCTGATGCAGGTGAAGCCGAGCGAGCGCAACAACCGCGCCGTGCCGCGCGCGATCGCCAGCGCCGTCTCTGATTGACGACGGTCCGGTGGCGGCACGATGGCAATGCGGGCGGTGTTGTCCATGGGGGGAGGATAGCCGATTCCGTCATCACTGTCGTCCCGGCGTAGGCCGGGACCCATAGCCACAGGGCGGCGTTTGGCTAAGATACGTCGTTCGGTACTTCTGCCAACCCAATCAATAGATCACGCGGTATGGGTCCCGCCCCCCGTGCGCAATTGCGCACCAGGCCGGGACGACCCTGTAGCGCGGAACCTCCCCTCCCCTACGCACTTATCACGCAGCCGCCGCACCTCGGCGGAACCACCGAGGCTGCGCGCGCATGATCGACGATCTCTGGTACAAGAACGCCATCATCTATTGCCTGTCCGTCGGCACCTATATGGACGCCAACGGCGACGGCATCGGCGATTTCAAGGGCCTGTTGCGCCGGCTCGATTATCTGCACGGCCTCGGCATCACCACGATCTGGCTGATGCCATTCCAGACCTCGCCCGGCCGCGACGACGGCTACGATGTCGCGGATTATTACAGTGTCGATGCCCGCTACGGCACGCTCGGCGATTTCGTCGAGTTCACCCATGGCTGCAAGCAACGCGGCATTCGCGTCATCATCGATCTCGTCGTGAACCACACCTCCGACCAGCATCCCTGGTTCAAGGCGGCGCGGAGCGACAGGAATTCGCCCTACCGCGACTGGTATGTCTGGTCCGACAAGAAGCCGGCCAACGCCAATCAGGGCATGGTGTTTCCCGGCGTTCAGAAATCGACCTGGACACGCGACAAGGAAGCCGGCGCCTGGTACTTCCACCGCTTCTACGATTTCCAGCCCGATCTCAACACCTCGAACCCGCACGTGCAGGCCGAGATTTTGAAGATCATGGGCTTCTGGATCCAACTCGGCGTCTCAGGCTTCCGCATGGATGCCGTGCCTTTCGTCATCTCGACCAAAGGCGCCAAGGTGAAAAAGCCGGCCGAGCAGTACGACATGCTGCGGACGTTTCGTGAATTCCTGCAATGGCGGCAGGGCGATGCGATCATCCTCGCCGAGGCCAACGTGCTGCCAAAGACGGACATGGAATATTTCGGCCGCGATGCCGACCGCATGCATATGATGTTCAATTTCCAGGTCAACCAGCATTTGTTCTATGCGCTGGCCTCGTCCGATTCCCGGCCGCTGGGGAAAGCGCTGAAGGCGACCAAGCCGCGGCCGGCCTCGGCGCAATGGGGCCTGTTTCTGCGCAATCACGACGAGCTCGATCTCGGGCGATTGACCAAGGCGCAGCGCGACACCGTGTTCAAAAGCTTCGGTCCTGACAAGGACATGCAGCTCTACGACCGCGGCATTCGCCGTCGGCTGGCACCGATGCTGGGCGGCGACCGCCGGCGGCTCGAGCTCGCCTACAGCCTGATGTGCACACTGCCGGGAACGCCGGTCATCCGCTATGGCGACGAGATCGCGATGGGCGATGATCTTTCGCTGCCGGAACGCAATTGCGCGCGCACGCCGATGCAATGGTCGACGGAGCCGCATGGCGGCTTCACCACCAGCGACAAGCCGGCCTTGCCCGTCATCGACGAAGGACCGTACGGCTATCCGCACGTCAACGTCGCCAAGCAGCGCCGCGATCCCAACTCGATGCTGAACTGGACCGAGCGCATCGTCCGCATGCGCAAGGAGGTGCCGGAGATCGGCTGGGGCGATTTTTCGATCATCGCGACGCGCAATCCCGCCGTGTTCATCATGCGCTACGACTGGCGCAACAATTCCGTGCTGTTCGTGCACAATCTCGACGAGAAGCCGCGCGAGATCGCGTTCTCGGCGGGGCTGCCGGGCGAGGCCGGCGAGCACCTGATCAATCTGCTCGCGGAGGACCACAGCCACGCCGACAAGCGCGGCCAGCATCGCGTCGTGCTGGAGCCCTACGGTTATCGCTGGTACCGCGTCGGCGGATTGGATTATCTGTTGAAGCGGAGCGATATCGACAAGACGGTGCGGGGGATCAAGCATCCGGGGTGATGTGGAGATGCTGGAGTTGCGCTGCCGCTTCCACGATCGTCATTGCGAGCGCAGCGAAGCAATCCAGCTATTTCCGCGGCACGGATTCTGGATTGCCTCTTCCCGCGGTGACAGTCTGGATTGCTTCGCTGCGCTCGCAATGGCCTGGATTGCTTCGCTTCGCTCGCAATGCGAGCAAAGGGCGTCGCCCATCTCTGCGCTTCGCTTGTCCGGGACGACGGCTAAGATGGCGGCATCACCACCACCCCCTCGTTGCCACGCAAATCCAGCACGCCTTCGATCCGCTCCCCCTCGCGATCCAGAAATGTCGACAGCAGAATCTCGCTGCCAAATCTGATCGCGCTGGTAGTGACCACGATCGGCTCAGGGCCGAGATTGAGCACCACGATCACCGCCCTGCCCTCGGCCTCGCGGCGATAGACCAGGAGATCGCCTTGCGCCGCGATCGGATGATAGTCGCCCGCGACCAGCGGCGGACAGCCCTTGCGCAACGCGATCAGGCGCTTGTAGAGCGTCAGGATCGAACGTGAATCGGCTTCGACATCGACGACGTTGTTGAGGATGTGATCCTCCGGCAGCGGCAGCCATGGCCTGACGTCCGAGAAACCGGCGAAGTTGGACGAATCCCACTGCATCGGCGTGCGACAGCCGTCGCGGCCGACACCGATGCCGGGCACGTTCTTCTCGAAGGGGTCGCGCACATCCTCAGGCGCGATCGCGAGCTGATGCATGCCGATCTCGTCGCCGTAATAGAGCGTCGGCGTGCCGCGCAGCGTCAGCAGCAGCATGGCGGCGACGCGGGCCTGCTCCGGCCCGACGCGGCTTGCGACGCGCGGGCGATCGTGATTGCCGAGCACCCAATTCGGCCAGGCGCCCTTCGGCAGCGCCTTCTCGTAATCCTCGACGATCTTCTCGATCGAGCGCGCGCTCCAGAAGGTCTGGAGCAGCGCGAAATTGAACGGCATCTGCGCGCCGGTGAGATCGTTGCCGTAATAGGCCATCAGGCGATGCAGCGGCAGATAGATCTCGCCGATCAGGACGCGGGCATCATAAGCATCCGTGACGCGGCGCATCTCGGCGATAACGTCGTGCACCTCCGGCTGGTCGGTGGAATATTGCGTGAGGATCGTTTCGTTGGGCGGCCGGCCCTCGACATAATGCGGATTTTGCGGGTTGTCGCGGAACTCGGCGTCCTTGATCAGGTGCCAGATCACGTCGACGCGAAAGCCATCGACGCCCTTCTCCAGCCAGAACCGCATCACGTCATAGATCGCCGCGCGGACATCGGGATTGCGCCAGTTGAGGTCCGGCTGCTGGGCGAGGAAGGCGTGATAGTAGTATTGACCGGTCGTCTCGTCGAACTGCCACGCGCTGCCGCCGAACTCGGACAGCCAATTGTTCGGCACGCCGCCACCACCGCCCGGATCGCGCCAGATGTACCAATCGCGTTTGGGATTGTCGCGCGAGGAGCGGCTCTCGACGAACCAGGGATGCTGGTCAGAGGTGTGGTTCGGCACGAGGTCGAGGATCAGCTTGAGGCCGTTGTCATGCGCGGCGGCAAGAAGCGCATCGAAATCCGCCATCGTGCCGAACAGCGGCTCGATGCCGGTGTAGTCGGAGATGTCGTAGCCGAAATCGGCCATTGGCGAGGGGAAGATCGGCGACAGCCAGATCGCGTCGACGCCGAACGATTTCACATAAGGCAGCCGCTGCAAAATGCCGGCGAGATCGCCGACCCCGTCGCCGTTTGAATCCTGAAAGGAGCGCGGGTAGACCTGATAGAAGATGCCGTCGCGCCACCAATTGCTGCCGCCCTGAGCCATGCGGGAAATCCATCCAAAAACTGCTTGTCGCGCGGGAGAACGCGGAAGGAGCGCCCCGGTTCAAAACAGCAGGCGAATTGGGACGGCCGTGTGACGATGTCCGCGGCTGTTCCCGAACCCCGGGGGCAAATCTTTTGCTTGGCGGCATGGCAAAAATCGGCATTGTGGCGCCATGACCGAGCAAAACGAGACACAAGCCCAGGCAGGCGCGAAGGCGGGCGCGATCATCGTCCCCGTGACGCTGTTCGAGCAGAATTGCACCATCATCTGGGACGAGCCTTCCAAGAAGGCCGTGGTGATCGATCCCGGCGGCGACGTGCCGAAGATCCTGGAGGCCATCAAGCAGACCGGCGTCACCGTGGAGAAGATCTGGCTCACTCACGGCCATATCGACCATGTCGGCGGCGCGGCTGAACTGCGCGACGCGCTGAAGGTGCCGATCGAGGGCCCGCACGTCGCGGACAAATTCCTGCTCGACAACGTGGTCGAGAGCGGCGCGCGCTTCGGCATGAGCGGGGTGCGCAATTTCGAGCCGGACCGCTGGCTCGACGAAGGCGACAGCGTGGCGATCGGCGATCTCCAGTTCGAGATCTATCATTGCCCCGGCCACTCGCCCGGCAGCGTGGTGTTCTTCAACAAGGAGTTGCGCTTCGCCCATGTCGGCGACGTCCTGTTCGCTGGCTCGGTCGGACGCACCGATCTGCCCGGCGGCAGTCATGCGACCCTGATCGAGTCGATCAAGACCAAGCTGCTGCCGCTCGGCGACGATGTCGGCTTCATCTGCGGCCACGGCGCCGGCTCGAGCATCGGCCAGGAGCGGATGACCAATCCGTTCATCACCGGCGAGATGTGAGCGCCTATTCCGCGGCGTCTGCGAACGCTGCGGGCTGGCTCAGGTTACGGTCGCCCCAGTCACGGATCGCGGCGACGACGGGCACAAAGCTCTTGCCTTTGCGGGTGAGGCGATACTCGACTTTCGGCGGCACCTCGCCAAAATCCTTGCGATCGATCAGGCCGCTCGCCGTCAGCGCCTTCAACTCGCGGCTCAGCACGCGCGGGGTGATCTCGGCGCTGCCTTCCATGCCGCGCAGCAGGCCGCTGCGGATTTCACCATAGCGGCGCGGGCCGTCCTTGAGGTCCCAGACGATGCGCAGCTTGTACTTGCCGCTGATCATCTTCTGAAAGGCCGCGACCGGACAGTTGCGCGCGGGGACAGTCTTTGTCCTTTCCCTGGCCATGTCGTTTCCTCCATGTGCGAGCTTTTTTGTTTTGACGCGTTTGCTTCACGCGAACCGGTATCCACTTCGCTCGAAAACGCTCTGGCCGAGCATAAGAGCGACGCCGAAAAAGTCCATACTATCAATTTTGTCCATACTTGCAGGATCGCATCCAGCACGCAGATGATGACGCACAACGCCAACAGGGAGCGTCACATGAAGCACTTCATGATCCGATACGAATTCAAGAACGGCACGACGGAGGCATGGCACCAGGAGGTCGGCCGCTTCATCAAGGCGATCGACGGCGATCCGGAGCTGAAAGGACGGATCGGCTATCGCGTCCTGAAGAACCGCGACAATGGCAGCTATTTCCATCTCGCCAGCGTCAGCGACGACGCCGCGCAAAAGGCGCTGCAATCGCGCGACTTCTTCAAGGCCTATCAGGAGATGACGCGCAAGGTCGCCGGCGGCGAGGTGACGGCGACGCCGATCGAATGGATTGGCGCGACGGCCTGACTTATTTCATCAATCCCGCGGCGGTGAGCGCGCGCGTGATGATCTGGCCGAGATCGAAGCCGCGGGCCTCCTCGCGCTTCGGCTCGGCCGGCTCTTCGGCGACAGCGGCGCGGATCGAGCGGGCCAGATGCGGCGCGGACGAGCGGGCCGGCGTCGGCTCGGCCTTCTTCGCTGCGTCGGGGATCCAGCCGGTGAGGCCGAAGAATTTGGCGATGTGATAGGACGAGGAGATGCCGGCCTCGATCAGGAACGCGCCTTCCACGCCATAGCGCTGGTCGTTGTCGGCAAGGCCGAGCGGCGTGCCGTGGGCCATATCGGTGATGGCGTAGGACTCGACGAGAGTCTCGCCGTCCTTGTTCCACCAGGCCTGGCGCGGATAGCCGTCGATGTCAGTTTCCGCCATCGGCGCCTCAGGCAGATCGTGCAGGTCGAGCCATTGCTTGACTATCTCGTTGGCATTGCCGGGGTTGACGGTGCGATCGGCGCTGCCGTGCCACACCGAGATCCTGGGCCAGGGCCCGCGATGATCCGAGGCCCGCCGCACCAGATCGCCAAGTTCGCGCGCCGGCCGCTCCGGGGAATGAAACATGCCGTCGAGCGCCTCGCGCAGATTGGTCGCGATGCCGTAGGGAAGTCCCGCGATGACCGCACCGGCCGCGAAGACTTCGGGATAGGTCGCGAGCATCACCGACGTCATGCCGCCGCCGGCCGACAGGCCCGTGATGAAGATGCGGCGGGGATCGATGCGATGCGTTTCGGTCATATGCGCGATCATCTCGCGAATCGAACACGCCTCGCCGCTGTCCCGCGCCGTGTCTTCCGGATTGAACCAGTTGAAGCAGGTGTTGCTGTTGTTGACGCGCTGCTGCTCGGGCATCAACAGCGCGAAGCCGTAGTGCTCGGCGAGCGTCGACCATCCGGCACCGAGGTCGTAGCTTGCTGCCGTCTGGCCGCAGCCGTGCAGCACGACGACGAGCGCGCGCGGCTTCTGCAGTTGCGGCGGCACGAACGCGAACAGGCGCAGATTGCCGGGATTGTCGCCGAAGCCCGTAACCTCTTGCAACGGACTGGACGCATCGGCGCTCCTGCCAAACTCGGCGAAGCGCAATCCGTCCAGCTTTGGCAGACGTCTCAAGAGATCGACATTTCTGGTTAATGACACGGCAACTCCTGGCAGGCGACGTTCAACGTCCACTCAAACCAAATAGTTGCTGCGGCGCAAAATAAAAAGACCGTGTGCTGTCGATGACGCGCTAAATCGCAGGAAAACCTGCAGAAATCCGCACGTATTAACCGCGATGCCTCAACTTCGTGCAGACGCGCGGCGCATCCACGCCAGGAATGCGGCGCAGATCATGATTAATGTCACGAACAGCGCGAGCGAGACGAGAAATCCTGCGCGCACTGATTGCACGGCTTCGGCGGCAAAAAACACGGCGCCGATTGCGGCCACTCCGGCCGCATTTCCGATCTGCGCCGTGGTGCCGTAAATGCCGGAGGCAGAACCTGCGGCCACAGGCTTCACCGTCGAGAGCACCGCGCCGGACAGCGGCGCCATCACCAGCCCCTGACCGTAGCCGAAGACGATCATGGTGAGCGCGAGCAGGAGCGCGGACGGCGCATCGACAGAGAACGCGACAAGCGCAAGCGCCGCGAGGCCCGCGATCTGAAGCGCGCAGCCTTCGATCAAGACCCTGGTGCCGCGATGGCGCGCCCGTGCGCCACTATGGCGCGAGGCCACGACGAAAGCGAGCGCGAGCGGAATGAAGGCCATGCCGGCCGCGAGCGGCGGGATGTTCAGCCCTCGCTGCATGAACAGCGTCATGACCAGATAGAACGAGAGATTGGCACAGAAGAAAAAGAACGCCGCGCCGAGGCCGCGCAGGAAAGTGGCGTCCGCCAGCAGCGAGAGATCGATCAGCGGCATGCCGCCGGCTCGTGCGACCGCATGCTCCAGTTTTGGGAATGCCAGGAGAATTACGGCGCCGATCGCCATCACCAGCCACAGCCACGGCGCCCAGCCGACATCGTGACCGAGCAGCAGCGGACCGATCATGCAGAGCAATCCGGCGAACAAGACGATGCCGCCCGCGATATCGAGCCGCGTGCCGGCGCGATGCGGCACCGAGGGCATGATGCGCCAGGCCGCAGCCGCGATGACGAGACCGCACGGCACATTGACGAAGAATACCGAGCGCCAGCCGGTGCCGGCGAGATCGATCGTGACCAGAAGACCGCCGAGCAGAAAGCCCGCGGCACCCGCGAGCCCCAGCGCGATGCCGTAGATGGCGAAGGCACGGTTGCGCTGTTCGTCGGTGAACAGGAGATGTAGCGTCGCCAGTACCTGCGGCACCATCAGCGCGGCGGAAGCACCCTGTGTCAGCCGCGCGACGATCAATTCCGCACCGGATTGCGCCAGTCCGCACCACAGCGACGTCAGGGTGAAACCGAGCAGGCCAGCCAGGAACACGTTCCTGGTGCCGTGAATGTCGCCAAGCCGGCCGCCGGTGACGACCAGCGTAGCATAGGCGATCAGGTAGATCGCGATGACGGATTCGATCTGCGCAGGCGATGCCTTCAACTCGACCGCGATGGTCGGAATGGCGACGTTGACCACGAAAGCATCGACGCCGAACATGAACTGGGCGGCCACGACGATCGCCAGCACCCACCAGCGACGCGACGTATCGATCTGCTTTGCGACGGTTTGATGCATCGGCGCGCGACCTTTCGGATGTCGTTGCCGATCATCGCAGGCCTAATGCGGTGCCGCGATTACCTCGAAGGTAGGATGCCCGCGCGTTCCGCCATTCTCTGCGTGCCACGGAGAGGGAGACGACACACGCATGGCTGCATTCCGCCGCGCGGGACATCGCGCGATTGCGTTCGCTGTCTCCAGCACGTAGCTTCGCGCCACAAACAAGCAAAAAATCAAGCCGGAGAGAACGCCATGGCGCGCCTGAAGTTCGGAGCCTTCCTCGCCCCGCATCATCCGATCGGGGAGCATCCGACGCTCCAGTTCCGGCGCGATCTCGACCTGGTCGAGCAGTTGGATAGCCTCGGCTATGACGAGTTCTGGTGCGGCGAGCATCATTCCTCCGGCTGGGAGATGATCGCCTCGCCGGAGATGTTCCTGGCGGCGGCCGGCGAGCGCACCAAGCGGATCAAGCTCGGCACCGGCGTGGTGTCGCTGCCCTATCACCATCCCTACAACGTCGCGCAGCGCATGGTGCAGCTTGACCACATGACCGGCGGCCGCGCCATCTTCGGCTCCGGTCCCGGCGCGCTCGCCTCCGACGCGCATACGCTCGGCATCGATCCGATGACGCAGCGCGACCGCCAGGACGAGGCGATCGGGGTGATCCGCCGCCTCTTCAATGGCGAGCGCGTCACCGCGAAGAGTGACTGGTTCACCATGAACGACGCCGCGCTGCAACTGCTGCCGTTGCAGGAGGAAATGCCGTTTGTGGTGGCCTCGCAGATCTCGCCCTCCGGCATGACGCTCGCCGGCAAATACGGCATCGGTATCATCTCGCTGGGTTCGATGACGACGCAGGGGCTGATGTCGCTGCAGCAGCAATGGCAGTTCGCCGAAGACGCGGCGAAAAAGCACGGCACCAAAGTCGATCGCGCGAACTGGCGCGTGCTGCTGACCTGGCACATCGCCGAGACCCGCGAGCAGGCCCGCCGCGAGGCCGGCGCCGGGCTGATGCGCTGGCACAACGAATATAATGTCGGCACGCTACAGCGGCCGGGCCTGGCCGCGTTCGCCTCACCCGACGAGGCCGTGGACAAGACCGCTTTCGTCGACGGCGCGGCCTCCGTCATCGGCACGCCCGACGACCTCGTCAAGATGATCAAGAACGTGATGCAGGTGTCCGGCGGCGTCGGTGCCGTCATCGGATTCGTGCACGACTGGGCCAACCCGGAGAACACGCGCCGGAGCTGGGACCTTGTCGCGCGCTACGTCGTGCCTGAGATCAACGGCTACATCGACGGCCTGCGCAAGTCGCAAAAATTCGTGATCGAGAACCGCGCGATCTTCGAGCGCGCGGGACAGGCCGTGATGGCCAAGATCATGGAAAACGAGAAGGCCGCCGAGGCGTTGAAGGTGACCGGCGCCGGCCGCGTGGCGATTCCAGCCGTCAATGCGCCGGATTTGCAGAAGGAAGCGGCGAAGCGGTAGCGCAGAGTCCTCGTCACGGATTGTGCTATGTTGGCCGGGTCTCGCCAACCGGAGCAATCGTCATGTCGATGCAGAATGTGGCCGCGCCTGCGCTCGGCTTCACTCCGCCCAAGCGCAACGAGCTGACCCACATCCCCGGCGACGAAGGCTGGCCGATCATCGGCAAGACCTTCCAGGTGCTCGCGGACCCTAAGGGGCATATCGAGGCGAACGGCGCCAAATACGGCCTGGTCTATCGCACGCATTTCTTCGGCGAGACCAATGTCGTGCTGCTTGGCCCCGAGGCCAACGAACTCGTGCTGTTCGACCAGCAAAAGCTGTTCTCCTCGACCCATGGCTGGAACAAGGTGCTCGGCCTGTTGTTTCCGCGCGGATTGATGCTGCTGGATTTCGAGGAGCACCGGCTGCACCGCAAGGCGCTGTCGGTCGCGTTCAAGTCCGGACCGATGAAATCGTATCTGAGCGATCTCGACTGCGGCATCGCCGCCCGCGTCGCGCAGTGGAAGGCCAAGCCCGGCGAGATGCAGCTCTATCCGGCGATGAAGCAGCTCACGCTCGATCTCGCCGCCGCGTCCTTTCTCGGCGCCGATATCGGGCCGGAGGTCGACGAGATCAACCGCGCCTTCGTCGACATGGTCGCCGCCGCCGTCGCCCCGATCCGCCGACCGCTGCCCGGCACGCAGATGGCGGCCGGCGTCAGGGGACGCAAGCGCATCGTCGCTTATTTCCGCGAGCAGATTCCGCTGCGACGCGGCAATCACGGCGGTGATGACCTGTTCTCGCAGCTCTGCCGCGCCACCCACGAGGACGGCGCGCTGCTGTCGGAACAGGACATCATCGACCACATGAGCTTTCTGATGATGGCGGCGCACGACACGCTGACCTCGTCACTGACCTCGTTCATCGGCGAGCTCGCGGCAAATCCCGACTGGCAGGACAAGCTTCGCGCGGAGGTCATGGCGCTGGGGCTCGCCCCCGATGCGCCGAGCAGCTTCGACGATCTCGAAAAGATGCCGCTGTCGGAGATGGCGTTCAAGGAAGCGCTGCGGATCAAGCCGCCGGTGCCCTCAATGCCGCGCCGCGCCATGCGCGATTTCACTTTCAAGGGTTTTTCGATTCCGGCCGGCACCGCGATCGGCGTCAATCCGCTCTACACCCACCACATGAAGGACATCTGGCCGGAGCCGGATCGCTTCGATCCGCTGCGCTTCACCGAGGAGGCCCAGTGCAACCGCCACCGCTTCGCCTGGGTCCCGTTCGGCGGCGGCGCGCATATGTGCCTCGGCCTGCACTTCGCCTACATGCAGGCCAAATGCTTCGCGCGGCACTTCTTGCAGAACATCGAGGTATCGCTCGAGCCCGGCTACAAGCCGGACTGGCAGATGTGGCCGATCCCGAAACCGCGCGACGGATTGCGGGTGCGGGTGAAGGCGGTGTGAGCATCGCAGTCGTCATTGCGAGCGAAGCGAAGCAATCTGTCATTGCGAGCGAAGCGAAGCAATCCAACTATTTCCGCGGCACGGATTCTGGATTGCCGTCCGCGGAAGCAGCCTGGATTGCTTCGTCGCTTCGCTCCTCGCAATGACGAGATTATCCGGCCCCCTGATCGAACGCCTTGCGCAGGGCCACGTAGCCCTGCTGCTGCTGGCTCCAGTTGCGGCCGCCGGTCATCGCGCCGTCGATGACGAGGTCATGGCCGTTGATGAAGCTGGATTCGTCGCTGGCCAGGAACACCGCTGCGTGGGCGATGTCATCGGGAAGGCCGGCGCGCGGGATCGGTTGCGCGGTCTTGTAGACCTCGCGCATCACCGCCGGCGTCTTCTCCGCCGCGTCGGTCGAAAGCCCGAGCGCCTTGCCGAAAATGCCGGTCGCGATGGCGCCGGGCGAGATCGAGTTGACGCGGACGTTGGATTCGCCGAGCTCCATCGCCACACATTTGGTGAGGTGGATCACCGCCGCCTTGGCTGCACCATAGACCATCGACGACGAGAAGCCGGCCAGACGGCCGGCGATGCTGCCATTGTTGATGATGCTGCCAAAGCCCTGCTTCTTCATGTGGGGCGCGGCGTGCTTCATGCCGAGCATGACGCTGCGCAGCAGGGTCGCCATCGCCGCGTCGAAGCGCTCGACCTCGAGGCCTTCGATGCCGCCGGTCTGCGCCGGGCCGCCGGCATTGTTGAACAGGCAGTCGATGCGGCCGAATTTGTCCACGGCGAGCGCGATCAGCGCCTGCATCTGCGCTTCGACCGTCACATCCGTCTGGCGGAAGACGCAATTCGGCCCGAGCTGCTTCGCCAGCGCCTCGCCTTCCGGTATGCGCCGGCCCGCGATCACAATTTTGGCACCTTCGGCAACGAAGACTTCAGCAGTGCGCAACCCGATCCCGCTCGTCGCGCCCGTGATCACCGCGACCTTGCCATCCAACCTGCCCATGGAATGTCCCTGTTTTCGAACCCCTTGACGCCAAATGGCGGACACCGATCGACGACGGCGCCGCGACAGTTGGCGCCGCAGCAGGCACTATTCCTGCCGGCTTCCGACAAGGCAAGCTTTGCTTGGGGCCGGCGACATGCGTAACATTCCTGGCGACCGCTCGATTGTCGAACGCATATCGCCACCGGATCGCGCATGGGGAAGCTGATCGACGAATTCCGCAAGGGCTGGCAGGGCGTGGCACCGCCATCGCTCGGCCTGAGCCTCGCGTTTGCGGTCGCCTGCCTGCTGGTTGCGACGCTGGCGCGCTGGGCTCTCGCCCATGTGCGGCCCGACGTCTATTTCACGCCGTATTTCCCGGCCGTATTTTTTGCGGCCGCGTTCGGCGGCTTCCGCATCGGCATCATCACGGCGCTGGTCGGCGGCGTGCTCGGCGTCGTCGTGAATTTTGGCGAGGCCCTTGCCGATAACGCGCGATTCGCCCTGCTGGCGCTCTATTGGGCGGTCAGCGCCCTCACCATCTGGGGCGTCGAGCATTATCGCTCGCTCCTTGTCGAGCAGCGCCGGATTTCCAGACGCCTGATCGAGGAGGAAGACTATCGCAAGCTGCTGGTCGACGAGCTCCAGCACCGGCTGAAGAACAAGCTGTCAACGGTGCATGCGGTGCTGCATCAAGTGTTGCACGATCAGCCGCAAATCTGGGCACGGATCGATCCGCGACTGCGGTCGCTTGCCGCGACCGACGATTTGATCTCGCGGATCGACAAGGCCGGCTGCGACATTCGCGACCTCCTGATCTCCGAGCTCGGCCCTTATGGCCATGTCCGCTTCACGCTGAACGGCGACCGGCTGTTCCTGCCGCCGAAGCTTGCGGTCACACTGTCCCTGATGTTTCACGAACTCGCCACCAACGCGGGCAAATATGGCGCGTTCTCCGCGCCACGCGGGTTGTTGCAGGTGTCATGGACCGTCAGCGACGACCGTCTGACCGTGACCTGGGATGAAACCGAGGGCCCGAGCGTCGACAAGGTCTCCGAGCCGGGTTTCGGCACCAAGCTGTTGAAGTCCGCGCTGTCGGCCTTCGACGGCAAGACGGAGGTCTCCTATCTCAGGACCGGACTTCATTGCACCATGCAATGCCGCATCCCCAAGGACGGTTAGACACGGCGCAACCGAAAGCCGTTCGCGCGCTTCGTTCGCGGTTTCGCCGGACGCGTTGACGCCCTGTTAATGACGATGGGCTGCGCGCGTCGCATCGCCGCAAAACACCACCGTAATTCTCCGGACCCCTTAACCAAACTTAAGAGGGAACCGCGCAAGATCGCGGCCATTGCAAAAGCGCGCTGAAACAACAAGATTCATGACTTCTATGAACGACAACAAATATTCCGGCGCGAGCGAAGCCGAACTCGGATTCCTCAAGGAAATCGTTAGAATGCTGCCTGCCGGCCTGACCGTGCAGGACGCGCAAGGCGAACTTCTCCTGGTCAACGATGTCGCGGCCGCCCAGCTCGGCATGGACGGCAGCCGCCCCTCGCGCGATCTCGCGCCCCGCCAGGAAGCCTGCCGGCAGGCTCTGAGCTCCGGCCGTGCGGTCGTCGCTGAGGAAGCGCTCCACGACGGAGCCGCACGCCAGGTGCTGCTGACCACCCACCGTCCGGTCCGCTTCGACGGACGCGAGCTGCTGATCTCGGCCTCCTCCGACATCACCGAGCAGAAGAATTTCGAGGACCAGCTGTTCCGCTCGGCCTATTTCGACGAGCTGACCGGCCTGCCCTCGCGGCGCGTGATCGAACATCGCGCCACCGGCCTGCTCGCGCAGGGTCGCGCCGGCGAGCGCTTTGCGCTCGCCTTTCTCGACGTCGACAATTTCAAGCACATCAACGACTATTACGGCCACGCGGTGGGCGATGCCCTGCTGGTCGAGCTGTCGAAGCGGCTTGGACGCGGCTTGCGCGACTCGGACATGCTGTCGCGCATCTCCGGCGACGAATTCCTGCTGCTGCTGTCACCGATCCAGAGCCAGGAGGAAGTCGCCGAGTTCATGCAGTCGACGCTGGAGCGGCTGACCGCGCCGTTCTTCATCGACAATTCGGAAGTGTTCGCCTCAACCTCCGTCGGCATCAGCCTCTACCCCGATCACGGACGAAGCTTCGAGACACTGCGTCAGAACGCCGACATCGCGATGTACCGCATCAAGAATGACGGCAAGGGATCGGCGGCCTTCTTCGACTCCAGCATGGAGCGCGAGGCGCTGGCGCGGATGAAGATCGAGCAGTCGCTGCGGCAGGCCATCCTGGAGAAGCGCTTCTGCTGCGCCTTCCAGTCCAAGGTCGACATCCGTACGCAGGAGGTAAAGGGCATCGAGGCCCTTGTGCGGCTGCGTGATGACGAGGGCGTGATCCAGGCGCCCGGCTCGTTCATCAATCTTGCCACCGAACTCGGGCTGATCGACGAGCTGACGCATCTCGTGCTCGCCGAAATCGTCAAGTCGATCGACCTGATCAACGAGACGTTCGGTGCGGAAGCGACCATCAGCATCAACGTCGCGGCCAAGCAGGCCGGCAACCCCGAATTCATGCGCAGCTTTGCCCAGGCGCTCGACGACACCGGCTTTCCGCAGCGCTTCATGATCGAGGTGACGGAAGACGCCTTCGTCGCCAAGAATCATTTCCAGGCCGAGATCCTGCCGATGTTTCGCAAGCTCGGCGTCGCCATCTCGATCGACGATTTCGGCACCGGCTATTCCTCGCTCTCGGCGCTGGCCGACATCACCGCGGACGAGATCAAGATCGACCGCTCCTTCATCACCGATATCCATAAGCGCCCGCGCAACCAGGGCATCCTGCGCGCGATCGAATCCCTGAGCGAAGCGCTCGGCATGACCGCAATCGCCGAAGGCATCGAATCCTACGAGGAGCTCGCCTACCTCCAGGCTGCGACCAAGATCCGTTACGCGCAGGGCTATTATTTCTCCCGGCCGATCTTCCTGGAGGAGCTGAAGCTCGCAACGCCCATCTCCAGCGAAGCACGCGCCAGCGTCACAAACCGCTCGACGCAACAGAACCGGCAGGGCTATTCCCGCGCGAACGGATATCGGCGGTAACCCCGGGCCTGATCGTTACTTTGCAAAGCCTGAGCAACCCGTTCCACGGGTGAGGTCATAATTGAATCTGCCGATTTCCTCGGCAGAAGCGATCCGGCGCGGCCGGGCCGGGACAATGTCACACATGCCCGTCGCGTGGTCTGCCGGAAGGTGGAATTGCAATGTCCGCACGGTTGTGCAAATCGCTATGGCCAAAGAATTCATCAGGAGGGACCACCGTGCGTCGATCGCTCATCTTAGCAACAACCATCCTCGCCCTCGCCGCGGGCACCTCCGCACAGGCCGACGATCTCAAGGTCGCGCTGATCTACGGCAAGACCGGCCCGCTCGAGGCCTATGCCAAGCAGACCGAGACCGGCCTGCAGATGGGTTTTGAATACGCCACCAAGGGCACCATGACGCTCGACGGGCGCAAGATCGTTGTCATCACCAAGGACGACCAAGGCAAGCCGGATCTCTCCAAGGCCGCGCTCGCGGAAGCCTATCAGGACGACAAGGCCGACATCGCGATCGGCACGACCTCGTCGGCCGCGGCACTCGCGATCCTGCCCGTCGCCGAGGAAAACAAGAAGATCCTGATCGTCGAGCCCGCGGTCGCGGACCAGATTACCGGCGAGAAGTGGAATCGCTACATCTTCCGCACCGCGCGCAACTCGTCGCAGGACGCGATCTCGAACGCGGTCGCGATCGGCAAGCAGGGCGTCACCGTCGCGACGCTGGCGCAGGACTACGCCTTCGGCCGTGACGGCGTCGCCGCCTTCAAGGAGGCGCTCGGCAAGACCGGCGCGACGCTCGCCGCCGAAGAATATGCCCCGACCTCCACCACCGACTTCACCGCGGTCGGCCAGCGCCTGTTCGACGCGCTGAAGGACAAGCCGGGCCGCAAGGTGATCTGGGTGATCTGGGCCGGCGCCGGCAATCCGTTGGCAAAACTCCAGGACATGGATCCGAAGCGCTACGGCATCGAACTGTCCACCGGCGGCAACATCCTGCCGGCGCTCGCCGCCTACAAGGGCCTGCCCGGCATGGAAGGCGCGACCTATTATTTCTACGCGATCCCGAAGAACCCTGTGAATGACTGGTTCGTCGCCGAGCACCAGAAGCGCTTCAACGCGCCGCCGGACTTCTTCACCGCGGGCGGGTTCGCCGCAGCGATGTCCGTCGTCGCCGCCGTCACCAAGGCGAAGTCGACCGACACCGAGAAGCTGATCACGGCCATGGAAGGCCTGGAGTTCGACACGCCGAAGGGCAAGATGATGTTCCGCAAGGAAGACCATCAAGCGCTCCAGAGCATGTATCACTTCAAGGTCAAGGTCGATCCGAACGTCGCCTGGGCCGTGCTCGAGCCGGTGCGCGAGCTGAAGATCGAGGACATGGACGTTCCGATCAAGAACAAGCGCTAGGTGCTTCTCCACCTCTCCCGCTTGCGGGAGAGGCCGGGAGACGGCTCTGTCCTCCTTGGGGGTTCTCGATTGCGGAGACACCCTCTCAGTAGCCGATGCTCCGCATCGCGTTCTTTCAAGAACGGCGGCCGTAGGCCGCCTGTGCCTCTCCCGCAAGCGGGGGAGGCAGCGCAGCGTGATCGCGGACAAGTTCTCCTCTCATCATTGCCAGACCCATGACGCTGACCCTCGAAACCCGCGACCTCACCATCCGCTTCGGCGGCCATGTCGCGGTCAACAGCGTCACCTGCAGCTTCCGCCCGGGCGAGCTCACCGCGATCGTCGGCCCGAACGGCGCCGGCAAGACGACTTATTTCAACCTGATCTCCGGCCAGCTCCGCGCATCGAGCGGCAGCATTCTGTTCGATGGCACCGACATCACCCAGCATTCCGCACCGATGCGGACGCGCGCGGGCCTCGGGCGCGCGTTCCAGCTCACAAACCTCTTTCCGAACCTCTCGGTGGAGGAGAACGTGCGCCTTGCCGTGCAGGCCGCCAACGGCACTCACTACGACATGCTGCGGCCCTGGATGGTCCGCCGCGATCTGATCGCCCGCGCCGATGCTATCCTGGATCAGGTCGCGCTCGGCGGCCGCCGTGGCGTCGCCGCGACCGCACTGTCGCATGGCGATCAGCGCAAGCTCGAGGTCGCGCTGATGATGGCGCTCGAACCGAAGGTTTTCATGTTCGACGAGCCGACCGCAGGCATGAGCATCGACGAGGTGCCGGTCGTGCTGAACCTGATCGCACAGCTCAAGCAGGACAAGAGCAGGATCATTCTGCTCGTCGAGCACAAGATGGACGTGGTGCGATCGCTCGCCGACCGCATCATCGTGCTGCATAACGGGCAGCTCGTGGCCGACGGTCCGCCGGCCGAAGTGATCGCGTCACCGATCGTGCAGGAAGCCTATCTCGGCGTCGCGCCCAAGGCATCTGAAGGGAATAAAGTTGCAGGGGGCGCAGCATGACCGATCTGTTGAGGCTCTCCGGCGTGCACACCCATATCGGCCGCTATCACATCCTCCAGGGCATCGACCTCGCTGTCGCGCAGGGGCAGACCACGATGCTGCTCGGCCGCAATGGCGCCGGCAAGACCACGACGTTGCGCACCATCATGGGCCTCTGGCAGGCCTCCTCCGGCGAGATCAGCCTCGCCGGCGAGCGCATCGAGAGCCGTGCGACGCCCGACATCGCGCGGCTCGGCGTCGGCTACGTGCCGGAGAGCATGGCAGTGTTTTCCGACCTCACGGTGAAGGAGAACCTGGTGTTGGCGGCGCGCGCCGGGCCGCTCGATGACGCCCAGCTCGACTGGATTTTTGGCTTCTTCCCGGCGCTGCGCCGGTTCTGGCTATCGCGCGCGGGAAGTCTCTCGGGCGGACAGAAGCAGATGTTGTCGATTGCCCGCGCCATCGTCGAACCGCGCAAGCTCCTGCTGATTGACGAGCCGACCAAGGGACTGGCTCCAGCGATCGTGATAGCGCTGATCGAGTGCCTGAAGGAGATCAAGCGCAAGGGCGCCACGATCCTGATGGTCGAGCAGAATTTCTTTGCCGCCCGCGAGCTCGGCGACGACGTGCTGGTGATGGACAACGGCACCATCGCTCATCGCGGCGAGATGGCGGCCTTGGCCTCCGACGTGCCGCTGCAGGAGCGGCTGCTCGGCCTGAGCCTGGAGACGCATCAATGACCGAGCTCGCCGCAACCGACCCGCTGCCGAAGCAGAAGCGCGACATCGCGCCGATCCTGCTGCCGATCGCCGTCGCCCTCGTGATGATCCCACTGATCGGCTCCCCCAGCACCTGGCTGACGCTGACAGCCGCGAGCCTCGCGATGGGCATGATGATCTTCATCATGGCCTCCGGACTCACACTCGTGTTCGGCTTGATGGATGTGCTCAATTTCGGCCATGGCGCCTTCATCGCGGTCGGAGCCTACGTCGCGACCCTGGTGCTGGCGCCGTTCGCGGCCTCCCTCCAGGCGGATTCGCTGTGGATCAACCTCGCGGTGCTGGCGCCGGCGGCACTGCTGTCGATGGCGGTCTCCGGCGCGCTCGGCCTGATTGTCGAGCGGGTGCTGATCCTGCCCGTCTACGGCCAGCATCTAAAGCAGATCCTGATGACGACGGGCGGCCTGATCGTCGCCGAACAGACGCTGTATGCGGTGTGGGGGCCGCAGATCATCCCGACGCCACTGCCGACGTCGTTGCGCGGCTCCTTCATCCTCGGCGACGTCGCGATCGCGAAATACCGCGTGCTGGCGACGCTGATCGGCCTTGCCGTCTTCATCGCGATCCAGCTCGTGCTCAACCGCACCAAGCTCGGGCTTCTGATCCGCGCCGGCGTCGAGAACCGCGAGATGGTCGAGGCGCTCGGCTATCGCATCCGCCGCCTGTTCCTCGGCGTGTTCATGACGGGGTCGGCGCTGGCCGGCCTCGGCGGCGTGATGTGGGCGCTATATCGCGAGCAGGTTCACGCCTCCATGAGCGACGACCTCACCGTCCTGATCTTCATCGTCGTCATCATCGGCGGCCTCGGCTCGATCGGCGGCTGCTTCATCGGCGCGATCCTGGTGGCGATGATTGCCAATTACGGTGGCTTCCTGGTGCCGAAGCTCGCCCTCGTCTCCAACATCCTGCTGATGGTCGCCATTCTGATGTGGCGGCCGCGCGGCCTTTATGCGGTGACCAGCCGATGATGATCCTGTCAGGCGATCCGCCGCGCAGCCGCGTGCTCACGCTCGTTCTCGTCCTCATCATCCTGGCGCTGGTGGCGACGCCGTTCCTGTTCCCCGGGGCGAAGGCGCTGAACGTCGCGGCCAAGATCTGCGTCTTCGCCGCGCTGGTCGCCTCCTACGATTTGCTGCTCGGCTATACCGGCTCGGTGTCGTTCGCACACACCATGTTCTACGGGATCGGCAGCTACGCGATCGCGATCGCGCTGTACGGGATGGGCCCGAACTGGGGTGCGGTTGCAACCGGCATCGTGATCGGCCTGCCGCTTGCTGCACTGCTTGCACTTGCGATCGGACTGTTCTCGCTGCGGGTCGCCGCGATCTTTTTCGCCATGATCACGCTCGCGGTTGCATCCGCCTTCCAGGTGCTGGCCTCGCAACTGTCCTGGCTGACCGGCGGCGAAGATGGCCGCAGCTTTCAGCTGCCCGAGCTGCTCAGGCCCGGCACGGTGCTGATCTCCAGGAACGTGCTGGGATTCGAAGTCAACGGCCGCATCCTGACCTACTATCTGGTGTTCGCCGTCTCGGCCCTGATGATCCTCGCTTTGCTGCGGGTGGTGAATTCGCCGTTCGGGCGCGTGCTGCAGGCTATCCGCGAGAACCGCTTCCGCGCCGAGGCGCTCGGCTTCCGCACCGTCTTCCACCTGAGCTACGCCAACTGCATCGCCGCACTGGTCGCCGCCGGCGCCGGCATTCTCAATGCATTGTGGCTCCGTTATGCCGGCCCCGATACCTCGCTCAGCTTCTCGATCATGCTGGACATTCTCCTGATGGTCGTGATCGGCGGCATGGGCACGATCTACGGCGCGATCATCGGCGCCACCATCTTCATCCTCGCCCAGAACTATCTGCAGGCGCTGATGGGCGCCGCCTCCAAGGCGGCGTCGGAAGCCGGTCTGCCGCTGCTGCCGGGGCTGTTGCATCCGGACCGCTGGCTGCTGTGGCTCGGGCTGCTCTTCATCGCCAGCGTCTACTTCTTTCCGACCGGCGTGGTCGGACGGCTGCGCAATCTCGGCGGCGACAAGAGCGCGGGCAGCTCGCATTAACGCACGATTCATGATGCAGCGCGCAGCTCGCTGGACGCGACTGCGATCACGCAACGGGATTAACGCTCAGGTAACTGGCTTTCCTAAGCTTTACGCCATTTGTGTGGTGTATCCCTGTCCCTTCAGGGAGGGGGAATGCGCCAGGTCTTTGCAAGGATTGCAGCCGGAATGTTCCTAGCCGCGAAGCACGGCTGGGAGGCAGCGATTCGGCGCGGACCGGTGCTGTGGCTCACTTTGTGCGGCGTGTTGCTGGTCGCGGGGATCTTCGCGGTGACCGCCATGGCCGTCGGCGAATTTCGCGAACGTACCCTGACCAACCGCGAACGCGAGCTGGAAAATACGGTACAGCTGATCGCGCGGCACTTCGATCAGCAATTCGAAGATTCCGACGTCGTCGCCGCCGACGTGATCGGGCAGATGAATTTGCCGGAGATCAGTTCGGCCGCGATGTTCCGCGAGCGCATGTCCGGACCCGCGACGAACCAGATGCTGCGGAGCAAGATCAGCTCCGTGTCTTACCTCGGCGACATCGCGATCTACGATGCCGACGGCGAACTGATCAACTGGTCGCGGGCCCAGCCGCTGCCCAAGATCAACGTCTCCTCGCGCGCCTATTTTCAGACCTTCAAATCGAATCCGATGGCCGAACCAGTGATTCTGGAGTCGGTTCGCAGCTTCATCATCGGCAAATGGACCACGGTCGTCGCGCGCCGGCTGAACGGCGTGGACGGCAGCTTCTTCGGCACGATGGTCCGCCGGATCGATCCGGACAGCTATCAGAACTATTTCGCATCCGTTGCGCTTGCGGAGGGCACGGCGATTTCGCTGTTCGACCGCAATGGCAAGATGCTGTCGCGCTATCCGCATGTCGAAGAGCTGATCGGCAGGGACTTCAAGGACGCGCCGCTGATGCGCAAGATGCTGGCCGAAGGCGGCCGGCACACCCTGCGCGTCAAGGGCCCGATCGACGGCGAGGATCGCCTCGGCTCCGGGGCCTCGCTTTCGCATTTTCCGCTGGTCATCGTCGCGACCAACACCACGAGCTCCGCGCTGGCCGACTGGCGGCAGCAGACCGGTTTCATGGTCACCACCGCCGCGCTTTCGGCCTCAGTGATTGCGCTGATCCTGTTCCTGATCGTTCGCCAGATCAACCGGCAGAACCGCGAGGCGCAGCAGCGGCTGGAAGCGGAGCGGGGCCGGCTCGACACCGCCCTGAACAACATGTCGCAGGGGCTGATCCTGTACGACGCCGCCGGCTACATCGTCACCTGCAACCGCCGCTACGCCGACATGTTCGGCCTCTCTCACGATGTCATCAAGCCCGGCTGTCACATCCGCGAGGCGATGTATCATCGCAAGGAGCGCGGCGCGTTCGACGGCGATGTCGAGGCATTTTGCGCCGAAGTCATGAGGATCGTCGCGGAAGGCACGGTCTCCACCAGAAGCCATCACTTGCCGAGTGGCCGCGCCTTTCAGGTCATCAACACTCCGCTCGCGCAGGGCGGATGGGTGGCCACGATCGAAGATATCACCGAGCGCCGCAAGCTGGAGCAGGAACGCGACCGCAACTACATGTTCCTGCGCGAGATCATCGATCACATCCCGTCGCAGATCACGGTGAAGGATGCTCAAACGCGGCGATATCTGCTGGTCAACCGGACCGCCGAAGAGCAATTCGGCCAATCAGGTGATCACATCGTCGGCAAGACTCCGTTCGACATGTACCCGGAAGCTACCGCCAGGGTCGTCACCGACGACGACAGCAAGGCGCTGAAGGCGGCCGAGGGATTGTTCAAGGACGAACATGCCTGGCAGAGCCAGGCCAAGGGGCTACGCTACATCACCTCGACCCGGATCCGAATCCGCGACGAATCCGGCGAGCCGCGTTACCTCATCAACGTCGTCGAGGATGTCACCGAACGGCGTCGCGCCGACGAGAAGATCGCGCATATGGCGCATTACGATGCGCTCACCGACCTGCCGAACCGGACGCTATTCCGCGAGCAGATCGAGCGCGAACTTGAGAAGGTCGGCGGCGGCAGCCAGTTCGCGCTACTCTATATTGACGTCGACGAATTCAAAGGCATCAACGATTCGCTCGGTCATCACGTCGGCGACGAACTGTTGAAGGGAATCGCGGCCCGCATCCGCGGCTGCCTCGGACAGGGCGACCTGATCGCGCGGCTCGGCGGCGACGAATTCGCGGTGATCCAGACCGGGATCGAGTCGTCCGCCAACGTGGTGTCATTCGTGACGCGAATCTTCGAGGCGATCCGCCGGCCCTATCATTGCTTCGATCATCAGCTCTCGACCGACGCCAGCATCGGCATCGCGATGGCGCCGCAGGACGGCACCGATCTCGACCAGCTCATCAAGAATGCCGACCTCGCGATGTACGGCGCCAAGGCCGAGGGACGCCGCACCCACCGCTTCTTCGAGCCGGAGATGGATGCGAGCGCCAAGGCGCGCCTGAGCCTGGAGCAGGATCTGCGCCAGGCCCTGGTGAACGGCGGCTTCGATATCCACTATCAGCCGCTGGTCGACCTGCGCACTAACGATGTCACGGGTTGCGAGGCGCTGCTGCGCTGGCGGCATCCCGAGCGCGGCATGGTGTCGCCGGCGGAGTTCATCCCGATTGCCGAGGACACCGGCCTGATCAACGAGCTCGGCGACTGGGTGCTGCGCATGGCCTGCAACGAGGCCGCGACCTGGCCGGCGCATGTGCGCGTCGCGGTCAATGTCTCGCCGGTACAGCTCAAATGCGACACGCTGGCACTGCGGATCGCCGGCGCGCTCGCGGATTCCGGACTTGCCCCGTGCCGGCTCGAGCTCGAGATCACCGAGGCCGTGCTGATCCGCGACGACGAGGCGGCGCTCTCGATCTTGCACCAGCTCCGCGCCATCGGCGTGCGCATCGCGCTCGACGATTTCGGCACCGGCTACTCCTCGCTCAGCTATCTGAAGCGCTTTCCGTTCGACAAGATCAAGATCGACCGCTGCTTCGTCGCCGATATCGCCGAGACGAGCGGCGCGCCCGTGATCGTGCAGGCGGTGGTGAACATCGCCGCCGCCAGCAACATGACCACGGTCGCGGAGGGCGTGGAGACCGAGGCGCAGCGCGAGATGCTGCGCGCGCTCGGCTGCACGGAGATGCAGGGTTATCTTTTCAGCAGACCGAAGCCGGCCAGCGAAGTGCGGAAGCTGTTCGGCCCGAGCCATACCTTGCCGGTGGCGGCGGTGGCCTGACATGGCGAAGCCGGGGAAAACGTCAACCAAGACAGTCGACGTTGCGGATTCCTATGCCGTGCGGCTGATGCAGCATCTGGTGGTGCCGACCTTCGTGATCGACCCCAAGCGCCGCGTCGTGATCTGGAACAGAGCCTGCGAGCGGCTGACCGGCGTTGCCGCCTCCGAGGTGATCGGCACCAATAAGCACTGGCAGGCGTTCTACGAGACCAGGCGCCCTTGCCTCGCTGACCTTGTCGCGCTCGACCGCCCTGAACAGCTTCCGGAGTTCTATTCGGAGTATGGCGCGCGCGGCCATAACGGGCTCGGCTTCAGTGCCGAGAACTGGTGCGTGATGCCGAAGCTCGGCAGCCAGCTCTATCTCGCCATCGACGCCGGCCCGATCCACGACGAAGCCGGCCATCTGATTGCGGTGGTGGAGACGCTGCGCGACCTCACCGACCAGAAGCGCGCCGAGATGGCCCTGAAGGAGCTTGCCACCAAGGACGGGCTGACCGGCCTGTCGAACCGTCGCGCGTTCGACCAGATGCTGATGAGCGAATGGGCCCGCGCCCAGCGGACGCAGAAGCCGATGGCGCTGCTGTTCGTCGACGTCGATCATTTCAAGCTGTTCAACGACCGCCACGGGCACCAGAGCGGCGACGAATGCCTGCGCGCGGTCGCGTCCGTCGTCAGCCGGCATGCCGTGCGCCCGCTCGATCTCGCCAGCCGGTATGGAGGCGAGGAATTCGCGCTGATCCTGCCGGACATGGATTGCGATGCCGCCTGCGTCATCGCCGACGAGATCCGCTGCGCCGTGATGGCCTTGCGGGTCACCCACGGCGCCATCGGGGCCGGCGACCATGTCACCCTGAGTGTCGGCGTCGCCAGCCACATTCCGGACGAAACCGACGACAGCCCCGACCGGCTGCTGGGCGCGGCGGACGAGGCGCTCTATGCGGCCAAACGGCTCGGCCGCAACCGCATCATGTGTGCCGAACGGCTGCTCGCCGAGTTCGCCAAGCTCGGGCGGGACGGCGTCCCGGTTCCTGGCAGCGCGGGCCGTAAATCAGCCTAGCCCAAATCAGCCTGGCAGGAGACGGCGGAAGCGGTTGCCCGCCCCCCGCCAATCGGCTAAATGAACCTCGACTAGCACCCGTAGCTCAGCTGGATAGAGCGTTGCCCTCCGAAGGCAAAGGTCACACGTTCGAATCGTGTCGGGTGCGCCACAATATCATTGGCTTAGTCGATTTAGGATTGCTCTTACATGTCGGCCCCACACGCGCACCGACACTTTGCAGCTTGAAGCCTCCCGCGGTCGAGCGCGTGTGCGGCGGCTGATGGTGGATCTCCGAGGCGAAGCATGTGCCAATGGTGGTGCCCGCCGGCGACGCTCAGCTACAACGTAAACAGGAGTGCAGGATTCTGCCCGTTTACGGGCAGCGGCGCAACGTCGGCGGAAAGGGGGCGGCCGTGTCGACAAGGCATCTACTCGCGCTCCTTTGACTCGCACATCGACAGCGATGAAGGCAGCTGCTTTCGATTGCATTGCAGGTCGCCGCACTGTGGCGCGCCAGGGTCGCTTTAGAGACGACGAGAAACTTGAGCGCCTTGTTCATAAGGCGCGCGATACACGCCGTGAGACGAGACCCGCCGTTCAAAGATTCAATACCGCTCGCTCGCCCGAGAGACGAGCTGCAGGAATTTGTCCCGACGGTTTACCCCAAGATCACCCCCGGGAAGCATGGTGCTGTCGCCCGAGGGGCACGCCCGTCCGTCTGGGCTGATGGTAGCTGATTTGACGGACCGGCCAGACGTCTGCCGATTTACGGCCTTCTATGGACGGCGATCTGTAGTTCTACGTGCCGATTGAACAGTCGACGGCGCGATCGACAGAACGTTGGCCGGGATTTTGATCTGCCAAAGATCCTTTACGGCTAGCAATCTGAAACGAAGCTCACTATGCATGCGCAGAATCGACTGATCCGCCAGCCTGGCCATTGGAGGTGCCTGTGTCGAACTACAGGGCTGACATCGACGGCCTAAGAGCCTTCTCTGTCTTGGCCGTGATTGGATTCCATCTCAACTCGGCTCTGCCTGGTGGCTATATAGGCGTTGACGTCTTCTTTGTGATCTCCGGCTTTCTCATCGGACGGATGGTACTGGACGAAGTTTCAAGCGGAAGCTTCAGTTTCACCGCGTTCTATCAGCGTCGGGCCCGGCGCATACTGCCGTCGCTGCTGTTTACCCTGTTCTGGACCTTTGCTGTGGCGTCCATCCTGCTGACGCCACGCGACATGGTCGCGTTTGCGAAATCGGCAATGGCGTCGCTGCTCTTTGCTGCCAACGTCTTTTTCTATCAGTCCAACGAGTATTTCGCGCAACAGGCTAGCGAACTACCGTTGCTGCACCTGTGGTCGCTCGGCGTCGAAGAACAGTTCTATATTGGCTTCCCGGTGCTGGCACTGATCCTCGCCCGGCTCTCCTGGCGATGGCTGGTGATCGCGCTTGCCGCGCTCGGTCTCGGCTCCGTCGCGTGGTCCCAAATTGAATTGAGTAGTAAGCCCGAAGCTGCCTTCTATCTGATCCACAGCCGGATGTTTGAACTCATCATTGGCATCCTGTTGTCACAGCTTCGCGGGTTCATTCTGACACCGGTAACGGCGGAACGCGTGGCTTGGTCTGGCGCCGCGCTGCTCTTCGCCACCCTCTTTCTATTTAATGATCAAACGCCATTCCCGGGGCTTTTGGCCTTGCTCCCCTGCGCCGCCGCCGCGGCGATCATCTGGTCGGGCCATGCCGGCACTCGGCTTTCGCGCCTATTGAGCCAACCGGTGATGGTTTACATCGGCAAGCTCTCTTATCCGCTGTATCTGGCCCATTGGCCCGTCATCGTCTTTGCTAAAATGGCGTTTCCTGCGAAGAGCGACGCTTGGCTGATGGCGCCGAGCGTCGCGACCTCGATCCTGCTGGCGGTTATTTCCTATCATCTGATTGAAAAACCTATCCGCTTCGGACGGTGGCGATCCGGACTGGCCTACGTTGCGGCCGCTGCTGTCCTTTTTGTCCTTGGCCCCATATCCGCTCTCGCGACTGCCGGCTTTGAAGGCCGCTATCGACAGGCGGCCCGCGACATTCTCGACCTAAAGGGACAGGATCCTTTGGCATCATTCCGACACAAAGAATGCTTCCTGGACCCCGAGCAGGGTTACGCAGACTTCGCCATGCAGAAGTGCCTGAGCTACCATCGACCCATGGCATTGTTGTGGGGCGACAGTCACGCTGCACACCACTTTGCCGGATTAAACCGAGAGATCGAGGCTGCCGGATATTCGTTGTCGCAGTTGACCGCTTCGGCGTGCCCGCCCATTCTCGGTTATGTCGTTAAGGAACGCCCATATTGCAGGGACATCAACGACCGCATAGTGGCCTTAATCGAGGCACGCAAACCTAGCATCGTCATTCTCTCATCATTCTGGAAAGTCTTTCACCCGGATCTATTGAAGCAAACCCTCATCAGGATAAGTGCCAGTGCCGGCACAGTTGTGGTGCTGGGGAACACTCCGATATTTGCCGAGCCGGTGCCGCGATTCTTGGCCCGCGAAGACAAGTCGGTGCCAATCCGGATGTCGGATCGTTCAGAGACAGAGCGGAAGATGAGCGAGATGTTTGCGCAGGGGCTTCCAGGCAACGTCAAGTACGTGCCTTTGATGGAGCTATCCTGTCCCAAGGGAGTCTGCGTCCTCGCAGGAGAGGACGAAGCGCCGTACTATTTCGACGAAGGACATCTCACGCAACAGGGATCGTCGTGGCTTGCTCGACAGATCGTCCCACTCGTCATTGAGCGAAAACGCGGATCGTAGTCGCGGTGGCCCGTAGGAGGGGCTGCCCGAGCACCTCCGTGACAGGCGCGCCCGCCGGGACCTCCTGGAACGGAGTGGGGTTGCTACTCCGCCAGCAGTGAAGAAACCGGTGAACCGCCTCGGCATGCTCTTGTCGCTCGACGAGGCCTATCTCGAGGTGACGGAAAACCTGCAAGGCATCCCGCTTGCGCGGGACGTTGCGCTCCGGATCCGCGAGAGGATCAAGACCGAGACCGGCCTCAATGGTTCGGCCGGCATCTCCGACAAGTTTCTGACCAAGCTCGCCTCCGATCATCGCAAGAGCGGTCAGTTCGTGATCTCACCGGAGATGGGAGCCGCCTTCGTCGAGAGGCTGCCCGTCGGCAATTCCATGGGATAGGCCCGGCCACGGG
>NZ_JADPIT010000016.1:522565-548783 GCF_023073035.1 Bradyrhizobium sp. 62
CGGAATCATCGCCTGCTCAGCGCAAGCCCCTGCTTATGTCAGCATCGAGATGATCGCCTGGACCTGGTCGGAAGCCGACGTGACCAGGCCATCGTACGACGTCTGGCCGTGTGCGGCCGCCTTCAGGATGCATTCGGCTACAGCCGCCTTCAGGCCGAAGACCGACTGATCGGGCGGCACGCTGGCCATCACGGCCTCCAGCGCCTGACGCATCGTTCGAATGAGTTCGGAGCTGTATTGCATGGGCTGTCCTCCGCGACCTCATATTAGATCGCATGCCCATGCTTGCCACTCACAAGCCTGAGATTGCTCGGTGAATCACACATCACCTCGCGCTTCTAATCCCTCAATTGTATCATCTTTCCATGAGCGAATCCGACACGGTGGCCGGCGAGGCCTCGCCCGTCCGCAAGATCATCCATATCGACATGGATGCCTTCTACGCATCCGTGGAACAGCGCGACAATCCGGACCTGCGTGGCAAGCCGGTCGCGGTCGGAGGCTCCGCGGAACGTGGCGTCGTCGCGGCCGCCAGCTATGAGGCCCGCGAGTTCGGCGTTCGCTCGGCCATGCCATCGGTGACGGCGAAGCGGCAATGTCCCGATCTGGTTTTCGTCAAACCGCGCTTCGAGGTCTACAAGGCGATCAGCAGGCAAATCCGCGACATCTTCGCGGAGCATACCCCGATCATCGAGCCGTTGTCGCTCGACGAGGCCTATCTCGACGTGACCGAAAACCTGCAAGGCATCCCGCTGGCGCGCGACATCGCACTCAAGATCCGCGGGAGGATCAAGGCCGAGACGGGCCTCAACGCTTCGGCCGGCATCTCCTACAATAAATTTCTGGCCAAGCTCGCCTCCGATTATCGCAAGCCCAACGGTCAGTTCGTGATCTCACCGGAGATGGGACCCGCCTTCGTCGAGACCCTGCCCGTCGGAAAATTCCATGGGATAGGCCCGGCCACGGGCGCGAAGATGCACGCGCTCGGCATGTTCACCGGTCTCGATATTCGTCGTCAGACGCTGGAGTTCATGAATGCCAATTTCGGCAAGTCGGGCGCCTATTACTACTGGATCTCGCGCGGTGTCGACGAACGGCCGGTCCGGGCCAACCGCGTCCGCAAGTCCATCGGCGCGGAGACGACGTTCTCAAGCGACCTCACCGAATTCGACGCGCTGGTCCTCGAGCTCAAGCCGCTGGTCGACAAGGTGTGGCGCCATTGCGAGGCGACGGGCAGCCGTGGCCGCACCGTCACCTTGAAGATCAAGTTTGCCGACTTCGAGATCATCACGCGCAGCAGGTCCGCTCTTTCGCCGGTTGCAGGCCGGGACGATCTTGAGCGGCTGGCTTGCGGCCTGCTCGAAGTCGAGATGCCGCTGCCCAAGAGCGTCAGGCTGCTGGGGGTCTCGCTGTCGTCCCTCCAGGCCGGGAACGATGCGGAGCCGCCGCAGCTGACTCTCGGCATCTGAACCAAACTGACGGGCTTTCGGCGGACGCAGACAGCCGCGCAGAGCGCGCTCGCGGCGCGAATCTACGATGGCGGGTTTTCAGACTCGCCACCGAAGGTCGATCCGCCGGGGCCGATCAATGCCTCACGTGCTCGAACACCACGATCACGCCCGTTGGCTCGGGCTCATGCGCCATCAGGCGCGTCAGCTCGGAATCGCCCCAATCGGCGAGGCTGACAACTTCGCCGCTCTGGCGCTCGGTGCCGGGCGGCGCCGTGGGCTCGACGACCTTCAGCCCGGTCTCATCGACGAAGAAAGTGTGCTCGCCGAACATGCTGTTGAGCTGCGGCATGGCGGGATGCTCGTCGGGCAGCACCTGAGCGCCGAGCTGGTTGACGGTCTGCTTCACCTGTTCGGATGTGAGCTTCATGAGCTGCTCCGTTTTTTGTCGTCGGTTTCATTGAGCTGAGCCAAAGCGAGCGTTCCCTGCGCCTATGTTCGCCTGGCCCAATCTCCCGAACAGGTGCTGCGCACAAATGTTCCGGAGAAATGCATTTCGTGATCGCGTGTCGCGTCTGCCGCGCTTGCGGCACCAGATCGCCACAGGATGCACATGATTCGACATCCCAAGAGCCGAATTACAAGAGCTGAATTCCAAGAGCCGAATTCGCTATTCGCTTCTGTTCTCGCCAACCGACAGCGCGCAGATGCGTGACAGATATGTGTAGGACAGTCCGGTCTCCTCGGCCCAGGCGTTGAACTGCGCCTGCACTTTTGCCATATCTCCCTTCGACTTGACCTCTTCGGCGATGTCGAGACCGGCATCGCGCAGACAGGCCACAACGTCCCTGGACGTCACAAAGCCGTCCCAGCCGACGAACCGCAGCAGCATCTGGCCGGTATTGCCACCCAACCGGCTGCCGCGCTTGCTCAGGAGATCGAGCAGGCCGATCTGGTCCGACGGCGGCCACTTCGTCAGAAACCTGCCGAAGCTGCCGTGCTCTTTTGCGATCTCCTGGACGAAGGCCGCGTTGTCGCGCACCGACATGATCTTGGCACCGTTGCGCACGATGCGCGCGTCGCGCATCAGGCCCTCCCAATAATCCTCGGGCTGGAAGGTGAGCTTGGCCGGCTGGAAACGCAGGAAGGCGTCTTCGAACCCCTCCCATTTCGTCTCGATCACGCTCCAGGCAAAGCCGGCACAAAACACACGCTTCGTCATCTCCGCGAGGATACGGTCGTCGCCGCGTTTGGCGAGGCCCTTCAGGTCGGGCTTTCCGGGCATCAGCTTTTCGAGCGCCTTGGGCCCGCCTTTGCGTTTTTCGGCGCGCGCACGAATGGTCTTGAAGGAGGTCATGGGAAGACGAGCTGTTGGGGACAGGAGTTGTTGAGGATACGCCACGACATCAGAATTCGATGATCCGGTCCAGCCCGGCGACGCTTCGATACTTGCACCCGCGGATGCGCCGCAGCATACTGCCCGCATTGAATTGGCGAGAGATGCGGCTGGTCTGCTTCTTGCGTTCAGATATTTTGCAATCCCTGAGCATTTTGACGTCTCACCCCTGGATTTCCGATGCGCTGCCTGGTCGTGGCCGACCTGCACTATTCGCTGCCTCAGCTCGACTGGCTCGTCAGCGCCGCTCCGCAATTCGACCTCGTGATCTTCGCCGGCGATGCGCTCGACATCGGCTCGATGGTGGATTTTCGCGCGCAGATCGTGGTGGTGAAGAAGTACCTCGCCCTGCTCGCCGCGAAGACCCGCGTGATCCTCTGCTCCGGCAATCACGACCTCGACGAGCGCAATGCGGAAGGCGAAAAGATCTCGCGCTGGATCTCGGAGGTGCGCGAGTTGGGGATTGCCTGCGACGGTGACAGCCTCACCGTCGGCGTCACGCTGTTCACGGTGTGCCCATGGTGGGATGGGCCGCTGGTCAAGCAACGTCTCGTCGCGCAGCTCGCCGCCGCCGCGGCCGGCCGGCCGCAGCGCTGGATCTGGATCCATCACGCGCCGCCGGCGAATTCACCGACAAGCTGGGGCGGCAAGCGCTTCTTCGGCGACGTCGAGCTGGTGCAATGGATCATGCAGTACCAGCCCTCGATGGTGATCTCGGGCCATGTGCATCAATCGCCGTTCATTACCGATGGCTCGTGGTTCGACCGGCTCGGCCAGACCTGGGTCTTCAACACCGGTTTGCAACCCGGCCGCCCGCCGACATACATCGTGCTGGACCTCGATGCCGACAGGGCGTTCTGGCTTGCGGCCGGCGAGGCGCAATGGATCGATCTTGGCGCGCCGCTGCAGCGGCCCGCCGCTCCGATCGAGGCGCCGCCCGACTGGCTCACATTCTTGGATCGGATTGCCGATCCGAGCCTGGCGAGACCTCGAGCGGCGGCAGGTTGATCATGCTCTGGAGCACCTCGCCGACCATGGCCAGATGCGTGCCATGGCCGGCATATTGCTGCTTGAGATCGGCGAGATAGGTGTTGGCAACATTGAGCCGCTGCGCCAGCATCTTGGCGATCAGAAGTGCCACGCCCGCCTCCTGCCTGAGGAACGAGGCGGCGTCCTCGAATTCGTAGACGACGGAATCGGAGCAGGCCCGTACGGTCGCAGTGTGCGGCTGCCCCAGCAGCACAGACATTTCACCCAGCACCGCACCGGGCTCGGTCACCGTGGCGACCACCATCTCGCCCTTGAGCACTTCGAGCTTGCCCTGCATCAGCACATAGAGATGACCGGTGGTGCCGCCTTCGGCGACGATCAGCGTGCCGGCCGCAACCTGCCGCTCCGTCCCACCGGTGCAATAATCCAGAACTGCGCGCATCCGACCAAAGCTCCGTCGCAGGGAGATACTAGGGCACGATCGGCGTCGCGCGCTTGCTCAAATTTGTGGCAAGCCGCGCACCCGCGATAGACGCTTGGCGAGATGGACCGACTGCCAGTCTCCGAGACCGGTGTCCTCGAACCCCGCTTTCTTCGCAAGGCCGCGCATCTCGGCGTTCGCGCGCGCGGTTTCGGCTGCAATCATCTCATGACCGAGATCGCTCGCGCGCCTCTCCATCGCCGTCATCATCTGGAGGCCGACGCCCTGGCGCTGAAAGCCATCGGCAACAGAGATGGCGAAATCACCATGCCGCGCAGCCGCATCGTAGGCGTATCTGGTTTCGCCGATGATCGTGCCTTGCCCCTCCTGCCTGATCTCGGCGAGCAGGGTGAAATGACCGGGATGGCTGGTCCTGGCGACGCACTCGGCCGCGACCACGGCAATGTCCGCCCGCGCGCCCATGAAGCGCTTGTTGCGCGATGTCGCGGAGAGGCTCGTGAAATAGATCGAGAGGCTCTCGACATCGGACGCGCTGGCGGGCCTGATACGGACCGTGGCGTGGGCTTCGGCTGACTCGACAACGGCATCCAGCAATGACTGTGACATCCGCGAGGCTTTCGGCAGGTTGCATCGAATGCAGACCTAGCCGAGACCGCGCGCTTAACGCTTGGACGGTGCTGCCAATCTTGCGGCCGAAAACGAACAGTTTCGTTGCTCGGTGCCGTGCGTCACACGCGAGAGAGTGAAGGCACCTCCTCGGGCACGATCGCCTGGAGGCCGCCAAAGCGGCGCTCGCGGCCGTGGAAGGAGACCAGAGCCGCGGCGAGATCGCCCGCGTCGAATTCGGGCCACATCCGCTCGGTGAAGTGCAGCTCGGCATAGGCGCCTTCCCAGAGCAGGAAGTCCGACAGCCGCTTCTCACCCGAGGTGCGGATGATGAGATCGACGTCGCGCAAACCAGCTTCTCCGGTGACGAGCTGCGAGAACGCCTCGCGGGTGAGACTCGTCAGCGCCGCTGCCTTTGCCGCCGCGTTGAGAATGGCGTCGCGCGCGGAATAGTCGACGGCAATGCGCAGATGAAGCGTGCTGCCGTGCGCGGTGGCGTCTTCCGCAAGCGCAATCGCATTGGCAATGCCGTCGGGCAGACGGTCGCGGCGGCCGATCACGGTGAGGCGCACGCCGTTCTTGACCAGGCTCTGCACCTCGTTGGCGAGGTAAAACCGCAGAAGCGTCATCAGTGCGGCCACCTCGGCCTTCGGCCTCCGCCAATTGTCGGCCGAGAAGGCGTAGAGCGTCAGCGTGCCGATGCCCTGCTTGGGCGCGGCTTCGACGATGCGGCGGATCGTCTCGACGCCGGCCTCATGGCCGCGCATGCGCGACAGGCCGCGCCGCGTTGCCCATCTGCCGTTGCCGTCCATGATGATGCCGACGTGAAGCTTCTCGTTGCGGGACACAAGTTCACTTTGCATTGCAAAGTCTCCGGTCAAAAAAGGGGAAATCAGGTCGAGACGATACCGAGACGGCCGAGCGGCGCCGCCTCGCGGCCGGCGGCCTTGGCGGCGTCGCGCACCAGGCGTTCGAGCACGGCGAGATAGTCGAGGAAGCGGCGGCGGCCGGCCTTGGTCAGGCGGCAGGTCGTGTGCGGGCGATTGCCCTCGTAGCCCTTGGTCACCTCGACGAGGCCGGCTTCCTGGAGCACGGCGAGATGTCGGCTGAGATTGCCGTCGGTGAGGCCGCAGAGCTGCTTGAGATCGGCGAACGCCAGACCCTTCGGATGCGCCATCAGCGAGGTCAGAAGTCCGAGCCTCGCCTTCTCGTGGATCACGCGGTCCAGTCCTTCATAAGAAAAGGGTGCGCTGTCAATCTTCGACATCATGGTCTCCGGATGCGAAATACAGAATGCCCGCCATCACCGACTGCCCGATCACGAAGGGCAGGCCCATGGTCCAGGGCGACAGCGTGTGGGTTTGGCTCGCGAGCACCACCACCGCAAAGCCGGACATGAAATACCAGGCGCCGGCGAGCGCCACGGTGCGCGGCAGCGAGCGGACGGAGGCGAAAATGCCGAGCGACACCAGGATCTGCCACAGACCGGGCAGCAACCACAGCGTTTCGCCCGCGAACTTCCACATCACTACCGCAAGCAGAACACCGGCAACGCCTGCGGGCAGGAACTGCTCGACGGCCTGGTGGATCATCGCATCGGCGAGGCCCGAATGATGGCGGCGCGAACGTGCGCGCATCTCGATACCGATTGTCAGGCCGGAGAGCGCGGCGGCAATGAACCAGCCGAAGAAGAAACCGAGCGGCTCGCCGGTGGGATCATCGAGCAACCAGAATTGCAGGATTGCGGTGAGAAGCGCGACCGCACCGGTCGCCGCCATCGTCGCCGGGCCGTAGCCGCGGAATGCCGTGCCGGCCGCAATCTGGCTGCGGATCGCCACGATGTCAGCCAGCGCCTTGTCGAGATCGCGCATTGGCAACGCCAAAACCTCGTTCCGCCCATGCTTGCCGGGACTATCGATTCCGCTACTTTGTATCGCAAAGTATATCGGATTGCAAAGTAAAGGCAAGTCCCGAACGTCGCCTCTTGACACCGGACCTCGCCGGACAACTGCCGGTTGCGCGACACCTGCTCCCACAGATAAGATGCGCGCGAATGCGCTCCGGGGGGAAAGTATGTGGCTTAAGTCATTCATCGTTGCGTCATTATTGCAGCTGAGCGTTGGCAGCGTTGCGCAAGCGGCCGGGCCATTCGGCAGCGTCAAAATCGGCAACTGGGTTGGCGGCGCGTTCAGCAATGACGAAACGGGAGCCTTTTCGCATTGTGCCGCGACGGCGCCTTATGCCAACGGCGTCATTCTCGTCGTCGGCCAGAATACTGGGGGCTCGTGGATATTGAGCTTTGCGAGTCCCAGCTACCACTTCAAGCAGGGCGAGAACGCCGCTATCGACGTCATCTTTGACGGACAGGAGCAGGCCAGACTGTTCGCCACGGCCAACCAGACGAACATGCTCAGTTCCGTCATGCCTGCCAACGTGGTACGAGCGTTTCAGAAGGCAAGCCTGATGGTCGCGACGAGCGGCCGCACCGTGCTGAATTTCGACCTGACCTCGGCCGGGCCCGTGATTGCGGCATTGGCCAATTGCGTCACCAAGGTGAAGGCCGACGGCCTGAACAAGGCCGGAGACTTTACGAAGGTCGCGGCAAAGCCGCAGGCGCCCGACAAGCAAGCATCACCGCCGGCCAGCAAGTCCGCCAAAGCCAAAAGCGGTACGGGCTTTGTCGTGAGTGCCAGCGGACATGTCGTCACCAATAATCATGTGATCAATGGCTGCGTCGGCGACATCAGGGGCAATCTCACGGGCGAAGCCGGGATGGTTTTGCGCGTGGTGTCGAGCGACGCCAACAACGATCTCGCGTTGCTGCAGGCGCCGTCGACGACCACGTTCAAGGAGTTCGCCCGGATCCGCGACCGCTCGATTCGCTCCGGCGATTCCGTCGTCGCGATCGGCTTTCCTTTCCATGGATTGCTGACTTCGGATTTCACCGTGACGACTGGCATCGTCAGCTCGCTCAGCGGCATGCGCAACGATTCGCGTTTCCTGCAAATCAGTGCGCCGGTGCAGCCCGGCAATAGCGGCGGCCCGCTGTTCGACACCACCGGGCAGATCGTCGGCGTCGTTACGGGAAAGCTGGACGGATTACGGGTCGCCGCTGCGACCGGCAACATCCCCGAGAACATCAACTTCGCGATCAAGACCGGCGCGCTGCGCGACTTCCTCGACAACTCCGTGGTGCCCTACCAGACTGCCGAACCGAAGGGCGAGATCAAGACCACCGACATCGCCGGCAATGCGCGGCCGTATACGATGCTGATCTCGTGCAACGGCACGGAGCAGGCCGAGGCGAAGCGGTAGCGGCAACGCGAACGGCGTCTGCGCGGCCGCGGACGGCGCGAACGCGACCCGGGCCGCCAGTCAAACCGCGAGTTCCTCAATACGGCGCGACGGGACGCGTGCGCCGCGGCTGCCGCGGTTGCGGCAGGGACGATTGACCGTAGGCAACGAGCGGATTGGGCCCGCAGGCCATGAGCCGGCCGGACACACTGGCCTGACATTGTCCATACGTGCTGTAGGTGCAATCGCCGGGATACTCGTAGCCGCCGCCCTGGGCACACCAGGGATAGTCGTGCGCCGCGGCGGGGGTGACGGCGGAGAAGCCGGCAAGGAGTGTCGCGCCGAGGCCCAGCAGAGCCAATTGCGTCTTGCGCATGATCCCAACTCCTATCCTCATAGCGCGAGATACGCGCCATATAACATCAGGTTTCGCCACGCCGTTTTATTCCAGATCGACGGGCGCTGACACGCAAGAAACCTTGATGCGCAAGAAAAAAGCCCTGCCGAACGGGCAGGGCTCCATCACAGACATCACGAGATCGCTACTCGACCTTCAGGCCGGCGAACTCGACGACCTTCTTCCATTTCTCGGTCTCCGCCTTGATCTCCTCGCCGAACGCCTCGGGCGTCTGCGCCCGCGGCTCGCCGCCGAGCTCGACCAGGCGCTTGGCCATGTCCGGCTCCTTTATCAGCGTGTTGATCTCGCTGTTGAGCTTGGCGATGATCTCCTTGGGCGTGTTCTTCGGCGCACCCATTCCGAACAGCGCGCTCGCCTCGTAGCCCTTCACGGTCTCGCCGATCGCCGGCACGTCGGGCAGCTGCGGCGAACGCTCCGCCGTGGTGACGCCGATGGCGCGGAGCGAGCCGGACCGGATGTGCTGGATGATCGAGGGCATGTTGTCGAAGATCACCTGCACCTGGCCGCCGAGCATGTCGGTGATCGCGGGCGCGGCGCCGCGATAGGGCACGTGCTGCATCTTGCAGCCCGTCAGCGCCATGAACATCTCGCCGGACAGATGCACCGAGGTGCCGTTGCCGGAGGAGGCCATGTTGACCTTGCCGGGATTGGCCTTCACGTATTCGATGAACTCGGCGACGGTCTTGGCCGGCACGTCCTTGTTGACGGTCATCACGTTCGGGACGCGCTGGAACGAGGCGACCGGCGCGATGTCGCGCACGAAGTTGAACTTCAGGTTGGTGTAGAGCGAGGCGTTGATGTAGTTGGCCGGATTGACCAGTTGCAGCGTGTAGCCGTCGGGTTCGGCGTTGACGACCGATTCGGTGGCGATATTGTTGCCGGCACCCGGCTTGTTCTCGATCACGAATTGCTGGCCGAACTTCTCCGACAGTCGCTGACCGATCAGCCGCGCCAGGATGTCGGTGGCTCCGCCCGGCGGATAACCGACCACCCATTTCACCGGATGGGTCGGGTAATCGGCGGCAAGGGCCTTCGACAGCGGGCTGGCTGCAAGCGGACTGGCGGCGAGCAGGCTCAGCGCGGTACGGCGAGTGATCATCTCAAGGGTTCTCCCAACGTGTTGTTCTTGAAGCCAGATCGCTTGAAAATGGCGTCGGCGCGGTTGTAACAAAGCTTGCCGCAGGCGGAAAGTGCACGGGGCGCATCACGACGAAAGGATAAGGCATGGCGGTCAAGGTCGAAGCCCTCGATCATCTCGCGATCAACGTCGCGGACGTCGCAGCGACCGCCGCGTGGTACGGCAAGATCCTCGGCATGGAAGTCAAGGTGTTCGACCCCGGCGGCGGCAAAGCGCCGCGGACTTCGTTGCAATTCGGTAACCAGAAGATCAACGTCCGGCCGCGCCATGCCGACAAGGTGGAGTGGTTCACCGCGGACCACCAGACCGCCGGCAGCGAGGATCTGTGCTTCCTCACCTCCGCGAGTCCCGACGAGGTGGTGGCGCATTTGAAGGCACATGGCGTCGCGATCGAAGAGGGCCCGGTTCCCAAGCAGGGCGCCCGCGGCACCCTGCGCTCGGTCTATTGCAGGGATCCGGATGGCAGCCTGATCGAGATTTCGTCGTATGAGGACGGCGGCCGGTAAGGCCAAGCCGCCTGCCCCACGCACCGTCATTGCGAGGAGCCCTTGCGACGAAGCAACCCAGACATCCCCCGCGGGGGCAGTCTGGTTGCTTCGCTCCGCTCGCAATGACGGCGGAGAGAGCAGGAAGACGCAATAATCAAAACGCAGCCGCCAGCAAGATGCAGGCTGCACGGGAGGACATATGCCGAATTCGCAAGCCGCCGCCGGAATCGTGGGCCCGTTCGACGGGCTCGACGTGCCCTGGCTGCTGAAGATGCGGGCTGAGGTGCGCAGCTCACATCCGTTCCTGATCTGGGCGCCGTTCGACGCGCCCGCGCGGCGCTGGAGCTATGGCGAGTTTCACGAGCGGGTCGGCGCGCTCGCGGCGGGACTGACGAAGCGCGGCGTGAAGCCGGGCGAATATGTGCTCATTCATCTCGACAATTGCATCGAGGCGCTGCTGGCCTGGTTTGCCTGTGTCGAGTGTGGGGCTATCGCGGTAACCACTAACACGCGCTCGGCACCGGCCGAGCTCGACTATTTTGCCGATCATTGCGGCGCGGTTGCCGCGATCACGCAGCCGGCCTATGCCGAGATCGTCGCGCAGAATTGCCGCAACATCCGCTGGATGGCGGTGACTTCGCATGATTCCGGCGCGGCGCCCGCGAACCCAGTCTCACGCGGCGACAGCTTTGAGGAGCTGTTCGCCGACAGCGCCGACCGTCCCAGGCGCGCGATCGATCCGCGCGCGCCGTGCAGCGTGCAATACACCTCGGGCACGACATCGCGCCCCAAGGCGGTGCTGTGGACCCACGCCAACGCGCTGTGGGGCGCCAAGATCAACGCCGCGCACGAAGACCTGCACGCAAACGACGTGCACCAAGCCTATCTGCCGCTGTTCCACACCAACGCGCTGGCCTATTCGATGCTGGCCACGCTATGGGTCGGCGCCACCTGCGTGATCCAGCCGCGCTTTTCCGCCAGCCGGTTCTGGGGCGCTGCGCGCGAGCACGGCTCGACCTGGACCTCGACGATCCCGTTCTGCATGAAGGCGCTGCTCGAGCAGGAGATCCCGCGCGATCACAAATTCCGTCTGTGGGGCACCGCGATCAACGAGCCGCCGGCCTTCGCCGCCTTCGGCGTCAAGATCATCGGCTGGTGGGGCATGACCGAGACCATCACCCACGGCATCGTCGGCGAGATCGACCAGCCCAACATCCCGATGTCGATCGGCCGCGCCGCGCCGGAATATGAAATCCGCATCACCGACGACGACGGGCGGCCGACCGAAATCGGCGGCACCGGAAATCTCTCGATCAAGGGCATTGTCGGCCTGTCGCTGTTCGCCGAATATCTGCACAACGAGAAGGCGACGCGCGAGAGCTTCGACGAGCACGGCTTCTTTCTCACCGGTGACCGCGTGGTGCGGCTGGAGAACGGCTACATCCGCTTCGCAGACCGCAGCAAGGACATGCTCAAGGTCGGCGGCGAGAACGTCGCCGCGTCCGAGATCGAGCAGGTGGTCGCGCTCGTCCCCGGCGTGCGCGAGGCCGCCGTGGTGGCGAAGACGCATCCAATGCTGGACGAGGTGCCGGTCGTCTTCATCATCCCGCAGGGTGGCGTCGCGGGTGCGCGGCCTGATCTGCACGAGGCCGTGATGGCCGCCTGCCGCGCCGGCCTTGCCGACTTCAAGGTGCCGCGCGAGATCCGCTTCGTCGACGACATGCCGCGCTCGACGCTGGAGAAGGTGGCGAAGGCGGAGCTGAGGAAGATGGTGGGGTGAGGGCACATCGTCGTCCCGGCGAAGGCCGGGACCCATACCCCGTGATCTAACAATGACGCGCAGTGCCTGTACCAAACGACGAGTCGTCGCCAAACCACTCCCTGTGGTTATAGGTCCCGGCCTTCGCCGGGACGACACCGAGCGTGTTGTGCTAGCGCCGCAAGATTCGCGACACCGACTTCAGAACGACCCCAGCGCCACCGGGCGGAAGGCCTGCAAGAGCTGCTGGTCCAGCTTGCCGCCCATGCCTTCCATCATCGTAAACGCGCGCGAGTGGGTGAAGGGCATGCGATAGGCGCGCTTCTCCACGAGTGCCGCGTAGATGTCGACGATCGTCGTGACCCGCACGATATCGCTGATCTGGTTCGACGAGAGATTGTTGGGATAGCCGGAGCCATCGAGGAATTCGTGATGATGCAGCACGACGTCCAGCATCTCCGGGGGGAAGCCGCCTTGGGCTGCGAGCGCGTCATAGCCGCGGCGCGGATGCTGGCGGACTTCGGCCATTTCCTCGTCGGTGAGCTTGCCGGGCTTGTCGAGCAGCGCGGAGGGAACGAACGCCTTGCCGACGTCGTGCAGCAGCGCGGCACGGGTCAGCCGGCGCTGGTCGTCCTCGCGCATGCCGAGGTGCTGGGCGAAGGAGACCGCAAATCCGGTCACGAACAGGCAGTGGCGGTAGCTGCCGACATGGTGGCAGCCCACCGTGGTGAGCCACTCGCGCAGCGAGGAGTGCTTGATCGCCTTCAGGATCTTGCTCTCGGCGGCGATGACGTCGTCGAAGGTCAGGGGCACGCCAAGCGGCAGCTTCTCGAACATCTTCTTCAGCACCGCGTGCGCGGCCTCGACGCCGCGATTGAGCGTCTTGCCGCGATCGGTCGCGTCGTAGACGGCGGTGTCGGGGAACGCCGCACGGATGCGCTGCAGGATGTCCTCGGGCTGAAGCGGCCGCGAGATGGTATCGGTGGCGCCCAAGGCCCAGGCCTGCATGGTGCCGTGATGCAGGGCATCGGCAAGCACGAACAGACGAGGCATCGCGCGATAGGCATCGCCGCGCAGCTTGTTGCGCACCCGCTGCACGCTCTCGGGCGAGCGCAGATTGATGTCGACCACGAGGCCGGAGAGATCGCGCGAGGGCTGCTCGGGGATCTCCTGCGTCGTCACTGTCGCGACGTCGCCAACCGCCTTGAGGATGCTGGCGAGTTCGGTGCTCTCGTCGCTCCGGTCGGAGGCGAGCAGAAGCCGGCGTTTGGCGGCGGGTTTGGCTGAGGCGTTCATGGCTTCCCCAAGAGCACGGGCGTGTTTCGGGCCAAAGCCTAAGCCGGATCAGGTTCTCCGGCCCTTAAGAGGCGTGCTCAATGGAACCCTGCGAAATCAGGGACAATTTTACGGAGTTCGCCTCTCCGAGCGGTTCCAATCAAAACCTCGAAAACAACCCCATGCACAGTAGGGATGTGCTTGCAAACGCAGAGCCTTTTTTAACGACAAATCCGCCGGGGGCTGCCCCCCGGCGGATCATGTCAGGTCACAATCGCAACCAGCCTTACGCCTTCATCGCGCTCTTCACGGCTTCGGCGGTGATCGGCAGGGCCCGGACGCGGGCGCCGGAGGCGTTGAAGATGGCATTGCCGATCGCGGGTGCGATCACCGTCACCGCGGGTTCGCCGACACCGGTGGCCTTTTCGCCATTGGCGATCACGGCGATCGCGACCTCGGGCACCTGGCTCATGCGCAAGGGCGTGTAGCTGTCGAAATTGGTCTGTTCGATGCCACCGTCCTTCAGCGTCGCCTTCTCGTACATCGCCAGCGACAGGCCCCACAGCGCCGCGCCCTCGACCTGGGCACGGATGTTGTCGGGATGCACCTGCGTGCCGACGTCGGTGGCGACCGTGAGCTTCTTCACGGTCACCTCTCCCGAGGGCGCAACGGCGACATGGGCGACGCAGGCCGTCCAGCTCGCGGTCGCGCGTTCCTGCGACGAGACGCAGGCTACGCCCATGCCCTCACCCTTCGGCAGCTTCCTGCTGCCGTAGCCGGCAAGGCCCATCGCGGCGAGCAACGTGTTGCGCAGCCGCTGCGCGCCGCCGTCGTTCTTGCCGGCGCCGTCGAGCAGCGAGATGCGGAACTGTGCGGGGTCCTTGCCCGCCGCCGCCGCGATCTCGTCGATCATGCTCTCGACCGCCCAGAAGGTCCAACCCGGAGCGACCGAGCGGAGCTGGCCGGACGGCGTCGCGTTGTGCGCCATCTCGTTCTTGATCGCGCGCACATGATGGTTGGGCACGGTGTAGAAGAAGTCGGCCCCGTTCACCGTGAAGGAGTCGAGCGGACCCTTCTTGTCGACCGACGGCGTCAGGAAATCAGGGATTCCCCAGCGCGCGGTCGGCCAGGCCGAAACCACGTCGTGGCTGAGCGCGACGAGCTTGCCGTCGCCGTCCACGCCCGCCTTTACTTTTTGATAGGTGAGCGGACGCGAGAAATCCATCGTCATGTCGTTCTCGCGCGTGTAGATCACCTTCACCGGCTTGCCGATGGCCTTCGCTGCCTGCACCGCCGGAATCATCATGTCGGCATCGAGCCTGCGGCCAAAGCCGCCGCCGAGCCACATCTGGTGCATGACGACGAATTTTGGATCGATTCCGGCCGCACCCGCCGCGATCGCACCGGAGCGCGTCGCGAACTGGTTGCCGGAATAGATGTGCAGGATCTCACCCTTGAACTCCGCCGTGGCGTTCATTGGCTCCATCGGCGCATGGATATTGATGCTGGTGGTGTACTCCGCCTCCAGCACCTTGGCCGCCGTGCCGAACGCCGCCGCGGGATCGCCGTCCTTGACGAAGAACTGGCCGGAATCCTCCTGCTTCTGAAGCCGCATGGCCTCGTCGAGCAGCGACTGGCTCGACACTTTCGCGTTCGGACCGCCGTCATAGGCGATCTTGAGCGCCTGCGCCGCCTTCTTGGCATTGGCATAGGTGCCGGCGACCGCGACGACCCAGCCCGAGGTCGTTCCGGTCTTGTCGTCGAGGGTGACGGCCTTGATGAAGCCCGGCACTTTCTTGGCGGCGCTATCGTCGACCGACTTGACCGTGGCGCCGAAGCGCACCGGCGGCGTCACCACCGCGCCATAGGCCATGCCCGGAATCATCACGTCGATGCCGTATTTGGCCGTGCCATTGGTCTTGGCGGGGATGTCGAGTTGCGGCACCGACACGCCGATCATGGTGTATTGTTCCGGCGTCTTCAGCTTGATTGCCTTGAGCTCGTCCGGTGTGAAGGTTTTTGTCGCCTTGCCGCTCTTGACGACATCGGCGAACGACATCGCCTTCTTCGACTTCGGATGCGAGATCATGGAATCGCGCACCACCAGTTCCGACGCAGGCACGCCCATCGCGGCGGCCGCGCCTTCCGTCAACGCCATCCGTCCGGCGGCGCCGGCGCGGCTCATGGCCTCGAAGTTCATCATGGTCGACCAGCTGCCGCCGGTGATCTGCGCGCCGAGCACGGGATCGTTGAACTTCGGATCATTGGAGGCGAGCTGAACCCGCATGTCGCTCCATTTGGCGCCCAGCTCTTCGGCCACGATCTGCGCCATGGTGGAGGCGATGTGCTGGCCCATGTCGGCCTTGCCGCAGGTGACGGTGACGAGACCATCGGGCGCGATCGCGTACCAGACACTGGGCTCGAAGTTCTGGGGCGCCGCGAGCGCCTCACCGATGCCGGGCACGCCGGCATAACCGAGCACGAGGCCGGTTGCCGCGGTGCCGACCAGGAAGGAGCGGCGGCTGAGATCAGTCGTTTCGACTGTGACGCTCTTGATGTGCTTATTCATGTGGGCCTCCGCTCGTTGCCGGAGGCGGATGCGGTGCGCATCTCGGTTGCGGCGCGCATGATTGCCTTCTGGATCCGCGAATAGGTCATGCAACGGCAGAGATTGCCGTCCATATGTGCCACGACCTCTTCCTTGGTCGGGTTGGGATTTTTCGCCAGCAGCGACGCCGCCTGCATGATCTGCCCGGACTGGCAGTAGCCGCATTGCGGCACCTGCTCGGCGATCCATGCCTTCTGCAAGGGATGGTCGCCCTTGGCGGCGAGGCCTTCGATGGTGGTGATCTTCTTGCCGGCGACATCGCCGACCATGGTCTGGCACGAACGCACGGCTTCGCCGTTGACGTGCACGGTGCAGGCCCCGCACAGGCCGGCACCGCAGCCGAACTTGGTGCCGGTCATCTGCAATTGCTCGCGGATCGCCCAGAGGAGCGGCGTGTCGTTCGCCGCATCCACGGACAGACTCCGCCCGTTGATGGTGAGAGTTGGCATAGGCGTCTTCCCCTGCCGGTGCATGAAGCCGCTTACGGCGGCAACTTGTCTTGGCGGACGCCCACCGGGCCGGCGCCAGCCTTGGCCGCAAGAATGATCGCGTTCAGGCGCGGAGGCAAATGCAATTTGGAATCGATCGAACAAACGCGGCGCGCGCATCTTGTGCGTTGCGAGAACAGCGATGATGCAGCGACTGGACGCAACAGTGTGCACGCCAAACATGCAGGCCATCGCGTTCAGGCGGTTTCCCCCGAGTAACCTGGCGCGTTAGGATGGGTGAAGAAACGAGATAACAAGAGGCATGCAATGGCTGGGATCGATCGGGACGGCGTCAAAATCTACTACGAGGTCCATGGCGACGGGCCGCCGCTGCTGCTGACCCACGGCTACTCATCGACCTCGGCGATGTGGCATGGGCAGGTCGAGGCGCTTGCCAGGGATCACAAGCTGATCCTGTGGGACATGCGCGGTCACGGCCAGTCGCATTATCCCGACGATCCCGCCGCCTACAGCGAAGCGCTCACGGTCGGCGACATCGCGGCGATCCTCGATGCGGTCGGCACTGAGCGCGCCATCATCGGCGGGCTCTCGCTCGGCGGCTACATGTCGCTTGCCTTTGCTCGCGCGCATCCAAAGCGCGTCCGCGCGCTGCTGATCATCGACACCGGCCCGGGCTTCAAGAAGGACGATGCACGCGAGGCCTGGAATGCGCGGGCGCTCGCCACTGCCGACAAGTTCGACCGCGAAGGGCTCGACGTGCTGAAGGCGGCGACGCGCGAGCGCGCCACCGCGCGCCATCGCAATGCCACGGGATTGGCGCTCGCCGCACGCGGCATGCTGACCCAGCGCGATGCGAAGGTGATCGAGCTGCTGCCGGAGATCAAGGTGCCCAGCCTGATCGTGGTCGGTGCCGACGACACGCCGTTCCTCGCCGCGTCGGACTACATGGCCGCGAAAATTCCCGGCGCGCAAAAGGTCGTGATCCCCGCCGCCGGACATGCCGTCAACATCGACCAGCCGCAGGCTTTTGTTGACGCGGTGCTGCCTTTCCTGAAGAACTTGCCGGAATAGGACGATCGGACGGGAACACAGGCAATGAAGCGAGCGATGTTGGCTGCAGGCGCGGTGTTGCTGTCGGTATCCGCGCAAGCCGAGCAGTTCGGCGGGACACCACCCCGCCTGCCCTTCGTCGCGACCTTGTCGAACAACACGCCGCTCGCCTTCGGCATGGATGCCGGGCAGACCGCGCGGGCGCTGGGGCAACCGCTGCAATATGTGCGCGGGCGTCCCGGCGACGAGATCTATCTCGCGCTTCGCAACATCGGCGGCAGCGGACTGATCCCCTACCGTCACCGCCTGTTCCTGCAGTTCCGTCATGGCCGGTTGGCGGGATGGAAGGAGGATTACGGCGAGAACTGGATGTGGGAATAGGTGGTTCTCCTCATGGTGAGGAGGCGCGAAGCGCCGTCTCGAACCATGCAGGCCCGCCTCTCGCATCTCGGCCTTTCATCCTTCGAGACGCGCGCAAGAGCGCGCTCCTCAGGATGAGGAGAAAGAGTGATTTCGTGACAACCAACAAGGACAACCCGCGTGGGACAAGACATCAAGCTGACGGCCTCCGACAATTTCCAGCTCAGTGCCTATCGCGCTGACCCCGCGGGCATGGCGAAGGGCGCGGTGGTGGTGATCCAGGAAATTTTCGGGGTCAACCAACACATCCGCTCGGTCTGCGATCGCCTCGCCGGGGAAGGCTATGTCGCGATCGCCCCGTCGATCTTCGACCGGACCTCGCCGGGCTTCCAGTCCGGCTACACGCTCGACGAGATCGCGGAGGCGCGCAAGTTCGTCGCCAATCCGGTTTGGGACGCGATGCTGCGCGACACCCAGGCGGCGATCGATGCGGTGAAGAGCGTCGGCCCGGTCGGCATCATCGGCTTTTGCCTGGGCGGCAGCGTCGCCTTCGTCGCGGCGACACGGCTGTCGGGCCTGAAGGCCGCGATCGGCTATTACGGCGGCGCCGTCGTGCGCTTTGCCGACGAGACACCCAAAGTGCCGACGCAGCTGCATTTTGGCGAGAAGGATGCCGGCATTCCCCTGACCGACGTCGAGACCATTAAGACGAAGCGGCCGGACGTCGAGGTCTTCGTCTATCCGGGCGCGCAGCACGGCTTTCACTGCGACGAGCGGGCGAGTTACGACAAGGCCAGCGCCGACATCGCCTGGCCGCGCAGCATGGAATTTTTCGCCAAGCATTTGAAATCGTAGCGCGCGCGGCTCTCTGTCATTCCGGGATGCGCCGACGGGCGCACGCCCGGAATGATGAAGAGAGCAGGAATCGGGTGGCTGCATCCTGCCGCACGGCGATAGAGCTGGCTGATCAAGCCAACCCACGCCGGGAGATCGTGATGCAGCAAGCCAATACGAACATCGTCATCCGCAATCCGTTCGGCACCATGGACGTGCCCGCGCCTGATGATCGCGACGTCATGGATTATGCCGCAATCGCAGGGCTTGCCGGCGATGCCGCCGACGTCAACGCGGCGGCGTGGGCAAAAATCGCGGCACAGTCAGACCCGCTCGACGGCATCTGGGCCAGCCGCTGGAATGGCGGCGCAGATCCGACCATTGCCGGCGATACGCCGCAAGCCTGGAAAGAAGGACGCGCTGAGGTGCGGGTCACAGGCGAGCGCATCTTCCTGCGCTTCGACTGGGACCATGGCCGCCGGCACGGGCTGATCGATGCGGCGCGCGACGGCGGGGATCGCCTGGTCGGGAAATATATCAACCTAACCAATCCGGTGATTACACGGCCATGGGTTGGGCTGGTGGTCGACGCCACCAGGATCGACGGATGTTTTCCGAACGGGCGGCTGGATTTCAGGCGGTGAGCTAGAGCTTCGCTCGAAAGCGCTCTAGAACCAGCGCTCGCCGACGAACACGGTGTCGCCGGGGCTCAAGGGGGTGCCAAGCGGCACCACGGCGCGCATGGCGCCGCCGGCTTCAGTGTGTGTGACGGTGACCACGTCGCGCTTGGCGCGGGGCGAGAAGCCGCCGGCAATCGCGACGGCGCTTTCGACCGTCATGTTCGGCACATACGGATACTGGCCGGGCGCGGAGACTTCGCCGAGAATGAAGAACGGGCGATAGGCCTCGATCTCGACGGCAACCGAAGGTTCGCGGATGTAGCCGTTGCGCAGCCGCGCGGCGATCTCGCCGGCAAGGCCCGCCGGGGTACGGCCGCGTGCCGGCACGCCGCCGATCAGCGGCATCGTGATGGAGCCGCCGGCGTCGATCGCGTAGCTGTTGGTGAGACCTTCCTGGCCATAGACTACGACGCGCAGCCTGTCGCCGGCGTCGAGATGGTAGGAGGAATCGTACCGGACCGGCGCCGCCATCGGTGCGGCATAACCAACCGGCATGGGCGCAGGCGAGGCAAAGGAATTGCTGAGTGCTGCGATGGCACCGCCGCCACTGCCGACGACGACCGGCTGCGGCGCGTTGTACGGCTGGCCATAGGCCATCGAATCGAGATCGGCGCGCGGCTGCACATAGGCGACGGGACCAGCGGTTTGCATGCAGCCGCCAAGGGTCAGCGCGGCGGACGCTGCCAGGGACGCTGCCGAGATCGACAATCGAAACGCGCGTGCAACCGGCACCGGACTTATCCCTCGAAACGAGACAGATCCAGTGATGCACCGGTTATGGTTAATAAAGCGTTGAGGGCCGCGTGGCGCGACAGCAGCGTGAGCAACGGGGCATGTGCGCTCCCTCTCCCGCTTGCGGGAGAGGTTTGGGGAGAGGGTGTCTCCACGATGGGACTGTCCCCCAGAGGGTAGAACCCTCACCCGGCGCGCGGGACGATGCTTCGCATCGCCCGGGGGACGCCGACCTCTCCCGCAAGCGGGAGAGGTGCACCACCTTCGCGGCTGGCTTACGCGCTCACACCGACACCGATCGGGCAGGACACGCCGGTGCCGCCCAGTCCGCAATAACCGGCGGGATTCTTGGCCAGATATTGCTGATGATAGTCCTCGGCAAAGTAGAATTCGCCGGCGGATGCGATCTCGGTGGTGATGGTGCCGAGACCTTTTGCAGCAAGCGCCTTCTGATAGAGCGCCTTCGATTGATCGGCCGCTTTCTTCTGCGTGTCTGAATAGGTGTAGATCGCGCTTCGATATTGCGTGCCGACGTCGTTGCCCTGACGCATGCCCTGCGTCGGGTTGTGGCTCTCCCAGAACGTCTTCAACAGCTTCTCGTACGACACCTTGTTCGGATCGAACACGACCAGCACCACTTCGGTGTGACCGGTGCGGCCCGAGCAGGTCTCTTCATAAGTCGGGTTCGGCGTGTGGCCGCCGGCATAGCCGACGGCAGTTGTGTAAACGCCCTCGCCTAGCTCCCAGAACTTGCGCTCGGCGCCCCAGAAGCAGCCGAGCCCGAACACCGCCTGCTCGAGGCCGGCGGGATAAGGCGGCTGCAACTTCGTGCCGTTGACGAAATGGGTGGTCGCGGTCGGAATGGCTTGCGCACGGCCGGGCAGCGCTTCCGTGGCGCTCGGCAATGCGGTGGTCTTGCGCATGAACAGCATGGACGGATCTCCGGGAACGAGCTGTGCCTCGCCTGGGCCAAGGCGATGAGCCAAGCGCTCAGGCGGCGTGCTCGCGATCAGTTGGGAATATAGGTCTTTACGCGCAAAGGGGCAGCCCTGTTACGCCGTCCGCACGCCGGTTCGAGGCGCGCGAATTGAAAGCTCAATCCCGGGAATAGCCGATCAGCGGCTTGCGCGGGCGGAACAGGATCATCAGGAGGATGCCGAGAATGCCGAGGACGGCGAAAACCGGCTGATCCAGCACCAGGCGGATCACCGAGGTCCAGAGCCAGGGCGCCTTGGCCTCGACCCAGGTCCGGAATGCCGTCTGGCTGGCCTGATTGATGTCGTTCCAGAACTGGCCGAAGCGGGTGAACCGAAGGGTCTGGTCGGCGACCCAGCGGGCGCCGTCGTAGACCATGAAGATGAACCCGCCGGCGAGCAGCAGCAGCCCAATCAGTCGGAAAAAGCCGCGGATCATGCCTCACCCTCTATAGTCGTCCGATCGGACGACTCTCGGAACGCCGCCAGCCAATACAAGGGAGACGGCAGAAATTCAACCTCTTCAGGGCGTTACGGCATTCATCCCCACCCCAAGAGGCTGGTCGTCCAGCCCGGGAAAGCGTTGACGGTGCCAAAGACCCTCTCTATAAGGGCGCCAACTGGCGGCGGGCGCAATCCTGCCGCCGCTGTTCTTTGAGCAGTTGCAGGCTCTTTTGGGCTTAGAGGCTCTTTGGGGCTTAGAGGCTCCTTGAGCTGAGAGGCTCTTTGGGCCTCAGAGACAGCCGCAAGGCCGTCGCTCTTGTTCCAGGAACAGCCTAGCAACCGAACACCCTAATTCCGAGCGTCGATTACGCGGTCAAGCAAGCCGGCGCTACCCGACCAAGACGCGACCGGTACCCGCAAAGGACATTGAGACCATGGCCAATACCACTTCCGCCAAGAAAGCGACGCGCAAGATCGCCCGCCGCACCGCCGTCAACAAGTCGCGCCGCACCCAGATGCGCGGTGCCGTGCGTAATGTCGAAGAAGCAATCAAGACCGGCGACCGCGCCGCAGCCGTGACGGCGCTGGCGAACGCCGAGCCCGCCTTGATGCGCGCCGCGCAGCGAAACATCATTCATAAGAACAATGCCAGCCGCAAAGTCTCGCGGCTCACCGCGCAGATCGCCAAGCTCGCCAAGTAAGCTCGCGAGTGATCTAGCAGCATTCGTTCGATCGGACGATCCGGTCGCACATCGCATACGTCAAACAGCCCGGCATCACGCCGGGCTTTTTTGTTGCCTGCCATATCCACGCAAGCAGTCACGCGCCGAGCGACCTTCGATCGGAGGATTGCGGCGTTTGCACCATGATGTCCCGTAGTTCTACCTGCGAATGATTTTGCAACAGCGGAAACTTCCACCGCGGTGCAAAAAGTCGTTGCAAAGCGGGCACAACTTGAATTCGCGGCGCCTTGAGTTTTGCACACCGTAGATTCCCCGGATCGAATTGACCGGTGGAGTTACCCTGTGAAACGAGACTCAAAAAGCGATGGCTCGCTAACCACTTATCGACATAGTGAGGCCAAGCATTTGGAAAACTCGTCCGCGCGTCGCGCGCGTGACGCTTTTGTAAAAAATTTTTGGCGGTGGCGGAGAATTGTCACATGAAACGTGGCGTCTTCGATTCTGTGCACGAATCCAAAAACTTGCTCTGAAGCCTGTGCACAAGTCCGCGTGGCGTTAACGCAGATCAAGATTTTTGATGCCTCAAGTGTGAATCAATTCCGTTGCGAGTCTTTCCGCATAGTGTATTCCTTAAGACGTCAGCGGCGCCCACGATCTTGAGACCAGCGCGGTATCGGAAACGGGGCGAGCGTGCAAATCGGCGGCGATGTGCACGTAGGCGGCGCTTCAACAAGCGATTGTCGGATCAAAACCCACAGCAATGCGGGAACGGTAGCTCTTTGTCTGAATGTCTCCAAGCGGGATCTTTCTCTCGCGCTTAAGAGACATCTTGAAAGCTGCCCCGACAGGCATGATGGCGAGGCCGAGCGGACTAGTACACGGGCAGGCATCCGATGACGAAGCGGGTGTCGTTTGGACACGCAGGACCTTGTCGCGAGCAATCACGGCAGGACGGGGAGGTATCATGTCTTACGAACTCAACGCGGTATTGAAACACATTTCGACTTCCAGCATTTCGACTTCCAGCGATGCCGTTTTAGATTCGTCGGACACCAAGCCTCCCGCGTGTCACGGAGCGCCGAGTACGCGCTGACCTCGCGACCCCTCCATCTCTAGACATTGCTGATCGGACGCGGCGTTTCCGCCGAGCGGTCGAGCCATGCCTGCAGGTGAAATCGCTTGAGGTCCCGCCATTGCAAATAATCCTGGCAGGTATTGCTGGCAGGAACTCTGCATGGCGCTCACCACGCAACCTTATCTCTCAAGAAAAGTTCTCAAATGATGACAACCCCGGAACAGGATCGCTGGTCACGCGTGAAGAGTCGGCTGCGCTCGAACGTTGGCGAAGACGTCTATACGAGCTGGTTTGCGCGCATGGATCTGGAAGGCGTCCAGGACGAGAGCGTGCGTCTGTCGGTGCCGACCCGCTTCCTGAAGAGCTGGATCCAGGCCCATTATGCCGAGCGCGTGCTGTCGTGCTGGCAGGCCGAGATGCCGGAAGTGCATCGCATCGATCTCACCGTGCGCTCGGCCGTGCGCCCCGTGGTGCAGCAGAAGGAAGCGCCCGCGCCGGTCGAAACGCGCCGCTCGCCTGCGCCGGAGCTGCGCTCGACCGCGACCGCGCCGGTCTCGGCCAATCACGATGCGCTCGGCGGTTCGCCGCTCGATCCGCGCCTGACCTTCGCAAGCTTCGTCGTCGGCCGTTCCAACACGCTGGCGCATGCGGCTGCGCGTCAGGTCGCCGAGGGTCGTCGCGGCGATCCCGTCATGTTCAATCCGCTCTACATCCATGCGGGGGTCGGCCTCGGCAAGACCCATCTCTTGCAGGCGGTGACCTGGGCCGGCAATTCCGGCAACGAGCGCAAGGTGCTTTATCTCACCGCCGAGAAATTCATGTACGGCTTCGTCGCCGCGCTGAAGACGCAGACGGCGCTCGCCTTCAAGGAAGCGTTGCGCGGCATCGACGTGCTCGTGATCGACGATCTCCAGTTCCTGCAGGGCAAGTCGACCCAGGCCGAGTTCTGTCACACGCTGAACGCGCTGATCGATGCCGGCCGCCAAGTCGTGATCGCGGCCGACCGTCCGCCGTCCGATCTCGAAAGCCTCGACGACCGCGTGCGCTCGCGGCTGGCCGGCGGCCTCGTGGTCGAGATGGCCTCGCTCGGCGAGGAGCTGCGACACGGCATTCTCAAGTCGCGCGTCGCCGCGGCCCGCGCCCATCATGCGACCTTCGAGGTGCCGGAGGAGGTGCTGACCTATCTGGCCCGCGCCATCACCCATAACGGCCGGGATCTCGAAGGCGCGATCAACCGCCTGCTCGCGCATTCGAAGCTCAACAACCGGCCGGTGACGCTGGAGATGGCGGAGCACGAGGTGCGCGACCTGATCCGGCCGCAGGAACCGAAGCGGATCAAGATCGAGGACATCCAGCGCGTGGTGGCGCGGCAATATAATGTCAGCCGCTCCGACCTCCTGTCCTCGCGCCGGACCGCCAACGTGGTCCGTCCGCGCCAGGTGGCGATGTATCTCGCCAAGACGCTGACCCTGCGATCGCTGCCGGAGATCGGCCGCCGCTTCGGCGGGCGCGACCACACCACGGTGCTGCACGCCGTTCGCAAGATCGAGGCCCTGGTTTCCAAGGACACGGCGCTGTCGGACGAGGTCGAATCGCTCAAGCGCCAGCTTCAGGAATAAACGCCTGGGTCTTTCCCCTTCCCTCGCGCCGCCCCGGCCATGCCTGGGGCGGCGGTCTTGGTCCAGCTGGGCGCCGGCCCCGTCTTTGCCGGTAAATCGTGGGGAACTGCCGCGCAATCCCTTGAAATGGATGACTTTACGCGCCACCTTGCGCGACCCTGACGGCTTTGGTCATATCGGCTGGATGATCCGGCTTTCCGGGGTCTTCGGTGCCGTGGCGCGCGTCCCGCCGCCCGGCTTTTCCAGATTTGTGTTTCCTTGGGGATCGGGCGAGTAGTGCAATGAAGGTTACGGTCGAACGCGCGCAACTCCTGAAGTCGCTGGGCCACGTCCACCGCGTGGTCGAGCGCCGCAACACGATTCCGATCCTCGGCAACGTGCTTGTTAGGGCCGAGAACGCGAAATTGTCGCTGAAGGCGACCGACCTCGACCTCGAGGTCACGGAAACGCTCGCGGCGGAAACCGCGACCGCGGGCTCCACCACCGTGCCGGCCCACATGTTCTACGACATCGTGCGCAAGCTGCCGGACGGTTCGCAGATCGTGCTCGAAGCCGACGGCGACCGCGCCGTGCTGGCGATCCGCGCCGGCCGTTCCCGCTTCACGCTGCAGACCTTGCCGGAGAATGATTTTCCGGATCTCGCGGCCGGCGACATGTCGCATTCGTTCAGCCTCGCCGCCAAGGACGTCAAGCGGCTGATCGACCGCACCCAGTTCGCGATCTCCACCGAGGAGACCCGCTATTATCTCAACGGCATCTATCTGCATGCCGCGGGCTCGGCCAAAGCCGCCACCCTGCGCGGCGTCGCCACCGACGGCCACCGCCTCGCCCAGCTCGACCTGGTCCAGCCCAAGGGCGCCGAGGGCATGCCCGGCGTGATCGTGCCGCGCAAGACCGTCGGCGAGGTGCAGCGCCTGATCGAGGACAACGAGGCCGAGGTCACGATCGAGCTGTCGCAGGCCAAGATCCGCTTCACCATCGGCAATGTGGTGCTGACCTCGAAGCTGATCGACGGCACCTTCCCCGATTACGGCCGCGTGATCCCGCAGGGCAACGACAAGGAGCTCGTCGTCGACAAGAAGGATTTCGAGAACGCGGTCGACCGCGTCTCGACGATTTCCAGCGAGCGCGGCCGAGCCGTGAAACTCTCGCTGTCGCCGGGCAAGCTGGTGCTGTCGGTGACCAATCCGGATTCCGGCAGCGCGACCGAAGAGCTCGAAGTCGAATACGCCTCCGACGCCCTCGATATCGGCTTCAACTCCCGCTATCTGCTCGACATCGCCGCCCAGATCGAAGGCGACGTCGCAACGCTCCGGCTCGCCGACCCGGGCTCACCGACCCTGGTGCAAGACCGCGACGACAAGAGCGCACTCTACGTGCTGATGCCGATGCGGGTGTGAGGGCTACCGGCGCCCCTTCGCATCGACTACATCCGTCATGGCCGGGCTTGTCCCGG
>NZ_JADPIT010000024.1:0-50169 GCF_023073035.1 Bradyrhizobium sp. 62
ATCGAGACGGCGCCGAAGGACGGCACCAAAATCGATCTACTCTTCCCCTACCCGCGCGGCCGCACGATCGACTGCATGTGGAACCAGGGCGGCGCCCATGGCGATGGGCGTTGGATCTGGATTAGGCCGACGTGGGGATCTCAACCCGGCATCGGGATCGAGTGGCACCTTTTGCCAGAGGCTGACTGGGAGATCGGCAGCTACCCGAACTTGGAGCCCACCCACTGGATGCACCCTCCCGCCCCTCCGGAGACATCCCCATGACCGACTTCACCGAGACCCGATCCAAGCTGAAGAAGCTGGCGATGGCCCACGGCGCCGAGACCGCGATCGGCCGGGCCTGTCACAACCTGCTTGAGCAGACGGAGAACTACGCGAAGACGACCGACTTCGACCAGCGCGTCCAGCTCAAGGCGAACATCAACCGGGAGATGGCCCGCCTGGACGATCTTGTCAGTCAGTTGCATTGAGCAGGGGTCACCATGGTAGCGATTAACTTCTCAGCGCAGTTTGCCGACGCCGTGGCCTCCGGCCGGAAGACGCAGACCATACGCCAGACGGCCAGAGCGACCGCTGGACAGGCTTTGCAGCTCTACACCGGCCAGCGCACCAAGGCCTGCCGCAAGCTCGCTGATGCCGTCTGCATCGATTGCACCTATGTCGGGCTCACAGCGCGCGGCGTGACGTTGGGAGACAAGTCCCGCTTTCCCGGCGACATAGACGACTTCGCCAGGGCGGACGGATTCGAGGACTACGCCGCCATGTGGAAGTGGTTTTCGGAGCGGTACGAAACCAACAGCTTCACCGGCAACATTATCCGGTGGCAGATCACTCCCGCAATCAGGCAAGGAGAGTCCAAGTGACTGATAAACCGAAAGACCAGCCGGAGCAGACCCCGCGCGAGATCATGGACAAGCTCTACGCCATGACGCCGCAGGAGGTGAACCGCTTCCTCGGCGATCACTTCCAGCGCCTGTGCAGTAAGCCACTGCCGAATGGAGAACGAGCATGACACCGCTAGAAGCCCTTATCGTCCTGCGAGCGTACAAGAACATGCCCTACAAAAATAAGTACGCCAGCCACGTCTGTTATGAAGCCGAAAAGCTACTGACGGAGGAAGCCACTCGGCTCATGCAGAACGAGTGCCAAGGGCTATGTCTGACCTGCTTTGGAGACGGATTCCATCGCGCGTCTGACAGTATCCTGTCTGGGCCATGCGAGACTTGCGCCGGCACTGGCCAGCGTTCCTGACCGACAAGTGGGGAAGTGAAATGGACTTTAAGCCTGGTCTTAGCAGAAACGCCCTTTCCGAACTCATCGGGAGAGCGAACCGCAGTCGTGGCCGAGCGACAAAGGCGGCGATGGAGCGTATCTTAGCAGACATCCCGCGGCTGGAGGAGCTGGGCAAAAAGCTCAATGTCCGCCTTGAGCCCGAGCGGATAGCAGGACGGCGCAAGCCGCCACATAACCGCAGTTGAGCAGTGAGTTCTGGACATGACACCAATTGCAAAGTGGAAGCGGGTCGAAGGCCTGGGCTATATCTGCTGGGTCGTAATGCCGGACGGCTCGGTCGGGACGATGTTTATCCCGTACCCCAAGTCCTAAGCGACACGTTGTTAAGACAGAGAGACTGACATGACCGCCCCAGAGCCTGTAAAGCCGTTTTGCCTAGACGTTGTCGGGCTCGACACGGGCGCAATTTATTCTACCCATTTTTTCTATGATCGGCGCGACGCCTTTTATTGGTTGCGCCACATCAGAACATCGGAAAATCTTTGCGCAATTTTGCATGACGATGCTGGAAGTTTCATGGGGTCATGTACCGGACCGTTTCGGCGCACCCCGGCACCTGGGCAAGGAGCGGAAGTGTGACGCCAGACAAAGAGGATTTTAACACCATAATTATGCTTCTCGGGATCGCCAGCACGGAAACTCAGATACCGCCGGAGCGACGGTGGGACGCTGCGCAGACGATATTGCGGTTCCTTCAGCAGTTGCGCGACGCGGCGCCCGCCGCAGATCAAAGCACTTAGCAACAAGCGCAAGTGAGGGAATGATGACTCCGAAGGAAGTTGCGACGGCTTGGCACAGCGTTGCTGACCGCTGGATTACTCGCCGGAACAAGATGCACGACAGCCGCCAGTGGGAAGTTGTCCACGATTGGGGCGTGGATGTAATCTCGGAATCCACCATGAAGGTCGTCGGCCGGTTCGAGACATTGGCGGCAGCCAAGGCCAAGGCTGATAAGCTGGAAGACGAGGCTCGGGGCACCGCCGTTCTCGCGGCACTCCCCCGTTGACCCTGAGTGATCGCGCCACACCCTTGAAAAGGGAGTGAACGAGGGACTCGACTTTTCCGCGTGCTGACGCTCAGATGGTCTCTTTTATTGTGCGGAGGAGACCATGAGCGAAAATATAGACCCCATCCAGAGCATCAATGACGCCGCAATTGATCCAGCAGGAAAACTGATCGTCTTCACGATCAATACAGCCAGCGGTAAAAACCTTCGAACCGCCTGCAGCGCAGCCGATTTCGGGAAAATACCGTTTTGGCTATTAGACCTTGGTCAACAGGCGTTCCATAAATGGTCGGAGGCCGAACGATCGGCTGCGGCGGCACCACCAAGGCAGATTCAGGGGTTCGGTCTCACGGCCTTTTCTTTAGACCTGAGAGATAACCAGGCATCCGGGCGGGTTGGGCTATCGATCAATCTTGGTTTTGCTCACCTTCCTGTATCAATTCCCAGACGCTCACTTGAGGCTTTTGTGCAGCATGCCACGAAACTTCTGGCTGGCTCAGGAGCAAAAGACAATTAGTCGCCCCCTCGAACACCAGGTTCGACACGCCATTGACAGTTGCGGGAATGAGGCTTGGCTCGCTCACTTTCTCTCTCCAACATTGGCTGCGTGTAGACCGCCAACGGCGGCCGATCATTGAAAAAGTAGATCGTCGCGACAGGGATCACCCCGGTATCTCGCTCATGTGATACCCCGCCGCGATGATCTTGATTCTACGGAGGTCGGGGTAGACCGTGACGATCGAATGATTGACGGCTGGATAAGCGTAAGACGAAACCGCATCGAGGGTGGCGTACACGCAACTTCCGACCTTCCTGATGTGGTTGTCGTGGATGTGCCCGCACACGCAGGCGATCACCTTGCTTCCGGCAGCGTCGATGATGGTACGCACGGCCGCCGCATTCGTCAGCCCCCATGACTGTTGACCTGGATACAAATAGTAGACCGGGTAATGGCAGAAGATCACGCAGGGGTAGGCAGACGCGGCGATCGTCGCGGCCAACCACGCGCGTTGCGTCGGAGGAATGTACGAGATGAACGGTGAGCGCGTGTAATCAACCGACCCGCTCGGCGTTGACGGGCTCAAATCTGCCGTGTCGTCATCAGCGGTAAAGTTTCCATCCAGAACGATGAAAGTCACGCCGCCATATGCGAACGAATACCACTTTGCAGACTGGCCTGTGACTCCGTGGGTTTGGGCTTTCGTCAGCGTGAACAGCTCGTGGTTGCCGACGTTGTGGTATCTCGGCGCATTTGCTCCGTCGAACACACCTTTGATGGCGGCAAGATCAACCAGAGCAGTCGCCGCGTCCGCGCTGCTGTCAATGAAGTCGCCGTTCTGAAAAACGAAGCTCAAGCCAGGGATCGCGTTGAACGCAGCGACCGACGCCGTTACCTTGTTCACGGCGTCCTGATAGTATTTGCCCAAGCTGGTTGCCTTGGCTGGGTCGTGGTGAGTGTCGGTGATGAACCCGAACGAGACCGAATTTCCGGTAGGTCCGAAAAGGTCGCCGTTGGCACGGCAGGGAGTCTTGAACGTTGTCATTGCTTACCTGCTACCGAGATAGTTTTGAAGGGCGGACGCCTGATCGACAGGAAGCGGCAACGTCACGACCACGGCGACAATCTGGCCTTGCCAGAAACTGACAGCCGCTGACGCATTGCTTGCGCCAAACCGAAGGCGGGTGTTTGTGGTCGCTGGAACCACAGATGAAGCCGTTGGGACTCCAGCATCAACCGTCAGTGCGCTGGCGGTGGCGCCTATCGTGTACCTGATGACGTGGCTTCCAGAGAGGTCCGTTGCCGTGTCGTCGGCGTTCGTTGCCGCCGCACCAGTTCCGGTCCTGCCTCGTGCTCGGTTGGTGCCAGTTGTGACGATGCGGGAGATCGCTCGCCCCGTGATGAGGCTGCTATCTCCAACCGCTACAACAAATCTCTCAGTCGTATCTGCGGGCAAGGCGTCTTGGGATACGAGCGCCCAAATCTCGTATGGGCTGGCGCCGGAAGGCAGCGCAGCTAGGAACGCTGCATCCGTACACATCAGGAAATCATCCACGCCATCGAAGGTGATGCCGGGACTGCTGTTGAAGGAATTTGCGCCGTATATCGGCTTAAGAGTTGGCGTCCCCTGAATGGCCGGATATCCGGCAACCACGTCATTCCATGACGCAACCGCGCCAAGCAAGACAGTAAGGGTGTCCCCTCTAGCCGCATCCCAATAGGCAATTGCATTCGAGCCAAGCGCAGGGATGACGCCGGGGAAGCTGTAGCTACCGCCGGCCTTCCGGCGCGTAAGATAGGATTGAAGCGCTGCCGCCTTGGCCGCGCTGAGCGGCTGCGTGATGAGGATTGCCGCTATCTGCCCCTGCCAGAAGTTGACGGCAGCGGTCGCATTGCTTGCGCCCAGCCGGAGGCGTGTATTCGTGGTTGATGGTACGACCGAGGCCGTGCTTGGCGTGCCGCCATCGACAGTGAGAGCGCTCGACGTCGCGCCAACAGCTAGCCGGAGAACGTGCCGAGTAGACAGATCGACAGCCGTATCGTCAATGTTGGTTGATGCTGCGCCATTTCCGGTTCGACTGCGAGCGCGGTTGGTTGCAGATGTCACGATGCGCGACAGAGCGCGGCCTGTCACGAGGCTGGCGCCGCCGACCGCGACCGCGATCCTCTCGGTCGTATCCGCCGGCAATGCGTCTTGCTGGATCAGAGCCCAGATCTCATACGGGCCTGCACCTGAAGGAAGCGCCGCCAGGAAAGCCGCATCCGTGCATGTCAATTGCTGGCTTGCGCCATCGAAGGCGATGCCGGGGGCGCCATTGAACGAGCTGATCGAATAAACCGGCTGCGCAGAGCCAGTCGCTTGAACGGCAGGATATCCGGCAACGATGTCACGCCACGACGAAACGTTAAGCCCAGTGATGAGGTCGGGCCGGTTCACGTCCCAATAGGCGATAAGATCGGCTCCGAGCGCTGCTACCGGGCTGTACCCCGCTGTCCCAAGGGCACCGAGGTGGCCAAATCCCCGGCCCATTGCGCCGAGCTTTCCAAATGACATTCATTGTCTCCAAGCAGCAAAAAGGCCCCCGTTAGGAGGCCTCGTCAGGTCAGGTGTTGGGGTGGGTTAGAGCTTGATGATCTTCAGCCCGAGATATCGGGCGAGCAGGTATTCGATACGCGCGCCACCGCTGCGCCACCAGCCAGGAAGGAGCGCGATGGCCTCGGCCTCAAGGCACAGATACGGGAGCAGATACGCCATGATCTTGTTGAGCGGCGTTCCTTCGAGATTCGCAGCGGCGGGGTTGAAGACCTCATGCCCACGCTTGCGGAGGTCGTCTGCGGCGCTGGCGAATACGTCGAAGTAGTTCGGCCTGCCGGAGATCTTGCCCGCGAGGTAGACCTTCATTTCACAAACCACCATAAGCCGACGTTGCTGAAAGCATATTGTGATATACTGCCCCAACTGATTTGGAGGGGGTTCATATGCGCGGTTATAGAGCCGAAGATTTGTCTGGCCGTCGATTTGGTCGGCTTACTGTTCTTCATCGATATGATGGCCCTTCAAGCGACGTAAAGTGGGTCTGCAAATGCGACTGCGGGAACACAACGAACTCATTTCGAACGCACTTGAAGACCGGCAAATCGCAAAGCTGCGGTTGTCTCAGGTCAGAACTCACGTCTAAGCGGGCGGCGACTGGCGATATACGCCGCACCCACGGTATGAGAAGAACTCCAGAATACGGCGTCTGGTGCGCTATGCGGCGGCGCTGCGAAAACCCGAAAGTCGATAGATATCCACAATACGGCGGACGAGGAATCAAGGTTTGCGAACGCTGGAAACGCTTCGAGAATTTCATTTCCGACATGGGGCAGAGGCCGGACCCAAGCTTCAGCATCGAGCGACGCGACAATAACGGCAACTACGAACCCGCGAACTGCAAGTGGGCTAAAAACGAGGAGCAGACATACAACAAGAGAACGACGCGCCTTCTAGATTACAAGGGACGTAAATTAACGGTGCAGCAGGCCTCCGAGATAGCGGGCACCCCGAGGGCCAACATATTCAGCCGCCTCTACCTTGGTTGGTCCGTCGAGCAAGCCATCGAGACACCAATACGACGGGCCTACCTGAGTAAAATGTAGATTCCGCAGTTCGACACGGCATATCCAGCATAGCATATTCCCATCGCCGGGTTGTCTAAATAGAACTGCTCAGCGGCAATATATGCGTAGATTCCGCCAACAAGGGCGACAAGACCAGCGCTCATCATTCTTCTCTGAACCTCGTTCGTGCGCCGCCGGTAGCGCGATGATCCCTGAAGGTCTGGATGTGAATGCGGCCCTTCTCATCCACCTTGAAATTCATCATGTGAACGAGACCGCAGTCGCAGCATTGCTCTTTGTAGCCACGCTTGGGGACAACGATCCATTCGCCGTGGCTAACCTGGTAGTAAGCTGGCTTTTTAGACACGATGTAGCGCTCCCCGGAACTGTACGTGCTTGTCGTCCCATTTGGTGAATAGCTCGGGATAAAGCAGCTTGCCGTCCCGATAGGTCAGGAGGGCGAAGCCGGATCTCCAGTCGAGCGGGGAATCTTCCGTGTACGAGAACGCCCGATGTTCCTTGTCAGCCACGCAGCCAGTATCGACGCCATAACGATCAAAACTACGATAGTCAGAAAGCGGTCGAACATTCTGGCAGTGCAGATGGCCCGTGACGACGCTAACCCCAGCGTTGAGGGCGTTCGCTCTCGTTGCACCCTGCACCACCCTTCAAGCGGTGCTTGACCATGGTAGCGCCGCCCTCGACGCCCTCATTGATGAAGCAGGACATGGCCTTCTGCCAGCATCCGAAATGGTCTGAGAGATGCACGCCACGAACGCCGCGATACTGGGGCGCCGCGCTGGCAATCATCAGCTCGAACCGGGCGTCATGATTACCCAAGGTCCATATTTTGTGAGTGCCGCGCTTGCAGGAGCCGACAATATCATTGAGATGGTCCTGTGCAGCCTCGATCTCTTCCTGCGGATCTGGTGCGCTCTCCCAATTCTGCGGATGCCGGCTGATCCTTGGAAAGTCCATAACGTCGCCATTCAGGATGACGGCGGCTGGCTTGATCTCGCCAACAAACTTCTTGAAGGCGCGGAGGCAGGTTGACGGCTCGCCGGGCCAGATGTGGAAGTCGCTGCCGACCAGAATGGAGCCGTTCTTGATGTCGAGAGGAAGCCGTCCGGCGACTACGGGTCGCGGTCGGTTTGGTGCCGATATGGGACCGAAGAAAGCCTCTAATCTCCGGCGGCGTTTGTAGATGTTGTGTTCTTGAACCCCTAGGATTTTGGCTGCTTTGGCGCCCCCTACGGCATCGAATAACGCGATGAACTCTTGATCCGTCGTCGTTGCTGCCGACAATCTAGATTCCCTTTGATGGAGTTCCGATGACGCACTTCCACCCGGCCAGACGTTGACTGGGATGCTCCTTCATCCAATCCGCAAGCTGCGGCGCGCCCATCAGGCACGACTGCATCGAGACATCGGCGAAGTCCGAGGTGGTGACGGTTTGCTCGTGACAGTCGGCCGGAGATGACAGGCTGCACAGGACGGCGATGATCTGGATCATTGAGGGCTGATCCTGACGTTGCAGAGGAGAAGGATCAGAGCGACCATTGCACCGAGAGCAACCAGGAGCGCCGGGTTCTTCAGCTCTCGGAATAGCTCCTTGAGTTCATCCATCATTTGCGCTTGACCTGATGCAGCCTCACAACGATCTGCACGCAAAGCCAGAGAACGCCGAGGATGGGCAGGACAAGCGCCGCCACCTCGGAGACCCCGTGAAGAGCAGGCAGCCACCAAGGGCTTGCGATGGCGGCGATAGCCCCGGTGTCAGTCACCATTTCTCCGTTTGTCATTGGGCAGGCTTGTGCCTGAGAAAGCGGTCATACCAACGCTTGCGGAACGTCGTCGGCTTCGGGTCGTCAGCGCAGGTTCGGCCTTCGCTCATGGCCTTGTATCGCTCCGCCCCAAAGCAAGCGTATGCGTCTGGTGCGACGTTGGCTGCTACCGGCTTTGGATTGAGAGTCGTCGGGCGCTTTGCCGGCCGCTTCCATCCGAAGCCGGCGATGCCCGCCTCAGTCGTTTGATCGATCCACTTCTGATCGTATCGGGTTTTACCGAGCACCTGATACTTTGGGGCTACAAAGCTATTGCTTGCGCCCTTCAGCGTGGCGAAGCTGCCGTCAGTTACACACCCCGCCAACAGCATCCCACTGCTTGCCAGCAGCATAACAGTCATCAACGGTTTTGATCGCGGCTTTAACGGCATTGGCTGCCCTCTCATCCTTTGCTGCAATGGCTGCAATTGCTTTGTTCCAGCCGGCGTTTTCATAGTGAAATTTTAGAAACAAAAATCCGCCACCAATTGCGGACGTAATCAGTCCAGCGATAATGATGCGCAGCAGGTACGGGGCCGCGATCTGCTTTAGCAGCGCGATTAACATCGACATCGGTCAGTCCTTCCAGGCACAGTTGCCGTTCTTTGGTTCTGCGGTTGACGAGACCGCGCACAACTTTCCCCTGCGCTCTGGTCCACTGCATGAGGCCGTCGCATGCGCCGCGATAATCGCCAGCGTTAAGACGGCGAGCAGAGGAAGAACGGCAAAAGCCAGCAGAACCCACGTTGTAGGCAAAGGAGATGAAAGCGGCCCGCGTCTTGTCGGATATCGGGACATGGATGCACCTCGATATCTCGTCGTTGTAACGAGGCAGTTTTGCCGCCAGCATGTCTTCGCATTGCTTTGGCGTGAACTTCTGGCCGACCTTCACTGGACCTTCTGTCTCGCCGTAACACCACGTCACGGGTCGGCCGGTCCCAATGGTGTCAACCTTTGCCGTGGTCCATAGACCTTCCCACGGTTGGATGAAGGCACAGGCGAGGACGATCGCGCCGGCACCAGCGGCGCCAGCCTTATGAGCAGTTTTCACGGTTGATCAGTCCCTCGATTGAGCCACGAAACGGGCGAGGAAGGCTGCGATTGTCACAAGACCGGACAGAGCGGCGAATGTGCCGGGGGGCACGCCGGTATCGACCTGGTAGGCCGACAGGACCGAAAAGCAGACCTCAAGACCGGACAGGAGGCCGGCAAAAACGATGAGGCGGACTGACCATGCCTTGCGCCATAGCCACCGCCATTCGTCTACGAGGCGCATCAGATCTTCGCCACTAGAGCATCATACCAGGCCACGAGCTTGGTTTTGATCGCAGGCCAGAAGTAAACGGTAGCCACGCCCATGGCGAAGCCGAGGAAAAAGCCCATTCGAGCCTCCTTGTTGGGGTTGATGAACCTGGGGTTGTGGTGGTAGCGTCCCGCCCGGTTTCGGGATGGGGACACCATGACGGCGATAGATCAGCCACTAATTTCAGTGGCTATTTCCAGGAATTCAAACCTGACGGGCCTAGTCCTTGCGGCGCTCCTGTCAGCCAATTCCATCAATGTTCTTATTTACTTCTTCGTCGGCAGCAGTAGCGAAGTGACTGCCGCCTTGCTCGCGGTCTACTTGGTAGGTCTTTTCGCGCTCACGTTCAGAGCCGATGTCGTGGTCAACTCCGCAGATTACCTGTTCGCGCTGTTTGTTTTTTGCGTGCTCATGTCGCTTGCGAGCAATGGAAACACCGCGCTCACGAAGGAATGGCTTATTTTCGTAACATCTCTGTCGGCTTACCCGGCGTGTCGCTTCTTAACTGTCAGCCAGCTTCATGAGTCGCGGCGCGCGTTCAACTGGACAACCGGCGCCGTCGTCGCGCTGGGAGTGATTGTCACGGCGCAGGCACTCGTACATCAATGGTATGAGATGCACGGCAAGCCGACCATCGCGGGGTATGATGCCGCCTCAACCATATTTATGGGTTCGCTCGCCTTCTTATTGATTTCACTAGCCACAGACAGGCTAACCAGGCACCGCACGATTATTCTTGTCGCCTGCGCTTGCCCGGCCGTTACAATCTTTGCGGCCTCGCTGGTCAGGGGCACCTTTGTTGCGCTCATTGCCACTCTGCTTATTCCACTAACCATGAGCCGAGGAGCGCGGCGAAGATACATCGCCATCACCGTCTCTGTTGTCGTTGCGTCGGTCGTTGGAGGCGCCGCCTCCCGGTCAATGCACTCAAAAGTGCTGCTGTCCTACATCTCTGCTGACGAGAGCCCCGTAGCTGCTGCACCCCAGTCAGCCTCTACCGTAGCTGCACCACAAGCCCCGACACCCGCTGCTACCGCACCCGCCTTGCCACGAATCGAGGAGGCTCGACCGCCGAGTTGTTCCACCCAAGTTGACCTGAACAACTCAATCTCCGAGAGGAAGGCATTATTGCGCGATGGACTCTATCTGCTTCCACTCTCCGGGGCATTCGGCTTTGGCTTGGACGGGTTTATGAAGCATTCCTGCATGACCGGATTTCAGGTCCACAATTCAATTTTGCAGGCCGTCATCGAGTTCGGCTGGGTCGGTGGATCAACTTTGACGATACTGATAGCCATCAGCCTTTGGCGATTGTTCCCATTGGCTAGGGGGAGCATCGATGCGCAATTTGCGTTGTGCAGTCTCGCCTACATCGTGCTGATAAGCCTCATGCACGGGCGCACCAGCCGCGACATTGCGCTGTTTGCGCTGCTCGGACTATCGGCCGCCGTCAGCCACCAGTCGGAAGCCGGCGCGGAAGCCAGGTCGCGCCCGTGACGCAAACCCATCCAAGTATGGTGTATTTCGGCGTGACGCCGGCCTCGGTGTAGGCTCCACTGGAAATATCCTGAACGACATCGCCGGTGATGCCGTTGAACACTGGCGCGGTATATCCCATCGAGCCGACAACAACCCGCAGAGTGCCGGAGCAGAAGCGGAACTTGATTCCCTCCATGCCTCCCGTCGCGCCAATTGCGGTAACGCAGGCGAGCCCGGCTGACTTGTTCAAGAATACGGAATCATAGAAGCCAACATTCGTTGACGACCCGATATTGATGCCGTAGCCGGTGTTGCCTTGCAGATCGAACGTCTCGCCTTGGACGACGAGCGCCGAGGTAATTCCGTTAGCCAGGACGGCCGCCGACGAGTTCGCGCCGCTGTACTTATTGCCCTTGATCGTTACCGTCCCAACGGTCGTCATGGCGCCGAAATCGATGCAGGCATACGGAGAACTAAAAACGTTGTTCTTTACAGTGACGGTTCCTAGATAGCTTGCGCCGCTGGTAATTTGCCTAATGCCGATGCTGGCAGATCCCGAGAGCTTGATGTCATTATCGCGTACAACAATGCGCGAATTGAGGGTTGTGCTGACGGACGCCGTCAAGACCACGCCGAACGAGTCGGACGCGCTGCTGCCCTCAATCTGGTTTTCCGTCGCCTCCACAAGAACGGTATCACTCGGACCCGTTAAGGCGATTCCTCCCCAGCAATTTATAAGTCGATTGCGCGAAACCCGGCTGCCCTCCAGCGGATTCGTCAGAGAGATGCCGGCGCGTCTAATCGAGGTTTCGTCAGTTCTGAATTGCCCAGTGATAAGGTTATCAAGGATATCGATGTTGGCAGCGCCAGCAGTATAGATTCCAGCCGAAGGCGGGCTGACGATGATGTTGCTCTGGATCGTTCCGTTCTTCGCTGCGCTAGTCGTTCCGGAACCGACGTTATCGTAGGCGAGAATGCCATAGCAGTTCTGGCTACCGACGGCCGCGTTGAACGCTGAATTCGCGCCTACATTTTTGATAAGGTTGTTGCGACAGATGAAGCGATCGTTGCCACTCCAGAACGCAATGCCGATGGTTAGAGCGTTCCCATCGATGACGCAATTCTCAACAATCGAGTCGCGCCACTTACCCGTCGCGCTACCGAATAAATTAATTCCGACTCGCGTCTGATCTGTGTAAGTCCCGAGCGTCGAGTCCAACTTGATATTGCTGCAACGAAATCCGTCAATTCCACCACTCCCCGTCATCTGGCCGATGATGATGTAGTTATCGGCAAAATTCGTGAGATAGCAGTCCTCTATGGCAATTCGATTGAATGCCGTTGAAGTCGTGTTGGTGAATTGAAGCGCACCGTTTTTTGACGAAGAATAATCCAGAGTTGTCGAGCCGTCGCCCGCGAACCAGACACGGCGAATTTGCCAGTTCGTCTTGTCAGCAAAATTAATGATGGGATGCGCCGCGTTGGTACTCTGGACCATCTTACAGTTCCGGATTTCAATGTCGGAAATGCCGGTCAACGTCGTGGTGATCTTGTACGACAAGCCGTCGCCGTCAAGAACCCCGCCGGCCGAGGCGGTGATTGTTGACTGAAATGCCGTGGTGTCGTCGGTCGTCCCGTCCCCCTTGGCCCCGAACCATTGCGGAAGTATTGGACCATCAAACGAGCGCACCCAACGCCCAATGCCGCCAGCGTCTGGTTGTACAACGATGCCAGTGTTTGGCGTCGCCGTAGATGATGCATTCCAGATAAAAACGCCCTCGCCGCCATCGTTGTTGACAGCGTATCCCTGCATAAACACGACAGCACCAGCGAAGGGTGTCATCGCTTTGAGGGTCGTAATGGTGGCAGTCAGGACAATCCGATTGAAGCCACCGCTCGTTGCAAGCGCGCCGGACAATACGGTGTCCAACGTGGCAATGGTGTTGTCGCTGACGATCGGCGTCCCATCAGCCGGAGAATATCCCGCAACCTTGCCCTTGCGGATTTCGATGGTCGGAATCGCCATGTCCGCAATATCATCACCATCGCTCAGATGCATCGAGCGGGTGACCAGGTCGCGCGTGCGCTGGTCGATCGTCAGAGCCTTATCAAGCGCAAGCTCATGGCTCTTCGCCGGGAACGGATCATTGTTGTTATAGGATGTGGTCTGGGTAAGCGCCGGGTCGCGATAGATGACGACGCTGTAGGTGTTGGCCGGCGCTGTGATGAAGGTGCATGTGCCGCCGGCAGACAGGGTGGCGCCGGTCAGATTGTAATTTGTGCCGAGCACCTGCAAGGTGCTATTGCCGCCCGCGTCCCGCAGATACACCACAAGATCGGCATTTGCAGCAAAATAGAACGGCACCGAAAAAGCGGTGGTGGAGCCGTCGCCATTGTAGCTGATGCGGGAGGTTTGGCTTGCGATGGTCATTGATACCTCAAAGGAAAGACCCCGCGAGGGGCCTTGAGTAAAGTCCGGTACGGTGGTACGGCAGCCACCATGAGCCCATTCAAGGCCCGCTGGCGCGGCGTCGTCTATTGGTGGTCCAAGCGATCCGATTGGCTGTTGCCGTTGCTGGCCGCCATGATCGGCATCTCAATCATTGTTGTGTCTGGCGGTCCTAAGCCGGTCGGGAGCGATCCCAACCCGCCGCAGGAATGCGGCTCAGGTCTCGCGCGCGAGATATGTTGATCACTGCGGCTGCTGCGGATTCACGACATACCGGATCATTTGCCTGATGCCGGGGTAAGACGAGAAAGGCATCAGCCGCTCAACCGCGTTCTTTTGACCCTGCGTGACCTCTTGCCCGTCAATCATCTTCTTCGGCAGGCCCATGACTTGGGTTGCGTCATCGATCAGACCCGCAGTAGGACCGACCACCGAGCCAATCAGGCTGCGGTTTTGGTTCTTCTGAGAGATCGCCGAGCCTTGGTCGAAAGCCTTCATTGGCGTCTTGATCGGGTTAAAGCCCGTCGCCTTCTCGAATGTGTTGGCTAGCTCCATGGGCACCGCGAAGATGCCGGCCTTGTCGAACCCCTCGGCCACCCACCAGCCGGGATTCTTGCCGGCGTCCTGAAGCTTCTCCACCCGATTGCCGGAGACTGCCTTTAGCCAGGTCGCCATCATGCCAATGGTCGTCATGGCAATGAGGCCGCCGACAAACCGAGCCCGGTCTTCCTGCAATCCCCGCAAGAGCACCCGTTGATGTGAGGCTAGGGCGAACGACTTGAACTGGAGCATCGCCCGCCCGGTTGGCGTATTCGCAAACAGCGGGGTGTCCGCGACGCCCTTGGTGGTGATGATCGAATCCACGTCCTTGGACAGTGCCGCGCGATAGGTACGGGCCGCCACTTCATCCGACCACTTTTCATGGCTGGCGACGCGGACTTTATCGACGCTCTCGCCGTGTTCCGCGAACTGCTTGGCGATGCGCTCAGCCATCGACTGGTCGATCCCGAGATAGGCGAGATACGCCTTTTCCTTTTCGGCCAGTTCCGCAAAATTGGTAGAGCCCTTGATGATGCGATTCTGTGTCATCACTGCCGCGATGGATTTCTGCATATCGGTCAGGAGCCGAATGCCGTTCCACTTCGAGGCAACGTTCGTCATGTTCTCCAGGAACGCCTCCACAGGACCACGGGAGGCGTAGGGGTCGATGATCTCGGACAGGGTAGCCAACCGAGTGCCTAGCACGCGCTCCGTCACCACACCCGCTAGCTGGGCATCCTTGACCGACGCCTTGATGCCCTTCAGGTTCGTCAGCGTCTGGCCCAGCGTTTCCATGTACGGCATCAGCCCGTGCACCATTGCCGGCCGCACGGTTTCCGTCAGGGACGCGATCGCGACCTCGCCCATCGAGCGAAGGTAGTTGAAGTGGTTCACCGCCCGAACGATCCGGGAGTAGTTGGCGTCAACCGAGGCGCCCGGGTTGGTGCCGCGCAGCATGTCCCGAACGGCTTCCAGATCCTTAATGTCGGAATCTTCCCGCTTCTGCAAAGCCAGCAATTGCTTTTCGTCGGTAATGCCGGCGCGCAGGTTGCGGTAGTCGTCCCTGATTTTTGTGAACTGATCAGCCATATCGACCGAGCCGAACTTGCGGGCAAGTTCTACGTCCGCGCCCATGACGCGGGTATACCGCCGGCCGACGTGCTCAACATCGTGTTCAAGGTAGTCTTCCACGGCGCGACCGTTGGAGGCCTGAAACAGGTCTTGAATATTGAACGTGCGTTCCTTCAGAGGCCCGCGCGCCTTGATCGTCATGAAGTCGTTTCGCACGCCCTGCCCGGTCCTGCCGGACAGCGTCGAACACCTCGTCAGCAATGCTCTTTGCCAATTCCTTGGGATCGCCGAGGAAGCGACCTTCCCGGTCCACCCGGATATCTGCCTGCCGCTCGTTCAGCTTGTCCTTGAGGACCGCAAGCTTGCGATCGGCCTCGGCATCCAGTGCTTGGTAAACCCGCTGGACCGCGCCCTTCATTTCCTCAGACGTGGAGAACCTGGGCGCCTTGCCATCGCTACCAACGCCGGCCCGCGCAAGATCGGCCTCAAGCTGGGCAACCAGTTCGTTGAGCCGGTAAGCATCCTTGTCGCCGTGCTTCAGAACCGCGCGAACTTTATGGAAGTCGTCGTTCAACGCTTCCACGAATTCATCGATTGACGGGCGCTGGCTATGGTCCGGGAAATAGTCGTTTTCCCAAGCGTGCCGCGCCATGTCATCCAGCGTCCAGCCGCCGTTCTTGCCCTGAGCTGTACGGCGCTCCTTGCGGATGAGGCCCGGACGGGCTTTGTTGGTGATACCACGATGGGCCAGCTCGCCGGCATCATCGACGAGACCCCCATTCTCAAGCACGAATTGCGAGAGCGTCTTGACGCCCTTGGGCCTCGGAGCTCCGCCCTCTACGATCCGCAGGGCCTGCCGGATATCGTTCTCGGTCATCTCGGAGGTGTCGGCCACGTCCGAGCGCCCCTTCAACTCCTCAGCCCGCCGCACCTTCTCCATCTCCAGAGCGGAGATTTCCTGGTGCATAGGGTTCAGCCGCCGTTCGGCAGACTTGTCGAACTGCTCGGCCCAGGTCGGAACCTGACGCTCAGCCCAATCCTGCACCATGCCCTTGAAGCCCTGCTCGTCGGCAGAGATCTTCCGGCTATTCCACATGCGGGTGAAATAGGACACCGCCGTATCAACCGAGACATCCTTCGGCAGAAGCCCGGCCTTGATGGCCTGCTCCTTCAGCGGCTCGAACACCTTCGCGCGCCACTCTTGCGCGGTCTTGGTCACGACCGGATCGGCGTCCTCATCGCCCCGGCGCATGGCCTTGCCGACAGCTTCCCGGAACTCCTCCCGGTCCAGTTGCCCGCCCGCCTTTCGATGCTCAAGATAGGCATCGTTGGTGGACTGGATCGCCTTAGCCAAGCCGCCGTTGTATTCCTTCATCAAGGTCTCGACGGCCGGCTGAGACGCCACGCCCTCGAAGTTCTTGGTCATGTAAAGCGGGTTCTCCACCAGATTGGTGGCAATGTCGCGGTATGCCGCCGAGGGGCTATGGAGCGCCCTCAGGAGCGGGTTTAGCTGGGCCGTAGCAGCCGCCGTGGCGCGTGCAGCGCCTCCGGCAATGGTATTGCCCACCAGATCGCTAGGCTCATTGGCGGCTGCGCCTACGGACTTCAGAGAGCCGCTAGGGCTAATATCTAAAGGAATACCATTGCGGTCTAGGATGTGAACCAAGCCATCATCAAAGACAACAAAGTTGCTGGTGCCCTTACCCTTATCGCGAGAGAATGCGTCCAGATATTTTAGTCCGACAATACCAGCCTTTTTCAATACTTCCGATGCCGCAGCTTCCCGGCCAACCGTATCGGCCATTTCGGTAGGACCAACTCGAAGGCCGATCCTTCGGTACATCGCCTGAACATCATGCCCCCATTTTTCAGCCGTACCAGCAATGGCCGCGTCTGGGTGTTCCAAGAGCGCCTTCCTTATGAAGTCGCTCTGCTCGCTCAGAGGCTTATCCCAATCCAATATTTTCTCAGGGTCGGCATTGATGCGGACCCTGTAAAGATTGCCCTCGGTTCCGCGCAGTGATAGCTCGGCCTGCTCTCTCGATGGAAAAGGTCCAGCTTGAACACCAAAGTCGTCAACAATATTAAACTTACCGTCTCCGGTTCCTTGAAGGCGGCCGTTAACTGTTGGTATCGCCCGCGAAAGATTGTCACGGTACTGCTCGGCAACCTTACGGTTTTCAGCGAAGTAAAGGCCGTGGCCTTCAGCCTGATAGCCTTCACCCGTGCCGATCTGCGCCAAATCGAATTTGTCGAACTTATGCGGAGACCCGTGCCAAGCTTCGAAGCCCGGATAGTGCCTCGCAAGAATGTCAGCCGACACTCCGCCTTCGTTGAGAAGATCGGCAGTAACCGGCGTCCCCCGAACATTGACCCCAAGATGGACATCGCGATCTAAATCCCGCGTTGCCCTAAACCACTCTCCCTTTGACAACAGCGCCTGACCGCCAGCCCCGAGCAACCCGCCCAGAAACAGCGACGATCCGATAGCCGTAGCGCTCTCGCCGGCCGTCCGGGTCTGCTCGACTGAGTGCAGCGCGCCTTCTTGCAGCGCAGCGCTGGCCGCATTGGCGATGCCGACCTCGGCACCAGCCTTAACCAGCGCGATACCACCCTTGGCACCCTTCACGAACGAGCCGCCGGGGATCAACGAGGTAGGGCTGAGAACGCCGGCCGCGCCCTCGGTTACAAGACCCATCCACCACGGCTGCGAGTCCAGAAGCTTCCGGTCGGCCTGCTCGCGGGCAATGTCCGACTTGATCGCGTTGAACTTCTTCTCGTTCCGCGCCTCGGACAACTGCTTAAAGTTTACCTCGTCAGGCGTGCCCTTGATCTTGTCCCACGGGTTGAAGCCGGGCTCGGGCTCGTTGACGATCCAATGGCTATCTGAGGCGGCAAGGGCGGCCACTTCGTTGTTGCGCCGGAACGCAGCGCCCCAATTCCACTGAGGTTTTTGCGAGCCGTCCTCAAGGTCTTGAGCGCCCGGCGTCACCGCAAAGCCCTTCGGAGTGTCAATCCGCTGGCTCAGATCGATCGGCTGGCCGCTATCTTCCAGAAAAGGCAATTACTGCACCCCGAAATTAGCGCGACCGAGATCCGCATTGTCCGCGTCGATATCAACCCGCGTCTGGATCTTGGCCGATTGTGCCGCCCGTTCCGCCGTTTGCTTGTCGCGCATGGCGTTCGGATCAGCGTAGAACTGCTTCGGGATGGTCTGGATGTGACCGTTTTTGTCCACGTAGCTCAGCACGTAGACCGGAGGCTGGCCGCGCATGTAGCGCTCAGCCGTGTTCTTGACCTCATCAAGCCGAATGGCTGAGCGTGGCACGTCAGCGCCGTTCAAATCCTTCACGGCCTGGATCGCCTGCCCGGCAATATGCTCTGGCGCGTTCTCAATCCCGGCGTAGACCGAAGACCGCTCCGGCGGATACTTCATCACCGTCTTTGAGCCATTGACCTGAGTTGTTCCCCAGGTCTTCTTCATCTCGTCAAGCGCGAGCTGCTTGCTCAGCGTCACATCGCCGGTCTTGGCGAAGTTCTCCCGGAAACCTTCCTCATAATCCCCCATGGCACGCTGGCGCATTTCGGGATTGAAGGTCAGTTTCGGGTCGTTGAATGGTATCCAGGAGTCGTCGAAGGCGTGGCGGATATCGCCGTCGCTCAACTGCTTCTTGACGATTTCGTTCACGTCTTCGGACTTGATGCGGGCCTTGACCTTCTGCTGGTACTCCGGCGTCCGCTCCTCGATGATGCGCTTGGTGGCATCCGCAGCCGTCAGGCCGCGATCATAGACGTAGTGGCGGAACGTGTTGGCCGTCGTCGTCAGATCATCCCCGCCCTTGGTGTTGGCGAAGACATCCGGGAATTTTCCGCCCACCAAATTGGATGAAACCTGCAAAGCCTGCTCGACCTTCTGAGGATCGGCCGAAACAAGGTTGCCGCGCAGCGCCGTCACCGCCCCCTCAGGCACCATGCCCGTGCGGTTGGTCACGATCTCCAGCGCCTTCATGTCGCCGCCAAGCGAGTTGAAGATACGGTCAACGTTCTTCTTTTCGTCGGTATCGAACGGATTGAAATCGCCGCCGTTGGGATCGCTGAACTTCTTCATTGCCGATTGCAGCTTGATCACGTCAGACGCGGCGCTGTCGTATTTGGCAAGCAGTGAATTGCGCGTGCTCTCGCCAAGGAATTGATTGGCCTCGATCTCGGAACGGGACGGCAGCGAGCCAATGCCGGCGCTGGCGTCAACGAGTTGCCGAGTGAACTGGGTTTCAGCCGCGTCCGAGGCGGTAGAGACAGCCCGCGTTTTGGCCGTTCCGATCTGCTGATGCCAGTACAGCGCCCGCTCAGGGTCGGCAATCTCTGCCTTCTGCGGCTGCTTCCCGTTCACCCGGCCTAGCACATCCGAGACATAGGACGAGACGGTCTTGCCGGTCGGGTCTGCTCTGTCCTGCTTCCAAGGAGTCGGGCTGCCGGGAGGGGCAATGTTGCCAGCGCCGGAGAAATATCCCACCGCAATACGCGCGGGATCGCCGCCGGACTTGGCGCTCAAATCATCAATGATACGCTTGCCGACAGCTTGGTTATCGGACGGGTTGTCGATGTTCTCGCCGGGACGCGCATACTGCTTGAAGGTCTCGGGCTGAATCTGCATCCCGCCACGAGCGCCTGTGACGCTGGTGGACGTGTTGCGCCCCCCGCCGGACTCCTGTGCATAGATCGCGTCGTAAACCTTCTGGCTCGGCTCAGGAACCGAACCATAGAACCGCTTGGTCAGCGCCTCGGCCTGATCATAGTTACCGGCCGCCTTCATGCCGGCAATGACGGAATCGACGACAACCTTCTTGGATTTCGAAGCCTGCGTATTCAGATCGTTCTCAGGCACCACGCCGCGCATGGCACCAACGGACTGATCAACCTGCTTCAGAGCCCCGTCAACATCGCCGGTTGCCATCGCATTGGAGGCAATGGTCTTGACCGTCTCGTCATGCGCTGTACCGAGCCCGGCAACGATCTGGTTGTTAGCCTGCGTGACTGCGCTCACCACGGCATGACCGCGCAGTGTCGTCAGGTGTCCCGTCAGCTTGGCCGCGTCGAGATCGTTCAGGCCGTATTTTTGCTTGGTCTCGTTGACGATCTGCTCTTGAGTTGGGGCGAGATCAGCATCAACCTGCTGGCCCGTGCCTGCCGCGCTGGTCGGGTTGCTGGTCGCAATCTTCTGCTGGCGCTGGATCGCCTGTAATTGGAACTTGGCCGTCGCCTCCGGCACAGCCATGGCAGCCGCAGCGGCTTCCCGCTTGCGATCCATGAGAACTCCGACCTCGACCGCAGCATTGCCGAGGTGCTGCATCCCCTCGCCGATCTGGGAGCCAAAATCCTCCGGCGAGGCGCGCACGCCCGGATCACGAGCCGGGCCGACGCTGGCAATGTTGTCTGCGCCTGGGATGCGAACAGCGACCACTAGAAGCCACCGCCCTTGCCAAACTTACCGGCAGTCGTCAGCAGCGAACTACCGGCATCCAGATACGACCCCGTAACCGCATTCTCGCCCCTCATCTTCTGCAACTTGGCATCATCCTGCAATCGACCGGCCCTCAATTCCCCGCCCTGCAACGTGCGGGCCGCACCCAGCGCGACTTGGCGCACCGTGTTCTCATCCACCATCAGCGGAGAACCCTCACCGGTGACGCCCGTAACGCCTCTGGCGGCCACGCCGCTCTCAACCGTGTCGGAACCCTTTCGGATGTAATCCTGCGTATCCGCCTGAGCCTGGTCCTTTTCCTCGGCCGCGCGCTGGGTATCAACGGCAGTATTGTACTGCGCCGCCTGATTGGTAGCCTGCCCCTTCTGGATCGACCCGGCCGCACCTAGAACGCCACCGCCGATCGTGGCAGCAAGCGCCAGCGTCTCAAGTCCCATGGTGATCATTCCTGAAGACGAACCTGCGGAATTCCTTACCCTCGGGGGTAAAGCATCGCTCGCCGTGAACCGGCTCGAAACCCAAACACTTCACCCAGCGGTGGGACTGATAGAACGTCTCCACGCAATGAGCCTCAATCCACTTGTACGGCGTCGCCTTCATGTACTTTCGGAACGCCCGGACCAGCCCGACATAGGCCGTCTCAGGCACCTTGCCGAGAATCGACCACGCCACAGCGACCTCGTTGCCTCGGTCCAAAAACCCGCCAGCGGCGACTGGATAGCCGTTTACCGTCGCAACATTGGTGTGCGGCTTTTCAAGCAGCCCCGAGAAGTCAGCGCCATTGCGAAACCGATCGCGCACCCACTCCTCTGCGGCGTCCTTGCCGATCGTTTCAAGATCGCCATGCACAGGCGCCCTCACCTCGATCAAAGCTCAGACTCCGAAATGCGCGGCTGGATCGCCAGAAGCGTCCAGGGCATCGGCGCCGTGCCCTGCATGACCACACGAGGATCTGTGCTGAAGCCGGAACCGGAAGGCGGATCAACCAGAACCTCGCCACTAAACAGCGGATAGGCCTCAGACATCGCATCGCCAGGACGGCGAAACGGCACTGACGAAAACTCCAAAGCCCCGGCCTCCTCGTCGCCGTCTCCGGCAAGGTCAATGGCATAGTCGAATGATGCGGAATCACGCAGCACAAACACCAGGCCGTTGACCGTCTTCGTCTGCCCCAGACCCGGCCCGGTTTGTGAGCCATACGGCAGTTTCATGCCGCGATAAATCCAACCATAGGACAGGCCGACTTGAACCTTTGAGGCCGCCAGGCTCAGAGTGATAGCGCCGCCCGTCACGACCTGATCGGGCTGAACCGCGCCATCGGCCACAACCTTAACCGTCTCGCCTTCAAGATGAGTAAGGTTGCTGATCGTCGTGGTCGCCGTGCCGCTGTAGGTCAGGCCGCAATCGACATAGAACGCATCAACCTGCGCCGCCTTCATGTCAGTGCGCCATTCGCTCTTGTCGAGATAAGTCGCGCGGTTCGGCCCGTCGAAGTAGCCTTCCATCATCTCGATATAGCGCTTGGTCACACCGTTGATCGTGCGCTTGACGATCATCCAGACTTCATCGCGATTGATCGAGGTGTAGACCTGACCGGGATCGCTGTTGCCAGGAATGACTGAGATCGACTCGACAACGGCAGCGCCGGCATCGGTCGCCGCAAGTACGACAGGCGTCCAGCCAACCACGTTCTGATCGCGCTTATAGGTCAGGCAAGCAAGCGTGCCGTCTTCCAGCCTGCCCCAGACGCTCGATATCGGCTCAGCCTGATAGACGATCTGGGCAAAGCTGGCCTTACCGATATGATCCGAGAGGATCGTAATGTCGGAGGCCTTGAGCGCATCGATCTGGTAGGCATAACCAAGATCGTAGACCGCGCGCTTGGCGCGTTGAATGAACAGGCCGCCGCTGTCGATCTCAAGTGGGGCCACGTCGCGCGCCTTGACCGACGACTGAGGATCAGCCGAGAAGTCGGATGGCGTGAGCGCAGCGCCCTTGGACGAAATGTACCACTGCCCGATTGCCGTTCCAGCGATCAGCCGCCGCGCGCTCATGAGCCAGGTAATCGGCGCCGCAATGCCGGAGGCCAGCGTGAAGTTCAGCGCGTTGCTGTCCTGAACCGATTTGGCGCCGGCAACCCACGAATCCGGCCGCATGTTTTGGAAGTCGCCGGACTGAGAGGCCCAGATCGTCTGCGGCTGGCTGGTCGTGCGCGCCCCAAAAAGCCGCTGCTGATAGAACGTCCCGCAATGCGGCCAGCCCGTGGTATCTGACCACGCACCCATACGCCATGATTCCAGCGGCGCCGAAGACGGGATATTCCTGTAAAGCAGGACCGTAACGCTTTGCGTCGAGCCATAGGCCGTGATGACGCCCCAACCCGGCTCGCGCCCCGGATACTCAAACCGTAACGAGCGGCCAACATCCGTGGACTTAAACGGCTTGAAATCAGCCAACGCTGTGACCGAGATGCTTCCCGTGGTCCCGCCGGGCTGGAGAAGCCGCGAGCTAGTGTTGTAGCAATACACCCCCGTCACGCCGCCCAGGATCGCCGCCACAGCATTTGCCGTGTTGAAAGTCACGTAGAACGGAGATGCCGTCGGGGTGAACGAGACCGTGTACCATCCCGCGCTGTAGCCGGTCAGGGCCGCATATGTGCCATCGTTGGCCGCAGTGCCGACGCCGAATGTGATGTTGCCGCCGCCGACCACCTGGAAGTGGATCGTATGAACCTTGTTGACGGCGCCGGTTGTTACTGCCTGAGAAATCTGCGATGTGCTCGCGCCGTCCTTGGCGCAAGACAGATAGATCGCGCTGGTCGTGGTGCTCGACGTGTTGTAGTTGACAAACCCGTTCCCGGAAGAGACGGGCGTCCACTCAGCCAGGCCGCCTGAAAACAGCCCGTTCTTAATCAGGTTGCTTTTGTACAGATCAGTGTCGGGGTTCAATCCGAACCATGGGCCGTCCTGAAAAAACACCTTCACCAGCGACCATGACGTATCGCCGCGCCGCTCCAGCTTATGGGTCTGATAGCTGTCGTGGAAGATGTATTTGACATCGCCCGACTGCGACCACCTCAAGGAGCCCATGACCGAAGCCGGGTAAGGCGACGTGACCTCGATCGGTTCGTTGGTCAGGAACACCAGACTGGAGACGGTGACAGTATCTGAATTCTCATTAATGAATTGCAGGAATACAGCAGATGCCCCGCTCGGATTGAAGCCGACCGTATGCCAGCCCATCCCCATGTTGCGCAGCAGAGCAAGATCGGAAAGCCTCGACGCCGAGCCAACCTGCACCGTCGCCAAGCTGCCGGCCGAGCCGCTGAGCTTGAATTTAACGACGTGGATCTGGCTGCCGTATGTAGTAGACACACCGGCCGCGTTCTCGGCCCATGCATAACCATTGCCAGCGCCAGTTAGGACCGCACCCGAGCCCGCGCCCGCGCCAGTGGCCGATCCGGTTGAGCGATCGGTCCAAGCCCCGAGAACCGTAGAGGTCGCCAGCGCCGTGACCTGGCCTTGGTTGCGGTTGAAGCGGAAATAAAAATCCCCGGTTTCGACCATGTAGGCCTGATCGGCTACGGGCTCGAACGGCATCAGAGCGCTTGCCGAGGTTGAGGTCTTGGTCTCCTTGATAAAGCGAGTTCCGGGACGTAGCGTCACACCGCCTTGCGGAAGGCAGATCAGGTTCAAGCCACGCGAGATCGCCGAGCCGTACTTCTCGAAATCAATTCTACCATCCATGCGCGGCGACATCTCGCCGGCATTGAATGCGGTTAGCGCAGGCGAGGCCTTGACCATTACCGCAGCGGCCAGGTCGAGTTGTCGCGCTGCCAGTTCCTGGAGCGGCGAGAAGAGGCCCAGCTACCTTCCGGCAGCCGCTCGGGATAGTCCTCGATGCCGTCGATGGAACGAGCCTGCCGATAGGCTCTCTGTTCTTCCTGGTCGAGCGCGGCGAAAAGCGGGTTTGACTTGGCGATCGAAATCGCGAAAATCTTCGCCATGCGAAGGATCAAAACCTGACGGAACGAAGCCGTCATCAGGTTCGGATCGGTGATCTGGCGGCAATAGCGCAGGTAAATGTCGCTCGCATCCGTGGCAATCACGTTGATATACGAGCTATCCGATTGAAGAATGGACTCAACCTTGTAGGGAACGACGCCAGTACCATCCGCATTGTCATGCACGGAAACAACGCGCTCGCAATCGGACGGAAGAGAATAGGCATAGGTCCAGCCGAATGCTGGAGCCGTCGAGAGTTGACCAAGCTTGATCCTGGTAATGGCGAAATTCCAGACACCCGAGCGCAGAAGATCATCACGCTCGGAAGTCAGAACGTCAGCCGCGATGCCAGCGCTGCCAACGGAATCCGTTAGGGCAAGAATGCGCTTGGCACCGCCACCTCGCCTTAATGCCGCGTTCACAAGTTCAGTCTCGGTTGCGATCGCAACCTCCTATATGATATAAATGACGAACCCGCCGAAGCGTTGGAGCGCTACGACGGGTTCTAACCGCCCATGATCGCGAAGGGATCACAGATGGCTAAATCTCGTCTATGCTCACAGGCGCAATTGGGCTTGGCTGGACTAGGCAGCCATCCTCTTGGTGAGAGCGGCGTCGGCCTCAGCCTTGCTGCCGTATTCCTGGATGATGTTCTCGCCTTCCATCAGCTTGAACTTGCCGGCCTGACCGCGCCGGACTTCATAGCCGCCCTTTACTGGACCATCGCCCAGGATGACGATCTGACCGACAACGGCCAGTTCAACAGCAGTCGCGGTCGGGCTCGACTTGGCGATGATGACCTCGCACGTCTCCAGCAAGCGCGCGTCCTTCTCGTTGCTGTCGATGCGGTCGAAGCGGCAGATGCGAATCATGTCGCCGGCCCGAAGCGTCTGGCGCATGTTCAGAAAATATTCGTCGTTGAGCACATCGGCCAGCGGCCATGTGGTGCGGCACGTCCAGCGTTGCGCAAACGGCATCGAATCCGACATGCAGACATCAAGCGGACGGGCGCGAAGATCGCTCATGAAAACCTCATGGTTGAAAGGAAACGGGGCGCCCGAAGACGCCCCGCCGTGGTTAGTTGTGGGAGTAAACCAGCGTCACTTTGAGGTTGCCCGACGCAGGGGCGGTGGCCGCTGCGATGACGCCGACAACGATTTCGTCCGAGGTCGAGGCAACGCCAGTCGCGGCAGTGACACCAAAGAACGTCGGCGTGTCGGTCGCGGTGAAGGTCGCGGCAGCGCGGTACTTACCGGCAGTCACAACGGTTGCAGTCGTCGCGGCGGAATTCAGCGTCGCGGAGCTGATCGCGAGGGTCGTGGAACCCAGCGACGTATCCGTTTCGAGAATGCCGTACAGGAACACAGAGCCCTTGGGGATCATACCGAGGACAATGATGTCAGCCGCAGCCTGCGAGGCGAGAGTCACCTGCTCGGTGTAAACGCGCGGCGTGCCGTGCACAAAGCCAGGGTTAGGCGTGGATTTCGTCGCGCCAAGAACCTTGGCCGACTGAGTGCCGAAAGTAGTAGCCATTGAATGGCCCTCCTATGAGAATGATGGAAAAGGAAAGCCCGGCGAGTTGCCCCGCCGGGTCAATGGCCTACGAAGTCGGCAGCGAAGCCGTGTCGTCCACGGTGCCCTTGATGACGCCAGTGTCATCGATCAAGCACGCGCCGCCGCTCATCATGTTGTTGACGAAGTACGACGCACGATCACCGTGCCAGGTGATGTCGGCCGAAACCGCAGAGCCACCGTCGGTCGCCGCGATGTTGCCCGCAAAGGCGCCGGTCGCATAACCGATCGACTGCTTGTGCCACATCAGCAGCGTGCAAGTCGCAGTGCCCGCGCCGGCAACGCCAGTATGCAGGCCCCAGTTCACGCCCATCCAGTTCTTGAACCGCATGACCGGCGCACCCTCAACATAGGGCAGACCGTTCGACTGCGTGCCGAGGTAGTCGGAGCGCTTGAACTCATCCACGGTCATCAGGAAGGCCCAGGCCTTCGAGGAGAGAGCCGCGAAGATCTGGCCATCGTTCGGCACGTCGTTGGCGAACAGCGCCTGCACCATGTTGATGGCCGAGTTGCGGATCGCGGCCTGCGAGGTGACGGTCCAGTTCGACGCGGTCTGGGTCGTGGTGCCCAGCGCCGTGATGATCTGGTCGTCGGTCTTGCGGCCGAGAGCCCACGCACCGCCCTGCGCAATAGCCATGCGCTCGTCGATGTTGGTCTTGGCCTCGTCGAGCTTGTCCACCCAGTCGCCGGCATAGAAGTCGGCGAGAGTGCACGGGATCGCAGTGTGGTCCTGGTTCATCGGAGTGATGACGCCAGCACGCGCCTTGACGGTCGCGACGCCCTTACCGATCTTCTGGAAGGTCGTGGTCGAGCCGACAATGCCGTCCTTGACGCGGACGGTCGGGCGCAGGATCGAGCCCTGACGCTGATACAGCATCTTGACTTCTTGCTGATACGTTTGTACAAATGCAGTGGAGACGGAAGTGCTCATCTGGATGATTCCTGTCGTGAGCGTTGAGGAATCACCTGCGGCAGCGTGGCTCTTCGTATGCGAGCGGGTAGCCTTTCGGGGCCACTCAACATTCGACTAGGGGCGTTGCAAGTGCGTGGTTGTGGGCGAGCGTTTCGCCGGGGCTCTTGAACAGAGGTGGCCGACTATGGCTCAGAAGAAATCCGTCCAAGGACGGAAGTGGGTTGAGGCAGGCGAGCGGAATGCACTGCTCGTTGCCGTTCGATTTAGTCACCGCGACAAATGGCGAGCCAACTACTGGCTATTCAAATGCGACTGCGGCGAAGAAACATTTCAGCGGCCGGATTATGTTAAGCACGGCCGCGTGCTGTCCTGCGGTTGCTACCGCGACGACATGAATGCGGAACGGATGACAAAACTTGCTGCCACTCACGGGCACACGAAAAATGGAAAGCTAACGAGCGAGTACAACTCTTGGCGCAACATGCGCGATAGGTGTCGCTACCCAACAAGCGACAACTGGCTGATGTACGGTGGCCGGGGCATCAAGGTTTGCCAGCGATGGGACACTAGCTTTGATAACTTCCTTGAAGACATGGGCTTGAAGCCGACACCGAAGCACACGATTGGGCGCGTAGACCAAGATGGGGACTACGAACCCAGCAATTGCCAATGGGAAACTGTGCCGCAGCAAAACCGGAACAGAAGAGACAATCGGTTCATCATTTACTGCGGACAGACAGTCACAATAGCCGAAGCCTGTCGGCTGGCCGGCCTACCTCGCGGCCGAGTGAATGCCCGCCTCCGCGCAGGCTGGACTATTGAGCGCGTATTCAGTGATGGTGACGGACGTAAATCTGGTTGAGTCTTCGAGATCAGCGCACTCGGCGAGCGCGAAGCGTGCCGTAAATCGTGGTCGTTCCAGTGAACGTTGCCTGCATGACGAGGAATACCGTCGTCGTCGCATTGAGCGAAAGCCGCGAGGCCGGCACGGACAGAAGATCGTCGCCGGCAGCGAACGAGGCAATCAATTGCACTCGGGCGCCGCTATCAAAGGTTGGCAGGGTCGCCGTGGTGGTGGAGACGCCAGCCTGAAGGATTGTTGCCGAAGTCCCGTGGGCGAAACCCGCAGAACCGGAAACCTCCCAGTCGCCCGCAGTAAGGGAAATCGTAGTGATGTCCTTTGGTGTCGCCGAGGTTAGCGATGTATTGGTCGCGCGCGCAACCGTGGATGTAATCAGCTCGCCGATGTTGCCTGCCGTGGCGCTTCCAGTAGTAGGCTCGGCAGGGTATTGGCCGGCGCTAATGGCTATGCCGCCGTCCTGGATAAGCTTTCCGCTCGTGCCGCTGAATGTGGCGACGCGCCCAGATACCGCCGACGCCGGCCCGACCACAGCGCCATCGATATTGGCCTGGATGATATCCCAATTGGCACCAACGGCGGCCTGCGTTCCCGATGCACTGCCGTCAGTGATGCACATCATCATGTCGCCGGCTTCGACGTTCGTTCCCGATGCGCCGCCGATCTTGCCGGCCACCGAAACACGATAGGTCCAACCAGCGTCGGCCGCAGGATAATTCGGGTTAGCGGAGCAGTCGATAACGCCCTTGAACACCGCCACATCGAGCGAGGCGACGCGGGCCAGGATCTCCGCGACCGTAAAGGCAGTCGTTGCCAATTGCGTGGTATTGGTGCCGGGCGAAGCCGTTGGAGCGGCAGGAACGCCCGTAAACGTCGGGCTGGCAATATTCGCCTTGAGCGCTGTAGCTGCCGCCGCCGTGGCCGCTGTGGCCGCATCCGCCGCATCCACATAAGAGGTGGTCGCATACCCAGTCGTGCTGGCAATGGTCGTGACAACGCCGCCGGAGATGCCGGACACGAACAGATCGGCGTACTCAACCAGCGTCGTTCTGGTCCTGCTCTCGAACGCATCGACGCGGGCCACAACGATATTGTCACCGATGCCGAGCCGGGTTGCTACCTTGTTGAAGTACCCGGAGGCAGCGCACGTAGCTATGCTATCCGTGACAGTCGTGTAGTTCCACGACTTGGTATAGCCGCCGTTCGCCGACGTGTCGGGGTAGAGGTTAGTGTAATCAAAGGCCATTAGACGGACAACGTCGGGCGGCTCAAGGCGCCGGTATCATCGTGGATCGCGTCAACTGTCGGCAAAGGCGCCGGGATGACTGGCGCGGAGTCGGTAGTAGTCTCCAAAGGGGGCGCACCATTGCCAAGTTGGCCGATTGCGCCCTTGAGTTCGACGTTCGCTGATTTAAGCTCGTCCGTCAGCGACTTGACCTGAGCCACGTTCGCCATGACCTCGGCAGCAGTGCTTTTCATTTCGTCGGCAACTGCCGGCAAGTCGGCAAGCACTGAGCGGGTCTGCCGAACGATATCAGCCAGGCCGGTGATGTGAGACGATGACATTCTATATTCCTGGTTGATGTCGTGAACGGCAAGCGTCAGGCGAAGCTCAAGCCAATCCATATCCGCCTGTAAGAGCGGATAGTGGTTCATTAGGTGTTGATGATTGCCGAGACCTTGTAAGAGCCATTCAGCGGCACGCCGAAATACTCGGTGGAGTCCGCCGGCATCCGCTTACTGTTGGTCGTAGCAGTCGGCGCCGTTCCGAAGGCGATCGAACAGATCGAATCCGTGTGAATGCGAACATACGTGGTCGCTGCGTTGAACGCCGCCGAAGACGCCACACCGCCAGAATAGTCTACGGTCTGGTTGGCGATCGATGGCTGCTGCGCGATCTGGGCGCCACCGCGCACAGTCTGCGCCATGTCCGCGTATTCGGTGATGTAGAGCTTGCTTGCCATGGTTTACCCCAGCCTGCTCGCCGGCTCATTGCCGTAGAGGGATTCGTTGATTGCCTTGATGCGCGCCTGAACCGCCGGCTGCTTGTACTCCGTACCCGGAGGATTGTCGCTCATGAGCTGGTTAAGCTCAGTCTGGAGCGAACCGCGCTGGTCAGCGCCAACCGCGCCGATGAACTCACCCTCGCCCATGCGCCGTCCCACGTTACCCATAATCCGGCGCATTACCGGATGATCTCCGATCTTCACGCCATCAACCGTCTTGTGTTCGAAGAACTCCAACACCTCGGGATGGTTCTTGATTTCGCCAAATGCCTGAACTGCGCGCTTGCCAAGTTCCTTCCTGCGCGTTGTAATCGGCACCCAACTCCTTACGGAGAGCCGCGTCCGCAGCTTCACGCCCAGCAAGAGCGACGCGGTTCTCTTCGGCCTTGGCAGCGGTCGCCAGTTCGGTAACGGCCTTGGACAGCGCCGTCATGGCCGTGGCGGGGATGCCGTTGTCAAAGGCGATCTTGGCAAGATTGCCCTGGATGGCCTTGTCGGCTTCCGTGGGCTCACGGCCGAGCTCGAACTTGTAACCCTCGGCGGTCTCGGGAACGCCGATCGCCTTGTTGAACTTGGCCCGGTCCTCAGCCGAGGCATCCTTGCCAGGCACCTTGATCATGGCCGAGTTGGCCTTGCGGAGATCGAGGGCCACTTTCACCGCATCGGCGGGGGTCGCGAGCCGGGTTGCGAATTCCTTGTGCTCGGGATCGGTGATGCCAGAGCGCCAGTCCGAAGCAGCGGGAGGATCGCCAGCGGGAGACGCTACAGGAGGATCACCCGCCGGAGCCGCAGGAGGTGCAGCAGCGGCGGGAGGCGGTGCAGCAGCAGCCGGCGGATCGCCAGCAGGCGGCGCAGCGGGAGCATCACCACCAGCCGGATGGTCAGGGGCGCGCATGAACCGGCCCATGGACCGTTCACTTGCAGTCATCATCGCGCGGCTAAGAACATCGGACTTAGCGAGCAAGGTCATCAATCACCGTTGGTTTGATTAAGTTTTGATTTCGTCTTTGGGTGGCGGGACCGAGGCCCACGCCGAAATCAGCGCTCCAACCCTTCGGGTCCAAGCCCGAGCGGCCAAAAGCGCGTGATTGTTTAGTTCAGGCTCAGTGAGCGGAGGGCCTTCGCAGGCGTCCACAATCTGGGAAAGCACGCGCCGGCCCTCGGGGGTGCCGAAGAACACGCGGTTAAAGTCACGGAAACGATCTGTTCTCGTGTAGTTCTGCCGGCCAACCCTGACCGGGCGAAGCGCCTCGATCAGCGAGGCAATGTCTTCCGTCTGCGTGTTGGGCTTGCGCCCGGCCCCGGCACGTTTGCCGCCACGCTTTGATTTGGGCGGCGTTTCAGTTGTCATTCAACCGAAACAACCTTGAAGCCGCGCGCCCAAAGATCAGCAAGTATCCAATCGGCCGCAGCCGGCGCGTCCCAATCGGCAATGACGTGCGCTTCCACCGTCTTCATAGTTTCAATCAATGCACCCCGCGCCCCATTGCCCTTCGGGGGTTCAGGGAATCGGATCAGAACAGCCGTCAAGCAGGCACCTCAGTAGCCTTCGCCGCGTTGCCCTTGGCCGTGGCCGCATGAGCGTCAGCAACCGTCTTGACGACATCCGCAACGCCCTGAGCGCCCTGCACCATCGCAGGACCAGCAGCCTGTTGCTGCCTCGCCTGACGCGCAGCCTGCACGCGATCCACACCCATGATATATTTGTGCGGTAGATTGAACATGTCGGGCCAATCGCGAACGATCTCATCGCCGTCAATGTTGTCCGCAGACTCCGGCTTGATCTGAAGCACCGGACCAATGACTTGGAATGAGGCCGCGATGGCGTGAGCTTCAATGGCCTTTCTGGCCTGCTGGATCGGGCTCATGAACTCGAATTCGGCTTCCCGGTTCTGAAGCACGTCAGGCGCCGGAGGGATCGGGCCGCCCTCGATGGCGTTGCCCTTTACGTCAACCGAAGCACGCAGCAGAATGCCGAACACGCGGCGCACAATCACGCCGATGTAGTCGTTTTCAAGCTGGCCCATGGTCGGGCCAATGGTGCGAATGAACTCTTCCTTGCGCTCCATGACCTCGGTCGCGGTCATGTTCTGATCGGTTGGAAGCGTGAACACTTCCTTGAAGAAGCTATTGCCGACCATCTTGCGATAGTCGTCCTGCATCTCCCGGCCAATCGGGATGTTGGCGCCCATCTCAAGCTGGCCAATGGGCTTGCCGCCTGAGCTGCGGGCAGCCTCGCTATCGATCACCGTCAGGCCGCCAGGGAACGTCCTGACAGCCGACAGCACAGCATCGTCCACAACCCAAGTCGGCGGATCAACCGCACGCTGACCGCCCACCAGGAGCGTATGGCCCATGGCCTGGAGCGTTCGGGCATCCGGCAATGCCATCATGCCCGGTGAACGCGGATAGATCTCGCCAGGGGCACATTCCCAACGCGGGATGGCAACCGGGAATTCCTGGAAGCCGCTCTCTTCAACCAGTGTTTCGTCGGCCTTGGACACGATGCAGTTAGCAAACGGCATGTTGAGATTGTTCTTGTAGCGCTCATCACGATCCTCACGAGGATAGATCGCCTGCACGTACTCGAACATCTTACCCTGATGCTTGCCGTTCTCTTCCTTCAGTGCCTCAAGCGCCTTCTTACCGGCCTTCTCGCCGAAGCGTTGGAATGCCTGCCGCGCCGTCCACTTGCGGGTGATGTAGATCGTATCGACCTGACCGTCCGCGTTCTCGTCAATGGCACAATCGCCGATATGGATTGAACGGAAGTTCAGCCCGTCGCGGTTGCGATTTTCGCCAATCCAGAGATAGCCAAGACCAAGAGCAGCAAGGTCATTGTCCACAGCGCCGGAGTGTTGAATGAACCTGGCAAGCGGATCATAGATCGCAGACCACATGCGATCGCCAACCGCGTCAAACCAAGCCTTGGCCTGATCGTCCTCATTGATCGCCTCGTCCTTGGCCTTCATCCAGAACCAACGGGTCGTGGACGGCTTCAGGAGCCCGTCTATGGCCGTCGCCAGCCCACGGCGCGCAAGCATGGGGGTCGTATCGTAAATCTCTGTCTGGGTCTCCTGGCCTTGGAGGATCGGGAACGTGAAGCCGCCACGGTTCGGATAGTACATATCCGCAAGCGACTGCCACATGGGCAGCCAGATATCCCGCTTGGTGCAGAGCGACTTGTTCCGTTCGAGAACGTCGATCACTTGGCTCATGTAGCGGTAAGGCTCGTATTGCCGCCAAGGGCCGTGGTGCGGTTGAGATTCGATCCGCCTGCCGAGGTATCGCCCAGGCCGGCAGTCAGAATAGTCTTGTCGGCGCCAAACTTGGCGTTCTGGCGCGAGCGCTCCTCAAGCCCGGCGGATTCGCTGGCAGCATCCGAGATCTTGGGCGCGGACGAGACAGGCGCAGGAGCAGCGGACGAGTTGTCGCCGCCGCCGAAGAGATCGCCGATGAATGACATTCTGTTTTGTGTTCCGATGTGGTATGCTTCGCGCTTCAAATCATGGGTGAAGCATGAGCGAGAAGTTGACGACGCACACTGCAATCCGAGCAGGCACGAGAGTTATCTATGTTGGCGAGCCGGGCGAGATCATCGCGCTAGTACCGAATGCCAAACGCGCCGTAGTCGCGCACCCAGATCGGCCGCCGAAGTTCGTAAACTCAGACGGCAGCGAAGAGCCGTTTGTCTGTGTTACCTTACCGACCGAGTGAACGGCGAATAGCCGCGCGGTCCTTCAACAACGACCGCCGGCTTGCCCCGCTTGAATTCTGTCACGACATTGCCCGGAACGAAGTCATCGGCCTTGTCACGCTCACGCTGATAGGCCCGCAACTTCTCAATCGTCCAGCCGCATTTCTTCTCTTCGTCCGTCAGAACAATCATGCAGCCCGAGGGACCGGCTGAAACGAATGGTCAATCTGTTTAGCGGCCAAGTAAGCCTCATGAGCCTGCTCTTTGGTGTCGAACAGACCTAGGGCGCGCGACTTGCCATTCACTTTGATGTCCGCGCGCCATTTCTGGCGGAGCTTGTGCCAGCCAACGCCCGTTAGCCCACTGGCATTGTTGGAACCCACTCCGCGATTTTGGTGGTTCTCTGCATGGGAGCATTCGCGAAGATTGGAAATCCGGTTATCGTTTGGATTCCCATTGACATGATCCAACTCACTCGCGGGCCACTCGCCGTGCACATAAGCCCAAATTAGACGGTGTGCAGGATACATAGCCCCGCCGAAGCGCACCAAAACGTAACCCAAACGACCAGCACAGCCCGCAGCCATTCCTGCGTATCGCGTATTCCACATCTTGAATGTGCCGTCGCAAACAAAAGCGGCCCTATCCCGCCTACGCCAGATCAAAACACCAACAGCGGCATCGTAATCGAAAAGGTCGCGGACTTGCGAAACGTCCAGTTCTTTTGCCTTCAATGCAAAGCCCGTTCAGCCAGCGCGCCGGCCGCAACAGGCCCCATCCGATCAATGATCTGATCGCAGATGGCATCCGGCAGATGACGCCCCTGCGCCTCTCTGGTGGCCTTCCTGAGCTTGCTCAGATCGCGCTTGTCGAGGCCGTCAATGAACGATTCCGCTTTCACGGTCTCAAACCCAAGCACCTCAGCCGTCGCAACCAGAAGCCTGACATCAGGCCCACTGATGCGATCAGGCACCTGAGGATCGCGTTCCTCACCGGGCTGTTTAATCTCGAACGACAACGGGCCGAGCTTCAAAGCCGGCTCCTGCGACTGAACCATCATGAAACCGCAGTCGGCTTTCCACTGGCGCAGCATCTGTTCGGTCTCAGTGCCATCAACCCAGATGGCGTATTCTGCGAGATCGCCGAGTTTCATCGTTGGGCACCATAGCTGCCGGCGTGCGGATTGAATTTGCCAGCGCCCTCATGAACCACGTTGCCTTTGCGGAGCGCCCGCTTCACAGCCTTCGTTCCTTCAGACCAGCACATCACGACCGCATCACCCTTGCCAGGAGACCGCCCGAGACGCTCTCGCAGCTTGTCCTTGCTTTCGATCAGCAGCCCGCGCGCTGCAACTTCGTACACAGGCGCCGTCAGGTCAGCCCGCAACTCAGGATCGGCCGGCAAAGCAATCTCGGAGCCGCCCTCTTGATCGGGATTAAGAGCCTCACGAAACCGCCACCAGGCCTCAGCCCGCTTGTTCGCAAATGCTAGTTGGCCGTCAACCGTCTGAGCGCCTGACGCGCCAGCTCCATTAAAGCCAATATGAGCAATCGAATTATCCTTCAGGCGAAGCGTAACCGCCCCGCCGTAACCGCCGCCGACATCCACCACAACGGGCGCAGAGCCTCGCCTGTGCGAGATAATCAGGCCAGCAGCCCGAGAGCCGTCCGCCGTGATCTCGCCCTTCTCGCTCACCAGTTCAGCGTACCAGCCGCCATGACGCCAGCACAGTTCGGCAGCGTCAGCACCACCGCCGGCAGGATCGAACGCCATCGCGGTCATGGCGTATTCTTTGTGGCCGTCCGCTTTCCATCTGCCTTGGGCTTCAACAACCCACTGCGTCGGGATCACCTGAAAGTCGGCATCTTGGCGCATTGCCATGAAGTTGCCGTCACGAACCGCCGAGCGCAGCGGCTCAGGCAGGCCGTCCAGGTTGGCTTGGTAGCCGGTATTGATCAGAAACGGGTTGTCGCTCAATTTCGCGGGAATGAATGTCCGCGACATTGGCGTTAGCACCCGCCCGTCCAACTCAATGGGCGTAGAGTCCGGCACCTCAAGATCAGAACCATCAGGCGCGGTAACGAACCACCTTAGCTCGCCGTGCTTGGCCGGATTGGGATGCGTGATGTCCAGCCATGGCCGGAACATCCCGATAATCCAGTCTCCGTCAGCATTGAGCGGAGGATTGGTCCCGAGCACCGCCCGGACCCTTTGCCCTGCCGTTGTCGATCGCAGCCAGCCTAAGTGAAACCGGACTTGGCTTTCAAGAAACTGCGTCGCTTCGTCAAAATACTTCAGGTCGAACGGATGGCCCTGCCAATCCTCCTCATCGCCTGCATGTTGGTTGCCGGCGAATTGGATGTATCGGGTATCATCCGGCCGTAACAAAGGCGGCGGAGAACCGTTGAATCCGTTCCTCGACCCGTTGATCTGGATCGCGCGCTCCGTCAGCGCCGAAAGATTCGCATACTTGCGCCGCAGAATAAGCGAACGATGGTGCGCCGTGAACGCCAGCCCAAGACCAAGATCAGACTTGCCGCCGCCGCCCTGCCCGCCGTAGAGCAGGACATCGGCGAGACAGAAGTAAGCCTCGGTCTGAGGCCCCGGATTCGGTATCCACTTCATGCCGCCTGTAACGCCCACAGCGGCATCTACAACGGCCTTCCTGTCTTCTGGCGCCAAAGCCCCGAGCTTCCCAAGAAGCTCATCCAGCAGGCTCACTGAGCCGCCTTAGCCAACGTGAATGCAATGCGCCTCGCTGCCTCGGTCTCACTCAGTTCGCGGGTTTCAATAGGCCCGCCATCCTTGCCGACCATCTCGTTGGTCACCCGCTCGCCGTACTTCTTCGGCGCCATCCGAGCCATCAACCACTTGCGCGTATCAACCCGCAAACGAGACCGGCCGATCACCTCATGGTTTTCGACCTCGATTGTCTCCTCGCCGCGCTTGCGCTCCATCCAGTCGTTGGAGCCGTCGTCGGCAATTTCTATAATCTCTTCAGCGTAATAGTCAGCCTGCGCTTCTCTCGCGCCCGCGTATTGGTCGCGAAATTCCTTGTGCGCAGCCAACCACCGCATCACAGTGGACTTATCGGGCATCTGCTCATCCCGGCAGATTTCCCTCAGGCTTTCGCCAAGTCCAAGGCGCACGCAGATATCAGCAGCGGTCTGCTGGCTGTAGTCGGACGGCCTACCCATCTCAGTCCAATTGCCCAAACTTCAGCTTCTGGTATCGGTTCTCAACGAACCCGCGCCATTCAAAGCCAGTGCCTGCGTAGGGCCAACCAGGATGGGCAAGAGACCGAAGTTGCTGGCCCAATCCGTTCCCGTTCTCAGCGCCTCGTAATACGCTACCGACATCGGCTTCAGTCTCAGTGGAAACACGCCCCATTGGCTGCATGAGATCACGCGGCATCGGTCTCAGGCGCCGCAAACGGCATCACGCCATAACCCCACTCAGGGGACCAAACGACCTTGTTCGGGTCAACCTTCGGATTCTTCTCCTCGAACTCGGCCTTCTGCTCTTGGCGTTCGAGCTTGCGGCGGATTGATTTGACGTCCCAGATTATACTCATGCCGAATCCTTATCCGGCGCGCTGTAGCTCGGCTGAACCGGCGGCATCTCGCACGGACTTGTGTCAAGGATGTACAACGTCTCTCCGCTTGCCACAGTCGCAACAAACAGCAAATCGTCAATGCCCCCGCCCTTGGTATAGCGCCGGTCCTTCGTCTGGAAATCCGGGAAGATCAAATCGCCCATTACGCGTCCGTCCAATTGCAAACCAGCCAAGCCAGGGCCAAGATCCCGGCAGCAATGATAGCCGCAGCCTCAATGGCCTCGATGCCCATTGCGATCTCCGCTATCTCGCCAGGAAAGCCGAAGTTCATGGGGACAATTACCAGTTTCGAGGAAGCGAGACCTGTTCGGTTATCTAAGACTGACTATGCGGCTCAATCGCCCCGCTCTGCGGACCTGTAGCCTTCGAGGAAGGCCTTGCGCGGCGAGAATGACTTGTAGCCGTCCGCGTACACCACGTAGAAGTCGCCGGGGATGGGCTTGTAACGCGCCCACACCTCCGCGTCGGTCTTGATGGATGCGTACCCCTTGTCGCGGAACGTCAGCTTGCAGAGCATCGGGTCTGCTGTGTCAATTTCCAGCGCCCAAACCTTCTTGTGGCTCACGTAGCGCGGCATTTCCATCGCCGGGGCTTCATCGTGGCCGTCTTCAGTCGGATGCATGTTTCAACCTTTCCTCGTTGATAAACCCTCGGTCCCTGATGACCGATAGGCGTCGATGCGAACTCAGTGGTTCCTTGAACCAAACTAAATCAAACTCACGGGCACCAGCTTGCCGTCCTTCTGCTCAACCAGCTTCGCCTGGCCGTTCTTCAGCATCTGGGCGAGCAACTTGATCTGTTCTGCGGTCATGTAAGCCTCATACGCTCTCGCGTATTGATCGGGTTTATACGGGGTAGCGTATGGGTTTCTGACTGTACCGATGTCCATACGGCTTCGAGACAACGGGATCGACGGTCCTAACTCCGTTCCCGCTGATGCGTTAGGCTTACCTATCAGTCAGAAGGGTTTCGCGCGCCACTCGCCTGTAAAGCGCTCTCGCGTTTTAACGCGGCAGGGGAGCTTATAGGCGCTGTGGGTGGCTGAGGGCGCGCGAACTGTGAAAGGGAATTTTGGGCACAAGCCGCCAACTGCGGCTAACCCATTTGTTAGCCCGGCGGAAAGGATGAACCACATCACCGAGCCCACAAGATCAGCGATTTGGCCCAGAAAGTCTTTCAAATCTTTTGTCATGGTTTTGTATGAAACGTGTACGTTTTGGTTACGCGCCCTTCGGCTTGAACGAGCGCAGGAAGTCAGCGGCCTTGCGCCATGCGCGCTGGTACTGCTCCGCTCCGCTCATGGTCTCCAACTGATTGGCGGCCTCCTCAAGGGCCTGGCGAGCCGCGTCAGCGCGTTCCAGCTCGATGACGCGGTTGATGCTTGTCATCTCGTTCACGCCGCCCTCGCCCTTCGGCTGGCCCTTGGCTTGCGGCTTCCCCGCTCTTGCCTGCGCTGTCGCTCCAGCCCGGTGATATCGATATCGTTCTGCGCGCCCGTGATGTGATCCACCACAAGCCGGTGCATTTCCTTGGCTGTGACCTTGCTGGCGCCCTCGTTGTTCGAGATCACGTCGTACACGCCATAGACGTTCTTCACGTCCGTCCAGCGCCCAGGCTCGGGCAGGAAGAAAAACAGATAGCCCGGCATCAGGGGACGCTCACGGCAGAACAACTTGCCGTCGCTGGCCCTGACCTTGGCGAAGGTCGGGAGGAATGTCCCGTGGTCGGTCTTCTCGATCTCCGACCGGACAATGTGAACTCGGCTGGAGTATGCGCGGCAGACTGCCCAGTGTGGTGTTGCGTTCATGTGATGCCCCGTTGGCTGGTTGGTTGGTGTTGGTCTAGTGGCGCTAGGGGCGTCCCCTATAGGGAGACGCCACCAACGCCACCACTTTTTGACTGGTGGCCCGCCACCTCAAACGCCACTAACGCCACTAGTCACGCCAGACCCCAAGTTTTGCGGTTTTCGTCCCCGTCGTCGGTACGGATTACGAGGCCTTTTTCGTTGAGTGTATCGAGCGCCCTGGTGATGGATTTGTTGTGCGCGCCGGTCATCAGAGCCAGCCTTGTGAGGCCAAGCGACTCCCCGGCGGCCTTGTTCAATGCGGCAATAATCTGCTTCTCAACCCGGCCTAATGGCTGCGCTGGGTCTTCCTGTTTTGGTGCCTTCTCATCTTCTGAATTCAGGTTCAAAATTAGCGTGCTGTGTTCTTTGTCGTTCATCTGGTAGGCGATCTTTACGGATCTCAAACTGATGGTCGGGAATTCTTCGGCGTCCTTTTGCTTGCCTTTGGGAGCTTCGTTCACGAGTTCGATGTTGTCGTCTTTGCGGCGAACGTGGATTACGGTGTCGGATGCGTTGCGGAAGGATTCGTTGCCGAGTTCGTTTTTGTCGCTGTCCTTGCCGCCATGGTGGACGACAAGCACATGGGCTCCGGTGGCTTCCTTTAGCCGATCGCAGGCGGTCACGAAGGCATTCATATCGGACGGCTGGTTAGGATTGCCGGCCCCGAATGTTCGCGACAGGGTGTCGATCACGATGAATGCAGGGGCTTCCGGCCGCTCCTGGATGGCAGCAATCAAGGCGTCCAGGTCTGTTTGGTTGACCATCGTTAGGCCATGCGGGATGACCTGGAAGTCTGGTGCCGGAAGATCACGGCCGCGGTTTTGCATCCATCCAGCGATACGGCCAACCAAACCCTGCGAACCTTCGGCGGCGAGATAGATCACCCGCCCCTGCTTGACGGGCTTGCCGTGCCACTGGAGCCCGGTGGCAATGCAGAGGCCCATGTCCAGCACTGCGAAGGATTTGAGCGATCCTGAGCGGCCCCAGACCATCGACAGGCCGCTCTCGGTAAGAATGTCCTGGATCAGCCAGGTGGGTGGTTTCATATTGCCGAGGTCGGCGATACTGACGAGTCGAACCCGAGGCTTTGGGGTGGTGGTCGGGGCCAGCTCACGCGCAGCGGAGATCAACGCCGCGGCGTCCGACCCTTCGGCCACACAATCCGCGGCGTCCCATTTCTCCCGTGCACCTTCGGGTGGGGTGAGGGCCAAGACGCGACAGCCCATGGTCGCCAGTTTCGCGGCAGCCCGCTTGCCGTAGTCAAAGCCGGCGGCGTCGTTATCAGGCCAGATGATGACCGTCTTGCCGGCGAGCGGGGACCAGTCGGTCTTTTCGATCGGGGCGTGAGCGCCCTGCATTGCAGAGGTGGCCTCAATGCCTACCTTGGCCAGCGCGTCTGCCTTGCCCTCGCCCTCGACCAGGACGATGGTGGAGGCCAGCGATATCTCGGGCAGGCGATACAGCGGCCGGAGATCCGGGGCGCCTGGGGACCATTTGGTCACGCCATCGATCGTCTTGTGACAGAACGGGCGGAAAGTCTTGCTGTCCCTGGTGCCGTCAGGCTCGAAGCGAACGACGGAGGCGATCACGTTGCCGCGGGTGTCGTAATAACGGTAGGTCGCGACCGGGGCGCCCAGCTCCAGCATATCGGCCCGCGGTTTGGTGCCGAGCTTGGTCTTGTTCTTCTCGATCTTCTCGATCGGCGTCGGCTGCCAGGTGGCGCGCTCGACCTCGATTGGGTCGTTAAAGAAGTCCTTGGCGATCTCTTTCAGGGAGAGAACGAAGTCGGCCGTGCCGCGGTAGCCCATGCAAGCGCGGTAGAGGCCGATCAGGTCGCCGCCCTCTTCGGTCGCGTGGTCCTTCCACAGCCCGGCGTCCGGCCCTGAGAGCGAGATGGAGAGCGAGGCGCCGGGCGTGCCCGAGGTGTCGCCTACCCTGGCTTCGCCGCGGGAAATAAGTGCACGGCCCGAAAAGAGCCATTGAACAAATTCCTGCGCAGATGCGTTGAGACGTTCGCGGATGGTGTCAGCGCTGATCTCGCCTTGGCGAGCGTCGCCTTGGCGCTTAGCGCTGTTGAAGTCGAGAATTTGCCCCGTCAAGATACCCTGCGTTATTGAAACTCGGCGGCCTGACTAGGCCTGTTCAGACCAGCAACGGTCTTTGTGGCTGCACATCTTGCAGCGCCAGTCGGTTGGCCCCTTCTCGGTGATGCGGGGCAGCAACTCGCCTGCTTTGGTCGCTTTGATAACGGAGACAGCCCGGTCACTCGCGGCCTGCGCTGCCTCGCCGTCGAAGGGGACGAGCAGATGTAGGATTTCACAATTGTCCGAGTTGACTGCGCTGAAGAGAGCCGGGTTTTCATCCAGCCCCAGGTAAGCCATGTAGAGTTGGCACTGGTCGAAATACTGCGGATAGGCCTGGCGCAAGCCGTACTTCTCGATCTTCTTCCAGCCTGACGAGCCGAGCGCCTTGTGCTCGAACAGGCAGGGATATTTCAGCACATCCGGCCCGGCCACGATGATGCCGTCAGCATGGCCCTTGAACAGATCCTCAGCCGCCGAGAAATGCGTTGCCGCTGTGCCGCGCTCCATGCGGAATCCGGCCTGGCCGAGGGCCTTGACCGTGATCTCCTCAAACATATGGCCGCGGGAGAAAATGCGCTTGGTTCGCGCCGCATGGACGGAATCGCACTGCCAGTCATACTGCACGCGGCGCAGACACTCAGAGCCGATGCCGGAGGCGCCGAGGTATGTCCGGCGCTCCTCCCGCTGCTCGACCAATGCTGCGGCGTCCATCAGGGCGTTGATGGCTGCGTTGATGTCGGTCGTTGATAGGTTCGAGCGGTTGAAGTCCAGCCCTTCAGAATGGGACATCTTCGTCCATTTCCCCTCTGGAGAGCAACGGCCCACCATGCGCCGCGGAAATCTCCCGCTCGGTCTCCGGCTGCGAAAGCCGCTGAACGATCTTGTCCCCGGCCCCTTCGTCGCGCGCGGCAAGCGCGGCGTCGGTCAGGCGATGGATCTGCCATGAGAACGAGACAATCTCAGCCTTCGACCACGCCGACAGCGGCTTGTCGAAATCAACGCCTGTCACGCCCCCCAGCGCCGGCAGAATCGTTTCCACCGCGCCAGCTTCCCACGGCGCCGGGTCTCGGCCGGTCATGGTGCGGATTGGAATGTCGTAGCTGCTGCCTTCGGCAACGGCCTGCTTGGCTTTGGTGTTGATCCAGCCAAAGATCGCAGCGGCAACGATCCAGCCCCATTCGATCTGCGAAAGGGATGAGACCATGGCTCGCCCGTTAATGCCGTCGCCGGAGACGACAGCCTTCGCGGCATCGATAGCGGCCTGGGTTGCTTGCACATCCCAGGCTGCCTCGATATCACGCGGCTTGATTTTAGCCGCTGCTGCCATGCTACTGAGCCCACGCGGGCTTGCCGGCCCCGGCGGTAGCCTGAGCTGCAACGGCAGCCGCGGCCACGTTGGCGGGGGCAGCACTCGCCGGCCTCGCAACCTGCTCGACCTTGATCCAGGTCTTGCGGTCAGGAGTTACCGCGGCATCCAAGGTGTTCTTGTCCTTGTAGCCGGAGCCCTCCTTGGCCTTCTCGATGCCGATCTTGGCAACGAACCGGAGGCCGTCAAAGTCGCCCCATGAGTTGACACGACGGCCAGCCTTGGCCGCTTCGCTTTCGTCGTCTGGCCGAATGCCCTTTGCGCTTTCGAGAATGCCACGCAGACGAGAAGCCGAAATATCCGCTGCCTTGGCGTGGCCCTCCGTCGTGCCCTCGACAGTGAATAGCGACCAGAATTTCCGCTTTGCGGAAGGACCGTCAACGACGGTGAATTCGCAATCGAGCGCCTGGCTTGAGCCGTCCTTGGACCGCTTCAGCCACCCGCCCTCGCCGGCATTGCCGGGCCTCACGGTGAGATGCACAACGGCAATCGTGCCGTCCGCGATCAAGCCGCCTTCGCGCTGCTGTTCTGCTCCGTTGAAATCGAACGCCATGTGACTGTCTCCTTTGGTTGCTGTGTGGATTAGGCTGCTTTGTCGATGGGAAGATCCGGCTGGTCTTTGTCTGCCTTGGCCGGTGCACGTTCGCCGATGTACATAGCTGGCTCGGCGAGAACCAAAACCGCAGCGCTGTTGCCGTGCTCGGCGAGTGCTGTGATATTTTCGACCAGGCTGGAAGCTTCCAGCTCAAGCTTGATACCGTCCTTGACGGTCCACTTGCTGACGGAACCGATGATGTGCGGGAGCCCGCGCCGCGCCATCAGTGCCGCAATCTGGCGGACAGCATGAGCCGCTGTCTTCTCGATTGCGTCGATCGCGTTCTGCTGCTCGTCTTCGGCCAGCATCGCCCACGGCACTTGAATGCTGCGAACATGCGTCAAGAGCGCGTCGCGGATATCGCCGGAGAGCGTTTCCGCCTCGGCCATCTCGATAAGTGTTTCAGGCTCTAACGTCGCGTACATTGCATTCCCCTTTATGCTGCTTCGGTTGCTGTGGTGGATTGCGTCGGGATCGTGTGATCCATGGCCTTGCGGGCGCCCTTGCCGGTGATCTTCGCGAGAAGCTTGCCCAAGTGAGGCTCCTCGATTTGCTCCAGCCGCCCAGAGCGGTCCTTAGCAGGGTATTTCCAGACGTTGGGCTGTGTGCACACCAACGCGCGCACAGGCTTGCCGTCGCCGAAGTCGAGAAACTGCATGGTGACAATCTGATCGACGATGCCCGGCAACTCCTTGCCGGTCTTGCTGCCTTCGATCTGAAGCTCCCAGGACGTGACGTTGAACTCGTCCTTGAGATTTTCCAGAATGCCGACGAAGAACACGTTCTTGCCGCGGGCGTGCTGCAAGTGAGTGAGGAACGCGATCATCTCCCGGCCCATCAGGCCGTAGGTGCCGCGCACGTCCTTCTTGCCGCGGTCGTTGAAGCTCTCGGGCTGTTGCTCGCACCAGCGGAAACAAAGCCGGCCGGCAACGGTGATCGAGTCCACGAAGTAGGTGTCGTACTTCGCGAGCGCGTCGGCGCCGCCCATCGACTCCGCAATAGCGTCATAATGCGCCTGGCTGTAGACAGCCGTCGCCGGCAATGCCGGGTTGGGGCCGCCGAGATAGACGCAGAGATCGCGGCATTCTTCCCATGTCCGCGGCTGGAAGGTGTCAACGGTGACATCCTGGACCGACAGGTCTCCGGCTTCGAGGTCAACGAAAAGCGTTGACTTGGGGTCGAGCGTCCGCAGCAACGTGGTCTTGCCCACGCCGGCCGGGCCGACAATGAGCGCCTTGACGCCCTTGTCCTGCGACATCCGCTCGTCGGCGGAAATGATCTTAAGCTTGCGTTCCACTGGTCTCTCCTTTGCTGCTGTGTTTGATGCTTTCGAGGTGGTTGGTCTTGAACAGCGTTGTGCGTTGGTATGCCGGCTTGAGCGCGCCCCACTTCGTCAGGTACTCAATGGCTTCATCAACGGACTTTGCGAGTGCCCACTTGTGGCCCAGCAAAGCGCAGCGATCGCGAAAGGTTTTCTGTGTCGGCGACATCGAGCCGCCGGGCTTCTTCATCTCCAGCCAGCCAACCTGCCCCGCCGGCAACATGAAGCAGAGATCGGCAACGCCTGAGCGCACGCCCTCGGCCTTCATCTTCGTGGCGTTGCGGATGTGGCGATTGCCCTGGTTCGGAATGGCGAAATAGTAAATCTCTGGCCGCGCCGCATAGACGAGATAGTCCATAAGCTGCACCTGGATCTTGTGCTCGCTCAGACCGACCGGCTTGCTGCCGTCGATGACGCGGAATTTGGCGGGGCGCTTCATGCCAGCCCCCGTGCACGAACGAGCCTAAGAGCGTAGAGGGCATGAAGCCCGAGCGACGCTGCGAGCGATTGCGCAGCCTCGACGCCGTCGTCCAGGAATGTCTGGATGATGCGGTCTCGCTGTTCTTTGGAGATGCGGTTCTTGTGGCCCCCACGGTCGCTCATGCCACTGACTCTAAGTGATTTGGCGCTCCAGACGCAGGAGCTTGATATCCGGGCGATGACGGGGCGCCCCAACGCTTCAGCGGCTCGACATAGCAGCGCGCAAAGTGATCTGCGCAGTAGGAGCGCTGCGAGACGGGATGGCCGCAGTAGAGAGCACCTTCGCGCGGGTCGCCTGCGATGTACTTGCAGTCGTTGGCGCCGAGTTCGAGCAGGGTCTTGTTCAGCGGCGCCGCGTCGATGCACGCAAAGACCGGCATTTCGGACAACATGACGGACGAAGCAACGCGCAGCCCATTTCCATAGCCAGCCCTGACTATGCGGAGAACCGGCCTGTTGATTGCCTTCGCTCTCGACGGCCTCTGCTTGCGCGGCTGACGCTCTGAGGTACGCCGCTTGGAGAGCTTCAGCCGCCCAGCTTTGCTGATGCAAGAGTTCTTACTCATCCCGATTGCATCCCCGATTAGGGCAAACGAGAAGCCGGCGGCGTGCATCTTCTGGAGCGTATTCATCCGCTCCTCAGTCCAGGCTGTGTCCCTCATCCCCTACCCCTGTGTTTGCCCGTGTGTGGTGATGCTGACGGGCTAGTTGCCTTTGATCTCAGGTGCGATCCAGACCGCCAATGATGCGAGCGATGCGCTCAAGGCGATCAATTTCCGTGCGATAAAAATCCGTATCCGTTGCACGCATTCCTCCGGCGATCTGTTGATATTGCGAGGCCAACTCGGCCGCCTCTTGCCTCGCTTGTATCAACTCAGCTTCACGCCTTATGTCCCTAGCAGCCCAGTGTTCCGGGTCTGAAATTTCTCCGTACCAAAGTGCCTTTACGGTGCGGAAGGAGACCGTCTTGACCTTGCGCGGCACTCGGCCGAGCCAGCTCTCGCGGGTGTCACCCCAGTCCTTCGGTCCTGCGACCATCGCGATTTCTCTACGCACGTTTTTCACTCCGGATTGATTTTCCGACACTTGGACACTCCATGCTGTTTATTCCCCGGCATGGACGGCACGAACGATAACGACACCTGGACACGCATCGGCTTGGCGGCAGCGCGCGTCCTAACCCAGATCGAACAAGAAAAAGAGTTTGTAACCGGCGTACAGCAAGGCGCTCATCGCCACGACGAAGCAGGAGAAGACGACAGCAAGAGCGCAAGTAAGGCCCGCGTCGTCAGAGATAAAAAGCTCGCGCTCTGAAGCGCGAGAGTTGTCCGGCAGGGAGGTTAGCGCCGGAAACCGAATTACGTTGTCGCGCTGCGTATCATGCGCGCTGTGAGGAGCCGGCAGTGGACAAGCCCCCGTCGTCACTGCCGGCTTCGTCAATCCGAAATGGCGAGTCATGCTCGCCCCCAAGCTGCATATGTACCAAAATGCTCCAGCGAGCGGTTCCACATGGGAACCATCTGAGTTATGCAACCGTAGTAAAGCGGATGCGACGCAAGTTCACTTGCAAGCGGGATTAACAAATGTGAATTTGGTTCCCTCGCGGTTATCGCGGCTATATTGTCGGGGGAATTGGAATGTCGGGAATTGCGGAGCGGCGGCGAATTCCAACCATTCATGCAGACGGATTCGACGACTTCTTTTTGGTCAACGGAGTTTTGCGCTGCACGGCATTCGTGCTGGTCAAGTCGGCCTTCGAGAGACGAGAGCCGGAGCACCAGCCTGTGCTCCATATGAGAATAGCTCTGGCAGGCGCCGCCGAATCTCAACTCGAAGTCCAGCGGTTGCTCGAACAGCAATCCGGCGAGGGCTTCAGGTTGATGCGCAGCGAGATTGCTCATTGAACCAGCTCCGCCTTCATGTGCTCGACCAACGTGGAGGGGGTGATGCCAGTCACCTCCTCGATCTTGGCCCAATGCTTCTTGCGCGGCAGGTGAACACCGCGCTCCCAACGTGAAAGCGTCATCGAATCCACCCCCAGAAGCTCGCCGGCTTCGTCCTGGGTGCGTTCGCCACGCCATGCCTTAAGAGGATTTGTCATTGCCCGGTCACTATAGGCACAAAACGTTATAGACGTCAAGTCGTATAGCATTTTGTGAATAGTGACGTAAACACAAAGTGTTAGTAGTGTTCTCGGGTCATGCCAGCAAAAATTTATCCGCGCCGACGCCGAAAAGTTTACCTCGCCGAGTGGCGCCAGGCGAAGGGCCTCTCTCAAAAGCAGCTTGCCGATCGGCTTGAGAGTGACGTGATGACTGTCTCCCGGTGGGAGCTGGGGAAGACAGCCATCAGCACTGATGCGCTCGCTGCGCTAGCAGAGGCTCTGGGCGGAGATATGATGGAGCCTGAAGATCTCTACCATCATCCAGGCGAGCCTACCCCGAACCAACTCCTGCGGGACCAACCACCCGAAGTGGTAGAGAACGCCATGAGAATGCTTAGGGCCATCCGGCGCTAGACTGAGCACCAGCTAACCCCGTGATTCTCGCGGGGTTTTCTTTTTACCGATTTTCTTATAACTTTTTCTGCCTAGTGCTATTGCTATGCATAACGTTTTGTGCCTATAGTCTTCTCGTCAACACGACGGGGAACGACAATGCAGCAGCAGCTTCCAGCCTCAAACGTCCGCGAGATCAATGCAGCCGCATTTCGCGGCCCCTTCTACATCGTGGTTTGCGGCCTCTCGAAGGATGACCCGTACACGCCGGAGCGTAACATCGGCGACACGACTTGGGCCGGGACCGTCAAAGACATCGCCGACATGCAGTTCGAGAACCTGCTTCAGGTGATCGAGCTTGGCACCGGCCGGGACGTGACCGACCGAATGGTGCGCGAAGCCGCCGAGCTTCGCATCCACGATGGAGCCGACTACAGCCACAAGTTCTTTGAGCTGGTCGAACTCCACATCGGCACCCGCACCGCTCGCTCCCTGGTTCGGGTGACTGCATGACCGCAGTCATCCTCTCCCTCCCCCGCGACCCCGAGCCGAGCTTGCGTCAGCTCCTCGCCGTGTCGGCAATCATCGTCTCCGCCGAGAAGATCGCATCGCGCGGTCTCCTGGCTGAGCAGGAAGAGACCGAGCTGCGCGAACTGATCGTGCGGGTCTGCAACGTATTCGGCGTGGACACGATCGCCGAGCGGCCGATCGAGATAGTCGCATGATTGCCGTCCTCTGCCTGTCCGTGATCGGTTTCTTCGTGCTCGTCTACGTGATGATGGGAGCAACGTGATGCACATGGTCATCATCTTTCTTGGCGTGATGCTTCTGTTTAGCCCGCCGCTCTGGGTTCTTGGCCTTTCGCTTATCGCGATCGGGTTTGTGTGGGCAGTGCTGCATTGAGGCTGTCGCTACGCCACTGATTAAGACAACGGGGATGACATGAGCCAGAGAGATTCCGGGTACGAGCGCAAGGAGCGCGACCTGTACGAGACGCCCTCCTTGGGTTACTCGGGCGCTGATGCCGCATGTCCCGGAGCGCATCATGCGTGTTTGGGAGCCGGCGAAGGGTGGCGGAAAGATGTGGGCGGCACTCTGCGATGCCCGCCGATTCCGCGAGGTCTATGGGACGGACATCAATGACGGCCGCGACTTCTTTGAGCAGGGCAACCCGGAGGCGTTTGAAGCCATCATTACCAACCCTCCCTATGTGGCTGCGACCGAGTTCATCCACCACGCCTTAAACCTGACTGGCGGAGCGGTTCAAGGCTTCGTTGCGATGCTGCTCCGCACGGATTTCGACCACGCGAACAGCCGGCGAGAACTGTTCGAGTTGGCGCCTTTCGCAAAGAAGGTCGTGCTGACGAAGCGCATCCAATGGTTCGAGGACTCTAAGGGTTCGCCGTCCTTCAATCACGCCTGGTTCATTTGGGACTGGACGCACGAAGGGGCGCCGACGCTGGCCTACGGCCCCAGTCCCTCGCTCACATCGCCTCAATACCGGAGTGAACCATGACGTTTCGTGTTGGGCAGAAGGTCGTTTGCGTCAGCGAACATACCTGCACCGATACCCGCCTGTTGCCGGGAGGCAAGTATGTTCCGATTTGGCCTGTTGTTGGGGAAGTTTACACCGTGCGCGGACTCACGAGTGGAGTGCCCCTAAAGAGACCGCTTCTTTTTCTTGAGGAATTGGTGAACCCCGTCGCGACATTTCTTGAGGGTAAATTTGAGATGGGGTGGAATCCAGAGCGCTTCCGCCCACTCATCGAGCGCAAGACCGACATCTCCGTCTTCACCGAGATCCTGCGCAAGGCGACGAAGCCGGCGCGCACTCCCGCAATGCCTCAACAGGACCGCCAGTGATGTTCGGCAAATTCATCTTCGAGTGCGACGAGGACAACATCGTGCTCGCCATGCGAACCGCGAAGAAACTCTCCCAGGATGAGACAAACAGGGAGTGCCTGGTGGCGTTCGGGGAGGACGGAGGAATTCAGATGTTCGGTCGGAAGCTCAAGCGCAGCATCAGCGTCAAACAGGTGAAGCCATGACCGAACCTCGTGATCAATCTTCCGCTGAGATCTGCGACGCTGCAACGCTGGCCGACAAGATTGCAGCTTGGTCCCCATCTTCCAGGTGCCCGCTCGTCTTCATCGCCCGTGAACGTCGGCTGATTGAAGATGCGCTTCGCACTTTCTCTGTTGCCCAACCGCTCAACCAGCAAGCCAAGGATCATCCGCCCCTGGACAACCCGCGCGATCCGTTTGCGTCACCGGATCGCATAACTGGTGGTGCCCAACCAGCGCGCGACTTGTCGAGCGACCAGATCATGGAGATCTTGCGCCGAACGGTCCAGGGAGAGCTTTTGGCGCTCCTTACCGTCGGCCGCCGGCAGGGCCTCGGAGCCGACGTAAGAATTCCAAGCATGTCTGCGGAGGTTTTGGCGCGCGAATTTATCGCCGCCGCCCAATCAGCCCCGGCGCTTACTGCGTCTCACAATTCCGGTGAGCGTGCGCCAAGCAGTGATGCCGCGCGGGCCGGGGCTGGTACTCAATGTTCTGCCGCGACTGAGGACGAGATGGGAGTGATCGAAAGCGATCGGCTGTTTGCCGAACAAATCATTGCGGATTTCGGGTCGTTTGAGGAGGGCATCACGGACCAGGAGAAGCTCGCGCAGTGGATCAGGAACATCCGCCGTGCTTGCAGCACCCCCGATGAACCGCAGTCATCTGGGTGGCAACCGATCGAGACGGCGCCGAAGGACGGCACCA
>NZ_JADPIT010000007.1:0-2246 GCF_023073035.1 Bradyrhizobium sp. 62
ACATCGCGATCATCGGACGCGAAATGCCATTGCCCAGCATCCAGGCCAACGCGGCGCCAATGGCGAGGCCGCCCAGCGCCATCATCAGCATCGTCCGCTCGGTCTCGCTGATGGTGGCATTGGCGCTCACCTCGATGCGCTGCTGATCCGCCGTCAGCTCCGACCGCAGCTCACCCGAGAGCTTGAGAATGGACGCGGCCGTCTTGGTCATGTCGCCGTTCAGCTTGACGATGACCTTCACGTTCTCGGTCAGCTTCGAAAAGGAGGCGCGGTACTGCTTGAGGAGATTGCTGATCTCGGTGACGCGGTCGGTGATCTTCTGGTCGTTGGCATAGATCGAGACCAGCAAGGTCTCCAGGAATTTGATGCGGGCGGTCACGCCGTCGGCGGTCTTCGGCTCCGGCTTGGCGACGAAGGCGCTGACCGAGGTGGAAACCGCAAGGTATTGCGATGTGATGTCCTTGGCCGTGCCCTGAACCGAGTTCAGGCCCGCCAATGCCGCGGTATCGGCAAGATCGTCGAACTTGAAGCGGATCTTGTTGCCGACGCTGTTGAGCTCATCCGTCGCGATCTTGCCGTTCTCGCGCGTCAACGTGATGATCTCGCCGAACACCTTGGTAAAGCTCTTGAAGTCGGCCTCGAGCCGGCCGATCTGCTCGCGGCGCGCGGCGCCCGTGGTGGCCGCCGCAGACCTGGCGATCGCGGCCCTCAAATTCTCTTCGGCCGCTTTGGCGGCGGTCTCATCATCCGCCGCGCCGGTCAGCGTGTAGGCCCGCGCCAGCCCCTGGTAAGCGATCAGCTCGCGATCGACCGTCCGCGCAAGGTCCGCTTCGGCGACGCTGGAGCGGTAGGAGGCAACGGCGGCCTGAATCCGCTCGAAGCCGAAATACGCGAAAGCCATGCTGACGGCGAGGATGGCGAGCACCGCCACGAAGCCGAGGATGATTTTTGCGCGAAAACGCAAGGTGAGCAGCTTCGATGTGGTCGGCTTCGACTTGACGGGCATTCCCCACCCCATTCCATTCGCGGAAAACCAGGCGCAGCCCGGAAGCAGCCCGCTTCCTGACGCGTGAGCACGGTAAATGGCAAAGGATAAGCGGCGGTAAATTTGTGGCGCCGCAACCGGCGGTTAGGTGACGCAGGGTCTCGTCGTCCTGGCTTTCGCCAGGACGACATTGGCGCGAATGCCCCTACGCCGCCCGAATATTGCCCATGAAGCGGTCGAGCTCGGCACGCAGGCGGGTGCTTTCGGACGACAGTGTCTTGGCCGAGTGCAGCACCTCTTCCGAGGCCGAGCCGGTTTCGGCGGCGCCGCGGTTGACCTGGCCGATGTCGGTGGCGGCGGTCTGAGTGCCCTGCGCGACGGTCTGGACGCTGCGCGCGATTTCCTGCGTCGCTGCGCCTTGCTGCTCCACTGCGCTCGCAATCGATGTCGAGATCGACGAGATCTGGCCGATGGTCGCGCCGATCTCCTTGATCGCCGCAACCGACTCGGCGGTGGCGCCTTGCATGCCCGTGATGTGCGAGGAGATCTCGTCGGTGGCCTTCGCGGTCTGGCTCGCGAGCGACTTCACTTCGCTGGCGACAACTGCAAAGCCGCGGCCGGCTTCGCCGGCGCGCGCCGCCTCGATGGTCGCGTTGAGCGCCAGAAGATTGGTCTGCTCGGCGATTGCCGTGATGAGCTTGACCACTTCGCCGATCTGCTGGGCGGCATGCGAGAGCTTGCCGATGCGGTTATCGGTCTCCTTTGCCTGCACCACGGCGGCTTCGGCAATGCGGCTGGAATCGCGGACCTGACGGCCGATCTCCTCGACCGAGGCCGAGAGCTCTTCCGTCGCGGTCGCGACCGACTGCATGTTGCTGGAGGCCTGCTCGGAGACGTCGGCGACCTGGCTCGACAGGCTCTGCGTGGTCTCGGCAGTGCGGGTCAGCGTCGAGGCCGCCGATTCCAGCTGCACGGCAGAAGCCGAGACGTTGGAGACGATGGCACCGACCGCGCTCTCGAAATCGTCGGCGAAACGAATCAGCTCGGAACGGCGGCTTGCGGCCTGCTCCCTGTTCTGGAGTTCGTTGGCGGCGGCATCGCGCTCGGCCTTGGCCACGGCCTGCACCTTGAATTCCTCGACCGCGCCGGCCATCTCGCCGATCTCGTCCTTGCGGCCCAGGCCCGGCAGCACGACGTCGAAATTGCCCGAAGCAAGCTCGCGCATCGCCTTGCACATCGCGATCATCGGACGCGAAATGCC
>NZ_JADPIT010000028.1:0-52503 GCF_023073035.1 Bradyrhizobium sp. 62
AGATCGGCCGCGAGATCGCGTCCGACGATGGCGGGAAGACCTATCGTACCCCACCCAACAAGCTGGGAGACCGCGAGCACCAGCAGGACCCCGATGAGCCTGCTGTCAGATTTCAGAAACCGCATTCCAACCGTCGCCTGCCCGCCAGGCGCAGATCACGCCTGTGACGCCAGTCTTACGCCCGGACTCAGTGCAGGGATACGCCGGCCGCCGAATGGCAGCAGGCGGCCGGGAGCATGTCAGGAGGCGGCAGGAGCTCCCGCGATCCCGAGCAGGGATCGCGCCTCGGCCGCAGTCGCCACGCGCCGGCCGTGGCGCGCGACAGCCTCACCGGCGACGGCCACGAGCTCGGCATTGCTGGCTGCGAGGCGCGCCTTGTCGATCCTGATATTGTCCTCGAGTCCGGTGCGGACCGCATCGGAGCCCCGCGCCAGCGCCCAGCCCATGACCTCGGCCTGGTGGCGTCCGATCCCGGCTGCCGTCCACGTCGCCTTCGGGATCAGCCGCCTGAGCTCTCCCAGCAGAATGTCGAGGACATGCTCGTCCGCGGGCATGGCGTTCTTGACGCCCATGACGAACTGCACGTGCGGACGCGCGTCGATCAGCCCGGCCTCGATCAAGCGGCGGGCCCCGTGCAGATGCGACAGATCGAAGATCTCAATTTCCGGCCGGATGCCATTCGCCTTCATGCCGGTGGCGAGAGTCTCCACCAGCGCGGCGCTGTTCTCGTAGACAATGGTCGGAAAGTTCACCGATCCTGTGGACAGCGAGGCCATGTCGGGCTTCAGGTAGAGCGACGATCCGCGCGCCGAGGGATCGCGGCCCCGCCCGCCGGTCGAGAACTGAACGATCATGTCAGGACAGTGCTTCTTGATGCCCTCCTGCACCACGGCGAAACGCTCGGGATCGGAGGACGGCGTCTCGTCGTCGTTGCGGACATGGATGTGGGCGAGCGTGGCACCGGCTTCGAAGGCCTGGTGCGTCGACTCGATCTGTTCGGACGGCAGGATCGGGACCGCGGGATTGTCCTTCTTGCGCGGAACGGAGCCGGTGATGGCGACAGCGACGACGACGGGGTTCATCTTGCAACCTCATATTGATTGCGCTCACGCGCACCAAATTCGAATCGGCAGCCTGACTATGCAGTGAGGCCCTGTCGCCGCGAACATCGTCGATCGCGGCGGCAGTTCCCTCTACCATACCGTCAGGTCCGAACCGTGGCAGCCCCGCTCACTGCATCGCCGGCCCGCTGGCGGTCATAATCTGCCCGCGGCATCGGAACGGCATTGGGATTGCCGAGATCGTCGATCCTGATCCGATAGGTTTCCCGCGCGGTCAGGGCCGCCAGCGCGGCGATGACCGTGATAGCGAAGGCAATCGCCCCCACCGTTAACGGGATGTTTGTCGAGCCGGGAGGCGCGACGGTCGCAAACAGGGCGGGAAGCAATGCGGTGATGGTGGTTCCGATGTTCTGCGATATCGCCATCGCCGAGACGCGGGTGCGGGTCGGAAACAGCTCCGGGTAAAAGCTCGGGAAAATCGCGTTGTAGCCCTGATAAACTACGCCCCACATCAGCAGCGACACCAAGATTGCCAGCGGCACATTCCTGATGCTGATGGCATAGAGATAGCAAAAGGCGAGCAAGCCGGAGAGAAGCGCGCCTACGATGATCGGAGGCTTGCGGCCGACCTTGTCGGAGAGATTGCCGACGAAGGGAATGACGAACACCGCCAGCATGTTTCCGAGCACGGGGATCCAGAGATAGACGTCCTTGGCAAAACCGATCCCGTAGGCCGGCTGCACCGCATAGGCCGCGCCGAAGATGGTCGCAACGACAGGAATGACATTCATCAGCGCCATGCAGATGACCCTGAGCATGTCGCGCCAGCTCAGCTTGATGGCCTGGACGATGGGCGCGCGCGGCGTTTCTCCCCGTTCGCCCTCGCGGGCAAAGGCAGGGGTCTCGTCGACTTCGCGACGGATGATGTAGCCCGCGACGATGACGAAGAAGCTGAGCAGGAAGGGAATCCGCCAGCCCCAGCTGTTGAAGGCCTCGGTCGGCATATAGGCCGCCAAGGGCAGGAAGATTGCTGCGGCGAGGATCTGTCCGGCCTGCACCCCCTGAAGGGCGAAGCTGGCATAGAAGCCCCGCCGACCGAACGGCGCGTGCTCCAAGATCATCGAGCTTGCGCCTGAGATTTCGCCGGCAACGGCAAATCCCTGCACGAGGCGCAGAATGACGAGCAGAATTGGCGCCAGGATGCCAACCTGCTGATAGGTCGGCAGGATACCCACGGCCATCGTCGAGATGCCCATCAGGAACATGCAGACGATGAGAACCGTCTTGCGGCCATGGGTGTCGCCCCAGTGTCCGAGCACGAAGGCACCGATCGGACGAGCCACATAGCCGACGCCATAGGTCGCCAGCGAGGCGACGATCGCGACGGTGGGATTCTCCGACGGGAAGAAGATTTGCGGGAAGATCAGTGACGCGGCGGTCGCGTAGATGAAGAAGTCATAATATTCGAGAGCCGACCCGATCCAGCCGCTGGCAGCGGCTTTCCTGGACTGACTCATCTGATGGATCGCGGTCATCTCAAGATTCCTCCCTTGGGCCTTGGGTTTTGCTGACGTCCCGTTGACGGGCTTCGCTCAAAATTGGGCAGCACTCTCCGGCCGCTCTGCGGAGTTTCGCGAGCGCTTGTCACTGCCGATGGGTGTCTGCTTGGTGGCGACGATAGGCTATCGCCGGGCTAACACAATTACCCAGTTATTCGACAAACCTAACATGATGTTATTTGTGCGAGAGCCCACGTCCCGGCGAACACCGCCGGCAGGCTCATCTAGATCGGCCGCGAGATCGCGTCCGACGATGGCTGGTGGGAGGTGGTTGACATTGGACCATTGCATGGTCCATTTTATGGAAATTGAGGAAGGACAGTGAGATGCGGGTCTCCGTTACCGACGCAAAAGGACAATTGACCGATCTTGTCCGCCGCGCAGAGGCCGGCGACGAGGTGATCCTGACGCGGCATGGACATCCGGCGGTGCGGCTCGTCCCGGTCAAGCTTCCGCCGGACCGCGCCGCCCGCCGGACCCTGCTCGAGGCGGCCCGAAGGACCGGCGGGGCCAAGGCTATTCCCGGACCGAGCGCCGCACGCAGTCAGGACTTTCTTTTCGGCGATGACGGACTGCCGGAATGATCGCGGTCGATACCTCCGCACTGATGGCGATTGTGCTTGACGAACCGCAAGCCGATGCTTGCATCACCGCGCTGGACACCGCCGACGAAATCCTGATCTCGGCGGCCTCCGTTGCAGAAAGCCTGATCGTCGCGGCACGGCGGGGCGTCGACGAAGAGATGAACAAGCTGATCAACGATCTCGGTTTGAACGTGATCTCGGTGACCCAAGCTTCGGCCGAACGCGTGGCGCAAATCTACTCGCGTTGGGGCAAAGGCATTCGTCCTGCCGGTCTCAACTTTGGTGACTGCTTCGCCTACGATGTCGCCAAGGAGCATGGCTGCGCACTTCTTTATGTCGGCGACGACTTTGCCAAGACGGATATCGTTGCGGCGGCGTAGTCGACGACCGCCGGTGCGGCGACTTACCGGCCGAACAGAAAAGCCGCCGGCAGCCGTCAGGCTGTATGGCCGGGATCGACCTGCTTCGGCGTTTTCTTGTCGCGTTGAGGTGTCATCTTGGCCGGATCCGGCGCATTCGGCACGCCGCGCGGCCCGAGCTGGTCGCGCTGGATGTCGTCTTCGGAGCGGGAGGGCTCAATGCCGTTCGGCTCACGGGGCTTGGTCATCGCAGGCTCCTGAAGTGTGTCGCTCGGAGTGTCCATCAAATTCCCAGCGCGTTTTCGCCGGCTTCGCGGCCGGGCACGCTGACATGAACTTCGTGCCCCTCGCGAAGCGCCAACGATGCTGCGGCAACCGCCGACTCGAAGGCCGCTTCCTTGGTGGAGTATCTGTTCTTGACGTCGCCGTCGTGCAGCACGCCCCATTCGTCCTGCACGGGGACGATCGTGTATTGAGCAAGGCCCATCATTTAACTCCTCGAGATCTATCGCTGCGTGAGCTGCGGGTGCGCCGCCGACACGCGCCACACCGTGTTGCCGCTGTCATCGGCGACCAGCAGCGCGCCGGTCTTGTCGATGGCGACGCCGACGGGCCGCCCGCGCGCCTGGTTGTCGCTGTTGAGGAAGCCGGTGACGACGTCCTGCGGCGGGCCGCTGGGCCTGCCGTCCGTGAACGGCACGAACACCACCTTGTAGCCGTTCAAGACCTGCCTGTTCCAACTGCCGTGCTCGCCGACGAAGGCGCCGCCGCGATAGGCCGCCGGCAAACTCGCGCTTGTGTTGAAAGCCATTCCAAGCGGCGCGACATGCGAGCTCAGCGCGTAGTCAGGCACGATCGCCTTGGCGACGAGGTCGGGACGCTCCGGCTTGACGCGCGGATCGACGTGCTGGCCGTAATAGCTGTAGGGCCAGCCATAGAAGCCGCCGTCCTTCACCGACGTCATGTAGTCCGGCACGAGATCGGGACCGAGTTCGTCGCGCTCGTTCACCACCGTCCACAGCGCCCCCGTCTGCGGCTCGAAGCTGAGGCCGTTGGGATTGCGCAAGCCGCTCGCGAAGATGCGCCAGCGGCCGCTGGCACGGTCGATCTCGAGGATGGCGGCGCGATTGTGCTCGGCCTCCATGCCGTTCTCGGTGATGTTGCTGTTGGAGCCGACGCCGGCATAGAGCTTCGAGCCGTCTGGGCTCGCGACCAGGCTCTTGGTCCAGTGATGGTCGATCGGTCCGCCCGGCAGCGGCGTCAGCACCGTGCCCGGCGCGGTGATCTTGGTATCGCCTTCGGTGTAGGGATATTTGACGATCGCATCGGTGTTGGCGACATAGAGATCGTTGCCGACCAGCGCGACGCCGAACGGGGAGTTGAGATGGTCGAGGAAGACGCTTTGCGTGTCCGGGACGCCGTCGCCGTTGCTATCGCGCAGCAGCGTGATGCGGTTGCTCTCGCCGGTGTCGCCGCCGGATGTCGCCCAGGACTCGATGTATCCCATCACGATTTCCTTGGGCCGCTTGATCGGAGCGCCCTTCGGCGCCTTGGATTCCACCACCAGCACGTCGCCGTTGGGCAGCACGTAGAGGAATCGGGGATGCTGCAAGCCAGTCGCGAAGGCCTTGGCCTGCAAGCCTTGCGCAACGGCCGGCGTCTCGTCCTTTTTCCAGCCGACGATGCGCGCGATGTGCATCGGCGGCAGCAGATATTGCTGGATGTCGGGAAGCGTCGGGTTGGCGCCGGTTTGCGCCTTCGGATCGCCACTGCCGTCATTGCAGCCGGCCAGACACAGCAGCGAGGCACACAACAGAGCCCTAGCGATTGCGGAGTTCATCGCGCAACTCCTACGCCGTGGCGGTACACCATGGCCCAGCCGAGCCAGCCGGTGACCGGCAGGATCAATACGGTGATGGCTGAAAGAAGGAGCCCGGTCGGCCACACCGAGGTCCAGGCATCGCGCGTGTGGATCAACGCATTGATGGTCGCCAGGACCAGCGCCAGCGCGTTGCCGATCAGATGCGGCCAGGCCGGCGGCTGCGCCCGCACCAGGCGGTTGCCGAGAAAATCGGTCAGGCCGGCGATGGCGGCCAGCACGCCGAAGATGACGCCGACAACCAGAAGCCAGGCGGAAAAATCCGCCCACATGATCTCGGCAGTGATGACATAGGCGATGTCGGTCAGCAGCGCCCCGATGAAGCACGCGATCGGGATCGGCACCAGCATCGGATGAATCGGATGGCCTGCGATTTGCGCGGTCGAGCGCACACGCAAATTGTCTTGCACGGTTGGCCTCTTGTCAGGTCGCCACCCCTCCCCGGTGGAAAACACCCGCTTCCAGCGAAGGTTCCTGATGGTCGGCCTCAGCGCCCCGTGCCTCAACAGCGCCGCGGCGTCGAAGCACTCACGAGGAACCCCTTGCCGGTGCGGGCCTTGATCCAGGCATTGAGATGAACCAGCCCTTCAGGAGACCGCGGAGTGGACCAGCCTGGCGACGGCGCCTCCTTCAATCCAGCCTCGAAGCTCGACGGCGTCTCGCGGCGGCAGACGAAACAGATCGAATCCCAGAGCCGGCCTAGCGCAGCGCTGATCCATGAGACGATCCGCGCCGAGGGTGAGCAGGAGCTGGAACGGCGATGGTGGGCCATCGTGCTGTCCGGTCTCGCCGCCGGCCTTTCGATGGGATTGTCCCTGATCGTCCAGGGCGAGTTTCACGCGCTGATTTCCGACGAGGCCACCCGCCGCCTGGTGGCCCCGCTCGGCTACACCGTCGGTTTCCTGGTCGTGGTGCTGGGACGGCAGCAGCTCTTCACCGAGAACACGCTGACGCCGATGCTGCCGCTGTTGCACAACAGGGATCTCGGCACGCTGGGAAGCGTGATCAAACTGTGGGGTCTGGTCCTCGCCTCCAACATCTTGGGAACCTGGGCGGTCGGATACGTGCTCGCGCACACCAGCATCTTCGAACCACGCATCGTGGACGCCTTCGTCGATCTCAGCCGCCACACCATCGAGGGCACGTTCGCGACGACCCTTGTCCGAGCGATCTTTGCCGGCTGGCTGATCGCCTTGATGGCGTGGCTTCTTCCAGCGACCAAGGGATCGCGCGCACACATCATCGTCGTGATGACCTATGTGGTCGCGCTCGGCCAGTTCGCGCATATCATCGCGGGCTCGGTCGAGTGCGCCTTTCTCGTACAGAGCGGGCGGGCGTCGCTCTCACAATATGCCTCGGACTTTTTCGTGCCGACACTCCTCGGCAATATTCTGGGCGGGACGACCCTCGTCGCCCTGCTGAACTACGGACAGGTCGCCCCCGAAATCGACGACCACAGGGAATAAAAAGCCGGCACAAAAGCTGCCGCCTCGACAGGAACGATGGGCGCGAGCCGAGCTTGCCTCAACAAATCAACATGCGGCGACGAGCAGGATCAATCATGAGCACCAACATCAAGAGCCCATTCGACAAGGAACCGGCCGAAGGATCACGCGACATCATCGATCGTGAGTTGCAGCGTTCCGAAGATGCGGCCAACAACAAGATCGATCATCTCCCCGGCGTGAAGGTCAGCGGGCAGCCCCAGGGCGGCGCAGTCGATCGTGCCCGCAAGCAGCGCGAGGAGAAGGATAGCGAACAGGAATAGAGTCGCTCTGCCGACCCGAAACGCCAAGTCGGTCAAGCGAGACGCATCAATTTGTTCGGGACTGGCAATGACTGACAGCCCATCGTTCCGAGGAAACGTGGTTCTGGGAAAACGTGGAACTTCCCAGCCCCGCATATGTTGTGGGCGATGAGTGATGCGGCGGCCAGTACAAGGCGGGCGCCATTTCTTGCACACGATTGCCCATCATCGAACTCAGGAGCCCGAAATGAGCCGCGGAATGCCATCGATGACCGCCCTCTTGGGTATGCTCGCAATCGCCGGTTATCAAAATCGGGACAAGCTCGCCGACATGTTTCGCAATGCTACCTCTGGTCAGCCGTCGGGTACCAAGGATTCCCTGGGCGGCATGCTCGGCAATCTTGGCGGCCTTGTGGGAGGCGGCGGTGTCGGTTCGCTGCTGAACGGCGGGATCGGCGAGTTGCTCGAACACTTCAGGCAGAACGGGCAAGGCGATGCGGCTCAATCCTGGATCAATCAGGGGCCAAACCGCGAAGTCACCCCGCCCGAACTCCAGCAGGCGATCGGTCCGGACGTTCTTCAAAAACTGGAGCAGCAGACCGGCCTGTCTCAGCAGGAGATCCTCGACCGATTGTCGCGCGAACTCCCGGCAGCGGTGGACAAATACACGCCGGACGGACGTCTTCCGGCGCAATCCGCGGGATAACACTCCTAAGACTCGAGAAAAGATATGAGCATCATTTGGACGATCATCATCGGTTTCATCGCCGGCGTCATCGCGAAGTTCATCATGCCCGGCGACAACGAGCCCTCGGGTTTCATCCTGACCACGATCCTGGGAATAGTGGGCGCATTCGTTGCGACCTATCTTGGCCAATCCCTCGGCTGGTACCGGCCAGGAGAAGGCGCAGGACTAGTGGGGGCAGTGGTAGGCGCCATCATCGTGCTTTTCGTCTACGGTTTTGTAGCTGGTCGCAGCCGTCGGGCCATCTAACCACAGTGGACGGAATTCCGCGCGTTAGCGGAGAATTCGCCCGGCGCGAAAGGCGATCGGCAAGATGAAATGGATGCTCGTTGTCTTGGTAGGAGGCATGACCCCGGTCAACACCGACCTGGTTTTCGACAAGTTTGCCGATTGCCTTGCCGCCGAGGAGCAGATGCGAAAGCACTATACGGACGCTTTCGAGGCTTGGGACCGATGGGCCGCGGCCAATATCGAGCGACGACGCGAATACTCAAAGGTGCGCGACCTCCAGGCCAAACGGCTGCTCAGCAACATCGGTACCTGCGTTCCTCACGCAGGCGGCGAGGCCGCAGCGCCTCAGCAACTGAGCAATCCGGCACCTTCTCCGCAAGCCACACCTGCGCCGCAGCCAAGTCCGAAAACGTGACGTTTGAGCCCCTAAAAGCCCCTTGGCACGCCGCTAACCCGAGACATTTTAAGGAGATCAGCATTGAGCAACAGGACCGGCAATGAACCTGCACCCTTGGTGCTTTTCGGCGTGGCAATCATTCCGATCATTGCGGTGTTGGCGTGGTTCGCCTTTTAGGCTTTGAACCTTTTCGCTATCGCGCGTCATACAGTCGAAGCGTCCCTAAGCTTCACTCCTACCAGAAAGCCCCGCTTTCCCCAGCGGGGTTTTCGCTGTCGGCGCTGCATCAACGCACCGATTTTTTCAAGCGCCCTTTTTGGCTTGACCACTTTTTCCCGATGCAGCAGCCTAGATATGGGCAGGGTTTTGAGGAGGCACAATTGCCGAAAACCCTAGTGGAATTCAGAGCGCAGAACCTTCGTTTGCTTGAACAGCTTTGTCCGGACGATCCGGGCTACATTCAATCGTGGATCAGGAAGTTCGACCAGCAGAATGGGATCGAACCTGAAGCTCCTGCGAAGTCCCGCCGGGAGCGAGGTGTTGCTTCACCCAAGAAGGCCAGGTCCGGCGACCGAACCAATTGAGCGCGTGGTTGCCTTCGCTCGGCGCCGGACACTACGGCCAAGAGGCGTTGGGCTGGGCAGCTCGCCGCTTTTTCCGGGGAGCGCTCGCCTTGGCCTTCAACTTACCGCTCCCGGTATTCGACACACGAGTCACGCCTCCGAGTGCAGCTGCAAGAACCCTCGCGCTGAGCGAGGGCATTTGGCTCGTCAGCTTCATGCATTCTGATCTGAGATACTTCGACCTGGAGCAGAAAACCCTGCAACCTCTCGACAACCCATTCGGCACGAGGCTGTCACCCACGTCTTAGGTACGTACCGTGACCCCTGTCTTCGGGCTGGCATTGAAAGCCTTGGAGCGGGTGAAGGGAATCGAACCCTCGTATTCAGCTTGGAAGTCCGATAACACTACCATCTCCAAACTTCACTTAGCATCATTTATCTACTCATTTCAACGCTGTAGATCAAACACCTATATCACCCGACTTCACTCAAAATCGCCCATCGTCACGGTATCTTGCGCCCGAATAGCGCCCGAAAATTCGGTAAATTTCGCTTTTTCGGAAGTCATGCTCTCGGCAAATTACGTGTTCATGCCGACGTACAGCCGCACTGGGCACGAAGGATCACGCTCGTCTGCTGGTCTCTGGCAGATACGCAGGTTTCTGAATGGAGCCTTGCGCACCACCGCATCCGCCAGCAGGTCCTCGGCAAGGGTCAGCAAATTATCAAGGCCGACCGTCATGTCATTGAGGATATCACTATGCTGGCTCTCGCCCAGTTCCCAAGCCGGAGGTATTAACATCCCCGGCTCGGTCGGGTGCACCACGATGTTATGGATGATCAGGTTGCCAGAGTAGCCTCCCGGGTGCTCCACGGCATTTCGCATTCTGATGAACTTGGCCGTCCATTCCTGCTCTGTCCTAAGCAGCACAGTAATCTGGTCGTCAGCGCCGAACGTGGCAGTCGACCACTTAACCAGATCACTGTCGCCCTTACCTTTGAGATCAGCAAAGGTGCTGGCATCCTTCAGATGGCAGCTATACAAGATTTCAAATAGCCTGAGCAGGTCTCGAAGGTAGTTCTTTGATGCATACAGGAAGCTCTCTGCGATACCCACCAGCCCGGCGACGTGCGGTATCAGGCGAAGCCTATCGACCTTCTGGGTGGACCAGTCGGAATTACAAGCGATCAGCTTCTCTGAAAGGGAATCTTTGAACTGATGGCAGTCGAGCAGGCGCTGCATCAATGTCTCTAAATAGAGACTGAGGATCCTGTCCTTGTCCTCCCCTGGAGGAAACCACTGAACCAGCTCTGACGTCTGGACGCCTAAGCGGGCCACGACATGGTGCCTGGCCCCAACATCAGCAGTTTTACGGAATTCGAACGTCATTTAGGTACCCGCCAGTCTGGCATGGCCCTAAGTATCGGCTTCGCAGCCTTCCGCGCAACCTAGTGAATACCGTAGTCCACCTCAATCACAGGCTGTGATGTGCACCGAACTTGCGAAGATCCCGCTCGGCCCTCTCCCGCGCCTCGTCGGTCTCAGCCTCCTCGACGTGTGATTCGAGGATGCGGCGCATCTTGTGTTCGATGGGCTCTTTGTCGGGGCCGCCATCTTTTACTGATTTGAAGAATAGGATCACCATGGACCTATTCTGAGATCACGACATTTGCGCGACAACCAATCGATTCAACATAGCGACAACCGACACTTGTCACCGGCATGCCTCGACACAACCACTGATCCGACAGGCAGATGCGCACCAATTTCGTTGGCGATGAACACGCACAAGTTTTCGAGGGTAGCAGCCCCAAGGCCCTCAACTTCATCAAGAAAGTGGTGATCCAATTTTGATCTGACCTTCTCAATGGCTCCTTTGAGCACGAAAAGGTCGACGACCACAGGTTTTTTCTTTCCATCCTGCTTGATCTCAAGCATTCCAGACGCGCCTGGTAGCCCACGAATGACTACCTCCGCTGTGTAGGTGTGCCCATGTATTCGCTTGCTCGACTGGTACTCAACCAGCGGAACAGTTCTTGTCAACGTATGGGCTGCGTCGAATGTGAACGACTGAGATAGCTCAAAAAGCATAGTTTGGTTCATTGTGTTGAAGTCTAGATGAACAGCGGATGCTGTACAGGTCGGCTCAGAATTCGAGCCGTCCATGCTTTCGCCTCCTTCCAGTCATTGGCGTTGCGCCCTTCTATTCGAGCCGCATAGCTCCATGCCATGGAGTCGGCAGTGTGAAGGAGTTTCTGCACAAGTCCGCTCGATAGCGCAGTTGTCTTGAGACCGAACCCGTGAAGGAGGAGATCGGGGCGCTCCTTGTGGACCGCTAGCAGAACGCCCTCAATGGCAGATATGTCACCGTTTCGTTTGCACACTGAACCCACTCCAACCCACATCCCTGGCTTGAGCCGTGCCCCATACATGCGGATGTGCTTTACATAGTCAGATGGGGCATATCCCTGAAGAACTGGAATAATCGTCACGCCGCCAACATCACAAGCTACCAAAGCGTCGTATCTTTCCACTGTTAGCCCCTGGTGTTGGTCAATGGTCATTCCAGTGATTTTCAGCATGTGCTCCTCGCACATGTAATCCTGCGCTACAGCTGCAAGGAGGTTCCCGTTGGTCGACCATCTCTTGACCTGCTCGGCGTACTCGCTAACTGGGTGGGGATAACCAGCGTGCTTCATGATCGTGCTAAACGCCCCGCTGTCCATGATCCAATCGCCGACCTTGAACCCTGATTTGCGATTACGCAGTCGGTGAACCGAGATGAAAGCGGCGTCGAAGTGCTGGGCATCACTAGGCTGATGCAGTCCGGTGAAAAAGCGCATCACCGGTCATTGCAGGAAGAAATGTTCATGATCTTTCGCCACGTTGTTTCGTAGCGCTTAGTTTGTTGTCACTGGTTAGGCCTGATGAATGGCTTCGCGTGACATTCGGTGATTACGCGGGCAGATTGGGAGAGACCGGCTGCGACGAGGACGATGATGCAGTGGATTCATCGCCAGCACGGTGCGCGCGAATGATGTTCACTGCCTCTTTCGCGATCCGGGCTACATGCGGCAGGCTATTGGCACTGGTGCTGTACTCGCAGATCTGAGCGATCATCATCAGCTTGAGCTCAACTCGCTCACCGATTGGCCATGTTTTCTTCATGTCTTCGATTGCCGTGCTAACCGTCTTCGCTCCCATACATCTCCTTCAAGATCGCAAGCGTCCGGCTCGCTCGGTGTCTTGATTGTATTTGATCATCGGCCTCGCGTGACATCGCGTGATCAAAAAAGATCGTCGCGTGCTTAGAGCAGCAGCCGGAAAAAACGATGCTCTAAATGCGCCCGACCTGCGCCCGAATCATCTGTGAAAAACCTGCGCGGCACGCTTGCCTGCAGGACTCCGTCGTGCAACTCACTGAGTTGCAAGTGAAATTTACGGAGACGTTGGAGCGGGTGAAGGGAATCGAACCCTCGTATTCAGCTTGGAAGGCTGCTGCTCTACCATTGAGCTACACCCGCGACAGGGGCTCCCTAACACGGCCGGGCGGCGGTCTCAACTGCCCAAGATCAACGGCCCAAGACTGCTCAAGAAACGGCCTTCCAGCGCCTTCCCGGCCTTGCGAACAGCTGTTGGTTCCTCCCGACCCGCCTCCCCTTAACAACACCGGAATTGCCGCCTATATTGATGTCTTCCGCAACCAACGAAAGGAGGTGATCCAGTGTCTTTTACCAAGCGCTGTCACCTCGCTGGGATCGCCCGCTAAGCTTTGAATAAGGGCTTGGCATCGGGGCGCTCTCAGCCCTGGGACCAGCGAGCAAGAAATCGGGCGCGACGGGGGCCTCCCCGCCGCGCCTTTTTCATTGGTATCAAGCGTGCTGCTCAGGGGGCGGTTCGCCGGCGAGCACCTCGCGGATCCTCAATGACAGGTCCGCCTTCCGGTACGGCTTCCTCAGCAGCGCAACGCCGGGACCGAGATGACCCTCGTGGTCGAGGGCGTTGTCGGTATAGCCGGACGTATAGAGCACCCTCATCTCCGGGCGGAGGCGCCGCACGGCCTCGGCCAATTCCTGCCCGTTCATGCCGCCGGGCATGATGATATCGGTGAACAGCAGATCGAATTGGGCGCCCTGCTGCACCAGCGCAAGCGCAGTTGCGCCGTCGCCGGCTGCGAGGGTGCGATAGCCGAGGCTGCCGAGCTGGGCGATGACATAGCCCTGCACCAGCGGATCGTCCTCGACGACGAGAATCGTCTCGTGCCCGCGTGCCGCCGCGGGCGCCTGCAGCGACCCGGTCCTCGCCTGCGCTCCGCCCGCAGATCGCGGCAGAAACAGCCGAATCACGGTGCCGCGGCCTTCCTCACTCTCGATCGCAACGCTGCCGCCGCTCTGCTTGGCGAAACCGTAGACCATGCTGAGGCCGAGCCCGGTGCCGCGACCGACCCCTTTGGTGGTAAAGAACGGCTCGAACACGCGGTCGCGGATGTCGGCGGGGATGCCATGGCCGGTGTCGGCCACCGCGACCATGATGAAGGCGCCGCGCGTGGCGTCGCCGTCACCGGCACCATCCGCGCCATCGAACTCGCGGTTTGCGGACTCGAGCGTCAGCGTGCCGCCGCGAGGCATCGCATCGCGCGCATTGACCGCGAGATTGATGATCGCCGACGACAGCTGCGACGGATCGGCCATCGCCGGCCAGGCGTCGTCCGCGAGGCGGGTCACGATTTCGACGTTTCCGCCCAGGATCGGCTTCAACAGCTTCGCCGTCTCGAGCACGAGGCCATTGACGTCGATCTCGTGCGGCTCCAGCGGCTGGCGACGCGCAAAGGTCAACAGCTGCGAGGTGATCTCAGCGCCTCGCGCCGCCGCGTCGTCGATGAGCTGGGCGATCGCGGCGAGGTCGGGCTTGTCCGCCAGCCCCTCCCGGATGATCTCGATGGTGCCGGTGATGACGGTGAGCACGTTGTTGAAGTCATGCGCGACGCCACCGGTGAGCTGACCGATCGCATCCATCTTCTGGGATTGACGAAGCCGCTCCTCGGTCTCGTGCTGCTCGGTCAGGTCGGTGGCCGAGCCGCGATAGCCCCTGAAAGATCCGTCCGCGGCGAACACCGGCCGCCCGCTGACGCTGAAATAGCGCGCGCCCCCGGCCGTAAGGGCGCGATATTCGAATTTCCGGAACGGCTCGTGCCGCTCCAAGGTGGCGATGTGCGCGCGCCATTTCTGCGCCTCGGTGGAGCGGCCGAGCGCGACATCGAAGCGGCGCTTGCCGATCATGGCGGTTCGATCTATCCCGAAGGAGTCGGACCGATCAGAGATGTAAGTGAACGCGTGATCCGGCCCGGTCTCCCAGAACCAGTCGGATGCGGTCTCGGCATAATCACGGAAGCGCTGCTCGCTCGCGTGGGCGTTCTCCTCGGCGCGCTGCCGGATCTTCAGGTCACGCTCGAGATTGCCATTGGCCTCGCGCAGCTCGCCATAGGCATGTTCGAGGTTGGCGCACATGGCGTTGAAAGCAACGACCACCTTGTCCAGCTCGTCGGCCTCGTAAGGCGGCCGGCGCTCCAGGCGCAGCGGCGGCGGCGGCCGTCCGAGGCTGTACTTGCCGACGTACTCAGCGATGGCGACGAGATGCCGCGTCACCAGCAGATGAAACATGTAGATGATGAACAACGAGACGAGGAACGTCTTTGCCGCCTGGCTTGCCAGAATGACGAGGGCCCTGTTCAACAATTGCTGATAGACGTCGGTCAGCGTCGCCTCGACCCGGAGCGTGCCGATGGCACGCGAGGTCCCCTGCACCATCGTGCTCAGCGGAAATTCCCGGGTCATGATCGAACGGGTGTTTCGCTCGCCGACTTCGACCCGGATCGGATTGGGCCGATCGGCGATCTCGCGGACCTCCGCCGCACGGATGTCGGGCAGCCGCAGAATACCATCGAGCTGGAGCTTGAGCTGGTTCTGGTCGAGATTCCACAGGCTCTCTCCGAGGCTGCCCGTGGTGCTGCGGCCGATCTCGTCGAGCCGCGTCTCGATCAGTCCGACCTCACGATTGTAATCCAGATAGAGCTGGAGCGCGGTCAGGGTCAGCGTCACGGCCGACGAGAACAGCAGCACGGCGGCCAGCAGCCGGGGCCCGACGCCGCTGCGCGACCAGTTGAAGATCCGCGACAGGAGCGCCGCGAACATCGCAGGCGCGAGCGCGGCGCCGATGCCGGTCAAATCCTGCTTCGCAGCCGCCGGCGCAATGGCGCGGCCACGCTTGGTCTCATCGTCACCTGCGTTGCCCATGCACCATGTCCTCGAAAATGGCGGCACCTGCTCAGCTTACCGATCGCAGCCGCGAGCAAGGTGAACGGTTGAGGCCCTGCCTCAGCACGCGTAGACGTGGCGATCCTGTCGGCCCTTGATCCTGTCGGCCCTTGGGCGGCTTGAGCTCGACAGGGTCATATCTTGCGCCCAGCAACAGGATTCACGCAAACTACCACCTCCCGTGCTAGAATAACATCGGTGAAAGTCCGGAGCCGCCCGCACAACGAGAACGCGCTATCAACGTTGCGGACCGGCGCAGCTGCCATCTGAGATAGATCGCGCGGCACCGGAATCCGATGGTAGCAGAGCACGCCCAAGGCATGGCCAGGGAGATGCGTCATGAGGCGGATAGTCGTGGTCTGGCTGTTGCTGCTCGCGGCAGGCCCGTCGCAGGGGCAAGAGGTCATCCGGCTGGCACGCATCGCCGATATCCCCGATCAATATGTCGGCGGCGAGATGCTCCGCGCGGTCTATGCCCGGCTGAACATCAAGCTCGAATTCGAGGATGTCCCCGGCAAGCGCGCGCTCACGCTGTCGAGTACCGGCGAGGTGGACGGCGAGATCCAGCGGATCGGAACGTTGTCTCGCGACTATCCGACGCTGCTCCAGGTGACACCTGCGATCAATTACATCGAGCCCACTGTCTTCACCACGAAACTGCAGTTCGACGTCGCCGGCTGGAATTCGATCAGGGACTACAGCATCGGCATCGTACGCGGCGTCGGCTCGTCGGAAGCCGGCACGCGCGGCATGACCCGGGTCACGGCGACCACAAGCCTCGACAACATGGTCAAGATGCTCGATGCCGACCGCTTCGACGTGATGGTCACCGACCTCTTCAGCGGGTTGGCTGCGGTGAAGAAACTCAATCTGCAGGCCAGGATCCGTCCGCTCTCACCACCACTCGAGCGCATCAGCATCTACCACCATCTGCATGAACGGCATCGCGATCTCGTGCCGAAGGTCGGAAGGATGATCGCGCAGATGGAGGCGAGCGGCGACCTCGCACAGTTGCGGGAAACCCTGATCAAGCAGGTGCTGAGCGGGATGTGATACGCAGTCAGTTCGTGCGAAGCCGCTCCCGCACCGCTACCGCCGCGATCAGCAGCCCGACGCACCAGGCCATGGCCGCCCGCGGCGGCTCGTCGCCGAGAAGCACGGTGAAGATGCCCGCAAGCAGGCATGGCGCGATCGCCTTGCCGGACCTGCTCGCGAGTGAGAGCAGGAACGGCATCGCGGCGATCGATATCTGCACGACGTTCATGGTTGCAGGCTGTTTCGCAAGCGTTGGGCTTAGAAGCCGCAAACGCTCATTGCGGGCGGGCGCTTGCCGCGCCGGCTTTCGACGATGCGCTCGCCGCCGCTCTCAGCCGAGCTGCCGTAATAGCGGTGGTGGCCGCTCTGGTCGTGCAGATCCGCAGGGTCCGACTTTCCCGCCCGACGCGCGTCGCAGATGATCTTGATGGTCGACATGGCCGCCTCCGAAGTGTTCTTGGTGGCAATCAGTCGCGCCGATTTCGAGCGGCGTTCACATTTTTCGGCCGCAATCGGGTTTCGGGAAGGTTTCGTCGCCGCACCCCGCGACGCAATATTTTCCGCAGGCCCATTGTCGGCTGCGATGGTGGTGATACGTCCTTCGGACGCGCGCAGCGAAAATCAACGAGGTGACGATGCTTTACGCTATCCTGGCCTATCACGTGGAAGACGAGATCTTGTCCTGGACGCCCGAGAAGGACGCCGCGGTCGTGGCCAAAGTGATCGAGGTTCAGGCGCCCCTCCGGGCAAGCGGGCATTTTGGCCCGGCCGCCCGCCTGGATGAGACCCGAAAGGCCCGCACCTTGCGCGGCCCCGGCGCGGGCGTCGTGCTGGACGGCCCGTTTGCCGAGACCAAGGAGCAGCTTCTGGGCTTCCACCTCGTCGAATACGACACGGACGAGGAGGCGATCGCGGCCGCGCGGACGCTGCGCCTGGTCAATCCGTCAGCGGTCTACGAAATCCGCCCGGTCAAGCTTTACGTGCCGGCCGACGGGTTCGGTGCGACGCCCTCCGACGAATGAGCGGCAGGCCTATTTGTCCGTCCCGGTCGGCCCGACATAGAAGCGCTGGATCAGCAGGCCGCCGAAGGCGATGAACCACACGAACGGCGCGACTTGCGGCGCGAACGCCGCAACGACCGTGCCCGGGATGAACACCAGCAGCGGAAACAGCGAAGCCATGATCTCCTGGCGCCAGCCGCCCAGGATCCTCCACCACAGCCAGGCATTGAGGCCGGCGATCGCGGTCAGGTGCAGGCCGTAGAGCACGGCGACCGCACTGCTCGTGGGGTAGTTGGTGTAGAGGCCGTTGGTCACCGGCAGCAGCACGATCGACAGCAGGAAGAACAGATTGAGGATCACCGCGCCGCGGCTGCCGACGGGCTGGCGCGCCAGTCGCCGGTGATGGCTGATCCAGAACACGCCGGCGATGATGAAGCTGAGCGCAAGACCCGCGAGCTTGCCGGAATAGACCCGGGCGAGATCGTTCCAGTCGGGCGCGCTGGTGAACACCGCGGCCTTGGGCAGGTCGTAGGCGAGCAACGTCATGGCGACGCCAAAGATGGTGTTGCTGAGCGATTCCAGCCGTCGCATCTCGAACTGGTCGGATTTGAGCTCGGTCATGCCGGGAGACGCTTTTCGGAATGGAACCTTGGGCCGTCTTGTCCCTAGGTCTTAACATCGGTCTCGTCCAGACGCATTGCGATTCGCAGCGGGATCGCCGACTCTGGCTGTTTCACCGGGGCGATTCGTGGCGACATATCTGGACACGCTCAATGCGGAGCAACGCCGCGCCGTGGAGCATGGCGTGGCCGATGGTGCGACCGTGGGCGCGCCCCTGCTCGTCATCGCCGGTGCGGGCTCCGGCAAGACCAATACGCTGGCCCACCGCGTCGCGCATTTGATCGTCGCGGGCAGCGATCCGCGCCGCATCCTCTTGATGACGTTCTCGCGCCGCGCCGCTGCCGAGATGGCCGGCCGCGTCGAGCGCATCGCCCGGAAAGTGCTCGGCGAAAACAATGCCGCGATCATGCGCGACGCGCTCACCTGGGCCGGCACCTTCCACGGCATCGGCGCACGGTTGCTGCGCGAATATGCCGAGCGGATCGGCGTCGATCCTGCCTTCACCATTCACGACCGCGAGGATTCCGCCGACCTGATGAACCTGGTCCGCCACGAGCGCGGATTGTCGAAGACCGAGAGCCGCTTTCCCGCAAAAGGCACCTGCCTGTCGATCTACTCGCGCTGCGTCAATGCCGAGATGGAGATCGAGAAGGTGTTGGGGGCACACTATCCCTGGTGCGCAGGCTGGGCGGCCGAGCTGAAGGGCCTGTTCGCGGCCTATGTCGAGGCCAAGCAGACCCAGCACGTGCTCGATTACGACGATCTCCTGCTCTACTGGTCGCAGATGATGAGCGATGCCCTGATCGCGGAAGAAATCGGCGGCCGTTTCGATCACGTGCTGGTCGACGAATATCAGGACACCAACCGCCTGCAATCCTCGATCCTGCTCGCGCTGAAGCCGGACGGACGCGGCCTCACCGTCGTCGGCGACGACGCGCAGTCGATCTATTCGTTCCGCGCGGCCACTGTCCGCAACATCCTGGATTTTCCGCAGAGCTTCGCGCCCCGCGCCGAGATGATCACGCTCGACCGCAATTACCGCTCGACGCAACCCGTGCTGGCGGCGGCCAACGGCGTCATCGGCCTGGCGCGCGAGCGTTTCACCAAGAACCTCTGGACCGACCGTACTTCCGCGCAAAAGCCGCAGCTCGTCACCGTGCATGACGAGGCCGACCAGGCCCGTTATATCGTCGAGGAAGTGCTGGCCAACCGCGAGCAAGGCGCGCTCCTGAAGCACCAGGCGGTGCTGTTCCGGACGTCCTCGCATTCGGGCCCGCTGGAGATCGAGCTCACCCGCCGCAACATTCCCTTCGTCAAGTTCGGCGGGCTCAAGTTTCTCGACGCCGCGCATGTCAAGGACGTGCTGGCGCTGCTGCGCTTCACCGAAAATCCGCGCGACCGCGTCGCTGGCTTCCGCACCCTGCATCTGTTGCCGGGCATTGGACCCGCGACGGCGCAGCGTGTGCTCGACCAGATGGCCGAGAGCACCGATCCGCTCGCCGCGATCGGCCAGCTCCCGGTGCCGGCGCGCACCGGCGCGGACTGGACCGACTTCGTCCGCACCATCGAAAATCTGCGCTATTCGGAATGGCCGGCCGATCTCGAACGCGTGCGGCTGTGGTACGAACCGCATCTCGATCGCCTGCACGAGGATTCCGAGACGCGCCGCGCCGATCTGATGCAGCTCGAGCAGATCGCGAGCGGCTATGCCTCGCGCGAGAAATTCCTGACCGAGCTCACGCTCGACCCGCCGGATGCGACCAGCGACAAATCCGGGCCACCCTTGCGCGATGAGGACTACCTGATCCTCTCCACTATCCACTCCGCCAAGGGCCAGGAGTGGAAATCGGTGTTCGTGCTCAACGTCGTCGACGGCTGCATGCCGTCGGATCTCGGCGCCGGCACCAGCGCCGAACTCGAGGAGGAACGCCGCCTGCTCTATGTCGCGATGACGCGCGCCAAGGACGATCTGCACCTCGTGGTGCCGCAGCGCTTCTTCACCCACGGCCAGGCCGCCAAGGGCGACCGCCACGTCTATGCCTCGCGCACCCGCTTCATCCCCGAGCAGCTCGTCTATCTGTTCGAGCGGACCGCCTGGCCGAAGGCCGGCGCAAGCTCAGCGCGCACTGCCGCGCAAGGGCCAAAGGTCGACATCGGCGCGCGGATGCGCGGGATGTGGCGCTAGGCGCCCAGCCGATCGAACTGGACCTTGCCTGCCTTCATCACCATCGGGATGTGCTCGCCTTGGCCGAGCAGGCAAGCAACATCGCGCAGCGGGTTGCCGTCGACCACCAGCAGGTCCGCGATGGCTTCGGGCATGATGCGGCCGAGCTTGCCTTCCATGCCGAGCACCTCGGCGCCGACCAATGTCGCGCTGGCAATGACGGCGCGCGGCCCGAGAATTTCGGCGCGGATGCGGAATTCGTCGCTCTGCAGACGCTGCGACGGCCCAAGCAGATCGCTGCCGAACCCCATCTTCACGCCGGCATCGCGATAGATCGTGAGCGAACGCAGCCCGGCGTCGCGGACATCGGCGATCTTGGCCACGCTCTCCGGCGGCAGGCCATACTGGGCGCCCTCGTTGGCCAGCGCCTCGTAGGTGACCAGCGTCGGCACCACATAGGCGCCCTTCTCGGCCATCAGTTGCGCGGTCGGAGCATCGACCAGATTGCCGTGCTCGATGGTGCGCACGCCGCAGCGCACCGCGCGTTCGATCGCGGCCGCGGTGTAGGCGTGGGCGAGCACATAGGTCTGACGCCCGCGCGCCTCCTCGACGATGGCGCGGATCTCGTCCTCGGAGTAGCCGAAGGCGCCGACCGGGTCAGTCGGTGAAGCGACGCCGCCGGAGGCCATGATCTTGATCTGGTCGGCGCCCATCTGGAGTTCCTCGCGCGCCGCCCTGCGCACGCCGTCGACACCATCGGCAACGCGCGCCAGCGCGCCGACACGCACGCAGCAGGGGCACGGTGCGTCGCTGGCGAGGTAGTCCGAGCGGGCCCGCATGTCGCCGTGCCCGCCGGTCTGGCTGAGCGCACGTCCCGAGACGAACAGCCGCGGTCCGTCGGTGAGCCCGGTCTCGATCGCCTGCTTCAGCGCATGGCCGGCGCCGCCGGCGTCGCGCACGGTAGTGAAGCCCCGCCGCAGCATGCCGCGCAGCAGCAGCGTTGAGCGCAGCGTCACCAGCACGTTCGGCATATGCACCTGCTGCGCCAGATTGAGCTCGACGGCGATCGCATGGACATGCAGGTCGATCAGGCCGGGCATCAGCGTCTTGCCCTTCAGATCGACGATGCGGTCGGCTTCCACCTGGAGCGGCCGATCGGAGACCTCCTTGATCAGATTGTCCTCGACCAGCACGTGATGTCCCTCCAGGAGGTCCGGCTGAAGCGGATCGAGCAGAGCGGCATTCTTGAAGAGCACACGGGACATGACGACTTCCTGTCTTATCAGGACTGGATGAGCAGCGCGGGCAAGGCGAGCTGGGCGAATGGAAGACACGCGGCGCTATCGTCCTCGACGTACCAGCCTGCCTCATGGAGCAGATTGAGCGAGCCGAGCGTGCGCCCGCGCCAGCGCACGGGCATGTTGAGCACGCTTTCGCAGCCGAGCGAAGCGATCAGCTCGTGATCGGAGAACACCTCGCGCAGATCGTCCCGGGTCCGGCCGATATACGCCTCGCCGCGGTCGAGCACGGCCTCGGTCCACGGCCCCGGCGCCAGACGTTTGCGTCCGCCCGCAGGGTAAGGTCCGGGCAAATTGGAATACACCCGCGCTGCTTCCCTCGTGTCGGCGTCATAGGTCAGGATCGTGAACAGCTTGTGCCCGATCGCCGATTTCAAGGCGTCGTCCAGCGCCGAGTACAGGGCATCCGGCTGATCCGCCCTGCCCTGCGCGGCCGCCACGGCGCAGAGCAGCGGATCGGATCGGTGTTTCGTCTCCCTCATGCGACTTCACCCGCCGCGATCTCTTCCAGCGAACGGCCGCGCGTCGGCACCCCCATCAGCACCACGGTGAGCGCGCCTAACAGCAGCACGCTCGTGGTGAGGCCGAACACGCCGGCAAAGCCGAAGTTGGGATAGAGGTAGCCGACCAGGATCGGCGAGACGATCGCACCGATGCGGCCGATCGCGGAGGCGAGCCCGGCGCCGGTGGTTCTCACCGCCGTCGGAAAGACCTCGGCGGTATAGGCATAGACGCCGGCATAGGTGCCGTTCATGAAGAAGGACAGTAGAATTCCGGCGACCATGATGTGCTGGTCGCTCTGCGCGAATGCAAGTCCGAGCGCGCTGGCGCCGCCGAGCACCATGTAGGAGGCGATCGTCGCCTGCCGGCCGATGCGCTCGTTGAAGTACGCAGCGCTGAAATAGCCGGGAATCTGCGCGCAATAGATCGCGATCGAATAGGCGAAGCTCTTGGTGATGCTCATGCCGTTCTGGACCAGAAGGCCGGGGATCCAGACGAAGAAGGAATAATAGCTGAACGTGATCGTAAGCCACATGATCCAGGTCATGATGGTGATGCGCGCCTGGCGGCCGGCGAGGAGCGCGGCGAAATTGGCACGCAGCGTCCCACCCGTCACGGCAAACGCCGTGATTTCGACGACCGGTTGCGGCAGGACGTGGCCTTGGCTCACAAATCCGGCCTCGATCCTGTCCAGCACGGCTGCGGCTTCCTTCTCCCGGCCCTGGCTTTCCAGCCAGCGCGGCGATTCCGGCAACGCCCTGCGCCACCACAACAGCATGACGACCGGCACGGCGGTGATCACCAGAACGATGCGCCAGCCGTTCTCATAGGCGGGCACGATGAAATAGCCGAGCAAGGCCGCCGCGACGAAACCGAAGGAGAAGAAGCCGGCGAGCGCGCCGGTAAAGCTGCCGCGGTAACGCCGTGCGACGAATTCCGCCAGATAGGGCGCAATGATTGCGCTCTCCGCGCCGGTGCCCATGCCCGCGACCACGCGGGCGGCGAAGAAGGACGACCAGTCGTTCACCGCCGCGCTGACGATGGAGGCGACGCAATAGAGCGCCAGCGCCGACATCATCACCGCGCGACGGCCGATCAGGTCACCCAGCGTGCCCGCCAGCAGCGCGCCGAACAGGAAGCCGATATACGTGCTGCTGCCGAGCACGCCGATCTGCACGCTCGACAGATTCCAAGTCGTGCGCAGCACCGGCAGGATGAACGCCAGCACGGCTGCGTCCATCGCGTCGAACATGTAGCCGAGCCCGCCCATCAGCAGTAGATGCCCGTGGAAGCGCGCAAATGGAAGGCGCTCGATGCGCGCCGAGATCATCGACATGAAAGTCCCCTCTGTCTGGCGGCCCGGCACTCCGCTCATTCCCTGGGGGAACCATAGACAAGGAGATATTATCGTCATAATTTATAATCATGATCTAGTACATCACTGTGGTGAATGTTCTGTCGTTCCGCTCGCTCGATCTCAACCTGCTGAAAGTGTTCGAGGCCCTGATGACCGAGGGCAGCGTCACGCGCGCCGCGAACGCGCTTCTGATGACGCAGCCGGCGGTCAGCAACGCGCTCGCACGCCTGCGGGACGCGCTCGGCGATCCCCTGTTCGTCAGGTCCGGCACCGGCATCCGTCCGACCCAGCGCGCCGTGGTGTTGTGGGAGCCGATCGGCGAAGCGCTCGAAACCGTCCGCGGCGCGCTCGACGAGCAGGTGTTCGATCCGCGCCGTGCGCAGACCGAGTTCAGCCTGTCGATGTCGGATTACGTCGCCTCGCTGGTGATGCCGAACCTGCTGAACCATTTCGGCAAGGTCGCGCCGAAGGCGCGCATCCACACCGTCCCCAACACGGTCGTGGAGATCGCCGACCAGCTCGAGGACAATCGCGTTGATTGTGTGTTGAGCGTCTATGTCAACGAAGCACAGCAGCCGGCCGCCATCCGCTCGCGCTCGCTGTGGACCGTCGACTACGCCTGCTTCATGCGGCGCGGCCATCCGCTCGCGGCGATGAAGCGGCTGAGCACGCGCAGCTTCCTCAACGCGGGGCATGTCGATGTGAGCCTCGCCGGCAAGACATTGCCGTCCTACGACCTCTTCCTCGCCTCGCGCGGGCTGTCGCGCAACCTGGTCGCGACCGTCAATCACTACAGCGCCGCCTACGAAATCGTGCGCCAGTCCGACCTGATCGCCGTGCTGCCGAGCGATTTGCGCTCGCAATCCCGGCACGCGCCGTTCCTGCACGCGATGCCGCTTCCGCTCAAGGCGCCGCCACGCATCGTCAGCCTGTTCTGGCACCAGCGCAACGACACCGTACCGGCGCAGCGCTGGCTGCGCGACACCCTGGTCGAGATGTTCGCCAGGTCCGACTGAGCCGCGGGCGGTGGGCCCCGACACCATGAAAAAAGAGAAACAATGGGTTTCTCGAAGCAGCATTGTGCACCAGTCCCCGCTGCTTAGCTCCAACCAAAGCAATCCCCTCCCCCAGTGACAGGCGCGCAAGCCGCGCCCGCAGAGACCGCATCAATGACCGCACCGCTCGAATTCGGACTGGACACCTTTGGCGACGTCACCAGGGACGCCTCCCGCGCGATGGTTCCGCACGCGCAAGCGATCCGCAACGTCGTCGACGAGGCGGTGCTCGCCGACGAGCTCGGCCTCGACTTCATCGGCCTCGGCGAACATCACCGCGCCGACTTCGCGATCTCCTCCCCTGAGACCGTGCTGGCCGCCATCGCGTCGCGGACCAGCCGCATCCATCTCGGCTCGGCCGTGACGGTGCTGAGCTCGGACGATCCGATCCGCGTCTTCCAGCGCTTTGCCACCCTGGATGCACTCTCGAACGGGCGGGCCGAGGTAATCCTCGGCCGCGGCTCGTTCACGGAATCCTTCCCGCTGTTCGGCTTTGATTTGCGCAAGTACGAAGAGCTGTTCGAGGAGAAGCTCGACCTGTTCGCGGCACTGCTGTCGCAAAAGCCGGTGACCTGGGAAGGCAAGCTGCGTCCGCCGCTAAAGGATCAACTGGTCTATCCCCCGGTCGAGAACGGCACGCTCAAGACCTGGATCGGTGTCGGCGGCAGCCCGCAATCGGTGGTGCGCGCGGCGCATTACGACCTGCCCTTGATGCTCGCGATCATCGGCGGCGATCCCGCGCGCTTCGCGCCCTTCGTCGATCTCTACCATCGCGCGTTCAGGGAGTTCGGCCGCCCGGCACAGCCGATCGGCGTGCACTCGCCAGGCTATGTCGCCGAGACCGACGAAAAGGCGCGCGAGGAGCTGTGGCCCGACTACAAGGCGATGCGCGACCGCATCGGCAAGGAACGCGGCTGGCCACCGATGGGCCGCGACGAGTTCGTGAACGAGGCCGAGCACGGCTCGCTCTATCTCGGCTCGCCGGAGACGGTCGCGCGCAAGATCGCCAAGACGGCAAAGACACTCGGCATATCGCGGTTTCAGCTGAAATATTCGGCCGGCCCGCTGCCGCATGGCAAGCTGATGAAGAGCATCGAGCTCTACGGGCGGAAGGTGGTGCCGATGGTGCGGGAGATGATGGGGTGACTTGCGCGCTTCGCCAGTCCGCCTGCGCCCTCCGGGCTACGGCGCGACAGCCTTCGCTCACTTCGCGCCATGACCATCGGTGCCGGCTTGCCGAGCCGTAGCTCGCGAAGCGAGCGAAGGCTGGTGGGCGAGGCAGGACTCGAACCTGCGAAGCCATAAGGCGGCTGATTTACAGTCAGCTCCCTTTGCCACTCGGGACACTCCCCCGCTCGACGGCAGCACAATCGGGCCGGACCTTGCCGGCGACCGAAGACGGCCATGGAACGTGAAGGCCGCGACAGCCCGGATGGGGGCGCGACCGGGCGCGGTTATCGGCGAAGCGATGGGGTAAAGTCAACCGAGGCGAACAGCTAAAATCGCCCCCGAAGCCACCCAAATTGCCATATTCCGGGACCCGTGACACAAGCGAGCCCATGAAGGATCGAAAATTCAACCCGAGGGGCCCCCGCGGCGGGTCTAAGCCCTTCAACAGGCCCGGAAAATCCGCCGGGCGCCCGGCCCGGCGCGATCGCGATTCGGACACCGACGGTCCCGTCATCCTCTATGGCTGGCACACCGTCACCATGGCGCTCGCCAACCCCCTGCGGCAGATCCGCAAGCTGACGCTGACCGAGAACGCCGCAAGGCGTCTGGCGGACGAGAACATCGCGATCCCGGTCACGCCCGAGATTGTCCGGCCCCAGGAAATCGACCGGCTGCTGTCGCCCGACGCCGTGCACCAGGGCCTGCTCGCCGAGGCCGACCCCCTGCCCTCGCCCGACATCGAGGATTTGGAGCAGGACGGCATCGTGCTGGTGCTCGACCAGATCACCGACCCGCACAATGTCGGCGCGATCCTGCGCTCGGCGGCGGCGTTTGCGGTGAAGGCGATCGTCACCACCGCGCGCCACAGTCCGGAAGCGACCGGCGTGCTGGCCAAGGCCGCCTCCGGCGCGCTGGAGCTGGTCCCGATGGTGACGGTGCAAAACCTCGCCCGTGCACTGACCACGCTGAACGAGCTCGGCTTCCAGACCGTCGGGCTGGACAGTGAAGGCAGCGCCGATCTTTCCGAGGTCACCCTGCGCGAGCCGCTCGCGCTGGTGCTGGGCGCGGAAGGCAAGGGCCTGCGGCAATTGACGCGCGAGACCTGCAGCGTCGTGGCGCGGCTCGACATGCCCGGCGAGATCAAGAGCCTCAACGTCTCGAATGCCGCCGTGCTCTCGCTCTATGTCGGCGCCAGCCGGCTCGGGCTGATGAAGCGGTAACAAAACAAAACGCCCGTCCGCATCGCGGACGGGCGTCTCGTTGGTTCAACCGATCAAGCGATCAGTAATAGCGGCGCAGCACGCGGTGGCCGCCATAGTACGGCGCATGGCGCGGAGCGTAGCCGTAGCGCGGACCGTAGCCATAGTGCGTGCGCGGCAGATAGCCGGCGCGCGGGCCGTAGCCGTAGCGATACGGACGGTAATACGGGCGGCGGTAGGGATAGGCGGCCGGGGCTTCGACCGCGGCGGCGCGATAGCCATAGCCGTGCCCATAGCCATAACCACGGCCGTAGCCGTAATTGGCGGGCGCAACCACCGCGTCCTCACGGTAGGTCGGATACGGCGCGAAGGCGCCCGGGCCGGTGTAGGTCGGGCCCTGATTGACGTGATAATATTGCGTGGTGGGCTCGGCGAGACGCTCATAGGCGCCGTAGCCGTAACCGTAGCCGGCCCCGTAACCGCCGCAACCGGTGTTGCAGCCGGAATAGACCGGCGCGACCGGCTGGCACGGATTGAAGCCGCAGGCCGCGGCGGGCGCGGTGGCGACGAACATCACGGCAGCCGCCGCGACCAGTCCCGAAATCATCTGACGCATTACTCTCTCCTGTTGATTTTAGTTTGTTGTTTTCGTTTCTTAACCCGGCGGCCTGCCGGGTATCTCTGCACGCGGCCGCGGCCGAGGACGCCGCGGATAGTCGTTGATCTCAGGCGCGAGGATCACCGGCGGCGGATTGACGGGCACGTCCATCTGCGGCGGCAGCGGCGCCGATTGGGCGCCCCAGCTCTGGTGATAGCTCTCGGGCGGCTTGGGCAATTTGCGGTTCGCGGGCGGCTCGACTTCGAGCCGGCCGTAGCCGGGCCGCAGGCCCAGCGTCGGGTAGTAGTGGCCGACGTCCGTGGGCTGGCGCTCGGCGACATAGCGTCCGCCATAGATGGTGGGCTGCACCTGGACGTTCTTCCCCAAGCCCCAGGTCCCCTCGACCACGGCATAGGACGCGTCGATGTTGTTGATGATGATGGGCACGCCCGGCCGACCGGGAACGACGATATCGAAGCCGCCGCCGGCAAACGCCGTCGCGGGCAGTCCGATCAGAAAGGCAGCGAGCGCTACAACGCGCATGAAGAAATCCCATTTATCCGGCGACAAACCTACCCGATGGCGACGCAGAGAGGGTTAAGGCCCTCTCACCAATTGCTGGTAAGCCTAATGTGTAAGGATTACGCGCCGCTCAAATGCTGCAAGGCGAACTAGCGAAGCATTAACGCCGCCGGACCGAGCAGTCCGGAACCATGGGGCGTGCTCACTTCCGTTTGACTGTTGCTGACAAAAATCCGCCGGTTTCAGCGGAACGTCCGGCGTCCTCGGCGTTTAGCCCCCGTCAACAAAATGGGAGCCAACAATCATGAATATCAAACTTCTCGGAGCCACGGCGATTGCGGCGACCCTGGTGACGGGCTCTGCCATGGCGCAGGCCGTGATCACCAATCCCGGCCGCTGCGCGGCGCAATTCCCCAACGCCAACTGCCAGAACGTCGGACCGGGAAATCCGTACACCGATAGCGGCTATCGGCATCGTCGCGTGTCCTATCGCCAGACCAACAACGGCGATTGGAATAACGACTGGAACAGGAGCCGCACCGGCTTCTGGCCGACCGACGTCGCCGCCGGCGCGGTCGGAGCAGCCGCTGGCGTGGCCGGCGCAGCCATCGGGACTGCGGGCGCGATCGCAACCGCCCCGTTCCGTGCCACCAACGACGCCTACGCCTACGACAATGGCTGGGATAATTCGTGGAATAATTCTTGGGACAACCGCGGCTGGGACACCCGCACCTACGCCCAGCGCAACGGCTTCGTCTGCACGCCCGGCACCTGGTTCAAGGGCCAAGACGGCCGTCGCCACATCTGCCAGTAAGGCGGTTTGAACCGAATGCGACAGATCAGGCGGCCTTCGGGCCGCCTGATTCATGTCTGCATCTGGGATCGCGGGTTCTGGCACTTTCCGGTCAAGTCTGGTATTGCGGCGCGCACGGGCGGAGGGCTCCGGCGTATGCTGGTCCCTGCCCGCTTCTCCAGGCGTCGCCGGCTTAGCTCAGCGGTAGAGCAGCGGTTTTGTAAACCGAAGGTCGGGGGTTCAATCCCCTCAGCCGGCACCAATGAAATCAGCACCCTAGCTTGATTTTGTAGCCCTGTGAATCCGCTTCATTCTGCAGAAAACGCGCTTTCGGGCTACGTGGGGCTACTCGTTCGGCGCGCGCGAACCACAGCACGAAGAGCCATTGTAAGTGAGCCCGGATCCAGTGGCGTCGTGAGTAGCCCAGTCGAGACAGTCCCAACTTTACCGCGCCCGCCGCAGCTAGACACTCCGAGTAATTGCGTTCAGCACCGGGCCGATGGGGAGCCCTCGAAGCTTGCGAGGAGACGCCATCGGATCTGCAAACGGTGGCACAAGGCTGCGAGGGTTATCGCGAGCGAGCACCGGCACGCATCGCCGGGTCGGGAGACCGGGTGAGAGGTGGCCGCCAGCGCGACCCGCCTAGGCCAACATCATGAGGCTGGCTTACATTGGCGCCTCGCCACGGGCTAAGCGTGCGGCGATTAACACCAGCTCCGTCCCGTCGATCATGATTAGCGGTCTAACGCCTTAGTCTTCACGGTTTTTCCTTCGTCGACCGGACGAGTTTTGCGATGATGGAGCGCATCGGAATCACCCAAGGCAGCGACCTTCAACCCGGGCTTCGCCGCGTACCGACCCCGCCGCGGTCGCACGCGACCGTTCCAGATCCTGAGCGAAGGCCACAGCCAGGTCTTCATGGCGCTCAGACAAGCGATCCACGCCGGCCGGTTCACGTGAGCCATGGCGGCAAGCGCCAGACCGTCTGCCCGTACACTCTGGGCCACGCCGCCGGTGAGGAGCGCGCATTCTCCTTGTGGAGGTAAGTTCGAGCACGAAGCGTCCGGTCAAAGCCAGCTGGATCTGCCTTCGGTTGTCGAACATCGAGGACGTTTGCTTCGCCGACGAGCCTTGGATAGAGGAAGTCTACCCGAGGCCGGTGCAACGATGTGTCGATCAGGTGCACTTGGATGCGAGGCACCTACCTCGCGGCGCGGGCCTCGACTAGGATGTAAACGTCGGCTTACCGATGCACAGCGGAAGCTCCGAGTTTGAGCGTGACCGGGCCCTGTTGACCCTTAGCGGCCGCTCCAGCGGCTTGGCTTTTGCGCGGCAACTTTTCAGGGACTTGCAGCGTTCCGTTTGCTGGCCGTCCGGGGCCGGCGACACGGGTATGCAGGAGTACGTTAAATGAGGTTTCAGGGCGCACAAGACATTCAGAGCGCCAATGACATTCTCAGCAAAGTACCTGCCGTCACGCTCGGCTTCTGGGTGATCAAAATCCTTGCCACCACTCTGGGTGAGACTGGTGGTGACGCGGTGACCATGAGCTGGCTCCACGCAGATCAGAATGCCCAGAACGGCGGATATCTGATCGGAATTGCAATCTTTCTGGCCATTTTCGTTGCCGCAGTCATTGCTCAGATTTCAACGACGAAGTTCAATCCTTGGGTCTACTGGCTCGCCATTGTTGCTTCCACGACCGTCGGCACCGCGCTGGCGGATTTTTTTGATCGCTCCTTGGGGATCGGTTATGTGGGAGGCTCATCCATCTTGCTGGCCTGTGTGCTTTGCTCCCTTGCTGCGTGGTACGCGACTTTGGGCTCAGTGAGTGTGGAGACGGTAACGTCCCCAAAGACCGAACTATTCTATTGGATCACGATTACGTTTTCGCAAACCTTGGGTACTGCTCTCGGGGACTGGATCGCCGACGACACCGGACTGGGATACGATGGAGGCGCTCTACTGTTTAGTGCGGGACTTGTGGTGCTTGCGGCGCTGTATTACTGGAGCAAGGTATCGCGGGTGTTTCTGTTCTGGGCAGCCTTCATTCTCACGCGTCCTCTGGGGGCCACTGTTGGAGATTTTCTGGACAAGCCAATCAGCCATGGCGGGCTCGCCCTAAGTCGTCCTTTTGCTTCCGTAGTCATTCTCGCTGCAATTGTCTTGCTCGTGGCTATCCTTCCGCAGCGGCCTGGACGGCATTCGGTCAATTGGACTTCGCAGCCAAGGACCGAGTAGCACCCAGCTTTATACGGGAGGTCGCCTGTTTGCCTCAGAGTGGAAGTCTTCGCGATCAGCCCCCGCCTGCCCGCTGATATCTTCATGCTTGGGTACGCTTGATCCGCGCGGCGCCGCTGGACAGCAGCACCGGCTCGCCTGTCAAAGGCTTGCCTTGACGGCTTTGGCCAAACGCGCGTGCTGCTGCAGGATAGGCAGCGTTTCGGCTGCGAAGCGCTTTACGCCTTCGTTCTGTGTGGTTTTTTCGATGTCAGAGAATTTCTTGATATCATTCGCATGGTCTTCAATCTGCGCTTTCAAAAATTCGTTGTCGAAATCTGCCGCTTTAGTCAGTTGCATTTTCGACAACGTCTTATCGCCTTCTTCGCCATTGCCATTAGGCAACTCTATTTGTTCACCGTTCGCAAGTGCGGCCAAACGACTCTCTACGCCAACGTGGTCGTTGACCATAAGGCGGGCAAACGCTTTGAGCGCGAGATCATGCGCTTTCTTCTCCGCAAGAATACAAAGTTGAATTTCGGCTTGATTGTCTTCGGCTGCGTAACTTAGAAACTGCTTATCTTGACCGCTTAGTGGCTGTCGTCGCGCGTCGTCGCTTGGAGGTCCGCTTTGTGCCAAAGCCGCCGCTCCAGATGCGATCAAAACCGCTGTTGTGACTGCAATTATTCTGCTGGTTGCGTTCATGGCCTTTCCGATCACCCTTAAACGTCGCTTTTTGAACATGCCGGGCACATTAAGGTTCCTGCCGAAGCTAGAGGAGGACGACCATCGGCAGCCGAGGCGAAGCGAGCGGTTCTACAAGCTCATCGATTGGTATTGTGGTCCATGACCGTTGTTGGCCGTTCGAGACATGCCGTCCGGATCTATAGATATCCGCTTATCCGATCAGACGCCTCGTGGGCAAACGGACGAGATTGACCGAGAGTAGAACTGGGGTGCCAGCGCGGCGGTTGCGACGAACCTGAGACGCACCGGCCCTCTCAAGGATGGAACCACGGTACCGCTTGCTGGTTTGAGTTCCGCAGCACCTGACGCCCGGGGTATGATGAGTAAAGTCAAATATCGCCTGAATAACCCACGTTTGGCACCACGCCGGACCAAACTTGAGATTCCAGGTTGGGCCGGGAAGCGCGACCCGCGCGCCGACGGTTCGCGCGAGCAGGTCTGGCATTGTGTGCCGTTTTCGGAGGGCGCACAGTACGGGATCGAGTTATTCTACCCCTACGACTTTGAGCTTCACGTCAGCACCACAGGGGGCCATTTGAACTTCGATGCGGATTGGGGCGAGCCGCCGGACGGCGGGGCCGAGTGGCCGCCATTTCGGAAGTTCGGCGATGCCTTCTACACCTATCAAATCCTGCTCGACCTCAAGGTCGAGAAGGGTTTGGCGGTTCGCACCGAACCCCATCCGCGGTTCTATACCGACCGCACCGGTACCGTGCCGGTCGCGATACCGGCTCTGATCCGAAATTGGTGGCCGATGCTTTTCTTTTGCGTCTTCAAGGCGCCTGTCGAGGGGCAAACCCATATCTTCAGGGCGAACGAGCCTTTCGCTCAGCTGATCGTAATCCCGGAGGAAGCCAATTTCGATCTCGAACCGATGAGCGAGGAGGAATGCGCCGAGCGCGAACTGCAATCGCGGCGCATCTACGCCAACCGGCCCAACCTGGCGGCCGGGACCGAGTGGACGTCCGATACCAACACCGTGTTTGACGGCACCTACCGGCATTTGCACCGCGCCGCGAAGGAAAAGGCCCGGCGGGAATAGGACAAAAAACAGGACCCGGAGGTCCTGTCTGATCAATGTCGGTCGCGCGCAGATCAATAGTCGCGGCGATAGAAACTGTGATGGTGGTGATGGTGGTGGTGATGGTGTCGGCGATACCGGGGCACGACGACGACGCGCGGATAGTAGCTGTGATGGTGACGATAAAAGCTATGGTGATGATGGTGGTGGTGATGATGGTAGAATTGGGCGAGCTGGACGTTCCCGGTCGTCTGAACTGGCGTAGATTCGTCAACCGCCTGAAGCAGGGCGACAGCGTTCGGGATCGGCTCCAGCAAGTCGGCGAATGAATTGGCGTGCAAAACGTCCGCCGCAGCCGGCGCAGGGCCAGCATCGGCGGCGGTAAACGAGCCGAGCGTCGCCACTGCTCCCAATAGTCCAGCGATCTTCTTGTCCATGGCTACTCCTTCGGTTCATGGGCGCCTGGCATACGGCCGGGTAGGCCGCAAACGCCACGGATTGCCGAATGTTCCCGGAAGCAGCTGGATCAATCGTCGATCGTGCGCCCCGCGCGCCATCATGGCTATTGGGAACGACAGATGGCGGTATCTGTTGTGCCGGGCGCCGTATCGCCCTACCTGCTGGAAAGACAGCACGCAGCGCGTCTTCCAGATCGAGTAGGGCCTTATGACTGATCGGCTGCACTACGGTACCCCGGCCAAAGTCCTCCATTGGCTCGTCGTCGCCCTGCTGGCTGTTCAGTTCTCGCTTGGTTGGCTTATGCCAGACGTTCATGCGGGTCCGCCGGGCAGGGCCATGACGCTCCATATCTCATTGGGTCTGACCATCCTCGCGTTGATCTTGCTACGGCTTGTCTGGCGTATCACCCATCCGGTGGCGCCGGAGAGTTCACTCCCCCCGTGGCAGCGAGTGTCCTCGGAGGCGGTGCATTGGCTACTTTATGTTCTGGTTCTCGCTGCAACCATAACAGGGTGGCTGTTCGCATCGTTCCGGGGCTGGTCGGTCTCCTATTTCAATCTGATCCCGCTGCCGATGCTGGCCGGGAAAAACCCGGTCGCGATCCATCAGATCGACGGCTGGCATCAGATTGCGGAGTGGGCGTTGCTGATCGCAATCGGCGTTCATGTGGCCGCAGCCTTCGCCCACATTTTCATTTACCGCGACGGCGTCATGCAACGAATGCTGCCAAGTCGTCGGTGACCTTGCGAGTGGTCTCTTGTTGGCCGTTCGGCGAGTGGCAGCATCGCTCCACGAGGTCCGCTTATTGAGGCATGGCGGACAAGATTTGCTCAGGTTGACTTCTTCGCATTTTGACCCAATGCAGACATTTTGCCGGGAGTCTAAGCCTTCGATATGCTGCTAACATCAGTCGCGGAGGACCACGATGCTTAAAGCAGACACTCGCCAGTTCGCAGTCGCTGCAGATGAGGATCCTCCGCTTGTAGTAGCTTTGCTGCCCTACACCCCGCGACACCGAGCGATGGCTATCGGTGTCGTGGCCGGCATGCTTGCCGTTTCAGCGCTTCTTGCTCCTTTCGTAAATTTGCAAATTGGTAGACTGGACAGCTTTCTTCCGGTCGTTCAGACAGTAATGAGCGCGGCTGATCTGTTAACGGCCACGCTCTTGTTCGCGCAATATTCAGTCCAGCCGCATCGCGCGTTGCTGTTCGCGGCGAGCGGATACATCTTCGCTGGCTCGTTTGCGTTTCTGCAGACTTTGAGTTTTCCGGGCAGCTACGCGCCCAATGGGCTCATAGGCGACGTCTATAACACGCCAGCCTGGTTCTTCGTGCTTTGGTACACGACATTTCCCCTGAGTATCCTTTCTTATGCGTTGCTCAAAGGTAGAGAAGAGCAATCGCCGCGATCGGTGAGGCGCAACATTGCAATCACGCTACTGTGTTCAATCGCGACAATCGCTCTGTTCTCGTGGCTGGCGATAGGCGAAGTCGAGCATCTACCAAAATTCTTCACGACGGGTCTCATGCTGCAGACTCCGCTCAGCAATCAATTCAACATAGGCTTCACCCTGTTGGGGTGCTTCGTTCTCCTGGTGCTTTTTGTCCGCAGCCGCACGGTGCTCGATTTGTGGCTGATGGTCACGTTGTTCGCGGCGATTCCTAATTTTCTGGTAGCCGCATACGCGGGCTCGGCACGATTTTCCGTGGGCTGGTACAGCGCTCGCGGATTTGCTCTGATCGCCAGCTGTCTACTGCTGTCAGTTTTGGTCACCGAAATGATTGTCCTTTACGCGCGGCTGGCCAACGCGTTGGTGATGCAGCGGCGCGAGCGTGCCAATCGCTTTATGAGCATAGATGCAGCCACTGCGGCGATTGCTCATGAAATTAGGTCGCCGTTGGGATCAATAGCACTAAACGCAGAAACCGCTCAGCAGGTCCTTGTCGCGCAGCCTCCCCAGCTTGAAGAGGTTGGAGCCATACTTAACGACATTGGACAAGCCAGCCTGAGGGTAAACGACACGATCACAAGCATTCGTAAGCTTTTCAAAGACGCAACCGATCAACCGACCATTACTAGCGTTGAGGAGGTCGCGCGCCAGGTCTTACGGCTGTTGCAGCACGATCTGCAGTTTGATGAAGTTTTTGTCGAGAGGGAGTTTCGGGTCGACGCGCCCTTGGTACATGCCGATCCAGCACAGTTGCAGCAGGTGGTTTTGAATTTGATAAAAAACGCCATGGAGGCGATGGCTTCTGCTCCCCGCAACTGCCGCCGGTTGAACATTGGCACGCGGATGGAACGGCATTCGTTTGTCGTCCTGTTTATTCAGGATACCGGCACCGGAGTGCCCGCGCAGGATCGGAGCCGCATTTTTGAAGGGTTCTTTACAACAAAGCCTTCGGGCATGGGATTGGGACTAGCTATATGTCGTACTATCATCGAGAGGTATGGCGGCCGTTTGGTCCTTAGCAAATCGGGGCCCCAAGGTTCGACATTCGAAGTTACATTGCCTATGGCCACTAGCTCGGCGTGACTTCTGCAGTTGGCCCATCTGCGACCTCGGAGGCGATCCACTCTTGGGCAGGTGTTGACGGCAAACCGGACATGGCTCCCGTCGCTTTAATGACTACACGCCTTGCTTAGAGGCCGCGCGGCGCTGGGCGCGTGCTCGCTTGAGAGCAGCGTCAATGCCGCACAATCGGCGCCTCGCGAAGCGCGTTGGCGCCGATCTGCTTGAGCCCGTCGACCGAGGTCTCGCCCTTGCTGGCGGCTTCGAGGATTATGGAGGCCACATAGGTGCGGGCGGCGGTCTCGTTGCGGGATACGCCGTCGCTCACCTCGTCGAGAACGGCGCGCAAAAGCGCGTGGTTTCAGCATCGAACATTGGAGGTCTCCCCCAGCGCGAAAGCAGAATTCTGCCTGAACCCTGCAAGCCGGGGATTCACGCAAGTTACGATCAACGGAAAATTCTGCGAAAGGACGTGGTGGAATGAGCGTGGCCCCGCCTTTTGGGGCTGGGGGGCTTGAGGGCGGAGCCACGCAGGCCGCGCATTCGCGCGGGCCCGCCACATCAACGGTGTCCGGCCGAGCCCGTTCCATGCTCGACACCAAGACCGCGCGCAGCTCGAACGCCTACGGCTCCGGAGGGCGCAGCGGGCCGTCCGCCCACTTGCGGGCGGCGGGGTCGCGCAGCGGGTCATCGTTGCAATTGGTGCAGACGTACCGCGGCGGCCGTTCTGAAGCTTCCTCGGACACAGCTTTCATCGGCTTGCCGCACGCCGGGCACGCCTTCCGGATCGGATCGCGTCCTCGTCCGCCGGCACCTCGACAACGTATTGGTCGAAGCCCTCCAGAACGGGCACATCAATCTAGCGCGGGTCGCGGGAACCAGTCTCGACCACGGCGCAGAGCTTGATGCATTGCCTCTGCTGCCCCCTGCTACCCAAGAAAATCTCATTCAGCAGGCGACGGCGGGTGCCGAGGTCTCTGCCGTGCAGGCATGGAAGGAATCGAATGAGCCAGCCGGGGAAGCAGGGACGGATGCTGCGCCGCACTTAGAACTGCAGTCTTCCGACGCCATCGAAGGTACGGACGACCTGCTGGGTTTGGCTGCGCTGAAATTAGCGTGGTCCGACGCGTCGACTTCTGCACGCGAGGCGTTCCTCTTGTGGATCAAATCTAATAGTTAGACAAAACCTGGTCAGCAGGACACCGCAATCGATCGGAGTTTTCCAGCACTTCTTACCAGCCCCAAGCGAGCGATTTCAGCTGAGCTTAAGCCGGCTTTGGTCCGGCAAAAGCGTCTCGGGTTTCGGAGAACGTGAGGGGTTGACCCCGCGCAATCTTCGCTTTCGTTCGCGCCCCCGGCCGCACTCTTCCGAGCGCTCGTTCGGAGATGGCCAATGGCCGGCGATTGTGACTGGACTTCCAGCCCTGGCTTTTCCTGCCGTAGTGCGACGCCGAGGTCTCGGCCGATGCATGACCCATGATCGAGGCAATTTCGAAAGCCGTATAACCAGCGCGCGCGAGGTTAGCGCGCCCTTGGGCTCGCGTCGACTTCAAGGTTATGCCCTTTGCCCAGGAAACACCCTGCCGCAATCGCCGCAATGCGGCGCCATAGCGCCGTACGAGCTTTGACCGGTCGCCTCCAACCTTCTGCAAATCCTCTCGAAGCAACGTGAGCAGATCACGGACTTCCTCCAGATCGAAATCGGTGAAGGCGTCCTTCAGGCCTAGGTTTCGGATCTCTCCGACACCCCTTCCATTCGTACACTTTGCTGCTCGAATTGAGAGCCATCTCCCCGTCATGATACCGCCGATGAGTTCGCATGGACGCGTGACTAGGTCTGGACCGTATTCCATCATGGCGCCAACGATGACGTAGGTGCGCGTCTTCTTGGCATAGGACATAAAGGCCAGGGTGCTGAAGGATACTGCCCGTACGTGCTTTCGCGACTGAGCGGACGTACGTTTTTCGGGCACACATGTGCCGATAGAGGCCGTCCCATCTTCCGGCGTCAGCCGAGCAACGAGCTTCTGGATGCCCTCTTCATCCAGCACGCCCTCCGCAAAAAGGTCGCGGATCCGCTGCAGAACAGTGGCCCGATAAAGATAGTAAGAAGCCTTCGCCAGTGACTTGGCACGTGCGCGCAAGTCCTCGACAACATCGGCGATGCCCACAGGTGACCCGCGCTTGCGGGCAAGGGTGCGCTCCATACCGTCGCAGCGCTTCCGGTAATCCGCCTCGGTCCCATCTGTCCGCGAGCGCAATCTACCTGCGAAATCAGGCCTCTGAAGCTGGGTTGGCAGAGATCGCATATCGGGACCGGGGGCTATATTACAGCTGCATCCCCAGAGTATGAAAACAGAATGCGCAAGCGGCAACCCGAATGGCGAGCCGTCGAACACGACGATCCTCGCCACGGGATCTTGGTGGGCCGGACTACCAAGCCTGGCCGATCGCACTGCATTTGGCGGACAAGTTACCGGCGAATTACCGGTAACTTACCGTGCGATAGCATTTCAACGCGGCTTAGCTTCCCAAAAGCGGGAGTTCTTCCGGGCCGCGGTGCACCGGATAAGGGCCCTTGGGCTCGAGGCTCGAGGGTTGCAGCCATCCCGGCTTGGGCAGGTCCGTTCGGAAGCCGCATATGAGCAGATGATCCCAGCCAGACCCCCGGTTCCTGGTGCGGTATTCCGGCTCGATCTGCAGGGCGGCAGCCCGGCCGTGCCGGTGGTGGTGATAGCCGGGACTCCGCCATTGCGCTGGTTGAGGTTGGCGGTTTGGCTGCAGGCCGGCCTATTGGCTCCACACTCTTCGGCTAGAGCTTTGCCTGCGCTTATGAGCGAGGGCGATTGATAAGGCTCGAGCACTCCTCGCAACTTGATGGCAAACAGCCTGTCGCCCCTACGCACATTATCGCGCGGTTGGAAAATGACCTCTGATAACCCCCCGAAGCTTCTGCGATCGCTCACACTGACCCATGCTGTCCTTTATGGACTGGGTGTCACGATCGGGGCCGGAATCTACGTCTGGTGGGCGCAGCCGCTGCACGTAGCGGCATGCACGCTCCTCTGGCGTTTCTGGCTGCAGCGGTCGTGATGGGCATGACAGCTGGGACCTTTGCCGAACTCGGCACACGGCTGCCGGTCGCGGCGAGCGAGGCCGCCTATGTGCAGGCTGCCTTCCATTGGAAACGGTTTGGCGCTGCTACAGGGCTATTGGTCGTCGCTGCAGCGACGATTTCCGGCGCCACGATCACCGTCGGGAGCGCCGGCTACATTGGGGTCTTCCGACCGCTTCCGGGGGCTTGGATCATCGCTGGCGTCGTGCTGGCGATGGGGGCCGTCGCTTGCCTCTCGGCGGTCCAGTCCATCAGCTTCGCCGGCGTGATGACGATCGTGGAGATCGGAGGCTTGCTTCTCATCGTCGTGGCTGGCTTGTTCGAGGGTGGCTGGTGTCGCGGCTGCCCGAAATGTGGCCCGCTATTGCGGACTTCGGCGCTTGGACCGGGGTCGCGCGGACCTCGTTCCTTGCCGTATTCGCTTTCATCGGCTTCGAACACCTCGTTAATATCTCGGAGGAGGTAAAAAATCCTCGCCGGACCCTCCCGACGGCCCTCTTCATCACGCTAGGCGCGACGGCGGTTCTCTATACCGCGGTCGTCTGGATAGCCGTTACGGCTGTGACGTCGGACGAACTCGCCCACTCCCCTGCTCCGCTGGCGCTGGTTTTCAGCGACTGACCGGACTTCCTCCCCAGATTCTGGGGGCGATTGCAGTCGTGGCCACCGTCAATGGAATCATCGTCCACATGATCATGATTGTTCGAGTGCTGTACGGTTTGGCCGACCAAGGCAATGTTCCGCCGATTCTCGCCAAGGTAAGCCTCAGAACCGGCACGCCCATCGTCGCGACCCTGTGCGGCGTCGCGGCGATCCTGATCCTCGCGCTCGGCGTTCCGCTCACGGGGCTGGCCGAATGGACATCGCGATTGACACTCGCAATCTTTGCCCTGGTCAATTTAACCTTGCTTCGCATCAAGCTTACGGAGCCGAAGGCGCCGCCTAACGTATTCGTCGTGCCGGCATGGTACCTCTCGCGGGACTCCGCACCAGCGCTTCTGTGCTCCTGATCGACCTCATGGGGTAAGGCGGCAAGCTGTCCCCTCGGCGCAGAATCCCTACTATCACTGAATTCGCAATTCAGTTTGAGCTTAGTCCCTTCGTGCGCGCCGTTCACGCGGATTGCCGCCAAGTGCACGCGCGTCGGCGCTATCCAGCCTGATGGGCCTACGCACGGCCTGGCAGCTATTCTGCGGCAACCTGTGACGGCTTGGCAGCGAGGCGCGTCGCAAAGCTGACGACGCACAGGACCGCCACGTTCACCGCGAGCGCGACGACGCCGATGTTCAGGTCTTGAACCTGCGATGGCAGCCAGGACACCGCGTGAAAGTTTGCGCCGGTCAGGCTTACGACGGCGACCGTGGAGACGCCGGCAAGGATCCCCGCGGCGGCGCCCTCTCTAGTCGCGAGATTACGTTTTGCGAGACTGAGCACCAGGGAAGGAAACAGCTGGGTCACCAGACTGTAGCCCATCAGGAGGAGTGCCACGATGGTCTCCCCGCCGTTGAGGGTGAAGAATACCGCGACCAGCCCAACGAGCGGCACTAACAGCTTTGCGAGCCGCGATATCTGGCGGTCGTCGGCCAACGGGTTGACCGCGCGGTAGAGATTGTTGGCAATCAGGGTTGCGGCGGTGATCAAGATCATCGAGCCGGGTACCAGTGCCGTGAGTACGCCCGTCGCACCAATCACGCCGACGAACCAGGGATCGAACGTCTTGACTGACAATTTGAACAGGGCGAGGTCGATGTTCGAACCGGCTAGTCCGGGAACCTGCAGGGCCGCCGTGAATCCGACGAGAAAGACGAACAGCAGGATTAGCTGATAGAGCGGCAGCACGACGGCGTTCTTGCGGATCACCGTGGCGTTCTTGGCGGTGTAGATCGACGCGAACGAGTGCGGCCACATGTAGAAGCCGAGCGCGGTGAGCAGCACGGTCGACGAAAACCACCACAGGCTTTCGCCGTGCGGCGGCAGCACCGTGAAGCCCGGCTTGGCCTGTTCGATAGCAGCAAACATCGATCCCAGCCCGCCGTAATAATGATAAGGTAGATAGATCCCGAGGAAGACAACGACGGCTACGATCATGATGTCCTTTGCCACCGAGGTCCAGGCGGAGCCGTGCACGCCAGAGACCATCACATAGGCTGCGACGATGATGGCGCCGATCCAGACCGCCACGCTCGAGGAGATCGCGCCATAGCCGGCGACTTCGACGATGATGCCCAGGCCCCTGAATTGAAGCACGAGATAGGGAATCAATGCCACAACGTCCACGAGCGCTACGATCAGGCCGAGCATCGGACTGTCGTATTTGCGCGCGAAGAAGTCAGATTGGGAATAGAGCTGGTTGTCCTTGGCATATCGCCAGATCGGCGGCAGCATGAAATAGGAGAGCACATAGGCGAGCGTCCCGTAGCAGAGAATGTAATAGGCGGGAGCGCCTTTCCCGTACGCGTAGCCGCTGCCTCCGAGGAAGGTGAAGGTGGTATAGATTTCGCCGGCAAGCAGCAGGAATACGAACATCGCGCCGAAACTGCGCCCGCCTACGGCCCATTGTTCGAGATTCATGTCCTTGCCGCGACTCGCCAGGAACCCGAGAGCCAGCGCGAGCAGCGCGGCGGCGGTGATGAAGGGCAGCGCGCCGTTCATGGCTCATCCCTGCCGGTTGGCTGGGTCGGTCGCATAGATCACGGCCATGATGAGAGAGGTGAGCAGGATCCAGGCCACGATCCAGACCAGCAGGAACGGTAGATCAAGAATGCGCGGGGTTGCGCGGTTGACGAAAAACGGCCCGACGATGAGAGCAAGGAACGGAAGAATGGCCAGCAGGCGGATGCTGCGCATGAACAAGAACTCTCGTTGTGAACACCTTCCCTCCTGCTGAGGTGAAAAGCCAACTTTGCTGCGAAAGTTCCAACACGATGTCAGCTGCACATACGACGGTGTTGGAACACGGGGCACCGCCCAAGTTTCTCACAACGGTGTTGTATCAGGATCAGAAGGGTAAGAGCGCCGTCGGACTCCCTGCACGCGATCAGGCCAACCTACGGGGGTTGGCCCCGGCGGACCATGGCCGCTTTTGACCTAGCGCAAACCGAGCAACCGGATCTCGCTGGCGGAACATTCGAGCTGCGGCCCATCACGGGCATCTGCCGCGGAGAGCGGAAAATTTCCCGCGACTAAGAACGAACACCCATCTGCGAGGTTACACTGCAAACCTTGCGAGGTGTGACATGCGCAATTCAGCCTTAGCTATCGTCGCTATCGTCGCGTTCAACGTTCCTAGCCTCTTCCCCGTCGCTGCGTGGGCTCAGCAAGCAGGACCAGACACAACCCAAGTACAAAACGACATCCGGCGAGACCCCGATACACAGCAATCAGACCGCGCTCGCAGTCAGGACAATCCCGCAACGCCCGAGCGATCGCAGCAGTCCCAAACTCAAAGCACTCCAGTTCAGCCGGAGCGCACGCCTCAGCAGTCCGACGAAACCCGGGACCGAGAGCGACGCAGCGCAGAGGAGACGCGGATCAATCGAGATTGGACCACGCGGCAGCGTAGTGAGGACCGCATGGACAACGATCGACCGAGCCAACGCCGTATGGGCCGCATGATGGATCAAGATGACGATCACCGAACCATGGGACGCAACTCACGTCGGGACGAGGACGACATTGATCGCGGCCGGGGATTTGGCTTTGGAGAACGGAACGAAGGCCGTTCCTACTACGAAATCGGGCCGCGTCCTCGCGTCAAGACTTGCTTCGAATATGAGAACGGGGATGAGTTCTGCCGGTATCGAGACTAGAGAGTAGACCGTGGGTTCGGTTCAGGCTAGTCGTCAAAAGGGCCCGAAAAGCGTGTCGAACGGCTGTATTCCGTATGGCGCGGTGCGGTTGTACAATCGAGGTGCTGATCTGCCTCTCGCAGCTCGACTCTGGGCTGGGTTGCGAGACGTACTGTGGGTCAATGGGTCTTTCCTCGAGCGGACCTGGCGCAGTACCGCCCAAATTTGAGAAAAGTAACGCGGAATTCCGTTTTAAGTAACGGCACAAGTTGAAGTGCCAATCGCCCCGCAATGGCCATCGGATTGAGCGTTACTTTTCCCTCATTGCGCGTTACAGTTCTGGGGTAGTAACGGGGGGCGTCGACAAAAATCTGCCTACGCCGCTTCCTATGAAGTCTTGCCCGAAATCGCCGCCTGCCCAAGCCCGAGCCGGACCTGGGAAGCTTTCGCGGCCGAGCACGCCGAGCACGCCCGCTGCACCGAAATCCTGGAGGCTGCTACCAAGGGTGAGATTTCCCCTGACCTCCTCAGGCAAGTCGGCGGCGCCAGCCCTGTCCCGTGCGCCCGATGTGGCGCTGATTGATGCGGGGGGCGTGAAATTCCAGGTGACGGTCCTTAAGATCCTGGTGAGCTATCCGGATGGCTTCGCCGTCATGGAGGACGTCAAACGCGACATGGCCTCCTGGCGACCAGTGGCCGCGAATGGGCGGACCGGACCAAGCGCCTCGCCGCGCGAGTGCCCGATCTCGACATTTTTCCCAGGGGCTGGTCGAACGCATCAGCGGCGGGTGGCAGATCATGTCCAAAGGACAGCCGGTGCTCGAGTTCGCGCCGCTTCTGGCGGAGTTAGCGGGTGATCTCCGGAAGAGCCATCGCGTTCAGGACCCGGTCCGGTGCCACGCCGCCCTTGCGCGCCATCTCGACGCCCCAATGCATGTGGTCAAGCTCGGGGACCGAGTGGGCGTCCGGATTGATGCTCATCATGCAGCCGAACTCGAGCGCTGCTTGGTGCCAACGCCAGTCGAGATCTAGACGCCACGGATGGAAGGCGCGAAGTAGAGGTCTTCGCGGCACCGCTCTCCGTTCGGTAAGCCAGCATTCCCAGAAGGCGGTCGCGAGAGACCGGCCCTACTGGCGTTCATGCTCTAATTGTTCGGCAAGTCCGTCATATTCTTCAGTCAGATCCTTGAGCTTTTCAGCGAATTCGGGGTGAGCCACCCCTTCAGCTAGTTGACGCAACCACACGGCTCTCTTGCGCGACCTTTCCGTGTCAAGGTCGATAGGGACTTTCGGATGCATTTGCTTCAACCCCCGTGCTCACAGAAAAGCCGCCCCGAAGAGCGGCCTTTCCATCCTTGGACGGAATTGTGTGCGGCGTTCGAGCGCCGTCTTTGGCAGACGTCGAAGCATACTCCCACTCCTCGGGCGATTACCATCGTGCAGCGCACCAAACCCTTCGTGCTGCCGCACATCCAGCGGCAGTGTTGTGCTAGGTCGCCGAGACGCTGCGCTTCCCTAGCCTGATCAGCGAATGAGCCTACCAATGTGGAAAGCCGCGGTCGCGGCATAAACAAGTAGAGCAATGCAGATGCTTAGTTGAGGTTTTGACTTGCAGCCACTTGACCGAACCTTCTCGCCCGAACGGAGGTCTTCATAGTCAGGATTTTCCTGACGGCGACAAGCGATCTCCCGACTGCCTGGCGAGCTGCCAATCACTACATTCCGTTTGGCCCGAAGTGTCGTTCGTGGAGACTCCCGTGAGAAACGTATTTTTTGAGGGCGCCCCGACCGGCAACTTTTTGCGCAGTATCAGAAACTACCCCGCCGTAGAGGCCAGAGAACTCGCGTGTAGATGCCGGCAAGGCTCGGGCTGCAGGCATGGGCCTCGCCTGCGTACACACAAGTGCCTGCTTATGTCCGCATGTGCAATTGCTTGATCGACAACTTCACTCTACCTGCGACGTCGACACCGCAGGTTGTTGAATCGCGCGCTCCCCATAGGAGCAGCTCTGTAGGAGCCATCTGAATGTACGGCAGCCTGCTGCTACTCGTCATCCTTGTCGCTCTCTCCGCCTTCGGCCTCGTGGCCTTGGAGGTCGCGGCGCGTCGATCGCCCGGCGGCAAACCTCAAACGACCAGGCCGAAGCGGCCTGTGAGATAATCCACTTTTCTCGCCCCATCTGCTGGAGATTGCCCAGTCAACAGCAGCCGTGCAACGGCGGCGAGTGCGGCGGTCTGTCGTTTATCGGCAGATGCGCACCCGGTTGGCAATACGCCCTCCCCGGCAGTAGCGTTGAGTAAGGTCCGTACCGTACGCACCTTGATGGTGAGCTTCCATGGCCATGCGCATCCTTGCGGGGCTCCCGCCACCATTCTAAAACCTTTTCTAGTTAAACTGGTCCAGCAAGTCGGACTTGTGCGATGCGTCTGCGTCAGGAATCCTGACCCGCTGCTCGACAACTCTGCACGCGACGGGACCGTTCTGACGCTATATGAGCCGCGCATGTCAGGCCGTGGATGCGACCATTGACCAACTTGCCCTCCGGCGATGGGGTCGGTCTGCTTCCCGCGTCACGGGAGGAAGCGGACATGAACATCTGGACCGGAGTTGCGATGTTGGCAATCGCAGCAGTGCTCATCTTCATCGGTCGCCCCAACAGGCCGGCGAGCATCCAAAGTTCTTGCGCTTCGAAGCCGCAATGGTGCTCTACCCGCCCACCATCTTGAGTTTCATCGAACTCGGCGCGGCGGCGCTCATTTCGGGCCTACTAACCAGGTAACGACGCCAATATCGCGGCTCACAAGATCAGGCTGTTGCTGCGTGACCTTGCGAGTAGAGCTCGCCGAAACGGCATCGGCCGATGCGGCACATTGCTAAGCTTCTTGCTTGTCCGGCTCGGAAGCAATGCCCCTGCGGCGAACGACTTCGGAACTCCAAGTAGTTGCTAGGGCCTTACTTGCTCGGTGCAGAGAGACGAGCCGGCGAGTGATCACTTGATCTGCCCGTCCCATTCGGAGGCGAAGTCCGTGGGCCACTCGTTGCATACACGTACAGGGCCACGACAAACATCAGAACGGATACGACGGTGACAATCCAGCCGACGGGGCCGTTCGCGCGGGAGCCCCACAAGTTTGATCTGCTACCGTTTGGTTGAGACATTTTATTCTCCCAAGCCAACAATACTAGACCGCGGCCTTTCAGCACATGAGGCTTCTTAGCGCAGTTCGGTTCGGGCATGATCCCCACGAAAACCGGATTCGGAGGCTTCGTTTTGCTGGTCGCACTCGTCGTTGTTTTCGTCGTGGTTTATGCCGCTATAGCGCTTGAGCACCCGATCCAAATAGAGAAATCAGCTTCCGCCCTTTTTGGCGCCGGCCTGCTCTGGACGATCTATGCCGTGGGAGCAACTGACCACGACGCTATCGTCGAACAGCTCCGCGAGACCATCGGCTCGACTGCAGGGATCATATTTTTCCTGATGGGCGCCATGACCATTGTCGAGGTCATCGACGCGCACGACGGATTCGAGATCATCACCTCGCAGATCAACACAAAGAAGTTGACGACCCTGCTGTGGCTCATCTGCGCCGTGACGTTCTTTCTGAGCGCGGTGTTGGACAATCTCACCACCACGATCGTCATGGTCTCTCTGATCAGAAAACTGCTCGACAAGCAAAGTGATCGGCTGTTGTTCGTCGCGATGATTGTGATCGCTGCCAACGCAGGCGGCGCGTGGTCCCCCATTGGAGACGTCACCACAACCATGCTGTGGATCGGTGGCCAGATCACCGCTCTCGCCATAGTCAAGACGCTATTCCTCGCGTCCCTCACGAACATGCTGATCCCGCTGCTCATCGTGAATTACCAGCTGCGGGGGCGAACTTTCGCTTCTCCCAAGATCGATGGCAGCGACGATGCGTTCACGCCCGCCTTCGAACGAAACGTCATGTTCACCCTCGGGATTGCCATCCTGGTCCTGGTGCCAGCGTTCAAAACCGTTACGCACCTGCCGCCTTTCATGGGCATCCTCTTCGGCTTGGGAACATTGTGGCTCGTCGGCGAGATCATTCATCGCCGGAAGCAACCGCTGGAGAGAAGGCCGTTGACCGTGGCGCACGCTCTCACCCAGATCGACCTCAGCTCAATCGTCTTCTTCCTGGGCATTCTGCTGGCCGTTGCCACGCTGGAGCACACCCATATCCTGGCCGCCCTTGCAGCTTGGCTGGATCAAAGCATCGGCCGCACCGACGCAATCGTGCTCGCGTTGGGGCTGCTCAGCGCCATCGTCGACAATGTTCCATTGGTCGCAGCATCGATGGGCATGTATGGAATGGGCCAGTATCCACCAGACAGTTTCCTTTGGGAATTCATCGCCTACTGCGCCGGCACGGGCGGATCGATACTGATCATCGGCTCCGCTGCGGGCGTTGCCGCGATGGGAATCGAGAAGATCCAGTTCATTTGGTACATGCGAAAAATCAGCGTACTCGCGCTTCTCGGATACTTCGCCGGAGCGGCGGTATACATTGTGCAGTTCCGGTACTTTCACTGAACGCAAGACGCGCACGCGCCGAGGCAGCTTGAATGGATCAGCTTGCTCTTCCGATCCAACGCTCCCCTTCAGCCTTGCAGTCTGCAGGCCTGCGCGGCCGCAGTCCGGTCGCGCGTGCTATCCTTGCCGAACATCCAGACGACGCCTGGGATGCGCGGGGATTTACGCTGCTGTACTTTTCAGTGTGTCCAACCCTCGGCCGGGCCGCGAAACGCACCACCCGCGCCGGCGTGACGTGAAGGATTGAAGGCCTGAAGTAGGCTGTCTTCGAGACGCAGCACCGATCAATTTCCAACCACAACAAACAGAAGCGCGGAAGCAGACATGTCCGACGAGCGACGGTTCGACATCTTGTCCCCGGATTTTCACGCGAACCCTTTTACGACGCTCGACCGCATGCGAACCGAAGGCCCGGTGGTGCGCTTGAGATTGCCGATCGTCGGCCGCACCTGGCTCGCGGCGAGCCATGAGAGCTGCGCAGAACTGTTGAAAAACAGCCAGGACTTCGCGCGCGATCCCGCCAACGCCGGAAGCAGAACGCAAGAGCGGATATTGAAAGTTCTCCCGGGGACGCTCGGGCTTCTTGCGTCGAACATGCTCGGCCACGACGATCCGGAGCACCGTCGCCTGCGTGCCCTCGTCGACCACGCCTTCCAGAGGCGCACGATCGCAGCTCTCAAGCCGACGATCGTTGAGACGGCCGATCGGCTGCTCGACAAGCTGGACGGCAAGCCCGAGACCGATCTCATGGCAGAGTTCTGCCGATATCTGCCCCTTTCGGTAATCTGCGCGATGCTAGGGTTGCCGGAGAAGGATCACGAGCGGTTCAAGAACTGGTTGGGTGGGTTGAAGGACACTGCGAATGTCTTTGCGGTGATCCGCGCCATCCCCGGTGTGATCAGCGTCGTGCGCTACCTTCGACGCGTTTCGAGACCCGGTGGCGGGGCGCGGCCTGAGGGTCTGATCGCTGCGCTACGCGAGGCGGAGATCGAAGGCCACACGCTCAGCGAGGACGAAATCGTCTCCATGATCTTCCTGCTCTTCGGTGCGGGACAGGAAACCACTACACATCTGATATCGGGCGGTCTCTACGCGCTGCTCATGAATAGGGACCAGTTGAGCCGGTTGCGCCAAGACCCGGGTCTGATGCCCACATGCATCGAGGAATGTCTTCGTTACGTCTCCCCCGTGCAGATGACCAAGCCTCGTTTCGCAACCCGGGATTTGATCTGGCAAGGACGCCAGGTCCGGCGCGGCGAGATGTTTGCGGCATTCCTTGCCGCAGCGAACTGCGACCCGGCAAGGTTCGAGCAGCCCCACACGTTCGACATTACGCGCCACCCAAATCCGCACCTTTCGTTCGGCACCGGCGTACACTTTTGCCTCGGCTTCCAGCTCGCGCGCGCAGATGCGTCGATAGGAATTCAGCGCATCCTGGATCGCTTTCCCGACTTGCGGCTTGCCCGTGGGCCCGAAGACATCAGGTGGCACAAGCGGCTTGGCATCCGCGCGCTGGCGCGATTGCCGGTGCGACTAGCGGCCTGAGCGCCGGCATCTCCGAGGGTCCGAGACCTGGGTCATCGGCTGCTCGGCGCCTTGGCCGCCTCTCTCGATCACCGAAGGATGTTGCGGATATGCCAAACCATAGTGGCGGCATAAACGAGGAGAGCGATGCAAATGCCACCTGCCAGTTGAGGCGTCGAAAGAGACGCTCTCGTCAGGAAGAAGACGATGCAAAACAGGACGACCACGCCCAGCAAAGACGGCACATGTTTCATATTCGCCTACCAATTCTTCTCGCCTCCGGAGCAATGCTACCCTTCCGCACTCAAATACCTCGCCTCGGTCACCGGCCTCCAGCTCACGAGTCGTAGCAGGGCCGCGGCTGATGAAACCGTAGATTTCCCCGCTGCGGGTCGAAATGAGCCGAATGGAAGAAGGACGTTCCACATTGGCGCTCGTGTACGCCTCTGCCGCTGCGATCAGTGCGTCACGGCCAAGCGGTCGTAGGCGGGATGCCGTGGATTCAGATGCAGGTCCGTCTCGACGATCATCACCTGGGTCACTCCGGAGGATTGGACCTCGACGGCAAACGACACGAACGAGACATGCGGGGCTCTAAAGGGCATGGGTCACACCTCACAAGAGCCGGACTTGGCTGAAGCCCCAGCCGAGGCCGAGCATCGCTGCAACAAGCGAGCCGAGAAGGACGCCCAGTTTCGCCGCCGTCAGGAGTCCTTCATCCGCGAAGGCGAGCATCGAAATGAAGATCGACATGGTGAAACCGATCCCGGCCAGCAGCCCGACCAAGCAGACCCCAGCCCAGGAAACTCCCGGAGCCAACCGACACCAGCCCAGTCGTACGGCCGCCCAAGTCGCGCCGACGACGCCAAGCGGCTTGCCGGCGACCAAGGCGAGCGCTGTGCCCAGCATCACCAAACGTCCACCGGCGGGTAGATCGACGCTCGTCAGGCCGACGCCGGCGTTCGCCAGCGCGAAGATCGGCATGATGACGTATGCCACCCACGGATGCAGCGCCGTCTGCACCCGAGAGACCGGCGGCAGTAGCTCCCGTTGGGCCACGCGCAGGTCCCGCAGGGGTTGGGCCAACCTGTGCGGATCCTTCGCCCTGACCGCATCGCTGCTTCGCAACTGCTTGAGAGCGCGAGAGACCATCTCCAGTGGTGGTTCCCGCATCGGGATGGCGCGCGCGGGAGTCATCACCCCGAGCAGCACACCCGCTAGGGTGGGATGGATCCCAGCCGCCATGAACCCGATCCAAACCAGAGAACCAGGTAGGACGTAGAAAAGCGCAGAGCCGACCCCGATCCGGCGAAAGCCCAGGACGGCGACAACGCCGATCATCGACACGACGAAACCGCCAGGCTGAAGGCCTGCGGTGTAGAAGAGCGCGATGATCAGCACTGCAATGATGTCGTCGATGATAGCCAGAGCAAGGAGGAAGACCCGCAAATTGACCGGGATTCTTCGTCCGAGCAGGGCGAGCACTCCGACTGCGAAGGCGATGTCCGTCGCCGTAGGCACGGCCCAGCCCTGCCCTCGATCCGGACCGGCGTTAAGACTCAGATAGATCAGTGCCGGGACGACGACGCCACCAATCGCCGCGACCAGCGGCAGCATGGCCTGGTCCAGCCTGCTCAGCGCGCCTTCGTGGACTTCCCGCCGAATCTCCATGCCCACGACGAGGAAGAACACGGTCATCAGCACGTCGTTGACCCAGAAATGCAGCGAGCGTGAAAAGACGAATTCTCCCAGGGCGATCGTCACCGGAAGGTGCCAGAAATCGTGATAGCTGTGAGCCACTGGGGAATTCGCCCAGATCAGTGCAGCGGCGGCGGCAGCGAGCAGGACCGCACCGCTGACAGCCTCGACATGCAGGAACCGCTGAAGGGTGTTGAGGGCCTGTTCGGCCAGCCGCCGGGCTTTCGGCAGATCGTCAAACGGAGGATTGTGGTTCACGGGCGCAGGATCTCCGCGTGGCGGCCCGACCATCGCTTTCCTGTCGCTGTCGATACAGCGAACACCCGAACCCCGGTTATACATCGCATGGGCGTCATTTCAACCTTCCACGACGGAACACGGCGTCCGGAAAGTCGGCCGTGGAGAGGATCAGGCGGCAGCAGCTGCATCATCCGCCCTCTCGGGCGGCACTCATTCCGGGTGTGTGTGCTCGCAGGCGCTCGGAATCCTTTCAGGCTCTGGAGCGGTACCGGCGCGCTAAAACGCCTGGCAGGCTCCGCCCTTGCGCTTGACGGGTCGTCCCCGGCGTACTGAAATCCCCGCTCCGGCTGGTGTTGCGGGGAGTTCTACAGGGGCTTTGCGCAGCGCTGAGCAACACGACACCATAGGTTGCCGCCAGGATCGGAGTTTTGGTCCGGCTGTCCGGCAGCGAGAGAGCAAGCGCCGCGGATGTGCCGCCGCGCACGCCCGCTGTTACGTACTCCAAGAGGAGCGCACTTGCGGGTGCGCTCCTCTTGTGCGACGACGCGGTTGGAACACGACTATCAGTGTGTAACCAGCGGACACGCCGAGTCGGTCAACTTTCCGAATGCTTCTTCGCCCGACATCGTGTGAACCAGTTTGTAATAGTCCCAAGGTTGTTTGGACTCATCGGGTTTCTTGACCTGCATGATATACATCTCATGCTCCATCAGGCCGTCGGCACGGATCTTGCCGTTGCTAGTGAACATGTCGTCGATCTTCATCTTCTTGAGCTCCGCCATGACCTTCTCTGAATTGGTGGAGCCGGCAGCCTTGACCGCGTTGAGGTAGCTCATGGTCGCCGAATAGTAGCCCGCCTGATTCATGGTGGGCTCGCGCTTCGTCTTCTCATAGTAGCGTTTGGCGAAGGCCCGGGTCTTCTCGTTAAGATCCCAATACCAGCCGGTGGTGAGGTACAGGCCCTGTGCGGTCTTGAGGCCGAGGCTGTGAATGTCGCTGATGAAGGCGAGCAATGCGGCCGGCTTCATTGTCTTGGCGATGCCGAACTCGTCGGCAGCCTTGATCGAATTGGTGAAGTCGTTGCCGGCATTGGCGAGTCCAAGCACCTGCGCACCTGCGTTTTGGGCCTGGAGCAGATAGCTTGAGAAGTCCGACGTGGAGAGCGGAACGCGCACGGCGCCGATCACCTTGCCGCCATTGGCCTCAACCACCTTCGAGGCGGACTCCTGCAACTGGGTGCCGAAGGCGTAGTCGGCGGTGAGGAAGAACCAGGTTTTACCGCCCTGCTTGACCATGGTCTTGGCGGTACCGTTGCCGAGCGCCGTCGTGTCGTAGACGTAGTGGACCGTATAGGGTGTGCAGTCCTTGCCGGTCAGTGATGCGCCGGCTGCGCCGATAGCGATGAACGGAATTTTCTTCTCCTTGGCGACATTGTTCATCGCCAGGCTGACTCCCGTGTTCGATCCGCCGAGAATCATCGTAACGCCATCCCGATCGGCCCATTCGCGCAATTTTTGGGCTCCAACGTCGGGCTTGTTCTGGTGATCGGACACCATGAACTCGATCTTGTTCCCGAGCACGCTGCCGCCAAAATCCTCGATCGCCATCTTGGCCGCCTCGACGCCGCCGGGGCCGATCACGTCGGCATACAGGCCGGACATATCGTCGATATCGCCGATCACGACCTTGTTTTCGGCCGCGTGTGCAGTCGTCACCGACATTGACGCCGCCAGCAACAGTTGAACCGTTCTTACCGCAATGCATTTCATTTGACGTGTTCCTCCTTTTCGATTTCAGCGCAAGGTCGTCAAGACTCCGCGTCGTCGCGTCGCGCTCGGTGAAATCAACTAGACGCCGAGATAGCGCTGGAGCAGC
>NZ_JADPIT010000033.1:0-3278 GCF_023073035.1 Bradyrhizobium sp. 62
GAGCTCGAGGACGCGATCGACGTCGAGGACGACCATGAGCTGGCCGTCGAGACGGTGGACACCGCCGGCGAGCTTGGCCATGCGGGGGTCGAGATTGACGGGGTTTTCTTCCATGCCGTCCTCGGCGAGCCGCAGCACTTCGCCGATCTGGTCGATCAGGAGGCCATAGGATTCACCGCGCAGGTCGACGCCGACCGCCATCGGGATCTTGCCGTCCTCGGGCTTGGGCAGGCCGAGCCGGGCGCGCATGTCGACCACGGTGACGATGCGGCCGCGCAGGTTCAGCACGCCCGCGATCTCGCGCGAGGACAGCGGCACGCGGGTGACGCGCTCGGGCATGAACACGTCCTGGACGCGGGAGATCGGCAGGCCGAACAGCTGGCCGCCGATCATCGCGGTGACGTATTCGACCATGGCGCCTTCGCCGGACTGGGTCTTCTTGGTCATGTGCGTATCTCCTGATCCCGCTGGTTACGCTGCTGCGCGGCTCAGCTCGGAGGCACCGGCGGCGCCCGCGGTCTGTTCCTTCAGCGCCGCGATCAGACCGGGACGGTCGAACTTGGCGACATAGTCGTGGAAGCCGGCCTGACGGCCGCGCTCGATCGCCGCCGGCGACACCAGCGCGGAGAGCCCGATGATCGGCATCGCGCCCAGATTGCTGTCGGAGCGGATGGTCTCGGCAAACTCGAACCCGTTCATGTCGGGCATCTCGATGTCGGTCAGGACCACGTCGAAGGTCTGCGCGCGCAACGCGGCCAGGCCCTCCTGCGCGGTCGGCGCGGTGCGGACGCGGTAGCCGGCCGCCTTGAGCACCGGGGCCAGCATGTTGCGGAAGAACGCCGAGTCGTCGACCAGCAGCACCGATTGCGAGTGCAGCGACGGCTTCATCTCCTTGCGGGTGAACCAGTCGGAGAACGCCATCGGCAGGAAGTGGCCGACGTCGATCACTTCGGTGGCCTGGCCCTTGATCACGGCCGAGCCGAGAATGCCGGAGGAGGATCCGCCGACCTCGATGTTGAGCCGCTCCTCGACGATGTCGATGATCTCGTCGACGACGAGGCCCATGGAGCGGCCGTCATCGGAGAACACCAGGATCGGCTGGGCGCCCTGGCTCGCGATGGTGACGCTCTCCATGGCAACGAGCGGCATCAGCTGCTCGCGGTACTGCACCATGTAGCGACCGTTCGAGAACTCGATCTTGTCGGCCGGGAGCTCTTCCAGGCGCGTGACGAGCCCGAGCGGGACCGCCTTGGGCTGGGATGAGCCGGCGCGGAACACCAGCAGCGAGGTGGTCTGCTCGCCGCTTCCAATGCTGTGCGTCCCGTTCTCGTTGTTCATGTCATGGGCCGAGGAGCCGGCGGCGCCGAGCGCCTTGGCAATGCCGTTGGGGTCGATGATCATGATGACCGCGCCGTCGCCCAGGATGGTATTGCCCGAGAACATGTCGATGTGACGCAGTTTCGTCGACATCGGCTTGACCACGATTTCTTCGGTGTGGAACACGCCGTCGACGACGATGCCGAAGGTCTGGCTGCCGACCTGCGTCACCACGATGAAGCCGTTCTCGGGATCGGAGACGGCGCCGTCGTCGATCTTAAGCAGCTTCTTGAGATGGATCAGCGGCAGCAGCTTGTTGCGCAGCCTGAGCACCGCGGTGTCCTTGATGCGCTCGATGCGGTGCTCCGAGTTGGCGCGGGCCCGCACCAGCTCGACCACGGAGAGCTGCGGGATCGCAAAGCGGTCGCCGGCGGCTTCCACGATCAGCGCGGAGACGATGGCCAGCGTCAGCGGGATCTTGATGGTGACGGAGGAGCCTTCACCGGCGACCGACTTGATGTCGATGGTGCCGCCGATCTGGTCGATATTGGTGCGCACCACGTCCATGCCGACGCCGCGCCCCGACACCGAGGTGATGGCGGCCGCGGTCGAGAAGCCCGGCGCGAAGATGAACTTGTGGATCTGGGCTTCGCTCATCTTCTCGAGCTCGGCCTCGGTGACCAGACCTGAGGAGATCGCCTTGGCCTTGATCCTGTCGGTGTTCAGGCCGCGGCCGTTGTCGGCGATGCAGATGATGATGTGGCCGCCCTCGTGATAGGCGGACAGGCGGATGGTGCCCTGCTCGCCCTTGCCGCCGGCGAGACGCTCGGCGGGGGTCTCCAGGCCATGGTCGGCGGAGTTGCGCACCATGTGGGTGAGCGGGTCCTTGATCAGGTCGAGCACCTGGCGATCGAGCTCGGTGTCGGCGCCGTGCATCTCCAGCTCGATCTGCTTGCCGAGTTCGCTCGAGAGGTCGCGAACGATGCGGGGCAGCTTCTGCCAGGCATTGCCGATCGGCTGCATGCGCGTCTTCATGACGCCTTCCTGCAGCTCGGCGGTGACGTTGGACAGCCGCTGCAACGGCACCTTGAACTCGGTGTCCTCGTTGCGGCGGGAGATCTCCAACAGCTGGTTGCGGGTCAGCACCAGCTCGGAGACCATGGTCATCAGATGCTCCAGCGTATCCACGTTGACGCGGATCGACTGGTTGGCGATGCTGGCTCCCTCGCCGGCGCCCTCGTCGGCGATCGACTTCTTCGGCGCGGCCTTGTCCTTGGGCGCCTTAACTTCCTTGGCTTCCTTGGCAGCGTCCTTGGCAACAGCCACTGCCGCTTCAGCGGCAGGCTGGGGCTCGGCCTTGACTTCGGCTTTGGCAACGGGGGCCGGGACTTCGATCGCGGTCTCGCGGAAGGCGCGCTCGAGCTCGTCGAGCGAGACTTCGCCCGGACGCAGCGGACGCTCCAGGCTCAGGTCGGCCAGCACATCCTGGCTGGCGGGCGCGGCTTCCACTGCAACTGGTGCGTCCGGCACCAGCGGCGGCGCTTCGGCAACGGGAGCAGCGCTTCCAGCGACCATGGCCGCCATGCCCTGCTCGACCATCGCTTCCAGCTTGTCGATGAGGTCGCGGTCGGTGCCCTCGGGCTCGGCCTCGGTCGCCTCCAGCCCGGCCAGAATTTCCTTGATGCGGTCGATCGAGGACAGGATCACCGTCACCGCCTGCCCGGTCACCGGCATGCCGTCACGGAATTTGCCCATCAGCGTCTCGCCGGCATGCGCCAGCGCTTCCAGTCGCGGCAATCCGAGGAAGCCGCACGTGCCCTTGATGGTGTGGACCAGCCGGAAGATGTTATCCAGGATCTTGGCGTTGTTCGGCTCCTGCTCGAACTTCACCAGCTGATTGTCCACGGTGTCCAGGCTCTCGCTGGTTTCCGTCAAAAACTCCCGCAACAGATCATCCATGA
>NZ_JADPIT010000025.1:0-4739 GCF_023073035.1 Bradyrhizobium sp. 62
CGAAATTGACAGAAGGCGTTCACAAGCAATGCTTGCGTCCAAGAGCTACACGCGGATGTGACGTGCCCGGCGCGGGCAGGCCCTCGAGGCCGACTGCCGCCGGACAGGTCGTGCTTTGCCTGCAAACAAGAACGATGTTCGGAGGAAACGATCATGACTGACAATCTCATCCGCCGCGGCCTCTCGCGCCGTGGCCTGCTTCAGACCACCGCGGGCCTCATCGGCGGCGCGGTTCTGCCCGGGATGCCGGCGTTTGCCGAGGACAAGCTGGCGATCGGCTCCTACCCCGCCGGGGTCTCGGGCTCCACCGCCTTCATCGGCATCTCCGTGCCGCGCACCGGCACCTATGCCGTACAGGGTGAAGACGAGCTCAAGGGCTATCAGCTCGCGATCGAGCACATCAACAGCGGGCACGACCTGATCAAGAAGATATCGCCGAAGACCAGCAAGGGCGTGCTCGGTAAGGAGCTGAAGTTCGGCGTCGCCGATTCCGCGGCCAAGCCAAACGAGGCGGTGCAGGCGCAGCAGCGCTTCATCAGCGAGAACAAGGCGATCATGATCACCGGCGGCACGTCGAGCGCCGTTGCAGTGGCGCTGAACAAACTCGCCCAGCGCGAACACGTCATTTTCGTGTGCGGCATTTCCGGCTCGAACGATACCACCGGCAAGGATTGCGTCCGCTACGGCTTTCGCCAGAACTTCTACGGCCAGACTGCGGCTGCAGCGATCGGCCCGGTGATGGTACGTGAGTTCGGCAAGGGCAAGAAGGCCGCGTATCTCACGCCTGATTACACCTACGGCCACACCGTCACCAAATCCATGCAGGATTTCCTAGCAACAGCGGGCTGGACGACGACCACCAACCAGGTGGCGCCCCTCGGCGCACCCGACTACTCCTCCTATCTGCTGAACGTCGCGAATTCAGGCGCCGATGTGCTCATCAACGTCAATTGGGGACACGACGCCGTGCTGTCGACACAACAGGCCAAGCAGTTCGGCGTGCTCGACAAGATGAAGCTGGTCGTCCCCTACCAGGTGCCTTTCATCGCGCGCGAGACCGGCGGCCTGATGCAGGGCGTCTACGCCGCCACCGATTATTGGTGGACCATCGAAGACAAATTCCCGCTCGCCAAGATGTTCAACGAAGCATTCGAGAAGAAGTACGGCTACAAGCCCGAATGGGGCGCGGAGAACGCCTATGTCAGCTTCGCGCATTGGGCGCACATGTGCGAGCAGGCCGGCAGCTTCAGCCCGCCGGACGTGATCAAGGCCTACGAGAAAGGCGAGACGATCCCCTCCCTGGTGGGCGAAGTGCATTACCGTCCCGAGGACCATCAGTGCGTCCGGCCGGTGATCATCGTCAAGGGCAAGCAGCAAAAGGACATGAAGAACAAGGAAGACTGGTACGACGTCGTCGAGATCGTCTCGGGGGAAAACCTGATGCAGAAGCCGGACGCCTTCGGCTGCCATCTCGGCGACTACAGCTGAGACCTCGCTAACCCCTGTGACGCCGCGGACTGCACTCCGGTCCTGCGGCGTCACCCTTTTTTGGACGCGCACCATCGCGCGCCACAACAGCGATTGTCGCATGATAAGTTGGCCCAACCTCGTTTCGCAGCTTTTCAACGGGCTCGCGCTCGGCGCCCTGCTCGCGCTGATCAGCTCCGGCCTGACCATCATCTACGGCACGCTCGGCGTGCTCAACCTCGCGCACGGCGCGATGTTCATGATCGGCGGCTATGCCGGCTTCGTCGCCTACCAGTACACGGAGTCGTTCATCCTCGCCGTGATCGCGGGCTCGCTGTTCGTGATGCTGCTCGGCGTTCTCATGGAACGCGTCATCATCCGCCATTTCTATCACCGCCCACACGAGGATCAGCTGCTCGTGACCTTCGGGCTAGGCATCTGTTTCGTCGAGCTCGTGCGCCTGATCTTCTCGAGCCAGTCGCAGCTGGTGCCGCCGCCGGCCCTGTTCCGGGGCATCACCAATCTCGGCTTCATGTTCTATCCGACCTACCGCCTCGCCGTCGTCGGCATCGTCGCGGTCGCCCTCGGCGCACTGTTCATCGTCCTCTACCGGACCCGGCTGGGCATGATTGTGCGCGCCGGCATCGAGGATTCGGTGATGGTCGGTTCGCTCGGCATCAATGTCTATCGCGTCTTCATGGTGGTGTTCGGCATCGGCGCAATGGCCGCCGGCTTTGCCGGCATCGTCAACGCGCCGGTGGTGTCGCTGACACCGGGCATCGGTGACGACATCCTGGTCCAGACCTTCGTGGTGGTGGTGATCGGCGGCGTCGGCTCGTTCCCCGGCGCAATTCTGGGCGGCCTGATCGCCGGCGAGATCATCAGCGTCACCTCCATGTTCAACCCCGGCTACGCCTATGTGATGCTGTTTGCGGCGATGACGCTCGTGCTCGTGGTACGACCGCATGGCCTGCTCGGCGTCCAGGGCCGCGAGTAAGCGATCTCCTGATGCTCAAGCAACGCCCCTTCCTGATCGAAGCCCTGACCGCGATCGGCTTGATCGCAGCGCCCTTCGTGCTGCCTCATCTCGGCTTCGCGCCGAACACCGTGAACAGGATCCTGGTCTGGGGCCTGTTCGGCCTCGGCTTCGACATCCTGTTCGGCTTCACCGGCCTGCTCTCGTTCGGCCAATCCGCCTTCTACGGCACCGGCGGCTTCGTCGCCGCCTACCTGCTGACCCGCGCGGGCTTCGGCAACGTGCTGGGCGCGCTGATCATCGGCATGATCGCGGCGGCCGCGACCGGCTACCTGATCGGCCTGATCGCATTGCGCCGCACCGGCATCTATTTCGCGATGATCACCGTGGCGATCGCGGAGGTGTTCTTCTTCGTCGAGTTCAATCCACTTTCCGATTTCACCGGCGGCGAGAACGGCCTGCCGGGGGTACCAACGCCGAGCTTCGATCTCGGCTTCACCTCCATCCACTTCACCAATGGCTGGTCGCTCTATCAGTTCATCGCGCTGTGCTACTTCGTCGGCGTCGTCATCGCCCTCAGGATCGTGCGCTCGCCGGTCGGCGCGATTCTGAGTGCGATCCGCGACAATCCGCTGCGCGCCACGGCCGTCGGACACAACATCCATGGCTACAAGCTGACCGCCTTCGTGATCGCAGCCGCTTACGCGGGCTTCGCCGGGGGACTGCTCGGCGTGCTCCAGGCCTTCATGCCGCCCGACGCCTTCACCTTCGACACCTCGGGCCAGCTCGTGATGCAGACGGCCATCGGCGGCAGGGGCACGCTGTTCGGACCGCTGGTCGGCGCAACCGTTTGGCTCTTCCTTCAGGACTTCCTCCAGTCCGCGCTGGGCCTCGGCGCAGCCTGGAAGCTGGTGCTGGGTGTCGTCTTCGTGCTGCTGGTCTGCTTCCTGCGCGGCGGCATCATCGGCGGTTTTGCCGATCTCTACCGCCTCGTCTCGGGCAAGCGAAAGCGAACGGATGCGGAGATGGAGCAGGAGGCCGCTGACGCCGAGGCCACACTGCAACCCCCACCGGCGCCGATGCAGGCCAAGGAGGTCGCGCATCCCGCCTATTCCGGGCCGATCCTGAAAGCCACCGGCCTGACCAAACGCTATGGCGGTCTCGTCGCCAACAGCGACATCGATTTCAGCGTCAATCAGGGCGAGCTGCGCGGGATCATCGGCCCCAACGGCGCCGGCAAATCGACCTTCTTCAAGATGCTGACCTGCGAGATCGCGCCGAGCTCCGGCCAGATCGTATTCGAGGGGCGAGACATCACGGGATTGAAGGTGACCGAGGTCTGCCAGCTCGGCCTCACCAAGAGCTATCAGGTCAACCAGCTCTTCACCGGGTTGACGGTGCGGCAGAACCTGACGATTGCCGCGCTGGCCGAGCTACGTGGAAAATTCCGGCTCGACCTGTTCCGCAGGCTCTCCAGCGTCAAGGGCCTGACCGAGCAGGTGGAGCACACGCTTGCCCTCGTCAATTTGAGCCGCCGGGCCGATACGCCGGTATCCGAGCTCGCCTATGGCGAGAAGCGCAGGCTCGAAATCGGCCTCGCGCTCGCCACCTCGCCGCGCCTGCTGCTGCTCGACGAACCGCTTGCGGGCATGAGCCCACGCGAGCGCGTCGAGACCGTCAAGCTGCTCAAATCGATCGCGCGAGGGCGCACCATGATCATCATCGACCACGACATGGATTCGCTGTTCGAGCTGGTCGAACGCGTAACGGTGCTCCAGGAAGGCAAGGTTCTGCTCGACGGCACGCCGGAGGAAATCAAGGCCAACGCCGCCGTGCAGGAAGCCTATCTCGGCGGAGTTTACGGGGAGATCGCCGCATGAGCCTGATCGAGGTCAACGGCCTGAACAGCTATTACGGTGACTCCCACATCCTGTTCGACGTCGCCATGCACGTCGCGCGTCACGAAGTGGTGGCGCTGCTCGGTCGCAACGGCGCCGGCAAGAGCACCACGCTGAAGAGCCTGATGGGCGTCGTGACGCCGCGTAGCGGCAGCGTGAAGTTCGACGGCATTGATATCGCCGGACGAAAGAGCCACAGAATCGCCCAGGCCGGCATGCAGCTCGTGCACGAGGAACGCCGCATCTTCGGCAGCCTGTCGGTGGAGGAAAACATCGTCCTCGCCGGCATCACTGCGCCGAAACGCTGGCCGCTCGATCGGATCTACGAAATGTTTCCGCGGCTGAAGGAGCGGCGCAACAACCGCGGCACCGAGCTCTCCGGCGGCGAGCAGCAGATG
>NZ_JADPIT010000003.1:0-25477 GCF_023073035.1 Bradyrhizobium sp. 62
GAATTTCGGTAAAGTGGAATATTTTTCCCGAAGGGGATTGACGCACGGGCGACACAGGCCGCGCAATGAGACGCCTCGCGTAGAAGCAACAAGGGGCGGTGCAAAACACCGCCCCTTTGGCGCAATCAAGACTGCGGCGAGGACAGGCGCCTAATACGGCTGATAATAGCCACGCGGACCATAATAGGGACCGCCGCCGTAATATCCCTGGCCGCCGTAGTAAGGACGGGGTCCGTAATTATAGCGGTCCTCGTAGTACTCTTGGCGTCTGCTCTCTGCGATCGCGCCGCCGATCAGACCTGCCGCCACGCCCATGAAGGCGAGACCTGCAGCGTTCGGACCTCGTCGATAATAGCGGTGGCGGCGAGCGGCGCTGAAATCGGTGGCAGCCGGAGCGGCCGGGCCCGCGGCAGCGGCCTTGGTGGGCGCGGGCGAGTCGGCAGCCGAAGGCGTGATAGAGGCCGTAATCAGAGCGAGACTTGCGAAAACCGCCAACACAACGTTGCGGCCGGCTGCAGAAATCATCGGTCCTTTATTCATCGTGACCTTCCCTGTTCTCGCTCAAAGCGACATAATCAAACAAGACTTAATGCACAAACAACTGAAATGGTTTCGTGATCGCGGCAATCTGCCACGCTTTGAACGATTGTAAACCGAACGTCCAGATCCAGCTTGAACCATCCAACATGAGCGGATAATGAACGGACGCACCGTTTTTCGGTCGCCGTAAGCGTTTTACGTGAACCAACGCATCAACCGACGTCGTCGGGATCGATGCCATTTTTGGGTTCACCGTGACTGACGCGTCCTATTCCAAAGAGAAATCAGATGATTGCGGTTCGCAAACTGCCGGCGCGCTATGCGCCGATCGTGATGCCATTCGTGCTGTCCATCCTCATGACGGCCGTGGTGTCGGTCATTTCCACGCTTCGAAGCCTCGGCGCAACGCCGGCGTTTCTCGCGACCTGGCCGGGCGCCTGGGCGCTGTCATGGCTCGTCGCGTTTCCGACGCTGCTGATGGTGCTGCCGCTGGTCCGCCGGATCGTGGCTAGCGTCGTTGCCGTTCCCTCCCAATCGGGTCGATAGCGGGCGCGGACGGCGGCGCATGATGCACGCCGTCCCGCTTCCGCATGACCTTACGACAGCGCCCCGAGCACGCCGCGCGTCGCCTTGTCGATCTCCTCGACATAGCGGCGCCGGACGAAGGTCTCAGTGAGGAAGCCGACCACCTTGCGGCTGTCGGTGGAATCGACCACCGCCAGCATTTCGGCCTCCGCCTCGTCGAACACCGCCATCGCCGATTTCACGTTCATTTCCGGGATCAGCACGATCTCGGTCAGGCGCGCGAGCTCGATCACCTGGATCTCGTCGGCGATGCTGTCGAGGTCGCCGGAGAACAGGTCGGGCAGCAGGACGAGGCCGACATATTCGTCCGCATTGTTGACGATGACGATCCCGGGCCGCGAGCCCAGCGCGAATTCACGGCGGACCGCGGCGATCGTCGTGGTCGACGGCACCTTGCCGACATCGGAGCGCATCAGCCGCTCGACGGTGAGGTTGCGCAGCCAGCCGACGTCGTTGGCGCTGCGGATGGTCTCGCCGCGCAGATGCAGGCGCCAGGTCGAGAAGGAGTGTCCGAACATGAAGCGGACGCAGATCGAGGTGACGATGCAGCCGGCCAGCACCACGGCGGTGACGTCGACGTTGCGGGTCATCTCGAGCACGAGGAACGACATGGTCAAGGGACCGCCGACGATGGCGACGCCGAGCGTCGCCATGCCCGTCAGCATCGCGACCAGCGGATCGATCACGAAGTTCGGGCTGATCAAGACCAGCACCGCGGCAAAGAACTTTCCGATCAGGCTGCCCACGAACAGCGAGGCAAAGAACAGGCCGCCGCGGAAGCCGGAGGCGAGCGAGATCAGGCAGGCCGTCACCTTCAAGGCGATGATCAGCGCGATCAGGCCGATCGTCATGTCGTGAAAGAGATCGAGCACCATCGCGCCGTGGCCGGCCGCCAGCACCTGCGGCGTGACAATCGCAAAGCCGCCGACGATGAGGCCGCCGATCACCGGGCGCAGCCAGACCGGCAGCCATTTGAACAGGCGCTCGAACATCGAGGACGAGCGCATCACGGCGATGCCGACGCCGCTGGTGACGAGGGCGAGCCCGATCAGCGCCAGATATTGCTCGACGCCGACGGCGCTGACCTTGGGGATTTCGAGCGAGTATGGCGCGCCGCCGAGCCATTGCGCGGTCAGCGCACCGGCGAGCGAGGCGGCGAGGATCGGCGCGGCGCTGCCGACAGAATAGACGCCGACGATCAGCTCGCAGGCGTAGAAGGCCCCGGTGATGGGCGCACCGAAGGCCGCCGCGATCGCCGCAGCGGCGCCGCAGCCGACGATCAGGCGCAGATCGTTGCGTCGCAGATTGAAGAACTTGCCGAGCAGCGAGGCGATGCCCGAGCCGATCTGGGTATAGCCGGCCTCGAGGCCGACTGAGGCGCCGCAACCGTTCGAGATCAACGTCTGGCTCGACACCACCACGCTGTCGCGCATCGACAGATTGCCGCCACGCAGCGCGTTCGCCTCGATCGGATCGACCGCGCTGGAGAGCTTGAGCCGTCGCCGCCACCACTCCATGATACCAAGCACCAATCCGCCCAGCGCGGGCGCAATCAGCGCGGCCCAGGGACTGACGCTGGTATTGGCGGACAGACGGACGTCGATGGGAATGCCGTAGATCACCATATGGGCAATCTGCGCAATCTCGGCCATCAGCGTCACGATGGCGCCGGCGAGCGTGCCGATCACCAGCGCCAGCGGGATCAGATAGAATTCGTTGCTGCGCAGCAGCGCGCGCAGCCGAACCATGACGCGGTTCGTCCCCTTGCGGTCGGCGAGATGTCTGATCCGCAGGAACACTTTCTGTCCGCCCTACCCTTCCGACATGCCGTAACCGGACATGCGCTGGCGGACCCGCTCGATCTCGGCGCTCGACAGCAGCGGCGGCTCTCCGATCTGGAGACAGCCGTGATATTGCCGCGCCAGCGTCTCGACCTCGACGGCGAGCCACATCGCCTTGTCCAACGACTTGCCGATTGCGATCATGCCGTGATGGTCGAGCAGGCAGGCAAGCCGGCCCTCCAGCGCCCGAACGGCATGCTCGGACAGCTCCATCGTTCCGAAGGTGGCATAGGGCGCGCAGCGGATGCTGTCGCCGCCGGCGGCTGCGATCATGTAGTGCACGGGCGGGATCTCCCGGCCCATGATCGCCAGAATGGTGCAATAGGTCGGATGGACGTGGACGACGGCGTTGATTTCGGGCCGGGCCTTCAGGATGTCGCGGTGGAAGCGCCACTCGCTGGACGGCTTCTGAGCGGGCGCATGCGAGCCGTCCATCGCCATGAACACGATCTGGTCCGGCGTCATGGCGTCGTAGGGCACGCTGGTCGGGGTCACCAGAAGCCCGTCCACATGCCGGACGCTGATATTGCCCGAGGTGCCCTGGTTGATGCCGAGCGCATTCATGCGGCGGCAGGCGCCGATGATGGCCAGTCTCTTGTCGAGCTCGTCCGCTGTCATCGACATCTCGATTTCCTGACGATGGGCGCCTGTCAGACGGGGAGTACGTCAAGCAATATGGCAGCGCAAGAGAAAGCGGGCCGGATCGCGCGCGAGCCCGCCAGCCGCCGCGTGGCATCATGAAATAAACATGAAAATCAACGCATTAACAATTGTCGCAGCTCTACGGCAAGCTCGCCCGGACCGCTGCGATCCCATTGATCACGAACTGCACCGAATAGGCCGCGAGCAGCATGCCGAGCACGCGTGAGAGGACGGCGTTGCCGGTGCGTCCAAGGCTCCGCGCGATCATGTTCGCGAAGATAAAGCAGAGCGTGCAGAGCAGGCACACCGAGAGCACGACCGCGATGATGATCGCGAGCCTCGGACCGTAGCCGGCATCGCCCGTCAGGAGCAGCGTGGTCGCGATCGCGCCGGGACCGGCCATCATCGGGATCGCCAGCGGGAATACCGCGACGTCGGAGGCATGCTCGGAGCTTGCCTTGTCGGCCTCGCGAGCCTCGCGATGCGGACGGTCGCCGAAGATCATCTGGTAGGACACGCCGAACAGCAGCAGTCCGCCGGCGATCTGGAAGGCGGGGATGCCGATCCCGAGCTGGCGCAGCAGCCAGTTTCCGATCAGGGCGATCACCACCAGGATCGACGCCGCAATCAGCGGCGCGCGCAGCGCGATGGTGCGTTTGGTCTTGTCGGGCATACCTCCGGTCGCGGCAAGGAAGGCCGGCGCAAGGCCCACGGGATCGACCACGAGCAGCAGCGTCACGAACGCAGATAAGGTGAAGTCGATCATGTCTCGGTGGGCTCCCTGGACGCAGGAACGATGGCTGGCGGAGTGACTTAGCCCGGCAGAACCGCTTTGAAAATCACCGGAGATGCACAATGAGCGACAGTGGAATTGGAATGTTGCTGGGCCAGCTTTCGGGCAACCTGCTCTGGCTCTGGTTCATCGGAGCCTTCGTGCTGGGTGCGGTCCTCGTCTACGGCGTGGCGAAGGCGGGGCGCCTGCGGCGCCACGAGCGCGCGCAGCTTGACCGCAACACCGAGGCGCGGCAGCGGCAGGAAGATCCCTACAAGCGTCCGACCTGAGCGCAGGTTGCCGTTTGGAACTTTCGTTCTCCGAAAGCTTTTGATCGCCTGAGGATTGCGGAAGGCGATGCCTTCGCGTGTCACCTCAAGAGGAGGATGTATGGCCAAGAAAGCAAAGAAGCGCACAACCAAGAAATCGTCGACGGGCCGCGCCCGTCAGGCGCCGAAGATGTTGAGCGACCTATTCCTGGAAACGCTCAAGGACATCTATTTCGCCGAGAACAAGATCATCAAGACCTTGCCCAAGATGGCCAAGGCTGCCAACTCGAAGGAGCTCGCGGCGGCTTTCAACAAGCATCTGCGCGAAACGCAGGGGCAGGTCAAACGTCTGGACCAGATCTTCAAAATGCTAGGCAAGCCGGCCCGCGGCAAGCCTTGCGAAGCGATCAACGGCATCACCGACGAAGGCGCCGAGATCATGAAGGAGTTCAAGAACGCGCCTGCGCTCGACGCCGGCCTGCTCGCAGCCGCGCAGGCGGTCGAGCATTACGAAATCTCCCGCTACGGCACCTTGCGCACCTGGGCTGAGGAGCTCGGCATGCAGGACGCCGCAAGGCTGCTGCAGGCGACGCTGGACGAGGAAGAGGCGACCGATCACGCGCTGACCGAGCTCGCCACCTCCGTGATCAACCTCGAGGCGGAAGAGGAATACCGCCAGGCGGCCTGAGCCGCACATCGCGTGACAACGGAGCGCCGCGGTCTGGAAGGCCGCGGCGCTTGTCTTTTCGGATCGCACGATCCGCATGGCACCTCCGCGCCGCCGGGCTGGAATTCTTGGGAACCGGCCCCATATTCAGCGTTCCCCACCGCCGAGCCTGCATCATGCAACCCAAAAATCCCCTCGACTGGATGCTGTCCGAAGCCCTGGACTCGCTGACCCGCGCCGAACGGCTGCGCCAGCAGTTCGGCCGCCAGGAAGCCTGCTGGGAGCCTCCGATCGACGTGCTCGAAACCGAGCATGAGCTCCTGATCCTGGTCGCGCTTCCCGGCGTCAATCCCGACAATGTCGAGACTGTCATCCATGACGGCGTGCTCGTCATCTCCGGCCAGCGCACCCTTCCGCCGGAGCTTCGCAACGCCCGCATCCACCGGCTTGAGCTGCCGCAGGGGCGTTTTGAGCGCCGCATTGCACTGCCCGTTGGTCGCTACGCCATCAGCCGCTTCGTGATGGACGGCTGCGTCGCGCTGCGCCTCGCCAAATCCTGAGGTCGATCATGGCCACCGAACCAATGAATACCGCACAGACAAGTCCCCAGAGCAATTCCGACGTGAAAATCCCCGAAGACGCGCTGATCATCATCCCCGTGCGCGAGATGGTGCTGTTCCCCGGCGCCATCGCGCCGATCGCGATCGCGCGGCCGAAGTCGGTCGCCGCCGCGCAACAGGCGCTGCGCGAGCAGCGGCCGGTCGGCATCGTCCTGCAACGCAGCCCCGAGACAGAGGAGCCCGGACCGGACGACCTCTATCGGGTCGCGACCATCGCCAACATCGTGCGCTACATCACCGCGCCCGACGGCACCCATCACATCGTCTGCCAGGGCGTGCAGCGCGCGCGCATCCTCGACTTCCTGCCGGGGACGCCGTTCCCGGCCGCGCGCATCCAGCAGATTCCGGAGCCGACCACGAGCACGCCCGAGATCGAGGCCCGCGGGCTGAACCTGCAGCGCCAGGCCATCGAGGCGATCGAGCTGCTGCCGCAGGCGCCGCCCGAACTGATCGCGATGTTCCAGGGCACCACCGCGCCCGGCGCGCTGGCGGACCTGGCGACCTCGTTCATGGACATCAAGCCGCAAGACAAGCAGGAGGTCCTGGAGACCATCGACCTCGCGCTGCGTGTCGAGAAGGTGTCGAAGCATCTGGCCGAACGGCTGGAGGTGCTGCGCATCAGCAACGAGATCGGCCAGCAGACCCGCGCCAGCTTCGACGAGCGGCAGCGCGAAGCGATCCTGCGCGAGCAGATGGCGACCATCCAGCGCCAGCTCGGCGAAGGCGACGGCAAGGCGGCCGAGGTCGCCGAGCTGACCGCTGCCATCGCCAAGGCCAACATGCCGCCCGAGGCGGACGCTCATGCGAAGAAGGAGCTGCGCCGCTACGAGCGCATGCCGGAGGCCGCCGGCGAGGCCGGCATGGTCCGCACTTACCTGGACTGGCTGATCGAGCTGCCGTGGGCGCTGCCCGCGGAGAAGCCGATCGACATCAAGGAAGCGCGCCGCATCCTCGATGCCGATCACTTTGGCCTGGAGAAGATCAAGAGCCGGATCATCGAATATCTGGCGGTGCGCAAGCTGGCGCCGCAGGGCAAGGCGCCGATCCTGTGCTTCGTCGGGCCGCCCGGCGTCGGCAAGACCTCGCTCGGCCAATCCATCGCACGCGCGATGGATCGTCCCTTCGTGCGCGTCAGCCTCGGCGGCGTGCATGACGAGGCCGAGATCCGCGGCCATCGGCGCACCTATATCGGCGCGCTGCCCGGCAACATCATCCAGGGCATCAAGAAGGCCGGCACCCGGAACTGCGTCATGATGCTGGACGAGATCGACAAGATGGGTCGCGGCGTGCAGGGCGATCCTTCCGCAGCGATGCTGGAGGTGCTCGACCCCGAGCAGAACGGGACGTTCCGGGATAATTACCTGGGCGTGCCCTTCGACCTGTCGCGCGTGGTGTTCATCGCGACCGCCAACATGCTGGACCAGATCCCGGGTCCGTTGCTGGACCGCATGGAGCTGATCAGCCTCACCGGCTACACCCAGGAAGAGAAGCTGGAGATCGCGAAGCGCTATCTGGTGCGGCGGCAGCTCGAGGCCAATGGCTTGACGCCGGAGCAAGCCGAGATCGAGCCGGAGGCGCTGCAGCTGGTGGTCAAGGGCTACACCCGCGAAGCCGGCGTGCGTAACCTCGAGCGCGAGATCGGCAAGCTGTTCCGACATGCCGCGGTGCAGGTCGCCGAGGGCACGGCTACAAAGGTCGTCGTGGCGCCAAAGGACATCGGCACCGTGCTCGGCCAGCCGCGCTTCGAAGGCGAGATCGCGCAGCGCACCAGCATCCCAGGCGTGGCCACCGGCCTTGCCTGGACGCCGGTCGGCGGCGACATCCTGTTCATCGAGGCCTCGCGGGTATCCGGCCGCGGCGGGATGATCCTGACCGGCCAGCTCGGCGAGGTCATGCGCGAGAGCGTGCAGGCCGCGATGACGCTGGTGAAGAGCAAGGCCACGCAGCTCGGCATCGATCCGCAGCTGTTCGAAAAGAGCGACATCCACGTTCACGTGCCCGCAGGCGCGACCCCGAAGGACGGGCCGAGCGCGGGCGTTGCGATGTTCACGGCGCTGACGTCCCTGCTCACCAACCGCACGGTGCGCAGCGACACCGCCATGACCGGTGAGATCTCGCTGCGCGGCCTGGTGCTCCCGGTCGGCGGCATCAAGGAGAAGGTGGTGGCGGCTGCGGCCGCGGGCCTGAAGCGGGTGATGCTGCCGGCGCGCAACAAGCGGGACTACGACGACATCCCGCAGAGCGCGCGGGATAACCTCGAATTCATCTGGCTTGAGCGCGTCGACGAAGCCATCGCCGCGGCGCTCGAGCCGGCCGAGACCAAGATCGAGGCCAAGGTCGAAGCGGCGGAGTGAATGCGATGAAAAAACTGCTGGAAAGAGCGAAGCGATCGCGGACAACGCAACGGCTGCGCCAGTTGCTCGATCGCACCATCGACGGGGTTCGCGATGCGCTGGCGGCATCAGGACCGCGGCTTCAGCCGATCCCGGTCCGCGCGAAGCGCCGCAAGGGTTGAGCCCTCCGTCTCAAGTCCTCGCGACAGCCCCGAACAAAAGGCCCCCTCCACGCGAGGGGGCCTTTGCGTTGTTAGCCCACGGCGTCCTTGGCGGCCTTGACCGGGCGGGCGCGGACGATCTTCCGGGCCGGCTTGGCCTTGAACATCATCTCTTCGCCCGTGAACGGGTTGGTGCCCTTGCGCGCCTTGGTCGCGGGCTTCTTGATGACCACGAACTTGGCGAAGCCCGGCACCAGGAACAGGCCGTTCTTCTTGAGCTCCTTGTGGCCGACGTCGGTCAGCGTCTCCATGACGCTCTTGACGTCACGCTTGGAAAGCTCGGTGGTGGTCGCGATCTTTTCGATCAGCTGCGATTTCGACATTTGGGTGGCCATCGTGTCTCCTCTGATTCGTTGACGGCTGCATATTAGACCAACCGGTGAAGGCCTATAGCCTTCTGCACAGTTTTGTCGGGGTTTTACGGGCTTTTTTGGCCCTCTGTGGCAAAAAACCCTGCTTTTTAGCCACTTCCGGAGCGGGAGAAGCCTCAGGCAGCGGATTTTACCTTGTTTCAAAGGCCCGCACGCAGCCTTGCTAAAGCTGATTCGATGCTTTCGACAAGCGACGACCGGCCTCTTTGTGAAAGGCCGGTCCCGATTCACCCTGGAAAATAAGGCTAGACCGTCGTGATGCGGCGATCGCGGGGACTTTCTCTCCCTTATTTCTAAGGAGCGCGGCGCTTCGCTCGCGCTAGATGCGTTCGATGATGACGGCCGGGGCCATGCCACCGGCCGCGCACATGGTGACGAGACCGCGCTTCAAGTCGCGCCGTTCGAGCTCGTCGAGCACGGTGCCGATCAGGATCGAGCCGGTGGCGCCGATGGGATGGCCGAGTGCGATCGAGCCGCCATTGACGTTGACCCTGGCGCGGTCGAGCTTGAGGTCGCGGATGTATTTTTCCGCAACCACGGCAAAGGCCTCGTTGATCTCGAACAGGTCGATGTCGTCCACGGTCAGCCCCGCCTTCGTCAGCACCTTGCGCGTCGCCGGCACCGGCGCGTTCAGCATCAAGGTCGGCGAGTCCCCCATGTTGGCCATCGCGACCACGCGCGCGCGCGGCTTCAGGCCATGCGCCTTGGCATAAGCTGGCGACGCCAGCAGGATCGCAGCCGCGCCGTCGACCACGCCGGACGAGTTGCCGGCGTGGTGCATGAAGTCGATCTCGAGTTCGGGGTACTTCTGCAGGATCAGGCCGCGATAGGTCGTGCCCTTGTCGTCGAGCGCATAGTCGGCGACCGCGGGGAATGCGGGCTTCAACGCGCTCAACCCTTCCATCGTGGTCTGCGGCCGCGGATATTCTTCATGGTCGAGCGCGAGGCTGCCGTCCTCGCGATGCACCGGCACGAGACTCTTCTTGAAGTGGCCGTTCGCGATCGCGAAGGCTGCGCGCTTCTGGCTTTCGAGGCCGAGCGCGTCCACGTCCCTTCGCGTGATGCCTTCCATGGTCGCGATCGCGTCGGCGCAGACGCCCTGATGCGACTGCGGATGCCGCGCACGCAGGCGCAGATTGCCGTTGTCCATCATCATCGGGCCGCCGCCGCGACGTCCTTCCATCGACATCATCTCGCAGCCGCCGGCGACCACGAGATCTTCCGCGCCCGCCATGATCGAGCTTGCGGCCATGTTGACGCTGGTGATGCCGGAGCCGCAGAAGCGGTCGAGCGTCACGGCACTGGCGCGTACGTCGTAGCCGGCGTCCAGCGCCGACATGCGGCCGAGATCGCCGCCTTGCGTTGCGACCTGCGCGCTGCAGCCCCAGATGATGTCGTCGACATCGGCGGTGTCGATGCCGGTGCGCGTCGCGAGCGCGCGCAGCACGGTTGCTCCCAGCTGCTGCGGATGAATGCCCGAGAGTGCGCCCTTGCCGGCCTTGCCGACGCCCCGTGGGGTCCGGCAGGCATCGATAATGAGTGCGTCGGTCATTGGCGTTATCCTCTTTTTGAATTCTTGGAGGCGTTTTGAATCAAGGTGCGAAGGGAGTCAATGCGCGTCGGCGGAACCGCCTCACCCCACCCTCTCAGCGCGAGCCAAGCTCGTCGGGCCCCGCAAGGACGGGGAGAGGGAGAGCAATCACGCCCCCGCGGCGTTCTTCGCGATCACGTTGCGATAGAAGCTGGCACTGAGTTTTGGCGTACGCACCTGCGTGTCGAAATTGACGTGGTAGAGCCCAAAGCGCTTGTTGAGCCCGAACACCCATTCAAAATTGTCCATCAGGCTCCAGAGGAAGTAGCCGCGCACCGGTACGCCTTCGGCGGTGGCGCGCTGGAGCTGAGCGAGGTAGTTGCGCAGATACATGATGCGGTCGGTGTCGTAGATCTTGCCATCGGGCGTCACGACGTCGTCGCCGGAGGTGCCGTTCTCGCTGATATAGATCGCGTCCGTCTTCCATATCTTCGCCGCCAGCTTCGGCACCCAGTAGATCGTCTCGGGGCCGACGCGCAGCCAGTCCGAGTTCATGTGCGGGAACGATTTCGGGATCGGCAGCGGCATGAAGCCCGCGCCCTGGTCGGACGCCACCACATAGTTCTGCGGCGCGTAGATGTTGAGGCCGAGGAAATCGACGGGCGAAGAGATGATCTTCAGCTCCGCATCGGTGTATTTCGGCGCGTCGCGCCCGGCGAACTTCAAGAAGGCGTCGGTGTACTGGCCCGTCATGATGACGTTGAGATAGCCGGCGTTCATCTCGCGCAGCGCGATCTCGGCGGCACGGACGTTCTCCGGCGTGTCGATCGCGGGGGCGCAGGCATCGATGTTCTCGGCCGGCCCTACCCTGGTGCCGCGGCGGCCGTGGGCGCGGACCGCCTGCACCGCGAGCCCGTGCGCGAGTGCGCTGTTGTGCCTGATCTGGTTGACCTCGGCTTGTGGCAGCGTCACGCCGGGCGCGTCGATGCCGATGCCGTAGCCGAAATGGACGAAGCGACCGCTCTCGTTCAGTGTGAACACGTTCTTGACGCGATCGGTCAGATGCCCGGCGACATAGGCCGCGTAATCACCGAAGATCTTGCAGGTCTCCGTCGACCGCCAGCCGCCAAACCGGTCCTGGAGCGATTGCGGCAGGTCCCAATGATAGAGCGTCAGCCACGGCTCGATGCCGTTCTCGAGAAGTTCGTCGACCAGGCGATTGTAGAAGTCGAGCCCCTTCGAGTTGGGCTTGCCATCGCCGTCCGGAAACAGCCGCGGCCAGGCCACCGAGAAGCGATAGGCCTTGCAGCCGAGCTCCCTGATGAGCGCGATGTCTTCCTTGTAGCGGTGATAGTGCTCGTTGGCGCGGTCGCCGGTGCTGCCGTCCTCGATCTTGCCGGGGATACGGACGAACTTGTCCCAGATCGAGGCTCCTCGCCCGTCCTCGTTGACCGCGCCCTCGACCTGATAGGACGAGGTCGCCGTGCCCCAGACAAAGCCCGCCGGAAAGCCGTCCACGCTCCGCGGGGACGATGCGGGCTTGGCGTCCGCGACCTCGAGAGGATTGGCGATTCCGGCTGCGGACAATCCCGCCAGCGTGGCGAACTGGCGGCGCGAGACCTTGTCCGACATTGATAGTGCTCCGGGTGATGCTCTTTCGGCGGCACCATGGCGAATCGCGGGTCGTTTGAGAAGCGGCCGAGCCGAGGGCCGAGGATGCAGGATTGCGGAATGCGACAAAGTTGTCCGAAAGGGACTAGGGCGATTGTCGGCAGAGCTACCCCAAAGCCGAAATACCAGCCCAATCCGGCGAGGAAGTTGTCAGTTCCCCTCGATAAGAGGGCCCGTAGGCTCACAGAATGCCCTAAACCGCTCGGAAATTACGACCAAAGTTCGAAAATATGGCGTATGGTGCAACCATCGCCGCTCCGCTCTGGGCGATTGTCTGTCTGCACCGGTCAAGCAAGAGAACGACTGACTTGGGACGCGGTTTGACCGCATGAGACTGTGGTCACCTCTTCCGCTTGACCAAGCGCCTGTCCCGCCAGGGATACATCGACTGACCCCGCGTCAGAGCCACTGTGAATTCGAGGTAGATATATGTCGTATGCCTACAAGCTGAATGAAGACGTTCGCCACCAGCCCCAAGGCCCACAAGGACGTGCCGCAACTGAGCCGCCGATGATTTACACCATCGTCCAGCATATGCCCATCGAGTCCGATGGACGTCTCCGATACCGCATCAAGTGCAAGTCGGAGAAAATCGAGCGAGTCGTCACGGAAGATCAGCTTTCGTATTCGCAGTGAACTGCTTGACGACGGCGGCTTCCGCGATCAGCGTGAGCGCTTCGGCAATTTTGGCATCTTGTCGGGATTGAACGGCGGTATCTGCCGGGCTCGTTCGGGTGCGGGGGTCTGCTGTTCCGTCAGAATCAGCGTACCCTGGAGGACCATTCCCGGCACCTGCGCTGCCGTCGCCGTGTAAGTCGCGACCTTGCCCGGGCAGTTTCCCTCGACATCCAGCGTGAGCTCATCGTCGACGCCGAACACCGTTGCGCGTCCGTCGGTATGGCGCCTCGTTGACACGGTGGCGGTGAAGCGATCGCCGTCGACCTTGCAAGAGCCGTGATAGGTCATCAGGCTATCGCAGCCCCAAATCTGTCCGTCTGCGACATGGACGATCCCGGTCCCCTGATCGAGCGGCGTCTTGTACCAGGCGGCGTAGGTGCCGTCCTTCAACATGGGAGCAGTCTCCCGGTATTCCCTCGCGCATCATCGACACGATCAGCGCTAACAAAGCGTTAATCGCGCGGCCTGTGCCAATCCGGGCTATCCCTGCGCAGTTCGGCCTCCAGGTCTTCAATGATGCTGTGAAGCAGGCAGGCGGCGAGTGGATCGGTCACTTCGCGCTCCAAATGCCGGTAACGCGCGATTTGGAATTCCTGCTCTCTCAACTGGTGCTCTGTCATCGGACGGGCCCTCCGACGAAACGACGCAGAGACAGCCGAACAGTTTCGTTACAATTTTAGGATCATTCGCTATGGTTTCTGATCGGTAAAACAACGCAGGCCAGGCTTTGCCGACGCGCGGACCATGGGGGTCAAAAGGTCGATACGCTGACACGTACCGCTGTCACGGCACCTCGCCGTTGTTGCGACTTCCGCCGATGCTGTGCGGCTTGTTGAGGAAGAACTCCCGGTTACCGAGAGCCGCCTCCGCGTACTGGTCGATCGCGACCTGGATGGCCTCGATGTGCATGCGGCACCAGCCCTCGAGGCAGGACAGGCGCCGCGCATGATGGAGAGCCTTCAGAAATTCCGGGGGCTCCGGCATGTCGGAGAAGTAGGTCGGCCTCTCCCCCTTCATGCCCGTGCCATCTCTCGCGGCGGAACAAGGCGGCGCTTCTCAACGCCGACGCGCGATGGCATCGGTCGCCGGCGGGGAACAAAGAGGCTGGCGACAACGATCGGGTCGGTGTCTCCGAGCGCGGCCCGCTCCTGGACGAGGCCGCTCATCACCGTGCGCATTTTCATGACTTCGCCCGCAACGAAGCTGCAGTCCTCGTCCCTGTTGATCTGCTCATGCATGATGGCCTCGGCCTCACGCATGCTGACGCGTAACGCCCTGATGATCCTGCGGATTTCGTTGATGCGGTTGTCCATGGCTCGCTCCCTTGGCTGGACGAGCAGCATAAGAACAAAACATGAACAATGAGTCAATCGGCTTGAGGTAGAACACACCCGTGGCGGCACGCCGCGCCGGCGCAAACCGGCCTCCTCGTCATCCCACATGGGCCGGGGCTTGCGAGCCAGATCAGAACGTCACCCGCATCCCCGCATAGAATGCACGCGGCCTTGCCGGGCTGAGCGAGCGCGGGTCGTTGAAGTCGGCGGCGCCGTTGGTGAAGTTTGGCAAGGCTCCTGTGTCGAAGAACTGTCCATAGGTCGCGTAGCGCTTGTCGAAGATGTTGTCGATCTTGCCGTAGAGCTGGAAGTTCTTGGTCACCTGGTAGGACGTGTGCAGGTTGAACACGGTGTAGGACGGCAGCTTCGCATATTGGTTGGACTCGTCTCCGACCAGGTATTGGCTGGAGACGAACAGCGCGTTGCCGCCGACCTTCCAGACGTCGGTGACGGCATAGTCGACACCGACCTTGACGCGATGGCGCGGGATCGCGGGGAGCTGGTTGCCGGGCAGCACCTGAATGGTCTCGGTGGCAATATCCCTGAACGGGCTTTCGGAACCGAGCGCGAAAGCGTCGAGATAGCGTGCGTCGACGAACGCGTAGCTCGCCTGAAACTGAAGCGTGGGCGACTTGATGTTGACCTCGGCTTCGAGCCCCTGACGCCTGGTCCGGCCCACGTTGGAGAAATAGCCGAAGCCGGTGCGGCCGACTGCGGGAACGGCGACGATGTCGTCGTAATTGGTCGCGCGGAATCCGCCGAGCTTCCATCCGAGCGTGCCGATGTTGAGCTCCCTGCTGCCGCGCAGGCCCGCTTCCACGGTCTTGGACACGACCTGTTTCAGCGGTGGATCGGAGACGAGAAACGCGGCAATGAGACAGGGACGGGCGGGATCGGAGCAGCCGAGTTCGAGCGGCGTCGGAACGCGGTTGGCCTCGGAATAGCCGGCATAGGCCGTCAGCTCCGGTGTAATTTTGTATGTGCCGCCGATCACCGGATTGAAGCGGGTGAAGGTGTGATCGCCGTTAAGATCGGTCCCGAGCTGATCCTCCAGCGTGATGCGCGCCACGTTGAAACGGCCGCCGCCGGTGACGGCGAAGGCGTCCGTGATATTGAACGTGTCCATTGCGTAGAGGCCGTTATACTGGTTGACGGTCCGCAGCGAGACAGGGCCGGCAACGGTTTCAGGTACGCCGGTCGGCCCCAGGAAGAGACTGCTGCCGCTGACGACGTAGTTTTCTCCGATCGTGCCGATTTCGGCGGTGGCGTTGTAGCGCGTGACGCTGGCATCATAGGTCGTGCCCATCACGAAGCGGTTGTCGTGGCCGAACAGTTGATCGGTGTTGGTGGCCTGTCCCGACACGCCGAAGGTGGTCGAGCGTATCGAGCTGCGGTCGATCTCGCCGAGGATGGTCCCGGACGCGAAAGGATTGGCAAGCGGCAGGCCGTTCACGCCGTTCGCCGGTGTGGCGCCGTCGCCGAAGCAAAGAAGGCCGGTGAGCCCCGGATCGGTGCATTCCTGCGCGTCGGTCGGATTGCCGTCGACGAGCTTCTGCTCGTAGCGGCGCACATGGGCGGTGCCTTCGAGCGTCCAGGTCGGCGTCGCATCGACCTTGCCGGTCAGGTTGAGATAGCCGACGCGATTGGAGGTGGTCTGCGGTGTCGTGTAGGTCGCACCCCAATATTTGTCGAGCAGCTCGGCGGGAACGGTGGCGCTGGCGCCGAAATCGTTCTTGGCGACGCCCATGTTGGCGTGGAATTCGCTGTCGCCGGCCTTGTAGCCGACATCGCCGTAGAAGCGCCGCACGTCCGATTGGGAGAAATTGCGGAAGCCGCTGTCGTGCAGGCCTTCGAGCGCGGCATAGACGCCGTAGTTCTTGTCGACCGTCTTCCCCCATTGCGCCGAGCCCTGGATGCGGCCGAACGAGCCGCCCATGAGATCAAGCTCCGCACCCTGATAGGTGAAACCATCCTTCATTTGCAAATTGATCGCGCCACCCAGCGCGTTGAGGCCGAAGGCGGGGTTGTTGGTCACGAGCGTCACCGACCGGATCGCCGCGGTCGGGATCAGGTCCCAGTTGACGGCGTCGGAGAAGGCTTCGTTGATGCGGACGCCGTTCTGATACACAGCGAGGCCTTGCGGCGTGCCCGTCACCGGCGAGGCAACGAAGCCGCGGAATTCGACATCCGGCTGAAATGGATTGCCGGTGACCTCGCTGATGTTGACGCCGGCGATGTTGTCGCGAAGTGCGTCGGTGATGTTCATCGAGCCGGTGCGCTTGATCTGGCTGGCATCGACGGCATTGATCGCCGACGGGACCTTGTCGACGTCGAGACCTCTGCCGGTACCCGGCGCGGTCGGATAGACGTAGAGGCGCGTCCTGGGGCTGGCGGATGACGGTGCCCCGACGTGTGCGACCGGACGCGACGACGCGGTGCGCCGCGCCGTCGACGGCGGTGGCGCCGTCACCTCGACCGGCGGCAGGTTCTGGACGTTGGTTTCCTCGTCCTGCGCGGCCCCCGCGGGGATCGCGAAGATCAACCCCGACACCAGCCCGGTCGAAACCGAGGCCATCACCAAACGACGCTTGAACCCAAGAGGCTTGAACCCAAAACGCTTGAACCGAACACGATCGCCCATCCTAGCCTTCCCATCCGTGACCACCGGCTGTTTTGATTTTCGCCGGTTGGTCGAGACGAGTGTAATCGGCAGAGATGCGTGCGCCACCCACAAAAGGTCGGGCCGTATCCGCACCAATTTTCCCGACAAAATCGGGATTTTTTCCCGACGCGATCAGGCCGCCGCCGTCGGAACCAGTGCTTCGACGGTCAGACCGCCATCACCGGAAACGACGTTGAGCGTGCCGCCCAGCGCCAGGATCCGCTCGCGCATGCCGACGAGCCCGAAGCCGAGCTTCTGGCCTGGCTCCATGCCGCGGCCGTTGTCGCTGACCCGTACCCGGGCACAGCCGCGGCCATCGCTTGCCGCCTGCGCCACCGGCTCGATGACGACATTGACCGAGGTCGCGCCGGCGTGGCGGAACACGTTGGTGAGCGCCTCCTGCACGATGCGGTAGATGGTGAGGTCGGCGGTCTCCCCGGTGACGCCAAGCGCCGGCGAGATCGCGGTCTCGATGGTGACATCGGGATGCGACTCCCGCCACAGCCGCGACAGCGATTCCAGCGCCTGGCGCAGGCCGAGCTCGGCAAGGCCGACGGGCCGGAGGCGTTCCAGCACCCGGCGATTGAACTGCTGAAGCGCGTTGATCTGCTCCAGCATGGCGCTGCCGTGTTTTCGTACGGCCTCCGCACTGGGGGCGCGTCCGTCCGCCTGCTTCGCCAGCGCGCTGGCATGCGCACGCAGCGAGAACAGGTATGGCCCGAACTCGTCATGGAGCTCGCGCGCGATCTCCTTGCGCTCGACGTCCTGGAGCGACACCGTTCGCTCGGCGAGGCGCCGCTTGTCCTCGATCGCCTCGCTGAGCGTTGCCGCAAGATGGTTGAGCTTGGTGCAGATCGCGGCGAGCTCCGGTGCGCCGCCCGGCGCGACGCGCGCCTGATAGCGCCCGTCTTCGAGCTCAGCCATCACATCCGCAAGGGACTGGAGCGGCGCCAGTGCCCGGCCGATCACATTCATCATCACCAGAAACAGCGCCAGCGCGATCACCGAGCCGACCTCGAGCTGGGTCACGATGGCATCCCAGATCTCGGCGATCTCGTCATCGGGATGGGAGGTGATCAGCAGCGAACCCGGCTTGCCATGGATCGAGACGGGTACGCTCACCGCGGTCTGCTCGGGATGGACCAGGCTGACGAACCAGGCCGGCGGCGCGCGGGTGTCGTCGTCGGCGTCGGTCCGGGGCTGCGTCAGCGGACTGCCCGCTTCGTCCCGAAGCGCAATGCTGACATGGCGCAGGCGGCTGAGGTCGCGTGCGATCTGGTTCAGCCTGGCGTCCGGATCGGGCGCCTCGTTGAGATCCGCCACGATCATTTCGATGAATTCGCGCGCGAGCCGGATCACGCTCTGGTCCTCGGCCTGCACGCGCGGCCCGGCTTCCGCGACCTGGCGGCCGATATTGACGGCGAGCCCCAGCGCCAGCAGCAGCGCCAGCAGCAGGTTGATGCGCCCACGCAAGGATAGATTTTGCCACATTGGTATCGCCCGTGCCCCCGCGAAGGATTGGCCTGCGCCTGTCCGATAACGTTGACAGAGGCGAAGCGCCCGATATCTAATCGAAAGCGTACAGCAATCCCGGCCGGGCGCGAAACAGGCCAAGACGCTGTCGCGAGGAACGCTTATGCGCATTTTGATCGTCGACGATCATCCCATCGTCGCCTCCGGCTGCCGTGCCGTGCTGGCCGACGAGGGCGAGATCGAGATTTTGGAGGCTGCCGACGCCGAAGACGGCGAGTGCGTCTTCATCGTCGAGCGCCCCGATCTCTCGATCATCGACATCAATCTGCCGACCGTGTCCGGCTTCGAGCTCGCGCGCCGCATCCTCGAGCGCGCGCCCGAGGCCCGAATCATCATGTTCAGCATGAACGACGACCCTGCTTTCGCCGCGCGTGCGATCGAGTGCGGCGCCAAGGGTTACGTCTCCAAGACCGGCGACCCCGACGATCTCGTCGAGGCGATCCGCACCGTCGGCGGCGGCGGCACCTATCTGCCGAGCGCGATCGCGCGCAGCATCGCCTTCGCGGGACCCGCGCTGGCGCAAAGCCCGCTGTCGAAGCTGAATGCGCGCGAGATGGAGATTTTGCGGCTGCTCAGCGCCGGAAAGAGCCTATCCGAGATCGCCTGGCTGGTGCAGTCGTCCTACAAGACTGTCGCCAACACCTCGTCCATCATGCGCCAGAAGCTGGGGGTAAAAACCTCTGTCGAGCTGGTGCGGCTGGCGATCGACAGCGGCGTGGCCTGACGGCCGCCACGCATTCGGTCACACAAGCGTTGCAATCCTGATGTGGTTTGATGCCACGGAGCATAACGGCATGACGATCCAGAATGTCTCGACCAATACATCCTATGGCGGCGTGCAAGGCGTGTATCGCCATGCCAGCCAGGCAACCGGAACCGACATGACGTTCTCGGTCTATGTTCCCCCGCACGCGCAGGGCGCCAAGCTGCCCGTGGTGTGGTATCTCTCCGGCCTCACCTGCACGCACGCCAACGTCACCGAGAAGGGCGAATTCCGCAAAGCCTGCGCCGAGCTCGGCCTGATCTTCGTCGCGCCCGACACCAGCCCGCGCGGCCCCGACGTACCCGGCGATGCCGGTAATGCCTATGATTTCGGCTTAGGGGCCGGCTTCTATGTCGACGCGACGGAAGCGCCGTTTTCACGCAATTATCGCATGTGGAGCTACGTCACCGACGAACTGCCGAAACTCGTGGCGGAGAATTTTCCGGTCGATGCGAAGCGCCAATCGGTGATGGGCCATTCGATGGGCGGCCATGGCGCGCTGACGGTCGCGCTGCGCAACCCGCACCGTTTTCGCGCGGCCAGCGCCTTTGCGCCGATCGTGGCGCCGTCGCTCGTGCCCTGGGGCATCAAGGCGCTGACCGGCTATCTCGGTCCCAACAAGGACATTTGGCGCAGCCACGACACGGTGGCGCTGATCGAGGACGGCGCGAAATTTTCAGGCTTTCTCGTCGATGTCGGTGAGGCCGATAATTTCCTGAAAGAGCAGCTTCGTCCTGAACTGCTGCAGGCGGCCTGTGCCAAGGCCAACATCCCGCTGACGCTGCGACGACAGGCGGGCTACGACCACAGCTATTATTTCATCTCGACCTTCATGGGCGACCATCTGCACTGGCATGCGGAGAGATTGAAGGGGTGATTCCTTCTCTCTTGGAAGAATCTACTGCGGTTTGCCGTAATTCGGTGCCAGCAACCGGTTGCGGATCAGATAGCTCATCGTGCGCGTCCAGGATTCATCCGTGTTGCCGCGCATGTCGGCGCTGGCGGCCGTGATCATGTTGCCGGTCTTCACGTCGCGCAGGTAGATGTTCAGATTGATGATCAGGTTCGAGACCTTCTGCACCATGCCGGTGATTTCCAAATCGGCACCCAACTGCCCAGCAAGCTTGAGGTCGCAATTGCCGCAGGCCTGCAAATTGCTGTGACGCGCCGCATCCCGGATCGGCGCGATATCGAGCAGCTGGAACCTGCCTGACTCGACCAGTGCCTTGCGCAACTGCTCGCTGATAAGGTCGAGCCTCGCCTCCTCCGGCTTGGAGCCGTAGAACTCTCCGGGCAGGCTGGTGTCGATCAGTTCGAAATCGAACACCGCGAGTTTCGGCGGATCGGCGAGCGCGACCGAGCCCGTCAACAGCAAAGCCGCGAAACCTATCAGCGCTCGCATGATCGTGATTCCCGGCCTCACGCGCGCGAGGACGAAATGCGGGGTTGCATGGCCTGACAAATCGGTCATGCTTTAGCAGAGACAATTCTCCATCGGCGGTCAAGCCGGGGAGTTGTACGGAGGAAACATGATCCGATGGTTGGTCGGCCTGATCGGCCTGGGACTTGCTGCGACGAGCGCGCTCGCGGCCGATCCCGTCATGATCGGCGTCGGCTATCTCGGAATCGCCGGCACCAGATCGACGCTGTCGCTGGTCGAGCAGCCCGCGGAGAATGACGGCGTCGCCGGCGCACGCCTCGCCATCGAGGACAACAACACCACCGGCAAGTTCCTCAACCAGCGTTTTGCGCTGGAGGAGCGGCGCATCAAGGAGGGCGAGGATGCCGTGCAGGCCGCGATCGACCTCGCTTCACGCAACGGCTTCATCATCGCCGACCTGCCGGCCGACGCGCTGCTGAAAGTGGCCGACGCCCTGCGCGAGCGCGGCACGCTGCTGTTCAACGCCGGCGCGATCGACGAGCGGCTGCGCGAGGGCGATTGCCGCGCCAACGTCATCCACACCGCGCCGACGCGCGCGATGCTGGCCGATGCGCTCGGCCAATATCTGGTCTGGAAGCAGTGGAAGCGCTGGCTGCTGGTGGTCGGCTCGCATGACGAGGACAAGCTGTTCGCCGATGCGCTCCGGCGCACCGCGACGCGGTTCGGCGCCAAGATCGTGCAGGAGCGCAGCTTCGAAGACAAAGGCGGCGCGCGCCGCACGGACTCGGGCGTGACGCTGATCCAGCGCCAGATGCCGGTGTTCACGCAACAGGCACCGGCCTATGACGTGCTGGTCGCCGCTGACGAGAGCGAAGTGTTCGGCGCGTACCTGCCCTATCGCACCTGGGATCCGCGGCCTGTCGCGGGCTCTGCCGGCCTGGTGCCGCGGAGCTGGGACGCAGCGCAAGACCAGTGGGGCGCGATCCAGATGCAGAATCGCTTCGTCAAGCTGAACGCGCGGCGGATGACCGCGCTCGACATGCAGGTCTGGACCGCCGTGCGCATGATCGGCGAGGCCACCTCGCGCACCAATTCCGGCGACGTCAGGAAGGTCACCGATTTCATCAAGGGTCCGGATTTCTCGGTCGCCGCCTTCAAGGGCACAAAGCTGACCTTGCGCGACTGGAACCTGCAGCTGCGCCAGCCGATCCTGCTGGTCGACGGCCGCATGGTGGTGTCGGTGTCGCCGCAGGAAGGTTTTCTGCACCAGGTCTCCGAGCTCGACACGCTCGGCTATGACCGCCCGGAGAGCAAATGCAAGCTGAAATGAGGACGGTAAAGTGAGGACTTGGATGTTGCGCATGTGGCGTGTGGGGTTGCTGTCCGGAGTGGCGCTGGCGGCGGCGCCGGCGCATGCGTTCATCGCCTATGTCTCGAACGAGAAGAGCAACACGGTGTCGGTGATCGACACCGAGAGCTGGACGGTAACCAAGACCATCAAGGTCGGCCAGCGCCCGCGCGGCATCGACTTCACGCGCGACGGCAAGTTCGTGATGGTCGCGGTCGGCGACGACGACACCATCCAGATGATCGACGCCAAGACGCAAACCGTGGTGGACAGCCTGCCCTCCGGGCCCGACCCGGAATTGTTCGCCCAGGATGCCGCCGGCAAGATCCTCTATGTCGCCAACGAGAACGACAACACAGTGACGGTGATCGACCTCGAGAAGCGCGCCCGCCTTGGCGACATCCAGGTCGGCGTCGAGCCCGAGGGCATGACCATCAGCCCGGACGGCAAGACGCTGATCAACACGTCCGAGACCACCAACATGGCGCATTTCATCGACACGTCGTCGCGCCAGATCGTCGCCAACGTGCTGGTCGATGCGCGGCCGCGCTTTGCCGAATTCAAGCACGACGCTTCCGAATTATGGGTGTCCTCGGAGATCGGCGGCACCGTCTCGATCATCGACCCCGGAAAGCACGAGGTGACCGGCAAGATCAATTTCGAGATTCCGGGGTTGAGGAAGGAGGCCATCCAGCCCGTCGGCATCGGCATGACCCGGGACGACAAGACCGCCTTCATCGCGCTCGGGCCCGCCAACCGCATCGCCGTGGTCGATACCGCCACGCGCAAGGTGACGAAATATCTGCTGGTGGGACAACGGGTCTGGCACATGGCCTTCACGCCGGACGAAAAATACCTGCTCACCACCAATGGCGTCTCGAACGACGTCTCCGTCATCGACGTCGCCGCGCAAAAGGTGATCAAGACCATTCAGGTGGGCGAACTGCCCTGGGGTATCACGATCGCGCCATGACCAACCCTGCTCCCATCGCCGAACAACGCGAAACACCAAGGCCCGATCCGACGGCGGTACCCGCGCTGTCGATCGACGGCGTCAGCCACGCCTATGGACCGCGCCGCGCGCTGATGGACGTGTCCTTCAACGTGCAGCCCGCGAGCTTTACGGCCCTGCTCGGCCTCAACGGTGCGGGCAAGAGCACGCTGTTCTCGCTGATCACACGGCTGTTCGGCATCCAATCCGGCCGCGTCGGCATTTTCGGCCATGACGTCGGCAAAAGCCCCGGCGAAGCGCTGCGGTTGCTTGGCGTTGTGTTCCAGCCGCGCACGCTCGATCTCGATCTGTCGCTGACGCAGAACCTGCTCTATCACGCCGCACTCCACGGCATCAGCCGCCGCAAGGCCCGCGCGCGAGCCGCCGAGCTGCTCGGCCGCATCGGGCTTGCAGAGCGCGCCGGCAGCAAGGTGCGCGATCTCTCGGGCGGGCAGATGCGGCGGCTGGAAATCGCCCGTGCGCTGCTGCACCGGCCGCGCCTGCTGTTGCTGGACGAGCCCACCGTCGGCCTCGACGTCAAGGCGCGCGCCGACATCATCAGCCATGTGCGCCAGCTCGTGAGCGAGCAAGGCATCGGCGTGCTCTGGGCCACGCATCTGTTCGACGAGATCATGGCCGGTGACAATCTCGTGGTGCTGCACCAGGGCAAGGTGCTGGCGCAGGGGCCGATGAGCCGCGTCGTCGCGGAAGCCGGCGCGCAGGACGTCAACACCGCCTTCATGCGTCTGACCGGCGCGCAGACCCTGCCGGGAGGCGGCGCATGAGCAGCATCGCCACCCGCGATGCCCCACGCGGCTTCTCGTTCCAGGAATACATGACCTGCCTCACGGGCATCGTCTGGCGCGAAGGCCTGCGCTTCCTGCACCAGCGCGAGCGTTTCGTCTCGGCGCTGGTGCGGCCGCTGGTGTGGTTGTTCATCTTCGCCGCCGGTTTCCGCCAGGTGCTCGGCATCTCCATCATCCCGCCCTACGAAACCTACATCCTCTACGAGGTCTTCATCGCGCCGGGGCTGATGGCCATGATCCAGCTCTTCAACGGCATGCAATCCTCGCTCTCGATGGTCTACGACCGCGAGATGGGGAACATGCGCACGCTGCTGGTAAGCCCACTGCCGCGCGGCTACCTGTTGTTCTGCAAGCTGCTCGCGGGCACCGCGGTGTCGCTGCTCCAGGTCTATGCGTTCCTGCTGATCGCCTGGTTCTGGGACATCACCCCTCCTTTATCCGGCTATCTCACCGTGCTGCCGGCACTGATCCTGTCCGGACTGATGCTGGGCTCGCTCGGCATGCTGATCTCCTCCGGCATCAAGCAGCTCGAGAACTTCGCCGGCGTTATGAATTTCGTCATTTTCCCGATGTTCTTCGCTTCATCGGCGCTCTACCCGCTCTGGCGGGTGCAGGAGGGCAGCCCATATCTCTACTATGTTTGCGAGGCCAATCCGTTCACCCATGCGGTCGAGCTGATACGTTTTGCATTCTACGGGCAAATCAACTGGATCTCGCTGGCGGTGGTCGCGACCTGCACAATCGTCTTCATGATCGGCGCGATCTATGCCTATGATCCCTCGCGCGGGCTGGCGCGACGGGGCCCTGCGGGAGGCGAAGGATGACGGTTCGGGTTCTGGCCATGGCCGCTCTGATGCTCGCAGCCGCGAGCACGGCGGCACGCGCGGCCGATCCGCGCTATCCGGATTGGCCCTGCACGCAGGCCAAAGTGCCGGACATTTCGCTCGCGGCCGTTTGGGCCGGTCCTTCGCTCGACGACGTGCAGAACAAGTGGAAGGACGACGCCAAAGTCAGCGCGCTGGTCGCCAAATTGTCGGCACGCAAGACGCCGCTGGACGAAGCCGAGAAGTTGGTGAGGGAGTTTTTGGCGGGCTCCGCGGCCGACAAGACCGCGAATGCGAAACTGCTGTTCGCAGGCTTGTTCGACACGCTCAACGCTCAGCGCTCGCAGGTCATGAGCGGACTGGAACGCGTCAGCCGCAAGCAGCGCGAAGCCGCCGACAAGATCCGTGAGGAGAGTGTGCAGCTCCAGGCGCTCCAGGGCGCCACGCCGCGCGACGAGGCCAAGGTCGATGCGCTCAGCAACGAGCTGATCTGGAAGACCCGCATTTTCGAGGACCGCTATAAGGTGGTACGGTTCGTCTGCGAGGTTCCCACCACAATCGACCAGCGGCTGTTTGCGCTCGGACGCGTGATCCAACAGGAAATGGAATAGCGTCAGCCTCATTGACCGCTTGCGGCAGGTTCCCGCGCCCCCATTGCGATGATTAACCTGTCGCCGCGCTATATGCCGGAACCAAATCGATCCAGGATGTCTTGTCGATGGGTAATCCAAGGCATCGGGAGGCCTCGATGGGAACCACGAAATTCATCCTCGCAGGCGCTGCGGCCATCAGCATGCTCGCAAGCAGCGCATTCGCTGACGATTTGACCGGAATGGTCACCCGGATAGATCGGCTCAACAGCACGATTTCGATCCAGCAGACACAGAAGGGCACAGTCGGCGGCAGCGCAGGCGGCGCCGGCGCGCTCCAGGAGTACAAGGCCAAGGATGCCGCGATGCTTGACGCCGTCCACGCCGGCGACAAGGTGAGCTACTCTGCGACCGACAATAACGGCACGGGCACGCTGACGAAATTGCAGAAGCAGTAGGCTTTCCTCGCCTCTTCCCACGTGCGACAGGGCGTCATGGCCGGGC
>NZ_JADPIT010000003.1:25568-86254 GCF_023073035.1 Bradyrhizobium sp. 62
ATCTCTTGCCTACTGCTCCGGCCGCGGCTCCGGCTGAGCCTCCTCGGTCGGAAGTTTGGCGCGCTCCCAGCCGTCGGTGCCATCGGGATACCAGGCGATGTTGGAGTAGCCGTACGCGAGCGCGCGCTTGGCGGCGTTCCAGGACATCCAGCAATCGGCCAGGCAATAGATCACGAGCAGCACGGTCTTGTCGCCGTGTGCTGCACGCGCGAGGCCGCGCTGGAAATAATCGTCCATGACGGGCGGCAGCGTGCCGTAGCCGGTATCCGGCAGCCAGATGCTGCCCGGAATGTTCTTGCGGGGCGCCTCGCGCCAAACGGTACCCGCTGGGAGGTTCTTCGGCTTCGGCGCGCGCGGCAGCACGTCGATGAAGGCGCCGCTCCTCGCGTGCCAGATCGCCTCGGCCTCTGACGTCGACAGCACGCGCGCGCCGCCCAGCGTCTCCGGCACAGGCGCGCGGTAATTGTCGGTGCGATAGCCCTCGGGCTCGAACGGCTCCTGCTGCTGCGCAACGCCCGGCGCCGCCAGCATGGCGGCGACCAGCGCAACGGCAAGGTGCCGCCTCATGGCGTCTGCCTCATGGCGTCTTTTTGGCCGTCTCCGCGCCGAGCGGCCGATCGTTCTCGTCCAGCAGCGGAACGCCGAAGTCGAGCAGGATCTTGTTGATCTCGCCCTGGTTCTCCTGGATCAGCTTGTTGAGCTGCCGCTTCCAGTTCTGGTCGGCGCCACGCACGCCCATGCCGATGCGATAGACCAGTTTTGGCCCGGTGGTTTCCTTGACCAGCGGGGTGACATGAAGCGAGCCCGCCTTCTTCGCGTAGAACCCCGCCATCGGTCCCCACAGCACGCCGGCGTCAATCTTGCCCGCCGTGAGATCATTGATCATTGCCTGCGCTGAATTGTCGTAACGCGTGTCGATCATCAGCGGATAGGGTTTTGCATCACCCATCAGTCCCGCGATGGCCATGTTGGTGGCAGGCGGCGTGCCGGCGACGATGCCGACATGCTTGCCCTTCAACCTGGCATCCTCGAGCGTGTCGACCTCGTCCAGCCCGCTGCCTGCTTTCGCGACCAGGGCATAGCTCGTGCGGTAATAGGGATTGGTGCCTTGCACGAGGTCGTCGCCTTGGGGGAAGCCCATGATGACGTCGCAGCGATGCGAGCCGAGCGTCATGCGCACGAAGCCGGTGGCTTGCGGAAAAAAGACATAGTCGAGCTTCTTCTGGAGCTTGTCCGCAAACAGCTCGGCAAGCTTGTTCTCGAACCCCTCGCCCTTCTCATTTGAGAACGGCAGATTGCGTGGGTCGGAACAGACGCGCAACACCTTGGGATCGACCAGCTCGAACGAGAGGTCACCCGTCTCGTTGGTCTGCGCGATGGCGACGTCGCCGAATGCGCAAGACGCAACCAGGATACTCAGTGAAAACAACCAGCGACGATGTCGTCCGGCCTCCGTCATTCGCGCTTCCTCCTGGGCTTGTTTGAATGCTAGCCATGCAACGCATGACGCGCCATGTCTTGCCAGACTGTGTGCTGGCTTTTCTTTATTGCAGTGCAGTGCGCACAACCCTTTGAACTGAGGCGGAAAAGTGTCTCGCATCGCTCTCGTGATCGCAGCCTTGTCCCTGCTGGTGACAGCGACGCTAGCATGCGCCGCAGCGGCCGAATTGCCTGTGAGCGAAGTCGCACCGGGAATATTCGTACACTCCGGGACCATCGCCCTGATGACCCGCGAGAACGAGGGTGACATCGCCAATGTCGGCTTCATCGTGGGCGAGGATGCGGTGGCTGTGATTGATACCGGCGGTAGCGTTCGCGAGGGCGAGGCGCTGCTGGCGGCGGTGCGGGCCCGAACCAGCAAGCCGATCCGCTACGTCATCAATACCCACGGCCATCCCGACCATGTTTTCGGGAATGCGGCCTTCGCAGTCGGGGACACCGTTTTCGTCGGTCACAGCAGGCTGCCGCGGGCGCTGGCTGCGCGCGGCCCGTACTATCTCGATAATTTTAGACGGATCATGGGCGACGAATTGATCTCTCCTGTGAAAATCGTGCCGCCCACAATGCTCGTCACGGACACAATGACGCTCGATCTCGGCGCACGCCGCCTGACCTTGCGGGCCTGGCCGGCCGGGCACAGCGACAATGACCTGACCGTGTTCGATGAGATGACGAAGACGCTGTTCACTGGCGACCTCGTCTTCCTCCGCCATATTCCGGTGATGGACGGCAGCATTCGCGGCTGGCTCGGCACCCTCGGGGAACTCCAGAGCATTCCGGCGCAGCGCGTCGTTCCCGGTCACGGGCCCGTGAGCGAATGGCCTGCGGCGCTGACCGATGAGCGGCGCTATTTGACGGCACTGTTGGCGGACGTCCGGGCGTCGAACAAGAAGGGCGAGCCGATCCGGACCGCCGCAGACAAGGCCGCCGCCTCCGAACGGCCGCACTGGGAGCTGTTCGACGACTACAATGCCCGCAACGCAACCGCAGCATTTTCGGAAATTGAATGGGAGTAGCGGACGCGCTACGATGTCCGTAACGTTGCTTCGTCCGCGAGACCATGACCATGACGGGATGCACGCGCCGCCTGCCTCTGATCGCCCTGCTCCTCGGCATTGCATTCGCCGTGCCGGCGCAGGCGGAAGACGCTTACGATCCCTGGCCGGGCCTGGTGCAGGACATCTTCAGCAACCGCCCGATGAATGACGGCGGCAATGTCATTGGCATCGAGATGCCGTATCGTGCCGAGGACGCGGCCATCGTGCCGGTCACTCTGCGCAGCAAGCTCTCGCCTGGCGATGCCCGCCGCATCCGTTCGATCACGCTGGTGATCGATCGTAATCCCGCGCCGATGGCGGCGAAGTTCGAACTCGGACCGGATGCCAACGTCACCGAAATCTCGACGCGCGTGCGCGTCAACAATTACACCGACGTCCATGCGGTGGCCGAGCTCAGCGACGGCCAGCTCTATGTCTCGAAGGTCTATGTAAAGGCTTCCGGCGGTTGCTCGGCCCCGGCAGGAAAGAATGCGGAGGAAGCCCAGAACCGGCTCGGGCAGATGCGTTACCGGCAATTCGCGCGCCAGGAGGCACCGGCGAGCCGCATGCGGGAGGCTCAGATCATGATCGGCCATCCCAATAATTCCGGGCTGCAGATGGACCAGGTCACGCAGCTCTATATTCCCGCCTTCTTCGTCAACCAGCTCAAGCTGACGCAGGACGACAGCCCCGTACTCTCGATGGAAGGCGGCATCTCGATCTCGGAAGATCCCAATCTGCGCTTCACCTATGTGTCCAACGGCGCCAGGCGTTTTCGCGCGGAAGCCAAGGACACGGACGGACACGTGTTCCGCAACGAGTGGGATGTGGAGAAGCCGGGGACGTAGGTCTCCTGGTCGTCATGGCCGGACTTGTCCCGGCCGCATGACGACCACTACAGGCGCCGCGAAGCGGTCAGAAACACCTCACCTCGGCTTCCGCCTGCGCTCGCCTCAAATCATTCACGGCCGAGTTCGCCTGCTCCGAGGTGCGGAACTGGACGCCGAGATTGCCGCGGACCTGGGACATGCTGAGCGCGGTTTCTGCGGTAACGTAGCGCTCATAGGATACGATCGAGGCCACCACGTCGATCGAACAGGAACATTGCTCGATCGCCTGCCGGCTCTCGCCATTGGCCTTCATGCAGCCATAGACATACTCGGCACGCGCCGACGTCGGATAATCATTGGCCTCTTCAGCCTGCGCGGCGAGCGCGGTCGCAGCCCACACCGCCAATGCGGCGACAATCGGTCGTAGCTGTCCGGCCAGATTCATGCGCGTCCTCCCGCTGGTTGCGACGGAAGTTATGCTATGCCTATTGTCCTGAAAAGCACTCTGTCTGAGGAAACGGCTCACAAGGTGATGAGAGCAATTGGTCGATCATTGGCACTTGCGGTGACGCTGGCGCTGACACTAGCCGGGCCCGGCCGCGCCGCGGATACAATCCGCCTTGCGGTGCAGAAGACCGGAACATTCTCTTGGGAGCTGGCCGCGATCCGCGCCGGCGGCCTCGACAAGGTGGCTGACCTGTCGCTCGACGTCACCGAGCTTGCGAGCCCCGAGGCCGGTAAGATCGCGTTGCGTGCGGGTAACGCCGACATCATCCTGTCCGACTGGCTGTGGGTGTCTCGCGAGCGCACGCTGGGCGCCAAGCTCACCTTCTATCCCTATTCCAGCGCGCTCGGCGCGGTGATGGTGCCGGCTTCCTCGCCGATCAGGTCGCTCGCCGATTTGAAGGGCCGCAAGCTCGCGGTCGGCGGTGGTCCCATCGACAAGAGCTGGCTGCTGCTCCAGGCGCGCTTGAAGCAGGACGGCATCGACCTGAAATCGGAGGCAACTATCGTCTATGGGGCTCCGCCCCTGATCGCCGCCAAGGCGCTCGACGGCGAGATGGATGCAAGCCTCAACTTCTGGAATTTCTGCGCACAGCTGGAGGCGAAGGGCTTTAGACGCCTCGCCGGCATCGAGGACATTTTGCCGAAGCTCGGCGCCAAGGGCGCCGTCTCCGCAGTCGGCTATGTCTTCGACGAGAGCTGGGCGGCGAGCCATCGCGAGGCCGTGGCGCGCTTCATCGTGATGACCCGCAAGGCCAAGCAACTGCTGGTGACCTCGGATGCTGCCTGGGACAAGATCGCACCGCTCACCGGCACGAGCGATGCCACCCTGCTCAAGACCTATCGCGAGCGCTATCGCGACGGCATTCCGCGCCGGAGCATCGATGACGAAGAAAAGGACGCGCGCGTGCTCTACCGCGTGCTGGCCGAGACCGGCGGACGCGACCTCGTTGGCTCGGCCGCTGAACTCGAGCCAGGCACGTTCTATCACGCAGTTCCCGGAGACTGAGGTGCTGCGTCTTCTGTCGTTTGCCCTGTTGCTCGCGATCTGGTGGACAGCCGCGCTGTTCGTCGGCGCCGCAAAGCTGCCCTCCCCGCCCGCCGTGCTCGACGTCGTCATCGCGGAAGCATCGAGCGGCGCGCTGTTCCTGCATCTCGGCGCCACGCTTGCCCGCGTAAGCCTCGCCTTCGTGCTGGCGATGTCGCTCGGCAGCGCCATCGGCTATCTGATGGGACGAGTGAAGCTCGCCGACCGGCTCGGCGATCCCTGGCTGATCCTGCTCCTGAACTTGCCCGCCCTGGTCGTGATCGTGCTCGCCTATATCTGGGCCGGGCTCACCGAGGCCGCAGCGATCGCGGCGATCGCCATCAACAAGCTGCCGACCGCCATCGTTACCCTACGCGAGGGCGCGCGCGCGCTCGACCGCTCGCTCGACGAGATGGCGAGCGTGTTCGCGATGCGGCGCTTGCGCGCCTTCCGCCACGTCGTGCTGCCGCAACTGGCGCCCTATATCGCAGCCTCAGCCCGCTCCGGATTGTCGCTGGTGTGGAAGATCGTACTGGTCGCCGAACTCCTGGGCCGGCCGAACGGCGTCGGCTTCGAGATCGGCGTCGCTTTCCAGCTGTTCGACACGCCGCGGCTGCTGGCCTATTCACTTACCTTCGCCGCCGTCGTGCTCGTGATCGAGACCGCGCTGGTGCAACCGTTCGAAGCTCGTGCGACCCGGTGGCGCCCCCGTGCGGCTTGAGGTCGATATCACAGGCAAGACGTTCAGAAGTGCGGCCGGCGGAACGCAGGAGGTGCTCGCGCCGGTCCACTTCGCGCTTCAATCCGGCGAGGTCGGTGTGCTGATCGGCCCGTCCGGCTGCGGCAAGAGCACTATGCTGCGCATCATCCTCGGGCTCGACCGCGATTTCGCGGGGCGCGTCTCGCGCCCGCCGGAAGCGCGGATCGGCATGGTTTTCCAGGAGCCGCGGCTGCTGCCATGGCGCTCGGTCGAGCAGAATGTGCGGCTTGCGGCACCCGATGTCACTGATGCCAAGCTCGCCGAGCTGTTCAGGATCCTGGAGCTAGAGGCGCATCGCAGCCATTTTCCCGGCGAATTGTCACTCGGCCTCGCCCGGCGCGTCGCGCTCGCCCGGGCCTTTGCGGTGGAGCCCGACCTGCTCGTGCTCGACGAACCCCTCGCCTCGCTCGACGACGCACTCGCCGGCCGTTTGCGCGACGAGATCGCGACGCTGATGGCGCGCCGTCCGGTGATGACGTTGCTCGTCACCCACAGCCTGGATGACGCGATCCGGCTCGGCGACCGCCTGCTCTTGTTGTCGCCGCGACCGGCGCGCATCGTGCGCGAGGTGCCGATTGCCATCCCGCGCGCGGAGCGCAGCGAGGCCGAGCTCGGCAGGATCAGAGCCGAGCTCGCGGCGCTGCAGCTTGAATCAAAATGAGAACTCATGGTCAACTGGACCAACGAAATCTTCGCGGGAGGTCACCATGCGACGTACGCTGATTGCGATCGGCATCCTGTTGGTTGCGATGCCGGGCGCGGCGCTCGCGCAGGCCAAGGGCAAAGGTATCCGGCTCTGGAATCTGACGACGGAGACGATCTCCGGCTTCCAGCTCTCGCCGGCCGGGAAGACCGAGTGGGGGCCGAACCAGTGCCTGAACGACAAGGACAAGGAGGTCGACCACGACGAGCGGCTGCGCATCACCGGCGTCGAGCCCGGCCGCTACGACGCCAGGGTCAGCTATCCCAATGCACGGCAGTGCATCGTGCGCGACATCGAGATCAAGGCGGATGCGGTGTTCTCGATCGCCGACAAGGATCTGAAGGATTGCAGCAAGTAACGCGGGCCGCGTTACGAGCGTTTTCCTCTCATGGTGAGGAGCGCGGAACGCGCGTCTCGAACCATGCAGGCCCGTCTGTCGCCTGCGGCCATCCTTCGAGACGCTTGCTTCGCAAGCTCCTCAGGATGAGGACCTAAGCCAGTCGCGACCGGCAACGCAGCTCAGGGCTTCACGCCTTGTCGTTCGGGTGCGGATATTCGCAGCGCCACCGGACCGCCTGCCACTTCGGATGATCGCCAACCCATTGCGCGATATAGGGCGGCGCAGCCATCGCGCATTGCGTCGGCGACCCCGCGTAGTTGAACACCAGATGCTGCTCCTCGCAGGTCGCAGGCGAGAGCACCGCACACACAGTCACCACCAGGTCGATCGGGTTCATGCCGGGATCCTCGCAGAAGCGATGAAGATTAGCACAAGAGATTACGTTCCGAGGAGCGGGAAGTTTCAATCCGGCCGCGCGAAATCCAGCGGGAATTGCCCGTCGCCTGCCCCCGCAACCGGTGCGCGAGCGCTAGAAATTGACCCCAAACACCAGCCTCGCCTGATGGCGCTCAAAATTGACGAGGTCAAGATTGCCGCCCGATCCGGCCGGACGGCCCCAGGCCTGCATGCTCCAGCTCATGGTCAGGCGCGAGCGCTCCGAAAGCTGGAAATAGGCGGTCGGACCGACGAAGAGGGCCTGGCCTGCGAACTCGCCGAGGCCGATGCCTTCGTACTGCCGGAAGTAGCGCACCTCACCGCCGAGCAGCACATCGGGCCGCACGCGCACGAGGCCGGCGAACGCCGCGCCGATGGTCGAGCTCTTTTCGGACAGCGCCGTCATCTCGAAGCGCGCCCATTCCGGCTGATAGATCAGGTTGAGCGCCCCGATAGCAAAGTTCGGGATCAGCTCGCGATCGAAAGCGAGCGTGAAATCGGTACCGTACATCCGCCCTTTTGCGCCGGAGGTCTCGTCGATGCGGTCGCCATGGAGTTCGGCGGCGACAGTCAACCCGAATGGCGCGCGCTCGCGATCGAGCAGGCGGTAACGCAGGTCGAGCGAGGCGCCCTGGAAATTGAACTGGCGACGGTCGCCGATATCGGGGACGCCGGTGATGTCGTGCAGGGTGGTAGTGCCGCCGACCTCGACGCGGAAGTTCGGCAGCGGCACCACCTCGATCTCGACCTCCTGCGACAGCGCGCGATAGGTCCCGCCGCCTTTGCCGAATCGACCTGTCGTCTGGGTCTGGAATTCGCGCTCGCCGGGATTGCCGACATCGGTGCCGATCATGAAGCCGAAAATGTGCTCGGTATCGAAGCCCTCTTCGGCGCTGACGCATACCGGCGCGAGCGCGACGATGCAGGCGGCTATGGTCCAGAATGTATGGGCTCTCGCGCGCATCCCCGACACTACCACGGCTTCGACGGTGGTTGCCATCGAAGCCGCGGCAGGTCGTCAGTCTTACTTGCAGTCCTACTTGCGCAAAGCGCAGGCGTACATGTTGATTTCCATGCCGACCGGCACTTCCACGATCTTCGGAGCTTTCCAGGCCATTCGGGACTCCCAAGGGATTGAGCGCGACATCGCGCCGGCCAAAACCTAGGGCTGCGTCAGGCACAGCGCAAGTCTGGAATCGCGCCGTTGACACAGCGAACTGTCGCATCGCGCTTGCAAATTTCTCTCTCGGGCAACTCGCCTTCGCTCTCAGTCAAGCGGCGCGGTTCTCACCGCAACAAGCGCAGCAGCGCGCGGCCGGCGCGCGAGTTCATCTCCTTCGCATCCAGCGTTCCGTCCTTGTCGGGATTCGCTGCGTTGAAGCGCTGCTCCGCCACCGAGAGATATTCGTCGAGCGTGAGAGTCCCGTCGCGATCGGGATCGGCGGCGGCGAGTTCTTTCGCCGTTAACCGTCCGCGCAACTCGCGGGCGTCGAGCGTGCCGTCGTGATCGGGATCGAGCTTGGCGAACAACGCGGCCGCCGCCTTCCTCACCTCGGCCAGATCGAGCGTGCCGTCATTGTCGGTATCGAACGTCTTGACCGCATTGCCGGAGGCCGACCATGCCGGACCGGACAGCAGTGCAATCGTGAGCGCAAGTGCAACAGAGCGACGCGATATCATGAAAACCTCCCAAACCAAGAGCTCCGATTCGAGCCAGATCGACGACATAAGTCCACAAGCGAGCCTCGGTTCAAGCCCCGAATTGCAGCCTGCGCCCGTACAACTTGCGGAACCCGTCGGCCCGACCATTGCCGTGGCGCACGCGCTCCTGCTCCGTGTCGCGGAATTTCTTCAGCGCCTGCGCACAAGTGAGAGTTGCTTGTCAGCTCTCCGTCAGATGACCGGCATCCCGCGCCGCCCACCATATCGGCATCGCAATTACGACTTTCGTATTGACGCGTTTTGCATTCGGGCGGAGTGTTGCTGTCGCAGCGTCAATAAGCGCGCATATTGGGAGGAACGGATGAAACGCTTTGCGATGGCCGCGAGCCTCGTCATGCTTGCATCGACTTGTGCAAATGCACAAACCAGCGAGCAGCTGGTCAAGGGCGCGACCGATACATCGAACGTTCTCAATTACGGGATGGGCTACAATCTCCAGCGTTTCTCGACGCTGAACCAGATCAACAAGGACAGCGTCAAGAACCTTGTCCCGGTCTGGAACTACTCTTTCAACGACGATCGCAGCGAGGAATCGCAGCCGCTGGTGTACCAGGGCGTGATCTACGTGACGTCGCACAACGCGACCATGGCGGTCGACGCCAAGACCGGCAAGCAGATCTGGAAATCCAAGGTCGAGTATCCTGCCGAAACGCCGCGCATCGTCTGCTGCGGCATCATCAATCGCGGCGCCGCGCTCTATGAGGGCAAGGTGTTCCGCACCACGCTCGACGCCAACGTGATCGCGCTCGACGCCAAGGACGGCAAGGAGCTGTGGCGGCAGAAGGCGGCCGATATCAAGGAAGGATATTCGATGACGGTGGCGCCGCTGGTCGCCGACGGCGTCGTGATCACCGGCATCTCCGGCGCCGAGTTCGGCACCCGCGGCTTCATCGACGGCTGGGATCCCGTAACGGGCAAGCATTTGTGGCGCACCCATTCGATCCCCTCCCCCGACGAGCCCGGCGGCGACACCTGGAAGGGCGATACCTGGAAGCTCGGCGGTGGCTCGACCTGGATTACGGGCTCCTATGATCCCGAGCTGAACACGGTCTATTGGGGTATCGGCAATCCCGGACCATTCAACTCGGCGGTGCGCCCGGGCGACAACCTCTACACCTGCTCCGTGCTGGCGATGGACCCCAAGACCGGCAAGATCAAGTGGCACTACCAGTTCTCGCCCAACAATCCGTTCGATTATGACAGCGTGGCCGAGATGGTCCTCGCCGACATGAACGTCGAGGGCAAGCCGACCAAAGTGTTGATGGACGCCAACCGCAACGGCTTCTTCTACGTGCTCGACCGCACCAACGGAAAGCTGCTCGCGGCCAATCCCTACGTGAAGGTCAACTGGGCGACCGGAATCGACATGAAGACCGGACGTCCCATCGAGACCGACGTCTCGAAGGAGGCGCGTGAGGGCAAGAAGGTGACAGTCTATCCGTCGATCCTCGGCGGCAAGAACTGGGAGCCGATGTCGTTCAATCCGCAGACCGGCCTCGCTTACGCCAACACGCTCGCCTTCGGCGGCAGGTACAAGACCGAACCCGCCACCTTCAAGCAGGGTGAATGGTATCTCGGCATGGACCTCACCGATCTCTGGGAATGGGGTGATGGCCCGCGCGGTCATCTGAAGGCGATCGATCCCATGACCGGCAAGGCGAAGTGGGAAGCACCAAGCGACATCCCGCGCTTCTCCGGCGTGTTGTCGACCGCGGGCGGCGTCGTGTTCTCGGGCGCGCTGACCGGCGAGTTCGAGGCCTTCGATGCCGACACCGGCAAGAAGCTCTGGCAGTTCCAGACCGGCTCTGGCATCGAAGGACAACCGGTGACCTGGCAGCAGGACGGCGTGCAGTATGTCGCGGTGACGAGCGGCTACGGCGGCGTCTACTCGCTGTTCTCCGGCGACGAACGGCTGGCCAAAGTCCCGCCCGGCGGCTCGCTTTGGGTTTTTGCGGTCAAGCAATAACCACGGCACGATGCTGAGAAAGCTATCTCACAAGACGGTGGCGATCCTCGCCACCGTCGCGGTGCCGATGGTCGCGCTTGCGGCGACCGTTCGTGCCGCGGATGATTCAACCGGCAATCCCGTGCAGGCACAGATCGACCATGGCAAGTCGACCTATGCCGAGAAATGCTCGCACTGCCACGGCCCCAACATGATGAACCCCGGCACCATCACGCCGGACCTGCGCGCCTTCCCCGACGACAAGACGCGTTTCGTCACTACCGTGAAGAACGGCAAGAACAACAGGATGCCGCCCTGGGCCGACATTCTCAGCGACGACGAGATCGGAAATCTCTGGGCCTTCATCTCGAGCCGGAGAAAGCCATGAAGCACTGGCTGGCCGCGTGGAGCATTGCCGCGATCCTCGCGGCGACGGCCGCACGCGCGGCCGACGATCCGCTCAAGATTTGTCTCGACGAGGACCGGCCGCCGCTCTCGGTGCATCACAAAGGCAAGCCGGGCTCTGGGTTCGACGTGCTGCTGGCGCAGGCGATCGCCGACCGGCTCGGACGGCCCCTGACGATCCAGTGGTTCGAAGGCAAGCTGGATGAGGATTCGAGCCCGCAGCTCGAGGCCAATGCGCTGCTGTCCGACGGGCGCTGCTCGCTCGTCGGCGGCTATGCGCTGACGACGGACTCCCTCGTAAAGCCCGGCATGAAAACGGCGCGCCTGCCGGATTTTGCCGGCGCCACGCGCGACGACCGGCGCCGCCGTGTCGCACTCGGCGTGCTCGTGCCGAGCCAGCCCTATGTCTACTCGCCGATCACGGTCGTGCTCGGACCGAAGGCGCGGGGTCGCAAGATCGCCGATATCGGCGACCTCGCGGGCCTGCGCCTCGTCATCGAGAGCGGCTCGCTCGGCGATGCGATCCTCATGACCTTCGACAAGGGGCGCCTGATCGACGACATCACCCATCTCGTCCCCGGCCGCGATGATCTCCTCGGTGCACTTGCCCGCGGCGACTATGACGCGACGCTGATCGACCTCGGCCGCCTCGACGCCCATCGCGCCGCGCACCCCGATACAGCGATCACCGCGTCCGGCTACTACTATCCGATCGGGGCCAATCGCGGCTATGTCGGGCTCGCCAGCGATCCCGCGCTGACCGACGCCGTCAACAAGGCGCTGACCGGGCTTGCTGCCGAGGGCAAGATCGCCGAATTCGGCAGGCAGGCGGGGCTGACCTATCTGCCGCCGCGTGAGCCCGCGATCCTCGGCGACGTCTGGATGAAGATCATTCAGCGTTGACCGGAGCGTCCGGCTCCCGGAATGACGGATAAAGTGGTCGGCGATGGGCCGCTACAACCAAGGCTAGCTCGGCGACATTCTGCACCCTATGATGCGGCCGTTTTCATTCGGCCATCTGGTGGCATCGTGAATCCTTCCGCCGCAAGCCTGCGCGATCTCCTCTCGCGCGAAATCAAGACCGGCGAGCTGGTGCGGGCGCTGATTGTCGTCGGCCCGATGGTCGCCGCCTATTTCATCGCGCGCGAGACGGCGCTGCTGAATCTCGGGTTGGTCGCGGTCTCGTTGCTCATTCCCGCACTCAGGCTGCACCTGCCGCCGAAAGTCGTCGCGTGGCATTATCTCGCCATCCTCCTCACCTTTGCCGCGCTGTTCCTCGCGAACCCGATCAAGCCGCTATTCGCAGTGCTGACGGCGCTCGCCGGATTCCTTGCGGTCGCAGTGACGCGCCACGGCGAACATTTCCGCACGCTCGGGAATTGGGTGTTCATCCCCGCCGTGTATCTTGCCTGCGAGGTGCGGGAGGGCGTGAGCGCCTCGGAAGCACTGCGCCATGCCGGCATGATAATCGTGTCCTCTCCGATCGCGCTGGCTCTGGTCTGCGCCATCCGGATTTACGACCAGCGACGGTGCGGCGATGCCGCAACCTCGTTCGGAGCGCCCGCGGCCGAATGGTTTGTGCCCGCGGCGGCAACCGCCCTTGCGGTGTTCGCTGCGGCGGCTCTGGTCGAGATCCTCGATCTCGCGCAGGGCCAATGGGTGATGTGGTCGGCCGCAAGCGTCGTGGTCGGCGATCTCGCCGCTTCGACCGGCAAGCTGAAGCAGCGGGCGATCGGCGCCGTCGCCGGCGTGCCGCTCGGTTTCCTCGCCGGCATGGTGCTGCCGCAAGGCCGGGTCGGCTATGCGCTCGCGGTTCTCGCGGCCACCCTCACGCTGATCTCGTTCTCCCGCTACATCATCGGCTTCGGCCTGCGCTGCTTCTTCATCGCGCTGGCCGCCTCTTTCGCCGGCAGCGCCAGCGGCATCGCGGAGGAGCGCGTCGTCAACGTGCTGATCGGCGGCACCTTTGGCTTGCTTGCGGTAGCCCTGACCGAAATCGTCTGGTTGCGGGTCATGCGAAAAGTGCGATTGTCCGGATGACGCCCGAATAGGCACAGCGCGGCCCTTCGAATGCGCCAATCTGTCTCGCCTGCCACCCATGGCAGAGGCGACCCGATGCAGTACCGTCGGCGACAACCCGGGAGAGAATCATGTCCCCAAAACTCGATCGCCGCCACTTCATTGCCGCCGGCACCGCCACACTCGCGACGCCCTTCGTCTCGCGCAACGCCTCGGCGCAGGCTGCGTGGCCATCGCGGCAGATCCGCATGATTTGCAGCTATCCCGCCGGCGGACAGACTGACCTGCTCGCACGCGCCTATGGCGAATTCATTGCCAAGCAGGTCGGAAAGACCGTCGTCGTCGAGAACAAGCCGGGTGCCGCGGGCGCGATCGGGACGGCGGAGGTCGCCCGCGCGGAGCCCGACGGCCACACCATCCTGTGCTCGATCTCGACCACCTACATCATGAACCGGGTGGTGATGAAGACTCCGGGCTACGACATGGACAAGGATTTGACGCTCGTCAGCGTCATTCCGGGCGCCGGCCTGTTGCTGGTGGCGAACCCGAAAACCGGCGTCAAGACGCTGGAGGATTTCGTCGCCTTTGCGCGCAAGAGCGGCAAGGTCAACTTCGGCACCTATAGCGCGGGCTCGGCCCCGCATATGACGGTCCACGAGCTCAACAAGCAGTATGGCCTTGCCATCGAGCCGATCCACTATCGCGGCGAAGCCCCGATGTGGACGGGCATGCTGGAAGGTACGCTCGATGTCGCCATGGGCAGCTACACGGCAGCGCAATCGGTTTTGCAGAGCGATCGCGGCACAGTGTTCGCGGTTCATTCGAAGAAGGTCGACGCCATCCCCGATATCAAGACCCTCCCCGAGCAGGGCGCGACGTCGAAATTCTTCACCGTCAGCGGCTTCTCCGGCTGGGCCGTGCCGAAGGCGACACCGCAACCGGTCGTCGACCGCCTGGCGGAGCTTTGCGTTGCTGCCAACAACGATCCGAAGGTGAAGGAGGTTCTCAACACGTTCGTGCTCGAACCCGCGATCGGCTTCAAGGACACCAACGCGCTGTATCAGCGCGAGCTGCCGATCTGGATCGATAGCGCGCGGTCGCTCGGCCTCGAGCCCTCCTGAACCGCGAGACAAGACGCTCTTCGCGGCGCAGCATTCGACCAAAGCCTAGTGCCGGAAACGTATTTTCCCGCTATGATTGTGCGACGCTGCCGGGAAGCTCTCACCGGCGCGGACGAGAAAGGCCGATCCCATGACACCGGATGGCGTTGCCGTAGCCGTCATGATCATCCTGCTCTTTCCGATGGGCTATTTCACGTTGGCGTCTCCGGCCTTCCTGCTGGTGAAGCTGGATATCCAGCCCGTCGCCCAGCTTTTGCGCGGAATGTTCAATGCGCATTTTCTGGTGATGCGCGTTGCCGGACTCATCGGAGCGGTCGCTTTCCTGCTCGACGGTCGTCTGGTCGCCGCGATGGGCGTCGGCCTTCTTGCAGCCTTGGCGATCTACGGACGCCGCTGGTTCATGCAACGGATGGACGAACAGCTCAGCGCCAGGGACGCCGGCGATGCCGAGGCCCCGCGCCGGCTACGCCGACTACATTGGAGTGGAATGCTCGGCAATGCGGTGCTGCTCGCCGCTCTCCTGACCAGCATTCCCTACATCGCCATATCGGCGTGAGAGACATCGCGGGCGCGCGACGGTCAACCGTCGTCGTCGCCGAACCTGGCGTTTGCCTAATGCTCGTCCGCGGCAACCGCGCCCTGTTGCGCCTTGTGGATCGAGGACGGCACTACGCCAAAATATTTCCGGAACACCCGGCTGAAATGCGATGAGCTGGAGAAGCCCCAGGAGAACGCGACGTCGGTGATGGTCTTGCCGGCGTGGGCCTCGAGCTCCTGGCGGCAATTCTGAAGACGCGCCTGCCAGATGTAGTCGCTCACCGTGGTGCCGCGCTCCGAGAACAGCATGTGCAGATAACGCTTGGAGCAGCCGAGCTCGCCGGAGATCTGGTCGATGCACAGATCCGGATCGCGCAAATGCTCGCGGATGAAGAACTGCGCGCGCACATAGGTCGCTTCGGGACCGACGCGATCGAGCATCGTGTCCGCCTCGCGCAGCGGCAGCAGCAAGAGGTCGATCAGCGAATCGGCGACGCCGACCGCACTATTCGCGGACAGCTTGGCCGCCTCGTCGAAGGTCGCATGGACGAAATCGTGGGCGATCCGCCCCGTTCCCGTGCGTGAGGTCAATTTGCAGGCCGGCATTCGCTGCGACGGGAACCCGCGGTCGCGCAGCAGCGCTTTGGGTACGATCACCACGTCGTGGCGCGTGAAAGCAGGGCTGATGATCGAATGCGGACAGGAGACGTCATAGGCGATGATGTCGCCCGGGTTGATCTCGATGTGGCGGCCTTCCTGCTCGAAATAGGACACGCCGTAAGTCTGGAAGTGGATCTTGATATATGGGTGTTCGTTGGCCTTGGCGCGCGCCAGTGTGTGCGCGATGCGATGCTGGCTGACTTCGATCTGGCAGAGCTTCAGGCGCGAGACGCTGGTGTAGTCGATGCGGCCTTCGAGCGAAGACGCTTCCAGCGGATCGACGTCGAAATGCCCACACAGGCTCGTCAGCCCGTCAATCCAGCTCTGGATCTGCCGCTTCGGCGTCATTCCCGTCGTCGAGAGCGTGTGAATTGTGTCGGACATTAATCCAGCCACTGGTTTGATCCGGAGATTTTGACGCGAATCGCGAGCCGCGCTGCCGGAGCCCTGAACCGTGATTGCGTGACGTTTACCTCGATTTTGAGCGATCTTCTGGAACGAGCGCCATCGTTCCATTGCCACCCTTGGAAGTTAATCCTCCGCCTTAGTTGCAGCGCCGTCAAGGGGAACCTAAGCGTGGAAGACAGTCCCAAAGCGCTGCGGAAGCCGCTGAATTCGCTACTGCAAAATCAAAATCTTCGCGGCCGTGCGCTGTCAAGCAAACCAGCTTCTCTCTTGGGCAAGTTTCCCGATGGCGAAGTCGCTACGGATGCATCAGGAACAACAAAAACGGGCCGCTCCTGCACGTGGACCCGTAGCTCTCATCAGGAGGAGAAAGCACCCAGCATCGTTTCTGGTCCCAAATGTGACCGCCCTGCACGAGCAGACACCGGACGAGAAGCCCGGTGATTGAGCAATGCTTCGGAAAAATAAACGAGACAACGGAGGAATGACTATGCGCAAGGTACTACTGGCGACCTTTCTTGGGTCCGCTGCGGCTCTCGCCGTAGGCAGCGCGTCAGCCAATGACGAGCTGAACAAGATGGCGCAGAACCCGAAAGACTGGGTGATGCCGGCGGGCGACTATGCCAATACCCGCTATTCCAAGCTCAACCAGATCAATGCTCAAAACGTCGGCAAGCTCCAGGTCGCCTGGACCTTCTCGACCGGCGTGCTGCGCGGCCATGAAGGCGGCCCGCTGATCATCGGCAACATGATGTACGTCCACACACCGTTCCCGAACAAGGTCTACGCTATTGACCTTTCGAACGAGAACAAGATCGTCTGGAAGTATGAGCCGAAGCAGGATCCGAACGTCATCCCCGTGATGTGCTGCGACACAGTCAACCGCGGCGTATCTTACGGCGACGGCAAGATCTTCCTGCATCAGGCTGACACTACCCTGGTCGCGCTCGATGCCAAGACCGGTCAGGTTGCATGGACCGCCAAGAATGGCGATCCCGGCAAGGGCGAGACCGGCACCTCGGCGCCGCTCGTCGTCAAGGACAAGGTGCTGATCGGCATTTCCGGCGGTGAGTTCGGTGTTCAGGCGCATATGAGCGCCTACGACATCAAGACCGGCAAGCTGGCTTGGCGCGGCTACTCTGAAGGACCGGATGATCAAATCCTGGTCGACGCCGAGAAGACCACCGCACTCGGCAAGCCGGTCGGCAAGGACTCCAGCCTGAAGACCTGGCAAGGCGATCAGTGGAAGATCGGCGGCGGCGCCACCTGGGGCTGGATCTCCTACGACCCCGAGCTGAACCTCGTCTACTACGGATCGGGCAATCCCTCGACCTGGAATCCGAAGCAGCGTCCCGGCGACAACAAATGGTCGATGACAATCTGGGCTCGCAACCCTGACACCGGCCAGGCCAAGTGGGTTTATCAGATGACGCCCCACGACGAGTGGGACTATGACGGCGTCAACGAAATGATCCTCTCGGACCAGCAGATCAACGGCCAGCCGCGCAAGCTGCTGACGCACTTCGATCGTAACGGCCTCGGCTACACGCTCGATCGTGCCACCGGTGAGCTCCTGGTCGCCGAAAAGTACGATCCGAAGGTGAACTGGACCTCTGGCGTCGACATGGACAAGAACTCACCGACCTACGGCCGCCCGAAGGTGCTCGACGCAGCTTCGACCGACAAGGCGGGCGAGGACCACAACGTGAAGGGCATCTGCCCGGCCGCGCTCGGCACCAAGGACGAGCAGCCGGCAGCCTACTCGCCGGACACGCAGCTGTTCTACGTCCCGACCAACCACGTCTGCATGGACTATGAACCGTTCAAGGTGAGCTACACCGCGGGCCAGCCCTATGTGGGTGCGACGCTCTCGATGTATCCGCCGCAGGGTGAAACCCACATGGGTAATTTCATCGCCTGGGACGGCAAGACCGGCAAGATCGTCTGGTCGAACAAGGAGCAGTTCTCGGTCTGGTCGGGTGCGCTCGCAACCGCAGGCAACGTGGTGTTCTACGGAACGCTCGAAGGCTACCTGAAGGCAGTCGACGCCAAGACCGGCAAGGAGCTCTACAAGTTCAAGACTCCTTCCGGCATCATCGGCAACGTCACCACCTATGAGAACGGCGGCAAGCAGTATGTCGCAGTGCTCTCCGGCGTGGGCGGCTGGGCTGGCATTGGTCTGGCGGCAGGTCTGACCGATCCGACCGCCGGTCTCGGCGCAGTCGGTGGCTACGCGGCGCTCAGCAACTACACGGCACTCGGCGGTACGCTGACCGTGTTCTCGCTGCCCAACTAGGCCTCTCAGCATCGCTCCGGCGCGTGGATCAACTCCACGCGCCGGCTCGTCTCACCGAATGCCTTCCGAGGAAAATCTCTTGCGTAAAATCTGCTCTGCCATTGCCGCGATGTTCTTGATCGCGTCCGGGGGAATTGCCGTCGCGGACGGCTCAGGTGACCCGACTGCCGTCAAGCAGAACGAAACCGGCGAATGGTCCGACAAGGAAGGCAACCCAACCTACAAGATCACCGACGGCTCCGTCGACTGGTATACCTATTCCGGATACCGCCGCTATCACTCGGACTGCCATGTGTGTCACGGCCCGGATGGCATGGGCTCGACCTACGCCCCGGCGCTGAAGGATTCGCTGAAGACGATGAGCTATGCCGATTTTCTCGGCGTCGTCGCCTCCGGCCGCAAGAACATCTCGACTGCCGCAGAGAACGTGATGCCGGCCTTCGGCGATAACCCGAACGTCGCCTGCTACATGGACGATCTCTACGTCTATCTGCGCGCCCGCTCCAACGAGGCCTGGGGCCGCACCAGACCTGGCAAGCACGACGACAAGAACGACGCCTATACCAAGAACGAAGATTCGTGCATGGGCAAGAAGTGAACGTGCGGAGCCCGACCAGGACCTGGTTCTTGGCGCCCTGCCGGAATTTGAGGAGCTTAAGATGAAGACACGTGCCGCCGTGGCTTTCGAAGCCAAGAAGCCGCTCGAGATCGTCGAAGTCGATCTGGAAGGACCGAAGGTCGGCGAAGTCCTGGTCGAGATCAAGGCGACGGGCATCTGCCATACCGACGCTTACACGCTCGACGGCTTCGACAGCGAAGGAATCTTCCCGTCGATCCTGGGCCATGAGGGCGCGGGCATCATCCGCGAGATCGGCCCTGGCGTGACCTCGGTGAAGCCGGGCGACCATGTCATCCCGCTCTACACGCCGGAATGCCGGCAATGCAAAAGCTGCCTCAGCCAGAAGACCAATCTCTGCACCGCGATCCGCGCGACGCAGGGCAAGGGCGTGATGCCTGATGGCACAAGCCGCTTCTCCTACAAGGGCAAGCCGATCTACCACTACATGGGCTGTTCGACCTTCTCGAACTTCACCGTGCTGCCGGAGATCGCGGTCGCCAAGATCCGCGAGGACGCGCCGTTCGACAAGAGCTGCTACATCGGCTGCGGCGTCACCACCGGCGTCGGTGCCGTCGTCAACACCGCCAAGGTCGAACCGGGCTCCAACGTGGTCGTGTTCGGCCTCGGCGGCATCGGCCTGAACGTGATCCAGGGCGCCAAGATGGCTGGCGCGGACAAGATCATCGGCGTCGACATCAACGATTCCAAGGAGGAATGGGGACGCCGGTTCGGCATGACCGATTTCGTCAATCCCAAGAAGATCACGGGGGACATCGTCCCGCATCTCGTGTCCCTGACGGACGGAGGCGCCGACTACACCTTCGACTGCACCGGAAACACCACAGTGATGCGCCAGGCGCTGGAAGCCTGCCATCGCGGCTGGGGCACCTCGATCATCATCGGCGTTGCCGAATCCGGCAAGGAGATCGCGACCCGCCCGTTCCAGCTCGTCACCGGGCGAAACTGGCGCGGCACCGCCTTCGGCGGCGCGCGGGGCCGCACCGACGTGCCGAAGATTGTCGACTGGTACATGAACGGAAAGATCCAGATCGACCCGATGATTACCCACACGCTCAAGCTCGAAGACATCAACAAAGGCTTCGACCTGATGCATGAGGGCAAATCGATCCGTTCAGTCGTCGTGTTCTAACTCGAAAAGCGTCACCCCAAGGAGGATCGACCCATGACTGTTGCACTCCATCCCTCGATCGATAACGGCATCAAACAGGGCAGCGGCAGCTTCGCCGGCGGCACGCTCGCATGTAAATGCAGCGACCATCAGGTCAAGGTCGCCGTCAAGGGCGACGTCGCGCATAACCATGCCTGTGGCTGCACCAAGTGCTGGAAACCGCAGGGCGCGAATTTCTCCGTCGTCGCCGTGGTGCCCCGCCAGAACGTCACCGTGCTCGAGAACGGCGACAAGCTCCAGATCGTCGATCCATCGGCGGTGATCCAGCGCTACGCCTGCAAGGCCTGCGGCACGCACATGTACGGCCGCATCGAGAACAAGGGTCACCCGTTCTACGGCCTCGACTTCATTCACCCCGAACTGTTCCAGGAACAGGGTTCGCAGGCGCCGCAATTCGCCGCCTTCGTTTCGTCGGTGATCGAATCGGGCGTGAAGCCGGAGCAGATGGGCGGAATACGGGCTCGGTTCAAGGAGCTTGGTCTCGAGCCCTATGACTGCCTGTCGCCGGCGCTGATGGACGCCATCGCGACCCACGTGGCGAAGGCCAAGGCCGCCTAAGTAAAGGCCGCTTAAGCAAAGGCCGCCTGAGCAAAGGCCGCCTGACGTTTGCCGCACCCCGCCCGCTCGCTGGTTCCACCACACCCAGCGAGCGGACGGAGCCGACCCGGGACAATCGCGGCGATGCCGCCGCTTCTCGACTGCACTTGTGTGGGACCCTCAGCTCCCTCAGTCCTGGTCTCTGAATGACTGCGCAGGACCGCCGGCTTCCTGCTTGAAGTCCGCGGCCCCTGCGTTTCTCCCTCCCTCGACTGAGGCATCCTGCTTCGTCCGCACAGGTCTTCTGGCGGACGAAGCTTTTTTTCATTGTGCCCATCTCAAGAGGCGCGTGGCGTGATGCGGCGCCCTGCTTTTGACAAACCTTCGTTGCAATCTTTTCCCATCGAGAACAGCTGACGAGAGAACACTTGGCTGTGACCGGACCGAAGCGATCCCACTAAGATCGCGTCGTGACGATGCCGCGTGAAATTCAATAATCAAGAACACGACGGGAGGTATCGAGCACATCCGGACATGAATTGGCATTCCTGAGTCCTGCCGGGATCTGCCCGCGCGGGATGACCGCAGGAATGCGACGCCGCGCAGCGGACATTGCACCGACCGGCATCTGGAAAATCTGAAATCGACAAGCTTATGAAGAGCGAGGGACGATCATGATCAAGGTGAAGATCAACGGCCAGGAACAGAGCTGGGACGGCGACCCGGATCTTCCGCTACTCTGGTTCCTGCGCGACGAGGCCGGGCTGACCGGCACCAAGTTCGGCTGTGGCCAGGCCCTGTGCGGCGCCTGCACCGTCATCGTCGACAAGGAAGCTGTGCGCGCCTGCATCACGTCGATCAACGACGTCGCCGGCCGCGAGATCACGACGATCGAGGGACTGCATCCGAACGGCGATCACCCGGTGCAGAAGGCCTGGCGGCAGGTCAACGTCCCCCAATGCGGCTTCTGCCAGGCAGGCCAGATCATGCAGGCGGCTGCGCTGCTAATGGACAATCCAAAGCCGTCGCACGACCAGATCCGCGAAGCGATGTCCGGCAACATCTGCCGCTGCGGCTGCTACCAGCGCATCGAGAATGCGGTCCATCTCGCATCGACGGGAGTGTGACATGAATTTCATCGACAATCCGAGGAAGCTTCGTGGCTTCGAGAAGAACATCAGGGTCGAAAAGGTCTCGCGCCGTAGCATCTTGAAGGGGCTCGGCATCACCGGCGGCTTTGTGCTCGCTGCTCCCGTGATGTCGCGCCAGGCGTTCGCCTACGAGACCGGCGCCGGAAAGATGCCGCACGGCGTCGTGGTCGATCCGCGCGTGTTCGTCGCGGTCGCACCCGACGGCACCGTCACCATCCTCGCCCACCGCGCCGAGATGGGCACGGGCGTGCGCACCAGCCTGCCGCTGATCGTGGCTGAGGAGATGGAAGCCGACTGGTCGCGGGTCAAGGTGGAACAGGCCCATGGCGACGAGGTCAAGTTCGGCAACCAGGACACCGACGGCTCGCGCAGCACGCGGCATTATTTGATGCCGATGCGCCAGATCGGTGCCTCCGCACGCACCATGCTCGAGCAAGCCGCCGCGAAACGCTGGGGTGTGCCGGCAACCGAGGTCAAGGCCGTCAATCACGAGGTCGTCCACAGCGCGACGAGCCGCAAGCTCGGCTTCGGCGAGCTCGCAGCCGACGCCGCCAAGGAATCGGTGCCGAGCATCGAAGGGCTCAAGCTGAAGGACCCCAAGGACTTCCGCTATCTCGGCAAGGGCCAGATCGGCATCGTCGATCTTCACGACATCACCACCGGCAAGGCGCGTTACGGCGCGGATGTGCGGCTGCCAGGCATGAAGTATGCCGTGATCGCGCGCCCGCCGGTGACCGGCGGCAAGCTGGTCAAGTTCGATCCGGACGCGGCGTTGAAGGTCCCCGGCGTCGAGAAGGTGATGCAGGTGCGCGGATGGCCGTGGCCGTCGAAATTCCAGCCGCTCGGCGGCGTTGCCGTGATCGCGCGCAACACCGGCGCGGCGATCAAGGGCCGCGACGCGCTGAAGCTGACCTGGGACGACGGCGCCAACGGCAAATACGACTCCGTCGCCTACCGCAAGGAGCTCGAGGAGGCCTCGCGCAAGCCGGGCCTTGTCGTGCGCCAGGAAGGCGACGCCGAGGCTGCTCTGAAGGGCGCCGACAAGATCGTTGTCGGCGAATATTATCTACCGCACCTGGCCCATGTCAGCATGGAGCCGCCGGTGGCGGTCGCCGACGTCAAGGGTGACAAAGCGGAGATCTGGGCGCCGGTGCAAAGCCCGGGCGGCACGCGCGAGGACGTCGCGAAAACGCTCGGCATTCCCGAGGGCAATGTCACGGTCAACGTCACGCTGCTCGGCGGCGGTTTCGGCCGCAAGTCGAAATGCGACTTTGCGCTCGAGGCCGCGCTGCTGTCGAAGGAGCTCGGCGTGCCCGTCAAGGTGCAGTGGACGCGCGAGGACGACGTCCGCCACGATTTCCTGCACACGGTCTCCGTGGAACGGATCGAGGCGGGGCTCGACAAGAGCGGCAAGGTGATCGCCTGGCGCCATCGCAGCGTGGCCCCGAGCATCGCCTCGACGTTCGCGGCGGGTGCAAAGCATGAGGCGCCCTTCGAGCTCGGCATGGGCCTCGTCGACATGCCCTTCGAGATCGCCAACATCTCCTGCGAGAACCCGGAGGCCGCGGCGTTCACCCGCATCGGCTGGTTCCGCTCGGTCTCGAACATCCCGCGCGCCTTCGCGGTGCAGTCGATGGTGGGTGAGATCGCCCATGCAACCGGCCGCGACCAGAAGGAGACGCTGCTCGCGCTGATCGGCAGCCCGCGCATCGTCAAGCCTGCTGTGAAGGACATGTGGAACTACGGCGAGCCCTTGGACAGCTATCCGATCGACACCGCGCGCCTGCGCAAGGTGGTCGAGCTGGTCGCCGAGAAGGGCGAATGGGGCCGACAGGTGCCGAAGGGCCATGGCCTCGGCATCGCCGTGCACCGCAGCTTCGTCAGCTATATCGCGACCATCGTCGAGGTGGCCGTCGACGACAAGGGCAAGCTGACGGTGCCGCGGGTGGACACCGCCATCGACTGCGGCACCTATGTCAACCCCGAGCGCATCGCCTCGCAGATCGAGGGCGCGGCGATCATGGGGCTCAGTCTCGCGAAATACGGCGAGATCACCTTCAAGGACGGCAAGGTGCAGCAGAAGAACTTCGACGACTTCCAGGTCCTCAGGATCGACGAATCCCCTGCGGTGACCAACGTCTACATCGTGCCGCCCGGACCCGACACGCCGCCGAGCGGCGTGGGCGAGCCCGGCGTCCCGCCATTCGCGCCGGCGCTGATGAATGCCATCTTCGCCGCGACCGGAAAGCGCATCCGCAGCCTTCCGCTCGGCAAGCAATTGGAAGCGTAAAGGCGGGAACACAAGGCGGCCTCGCGCCGTTTGCATCGATCTGACAGGAGCAGATCGATGACCCATATCTCAAAGGCGCTCGCAGTCTCATTTCTGTCGAGCGCCTTTCTTTTGACGGCCACTGGCGCATACGCCCAGAGCAACACCACGCCGCCGACAACGGCGACGCGCCCCAGCACGCCGGACCAGAACTCCCTGCCCAACGCCAATGCCACGCCGCCCTCGACCACCCAGACCACCGGGCAGCACAATCCAGATCCCAAGGTTCGCGAGATGAACCAGAAGGAAAAGGACAAGGTCGAGCGCGAGGGGAAGTAGCGATCTGCGCATCGGCGTTTGACGTCCGTGATTATCGGCTCTACTTCTTCGCCGAACCGCATCGTTGTGCCCTCTCCCTTGCAGGAGAGGGCAGCGACGCCGGTTGCCACGATCACGCTGGGTGAGGGGTATGCCTGCGCGAGCCTCGCACGTTGAGATGCGCGGATGGAGCCCCTCATCCGGCGCTTCGCGCCACCTTCTCCCGCAAGGAGCGAAGGGAAGACGCCAACGCAAAATGCGGCGGACGTTGCCGTCCGCCGCATTTGCCCCCTGACACTCCGCTTCTTTCGATCCGCCAGCGGAGCTTATTTCTTGAGCGCGAACACCCAGATCACGCCGCCTTGCGGCACGTTGGCTTCGATGCCGATATTGTTGGTCACGAGTGCATCCTGGATGCGCTGCGCATCCACGCCCCATCCCGACTGGATTGCGATGTATTGCGTGCCGTCGATCTCATAGGACACCGGCATTCCCATGATGCCGGAGTTGGTCTTCTGCTCCCACAACAGCTCGCCGGACTTCGCGTTGAAGGCGCGGAAGTTACGGTCGTTGGTGCCGCCCACGAAAACGAGATCGCCCGCGGTCGCCGTTACCGAGCCGAACAGCTGCGATTTCGGGAAGTTGTGTTGCCACATCTTCTTGCCCGTAACGGGATCCCAGGCCTGGAGCTCGCCGAAATGATCCGCCCCGGGCTTCGTCTTCAGCCCGATGTCCTCCGGCTTGGTGCCGAGCCAGAGCTCGCCGGGCTTGAGCGGAACCTTCTCGCCGGTGAACCCGCCGCAGAAATTCTCGTTGGCGGGTACGTAGACGAGGCCGGTCTTCTGGCTGTAGGCCGCCGACGGCCAATCCTTGCCGCCCCACAGCGACGGACAGAACTCCACGCGCTTGCCGACCATCGGCTTGTGCGCGGGGTCGACGATCGGCCTGCCGCTCTCGGCGTCGATGCCCTTCCAGACGTCAGTGGAGACGAACGGCCAACCGGCGACGTAGTTGATCTTGGTCGGCGTGCGCTCGAGTATCCAGAAGATCGCATCGCGTCCCGGATGGACCAGGCTCTTGATGTTGCGACCGTCACGTTGCAGGTCGATCAACATCGGCGCTTCGACCTCGTCCCAATCCCAGGAATCGTTCTGGTGATACTGGTGATAAGTCTTGATCTTGCCGGTGTTCGGATCGAGCGCGAGTACCGAGGAGGTATAGAGATTGTCGCCGGGATGCATCTCGCCGGGCCACGGCGCGGCGTTGCCGACGCCCCAATAGATCGTCTTGGTGTCCTTGTCATAATTGCCGGTCATCCAGGCCGAGCCGCCGCCGTTCTTCCAGTCCTCGCCCTGCCAGGTGTCGTGGCCGGGTTCGCCTTCGCCCGGAATCGTATAAGTCCTCCACAACTCCTTGCCGTCCTTGGCATCATAGGCGGCGACATAGCCGCGCACGCCGAACTCGCCACCGGAGCCGCCAACGATGACCTTGCCGTCGACGATCAGCGGCATCAGGGTCATGTACTGGCCCTTCTTGTAGTCCTGCACCTTGGTGTCCCACACCACCTTGCCGGTCTTGGCGTCGAGCGCGACGACATGGTCGTCGGTGGTGGCGAGATAGAGCTTGTCCTCCCAGAGGCCGACGCCGCGGCTGGTCGGATGCAGCTGGAACAGATCGTCGGGGAGCTGCCGCTTGTAGCGCCAATATTCGTCGCCGGTCTTGGCGTTCAGCGCAATCACCTGCCCCATCGGGGTTGCCACGAACATCACGCCGTTGTTGACGATCGGCGGCGCCTCGTGGCCTTCGACGACGCCGGTCGCGAAGGTCCAGACCGGGGTGAGGTTCTTCACATTCGAGGTGTTGATCTGGTCTAGCGGGCTGTAGCCCTGCCCGTCATAGGTCCGCCGGTACAGCATCCAGTTGGAGGGCTCCGGGTTTTCCAACCGCTGCGCGGTGACCGGCGCGTAGTTCTCGACCGGGCCTGATACGGCGGCGGTCGACGCAAGACACGTGAAGGCGACGAAGCCGGACAGTAACCACTGCTTCCTGGTCATGGACGTTCCCCTTTTTCATCCGTTTGAATTCTTGTTTTGAATTCTTGTCGTTCGTCCCGTCGTCCGCCCATCGGCGGATGCGGCCTCTCGTGACGCGGGCACAACCCGCACGTCCATCATCCCGGCTGCGCGCCACCTACCTTTCCGACGAAGTTTCCGGCGACGGTGAGCGAGCCGTCAGCCAGCGCCAGCGGCAGCGCAGCGAGACGTCGCGGCGCCGGCCCGAACACGACCTGCGCGGCCGCGCGAGGATCGTATTCGGAGTTGTGGCACATGCATTTGAGCACTTCCTTGTCGCCGACATCGCTCTTCACCCAGGCCGTGACAGGACAGCCGGCATGCGAGCAGATTGCCGAATAGGCGAGGATGCCGTCGACAGCGCGCGCTTTCGTCTGCTCGTCGAGCTCGGCGGGGTCGAGGCGGATGATCAGAATCTCGTTGAGGCGCGAGGCGCTGCGCACGACCGACGTCTTCGGGTCTTTCGGCCAGGCATGCACCGGCGGGCCGCCGGCCGACAGATCGGCCGCTGTCACGGGCTTTCCCTCCTGATCGCCTTCGGAGAACACGAGCAGATCGCCCTTCTGAGGCCGCTCGTCGGAGCCGGGCGCATCCTCGCCCGCGTGGACCTGCGTGGAACAAGCGAGGCACGCCGTGGTGGCCAAAGCACTCATCAACAGCGCCCGCCGGGTTTGCTCCGTGCACGCGTCAGCTTCGGATTCCGCTGTGTTGTCGGAGGATGAAGAGGATGTGTTGAACGATGCACGTGACATGTTCGCAAGCAGGCGCTGGAACTCTGCCGAAAAAAAGGCAGAGATTTTTCCCGCAGTGCATCAATACGGCTTTGCTCGCACTGATTGAACGCGAACACGCGCATTCACGCGCATTTTCTCGATTGCAACGTCACGCCACGCGACCGGCATAATGATTTTGCAGATCAGGTAAAAGCTATCGGTATTGGTGCAACGCGCCAACGCACGGCGCGATCGACGGCGACATCAGTGCGGCTTGCGCATTTCTCAGGCAGGCATTTTGTATTCTAGGAGCGGAGCACGTGACGCGGCGCAGCGATGTGCCCGGCCAAGGTCGCCGATGCCATCTCGAAACTGTCGGCGATGCGGCGCGCCCTGTCGATGAACAGCGCGGCCGCTTCCGGCGGGCAGACCTCGCGCGCGGTCTGTTCAAACAATTCGAGCCAGCGATCGAAATGATGGCCAGCCAGGCTCAGCGGCATATGCGCCCGCATCGGCGAGCCATGGTAGCGGCCGCTCATCAGCACGACCGACGACCAGAAATCCCTGAGCTTGGCGAGATGCTCGTCCCAATTCTGCACGATCGCGAACACCGGCCCCAGCAGCGCATCCTCGCGGACTCGCCCGTAGAAGCGGGTGACGAGTTCCCCGATCATCTCTTCGGTGATCCCCGTGCGCTCGATCGCGTCCTGGGTCAGCAGGTTCCGCCGCGCGGTCGCAGCCTCGCGCTCGGCCTTCAGTCGATCCGACATGTCCCTTGTTATCCGTTCCGTTGTTCCCGCAGGCCGCCCGTTCGACATTGTCGGGTCAATTGCGCGCGGCGTCTTTGTCGCAGCGCAAATTGCGGGGTGTCGCGGCGAGCACTAAACGCCCGCCGCCTGCGCCATTTTCAGGCGCTGTAGGTGTAGAAGCCCTGTCCCGTCTTGCGGCCGAGATGGCCGGCGTCGACCATTTCCTTGAGCAAGGGGGCCGGACGGTATTTGGGGTCGTTGAAGCCTTTGTAAAAGACCTCCATCACCGACAACATGGTGTCGAGCCCGACGAGATCGGCGAGCGCCAGCGGCCCGATCGGGTGGTTGCAGCCGAGCTTCATGCCGGCATCGATCTCTTCCGCCGTCGCAATCCCCTCCTGCAGCGCGAAGATCGCCTCGTTGATCATCGGGCAAAGGATACGGTTGACGGCGAAGCCCGGGCTGTTCTTCGCCGTGATCGCTACCTTGCCGACGCGCTTGGCGAAATCCAACGCCTTGGCGTGGGTTTCGTCGGAGGTCTGCAAGCCGCGGATGAGCTCCAGCAGCGCCATGACCGGAACCGGATTGAAGAAGTGCATGCCAATAAAGCGGTCGGGCCGGTCGGTCGCCGCAGCGAGCTTCGTGATCGAGATCGACGAGGTGTTCGTGGCGAGCAGTGTCCGCGGCGACAGCGTCGCACAGAGATCCTTCAGGATCTTGACCTTGAGTTCCTCGTTCTCGGTCGCGGCCTCGATGACGAGATCGCAATCGACGAGCTTGGCGCGGTCGGTGGTGCCGGTGATGCGCTTGAGCGTGGCGTCGCGATCGCCCGCCGACATCTTCTCCTTCTTGACCAGGCGCTCGAGGCTGCCGCCAACAGTTGAAATCCCGCGGTTCACTGCCGCATCGGAAATATCGACCATCACGACCGAAAGCCCGGCCGCGGCACAAATCTGCGCGATGCCGTTCCCCATGGTGCCTGCCCCGATGATGCCAACGGTTTGGATCATTGCCTCAAATCCTTCATCCTTGCGGACGTGCCATACCGGCCCGCCCCTTTGTTCCTGCACCAGGGTCTAGCACCGCCCCCGGGCGGGTGCGACCTGATCCTCTCCCTTCCTTAAAGCATCCAAGGCGGGAATAAAGCCGCCTTTCGGCCGCCAAACGGCGTGATTTGGTGCCCCGGCCTGTTTGGCCCGGCCTATCTGCGGCATCCCGTCCCCGGAGGGCGCGAGTGTGCGGGGAGCACCGGGCTCGAGGCGGTAGCGGCTTAACCGAGACGAAGCACCTTGCCCGGATTCATGATGTTCTTGGGATCGAGCGCCCGCTTGATCGTGCGCATGATGTCGAGCTCGGTCCGGGAACGGTAGTGCTGGAGCTCGTCGAGCTTCTCGATGCCGATGCCATGTTCCGCCGAGATCGAACCGCCCATGGAGGTGACGAGGTCGTTGACGGCCCGTGTGATCGCCGCGGAATACTGGGAGAGCGTATCGCGGTCCATGCCCTTCGGGCCCATGAAGGAGAAGTGCACATTGCCGTCTCCGATGTGGCCGAGCGGATAGGGGCGGATCGTCGGCAAAATGGCGAGCACGGCCTCGAGACCGCTGTCGATAAACTCGGGAATCCTGGAGACCGCAACCGACACATCGTAGCTCAAGCCCGGACCTTCGGTGCGCGATGCCTCGGCCACGCTCTCGCGAATCCGCCACATGTTGCGCGACTGCGCTTCGGTTTGCGCGATCACAGCATCCAGCACCCGGCCCGCCTCGAGTTGGTCCGCCAGGAACTGCTCCATCCTGTCCGACATGCCCGTGCCACCGTCCTGCCGGGGCCGGGCCGACGACCATTCGAGAAGGAGGTACCATTCGGTCTCAGCCTTGAGAGGATCCTGAGTGCCGGGAATGTGGCGCAGCACCATGTCGGTGCACGCACGGCTGATGAGCTCACAGGAGCCGACATTGTCATCGGAAGCGGCATGCGCCTCCGACAGAAGGTCGATGGCAGCCTTGGGATCGCGGATTGCGAGCCATGCTGTGCACACGTCTTTCGGCGCCGGCCAGAGTTTCAGCACCGCCTTGGTGATGATGCCGAGCGTCCCTTCGGCGCCCATGAACAGGTGCTTGAGGTCGTAGCCGGTGTTATCCTTCTTGAGTGCGCGCAGGCCGTCCCAGACATCGCCGTTAGCCAGCACGACCTCGAGACCCAGCACCAGATTTCGCGCGTTGCCATAACGCAGCACCTGCACGCCGCCGGCATTGGTGGACAGATTACCTCCGATCATGCAGGAGCCCTGAGCACCCAGGCTGAGCGGAAACAGGCGGTCGTGGCGCGCGGCTGTGTCCTGAAGCGTCTCGAGGATGCAGCCTGCCTCCACAGTCATGGCGTAGCCGACGGGATCGACGTTCAACACCTGGTTCATGCGACCGAGCGACAGCACGATGCCGCGGTGCATGGGCCACGGCGTGGCGCCGCCCATCAACCCGGTGTTGCCACCTTGCGGAACGATGGCAATGCCGTTGTCGTAGCAGAGCTCGACGACAGCGGAGACTTCCGCGGTGCTGGCCGGACGCACGACCGCCGCGGCCTGCCCCGCCAGTTCGCCGCGCCAGTCGGTCACGAAGGGCCGCTTGTCGTGCTCGTCCAGGATCAGGCCTTTGTCGCCGACGATAGCCCGCAAGCGGTCGAGAACGGCTGAGGTCACGGGTGCGGTCGGAATCGAGGGAGCGGTGGGAAGGGCTGCACCCGGCATGTGTTCCTCTCTTTTCGGCCGTTCAGCGCCTTGGGGCGCGCAAGGCTTCGTTCTTGTTTTCATTCTGGGCGGTGGTGCAACGACCCTAGCACAGGGGTCGCGGTTGCGGGAACGTCCCCGGCAGTAAGGCTCGTGCGGATTTGCGTGGAATGCTGAATGCAGGCGCACTTCCGCCGAGGTCCCGCATACCCTACTGTGCCCCGATCAATTCGGATTGGAGCTCATGAGCCGTTTCTGGAGTCCGGTCGTCCACACGCTTTCGCCCTATGTCCCCGGCGAGCAGCCCAAGCAGGACGGCATCGTCAAGCTCAATACCAACGAGAATCCCTACCCGCCCTCGCCGCGCGTGCTGGCGGCGATCGCATCGGCCGCGGAGCGGCTGCGCCTTTATCCCGATCCGCGCGCAACGCGCCTGCGCGAGGCGATCGCGGCCCATTGCGATGTGGTGCCCGAGCAAGTGTTCGTCGGTAACGGCTCCGACGAGGTTCTGGCCCACACCTTCCAGGCCCTTCTGAAGCACGACACGCCGCTTCTGTTCCCCGACGTCACCTACAGCTTCTACCCCGTCTATTGCAGCCTCTATGGAATAACGCATGACGAGGTGCCGCTCGATGCTGCGATGAGGATCGATATCTCCAACTACAGTCGACCATCGAGCGCCATCCTGCTCTGCAATCCGAACGCTCCGACCGGTATCGCCCTTCAGCGCGACGCAATCGCATCCCTGCTGGCCGAACGGCCGGACCGGCTGGTGGTGGTGGACGAGGCCTATGTCGATTTCGGCGCCGAGAGCGCCGTGCCGCTGGTTGCACGCCACGACAATTTGCTGGTCATCCAGACCTTCTCGAAGTCGCGCTCACTGGCTGGCCTACGGGTTGGTTTTGCCATCGGCCAACGACCGCTGATCGAAGCGCTGGAACGGGTGAAGGACAGTTTCAACTCCTATCCCGTCGATTGCCTCGCGATCGCCGGCGCCGTCGCCGCGATCAAGGACGAGGGCTGGTTCAGAGACACCCGTGCTCGTATCATCGCAAGCCGCGAAACCTTGGCCCGAGACCTTGGACAACTTGGCTTCGAGGTGTTGCCGTCGCTCGCCAACTTCGTCTTCGCGCGCCATCGAAGCCGGAGCGGAGCAGATCTCGCGGCAGCGCTTCGCCAGCGTGGCGTTCTGGTCCGTCATTTCGGAAAGCCGCGCATCGAGGACTTCCTGCGCGTCACGGTCGGAACGGAGGCGGAGTGTGCCCGGCTTGTTGAGGTGCTGCGTGGGTTGATCTGAGCCCCGACAGTCCCTGCATCGGCCAGCATCAAACGATAAGCCCAAACGCGGCATCGTGCCATGCCACCCGCGGCTTTGATTTCCGGCCAAATTCGGGTTACCAAACCTGCCTGCGGAGCGCGACCGCGCCGCTGCTTTGCCCGACGATACCCTCAGGGAAATATACGTGAAACACCTCCGCAGTCCTGAAATCGACGCACCCAAGACGTCGTGGCGGGCGCCGAAGCTCAGGCACGGATGAACGACTTTGCGCGATCCATCGGCGCCGCATTCACGCTGATCGGCGAGGCCGATGCAGAGCTTCTGGGCATCGTCGGACTGTCGGTGCGCGTCAGCCTGACCGCCAGCATCCTCGCGCTTCTGATCGGGGCGCCGTTCGGGGTCCTGCTTGCGATCACCCGGTTCCGCGGGCGGCAGGTCATCATCGTCCTGACCAATGCCTTGCTTGGTCTTCCACCAGTCGTGGTCGGGCTCGCGCTTTATCTTCTGCTGTCGCGGTCAGGGCCGCTCGGGGCCGCCGGCCTGTTGTTCACGCCGGCGGCCATGGTGGTCGCGCAGACGCTGCTCGCCACACCGATCGTGGTCGCACTGGTGCACCGGCCGGCGAGCCTGCTGTGGGCGGAGTATGGCGACCTGGCGCGGATCGATGGGCTCTCAACACTACGCAGCATCGGCTTGCTGTTCGCGCTGGGCCGGACCTCGCTGCTGACGGCCTTTCTCGCAGCCTTCGGCCGCGCGATTGCGGAGGTTGGCGCCATCCTCATCGTCGGTGGCAACATCCGCGGTTTCACGCGCACGATGACGACGGCGATCGCTCTGGAGACCAGCAAGGGCGACCTGCCGCTGGCGCTCGGACTCGGGCTGATCCTGCTCGCACTCAGCGTCGCAGTGTCGACCGTCGCCTTCCTGCTAGTGGGACGCGTTGGGGAAAAATAGCTGCTCGCCCCCGACCTTGTAGCCGGCGATGGCCTCCTGCCCTTTCGAAGAGATCAGCCAGTCAATGAAGGCTTGCCCGTCCTGCGCCTTCGCGTTCGCATGCTTGGCCGGATTGACCAGCATGACGCCGTACTGGTTGAACAGCCGCTTGTCGCCTTCGGTCAGGACGGCGAGCTCGCCGCGGTTCTTGAATGACAACCAGGTGCCGCGATCCGACAGCAGATAAGCATTCGACGACGACGCCATGTTCAGGGCCGGACCCATGCCTTGGCCGATCTCGCGATACCAGCCGTCCTTGGCGGCACCGAGATCGACGCCTGCCTCCTTCCAAAGCCGCAATTCGGCCGCGTGCGTGCCGGACTTGTCACCGCGCGAGATGAACGGCGCCTTCGCGGCCGCGATCTTGCGCAGCGCCTCGGCCACGTCCTTGCCGCCGGCGATCTTCGCGGGATCGCTCTTCGGCCCGACAATGACGAAGTCGTTGTACATGACATCGAAGCGCTTCACGCCCTCTCCTTCGGACATGAACTTGTCCTCGGCTGGCCTGTCATGGACGAACACGACGTCTGCATCGCCGCGCCGCCCGATGTCGAGTGCCTGGCCGGTGCCGACGGCAACGACCTTCACGTCGATGCCCGCGGCCTTCGAGAATAGCGGCAGCAGATAGCCAAACAGCCCCGACTGTTCCGTCGACGTCGTCGAGGCCACGGTGATGGCGCGCTCCTGCGCGACTGCGATCGTGGACCAGAGCAGAATCGCTCCGAGAGTCATTATCCTTTTCATGCCTCGTCCCTACACCAGATGCCGGATGTTCCAAACTCTACCGTCGACAGAGACGCACAGGGAACCCCAACAAGCGCCGCAACGCGCTTGGTCATGATCGTCGCGACGCTCCCCTGTGAGGAACGTCCGCTCCGCGCGCAAGTTGTCATCAAGTCAACCCAGGAGGAAACCAGATGAAGAAGATCATTTTGGCATCCGCATGCATCATGGCGCTGGCGAACGGCGGCGCCTTCGCACAGACACAACCCGCCCCAGGCGCATCCGGTCAGGGCGACGTCGGGCCCTCGTCCCGGGGCCCCGCGACCAAGGGCATGACGACCGGCACGTCATCGAACATGCAGAACGAGGCCGCCGACAGCAAGGGCAAGCAGGCTCCGAGCGCCGGTGGCAGTAACACCAATAACATGGGCAGCCAGGCCGGCGGCGGCGCGGGCTCCGGGAAGTAGGCCGGCATCGATCGGAAATCTGGAGAGGGGGCGATCGTCCCCTCTCCCAGATGTCTCATGCCGTCAAAAGCTTGTCGACGTCGTCCGCAAAGGTGTTGGTGTCGAACAAAGCGTATTGGCGAAGCTGCACCTTGATTGCAGTCACGCCAGCGAAACCGCAGCTTCGCGCTCTGAAAGCGTGGATGTTCTGCAATTGGTCCCACCTACATTGACATCAGTGTGACAGCCGGGGATTTTTACATTGCTGGCGAATCAGCGATGGCCTCAAGCCGAGTACCTCTTGGATAACTCCCAGTGCTTTCGAGACTGATATCGTTGCTGCGCCGCATCCCCGCGGTGAAATGGGCGTTCAACCGGCTCCGGCCCGCGCCGCACGGCGGCAGCATCGACGTCGCAGCTGATGCCGCGGACGCCTCGCCCGCCCTCGTTGCCGAGATTTTAGAAGCCGCTCCGGCTCTGGACACCAGCATCAGCGCGGATACGTCAAACTGCGACGTTGCGGCCGCCGCTTCAGCCGCCGAAGACGGGACCGCCAGACCCGTCATCGCGGAGAGCCCGTCGGAAGCGCCAGCCGATGTTAGCGGCAGCGACGATTCATCCCGGGAGACGGCGGCGGAAGTCGAGCTGGTCGTCGTGGAGGAAGCTTCGGTCGCGACCATCGATGTCGAGCGTGAGACGGTCGACGTCCCCAAACTCACCATCAACAGCGATCCATCTCCCGAACTCGCGGACGACGTTGAGCCCGTTGTCGTGGAGAAGGCCTCCTCCGTCGATGTCGAGCTCGTCCCGGTTGATGCTCCCGCTCTCGCCATCAACGACGAGCATTCCTCCGCCGTCGACGTGGATACTTGCTCAACTCTCGACGACACGCGTGTCGCGCTTGCCTCCAGCGCGGCGGAAGTCGTCGCCAGCACGCCCAGCGTCGTCACGGATGTTGCGTCGGAGCCAGCCCTCGAGGCTCCCGCTGCGGAGATCACCAGCGCGCCGAAGATTCGTGCAAAGATCGCAGAACCCGCCGACCGCGCCGCGCTGATCCGGCAGCGTTGGACGGAGACCGGAAGCAGGATGTGGAATCCGCGCGTCCACGGCGCCGGTGATGCCACGCTGAACATCCAAGGAAGCGTCGGGTTGCTGCCGCCCGCGCCTGGCGAGACAATGCCGCGCTACGACAAGCTGGAATTCAGGATGCTCGGCGGACAAATCGTCTGCGAGGGCGTGATCGTCGAAGCACCCGCGCATGCGAGCCAGCGCAGTTTTACGCGGCTCGCGGAGCCGGGGAAACCGGATCGGGTCCGCGAACCAATGCGGGAACGCCAGGCAGCTCTCGCCTGACCCTTTATTTCCTGCGACGACCAGCCCATATGATAGGGTGACGCCTTGATTTGGGAGATCGCATGCCCACAAAATCATTGCGACTGGTTGTGATTGCCGCCCTCTGTGTCTCGCAGACATCGTTTGCAGAGGCCGGCAAGCTGCCGCGCCATGCGCCCGCGACCGATCAGGCGTCACCCTACAAAGCCGACCGCCTCTCCTCTTCGCGCGGAGAGACGATCCTCAACACGCCCGGCCAGACCACCGTGCTGACGCGAGAGGTCCTCGACGACAAGAACGCTACGAGCCTCAAAGATGCCATGCGCTCGACCGCCGGCGTGACGATCGGACGCTAGGCCACTTCGCTCAGGGGAGCGGATAGCCCTTCCAGACCCACTCCAGCGCCGACGGCAGCGTCTGCGCGATCGTGGGCCGGTCGACGTGCTTGGCGTTGCGTACGAACAGAAACTGATAGTGGTAGCCCTTCTCCGCCAGCACCTTGGCCATCAGCGCGTTGGAGAGGGTCCAGTCGTGCATGCCGTCGGGGATGGTGGGGTTCGGATAGAACAGATCCTGGTCGCCGCCGAAGAACCAGAAGCGGATCGGCTTGGTCGGCGCAGCGACGATCAGGGGCACGCCGGGCGGCTCGGCCGGCGTAAGCACGCCCGCCTTGGAGATGAGATTGGGTGTGGCCGGCCCCGTCCATGCGCTGTGATATTCCCAGGCGCCACCGCGCAGCGACGGGTCATACGGCCATTGCTGGTTGACCATGGTCGGCGAGAACGCCAGCACGCGGTGATAGAGATCGGGATAGAGCCACGCCATCGTGAAGGCTGCCACGCCGCTCGAACTCAGCCCCATGGTCGCACGCCCATCGGGATTTTTGGTCAGCCTGACCTCGGCGTTCTTTTCGACCAGCGGCAGCACTTCACGCTCGACGAATTGCGCGTAGGCGCCTGACACCGCGTCATATTCGCGGCCGCGCTGACTGCCCTGCGCGTCCTGCCCGCCATTGCCGATCTGGATCGCGATCATCGGCGGCACGCGGCGCTGCGCGATCAGATTGTCGAGCGTGACGGCGAGATCCTTGTAGGCGTTGGAGCCGCCGTCGCCGACCACGATGAACGGCGCCTCGCTGCCGCGCACATATTGCGCCGGCACATAGACGTCGATGGTGCGCGACCAGACGCCGGGATGGCTGGTGGTGACGATCATGTGCGACTTGTCGTCCGGCGCCGTGACGGTCGTCATGATCGAGGAATTGGTGCAACCGGCAAGATCGTCGCGGATCAGACCCGGATTGTAGATGGTGCTCTCCTTCGACGACAACGTGAAGGACTTTGTCGTCCCACGCGGCACGCCCTCCTTCGCGATCGTCTCCGGCGCAGGATTGTGGGTGGGACCAATGATGAAATTCCCCTCGGCATCCGGTGGCGGCAGCGTTCCGTCAGGAAGCTCCGTGGCGCGTGGATAATTGGGATTGGAGGGATCACGCGTCGGAGGCGCCGTCTTGAAGTCGAGACCCGTCGTATCGATGAAGAACGGGCCCGCGTTGTCGGTGCTGTTGGCCCCAGGCGGCACCACCATGTTCTGGGTGACGCAGGCCGGCTGCGAGAAGGCAATCGACGTGAAGGAGATGAGGGAAATCAGAGTCCCCGCAAGGACGGACAACGAATTGGTCATTTCAGCTCCCGATGCCGACGAGTCTTTCTGGCTCGCCTTGGCGCAAAGTATGACGAGCCGCCTGCGCGCGGTCAAATCCCGCCCGGCCGCGTTACCGCAATGGCCGCCATGCTCAAAACGGACAGACACGGCTATTCCGCGCATGCCACGAACTTTTTCAGACACGTGGCCGTTGCTGCCGCACCTCGCACGACGTAGCTTGCCGGTCGGCCGCGCGAAGGCCGCGCCCGATCAAGACGACAAGAACAATCTGCAAGAACAATCCCGGGAGACAAACCATGAAGAAGCTCACGGCCGCGCTGTGCGCGCTGGCGTTCCTCGCAACCGGCGCGCAGGCGCAGACCGTCAAGGACTTCCTGGCGGTGGTCACCAAGAAATGGACCACGCCGTTCGAGCCGTTCCAGCTCATCGGCAACATCTACTATGTCGGCACTGACGGCATCGCCGTCTACATCATCAAGACCTCACAAGGCCTGATCCTGATGGATACGGCGCTTCCGGAATCCACCGGCATGATCAAGGACAACATTGCCAAGCTCGGTCTCAAGGTCTCCGACATCAAGATCATCCTCAACACACACGCGCATTTCGACCACACCGGCGGTTTCGCCGAAATCAAGAAGGAGACCGGCGCGCAGCTGATCGCCGGCGACCGCGACAAGCCGCTGCTGGAAGGCGGCTATTATCCTGGCGACGAGAAGAACGAGGACCTCGCCTTCCCCGCAGTGAAGGTCGATCGCGCCGTGAAGGAAGGCGACAAGATCACGCTCGGCGACACCACGCTGACGGCTCACGCCACCCCCGGCCATTCGCCCGGCTGCACGAGTTGGGAGATGACCGTCAAGGACGGCAATCAGGACCGCGAGGTGCTGTTCTTCTGTAGCGGCACGGTGGCGTTGAACCGGCTGGTCGGCCAGCCGACCCACGCCGGAATCGTCGACGACTACCGTGCGACCTACGCCAAAGTGAAGGCGATGAAGATCGACGTGCTGCTCGGGCCGCATCCGGAGGTCTATGGCATGCAGGCCAAGCGCGCCGAAATGAAGGACGGCGCACCGAACCCGTTCGTCAAGCCGGGTGAACTCGCAGCCTACTCCACAACCCTGTCGGAAGATTTCGACAAGCAGCTCGCCAAGCAGACCGCCGCGCTCGAGAAGAAATAGCGATCGTCTCGCGCTATCTTCACCTCTCCTTCTCCGGGGGAGAGGTGAAGCCGGCATGCCGGCTCGCACTGTGTCGATGCGACAATACGCTCCGCTGGCGCATATGGTTAGCAGAGCGTAGCCGCAATTTATGCAAACTCTCTTTCAGCCAATCCCCGCACTTCCGCCGCCGGATATCGTTAACGCGGCCTCACCGGTGCGCGGATCGAGAAGATCCGCGGCGCGTCGAACCTCTCGCGAGGACTCCAATCTAACGCCCCCTTTACCGCCGCCGTGCAAGATCGCCCGCGTTTTGAGGAAATTCAGGGCTGATATTGCAATGCCTGTCACCAATTTGAAGTCACATCTAGCTGCCGTTGCAGAGCTGTTTCGGGTGCCGGCCGACAATCCGGAGCTGATGCGCGCGCAATTCGACGCCTTCTCGAAACAGATCCCGCTACTCTATTTCATCCTGATCACAAACACGATCGCGGTGGCTTATACCTATGTGCCGCTGGCACCGGCCTCGCTCAGTATGATCGTGCCGGCCGTGTTGATCGCGGTGACAGGCTTTCGCACATTCTGGTGGCTGCGCCAGCGCGGTGTCGTCCGCAACGATGCCGACATCCTGCGCAACCTGCGCCTCACCAATTGGATTGCAGCGCCGATCGCCGCCGGCTTTACTCTCTGGTCGTTTGCCCTGTATCCCTACGGCGACGCTTTCGCCAAGAGTCAGGTTGCCTTCTATATGGCGGTGACCGTGATCGGCTGCATCTTCTCGCTGATGCATCTGCGCTCGGCAGCGCTGATCGTGACGCTGGTCGTTGACGTGCCTTACGTGCTGTTCTACTTCGCCACGGGCGAACCGACGCTGGAGGCGATGGCCGTCAACAATCTGCTGGTCACCGGTGCGATGGTGACGGTGCTGTTCATCTATTATCGCGACTTCGCCGACCTCGTCGCCAGCCGCAAATCGCTGCTGGCGCAGCAGGCGGCCACCCAAGCCCTATCGGACGAGAACTTCCGCCTCGCCAACCTCGATTCCCTGACCGAACTACCGAACCGCCGCCGCTTCTTCGCCGAGCTGTCGAGCGCGTTCACCGATGCCGAGCGCAGAAACGTTCGCGTCGCGGTCGGGATCATCGACCTCGATGGCTTCAAGCCGATCAACGACAATTACGGCCATTCGGTTGGCGACCGCGTTCTGATCGAGGCGGGCCGGCGCATCCGCGAGGTCTGCGAGGGCTTCGGCCCGCAGCGGGTGGAATTCGCCAGGCTCGGCGGCGACGAGTTCGGCCTCGTCGTGTGCGGCGACCCTGACGATGCGGATTTGATGCGGCTCGGCGAACGGGTTGGTGACCAGGTCAAGCTGCCCTACCAGCTCGACACCGCCCATACCGGGCTGTCCTGTTCGATCGGTTTCGCGCTGTTCCCGCAATCGGCAACGACGGCAGAAGCGCTCTATGAATGCGCCGACTATTCGCTTTATCACGCCAAGCGCCATCTGCGCGGCCGCACCGTGATCTTCTCGAGCGAGCTCGAGGCCGAGATCCGCAGCCGCGGCGTCATCGAGAATTTGCTGCGCACTGCCGATTTCAGCACCGAGATGGACCTGGTGTACCAGCCGATCGTGGACGCCATGAGCGAGCATACCGCCGGCTTCGAGGTCCTGGCGCGCTGGCACAGCTCCCGCCTCGGCCTGGTTTCGCCGGCCGATTTCATTCCGGCCGCCGAGCGCATTGGCCTGATCCGGCCGCTGACGCAGGCGCTCCTGGTAGGCGCGCTCGCGACGGCCAGGACCTGGCCCGACCACATCCGCCTGTCGTTCAACCTGTCCGCCCACGACGTCTGCTCGCCCGAGGGCATCCTGCCGCTGATCACCATCATCGAGAAGAGCGGGCTGCCGCCGCACCGGATCGACTTCGAGATCACCGAGACCGCCGTCACCTTCGATTTCGTACGCGCACAACAGTCGATCGCGGCATTGAAGGCGATGGGCTGCGGCATTTCGCTGGACGATTTCGGCACCGGGTACTCCTCGCTGAGCCACGTGCACTGGCTGCCGCTCGACAAAATCAAGATCGACCGCAGCTTCATCGCCGACGTCAACGACAATCCAGTGAGCCACAAGATCATCAAGTCCCTCACGGGCCTCTGTGACGACATGGAGATCGCCTGCGTCGCCGAGGGCGTCGAGACCCGCGCTCAGCTCGACACCCTGCGCCGGCTGGGATGCGACTTCATCCAGGGCTACTACTTCGCCAAGCCCATGCATGGCGACGCCATCGACGAGTATCTCGCCAGGGAACGCCAGCGCCTCGGCGGCGCCGTATCCAGGGTCGTGGCCTAAAGTCAGACCGCGCAGTAGCGCTCCTGGATGTCCTTGTCCGCCAGCAGCGCCGCGGCGCTGCTTTGATGCACGACTTCACCCTGATCGATGATCACGGCACGGTCAGCGAGCCGCAGCGCCCATTCGACGTTCTGCTCGACCAGGAGCAGCGTCTTGCCTTCGTCGCGCAGGCGACGGAACAGCACGCCCATCTCCTCGACCAGGACAGGCATGATGCCCTCCGACGGCTCGTCGAGCAGAAGCATCTTGGGCTTTGCGATCAAGGCGCGTGCAATCGCCAGCATCTGCTGCTCGCCGCCTGACAGCGTGACACCCTCCTGGTCGAGGCGCTCCTTCAGGCGCGGAAAGGTCTCGGCGATCTCGTCGATCGCGACGCGCTCATCGATGTCGCTTTCTGCCGCGACGAGGCCGAGACGAAGGTTCTCGCGCACGGAGAGACCGGGGACGATGCGGCGCTCCTCGGGGACGTAAGCAAGGCCGAGATGGAAGCGCTGATGGGCGCGCAGCTGCAGAAGCTCCCGGCCCGCAAACCGCACGCGACCCGTCGCCTTCGGCATCAGGCCCATCATCGACCGCAGCGTGGTGGTCTTCCCGGCCCCGTTGCGGCCGACAAGGGCAACGACCTCGCCGGGCTGCACACGCAAGGAAATGCCGTGAAGGACGTGGCTCGCGCCATACCAGGCGTGGAGATCCCTGATTTCGAGCAGTGCAGTCTCAGCCATAGCCTTCGCTCTGTCCGAGATAGACCCGGCGGACCTCCGGATTGCTCCTGATCTCATCGGGCGCGCCGTCCGCAAGCAGGCGGCCATGATGCAGCACCACGACGCGCTTGGATAGGCCCAGCACCATCTTCATCTTATGTTCGACGAGAAGCACGGTGCGCTTCTCGGCGAGCCGTTCGAGCAGCGCGACCATGTCCTTGGTCTCCTCCGGCCCCATACCGGCGGTCGGCTCGTCGAGCAGAAGCAATTCCGGCTCCGAGACCAGCGCAATCGCGATCTCCAGCGCGCGCTGCTGGCCATGCGACAGGAACTTCGCCAGTTCGGCGCGCCTGCCAGATAGCCCGACTGCGTCGAGTGCAGCATCGGCGCGGGCATTGAGCTCTGTAAGTCGGGCGCGGTTACGCCAAATGTCGTAACTCACGGTCAATGCCTGCGCCGCCACGCGGACGTTCTCGTGCACCGACAGGTCCGGGAAGATGTTTGTGATCTGATAAGAGCGCGAGATGCCCTGATGCACGAACCGATGCTGCGGAAGGCCGTTCAGCTCGCGTCCTCTGAAATGCAGCTTGCCTGACGTCGGTGTCAGCGCGCCGGAGAGGATGTTGAAGAACGTGCTCTTGCCAGCGCCATTCGGCCCGATGATCGAGGTGAGCTGTCCGGCCGCAAAAGACACGGTGATGCCTTCGAGCGCGACGAAGCCGCCGAAGTGCTTGCCTATCCCCTCGGCACGAAGCAATTCGCCGCTCATGGCCGCGCCTTTCCGACACCCAATGTGTCGAGCAGCGTGCCCCAGATGCCTTTGGGCAGGAACAGCACGAACAGGACAAAGATCGCGCCGACGAAGAGCTGCCAGTGCGGGGTCCAGACCGAGATGACGTCCTCCAGAATCAGGAACGCCGCCGCGCCAACGAACGGCCCGAAGAAGCTGCGCGCGCCGCCGAGCAGCACCATCATCACGATCATGCCCGAGGTCTGGTAGTGCAGGATGTCGAGCGGCACGATCGACAGATGTAGCGCCAGCATGCAGCCACCGAGCGAGGAGATCGCGCCTGACAGCATGAACACGATCAGCTTGCTGCGCTCGACGTCATAGCCGCAGGCCCGCGCCCGCTGCTCGTTCTCGCGGATTGCCTCGATCACGGCGCCGAAGGGCGAGTTCAGGATGCGCGACTGGAACCACATCGCCAATGCGGCGAAGGCCACCAGCACATAATATTTGTTGACGGGGTCGAGGAAATTGACGGGGAAGCCGAACAGGCTGATGCGATCGACGGTAAAGCCGCGCAGGCCATTCTCGCCACCGGTGAAGGACGAGGCCTGGAGCGCGACGTAATAAACGAGCTGAGCCAGCGCAAGCGTCACCATGGAGAAATAGATGCCGCGCGTGCGCGTCGAGACGATGCCGATCGCGGCGGCGAGGCCTGTGCTGAGGAGGACGGCGATCGGGACCGCGGCGAACCAGGGCACGCCGTAACGGCCGATCGCAATGCCGGTGAAATAGGCGCCCGCACCGAAGAACGCGGCTTGGCCGAACGACAACAACCCCGTGTAGCCGAACAGCAGATTGTAGCCCATCACCACGACGCCGTAGATCAGGACGTTGACGGCCAGCGCCTGGGACGGCAACAGCCAAGGCAACACAGCCAGCACCGCGATCGAGAGCAACACGCGTTGGTCGAGAAGCCGGCCGAGCCCGACGGACGAGAGTTTGGCGACCGCTTCGCCGCTCGATGGTGAGGTCACGCGGTCCTCCCTCTGATGCCGAACAAGCCCTGCGGGCGGATCAGCAGCACCACGGCCATCAGTGCGAACATGACGATGGTCGCCATCTCCGGCGCGAACAGCGCGACCAGGCTGATCGAGATGCCGACCATGAGGCCTGCGACGACAGCCCCGACGATCGACCCGAGACCGCCGATCACGGTCACCACGAAGGCTTCCGCCAGCACCAGCGATCCCATCTCCGGATTGACGCTGCGCATAGGACCCGCGAGCACGCCGCCGAGCGCGGCCAGCCCGACGCCTAGCCCGAAGATCGCGAGCCAGACCCGGCCGATGTCGACACCGAGCACCTGCATGATGGTGGGATCGCGGGCGCCCGCACGCACGATCAAGCCGATCCGCGTCTTCTCCAGCGTCAGCCAGAGCACCAGGAGCACCACCGCCACCAGCGCAATGACGAACAGGCGGTAGCGCGGGAAGAAGCCGATGCCGAGATCGAGCACACCGATCAGCTGCGGCGGGGTCGGAAACGGGATGCCGTCGCTGCCGAACACGATCCTGACGCCCTCGACCAGGATGTAGCTGAGGCCGAAAGTGAGGAGCAGTGGATCGTCGATCGAGCGCCCATAGAGCCTTCGGATCAGGACGAACTCGATCAGCATGCCAAAGGCGCCGATCAGGATGGGCGCCAGCAGCAATCCCCACCAGAAGCTTCCGGTGAGAGACGCCAGATACAGCCCCGCATAGGCCCCGATCATGAACAGCGCGCCATGAGCGAAATTGACCACCCCGAGCATGCCGAACACGATCGTCAGTCCAAGCGCAGTGATTACCAGGACCGCCCCAAGAGCGATCCCGGAAAGAAGCTGCATGATGATCAGCGACAGGTCCATTGCCCGGGCTTCAGGTCGCGTGGCCCAGCTCGCTGCAACTGCGCAGCATGTCGTCGGAGCCAGTGTCGTTGGCGAGAATGGCGAACAGATCGTTGTCGTTGGCCATGGCGGACTTCTTCTTGGACTCCAGCACCAGCACCGGCTGCACCGATTGGTGATCGCATTTGCGGTAATGCTGCGGACCCTTGGTCAGGTCGTATTGCAGCTTCTCCAGCGCATCGACCACCTTGTCGGTATCGGTGCCACCCGCGGTCTGCATGGCCGCCAGCAGCGACCCGACGCCGGCATAACCGTAGGCGCCGTAGTCGGTCGGGATGGCGCCGCCATTGGCTGCCTTGAAGGCGGCGTTGAAAGCGGCGGCGGACTTGCTCTGCGTCTCCAGGCCCCAGTAATAGTTGGCGCCGCCAACCACGCCCTCGAACACGTCGGGGCCGACCGCGAGCCGCTGGTTGTGCAGGATCACCGGCACGACGATCTTCATCTGCTGCTTGACGCCGAAGTCCACCGCTTGCTTGATCGCATTGGCCTGATCACGGCCGAAATTGGAGATGCAGAGCACGTCGGGCCGCAGCGACATCAGGCGCGGCATGAAGGTGGAATAGTCGGCAGCGCCAAACGGATGCAGTATCTCGCCGACGCTATCCGCGCCGATCGCCGCCTGCGCGCGCTTGAAGCCGCGCAGCATCTCATGCCCGTACGCGTAATCTGCGACGAGATGGGCAACTTTCATGCCCTTCTTCAGGGTCTGCCGTGCCACGGCGGCGGTCGTCATGTGCGGGTTCAGCGCCTCGTGGAAGGTGTATTTGCTGAAATCCTTGACCTCGTTGATGGTGTCGGACTGGCTGATCGAAACGTAGATCACGCCGCGGGCGCGGGTGACTTCGTTGACCGCGAGCTGCACGGCGCTGGAGAGCGCGCCGACCACGGCGTGAACCTTGTCCTTCTCGATCAGCTCCAGCGTACGGGTCGCGGCCTCGCCGGCATTGAGCTTGTCGTCGCGCACCAACAGCTCGACCTTGCGGCCGCCGATGCCGCCCTTGTCGTTGGCGAGCTTGACCGCGAGCTCGGCGCACTTGACCTGGTCGCGCGCCTCCGCAGCGAACGGGCCGGTCAGCGGGGTCGGAAAGCCGATGCGGATCGTTTCGTCGGCAGCGCGCCCGAGCCGCGGCATGGCGAGCAGTGCCGCGCTTGCCGAGAGACCGGCGAGCGCGGTGCGGCGGGATATTTTCGAGGTGGAAGCGGACTTGGGCATGATTTCCTCCAGTTGTCTTTTTCTAGAATCGCTTCAGGGCTTTCAGGATTTTTGTAGGCGTGATCGGGATCGAATTGATCGTCGCATCGAACGGTGTGAGCGCGTCGTTGACGGCGTTCAGCACACAGGCCGACGCCGCCGCCGTCCCCGCCTCACCGCATCCCTTAGCGCCAAGCTCGGTGTCGGCGGTCGGTGTCTCGACATGGGCGATGACGATGTCAGGCATCTCCATCGGCATCGGGACGAGGTAGTCGGCGAGCGAGCCGTTCACGAGCTGGCCGGTCTCGCTGTAGCGACACTCCTCGAACAGCGCCGCGCCCAATCCCTGCACGATGCCACCGCGGAGCTGCTCGTCTACCAGCATCGGATTGATGACCCGGCCACAATCCTCGACGATGAAATGCTTCAACATCTTGATGAAGCCAGTCTCGACGTCCACCTCCAGCGAACAGCCCTGGATGCCGTTGGTGAAGGCGAACGGATAGCCCTGTGGCGCGAAGTGATGGCTCACGGTGAGCTGGGCCTGCGTGCCCGGCGGTAGCGTATCGGAACGGAAATAGGCAATGCGCGCGATCTCGGAGATCGGCATCCGCTGGTTTCGCGTGCCAGCATCGACGACCTCGCCATCGATGATGTCGAGTGCCGATGGCTGCTCCTGGAGGATGAGCGCGGCGATTTCCAGGATATTGCGCCTGAGCGCGCGCGTGGCCTGGAGCGCAGTCTCGCCGCCGATGCCGGCGCCGCGGCAGGCCCAGGTCGCACCGCCATGCGGCGTCACCTCGGTATCGCCGGTAATGACCTTGACGTGCTCCTGCGCGAGGCCGAGCTGGTCTGCCACAATCTGGCTGATGATCGCCTCGGTGCCTTGCCCCTGCTCCGTGACCGAGATCAGGCAGCGCACTTCGCCTGATGGCGTCAGGCTGATGATCGCACCGTCCTGCGAGGAGATACGGGCTCCGCCAACACCATAGAACGCGGGACTTGGATTAGTGATCTCGACAAAGGCCGCGATGCCGATCCCGCGATAGATGCCGCCCTTGCGCAACTCCGCCTGCTCGGCGCGCAGCCCGTCATAATCCATCATCTCGTGCAGCCGCTTCAGGCAGGCCTGATGCGACAACGCCTCGAAACGGTAGCCGGTCGGCGAGGTCTGCGGATAGGCCTCATCGGCGATGACATTCTGCGCTCGGATCGCGAAGGGATCGAGACCGAGCTTCGCCGCGGCCATGTCGACCAGCCGCTCGGTGACGGCGCAGGCGATGGGATGGCCGACCGCGCGATACTGGCTGGTCTGCACCTTGTTCTGGAAGAGCACTTCGAGCGTCGCGCGGTAGTTCTTGAAGCGATAGGGCGCGCCGATCAGGCGGATGACCTGGTTGCCCTCCACCACGCTTGTACGCGGATAGGTCGAAAACGCCCCGATTGCGGTCAGGTCCAGCACGTCCATCGCAAGGATCTCGCCCTTGGCGTCAAGCGCCATCCGGGCGCGGACGCGGTGGTCGCGGGCATGGATGTCGGAGACGAACGATTCGATGCGGTCGGCGACGTATTTGACGGGCCGGCCGAGCAGGATCGAGAGGCCGACCACGGCCATGTCCTCATGATAGACATGCAGCTTCATCCCGAAGGAGCCGCCGATGTCGGTCGCGATCACGCGAACGCGGGCCTCCGGAATGCCGAAGTGGCGCGAATAGAGGTCCTGGAACTGATACGGCGTCTGTGTCGCGTGATGCACGGTGAGCATCTCGGCCGAAGGATCGTAATCGGAAACGATGGCGCGCGGCTCCAGCGTCACCGCGGTATGGCGGCCGAAGGACAACTCCTCCTCCACCACATGGGCAGCATGCGCAAAGGCGTCGTCGACGCTGCCGTTGTCGAGCTGGCTGCGGAAGCAGACATTGTTGGCACTGCCAGGATTGATCAGCGGCCCGCCGCCCTCACGCGCGCTATCGATATCGGCGACGATCGGAAGGTCTTCGTAGTCGATCTCGATCAGTTCCAGCGCATCCTCGGCGATCGCACGGCTCTCGGCAACGACTGCAACCACCGCCTGCCCGGCCCAGACCACGCGGTCGAGCGGCAGCGGTAATTGCGGTGCCGAGATCATCCCCTTGAAATGGTCGAGCGTGCCGGTCCAGGGCGAGCAGATCTTGGCGAGATCGGCACCGGTCGCAACGAGATGCACGCCTTCGAGCGCGCTCGCCCGCCCGGCATCGATCGAGATGATCTTCGCATGCGCGTGCGGGCTGCGCAGGAACGCGGCATACAGCATCCGCGGCAGCCTGAGATCGCTGACATAGCGCCCGCGCCCGGCGAGCAGCCGCTTGGCGTTCGGGCGCGGCACGGAGCGGCCGATATAGGAATTCGGGCGATCCAGTGAGGTCAGCGGCGCGCTCATGTCACGCCTCCGCTTTCGCTGCGGGCTTTTGCCACCGCGTCGATGGCATCTACGATGGCTTCATAGCCGGTGCAGCGGCAGTAATTGCCCGACAGCGCGTCACGAATGTCCTTGCGGCTTGGCCGCGTCACCTGCGAGAGGAGTTCGTGCGCGTTGACCAGCATGCCCGGCGTGCAAAAGCCGCATTGCAGAGCGTTGCGGCGGTGGAATTCGGCCTGGAGGTCGGCGATCACGCCGCTCTCCGTGAGACCTTCGATCGTATCGATAGTGGCGCCGTCAGCCTGCACCGCGAACATCAGACAGGCGTGCACGGCTTTGCCGTCGAGCTGGACGAGACACGCGCCGCAGGCGCCCATCTCGCAGCCGGCATGCGTGCCTGTCAGCTCGAGCGCGTTGCGCAGGCAATCGACCAGCGTCTCGCGCGGCGCGACCTCACAGGCCACCTTGCGGCCGTTGACGGTGAAGCTAACGCGCACGGTCTCGTCCGCATCATCCAGGAGGGATCCCTCGAAGCCGCTCATCCGCCCGCTCCGAGACGTCCGAGCATGCGTCCGAGCAATACGCGGGCAAGATGCAGCCGCATCGCCGGCGGCACCTCGTCGCTATCCGGTGGCGTCAGATCACCTTCTAGCGCAGCTTGCGCGGCGGCGATGCGTTCGGTGCCAAGGCTCGAGCCGATGAGCGTAGCCTCCGTTCCCTTCACCCGCGTCGGCGTATTGCCGACAGAAAAGAACGAGATTCTTATGTCATCGATGCGCTCGCCGGTGCAGGTTGCGAGCATGCCGCAACCGACCAGGGCATAGTCCCCGCGCCGCCGGGCCAATTCGTCAAACGCAAAGCGCTGATCGGCCTTGAACAGCGGGACGAAGACCGCGGTGATGAGCTCGCCGGGCTGCAAAGCCGTCTCGAACAGGTCGACGAAGAAGTCGTCGGCCTTGACGCGCCGGCTGCCCGAAGGGCCGACAATCTCGATCTCGGCATCGAGCGCCAGCGTCATCGCCGGAAATTCGGAAGCCGGGTCGGCCTGCGCGACACTGCCGCCGAACGTGCCGCGGTTGCGGATCGCGGGATGGGCGACGAAGGGCGCAGCCGCATGCAACAGCGGCGCGAATTCGGCGATCAGCGGCTCGCTCAGCATCTCGCAATGGCGCGTCAACGCACCGATGCGCAAATATCCGCCCGCACGCCTGACGCCACGCAGCTCGGAGATATGAGTGATGTCGATCAGCAGCCGCGGCGCCTGCAGCCGCAGCGACAACGCCGGCACGAGGCTCTGGCCGCCGGCAATGAAACGCGCATCGTCGCCGGCGCGCGCGTGAGCATCCAACGCCTGGTCGATCGTCGCAGCGCGAAAATAGCTGAAAGCCCTCGCCTTCACCGCCGTTTCCTCGGATTCCTCGGCTCATCAGCCGGGACGCCAGATTTGTAACCATCTGGTCTCAAAATCCTGACACGCCATCGGAAGTCGGTCAACAGGAAATGACCATTTGGTTACAAATGCGCGTTGGGCTATGAAGACGACGGGACGTGCGATTCAGCGACGAAATGGCCCGCAAAGCGCAGAAAACGGCGAAGCGACCGGTCCGGAAGCGGGCCGAGACAGGCAGCAAGTCCGCGCCAAAGCGCCGCAACATGCGTGCGGCCGACCGCGAGCGCGCCATCCTGGACGAGGCAATCCGATTCTTTGCCGAGCGCGGCTTCGAGGGGCAGACGCGCGAGCTCGCCAAGCGCCTGGGAATCACGCATTCGGCGATCTACCGCCACTTCCCGAGCAAGGAAGCGCTGATCGAGCGTGTCTACCAAGAGGTTTATCTCAGCCGCTGGTCGCCCGATTGGGGTCCGATGATCCGCGACCGCTCGCTATCGCTCGAGGCCCGGCTGACGCGCTTTTATCTCGACTATGTCGAACGCGTGTTCGAATACAATTGGGTGCGGATCTTCGTCTTCTCCGGCATGAAGTCGTTCGGCATCACCGGCCGCTATCTCGACATCATCAGGCGCGAGATCATCGAGCCGGCGGCCGGCGAACTGCGCCACGATCTGAAACTGCCCGAAGCAAAGACACATCCGCTCGGCGAGCGCGAGACTGAGCTGTTCTGGGGCCTGCACGGCCGGATTTTCTATCTCGCCATCCGCAAATTCATCTACGCGACGCCAATCCCGGCAGATCTCGACGCGATCGTTCGCGATGCCGTCCAGACCTTCATGGATGGCGCGAAGACCACAATGCCGAGGCTCCTGGCGCGCGACTGAGCCTGGCTACGTCGCCCGACTCGGCAGATTGAGCCCTTTGTCGCGGGCGCATTCGATCGCGGTCTCGTAACCCGCGTCGGCGTGGCGCATGACGCCGCTGGCAGGGTCGTTCCAGAGCACGCGCGCGATCCGCTTCGCCGCTTCCGGCGTACCGTCGGCGACGATCACCATGCCGGCATGCTGGGAATAGCCGATGCCGACGCCGCCGCCGTGATGCAGCGACACCCAGGTCGCGCCGCTGGCGCAATTGAGCAGCGCGTTGAGCAAGGGCCAGTCGGACACAGCGTCCGAACCGTCCTTCATCGCTTCGGTTTCGCGGTTGGGGCTCGCCACCGAGCCGCTGTCGAGATGGTCGCGGCCGATCACGATGGGTGCCTTCAATTCGCTACGCGCCACCATCTCGTTGAAGGCAAGGCCCAGGCGATCGCGATCGCCGAGCCCGACCCAGCAGATCCGCGCCGGCAAGCCCTGGAACTTGATGCGCTCCCTGGCCATGTCGAGCCAATTGTGCAGGTGCTTGTCGTCAGGCATCAGCTCCTTGACCTTGGCGTCGGTCTTGAAGATGTCCTCGGGATCGCCCGACAGCGCGGCCCAGCGGAACGGTCCGACGCCGCGGCAGAACAAGGGACGGATATAGGCGGGGACGAAGCCGGGAAAATCGAAGGCGTTCTTCAGGCCCATGTCCTGCGCCATCTGGCGAATGTTGTTGCCATAGTCGAGCGTCGGAATGCCCTGCGCATGGAAATCCAGCATGGCCTGGACGTGCTCGACCATCGAGGTCTTTGAGGCGCGCTCCACGGCCTTGGGGTCGGCGGCGCGCTTGGTTTCCCACTCGGCGAGTGTCCAGCCCTTCGGCAAATAGCCGTTGATCGGATCGTGCGCGCTGGTCTGATCGGTGACGATGTCGGGCCTGACACCGCGGCGGACCAGCTCGGGAAAAATCTCCGCGGCGTTGCCGAGCAGGCCGACCGAGATGGCCTTCATCGTCTTCGTCGCCTCCGCCATGATCGCAAGCGCCTCGTCGAGCGTCGCGGCCTGGCGATCGAGATAACCGGTGCGCAGACGCATCTCGATGCGGCTCGGCTGGCATTCGACCGCCAGCATCGAAGCCCCGGCCATGGTCGCGGCCAACGGCTGCGCGCCGCCCATGCCGCCGAGACCGGCGGTCAGAATCCATTTGCCGGCAAGGCTGCCGCCATAGTGGCGGCGGCCAACTTCAACGAAGGTTTCGTAGGTGCCCTGCACAATGCCCTGGCTGCCGATATAGATCCAGGAACCGGCCGTCATCTGGCCGTACATCATCAGGCCCTTTCGATCGAGCTCGTTGAAATGGTCGAGCGTCGCCCAGTGCGGCACAATGTTGGAGTTGGCGATCAGGACACGCGGCGCGTCGGCATGGGTGCGGAACACACCGACCGGCTTGCCGGACTGGACCAGCAGCGTCTGGTCATCTTCGAGCTCGCGCAGCGAAGCAACGATCCGGTCAAAGCTCTCCCAGTCGCGCGCAGCGCGGCCGATGCCGCCATAGACCACGAGCTCGCTCGGACGTTCTGCAACGTCGGGATCGAGATTGTTCATGAGCATGCGCAGGGGCGCTTCCGTCAACCAGCTCTTGGCGCTGATTTCGCTGCCGCGGGGTGCGCGGATGGTGCGGTCATTGTCCAGTCGGCGGTTCATGCGGAACACCTCGTCAGGCAAGTGTCGGAAACGGGTCGGTTGAAAGCACGGCGAGCGCCGCAGCCGGCAGCGCGTCGGCCTCGACCAGCGCTGCAGCCTTGGAGAGATCGCCGGCCATGTAGCGGTCGGCGCCGAGCGGCGGCACCTGCTCGCGAAGTGCGGCGATGACGGCAGCGAGCGGCGCGCTGGTTGCGTGCGGCGCGCGCAGCGTGATGCCCTGGGCGGCGACCAGCAGCTCGATGCCCAGGATGGTGGCGAGATTGTCGGCCATGTCCGACAGCCTCCGCGCAGCATGCGCGGCCATCGAGACATGGTCTTCCTGGTTGGCACTGGTCGGGGTCGAGTCGATCGAGCAGGCGGCGGCGCGCTGCTTGTTCTCGGCATAGAGCGCGGCCGCCGTCACTTCGGCGATCATGAATCCGGAATTGATACCGGGATCGGGAGTGAGGAACGGCGGCAGGCCGAAATTGAGCGCGGGATCGACCAGCGTCGCGATGCGCCGCTCGCTGATCGCACCGATTTCCGACAGCGCGAGCGCGATGGTATCCGCGGCAAAAGCCACCGGTTCGGCATGGAAGTTGCCGCCGGAGACGATCTCGCCGGTCTCGACCAGCACGAGCGGATTGTCGGTGACGGCATTGGCCTCGACGACAAGCGTCCGCGCCGCCTGCACGATCAGGTCGAGCGCCGCGCCCGCAACCTGCGGCTGGCAGCGCAGGCAATAGGGATCCTGCACGCGCTCGTCGCCTTCGAGATGCGACAGGCGGATGTCGCTGCCGTCGAGCAGCGCCATCAGGGTTGCCGCAGCCGCGGCCTGTCCGGAATGGCCGCGCAGCGACTGGATCTCGGGGCGGAACGGCGCCGTCGAGGCCATCGCCGCATCGACCGACAGCGCGCCGGTGACCAGCGCAGCGCGAGCCATGCGAAATGCGCGCAGCACGCCGGAGACGGCGTAGGCGGTGGAGAATTGCGTGCCGTTGATCAGCGCGAGCCCTTCCTTGGGACCGAGCGTCAGTGGTGGCAGGCCGGCGGCCGCGAGCGCCTCGCTGCCCGACACTGTCTTGCCGTCGACGATCGCCTGCCCTTCGCCGATCATCACAGCGGTCATATGCGCGAGCGGCGCGAGATCGCCGGAAGCACCGACCGAACCTTGCTGCGGCACCAGCGGTGAGACGCGCCGCGCCAGCATGGCCTGCAGCTGCTCGATCACCCCGCGGCGCACGCCGGAGGCGCCGCGCCCGAGGGAGATGATCTTCAGCGCCATCATCAGGCGGACGATCGGTTCGGGCGTCGCCGCACCGACGCCGCAGCAATGCGAGACGATAAGATTGCGCTGGAGCAGCGCGGTCTGATCGGGCGGGATGCGCTTCGACGCCAGCTTCCCGAAGCCGGTGTTGATGCCGTAGACGGGAGCATCCGCTCGCGCGGCCCTTGCTACGATCTCCGCGGCCGCGTCGACGCGCGGCCAGAACGAGGGATCGAGAACGACAGATGCGCCTTCGAGCACGCGCGCGAGATCATCGAGGCTGACCGTTCCCGGCTTGACAACGATCGGCGCGCGCGGCTCCGTCACTGTCCCCTCCACACCCGGCGGTGCAGCGGATTGAAGCCGATGCGGTAGACCAGCTCGGCAGGGCGCTCGATGTGCCAGATCGCAAGGTCGCACCATTTGCCGGCCTCGAGGGTGCCGATATCATGGAGCACGCCGAGCGCTCGCGCGCCTTCGCGAGTGACACCGGCAAGGCACTCGGTCACATTCATCCGGAACAGCGTCGCGCCCATGTTCATGGCGAGCAGGAGCGATGTCAGCGGCGAGCTGCCCGGATTGCAGTCGGTCGCCAGCGCCATGGCAACGCCGTGCTTGCGGAATGCCTCGACCGGCGGTTTTTGCGTCTCGCGGATGAAGTAGAAGGCGCCGGGCAGCAGCACGGCCACCGTTTTAGCTTTTGCCATCGCCGCTGCACCGGCTTCGTCGGTGTGCTCGAGGTGATCGGCCGAGAGCGCCGAGAATTTTGCGGCGAGCGCAGCGCCGCCGAGGTTCGAGAGCTGGTCGGCATGCAGCTTGACCGGCAGGCCAAGCCGCCTCGCTGCCTCGAACACCCGCGTCGTCTGCTCGCCGGAAAATGCGATCCCCTCCATAAAGGCATCGACGGCATCGGCCAAACCCGCCTTCGCGACCGCCGGCAACATCTCCCTGCAGACGAGATCGATGTAGCGATCCTTGTCGCCATCGGCCTCCGGCGGCAGGGCATGCGCACCGAGAAACGAGGTTCGGATCGCGACCGACCGCTGACGACCCAGGCTTCGCGCGGCGGCCAGCTGCCGCATCTCGGTCTCGGTGTCCAAGCCGTAGCCGGATTTGATCTCGACCGTGGTGGCGCCCTCGCCAATCAGCGCATCGAGCCGCGGCAGCGCGAGTGCTACGAGCTCGGCCTCGCTTGCCTTGCGCGTCGCGGCCACTGTCGAGACGATGCCGCCGCCGGCCCGCGCGATCTCCTCGTAGCTCGCGCCCTTCAGGCGCAGCTCGAATTCATGAGCGCGGTTGCCGCCATAGACCAGATGCGTGTGGCAATCGACGAGACCGGGCGTGATCCAACGCCCTTCGCAATCGATGCGTTCGGCTGTATCGGCATTCGCCGGAAAATCGGCCTGCGCACCCGCATAGACGATACGGCCGGCGCGCGAGGCGATCACGCCGTGCTCGATTTCGCCGAGATCGGGACGATCGGCCCGCATCGTGGCGAGCCGGGCGTTATGCCAGATCCGGTCGAAGCGTTCTGCCATGCAACTGTCCCTTCGCGTGGGATGCTTGACTTATATGTCTAGACATATAATCGTGTCGCGGTTCTGTCCAGCCGGCATGGAAACATGACACGACTGCATTTCGCCTCCGCGCTCCTGCCTTCGGGCTGGGCCAATGACGTGCAGGTGGTGATCACCGCCGGCGCGATCGCCGAGGTGACGCCGGGCGTGGCCCCGGCCACCGGCGACGAACGCCACCAAATCGCGCTTCCGGGACTTGCGAGCCTGCACAGCCACGCCTTCCAGCGCGGCATGGCGGGTCTCGCAGAACTGCGCGGCGATAGCACCGACACTTTCTGGACCTGGCGCGAGACGATGTATCGCTTTGCGCTGGCGATGACGCCTGACGACGTCGCAGCGGTCGCGACACTGCTTTATGTCGAGATGTTGGAGCAGGGTTTTACCCGCGTCGGCGAATTCCATTATCTGCATCACGATCGCGACGGCTCGCCATACGCCGACATCGGCGAAATGGCCGCACGCATCGCGCAGGCCGCCGAAGCCTCGGGTATTGCGCTGACGTTGCTGCCGAGTTTTTATGCGCATGGCTCATTTGGCGGCGCAGCACCGCATGCCGGCCAGCGCCGCTTCATCTGCACGGTTGATCAGTTCGCCGCGCTGGTGAGCGCCTCGCGCAAGGCGCTCGCAACATTGCCGGGTGCCAACATCGGCGTCGCGCCGCACAGTTTGCGCGCTGTGACGCCGGCCGAGCTTGCGGCAATCCTTCCGCTCGCGGACGGCGGCCCGGTCCATATTCATGCCGCCGAGCAGGTGAAGGAAGTCGAGGATTGCCTGGCCTGGTCCGGACGACGTCCGGTGCAATGGTTGCTGGAGCACGCGCCCGTCGATCAACGCTGGTGCCTCATTCACGCCACCCATACGACGAATGAGGAACTGGCCGCCCTCGCCAAGACCGGCGCGGTCGCCGGCCTCTGCCCCGTTACCGAGGCGAGCCTTGGCGATGGCATTTTCCCGGCTCGCGAATTCGTCGGTACCGGCGGTGCCTTTGGCATCGGCACGGATTCCAACGTGCTGGTCGGCGTCGCCGACGAGCTGCGCCAGCTCGAATATGGCCAACGGCTCAAGCACCGCGAGCGCAACGTGCTCTCTGCCGGCGCGGGGCGCTCGACGGGACGCACGCTGTTCGATCATGCGCTTGCAGGCGGCGCGCGGGCACTGGCACAGATGTCCATCGGTCTCACCTCAGGTGCGCGCGCCGACATCGTCACGCTCGACACCACGCATCCCTCGCTGGCGGGGCGCGCGCGCGACGCCGCCATCGACGGCTGGATCTTTGCTGCGGGCAGCGGCGCGATCGATTGCGTCTGGGCCGGCGGCGACAAGGTCGTCGAAGGCGGCCGGCACAGACTGCGCCAGGCCGCGCGCGAACACTTCAACGCATCGGTGCGGAGGCTCGTTGCATGAGTCTCGCCACTGATACACCGGACCAGCCGACGCTCTACAAACGGATTCGCGCCGACATCGAGAAGCGCATCCTGACCGGCGAATGGCCGCCCGGGCATCGCATCCCGTTCGAGCATGAACTGGTCGCGCGTTACGGCTGCTCGCGCATGACCGTGAACAAGGCGCTGTCGGAGCTCGCGCAAGCCGACCTGATCGAGCGACGGCGACGTGCCGGCTCCTTCGTGCGCCGGCCGCAACATCAGTCTGCCGTGCTCAAGATCGCCGACATGCGCGCCGAGATCACCGCGCTCGGGCGCGCTTACGGTTACGAGCTGATCGGTCGCAAGCTCCGCGCCGCGACCGCGGCCGACCGTGACCGCCTGGGAGTCAAGAAGGCCGACAAGGTGGTCGCGATCACCTGCCGCCACAGCGCCGACAACGTACCTTTCGCCGTCGAGGACAGGTTGATCGATCTCGCGTCGGTGCCGGACGCAGCGACCGCGGATTTTTCGCGTGAGCCACCCGGCTCGTGGCTGCTTCACCATGTTCCATGGACAGAGGCCGAGCATACGATCAGCGCTATCGTCGCGGACGATCGCACGGCGGAGGCGCTCGACATCGCCGTCGGCGCACCCTGCCTCGTGATCGACCGCTATACCTGGCGCAGCGCGCGCACGATTACCGCGGTGCGGCTGCTCTATCCCGGTGACTCTCACCGCCTTGTCGCCCGATTCAAGGGAGGCTGAGAGGACGTGTCGGCACAAATCGTGCAACGCTTCGGGCAACGGTCCATGAGGACCGACCGAGATCAACAGGACGTCAATCCATCGATCGGCAAGAGGACGACAATCATGCGTAGTTCGAAAGTATTTGCGACAATCATTGCCCTCACAGCTTCCACGCCGGCGCTCGCCGACGACGTCAAGGTCGGCGTCGGCATCTCCGGATGGACCGGCTTCGCGCCGCTGACGCTGGCGAAGGAAGCCGGCATCTTCAAGAAGAACGGCCTCGACGTCACCATCAAGAAGATTCCGCAGAAGGATCGCCATCTCGCAATCGCCTCCGGCGACGTCCAGTGCGCGGCAACGACCGTGGAGACCTGGATCTCCTGGAACGCCAACGGCGTCGCGACCAAGCAGATCTTCCAGCTCGACAAGAGCTACGGCGCCGACGGCATGGCCGTGCGCAACGAGCTCGCCGCGATCAAGGATCTGAAGGGCAAGACGGTTGCGGCTTCCGCGCCCGGCACCTCGCCCTATTTCGCGCTGGCCTGGATGCTGAAGAAGAACGGCTTGTCGGTGAAGGACGTCACCGTCGTCAACCTCGAGCCGGCCGCGGCCGCGCAGGCCTTCGTCTCCGGCCAGAACGATGCCGCGATGACCTATGAGCCGTATCTGTCGACGGTTCGTGCCGCCCCCGACAAGGGCAAGATCATCGCGACCACGCTCGACTATCCGATGGTCATGGACACGTTCGGCTGCACGCCGAAATTCCTCACCGAGAACCCGAAGGCCGCCAAGGCGCTCGCCGACAGCTATTTCGAGGCCCTCGACATGATCGCCAAGGACCAGGCCAAGGCCTACGAGATCATGGGCGCCGACGTGAAGCAGAGCGGCGAGGCGTTCGGCAACTCGGCAAAGTATCTGCGCTGGCAGGACAAGGCCGCGAACCAGAAATTCTTCGCCGGCGATTTCCTGACCTTCAACAAGGAGGCCGCCGACCTCCTGCTCGAGATCGGCATCATCAAGGCCGCGCCGAAGGTCGAGGATCTCTTCGACGCCAGCTACATCAAGTAAGCCTCCCAGGAACCGCCGGCCCCGTCTCGCGGCGGGGCCGGTAAACTTATTCACCGCCCGGATAGACAGTTTGATGCGTCCCCTCGATCCCGTGACGTCAAGGCAGCGCGTGGCTTACGGCCTTGCGTTCTTCGTAGTGTTCGTTGCCCTCTGGTCCTGGGCGACCTTCGGCGGCCACGTGTCGAAAGTGTTCCTCGCCAACCCGCTGACCATGGTGCAGGAAGGCGTCGATCTGATCATCAAACAGGGCTTCCTGTTCGACATCGGCATGACGATCTGGCGCGTCGTCGGCGGCTTCGTGCTGGCCGCACTCATCGCGGTGCCGTTCGGCGTGCTGATGGGCGCGTACAAGCCGGTCGAGGCGTTCCTCGAACCGTTCGTCTCCTTTGCGCGCTATTTGCCGGCCTCCGCCTTCATTCCCCTCCTGATCCTGTGGGCCGGCATCGGCGAGCTGCAGAAGCTGCTCGTCATCTTCATCGGCTCGGTGTTCCAGATCATCCTGATGATCGCGGTCACCGTCGGCACGACGCGGCGCGACCTGGTCGAGGCGGCCTATACACTGGGGGCCAGCGACCGCGGCATCATCCGCCGCGTCCTGTTGCCCTCCTCCGCGCCTGAGATCGCCGAGATCCTGCGGCTGGTGCTGGGCTGGGCTTGGACCTATGTCATCGTCGCTGAACTGATCGGCTCCTCCTCCGGCATCGGCCACATGATCACCGACAGCCAGGCGCTGCTCAACACCGGCCAGATCATCTTCGGCATCATCGTGATCGGGCTGATCGGCCTGGTCTCGGACTTCCTGTTCAAGGCGTTCAACGCTTGGCTGTTTCCCTGGAGGCTCGCATGACGATCCTCAAGATCGAACAGGTCTCGCGAACCTTTCCCGCGCGCCACGGCAACGCCCCGACCAGGGCGCTGGAGCCGACCGATCTTGTGATCGGCAACAACGACTTCGTCACCATCCTCGGCCCTTCCGGCTGCGGCAAGTCCACGCTGCTTCGCATCGTCGCTGGCCTCGATCGCCCGACCGGCGGACGCGTGGTGCTCGATGGACGCGTGGTGACTGGCCCGGGCGCCGATCGCGGCATGGTGTTCCAGTCCTACACGTTGTTTCCCTGGCTGACGGTACGCGAGAACATCGCCTTCGGCCTGCGCGAGCGTGGCGTATCCGAGGCGGAGCGAAACAAGATCGCCGACGCCTTCATCCGCCAGGTCGGCCTGTCCGGCTTCGAGAACCATTGGCCGAAACAGCTCTCCGGCGGCATGCAGCAGCGCACCGCGATCGCGCGCGCGCTCGCCAATGATCCCAAGATCCTGCTGCTCGATGAGCCCTTCGGCGCGCTCGACAACCAGACACGCGCCCTGATGCAGGAAATGCTGCTCGGCATCTGGGAGCGCGACCAGAAGACCGTGCTGTTCGTGACCCACGACATCGAGGAAGCGATCTTCCTCGGCAGCCGCGTCATCGTCATGAGCGCACGTCCCGGCCGCATCAAGGCCGAGATCAACGTGGACCTGCCGCATCCGCGCTCCTACAAGATCAAGACCACGCCCGAATTCGTCCAGTTGAAGGAACGGCTGGTCGAGGAGATCCGCACCGAGGCGTTGAAGGTTGCCGAGCATGCCTGACGCCTTTTCACGCGCAAACGGCGAGCGCGTTCTCGCCGATCTCAATGCGCTCCGTGCCATCGGCGCCTACAAGACCGGCGTGCACAAGCCGACCTTCTCCGAACCGCACAAGCTTTCGCTGGATTGGCTGGTGCGGAAGCTGCCCGACGCGGGCCTCTCCGCCGCGATCGACGGCATCGGCAATGTCTTCGGCACCAGCGCAAAGGCGGGACCCAAGCTGCTCGCGGGATCGCATCTCGAAAGCCAGAACTACGCCGGCTGGCTCGACGGCCCGCTCGGTGTCGTCTACGCGCTCGAAGCGGCGCGCGTGCTCAATGCTGATCCCTCGCTCGAAGGCGCGGTCGAGATTGCCGCCTGGTGCGACGAGGAAGGACACTTTGGGCACTTCCTCGGTTCGCGCTCCTATGTCGGGCAAGTGAGCGAGCCCGACATTGATGCCGCACGCGACCGGACCAGCGGCCGCACCATGCGGGACGCACTCGCCGACATGGGGCTCGCAGGACGACCGCGCATCACCGCCGAGCCGGGCCGGCACGTCGGATATCTGGAAGCCCATATCGAGCAGGGCGACACGCTCGAAAGCGGTCGCCTTGCGGTCGGCGTCGTCACCTCCATCGTCGGCATCTGGCAATACCAGATCAATTTCGTCGGTGAGCAGAATCACGCCGGCACCACCCGCATGGCTGCACGGAAGGATGCCGGGCTGGCGCTGGCAAAGTTCTGCGTCGCCATCGACGAGCGTTTTCCCGAGAGCTGCGGCCCGCGCACGGTCTGGACCACCGGCCGCATCACGCTCGATCCGGGCGCGCCAAGCATCATTCCGGGTGGCGCCGAAATGCTGTTCCAGATCCGTGACGACGATCCATCGGTCATCGCGCGGCTTGAGCAGCTGCTGCGGAGCATGGCGGACGAGGCCAGCGCGAAGGGTCCCTGCACCGTCACCGTGGAAAAACTGCGCACCGGCGCGCCGGCCATGATGAACGCAGGCATCCAGGACGCGATCGAAGCCGCGAGCAAGACTCTGGCCGGCGGACGATCCATTCGCATGCCCAGCGGTGCCGGCCATGATGCGCAGATGCTGGCGACAATCATACCCGCGGGCATGCTGTTCGTACCGTCGATCGGCGGCATCAGCCATCACTGGACCGAGAACACCGCCGACGTCGACATCGTCACCGGCGCGCAGGTGTTCGTCGAAGCTTGCCGTAGGATACTCAGCGGCTAGAACGAGGCGCCGCCCCACTCTCGTGTCCCGGAAGCGCTGCAACGCACGGTCGAAGAGACGCTGCGCTGCGTCCGGCACGAGAACGGAGTGTGGCGCACACTCTCTCCACATCGTCATGCGAGCGCAGCGACTTGTCCGCCGAAGCTTTAGCGAAGGCGGAAGCAATCCAGAATCCCTCCGCGGCGGCAGATTGGATTGCTTCGCTGCGCTCGAAGATTCTGGATTGCTTCGCTTCGCGCTCGCAGACGAGCTGGGGCAATCACTCCGCCACCAGCGCAATGAGGCGGCAGCGGCACTCTTCCAGCTCGCATTTTAATTGCAGACATGCCTTCGCGTTCTCGCGGCGCGTTTCGCCCGAGCTTTGCTTCGTCACT